>JACKDR010000029.1 GCA_020633495.1 Kofleriaceae bacterium | reverse complement strand
CTGTGCGACGACGAGGACGCCGCGCTGTCGACGCTGCGCGGCCTGCTCGAGCTCGACCTCGATCCCGGCATCGAGGTCACGCCGCAGGCGCTCGCCGAGGTCGAGCCGGTCTCCGAGATCCTGCGCCGCTTCGTCACCGGCGCGATGTCGTTCGGATCGATCTCCGCCGAGGCCCACGAGACCCTGGCGATCGCGATGAACCGGCTCGGCGGCAAGTCCAACAGCGGCGAGGGCGGCGAGGAGCCGCACCGCTTCGAGCCCGACGACAACGGCGATCTGCGGCGCAGCGCCATCAAGCAGGTCGCGTCGGGGCGCTTCGGCGTCACCGCGCACTACCTGGTCAACGCCGAGGACCTGCAGATCAAGGTCGCGCAGGGCGCCAAGCCCGGCGAGGGCGGCCAGCTGCCCGGCCACAAGGTCGACGACCGGATCGCCAAGGTCCGGTGCTCGACCCCGGGCGTGTCGCTGATCTCACCGCCGCCGCACCACGACATCTACTCGATCGAGGACCTGGCGCAGCTGATCTACGACCTCCAGGTCATCAACCCGACCGCGCGGGTCAGCGTCAAGCTGGTCAGCGAGGTCGGCGTCGGCACGATCGCCGCCGGCGTCGCCAAGGCCCGCGCCGCCTGCGTCGTCATCGCCGGCTACGAGGGCGGCACCGGCGCGTCGCCGATCTCGAGCATCAAGCACGCCGGCCTGCCCTGGGAGCTCGGCCTCGCCGAGACCCAGCAGACCCTGGTCGGCAACGGCCTGCGCGACCGGATCCGGATCCAGGTCGACGGCGGCCTGCGCACCGCGCGCGACGTCGTCGTCGGCGCGCTGCTCGGCGCCGAGGAGTTCGGCATGGCGACCGCGTCGCTGGTCGCGACCGGGTGCGTGATGCTGCGCAAGTGCCACCTCAACACCTGCTCGGTGGGCATCGCGACCCAGGACCCCGAGCTGCGCGGCCGCTTCGCCGGCCGCCCCGAGGACGTCGTCGCCTACTTCACGATGATCGCCGAGGGCGTCCGCGAGCTGATGGTGCGGCTCGGCGTCCGCCGCTTCGACGACCTGATCGGCCGCGTCGACCGCCTGCGGGTCAAGGGCTCGTCGCACTGGAAGGCCAGCCGGGTCGACCTCGGCGCGATCGTCCGGCCGCCAGCGGCGCCGCCGGTGTACCTGGGCCAGGCCGCGGGCTCGCGGCACTTCGTCCAGGCCCGGCCGTGGCCGGTCGACGACCACGTCGACCACGAGATCCTGCGCCGCGCCGGCGACATCCTGACCGGCACCGGCAAGAACGTGTCGCTCGAGCTGCCGATCGACAACACCCGCCGCGCCGCCGGCACCTACCTCAGCGGCGAGATCGCGCGGCTGCACGGCGCCAAGGGCCTGCCCGACCACACGATCCACGTCCGCTTCACCGGCTCGGCGGGCCAGACCTTCGGCGGCTTCCTGGCCCCGGGCGTGACGCTGCAGCTGATCGGCGACGCCAACGACTACATCGGCAAGGGCCTGTCGGGCGGCCGGGTCGCGGTGTCGGCGCCGCCGACGGTGCCGTACACGCCCGAGGAGAACGTCATCATCGGCAACGTCGCGCTGTACGGCGCCACCGCCGGCGAGCTGTACGCCGCCGGCCTCGCCGGCGAGCGCTTCGCGGTCCGCAACTCGGGCGCGCGCGCGGTCGTCGAGGGCGTCGGCGACCACGGCTGCGAGTACATGACCGGCGGCGTCGTCGTCGTGCTGGGCCCGACCGGGCGCAACTTCGCCGCCGGCATGAGCGGCGGCACCGCGTTCGTCTTCGATCAGGCCCGCACGTTCCGCAGCCGCTGCAACCTCGAGATGGTCGAGCTCGAGTCGATGGTCGACGAGAGCGACATCTGGCTGGTCTTCGGCATGATCGAGGACCACGTCCGCTGGACCGGCTCCGGGCTGGGCCGCCGCATCCTCGACAACTGGGAGCAGATGGTGCCGCGCTTCGTCAAGGTGATGCCGGTCGACTACAAGCGGGTGCTGCAGCAACGCCGGGCCCAGAGCCGGCCGCGGCCGCCCAGCGGCCAGCACGCCGCGGTCCGGCTGCAGCTCGTCGACGGCGGCCGGGGGGGCAAGTAGCCATGGGCAAGCCCACCGGGTTCCTCGAGTGGCAGCGCCTGCTGCCCAAGAAGCGTGGCGTCGACGATCGCCTCGGCGACTACAAGGAGCTGTACCGGCCGCCGACCGCCGAGGCCGAGGCCGAGATCCGCAAGCAGGGCGGCCGCTGCATGGACTGCGGCGTGCCGTTCTGTCAGCAGGGCTGCCCGCTCGGCAACCAGATCCCCGACTGGAACGACCAGATCTTCCGCGGCCGCTGGCGCGACGCCCACCGCCGCCTGGCCGCGACCAACAACTTCCCCGAGTTCACCGGCCGGCTGTGCCCGGCGCCGTGCGAGGGCGCCTGCGTCCTGGCGATCAACACCGACCCGGTGACGATCGAGGAGGTCGAGAAGCAGATCATCGAGCGCGCGTTCGCCGAGGGCTGGGTCCGGCCCGAGCCGCCGCGGCTGCGCACCGGCAAGACCGTCGCGGTGGTCGGCTCCGGCCCCGCCGGCCTGGCCGCGGCCGCGCAGCTCAACCGCGCCGGCCACACGGTCACCGTCTTCGAGGCGGCGCCGCGCGCCGGCGGCCTGCTCCGCTACGGCATCCCCGACTTCAAGATGGAGAAGTGGGTGATCGACCGCCGCCTGGCCCTGCTCGAGGCCGAGGGCGTGCGGTTCCGCTGCGGCGTCGAGGTCGGCCGCGAGCCGACCTGGGATCACCTGCGCGCCAGCCACGACGCCGTGCTGATCGCGGTCGGCGCCCGCCGCGGCCGCGACCTCGCCGTCCCCGGCCGCGACCTCGCCGGCGTCGTCATGGCGATGGACTACCTCACCGAGCAGAACGAGGTGGTCGGCGGCGAGCGCGAGCGCAGCGCGCTCGACGTCCGCTGCCGCCACGTCATCGTCCTCGGCGGCGGCGACACCGGCTCGGACTGCCTCGGCACCGCGCTCCGCCAGGGCGCCGCCTCGGTCCAGCAGATCGAGCTGATGCCGGCGCCGCCGGCGGCCCGCGCCGACGACAACCCGTGGCCACAGTGGCCGATGGTGTTCCGCACGTCGTCGTCGCAGGAGGAGGGCGGCGAGCGCGAGTTCGCGCTGCAGACCACCCGGCTGTCGGGCCAGGACGGCCGGCTGACCACGCTGCACGCGGTCCGCGTCGAGGGCCCGCCCGACCGGCCGCCGGCTCACCCCGGCGAGCTGCGCCCGGTGGGCGACGAGCTGGCGCTGCCGTGCGACGCCCTGCTGCTCGCGCTCGGCTTCACCGGGCCCGACGCCACGCCGCTGGTCGAGCAGCTCGGGGTCGCGCTCGACCGCCGCGGCAACGTCGCGGTCGACGCCGGCTACCGGACCAGCGTCGACGGCGTGTGGGCGGCGGGCGACGCCAAGCGCGGCGCCAGCCTGATCGTCTGGGCGATCGCCGAGGGCCGCGAGGCCGCGCGCTCGATCGACGAGGCGCTGCGCGAGGCGCCGTCGTGGCTGCCCGGCCGCGGCGTCGACCTGCCCTTCGGCGGGCGCTGAGCCGCGCGGCGCGGCGCGGCGCGAGCGCGGCTGCGCGGGCGCGGCTGCGCGGGCGCGGCAGGCGAGCGCGGCGGCGCGAGCGCGGCGGCGCGGGGCGGGATCCGGACAGGCGCGGCGAGCGGCGAGGTCCGGACGGATGGCGGACGCCGTGACACGGCGGGCGTGGTGACGCGGCGGGCGTGGTGACGCGGCGGGCGTGGTGACGCGGCGGGCGTGGTGACGCGGCGGGCGTGGTGGTGGGACGACGCGTCGGTGCCGGCTCCCGGAGGCTCCGGAGAGGGCGGCGGGGACGGTCGTGTGGGTGCGCGGCGCGGCCGGCCGGCGCGGTTGGACGCGGGAGCGCGAGGGCGCGGGACGCGGGACGTGCGGGGGCTGGGGCGCCGTCCGCGTGGGTCGTGGCGTGGGCTGCGGGGGCTGCGGGGCCTGCGCGGCTGCGGGGGCTGCGCGGCTGCGCGGCTGCGCGGCTCCGGCTCCGGCACGACCGGTCGCTGGCTCCCCGATGAGCGTGGGTGCTCGCGCCGGCGTGGCTGCAGAACATCACCACCGGCGCCGGGCCCGAAGACGGGGGCCCGGCGCCTCGGCGCGGGGCGCGAGCGTTGCGGGCGCGGGCCGGTCGTCGGGATCGCGACGGCCGCGCGAGCCGCGCTGCACGCTGTCCGGCAACCGGACACGAAAGACACGACCCGGGACGATTGCGGTCGATTATCCTTGACGGCGTTCGCGGCCGACGACGAGACGCCGACGCGATGCCGCGGCCGATCGTCGACGAGACGCGCAGCGGGGCCCGCGGCGCCGCGAAGCGGACCGCGACGACGACGCAGAGGGTCGAGGGCGGTTCTGGGGCGCCACGGCGACGACAGGAGGCCCGAACTCGTCGTGGTAGAGAAGGAATGCGCGCGTGCGCAGGGAGGAGTTGAGATGTTCGATCGCGGGAACGACGAGGGTGTGGTGTGCAGTGGACTCGACAGTGCGGGCTTCGGCGGCGGCCGCGACGCGGCCCCCGACTGGCGCCAGCTCGATCGCCAGCTGCGCGGCGTCGCCCGACGACGCGCCGCGCTCGACGCCGAGGAGGCGCGCTGGCTGGTGCTCGCGCAGCAGGTCGAGCTGCACCGCCGGCTCGGCTACGCGAGCCTGCACGAGTACCTCGAGCGCACGCTCGGCTACGGGCCGCGGGCGGCGCGCGAGCGGCTACGCGTGGCCAGCGCGCTGCAGGTCCTGCCGCGGACCGCGGCGGCGCTGGCCCGCGGCGAGCAGTCGTACTCGGCGGTGCGCGAGCTGACGCGGGTCGTTCGCCAGGACACCGAGCGGGTGTGGCTCGACGCGGCGGCCGGCAAGACGGTGCACGGATCGAGACCCTGGTCGCGGGGCGCAAGCCGGTGATCTACCGGGCGATCCGGTGGATCCGGCCGAGGTCCGGCGCGTGGTGTCGTTCGAGGTCAGCGCCGAGACGTACGCGCTGTGGCGCGACGCGAGGCTGGCGCTGGAGCTCGAGCGCGGCGAGGCCGTGCCCGACGACGAGCTGCTGCGGGCGCTGTGCCTCGGCCTGCTCGCGGGCGCGCTGGCCCATCGAGCGGAGCCGGCAAGCGCGGCCGCGCCGCGTACCAGATCGCCTTGATGCAGTGCCCCGACTGCGAGCGCGTGACCAGGACGGCGGCGGCCGCGCCGTCGAGGTGCCCGCGACCGTCGTCGAGCGCGCGCGCTGCGACGCCCGCGAGCTCGGCCGGGTCGACGGCGATGGTCTCGCGGTGGCGAAGCCGACCCAGACGATCCCGGCGCGGGTGCGCGCGGCGGTGGTCGCGCGAGACCACGGCCGCTGCCGGGTGCCCGGATGCCGGGCGTCGCGATGGGTCGAGGTCCACCACGTGCGGCCGCGCGCGCAGGGCGGTCCGCACACGATGGCGAACCTGGTCTCGCTGTGCGGCGGTCATCACGACGCGGTCCACGCGGGCCGCTTGAAGATCACGCGGTCGGCGTCGGGCGAGGTCGTCTTCACCCACGCCGATGGCAGACCGTACGGCGCGCCGCCGAGGCCCCGGGACGAACGGGACGAGCCGGTGACGGCCGCGGTCCGTGTGGACCGCACCGACGCGGCCCAGGCGGAACTGTCGCTGGCGCGTCGGATCGAGCGATCGATGCGGCCGGTGACGCGACGATGAGCGTCGTTGCGGCGTCGGTCGTGCAGCCTTCTCTGGCGCCCGGCGCCCGTGGTGGTGGTCGGCCCCCACGCTGGCGCGAGTATCACGCGCCGGCCCTCCGCTCGCCCGGCGTTCGCGGCGGATCGCGCGCCGCTGGATCGCGCCCCTCGGCTCCTTGGAGCCTCGGGGGGCGCGCGGTCGGCCACGCTGGCGCAACGTCCCTCGCCGGCGCCGATCGGCCCGGTCCGGCGGCGCGACCCGGCGCGCTCTGGGCTAGGCTGCGGCCATGAGGTTGTTCCAGGATCCGCACGCGCCCAACCCGCGCCGGGTGCGCATCTTCATGGCCGAGAAGCAGCTCGGCGCCCGGGGCGTCTCGGTCGATCTGGTCGAGGTCAGCATCAACGACCAGGCCAACCGCGCCCCCGAGCACCTCGAGCGCCACCCGCTGGGCCTCCTGCCGGTGCTCGAGCTCGACGACGGCCGCACGCTACGCGAGTCGATGGCGATCTGCCGCTGGATCGACGAGACCTACCCGGACCCGCCGCTGTTCGGCGCCGACGCCTGGGAGCGCGCCCAGGTCGAGCAGTGGAACCGCCACGCCGAGCTCGAGCTGCTGTTCCCGATCGCCCAGATCTTCCGCAACACCCACCCGTTCTGGGAGGGCCGCATCAAGCAGGCGCCCGCGTTCGGCGAGATCATGCGCGAGCTGGTCGCCGAGCGCCTGGCCTGGCTCGACCACGAGCTCGGCCACCACGAGTTCCTCGCCGGCGATCACTACACCGTCGCCGACATCACCGCGGTCTGCGCCCTCGACTTCGGCAAGGTGTCGAAGCTGCGCCTCGACCCCGACGTCCACCGCAACCTCGATCGCTGGTACCAGCAGGTCAAGGCGCGCCCCAGCTACAAGGCCTGACCCGGTGGCTCCGCCGCGCCTGATCACGATCCCGTTCTCGCACTTCTGCGAGAAGGCCCGGTGGGCCCTCGATCGCGCCGACCTCGCCTACGTCGAGGACGGCCACCTGCCGCTGTTCCATGCCCCGTCGGCGCGCCGCGCCGGCGGTCGCACCAGCGTGCCGGTGCTGGTCACCGACGCCGGCCCGGTGATCGACTCGACCGACATCCTGCGCTGGGCCGACGCCCGCGGCGCCGCGCCGCCGCTGTTCCCGCCCGGCGACGACGACGTCGTCGCGCTCGAGGACCGCTTCGATCGCGACCTCGGCCCCCACACCCGCCGCCTCGCCTACGATCAGCTGCTGCCGGTCCTGCGCGCCCAGCTGCGGGTGATCCGCGGCGCGCCGCGCCGCGAGGTCGTCGCCGCCCGGCTGACCGCGCCGCTGGTGCGCGCGATCATGCGGCGCGGCCTGCGCATCACCCCCGCCGGGGTCGCGCGGTCGCGCGACCGCGTCGACGAGGTCTTCGCCGAGGTCGGCGACCGGCTCGCCGACGGCCGGACCTGGCTGTGCGGCGATCGCCTGACCGCCGCCGACCTGACCTTCGCGGCGCTGGCGGTGCCGGTGGTGATGCCGCCCGAGGCCGGCGCGCACACGCCGATGACCGACCTGCCCGACGGCATGCTCGCGCTGATGGATCGCTACCGGGCCACGCCGGCCGGCCAGTTCGTGCTCAGGGTGTACGCGACCGCGCGCGACCCTTCGCGTGCAGTCCCCCCAGGCTGAGCACCAGGATCGCGCCGATCATGATCGCGGCGCCGAGCAGCTCGGTGCCGCGCGGGTGCTTGCCGCCGAAGATCTGCCACACCGCGGTCGTCGCGATCACGCCGGCGAGGACGCTCGACGCCCGGTTGACCGGGACGCAGAACGTGTTCTCGCGCTTGTCGAGCAGGATCAGCCCGCCGAAGATGCCGGTGCCCTGCGACATGACGCCGATCAGGATCGCCCACGCCCACTCCGGGCGATCGAGGAAGGTCGTGAACCCGGTGTGCAGCTCGTGGGCGAACGCGCCCGAGCCGACGCTGGCCCACACCACCAGGCCCAGCAGCAGCACCGGCGACGACACCAGCTGCTCCTCGACGAAGTAGCGCAGGTTGGCGCCGGGCTCGGTCGACTTGGCCTTGCGGCTCATCAGCTGCAGCCGCACGAAGTAGCAGAACAGGTACAGCGCGATGTCGATCGCGCAGGCCCGGCTGATCGCGAAGCCGCCGGCGCCGCTGACCGCGGTGGCCAGCGCCGCCGCCGACAGCGCCAGCGCGACCAGCGAGTACCACGCGATCTTGCGCCCGGTCAGGGCGTCGATGCCGGGCGCCATCATCAAGAGGCCGCCGCGCATCAGCAGCATGACGTAGACGATGCTGACGCCCTCGAAGGTGTAGGCCAGCGTGGTGGTGGCGATGATGCCGGCCGAGCACAGCCCCGACAGCGCGGTCAGCTTGCTGGGCAGCGGCACCTGCCAGCGGCCCACCGGCTTGCGGGCGTGGCGCCACCACCCGGTCAGCCACAGGAACAGGATCGCGGTCGTGACCGTGGCGGCGACGCTGATCGGCAGCAGCTCGACCCCGGTCGGCGGGGCGCGGCCGTCGCCCAGCAGGCCCGACGTGATCGCCTTGGTCAGCGCCGCGTACGGCGCGTACGCGGCGAAGTAGCCGAAGGCCCACCACCAGATCGAGGGGCCGGAGTCGCCCCGGGTCGTCATCGTCGGTCGACTGTCACACGGCGGTGACGAAAACGCCACCGCGGGCGGGCCGCCGCGGCCCGGTCACTTCTTCCACGCCGCCTTGGTCCGGTAGCCGTCGAGCGCCTCGCGCATGACCTTGAGCGCGCGCTCGCGGTCGTAGAGCTTGTCGACCACCGACTCCTTGCCCTCGAGCACCTTGTAGTCGCTGAAGAACCGGTGCAGCTCGATCATGACGTGCGGCGGCAGCTGGCCGGCGTCGTGGTAGTGGCTGTACGCGGGGTCGTCGACCGCGACCGCGACGATCTTGTCGTCGTCGCCCTTGTCGTCGCGCATCTTGAGGCCACCGATCGCGCGGGCGCGGACGATCGTCAGCGGCACCACCGGTTCCTGCATCAGCACCAGGAAGTCCAGCGGGTCGCCGTCGTCGGCGTGCGACTGGGGCAGGAAGCCGTAGTTGGCCGGGTAGTGCACCGACGAGTACAGGACGCGGTCGAGCATCAGGAGGCCGGTGGTCTTGTCGATCTCGTACTTGAGCTTGGAGCCCTTGGGGATCTCGATGACGACCGGGACGAACTCCTCGATGCTCGGCGGGACGACGATGTCGTGCAGCGGGTGCATGGGCGGCCAGTATCTCACGCCGTGGCGGCGAGTTGACCGCACGCGGCGGCGACGTCGCCGCCCCCGGAGTAGCGCCGGTGCGAGCCGAGCCCGGCGGCGGCCAGGATGGCCCGGAAATCGCCTTCACGCGGCGACCGCGCGAACGGATCGGGCGTCGCGCCGTCGCCGATCGGGTTGTAGGCGATCACGCTGATCCGCGGGGTCCGCCCGGTCGCGGCCCGGAACGCGGCGGCGCGGGCGGCCAGGGCCCGGGCGTCGTCGTCGCCGTCGTTGACCCCGGCCAGCAGCGTCACCGCCCACATCGGGGCGTGGCCGGTGACCCGGGCGTGCTCGACCAGGGCGTCGACGACCTCGTCGTCGGCGTGGGCGCGCGCCACCGGCATCAGCGCGCGGCGGGTCGTGGCCACGGCGCTGCCCATCGACCACCCGACCCGCACCTGCGGCGCCTCGCGGGCGAGGCGCCGGATGCCCTGGGGCAGGCCGGCGGTGCACACGGTGATGGCGCGGGCGTCGATGCGCAGCGCCGCCGGCTCCGACAGCACCTCGATCGCCTGCAGCACCCGGTCGAGGTTGGCCAGCGGCTCGCCCATGCCCTGGAAGACGACGCCGTGGACCCGCGACGGCGGCGCGCCGGCGGCGGCCGCCGGGAGGCGGCGCCGGACCACGCGGACCTGCTCGACGATCTCCCAGGCCTCGAGGTTGCGGGCCAGGCCGAGCCGTCCGGTCGCGCAGAACGTGCACCCGAGGGCGCAGCCGACCTGCGAGCTGACGCAGACCGAGAACCGCCCCGGTCGCTCGAGCGGGATGCGCACCGCCTCGACGACCGCGCCGTCGGACAGGCCGACCACGTACTTGACGAACGGATCGACCGCGCTGGCCGCCTCGCGCCGGACCTCGACGGTCGGGACGTGGCCGGCCGCGACCACCGCGGCTGCGGCGGTGCGTCGCACCGCCGACGACGCGGTCACCGGCTGGTCGCGATGCACCATCGCGATGACCTTGCGGGCCTCGGCCGCGGTGACGCCGGCGACCTGCGCGGCGAGCGCGGCGGGGGTGACGGCCTGCAGGGCGATCGGTGCCACGGCGGCACGATGCCACGGCCGCCTCAGAAATCCGAGAGCCGGCTCGCCCGACGCCGCCGATCCTCCGAGGACGCGCGCCGCGGCGCCGGCGCAATCGCGCGGAATCGCGCGGCGCGACCGCGGCCGCCGCTGGCCGCCTTCTTGCTTCACGTGGCCGTGAGACCTACCGGAGCATCGTCATGCACGCCCCTCGCATCCCCACCCTGACCCTGGCCGTCGCCCTGGCGCTGCCGGTCGCCGCCGTCGCCCTGCCCGGCTGCGCCGACGAGCCGACCACCCATTCGACCACGCAGCTGGTCCAGTACCAGAGCTGCGGCGCACTCGAGGCCGATCTCAAGCAGATGATGATCGACGAGATCTGGGCCGAGATCGATCAGTGGGGCCAGTGGGGCGGGCCGCTGTCCGGCGGCGAGGACGGCGACGCCGCCGATCCATCGAGCGACGGCGGCCGCGAGGAGGGCACCGACTACTCCGGCACCAACAACCAGGAGGACGGCGTCGACGAGGCCGACTTCGTCAAGACCGACGGCTATCACATCTACACGCTCAACGGGAACCGCCTCCACATCTTCGGCGTGCCCGAGTTCGGCGACCTCGTCCCCGAGAGCGTCACCGAGATCGAGGGCCACCCGACCCAGATGCTGATCGACCGCGACGCCGGGCGCGCGGTCGTGTTCTCGGTCGTGCCGGTGTGGAACCTGCCCGAGGATCACCCGCTGCGGCCCTACCTCGGCGACCTCCTCGACGACGGCAGCTGGATGTGGCGGACCTGGGACGTCACCAAGATCACCGTGCTCGACGTCGCCGACCGCACCGCGCCGACGCTGGTCCGCGAGGTCTTCCTCGAGGGCTGGTACCAGACCGCGCGCAAGCACGACTCGTCGATCCGGCTCGCCACCTACGCGTGGATGAACAACCCGGTGCTGTGGCAGTGGTGGCAGATCTACGACCAGCTCCAGGATCCGGTCGCGACCAAGATCGCGGTCGCCCAGGCCATCCACGCGCTGTCGCTCGAGGACCTGGTGCCGCGCTACTACGTCCGCACTCCCGACGGCGACCTCGCGCCCAACCAGCTGACCACCGCGGCGTGCGCCAGCTTCTACCGCCCGACCGACAGCCAGGCCTACGGCATGACCTCGCTGTACTCGCTCGACCTGGCGTCGACGGATCTGGCGATCGACAGCGACAACGTCGTCAGCAACTGGCCGACGGTCTACGCCTCCGACGACACGCTGGTCCTGACCGAGCCGGCCCACGGCTGGTGGTGGTTCTGGCGCAACGGCGAGGATCCCGAGCAGCTCAACGTCCACGCCTTCGACATCACGACGCCGGGCCAGACCCACTACCTGGCGTCGGGCCGGGTCGACGGCCTGCTGTTCGACCAGTTCTCGATCGACGAGGAGGCCGACACGATCCGGCTGGCGACCACCGACAACCGGTGGGCGCGGTGGTGGCAGGAGGACGCGCCGCCGCCCGACAACCACGTCTGGGTCCTGGCCCGCCACGGCAGCCGCCTCGAGACCATCGGCCACGTCGGCGGCATCGCGCCCGACGAGAGCATCCAGGCCGCCCGCTTCGTCGGCGACCGCGCGTTCCTGGTCACGTTCCAGCAGATCGACCCGCTGTTCACGATCGACCTGCGCGATCCCACCGCGCCGCGCGTGGTCGGCGAGCTGCAGGTGCCGGGCTTCTCGACCTACCTGCACGTGCTGGCCGACGGCCGCCTGCTCGCGATCGGCATCGGCGCCGACGACCAGGCCAACGCGCGCTGGGGCCTGACCCAGGTGTCGCTGTTCGACACCTCGGACTTCGCCCACCCCGCGCTCCAGGACACGCTGCAGCTGGAGGCCGAGGGCGAGTGGACCTGGTCCGAGGCGCTGTGGGAGCACAAGGCGTTCCAGTACTGGGCGCCCGAGGAGCTCCTGGCGGTGCCGGTGTCGAGCTACCAGGAGCTGGGCGACACCGACGGCGACGGCTACAACGAGTGGCGCTACCTCAGCCGGCTCGAGCTGGTCAACGTGTCGCTGACCGACGGCCTGTCGCTCAAGGGCACGATCGACCACAGCGATCTCTACACCCCCGACGACTACTGGTACTACCGCGACGTCCGCCGCACGATCTTCATGGGCGACTACCTCTACGCCATCAGCGATCGCGGCATCACCGTGCACCGCACCGCCGACCTCGGCCTGGTGACGATGCAGGGCCTGCCCGGCTACACGCCCGACGACTGGTACTGGTGGTGGTGACCGCGGCGCCGCCGGCGCGACACCTCGCCGCGCCGGCGCGCCCGTAACAGCGGTGAGCCGGCGCACCGATCGGCGAGCGCGCGCCGGGCTGGAACCGCCACGCGGCGCGTGCTATCAGCCGGGGATCCGATGGCCGGTACCGCCGCACCGTCCAGCCACCGCCGGCTGCCGTCGCTCGACGGCCTGCGCGCCATCTCGATCGCGCTGGTGATCTTCTCGCACCTGCTCGGCACCCGCGGCTTCCCGCTCGGCGAGCGCGCGATGGGCTCGACCGGCGACGTCGGCTACCTCGGGGTCCGGGTCTTCTTCGTGATCTCGGGCTTCCTGATCACCAACCTGCTGCTGGGCGAGCACGAGCGCACCGGCACGGTGTCGCTGCGCGGCTTCTACATCCGGCGCGCGTTCCGCATCTTCCCCGCCTTCTACGCGTTCGTCGCCGCGATGGTGATCGCCGGCCTGCTCGGCGGCATCGAGGTCCACCGCAGCGACGTCCTCCACGCCGTCACCTACACGACCAACTACCACTACGTCGACCGCTCCTGGGAGCTCGGCCACATGTGGTCGCTGTCGATCGAGGAGCAGTTCTACCTGCTGTGGCCGGCGCTGTTCCTGGTCGCCGGGCCCCGCCACATCGGCAAGGTCGCGCTCGCGATGATCGCGCTGGCCCCGGTGCTGCGGGTCGTCGCGTGGTTCACGATGCCGTACCGCGACGACGTCATCATGGAGGCCTACCCGTGCGTGATGGACTCGATCGCGGCCGGCTCGCTGATGGCGGCGCTGCGGCTGCGGCTCGACGACTCGGCGCGGTACCAGCGGTTCCTGCGGTCGCCGCTGTTCTGGCTGGTGCCGGTGATCGTCGTGCTCGCCAACCTGCCGGGCCGGGTCGCGCTCAACTACACCGTCGACATCACGGTCCAGAACCTGGGCATCGCGCTGTGCGTCGATCGCTTCGTGCGGGTCACCGCCGGCCCGATCCACCGGTTCCTCAACCTGCGCTGGCTGGCCTACGTCGGCACGCTGTCGTACTCGATCTACCTGTGGCAGGAGCCGTTCCTCAACCACCGCGCCCACACCTCGTTCACGGCGTGGCCGATCAACCTGACGCTGGCGCTGGTGTGCGCGGTGACCTCGTACTACCTGGTCGAGCGCCCGTTCTTCGCGCTGCGCGACGCGTGGGCGGCGCGGCGGCGCGCCCGGCGCGCCGCCGCGGTCGCGGCGCCTACTCCACCGTGAACTCGGCCGAGCCGAGGACCGTGCCGTCGGCGGCCTGGACCTCGACCGCGTAGCTGCCCTTGTGGACGGTGCGGCGGGTGTAGGTCCGCCACTGGTTCGAGCCGATCGTCAGCTCCTTCTCCCAGATCACCTGGCCGTCGCGCTTCCACACGTGCTTCACGGTGGTGTCCTTGGCGCCGACGATCTTCGACCACGCCCACACCTTGTCGCCGTCGGCGAACGAGGTGGCCTCGTCGACCGGCTCCTTGTTGGCGATCGCCTTGGCGGCCTTGACCTCGGCGCTGGCGCCGTCGGCGGTGGGCGCCGGGGCGGCGTCCGGCGGCGGCGCCGGCTTGGCCGGCGCCGGCTTGACCGGCCCCGGGTTGGTTGGCGCGGGCTTGGCCGGCGCGGGCTTGGCCGGCGCGGGCTTGTCCTTGGCGCCGTCGTCCCCGGCCAGGGCCAGGTTGGTGGCGCCGAGCATGCCGATCAACGCCAGCGCGCTCACGATCTTCCTCGTTCGCATCATCTACGCTCCCTCCAGTGTCGTGATCCCAACGCCGCGGCCCCGGGCGCCATTCCGCCCCGGGGTCGCCGCATCGGGCCGGCATGTTGTACCGTGCTTCGTTCCATGGCGTACCCAGAGGTCGTCCGCGTCTTCGCAACCACCCAGGATCCCGACAACGACTGCCCGTGGCAGGCGCGCACGCCGTCGTCGTCGACCGGCTCCGGAGTGGTGATCGGCCCCGGTGAGATCCTCACCGGCGCCCACGTCGTGGCCAACGCCACCTTCCTGCAGGTCCAGAAGCCGGCGCACCCCGACAAGGCGATCGCGCGGGTCAAGGCGGTCAGCCACGACTGCGACCTCGCGCTGCTCGAGATCGTCGAGCCCGACGGCTTCCTCGCCGGCATCGAGCCCGCGGCGATCGGCGAGCTGCCGCACCTCAGCGACGAGGTCGCGGTCATCGGCTACCCGGTCGGCGGCGAGGAGATCTCGATCACCGAGGGCGTGGTGTCGCGCATCGAGGTCCAGCGCTACAGCCACTCGCAGCGCCACCTGCTGGCGGTCACCGTCGACGCCGCGATCAACGCCGGCAACAGCGGCGGCCCCGTGTTCGGCGACGGCAAGGTCGTCGGCATCGCGTTCCAGAAGCTGTCGGGCGCCGACAACATCGGCGAGATGGTGCCGCCGCCGATCATCCGGGCGTTCCTCGACGGCATCCCGGCCGGGCGCCGCCCCGAGGTCCCGGCGCTGGGCGTCGTCACCCAGAACCTCGAGAACCCGCTGCTCCGCCACCAGCTCGGGCTGCGCGGCGACGACAGCGGCGTCATGGTCGTCAAGGTCGATCAAGGCAGCTCGGCCGACGGCCACCTCGAGCCGCGCGACGTCATCCTCGCGATCGACGGCCACAAGATCGCCAACAACGGGACGATCCAGTACCTGCGCCGCCACCGCACCCGCTACGACGTCGCCCTGACCGGGCGCTACGTCGGCGACAAGGTGCCGCTGCGGGTCGCGCGCGGCGACGCCCGCCGCGACGTCGAGGTCGAGCTGGCGCCGTGGCAGCCGCTGGTGCGGCGGTGCCGCTACGACGAGGCGCCGAGCTACTGCGTCTACGGCGGGCTGGTGTTCCAGACCCTGACCCGCGACTTCCTCACCACCTGGGACAAGTGGTGGAACAAGGCGCCCAAGGAGTTCCTCTACCACTACTACATGGGCGTGCGGACCGCCGAGCGCCACGAGGTCGTGATCCTCACCCAGATCCTCGCCGACGAGATCAACGTCGGCTACGCCCACCTCTACAACGAGGCGATCGAGGCCATCGACGGCGTCATGCCGCGCGACCTCGAGGACTTCGTGACCCGGCTGACCGCGGCGCGCGGCATCGTCGAGATCCAGACCTCGTCGGGCGGCGTCGTCATGCTCGACACCGAGGAGGTCCGCAAGGCGACGCCGCGGATCCTCGAGCGCTACCGGATCCCGAAGGACCGCTCCGCCGGCCTGCCGGCGTAGCGCGGCGGCAAAGACCGGCAGCGCGCGCCACCGCGGGTCACACCCGACGACGGCGCGATCGATCGGGTCCCCGTCAGGAGGACCCGCCATGCCGCCGCTGCGCCCACCGCCCGCACGTCCCGATCGCGAGCCGACCCCGACGCTCCCGATCCCGGCGCCCCCCGCACCGACGACGCCGTCGCTCGACCAGGTCGCGATCGCGTCGCCGCGCGTGATGCGCAGTCCGCGACGACGTCGCGCCGTCCTGTTCACCGCCGGCATCGCCCTCGCCGCGTCGCCGCTGATGCCCGTGCACCTGGATCCGCTGGCCCTGGCGTGGGAAGGCGACGCGGTCCGCATGGCGGCGTGGCCGCTGCTGGCGGCCGTCACGCTCCTGTGGCTCGCGCTCCAGAGCCCGCGCGATCGAGCCGCGCCCTGGACCCACGAGCTGCTGCTGTTCGGCGTCACGTTCGGCGGCCTGCAGATCCTCCGCCTCGGGCCGTTGGCGCTCGCCGACGGCACGGTCGACGTCGGCTGGCGCCTCTACACGATCGGCCTGCCCCTGTTGCTGCTCGGGCTGCGGACACGGCGATCCGCCCCCGACAGCGGCGCCGCCACGGCCCTGATCGCCGTCGGCGCCGGCTGCCTGGTGCCGGCGTGGATGGCGTTCCTCGACGACCGGGCCCCGTTCGACCACCTCGGCCCGCTCGTCTCGCTCCACCACGTCCTGCACTTCTTCGCGATGCTGGTCGGGATCGCGTGCCTGGTCCACGTGGCGCCGCCGACGAAGCTGCCGCCGGCGCTGCGCGGGTTCGTCGATCGTGGTCCTGCTCGGGTACCTCGGCGCCCTGCTGCTCGTCGATCCGGCGCCGGTGCTGCGGGCGTTCACGCCGCCGCCGCCACCGCCGCCGCCCGCGCCACCGCCACCGCCGCCGCCCGCCTGAGGCAGCCTACGCCAGCGTCACCAGCAGCTCGCCGCTGTCGACCGGCTCGCCGGCGGCCTTGTGGATCTTGGCCACCGTGCCGCCGCGCTCGGCGGTGAGCTCGTTCTCCATCTTCATGGCCTCGAGGACGATCACGCCCTGGCCGGCGGCGACGGTGGCGCCGACCTCGACCAGGACCTTGACCACCTTGCCGGCGATCGGCGCGCACAGCTGCTCGCCGGTGGCCGCCGGGTGGCGGGCCGCGGCGCGCGCCAGCTTGCGGGTGCGCGCGTCCTCGACGGTGCCGAGCGCCTCGTCGAGGCCGGTCGACGCCGCGGTGCGAGCGCCGCGAGCGTCGAGGTCGACGACGTGGGACCGGCCGTCGATGATCAAGGACCAGGTCCCGGGGCGGACCGGGCGGGCGTCGACCTCGAGGGTGCGGCCATCGACGACGACCCGCCAGCGGGCGTCGGGCTGGTGGGGGTCGGCCGGGGGCTCGACCGTGATCTCGACTTCCTTGCCACCGGCGGTGACGACCAGGTCGCGCTTCATCGCCGGGCAGTATAGCGACGCGACGCGGTCGGGGTGGGCGCGGCGTGCGACCGAAGCCGGTTCGCGTGCATCCGAGGTCGCGTTGCGCACGCGTCGCGACGCATGATATGCGTGCCTCCCGCCCTGCGCTGAACCCCGTGTCTTCCGCAAGCTTCGCCGACGCCATCACCCAGAAGCGCATCCTCGTGTGCGTCGGCTCCGGTGGTGTCGGCAAGACCACGACGGCGGCGGCGATGGCGCTGGCCGGCGCCCGCCAGGGCCGCCGGACCCTGGTCCTGACCATCGATCCGGCCAAGCGCCTGGCCAACTCGCTGGGCCTCGACGAGCTGGGCCACACGGTGCAGTGGGTCAACCACTCGCTGGTCCACACGCCGGCGTCGTGGGGCGGCACCACCGACACCCGCGGCGAGCTGTTCGCGATGATGCTCGACCAGAAGGCGGCGTTCGACGAGGTCGTCCGCCACCATGCCAAGGATCCCGAGGCGATCCGGCGGATCCTGGCCAACCCCATCTACGCGCAGATCTCGGGCTCCCTGGCCGGCGCCCAGGAGTACGCGGCGATGGCCAAGCTCGAGGAGTTCCACGCCACCGGGCAGTGGGACCTGATCGTCGTCGACACCCCGCCCACCGCGCACGCCCTCGACTTCCTCGACGCCCCGCAGAAGCTGACCGCGGCGATCGACTCGCCCGCGATCGAGTGGTTCCGCAAGATGCAGGGCGGCTCGCAGAGCGGCTGGTCGGTGGTCGGCAAGACCGGCGCGTTCGTGCTCAAGCGCCTGGCCAAGTTCGTCGGCTCGCAGTTCCTCGACGACATGGCGGTGTTCTTCACCGAGTTCAACGACATCCTCGGCGGCTTCCGCAAGCGGGCCGAGGAGACCTTCTCGCTGCTGCGCCAGCAGCAGGTCGGCTTCGTCCTGGTCGCCAGCCCCGAGCAGATGGCGGTCCGCGAGGCGCTGTTCTTCCATCAGCGGCTGGCCACCTCCGAGATGCCGTTCGCCGGCTTCGTGGTCAACCGGGTCCACGCGTCGCGCCCGGCCCGGGTCGGGGTCGCCGAGACCGAGGCGCTGCTGGGCGCCACGCCCGAGGTCGCCGCGCTCGGCCTGTCGGGCACCAGCCTGCGCATGGCCGCCGAGGCTCTGGTCGGCGCCCACGCCGATCTCGAGGTCCTGGCCGGCGCCGACGCCGCGGCGATCGATCGCCTGCGCCAGGCCGCTGGCCCCGACGCCCGCCTGGTCCAGGTCCCGTTCTTCCGCGAGGACGTCCACGACGTGTCGCGGCTGCTCGACCTCGGTCGCTACCTGATCGAGTAGCGCGGGGGGCGCGGCGGCTACCGGGCCTTGCCCTTGGCCTTGCCCTTGCCCTTGCCCTTGCTCTTGCCGAGCGACTTCGGCGCCTTGCCGGCGGTGACCTTCCAGGTCGCCGCGACCTCCGCGGTGATCGTGTCGCGCGCGGTCGGCGGCGCGCCGATGACGACGACGACGCGGGCGCCGTCGCGCTCGACGATCGACACCCGGGCATCGAGGCCGAGCCAGACCGTGCGGTGCTTGCCGTCCTCGACCACGACGCCGGGGGCGAGGTGCTCGACCGCCTGGACCGCCGCCTCCTCGAACTCCATCGCGTCGATCTCGGCGTCCCAGCTGGTCAGCGCCACCGCCACCGCGGCCCGCGGCGTCGCCGTGGTCGGGGTCTGATCGCCGTCGAGGTAGAGCGCGACCCGGTCGCCGCCCCAGCCGGCGGCGGCGTCGAGGGCGCGGGTGACGTCGACGCCGTGCTGGCGCAGCAGCACCGACCAGCCGGCCTCGCCGAGGACGTTGTCGTCGACCGCCACCCAGCCGGCCAGCGACGGCAGGTCGCCGACGGTGATCTGCTGGGGGTGCTCGTGGGCCAGGTACAGCTCGGGGTGCAGGATCTGCTCGGTCGACTCCGGCGGCTGGGCGAAGACCTGATCGACCTTGGTCCAGGCGCCGCGCGCCCGCAGCGCCGCGATGAACTGCAGGCCGCGCGCGTACGGGAACATCAGCAGCTCGCGCACCACCAGCGGTGCCTTCGACAGCTGGTCGTCGCCGCCGCCGCCGCCCTCCATCGACTTGGTCAGCATCGCGACCGCGTCGGGCATGCCCCACGGCGCCGACAGCCCCTGGCGCGCCAGCATCAGCTCGATCATCGAGACCATGCCGTCGCCCTCGACCACCGCCTGGCGCGCCAGCTGGGCGTCGCCCTCGTTCTCGGGGACGTCGGCGTAGCGCTCGAGATCGAAGTGCTGGTCCTGCAGGGCGTGGACGATCTCGTGCGCCATCAGCGCGTCAGCCCAGCCGGCGTCGCCCGCCGAGTCGGCGCCGTCGCGCTGCGGGATGTACAGGGTCTCGGTCTTGGGATCGTAGAAGCCGGCGATCTGCTCGGTGAGGACGTCGAGCAGGACCTGCTGGATGTCGACGCCGGGCGCGACCAGGCCCCAGCGCTTGAGCGTCAGCTGCTCGGCGGCGCGGCGCTCGGGCGCGGTGTCCTCGTCGAGCGCGGTGACCAGGCGCTCGCGCAGCGCGGCGACGCTCATGACGTCGCGCTTGATCGACTGCTTGACCTTGAGGCCGCGCAGCCCGGCGACCTCCTTCGCGATGTCGTCGGTGCGCGCGACCAGCGCGGCGGTCCAGTCCTCGGCGGCGGCGGCGGCGTCCCCGGCGACCGCGGCGCCGCCGGCCCCGGCGTCGGGGGCGACGTCGCCATCGGCGCGCGCCGCGGAGGTCAGCGCCGCCACGATCGCCGCGGCGCCCAGAACCGGCATCAGGACCAAAACGCGAGTCATCGACGGCGAGCGTAGCTCACCACGCCCAGCCGCGCTCGTTCACCACACGACTCGAAACCCGCGCGACATGACGACGTCGCTTCGGGTGGTCATGCTGGCGCCATGGCCAAGGAAACCACCGCCACCGAAAGACCCGCGATGAACACCCGCACCAGCGATCCCAAGTCCCCCGAGCGCGCCGGCGCCGTGATCAGCATCGTCAACCTCGCCCTCGACGTCGGCGACCGCGGCTCCGCGACCGCGCACAGCCTGGTCCAGGACGCGCGCGGCGAGCTGCGCACCGCCGTCGACACCGGCATCGACGCCACCGAGGCGGTCGTGCGCGGCCTGTTCCGCTTCGCCAAGCGGATCACCGCGCGGGTCGACGACCTCGCCGGCGAGCTGACCTCGGCCAGCGAGCGCACCGTCGCCGGCCTGGTCGGCGGCCTGCGCGACACCACGCGCGCCGCCGGCGAGCTGGCCTCGACCGCGGCCGACGCGGTGGTCGGCACCGGCGCGAGCAACGGCCGCGCCGTCGCCCAGGCGTAGCCGGCGCGCCGGCCCTTCCCACCGGGCCGGGGCGCGGTAACGTCCCGGTCCCCGATGTCGTCCCCCACGCTCGCCGCGATCGCCGCGGCCGCCAGCCGCGGCCCGGTGATCGCGCACGGCTCGACCCGGCCGTGGGCCGCCGCCGCGATCGCGGCGCTGCGCCGGGCCACGCCGGCCGAGCTGCCGGTGGTGGCGGTGGTCGCCACCGACGCCGCGGCGCGCGGCCTCGAGCACGACGTCGCCGCGATGCTCGGCGATCCCGGCGCGGTCCTGCCGCTGCCCGGGATCGACGTGTCGCCGTACGCCGAGCTGTCGCCGGATCGCGACGCGATCGTGGCGCGCCTGGCCGCGCTGGTCCGGCTCGCCCACGGCCCCTGCCCCGGCGTCGTCGTCACCACCGCCGCGGCGCTGCTCCGCCGCACGGTCCCCGCCGACGCGCTGGGCGCCCGGACCTTCACGCTGCAGAAGGGCGCCGCGATCGACCGCGACGCCACCGCCGCCCGGCTGGTCGCCGCCGGCTTCTCGCGGGTGCCGATCGTCGAGGACCCGGGCACGTTCGCGGTCCGCGGCGGCGTGCTCGACGTCTTCGCGCCGCTGGCGCCGTTCCCGGTCCGCGTCGAGCTGTTCGGCGACGACGTCGAGTCGCTGCGCCTGTTCGATCCGTCGACCCAGCGCACGCTGCGCGAGATCGACGAGATCCTGCTGCACCCGGCCCGCGAGACCATCGTCACCGCCGCCGGCGGCATCGCCGCGGTGCGGGCCCGGGTCCGCGACATCGCCGACGCCGTCGCCCACCCGTCGAAGGCGACCCGCCTGCTGATCGACCAGCTCGCCGAGGGCGCCGAGATCGTCGGCCTCGAGACCCTGACCCCGGCGTTCCACGACCGCATGGATCCGCCGTGGACGCTGGTGCCCGCCGACGCCCGCTGGGTCGTCGTCGATCCCGACGCGATCGTCGCCGCCGCCCGCGACGAGCTCGACGACGCCGCGCGCCGCCACGACGAGCGGGTCGCCGGCCAGGGCCTGGCGCTGCCGGTCGACGCCCACTACGCCGACGCCGACGCCCTCGACGCCGCGCTGGCGGCGCCGCGCCACCGCCTGGTGCTGCCGACGCTCGAGGTCCACGGCGATCCGCGCGCCGCCGGCGCGGAGGTCGTGCGGGTCGACCTCGACGATCTGCGCGGCCTGACCGCCGACCTCGAGCGCGCCCGCGTCGCCGGCGGCGACGAGCTGGGCCGGCCGCTGGCCACGTTCATCGCCCGCCACCTCGCCGACGGCGCCGCGGTGGCGATCGTCTGCGACGCCGCCGCCCGCGCCGATCGCGTCGCCGGGCTGCTCGCCCACTACCACCTCAAGGCGCGGCGCGCCGAGCTCGGCGACGATCGCGCCGCCGGCGGCGTCCTCGACGCCCGGCCCGGCGCGATCACGCTGACCCTGGGCGCGCTGTCGGCGGGCATGGCGTCCGCCGCCGACGGCCTGGTCGCGCTGTCGACGACCCAGATCTTCGGCGCCCGCCGCGCCGCCGGCCGCCAGCGCGGCGCCGCCCGCCGCGCCCGCGACGCCCTGCTCGGCGGCGTCTCCGACTTCTCGCAGCTGGCGATCGGCGACCACCTGGTCCACCAGCTCCACGGCGTCGGCCGCTACCAGGGCCTGGTCAAGCTGCCGATCGGCGGGGTCGCGATCGACTTCCTGCACCTGATCTACGACGGCGGCACGCTGTACCTGCCGGTGTACCGGCTCGGCGAGGTCCAGCGCTACGTCGGCGCCGAGGGCCACGCGCCGCGGCTCGACAAGCTCGGCGGCCTGACCTGGGAGAAGGCGCGGGGCAAGGCGACCCGGCAGATCCGCGCCCTCGCCGAGGAGCTGCTGCAGCTCTACGCCACCCGCGCCGCCCTGCCCGGCCACCGGTTCCCGCCCGGCGACGATCTGTTCCACGACTTCGAGGCGTCGTTCCCGTTCGAGGAGACCCCCGACCAGCAGGCCGCGATCGACGCCGTGCTCGCCGACATGGAGAGCGACAAGGCGATGGACCGCCTGGTCTGCGGCGACGTCGGCTACGGCAAGACCGAGGTCGCGCTGCGCGCCGTCTTCAAGGCGGCCAGCGGCGGCAAGCAGGCCGCGATCCTGGCGCCGACCACGGTGCTGGTCGAGCAGCACCACCGCACCATGACCGAGCGGTTCGCGGCGTGGCCGCTGCGGGTCGGCAAGCTGTCGCGGTTCCAGTCCAAGGCCGAGCAGGCCGCGACGGTCAAGGCGCTGGCCGAGGGCGCGATCGACGTCGTCGTCGGCACCCACCGGCTGCTGTCGGCGGACGTCCGGTTCAAGCACCTGGGGCTGATCGTCATCGACGAGGAGCAGCGCTTCGGCGTCACCCACAAGGAGCGGCTCAAGAAGCTGCGCGCCTCGGTCGACGTCCTGACCCTGACCGCGACGCCGATCCCGCGGACCCTGCACCTGGCGATGGCCGGCATGCGCGATCTCTCGATCATCGCGACGCCGCCCGCCGATCGCCACGCCGTGCGCACGTTCGTGTCGCGGCTCGACGAGGGCGTCATCCGCGAGGCCATCACCAAGGAGCTGGCGCGCGGCGGCCAGGTCTTCTGGATCACCCGCCACATCGGCGAGGCCCGGCGCGGCGGGCCGCGCCACCACGATCCCGACGACCGCGCGCTCGAGGACTGGGCCGAGCTGATCCGCGAGCTGGTGCCGGCGGCGCGGGTCGCGGTCGCGCACGGTCAGATGCCCGCCGAGCAGCTCGAGGACGTCATGGTCGCGTTCGTCGAGGGCCGCCACGACGTGCTGGTGTCGACGACGATCGTCGAGAGCGGCCTCGACATCCCGCGCGCCAACACGATGTTCGTGGCCCGCGCCGACGCCTTCGGCCTGGCCCAGCTCTACCAGCTGCGCGGCCGCATCGGCCGCTCCAAGGAGCGCGCCTACTGCTACCTGCTGGTGCCGGCCCCCGACAAGCTGACCGACGAGGCCCGGCGCCGGCTCGAGGCCCTGCAGCGCTTCACCGAGCTGGGCGCCGGCTTCCACATCGCGTCGCAGGACCTCGAGATCCGCGGCGGCGGCGAGCTGCTCGGCGCCCGCCAGTCGGGCTCGATCGCCGCGGTCGGCTTCGAGCAGTACGTGCGCATGCTCGAGGAGGCGGTCGCCGAGCTGCGCGGCGCCCCGGTCCACCACGCCATCGACCCCGAGCTGACCGTCGAGGTCCCCGGCTTCATCCCCGACGACTACGTCCCCGACACCGGCCAGCGGCTCGACCTCTACAAGCGGCTGTCGAGCGCCGAGGACGAGGACGAGGTCCGCGGCCTGCTCGACGAGATCACCGACCGCTGGGGCCCGGCGCCGGGCGAGCTGCTGCTCCTGTGCGACCTGATGGTGGTCAAGGCCCTGGCCCGGGGCCTCCACGCGGTCGCGGTCGAGCTGACCCGGGGCCGCCTGGCCCTGGCCCTGGCGCCGTCGACCCCGCTCGACCCGGTCCGGCTGGCCGCTGACCGGGCGTCACGGTGGCGGCTGACCCCGGACGGCCGCCTGGTCCTGGCCTTCGACGCCGACGACGCCCGGGCCCCCGCGGCTGCGGCGAGGCGGCACTTGCTCGGCCTCGGCGGCCGTGGTACCTGACACGCAATTTCCCTTGCGCGGAGAGACACTTATGCATCCTCGGTCGTTCCTCTACGGGGTCGTCGCCGGCGCTGTCACGGTGGGCCTCGTGCTCGCCGGCACCTCGTGCCAGAGCGACGCCAAGGACAAGTCCTCCAAGGGCGCGGCCGGCGGCGGCGCCAAGGCCGCGCCCGGCGGCGCCACCCAGAGCAGCGAGGAGCTCGACGCCCCGCTGGCCAAGGTCGACGACGTCGTCATCACCGTCGGCGAGTTCCAGGATCAGCTGGCGCGGCAGTCGCCGTACATCCGCGCCCGCTACACCTCGCTGGAGCAGAAGAAGGAGTTCCTCGACAGCCTGGTCCGCTTCGAGGTGCTCGCCAAGGAGGCCCAGCGCCGCGGCCTCGACAAGGACCCCGAGGTCATCCGCACCATGAAGAGCGTCATGGTGCAGAAGCTGATGCGCGAGGAGTTCGACAAGGAGGTCCCGCCCGACGCGGTCTCCGACGCCGAGATGCAGGCGTACTACGACGCCAACGTCAAGGAGTACGTCAAGCCCGCCGAGGTCCGCGCCAGCGCGATCATCGTCAAGAGCAAGGCGATCGCCGACAAGATCGCGACCGAGGCCCAGGGCGACGCCGGCAAGACCAACAAGGCGTTCCGCGACCTGGTCCAGAAGTACACCACCGACGAGGACACCAAGGTCCGCGGCGGCGATTTGCGCTACTTCGCCAAGGACACCAAGGAGGTGCCCAAGGCGGTGGTGGACGCCGCGTTCGCGCTGCCCCGCAACGGCGACGTCTCGGCGGCGATCGACGCCGGCGACGGCAAGTTCTACGTCATCAAGATCACCGGCAAGAAGAACGCCAGCACCCGCACCTTCGACGACGTCAAGCAGCAGATCCGCAACAAGCTGCACCGCGAGAAGCGGGTCACCGCCCAGGAAGACTTCGTGACCAAGCTCAAGGCCGCGGCCCACGTCGAGGTCAACGAGGCCAACCTGGCCAAGGTCCGGATCGACACCTCGGGCGCGGGGGCGACCGCCGACCCCCACGACCACTCGATGCCGTGATCCCGAGGCAACCGTGAGCTCCCACCGTCGGTCCAACCCCGCGATGCCCCACGTCCGCCCGCCGCGTGCCGGCCTGCTCCACCGCCTGGCGGTCCCGGTCCTGGTCGCGGTCGGCCTGGCCGTCACCGCCGCGCCGGCCCTGGCCCAGAAGGGCGACGCCGTGCCGGCCAAGCGGGCCGGCGCCGCCAAGGGCAAGCCCAAGGCGCGCGATCACAAGACCTTCCTGGTCGACCGCGTGGTCGCGGTCATCAACGACGCGGTCGTGCTGGCCAGCGAGCTCGACGTCCGCCTGCTGCCGATGCTGGCCGATCTCGAGGGCATCTCCGATCCCGGCGAGCAGCAGCGCCGCCTCGACAAGCTGCGCGGCCAGGTCCTCGAGGACATGATCAACGAGGAGCTGATCGTCCAGGCCGCCGGCGAGGCGCGGATCGAGGTCGACCCCAAGGAGGTCGACGCCGCGCTCACCGAGATCAAGCAGCAGAACAAGCTGTCGGACGACGAGTTCGCCGAGGCCATCACCGCCCAGGGCTTCACGATGGCGGCCTACAAGAACGACCTGCGCCGCCAGCTGACCCGGCTCAAGGCGGTCAACCAGATCGTGCGCGGCCGCGTCAACGTCACCGACGAGGACGTCCGCGCCCGCTACGACGCCATGGTCCGCCGCTCCGAGTCGGTGCGCGCGGTCCACCTGTCGCACCTGCTGGTCGCCGTGCCCGACAAGGCCACCGACGCCCAGCTCGCCGCGGCCAAGGAGAAGGCGGCGGCCGCGGTCCAGCGGGTCCGCAACGGCGAGGACTTCGCCACCGTCGCCACCGAGGTCTCCGACGACGACGCCACCAAGGCCGGCGGCGGCGATCTCGGCTGGTTCGAGCGCGGCACGCTGACCCCGGAGTGGGAGGCGGTCGTGTTCTCGATGGACGAGGGCGAGGTCCGCGGCCCGGTCAGCGGCCCGCGCGGCCTGCACGTCTTCTACGTCAGCGAGATCAAGCGCACCGACATGAAGTCGTTCGAGGATCTCAAGGACCAGATCAAGACCGAGCTGATCCGGCGCGACATGGACAAGGAAACCAAGGCCTGGATCGACGAGCTGCGCCGCAAGGCGTACATCGACAACAAGCTGTGAGCACCTGCGCCGCGGTCGCTGGTGTCGTCGCGACCGCCGGCGCGATCGGATCTCGCAGGGGCCACTCCCGAGGAGCAATCTCTCGGTCGAGCGGCTGGAACCTCGGCACCGCGGCCGTACAATGGGGTCGGGCGTGAGCCGCCCAGGAGACGCCGTTGGCCGACAATCGCCGCACATCCACCCGACACGAGGTCGACATCGCCGCGCGCATCAAGGTCGGCGCCGAACCGGAGGACTGCCGCATCGGCAACCTGTCGATGGGCGGTGCGTTCATGATGATGCGCCGCCTGCCGATGGGCGAGCGCGTGACGGTGTACTTCCGCCTGCCGACCCACGACAGCGAGATCGAGGCGGTCGGCACCATCCGCTGGAGCACCGATCAGGGCGTCGGCGTGCAGTTCGACGGCCTACGGGCGCGTGAGACATGGGCGCTCGGCAAGTATCTCGAGTCGCTGCCGTCGGCGCCGTAGCGCTGGCCGCGCTGGCCGCGCTCGCCGCGCTGCCGGGCGACGCCGCGGCCAAGCGGCTGCCGCCGCCGCCCGAGCCGGTGGCGCACGCCGAGCCGGTGATCGTCGTCGATCTCCGCGCCGGCGACCCCGAGGCGCTGCGGCCGAGCCGCGCCGCGCTGATCGACGCGCTCGGCGGCGTCCAGGGCGTGCGCGTCCGCGACGACGCCGGGCTCGACGGCGCGCTCGCCGGCGAGGCCGCCGACCTCGACGCCGCGTCGGTGCGCGCCGCGCTCGACGACGCGCGCGCCGCCTTCGGCGCGCTCGACTGCGCCGCCGCCGCCGCCGCCGCGGATCGCGCGATCGACCTGCTGGCCGGCCGCCAGGCCGCCGGCCTCGACGACGGCAACGCCCTGCGCAGCGCCTGGGCCTACGTCCTCCTGTGCGCCGACCGCGACGGCGATCGCGCCCACGCCCAGGCCGCCGCGGACCGGCTGCGCCGGCTCGGCGTCACCAGCGGCGCCGAGGTCGGGCTGTCCGACGCCGCGTGGGCCCGGTTCCCCGAGATCGACGCCACGATCGGCCACGACATCGTCGAGGTCACGATCGACGCCGACCCCGGCGCCGCGGTGTGGATCGACCACCAGGCCGTGGGCGCCGCGCCGCTGCAGGTGTTCCTGACCGCCGGCGATCACGTCGTCGCCGCCGGCGCCGGCGCGCGCCGCGGCGCGACCCGGATCACCGTCGGCAAGAAGCCGGTCGCGGTCACGGTCCCGATGGTCGATCAGACCGGGCCGTTCTCGGCGGTCGCCGGGCTGGTGCGCGGCTGGCGCGACGGCGCGTCGACGCCGTCGGCCGAGCAGCTCGGCCACCTGATGACGACGGTCTCGGTGCGCTTCGCGATCGTCCTCGCCGGCGCCGGCCAGGGCGCCGCCCAGGTGTGGGCGCTGGCCCCGGGCGAGGACCGGGCGCGGCGCCTCGACGACGTCGCCCGCGACGACGTCATGGCGATGGGCGCGATGATCGCCGACCGGGTCGCGGCCTGGGACGGCCACGCCCCGGATCCCGACGTGCCGCTGCTCTACGACGACCGCGGCCGCGGCGGCGCCCGGCCCGCGGCGCGCTGGTGGGTCTACGCCACCATCGTCGGCGCGGTCGTGGTCGGCTCGCTGGTGCTGTACGCCAACGACGCCGCCGATGACCACCAGAAGATCACGATCTCGTTCTGAGCGCGGCGCCGGCCCGACCGGCCGGGCCGTGGCGGCGGCCGCGACCTGGCATTCGACCGCCCTCCCCGTCCTGCCAGTAGCGGGCGGCCCCATCCGGTCCCACACTCTTGCCATGTCGCCCGCGCCCTCCGGCCGCCGCCCTCGCCCCCTGGCGGCCCTGGTCGCGGCGTGGGCCGTGGCGCTCTTGCTGATCGCCCTGGGCCCCCTCGCCCGCGCCGAGCCGGCGCGGATGTCGGCGGCGCCGGCGGATCCGAGCACGACCGGCGCCCCGGCGTCGGCGTCCGACCTCGCCGCCCACGCCCGCGCCGCGCAGCCGGCGATCCCGCTGCCGGTGACCGTGCGCGCCGGCCGCATCATCGTCCGCGCCGAGGCCGGCCTCGACGGCATGGCGGCGCGGGTCGCGGCCCGCGCCGACGACGAGCTGCGCGCGATCGAGACCGACCTGGCCGGCCTGCCGACGCCGCCGGTCGCCGAGATCCGGCTGGTCCACGACGCCGCCGACCTCGGCCGCGCCGCGCCGCCGGGCCGCGGCGCCCCCGGCTGGGCGGCGGGCGTCGCCTACCCCGACGTCGGCGTCGTCGTGGTCGCGACCTACCGCGGCCCGTCGAGCATCGACGTCCAGGGCACCGTCGATCACGAGCTGGCGCACCTCGCGCTCGGCGCCGCGCTGGGGCCGGCGGCGCCGCGCTGGCTGCACGAGGGCTTCGCCTGGTTGCACTCCAGCGACTGGTCGCTCGATCGCACCCAGACCCTGACCGGCATGGCCTGGTTCGGCGGCACGATCCCGCTGACCGAGCTCGAGATCGGCTTCCCGCTCGAGGAGGCGCCGGCGTCGCGCGCCTACGCCGAGAGCTACGACTTCGTCGCGTTCCTGGCCCGGCGCGGCCGCTGGCCCGACGCCAAGGACGACGGCGATCGCTACCCGTTCCAGGTCTTCCTGGCTCAGACCGCGGCCACCGGCGACGTCGACGTCGCCGCCCAGCGCGCGTTCGGCCGGCCGCTGCAGCAGCTGTTCGACGAGTGGGACGCCGACCTCAAGAGCCGCTACATGTTCGTGCCCATCGGCCTGTTCCTCGGCGGGCTGTGGGTGTTCGCGTCGCTGCTGCTGTTCCTGGGCTGGCGGCGGCGCCGCCGCCAGTACCGCAAGAGCCTGGCCGAGTGGGAGCGCCGCGAGGCCGCCGCCGCGGCGCGCCGCGCCGGCGAGCTCGGCATCCCGATCGGCCTGCTCGCGCCCATCGACGGCGCCGACCCCGCCGCCGGCGTCTTCCGCCTGGTCGCGCCGAGCACCGCCGAGGCCCGCGCCGCCGCCGCGGTCGCCGCCCACGAGTCGCTGCCGACGGTGGCGGTGCTGGCGCCGCGCGACGACGTCGGCCGCGACCTGACCGACGCGTTCGTCGCCGCGGCCACCGCCGCCGGCATCACCGTCAGCCGCACCGGCACCTACGACCCGACCGCGTCGGACCTCGAGCCCGACATCAAGGCGTTCCTCGGCCTCGACCCCGCGACCAACCCGCGCCTGGCCGCGCACCTGCGCCGCCACGGCAAGAAGGGCTGGCAGACGTTCTCGCCCGACGTCGACTTCGCGGCGCTCTACATCCCCGACACCTACGATCACGCCGCGCTGGTGGTGGCGTTCCTGCCGTACCTGGGGGTCGAGCTGCACACCGAGGACTTCCCCGATCCCGACGCGCTGGCCCGCAAGCACGGCGGACGCATCCCCCAGGTCGTGCAGCTGATCGGCGGCAGCGGCTGGAACCACCCCGGGCTGCTGACCCGCGGCGGCGACCTCGTCGAGGGCGCGATGATCGTCGACGTGTGCTCGCCGGTGACCGCCGCGGCCCGCGGCGACGACCTGCCGCTGGCGCCGGGCGGCGACGGCGCCGCGATCACGGCCAGTGCTCCGGCAAGCTGATGGCGGCAGGGCTGGTGACGCTACGCCGCGTGGCGCCGACGGAATGCGCGTGCGGGCGTCTGCCGGGCGGCGTCGTTCCGGCGGAAGCTTCGGTTGAAGGACTACGTCAAGGCGGCGCGCAAGCATCTCGCGGCGCTCAAGGCGGAGGCCGCGGCTCCAGGCACCGCGATCGCCACGAGGCGGCGCAGCTGCGCGGCGCCGAGGACCGTCGACGGCGCGTCGAAGAGGCGCTGGCGAAGATGCCCGAGGCGGAAGCGATCAAGCGTCGACAGAACGACCCGAAGGACCGCAAGAAGGAGCCGCGCGTGTCGACGACGGACCCGCAGGCGCGGGTGATGAAGATGGGAGATGGCGGGTTTCGGCCCGCATACAATCTGCAGATCTCGACCGACGTCGATAGCCGACTCATCGTCGGCGTGGGCGTGAGTACGGCGGGCAGCGACGCGCGCCTGGCACGACCGGCCCTCGACGACATCGAGCGCCGCACCGGCGACCTGCCCGAGGAGCTGTTGATCGACGGCGGCTTCGTGTCGATCGAGCAGATCGACGCCGCCGAGGGCCGCGGCGTGACCGTGTTCGCACCGGTGCCCACACCGCGCAAATCGACCGCGGATCCGCACGCGCGCAAGAAAGAGGACACCGACCGGACGGCCGCGTGGCGAGCGCGGATGGAAACCGACGAGGCCAAGGAGATCTACAAGCAGCGCGCAGCGACCGCGGAGACCACGAACGCTGACCTCCGCTGCCGCCGCGGGCTGGACCGACTGCTGGTTCGCGGGCCCCACAAGGTCACCAGCGTCCTGCTGTGGGGCGCCCTCGCCTACAACCTGCTCCGGGTGCCGCTGGCCACTCTGCTCGGGTAGTCACCACGACCCTCGTGGGCACCGTGGCGGCGAAGCGCCGCCGGCGGACCACCGGTCGCGCGCTCGCCCGTGCCATCCGATCGATAGGATTACAGGCTCTGAGCCGAGCGTCCGCGCGAGGCGGGCTCGGTGCAGGCGCGGAGAGCCCGTCTGCGGGCGGCGGCGAGCCCGTCTGCGGGCGAGCGAGCCGATCAGCAGAGCGCGTGAGGCCCCCGGTGCCAGGGTAGTTTGTCGGTTCTGCCGACCGGTGAGGTCCGGACGCGGCGACGGGCCTGACGTGGTGGACGTGGTGGACGTGGTGGACGTGGTGGACGTGGTGGAAAGACGTCGCGTCGATGCTGGCTCCCGGAGGCTCCGCAGAGGGCGGCGGGGATGGTCGGGATGGTGCGCGGCGCGGCAGGCTGGCCGGACGGGCGGACGGCCGCGCGGTTGGACGCGGGGACGCGGGGAGGGATGCATGCGCGGATGCGTGCATGCGGGGCTATCGCCGTGGGCGGCACCGGTCGTGGCGTAGGCTGCGGCTCCGGCGCAGCCGGTCGCTGGCTCCCCGATGGGCGTGGTGCTCGCGCGGTCGTGGGTGCAGAACACCACCACCGGCGCCGGGCCCGAAGACGGGGGCCCGGCGCCTCGGCGCGGGACACGAGCGTTGCGGGCACGGGCCGGTCTCCGGATCGCGACGGCCGTGCGAGCCGCGGTTCACGCTGTCCGGTAACCGGACAAGAAAGCCACGACCGAGGACGATTTCGGCCGATTCTCCTTGACGGCGTTCGTGGCCGACGACGAGGCGCCGACATGATGTCGCTGCCGATCGTCGACGAGACGCGCAGCGCTGCCCGCTGCGCCGCGAAGCGGCGCGCGATGGCGACGCGAAGGGTCGAGGGCGGTCATGGGGCACCATGGCGACGACAGGAGGTCGGAAATCGTCGTGGTAGAGAAGGAATGCGCGCGTGCGCAGGGAGGAGTGGAGATGTTCGATCGCGAGAACGACGAAGGTGTGGGCTCGAGTGAGCTCGATGGTGCGCAGTTCACAGGAGGCGGCCCCCCGGCCCCCGACTGGCGACAGCTCGATCGCCAGCTGCGCGGCGTCGCCCGGCGGCGCGCCGCGCTCGACGCCGAGGAGGCGCGCGGGCTGGTGCTGGCGCAGCAGCTCGAGCTGCACCGCCGGTTCGGCCACGCCAGCCTGCACGAGTACCTCGAACGCACGCTCGGCTACGGGCCGCGGGCCGCGCGCGAGCGGCTGCGCGTGGCCAGCGCGCTGCAGGTCCTGCCGCGGACCGCGGCGGCGCTGGCCCGCGGCGACCAGTCGTACTCGGCGGTGCGCGAGCTGACCCGGGTGGTCCGCGAGGACACCGAGCGGGCCTGGCTCGACGCGGCGGCCGGCAAGACGGTGCACGAGATCGAGACCCTGGTCGCCGGGCGCAAGCCCGGTGATCTACCCGGTGATCCGGTGGATCCGGCCGAGGTCCGGCGCGTGCTGTCGCTGGAGGTCAGCGCCGAGACCTACGCGCTGTGGCGCGACGTCCGGCTGGCGCTGGAGCTCGAGCGCGGCGAGGCCGTGCCCGACGACGAGCTGCTGCGAGCGCTGTGCCTCGGCCTGCTCGCGGGCGCGCCTGACGGAGGCGGCAAGCGCGGCCGCGCGGCGTACCAGATCGCGCTGATGCAGTGTCCCGACTGCGAGCGCGTGACCCAGGACGGCGGCGGCCGCGCCGTCGAGGTGCCGGCGACCGTCGTCGAGCGCGCGCGCTGCGACGCGCGCGTGCTCGGCCGGGTCGATGGCGACGGTCAGCTGGAGCCGACGCCGGCGCAGACGATCCCGGCGCCGGTGCGCGCGGCGGTGGTCGCGCGCGACCATGGCCGCTGTCGTGTCCCAGGCTGCCGGGCGTCGCGATGGGTCGAGGTCCACCACGTGCAACCGCGGGCGCAGGGCGGTCGGCACACGATGGCGAACCTGGTCTCGCTGTGCGGCGGCCACCACGACGCGGTCCATGTGGGCCGCTTGAAGATCACCCGGGCATCGTCGGGCCAGGTCGTCTTCACGCACGCCGATGGAAGACCGTACGGCGCGCCGCCGAGCACCAGGGACGAAGGGCACGAGGCGACGACGGCCCCGGTCCGTGTGGACCGCGCCGACGCGGCCCATGTGGACCTGTCGCTGGCGCAGCGGATCGAGCGATCGATGCGGCCGGTGACGCGACGATGAGCCTGGTGGCTGCGTCGTTCATGCAGGCTCGCGCTGGCGCCACGTGCCACGTGCCAACCCACGCCGGAGCGAGCACCACGCGCATCGGGGATGCGAGCAGGCCGGCGCGCCGAAGCGACTTCCCCCACCTCCTTGGAGCCTCGGGTTGCGCGCGACGCCGCGGGATCCGCGGCGTACCGACGCACGCGACAACTACGTCGACACCCACCGGAGGATGAAATCCTCACACGCTCTGCGCCGAGCGTCCGCGCGAGGCGGGCGCGCGGCGCGCGGCTACACCGCGTAGACGAAGACGAAGTCGCGGGGCGGCACGAACCGGTAGCCGTCCTCGGTGACGCGGATGATCTCCGCGCCGTCCTCGCCGAGCAGGCGCCGGATCCGCATGATGTTGGTGAACAGCGCGGCGTCGTGGCGCAGCGGGTGGTACTCGACGTCCCACACGGTCTGCACGATCTCCTCCTTGGAGAAGACCTTGCCGGGCGCGGCGGCGAACAGGAACAGCAGCCGCTTGAGCAGGCTGCGCCGGCGCAGATCGGCGAGCTCGGTGCCCTGGCGCCAGATGGTCTCGCGGACGCCGTCGACGGCGAGCGCGCGATCCGGCAGCCGCAGGATCTCGGGATCGGCGTCGGAGACCTCGCTGACCGAGCCGTCGGCCGACACCAGGCGGTACGGCCGCAGCGCGGTCAGGCCGAGATCCGCGAGGAGCCGCCCGACCGCGTCGAGCGCGGCCGGCGACAGGGTCGCGGCGGCGCCGCTCGCCGGATCGGGGCGCGCCGGCGCGCCGGCGATCGAGTCGAGCGCGGCGTTGGCCGCCATGCGCTCGACCGGCAGCCCGGCGGCGCCGGCAAGATCGGCGGCGTCGCGAGCGTAGGCGGCGGCCGCCGGGTAGTCCTCGTCGTCGCGGGCCAGCGCGGCCAGCGCCAGCAGCGCCTGGATGCGGACCCGGACCAGGCCGGCGGTGGCGGCCTCGCGCGCGGCGCGGGTGGCGGCGGCCTTGGCGCCGGCGCGCTCGCCGCGGGCCAGCTCGACCCGCGCGGTCACGACCAGGGCCTCGGCGAGATCGGCGCCGCGGCCGGCGCGCTCGGCGCGCTGCGCGGCGCGCCGCGACGACTCCAGCGCGACGCCGACGTCGCCGGCGGCCTGCGCGACCCGCGCCACCGCGAGCTCGCGATCGAGATCGTCGCGGACCTCCTCGGCGCCGGCGTCCCGCGCCTCCTCGACGCAGCCGGCGCGCAGGCCGAGCATGGCGCGGGCCTCGGCGGCCAGCACCGCGGCCTGGGCCCGCGACCCGGCATCGAGCGACGGGCTCGCGGCCAGGCGCTCGAGCGTGACCTGGGCGGCGTCGACCCGGTACTCGAGCAGATCGATCGTCGCCATCGCCAGCTCGGCGCGCGCGACCAGGAGGCCGAGCTTGCGCCGGCTCGCCGAGCCGTGGACCGCGCTCGCCAGCTCGGCGGCGGCGACGACCTCGCCGCGGCGGACCAGCATCTCGGCGAGCTCGACCTCGGAGATCAGCGCGGCCAGCTCGTCGCCGCGGGCGCGCCGCGACGCCACCAGCGACCGCGCGATCGCGACCGCGGCGTTGGTGTCGCCCCGGCGCATCGCGACCTGGGCGCGGCTGCGGCGCAGCTCGTCGGCGACCGCGACCGCGTCGACCTCGCGCGCCGACGCCTCGGCGGCGTCGAGCGCGGTCTGGGCCTCGCCGAGCCGGCCCTGGCGGGCCAGGCAGCGGGCGCGCCGGGCCTCGATCCGCGCGTTCATCTCGATCGCGGCGACGCCGGTGAGGCCGCCGGCGCGGAACGCGCCCTGGGCGCGGCCCAGCGCGACGCACGCGGCGGCGATGCGGCCCTCGTGCTCGTCGGCGTGGGCCTGGGCCAGGTACAGCGACGACCGCGCCAGCTCGGTGCCGGTGCCGCGATCGTCGTCGAACGCGGCCGCGACCAGCTCGGTGGCGCGGTGCAGGTTGCCGCGCAGGACCTCGAGCCGGGCCAGCGCCGCGGTGGCGCGCGCCCGGTCGTCGATCGACACCGGCACGCCGATCGGCGGCGCCGGCGGATCGACCAGCGCCATCAGCTCGCGGACCGCGCCGGCGACGTCGCCGCCGGCGAGGGTCAGCTCGGCGGTCAGCACCGGATCGGCGGGGCCGCCGCGCATCACCGCGAGCTCGGCGGCCTCGGCGATGCGGCCGGCACGCGCGGCCAGCTCGACGCGCATGACCCGGACCAAAGGATCGGCGCCGGGCCCGACCGCCCACAGCAGCGACTCGATCTCGCCGGACGCGCCGCGGCGGGCGCAGACCTCGCGCCGCGCCGCCAGCTCGGCGACCGCGCCGGCGACGTCGCCGGCGGCCAGCAGGTGGAGCACGACCTCGCGCAGGCGATCGACCGGATCGAGGTGACCGAGCGCGCCGTCGTCGCCGGCCTCCCAGGCGGGGCGGCGGCCGCCGTGGCGCTTGCCGGTGCCGGCGACCAGCGCGGCGGCGGCGCGGGCCAGCGCGACCCGCTGCTCGATCGCCATCGCGGCCAGGACCTCGTCGTGGACGACGTCGTGGATCTGGTGGAAGCCGCCGGCCATGACGTCGACCAGCTGGCGCCGGACCAGATCGTCGAGCGCGGCGTCGACGTCGACGCCGGGGCACAGCGCGGCGACCGCGGCCGGCGCCGCCGGCATGCGCAGCACCACCAGCGCCTCGAGGGCGCGGCGGCTGGCCTCCGGCAGGGTGGCGACGTCCCAGGCGTCGGCGCCGAGCGCGGCCTTCGCCCACTCGCGGCGCAGCGCCAGCGGCATGCCGCGGGTCCGGGTCATCGCGGCGTCGAACGCGCCCTGCTTGGTCGGGCCCCAGGTCTCCTCGAGGCCGTTCCACAGCTCGCGGGCGGCGAGGTCGTCGAGGCCGCCGACCGCCAGCTCGGCGCGATCGATGGCGCGCGGCAGCGGCGGCTGCTCGCGGGCGATCACGACCACCCGGCCCAGCGCCGGCGACGGCGGCACCATGACCTCGAGGCAGGTCGCGAGCTCGTCGTCGGAGAGGTGGTGGGTGTCGTCGAGGACCACCAGGTGGACCCCGGTCGCCAGCGCGTCGGCCATGCCGCCGGGCAGGCAGCGCAGCGCGCGCTCGGCGCGGGCGCGCAGCGCGGCGCCACGGTCGCCGGGGTAGGCGCGCACGTGGACCACCGGGACCTCGAGCTGGCCGGCGAGGTGCCTGACCAGGCGGGTCTTGCCGGCGCCGATGGGGCCGTGGACGACCACCAGCGACGCGACCGCCAGGTGCTCGCGGAGCTCGGCCTGTTCGCGGACCCGACCGACGAACCCCACCGTCCGGGAGGACGTGGGCGGGGACGACGGGGTGGTGGAAGAGGACGACACTGCTGACTTGGTCGTGCGGCGACGCATGGGAGACCTCCGCGTGGCTGCGCTGACACCAGATCAATGCGAGCGCCGGGCCACCTGCGAGGGCCGTGACACCTACATCGTCGCCAGATACCGAAGGTGACGAGATCGCTGGAGACTGCCCCGTGGGGTGGCCGGGGTGCGACGTGTGTGTGACGTCTGACCGGGGCCCCAGTGATGCGTCGAGGCATCGGGGCTGGGGTAAAGCGCTACGGTCTGCCGGTCCCTGCCGGGAGCTTCCGCAGGGATCGCTTGCGGCGCACCGGCGCGCCCACCTCGCCGCCCCGCCGCCGCCACCGGTGGCTACCGCGTCCCGAGCCGGGCCAGCCAGGCCACGGTCTCGGCCAGCGGCGTCGCCTGCTCGGGCGGCTGGGTGAGGAACGCCTCGAGCGCCGGCTGGTGGGCGATGGCGTCGTCGAGGCCGCGATCGCTGCCCGGCTTGTAGGCGCCCAGGACGACGAGGTCGCGGTGCTCCTCGTAGACCGCGAGGCGCCGCCGCGCCGCGGTGGCGGCGGCGCGGTGGGCGTCGCTGGTGACGTGAGGCATCGAGCGCGACACGCTGGCCAGCAGGTCGATGGGCGGGAACTGGCCGCGCGACGCCAGCCGGCGGTCGAGCACGATGTGACCGTCGACGACGCCGCGCACCTCGTCGGCGATGGGCTCGTCCATGTCGCCGCCGGCGACCAGCACCGTGTAGATCGCGGTGATCGAGCCCCGGGCGGCGCGCCCGGCGCGCTCGACCAGGCGCGGCAGCAGCGCGAAGACGCTGGGCGGGTAGCCCTGACGCGCCGGCGGCTCGCCCGCCGACAGCCCGACCTCGCGCTGGGCCCGCGCGACCCGGGTCAGCGAGTCGACCAGCAGCATGACGCGGGCGCCGCGGCGATCGCGGAACCACTCGGCGATCGCGGTGGCGACGTGGACCGCGCGCAGCCGCACCAGGCTGGGCGCGTCGCTGGTGGCGCACACCACGACCGCGCGCGACCGGCCGGCGCCGAGCGCGTCGTCGACGAACTCGGCGAGCTCGCGGCCGCGCTCGCCGACCAGGCAGACGACGATGACGTCGGCGTCGGCGGTGCGCGCGAGCTGGCCGAGCAGCGTCGACTTGCCGACGCCGGAGCCGGCGAACAGGCCGACGCGCTGACCGTCGCCGAGGGTGAGGAAGCCGTCGATCGCACGGACGCCGGTGGCCAGCGGTTCGCGGATGCGGGTGCGCGACAGCGGCGGCGGCGCCGGGCGATCGACCGCCCACGGCTCGAGCAGCGCGACGTCGAGCGGGCCGGCGTCGTCGATGGGCTGGCCGAGGCCGTCGAGGACGCGCCCGATCAGGCCCTCGCCGGCGAGGATCGACAGGGGCGCGCCGGTGCGGACGACCCGGGCGCGAGGCTCGACGTCGGCGAGGTCGCCCAGCGGCAGCAGCAGCGCGTCGTCGCCGCGGAAGCCGACGACCTCGGCGGCCAGGGGCGCGGCGCGGCGGCGATCGATGCGGACGACCTCGCCGAGCGCGATGCCGGGGACGTGGGCGCGGACGACCAGGCCGACGACCTCGGTGACGTGGCCGTCGCCGGCGCCGTCGGCGGCGGGCCGCGCCGCGGTCGGCGTGGCGCGGGCGCGGGCCAGCTCGGCGGCGGCCTCGGCGCGGGTGCGCTCGGCGTCGCCGCGGGCGCGGTCGAGCTCGGCCCGGGCCTCGGCGCGGAGCCGCTCGGCCTCGGCGCGGGCGTCGAACACCTCGCCATCGATGATCCGGCCCGAGCGACTCACCTGCTCGCCACGGTAGCACGCGGCCGGGCGCGGCCGCGGCGTGGTAGCGTGGCGACGAGCCGCACCCGACCCGCGAGCTCCCGGCCTGGCGCCCCGGACCCCACCGCGCTCGACATGACCGACTCGACCCGCGCGCCGTGGTCCTCGATCCTCGAGGACGCCGCGCGCACCCTCGTGCCCTTGCTCGACGGCCCGCGCGCGGTCGCCGCGGCGCGGCTGCTGGCGGCGCTGGCCCCGCCGACCGCGATCGCCGCGCTGCGCGCGGTCGCCGCCGATCCGGCGCGGCCGTCCTGGGTCCGGACCTACGCGGTCCGGGCGCTGCGCGCCGCGGCGTCGACGCCCGCGGTCGACGCGCTGGTCGTGGGGCTGCTCGCCGAGCAGCCCGCGACCCTGGCGGCGTGGCAGGTCCTGCCCGCGACCACCGCGGCGCAGCCGCTCGACGTCCTGGCCCTCGCCGGCGCGACGGGCGCGGCCGGCCGCGCGGCCGCGGCGCGCTGGATCGACGCCCAGGGCGACGACCTGGTGCGCTGGCTGCTGCTCGGCGTCCTGCACCTCGACGGCGGGCCGCCGGCGTCGATCGTCGACCACCTGTGGCGACGCTTCCGCGACCGCGTCCTCGCGATGCGCGCCGACGACGTCGACCCCGAGGACGTCGCGTGCGCGGTGGCCGCGGCCGGCGCCCGCGACGACGCCGCCGACCTGCTCGAGCCGCTGTGGCCGCGGATCGCCGACGACGTCCGCCCGCTGGTGCTGCACGGGTGCCCGACGCTGGCCGCCCGCGCCGCTGCCGATCCGGCGCGCGCCGCGGTGGTCGCGGCGACGCTGGCGACGCCGCTGCCGGCGCTGCTGGCCCGCGACGGCGCCGACGCGGTGGCCGCGCGGCTCGACGCGATCGTCCGCGCCACCAGCCTCCACGATCGCTGCCCGGAGCTGGCGCGCCCCGACGCGTTCGCCTACCGCGCCGCGCTCGACCTGCTGCCGCGCTTCGGCGCCGGCCGCCGCCAGGTGGCGACGCTGCTGGTCCAGGTCGCGCTGTCGTCGCGGGTCCGCGGCGACCTGCTGCGGCGCCTGGTCGAGGTCGACCGCGGCGCCGCGCGACGCCACGGCGCCGCGCTCGTCGCCGGCGATCCGGCCGCGACGCGCGCGCTGACCCGCGCGATCGCGCGGGCGCCGGTCGCCGACGACCGCCGCTTCCTCGCGGTCGCGGCGGCGACCGCCGACGACGCCACCCGCTACCACGCGGTCGACGGCCTGGCCTGGCTCGGCGACCGCGACGCGACCTGGCGCGGCTGGCTCGGCGAGCTGGCCGCCACCACCGGCGGCGCCGCCCGGATCCGCGTGCTCGCCGCGGCCGCCCACGCCGGCGATCGCGACGCCGCCGCCGCGATCGTCGCGGCCTGCGACGACGCCGACCTCGCGGTCCGCGCCGAGGCGCTGCGCTGGCTGGGCACGCTCGACGACGCCGCGACCCCGCGCCCCGCCTCGCGGCCGCGCTGCGCGCCGATCGCGCGTCGGCCGACGGCTACCACGCGCCGGCCGCCGAGCAGGCGGCGATCGCGCTGGCGTGCGCGCGCGGCCGCGACGCGGCGCCGGCGCTGATCGACGGGTTCCTGACCGCGCGCCACGACGCGCTCGCCGACGTCGTCGAGGCCGTCCTGCGCGCGCTCGCCGACGACCGGCTCGACGACCTGGCCCCGCGCGACCGCCGGGCCGCGCTCGACGGCGAGGTCGCGGCGTGGGCGATGACGTGGACGCCGTACGACCACGGCTGAGCGGTCGTGACGCGCGCCTCGTTCGGTGCGGCAGGTCCGACGTTCTGACGGCCGCCCCGGCGCGCGCGCCGGCTACCCGGCCAGCTCCGGCCACGACGGCGCCTCGTCGAGCGGCGCCCCGGCCCAGGCCCGGAGCTCGTCGAGGACGCGGCGGCCCGGCGACACCGGCAGCCGCTGCGCGATCTGCCACGGCAGGTCGCCGCCGCACGCGGCGACGTGCGGCGCCAGGGCGCGGGCGCCGATCGCGACCATCGCCAGCGGATCGCGGCGCAGCCGGATGCCGTCGCAGCGGCCCTGGGCGGCGCGCCGCGCCCCAGCCGCGCCGCGGCGTCGTCGCCGAGCGCGACCACCCGGGTCACGGCGTCGACGTAGGCGGCGCCGCGGACGCCGAGGCGCGCGGCCAGCGCCGCCAGCTCGACCCGCGGCGCGCCGGCGGTGGCGTGGGCGAGCTGGCGCAGGCCGATGCGATCGAGGCGCAGCGCCAGCCAGTCGGGCCGCGCCCCGGGCAGGTCGCGCGGCCCGGTCAGGCGCGTGATCTCGCCCGGCGGCATCGGGGCGCAGCCGGCCCAGCGCGCGCCGCTCCAGCCACGTCCGCACCGCCGGCGCCACCGGCGCGGCGCCGAGCACGACCGCGCGCACCCGCGGATCGTCCTCGGCGAGCGCGGCCTCGATCCACTCAGGGTGGACCTGGGCCAGGCCTGGCGGCCGCGGCGCCCGCAGCGGCGCCACCACCTCGGCGATCGCGGCGGCGCGGGCGGCGCCGCGATCCTGCAGCAGGCGCGCCGCCTCGGCGCGGGCACGGGCCCCGGTGCGGCCGGCGACGTGGGCCAGCGCGCGCGCGCGGCGGCGGCGCCGCCGTCGAGCACGGCGGCCGCGGCGAGGGCGGTCGCGAGCGCGTCGGGCGCGTCGCCCGGCTCGGCCTCGGCCATGCCGCGATCAGGTCCCGGCGCCGGAGCCGGCGTCGCCGCCAGCATCGGGCTCGCCCATCGGCGGCGCCGCGGTCTCGGCGCGGCGCGGCCGCCGCGGCGGCCGCAGCTTGTAGCGCAGCAGCTTGCCGCCGGGGCCGCGCGGCAGGTGATCGACGAACTCGAACCAGCGGGGGTACTTGTACGGCGCCAGCTCCTGCTTGACGTAGTCGCGCAGCGCCGCGGCGAGGGTCTCGTCGGCGGTGTGGCCGACGTTGGCGACCACGAACGCCAGCGGCTTGCTCAGGCCGTCCTCGTCTTCGACGCCGATCACCGCGCACTCCCAGACCGCCTCGTGGCCGCCGAGGACGCGCTCGACCTCGACCGGCGACACCCACTTGCCGCCGACCTTGAACAGATCGTCGACCCGGCCGCAGTGGTGGAACATGCCGTCGCGGTCGACCAGGAACCGATCGCGGGTCGTGAACCAGCCGTCGCGGAACGCCTGCTCCGCGGGATCGCCGCCCCAGTAGTCGACGAACATCGACGGGCTGCGCAGCTCGAGCGTGCCGATCTCGTCGGCGCCCACGGGCGCGCCGTCGTCGTCGACGACCCGGGCGTCGATGCCACGCAGCGGCAGCCCGCAGGTCGAGCCCAGGGCGCCGTCGCTGGCCAGCACCATCTGCAGCAGCTCGGTGAGGCCGTAGCCGACCGTCACCGGGCAGCCGAGCGCGTCGCGGATCCGCGGCAGCAGCTTGTCGGGCATGCCCTCGCCGCCGGCGACCGTGAGGCGCAGCGCGGCCAGCGGCCGGGCGTCGGGCCGGGCGTCGCGCGCGAGCTGGCCGTAGATCGACGGGGTCGCGAACATGACCGTGGGCTGGTGCCGGGTCACCGCCTCGAAGACCGCGTCGGAGTGGGCCTGCGCCGGCAGCAGGATCGACTCGGCGCCGGCGGCGAGCGGGAACAGCAGGCCGCAGCCGAGGCCGTAGGCGGTCGCGAACCGGGTCAGCGAGAAGACGCGATCGCCCTCGCCCATCGCGCACAGCCCCTGGCCGAACGACCGCCACGCCGCCATCGGCGTGGCGTGCGAGTGGGCGACGCCGCGCAGGTCGTCGCTGGGGGTGCCGGCCGAGTACAGCAGCATGCAGACGTCGCCCAGCTCGACCGCGGCCGGCGCGCCGGGCGCGGCGCCGGCGACGACCGCGTTGAAGTCGCGGGCGCCGGACGCGGTGTCGGCCGACGCGCCCTGGCGGACCACCAGGACCTCGCGAAGCGCGGGCACGTCGCCGCGCGCCTCGTCGATCACCGACGCCAGCTCGCCGTCGACGATCGCCGCGACCGCGCCGGCGTGGGCCAGGTACAGCGCGACGTCGTGGGCGCGCGCCAGCTCCGACAGCGGCACCGCCACCGAGCCGGCGTGGATGACGCCGAGGATCGCGGCCGCGCCCTCGAGGGTGTCGCGGGTCAGGACCGCGACCCGCTCGCCGCGCCCGATGCGCAGCGTGCGCAGCGCGGTCGAGACCCGGGCGACGTGATCGGCGAGCTGGGCGTAGGTCCACGCGCGCTCGCCCTCGCGGAGCGCGACCTTGTCGCCCAGCGAGCGGTCCAGCGCGCCCTGGCACAGGACCACGGCCAGGTTGTGCGTCGGCGACGGCATCCGGCGGCCATCGTACCGCACCCGGCCACGGATCGCCCAGCCTGCGGCGGCGCGCGTCGCCGCACCGCGGGCGCCGCGTGGTACCACCGCGGCGTGCGCATCGTCGGCGGACAGCTCGGCGGCCGGGTCCTCAAGGCGCCGGCGGGATCGGCGACCCGACCCACCTCGGAGCGGGTCCGCGAGGCCCTGTTCGCGATCCTCGGGCCGCCGCCCGACGACACCCGGGTCCTCGACCTGTTCGCCGGCTCGGGCGCGCTCGGCCTCGAGGCGCTGTCCCGGGGCGCGGTCGACGCCACGTTCGTCGACAGCGGCCGGCCGGCGCTGGCGGTGCTGAAGGCCAACCTGGCGGCGCTCGGCGTCACCGATCGCGCCCGGGTCGTGGCCAGCGACGTGCCGGCGTTCCTGCGCCGGCCGCCGGCGGCGCCGTGGCGATGGGTGTTCATCGATCCGCCGTACCGGTCCGACCTGGCGCGCCGCGCCCTCGACGCCCTGGGCGCCGAAGGCGGTTCGCTCACCGACGACGCCGTCGTCGTGGTCGAGCACGATCGCCGCAACCCGCCGCTCGACCGGCATGGATCTCTGCTAAGAACGGACTCGCGCCGCTACGGCGACACCCTGCTGGCCCTGTATCGCCTGGAACCCGAGCCGCCGGAGCGACCATGACCGCCCCCCATCACGCCGACACCCGGGACGACAGCAAGCACGTGGTCGCGGTCTATCCGGGGACGTTCGATCCGATCACCAACGGCCACCTCGACATCCTCGAGCGTGCGCTCGCGATGTTCGACCAGATCATCGTCACGATCGCGCTCAACGTCCGCAAGCAGCCGCTGTTCGACGTCGAGGAGCGCATCGGGTTCATCCGCGACGCCATCCCCGGCCACGCCGCGCGGGTCGAGTTCGCGTCGTTCGACGGCCTGCTGGTCGAGTTCTGCAAGAGCCGCGGCGCCCGGGTCATCGTCCGCGGCCTGCGCGCGATGGCCGACTTCGAGTACGAGTTCCAGTTCGCGCACATGAACCGGCGCCTGGCGCCCGAGATCGACACCGTCTTCTTCATGACCGACGAGCGCAACCACTACGTGTCGAGCTCGCTCGTGAAGGAGGTCGCCAGCCTCGGCGGCGACGTCACCGGCCTGGTGCCGCCCCGGGTCCAGCAGGCGCTGCAGACCCGCTTCGCCCGCTGACCGTTCGCTTGCCCGAAGCGGCGACCGCGTCGCCGCCCGAACCCCAAGCCCCCGACGAGCCATGTCTACACCGAACCTCAAGACCGCGTCGCGCCTCGATCCCATCAAGCCCTCGATCACCCTGGCGGTGACCGCCAAGGCCAAGGCGCTCAAGGCCGCGGGCGTCGACGTGATCAGCTTCGGCGCCGGCGAGCCCGACTTCGACACGCCCGACCACATCAAGGAGGCGGCCAAGGCCGGCCTCGATCGCGGCGTCGGCAAGTACACCGAGGTCGGCGGCATCGCGCCGCTGCGCGCGGCGATCGCCGGCGAGCTGGGCCGCGTCCACGGCATGACGATCGCGCCCGAGCACGTCCTGGTGTCGGCGGGCGCCAAGCACAGCCTGTTCAACCTGTTCATGGCGCTGCTCGATCCCGGCGACGAGGTCGTCATCCCGGCGCCGTACTGGGTCTCGTACCCCGACATGGTCATGCTCGCCGGCGGCAAGCCGGTGATCGTCGAGGGCCGCGCCGAGGACGACTTCGCGATCCGCCCCGAGGCGCTGCGCGCCGCGTGCGGGCCGCGGACCCGCGCGCTGGTCCTCAACACGCCGTCGAACCCGACCGGCGCGGTCTACTCGGCGGCGCAGATCGCCGCGCTCGCCGAGGTCGTCGTCGAGCAGAACCTGCTGGTGGTGTCGGACGACATCTACCGGTCGCTGGTCTACGGCGGCGCCACCTACAGCTCGATCGCCGCGGTCGGCCCCGAGCTGGCGGCGCGCACGATCCTGATCGACGGCGTGTCCAAGGCGTACGCGATGACCGGCTGGCGCATCGGCTACGCCGCCGGGCCGGCGCCCATCATCAAGGCGATGAGCAAGATCCAGGGCCAGTCGACCTCCAACGCCGCCCACATCTCGCAGGTCGCGACGCTGGCGGCTCTGACCGGGCCGCAGGACTGCGTCGAGACCATGCGCCAGGCCTTCGACGAGCGCCGCCTGGCGATGGTCGAGCTCTTGCGCGCGATCCCCGGCGTGACCTGCCGCGAGCCCAAGGGCGCGTTCTACGCCTTCCCCGACGTGTCGGCGTTCGTCGGCAAGTCGACCGCCGACGGCAAGGTCCTGGCCGACGACGTCGCGCTGTGCGACTGGCTGGTCGAGGGCGCCAAGGTCGCGGTCGTGCCGGGCTCCGGCTTCGGCGCGCCCGGCCACGTCCGGCTGTCGTACGCGTGCTCGATGGCGAACATCCGCGAGGGCGTGCGCCGGCTGCACGAGGCGCTGGTCGGCCTGCGCGGCTGAGCGGCCCCCGCCATGGATCTCGGCCTCGTCACCGGCTGTCTGCTCGGCGTCGCGCTCGGCGCCCGCCACGCGCTCGAGCCCGATCACCTCGCGGCGGTGTCGACGCTGGTGGCCGAGCGGCCGCGGCCGCGCCAGGCCGCGCTGCTCGGCGCGATGTGGGGCCTGGGCCACACGCTGTCGCTGGTGGTGGTCGGCGCCGCGCTGATGCTGGCGCGCGGCGAGCTGCCCGACGGCACCGTCCGCGCCGCCGAGGGCGTCGTCGCGCTCATGCTGATCGTCCTGGGCGCGCGCAGCCTGCGGCTGGCGTGGCGCGGCGGCGACGGCCCCGCGGTGCCGCACCGCCACGGCGGCGTCGTCCACGTCCACCCGGCGGCGCGCGACCACGTCCACCTCGGGCGACGCGCGATCGCGCTGCGTCCGCTGCTGATCGGGCTGGTCCACGGGCTCGCCGGCTCCGGCGGCCTCACCGCGCTGGCGCTGGCCGAGATGCCGGGCCCCGGCGCCGCGATGATCTACATCGGCGCGTTCGGCGCCGGCTCGATCGCCGGCATGGCCGCGGTGTCGGGCGTGGTCGGCGCGTCGCTGGGGCGCGTCGTCACCGGCGCGCGCGGCCGCGCGGTCCTGATGGGCGCCGCCGGGGCGCTGTCGGTGGCGGTCGGCGTGGCCTGGGGCGCGGTCACGCTCGCGGCGTAGCGCGCGGCGACGCGGCGGCCGCGGGCGCGGCGTGGCGTGGCGCCTCGTCGCGGCGGTGACCGCTCGCGATCGTGTTCGCGACCACGCGACGTGAGCCGCAAGACACCTCGTCGTCGCGGTGAAGCGATCGCCGACGGTGCGCGACCGCACACCCTTGTACCTCGCAGCCGGGCCAGCGAAGATCCGCCGCAGTGATCCGCCCGTCCGATCGCTACCAGATCCTCGAGCGGCTCGGCGTCGGCGGTCTCGGCGTGGTGCACCGCGCGCTCGACACCGTCACCGGCCGCGAGGTCGCGCTCAAGGTCATGCCGCGGCCGCAGGGCGGCACCAACCTGCGCGACGAGTTCGTCGCGCTGGCCCGCCTGCGCCACCCCAACATCGTCGCGGTCCTCGACTACGGCCTCACCGAGGGCGGCCAGGAGTACTTCACGATGGAGCTGGTGGTGGGGCCGCCGCTGCTGCGCGCCGCGGCGCCGCCGGAGTCGCCGCGGTTCTTCGCGCTGCTCGGCGGCGTCCTCGACGCCCTCGCCGCGGTCCACGGCCGCGGCATGGTCCACGCCGACGTCAAGCCGACCAACGTCCTGGTCGACGCCGCCACCCTCGACGTCGACCCGACGCGCGCCGCCCGGCTCGCCGACTTCGGCCTCGCCGCCGCCGCCGGCGCCGGCGGCGCCGCGCGCGGCACGTTCCTGTACGCGGCGCCCGAGGCGTGGGCCGGCCGCATCGACGCGCGCAGCGATCTGTACGCGCTCGGCGTCGTCATGTACGAGCTGACCGCCGGGGTCCGGCCGTTCGAGGGCGCCAGCCCGCACGAGGTGCTGATGGCGCAGCGCCGCGGCGCGCCCGCCGATCCGCGGCAGCGCCGGCCCGGCATCTCGGCCGGGCTCGCCGAGCTCGTCGTCGCGCTGTGCGATCCCGCGCCCGGGGCCCGGCCCCAGACCGCCGACGAGGTCCGCGATCGCCTCGCCGAGCTGGCGGCGGCGCGCGCGGCGTGGTCGCGCCGCGGGTCGACGGCGCGTCGCGGTCGACGCCGCGCGCGCTCGGCGTCGGCGGCGTCGTCGTCAGGCGCGACCGCGAGCTCGCCGAGCTCGACGCCAGCTGGCGCGAGGCCCGCGCGCCGGCCGCGGCCGCGCCGTCCTGCTGGTCGGCGAGGAGGGCATCGGCAAGAGCCGGCTGCTCGCCGAGCTGGCGGTGCGGGCCCAGGTCGACGGCGGCACCGCGATCAAGGTGTCGACCGCGGCGCGGCCCGGCGCGCCGTGGGCCGGCGTCGACGAGCTGGTCCGCGCGCTGCTGGCGATCGCCGGCGAGGACTGGGCCGGCGCCGGCGATCCGGCGCGCGGTCGGGCGCTGGCGCCGCTGGTGACGCCGTCGGCGCCGACCGGCGGCGCCGACGAGCCGTGGGCGCTCGCCGAGGCGGTCGCCGACCTGGTCGCGACCGCGGCCCGGCGCCACCCGCTGGCGTTGCTGATCGACGACGCCCAGGCGGCGCCGGCGCCAGTGGTGCAGCTGCTGGCGTACCTGGCCCGCGCGGTGGCCGACACCGCCGCGCTGCTGGTGGTGGCGTCGCGGCCAGCCGAGCCGGCGCGCCCGGGCGCGGCGGCTCGCAGCCCAACCCCGCCGAGGCCGACGCGGTCGCGACCCTGGCCGCGGCGGTGCGCGAGGCGCGCGCCGGCCAGCGCGTCGATCTGCCGCCGCTCGATCGCGGCTCGACCTTCGAGCTCGCCGCCGCCGCGGTCGGCGCCGAGGTCGGCTACGTCGTCGCCGACGGCCTGCACCGCGCCGCCGGCGGCAACCCCGGCCACGCGCTGCGCGCGCTCGAGCTGATGGTGCGCGAGCGCCGGCTGCGCCGCGTCCACGGCCACTGGGTCGCCGACGCCACCGACATCCCGCTGCCGGAGAGCGCGCGAGCCGGCGCGCTGTCGCGCCTGGCCGCGCTGCCGCCGCAGAGCCGCGCGATCCTGCGCGCCGCCGCGGTGCTGGGGGCGCCGTTCGACCGCGCCCTGCTGGCGGCCGCGCTCGGCCACCGCGATCAGGCGATCGCCGCCGAGGAGACCGACGACTCGGGCGCGATCCTCGCCGAGGACGAGGGCCACGCCTCCGACGGCGTGCCGCGGGTCGTCGCCGAGGTCGCGACGCCGCGGTCGCAGCCGGCGCCGGCGCCGATCGAGTCGACCCGGTTCGTCGACCCGCCGTCGCCCGAGGCGATCGAGGCCGCGGTCGCCGACGGCGTCGCCACCCGGGTGCTGACCGCCGACCCCGCCGCCGGCACGTTCCAGCTCGCCCACCCGCAGCTCGCCGCGCTGCTCGCCGACGAGCTGGTCGTCGAGTCGCGCGCGGCGGTGGTGACCCGCGCCGCCGAGGCGCTGGCCCGCCGCGCCCGCCACGGCAAGCCGGTGTCGGCGGCGTGCGTCGGCCGCCTCGCGGTCGCCGCCGCCGATCGCGCCGCCGCCGCGACCTGGGCGGCGCGCGCCGTCGACGAGCTCGCCGCCGCCGGCGATCGGCGCGCGGCGATCGCGCTGGGCCGCGAGCTGCTGGCGCTGATCACCGGCCGGCCGCTGGCCAGCCTGGCCGAGCGCCTCGCCGAGCTCACCGCCGGCGCCGGCGACATCGCCGGCGCCCTCGAGCTACGCTACGCGATCGCCGACACCCAGCCGGGCGCGTCGGCCGGCGACCAGGTCCGGCTCGCGATCGCGGTGTCCGAGCTGCACCGCCGGCGCGGCGACTCGACCATGGCGCTGGCGCTGCTCGACGAGGCGCTCGCGGTGGCGCGCGCGAGCGCGGCCTGGCCGCGGCGCAGGCGCGCTGCCACCTCGGCCTGGGCTCGGTGCTGGCCGAGCGCGGCGCGCTGCCCCGCGCCGCCGAGCACGCCGAGGCCGGGCTGGTCACCGCGCGGATCGCCGGCGACCGGGTCGCCGCCGCCGAGCTCGGCCTGGCTCGCCGGGACGCTGGCGCTGGCCGCCGGCGATCGCGATCGCGCGGTCGCGCTGCTCGAGGAGGCGCTCGCCGACGCCGACGCCGGTGGCCTGCCCCGGCTGCGCGCCCAGGTGCTGCACGCGCTCGGCCGGGTCCAGCTGCGCGCCGGCGACTACGCCCGCGCGGTCGCGACCCTCGAGGAGGCGATCGTCGCCGCCGACGCCGCCGGCGACGTCGCGCAGCGGGCCCGCGCGCTCGGCGATCTGGGCCGCGCCGGCTACCAGAGCGGCGCGTGGGCGGCGGCGCGCCGGGCCTGGGAGCGGGCCCGGCAGCTGTGGGACCGCCTCGGCGATCGCCCGGCGGTGGTGCCGGCGCTGATCGATCTCGGCGAGCTGTACCGCCAGCTCGGCATGCTCGACGACGCCCGCCACACCCTCGAGCGCGCGATCGCCCTGGCCGGCACCGAGCAGCCGCACGCCGCCGCCGCGGCCCGCGCCGCCCTCGGCGAGGTCACCGCCGACGACGGCGATCTCGCCGGCGCCCGCGCGCTGATCGAGGCCGCGCTCGCCGACCTCGAGCGCACCGGCGCCGCCGAGGACGTCCTGGCGGCGCGGCGCCGGCTCGCCGACGTCGCGCTGCGCGCCGGCCGGCTCGACGAAGCCACGTCGCGCGCGCTCGACGCCGCCCGCGACGCCCGCGACGCCGGGCTGCCGCACGAGGAGGGCCTGCTGTCGTGCATCGCCGCCGCCGCGACCCGGCAGACCGGCGACGCCGAGTCGGCGCGGTGGTTCCTCGACCGCGCCCGCGAGCTGCTCGCCGGCTCGCGCCACGGCACCGCGCGGGTCCAGCTCGAGGCCGCCGAGCAGGCCCTGGCCGATCACCGCCGCGACGACGCCGAGCCGCTGCTCGCCGCCGCCGAGCAGACCTTCGCCGAGCTCGGCGCGCGCGGCGACCTCGAGCGGGTCCGCGGCCGTCGCCGCGACAGCGGCCCCCGCACCGGGCCGCGCGTCGATCTCGCCGGCGTCCTCGCCGGGGTCGGCGACGCGCTCCGCCACGGCGACGTCGACGCCGCCACCGGCGTGCTCGTCGATCGCGTGCTCGAGGCGTCGAGCTACGAGCGCGGCTTCGTGCTGTCGCTCGACGACGAGGGCCGCCCCCACGTCCTGCTGCGCCGGGTCCGCCGCGGCGCCCGCGGCTTCGATCGCGGCGACGTCGAGTTCTCGGGCACGATCGTGCGCCGGGTCGCCGCCACCGGCATGCCGGTGGCGGTCGGCGACGCCGCGCTCGACGCCGCGCTCCGCGAGCAGCGCAGCGTCATCGCGCTGGGCCTGCGCCGGATCACCTGCGCGCCGCTGCAGGTCGGCGGCCGGGTCGTCGGCGTCGTCTACCTCGACGCCGCCAGCGTCCTCGCCGACGGCCCCGATCTCGACGTCGGCGAGCTCGAGGCGGTCGCCGCGTCGCTGGCGCTGCTGGTCGATCGCGCCCGGCTCGCCGGCGACGCCGCCCGCACCCGCGAGCTGATGTCGATCCTCGCCCACGAGATCCGCAACCCGCTGGCCGGGATCATGGGCTACTCGGAGATGTGCATGGACCCCGAGCTCGAGTCCGCGACCCGGCTCGAGATGATCGGCCGGGTCCACGGCGACGCCGGCCGCATGGCCCGCCTGGTCGAGAACGTGCTCGAGCTGACGCGGCACGAGCGCGGCAACATGGAGTGGTCGATGACCGCGATCGACGTCGCGGCGCTGGTCGAGGAGACGACCCGCGGCTACCTGCGGCAGTGCGAGCGGCGCGGCCAGCACCTGCGCATGGAGATCGCGTCGCCGTCGACCGGGCTCGGCAACCACGATCGGCTGGTCCAGGTCGTGAGCAACCTGCTGTCGAACGCGCTCAAGTTCACGCCGTCGGGCGGGACGATCACGGTCGCGGTGCGCCGCGAGGCGGTGCGCGCCGGCGATCCCGCGGCGCCGCCCGCCCCCGCCACCGACCTGCGGGCCTGGGTGCCGGCCGAGCCCGGCGATCTGCTCGGCGACTTCATCCGGGTCGACGTCCGCGACACCGGCCCCGGCATGACGCCCGAGCTGCTCGCCAACCTGTTCGCCAAGTTCACCCAGGCGCCGGGCGCGACGCGGGCGCGCGGGATCGGGCTCGGGCTGTACATCAGCCGCGAGATCGTGCGCCGCCACGGCGGATCGATCTGGGTCGAGAGCGAGCTCGGCAAGGGCGCGACGTTCTCGTTCCGGATCCCGGTGGCGCTGTAGGCGGCGAGTCGCGCGGCACGACGCGCGCGGCGCGGGGGGGGGAGAGAGAGAGAGAGAGAGAGACAGCCCGGAGTCGTGGCGGTGGGGAGAACGCGAGCGCGCCGGCCCGGGTCCTGCCGCGCGCGTGGGGGGATCCTCCGCCGGCTCGGACAGTCCTCGCGGTGACGAGAGCGCGGGCGAGGTGCTGGCGCGGGCGGTGACGCGGTCGCGTGCTCGCGCGGGCCCGCTGCGGAACTCGCCGGCGGAGGCCCCCCGCACGCGCGCGTCACCCGGGCCGGCGTGACGTCGAGCGAGCGCCGGGCGGGCGCGACGAGCGTGGCTCGCTCGCGCGCGCGGTCCACGTGGGTCGCGACGTCGGCCCGCGCTCGCGGCGTTCGTGGCGGCGCCCCGTACCGACGCCCGCCGGCGTGGGTGAAATCCCGCCCCCGTCTCTCGGACCTCCGGGAGCCGGCATCGACGCGACTCGCTGGTCCCATCCTACCGCCGGCGACCGCGGTAGCGCGCCGGATCGATGCCGTGCTTGCGCAGCAGCTGCCACAGGTTCTTGCGGTCCATCCCGGCCGCCCGCGCGGCGGCGGCGAGGTTGCCGTGCTGCGCGTGCAGCAGCGCGGCCAGGTAGGTCCGCTCGAAGTGATCGACGACCTCGCCCTTGACGTCGCGGAACGGACGCTCGAGATCGACCGGGGCGCCGTCGCTGCGGCTCGCCGGCAGCGGGATGTCCTCGGGCTGCACCATCGGGCCCGGCGCCATGACGACGGCGTGCTGGATCATGTTGTCGAGCTCGCGGATGTTGCCGGGAAAGTCGTGGCCGACCAGCTTGGTCAGCGCCGCCGGCGCGAAGCCGTCGAGGTGCTTGCCGAGCTTGGCGCGGTGGCGCAGCAGGAAGTGATGGGCGAGCAGCGGGATGTCGTGGCGGCGCTCGCGCAGCGGCGGCAGCCGCAGCGTCACCACCTGGATCCGGTAGTAGAGATCCTCGCGGAAGCGGCCGTCGGCGACCAGGCGCTCGAGGTCGCGGTGGGTCGCGGTCACGATCCGCAGATCGACGTGGCTGTCGCGATCGTCGCCGATGCGCCGGAACTCGCGGGTCTGGACGACGCGCAGCAGCTTGGCCTGCAGGCTCATCGGCAGCTCGCCGATCTCGTCGAGGAACAGCGTGCCGCCGTCGGCCGCCGCCAGCAGGCCCTGGCGATCCCAGCGGGCGTCGGTGAACGCGCCCTTCTTGTGCCCGAACAGCTCGTCCTCGAGCAGGCCCTCGGGGATCGCGGCGCAGTTGACGACGACGAACGGCCCGGCGCGGCGCGCCGACTGATCGTGCAGCGTGCGCGCCACCAGCTCCTTGCCGGTGCCGCTCTCGCCGACGATCGCGACGGTGACGTCGGTGGGCGCCACCATCGTGATGCGATCGAAGAGCTCCTTGAGCCAGGCGCCGCTGCCGAGGATGACGTCGCTCTTGCGCGGCCGGCGCCGCGCGCCCTCGGCCGCCGGCGACTCCAGGGCCCGGAACAGGTGGGCGGCCAGCTCGAGGCGCGCCGGCGGCAGCGGGACGACGTCGAACGCGCCGAGCGACGCCAGCGTGCCGTCGCGGGGCCGCGCCGTGACGACGACGATCCGCGCCGCCACCGCGCGCCCGAGGGCGGCGACCAGCTCGTCGACCCGGGCGTCGCGCTCGACGACGACGACCGCGTCGGGCGACCGGCCGAGCGCGGCCGCCGCGGCGGCGACGCCGAGCACCTGATCGAGCCCGACCCGGGTGACCCGGCCGCCGCACAGCAGCTCGATCTCCGCGGCGACGCCGTCGACCGCGTCGGCGACGAGCACGTCGTGCACTGCGTCCCCCGCCATCGGGAGCCGAGCTTAGCAGACCGCCGACGCTACCAGTCCTGCCCGCTCGGCATCCGGCTGGTGTCGCGCGCGCGGCCGCGCAGCTGGCTCTGGCGCAGCCGGCGCGCCTCTTCCTCGAGCTGGCGCAGCTTCTCCTGCGCCGGCGTGCGCGGCGACTCGAGCGGCGCCTGCTGCCGCTGGCTCGGATCGAACGGCTGACCGTTGCTGGGATCCGCGGGCGACGGCTGGCCTTGCTGGCCTTGCTGGCCTTGCTGCGGATCCTGCTGGCCTTGCTGCCCCTGCTGACCTTGCTGTGGGTCCTGCTGGCCTTGCTGACCTTGCTGCGGGTCTTGCTGGCCTTGCTGCCCCTGCTGTGGATCCTGCTGGCCCTGCTGGCCTTGCTGCGGGTCTTGCTGCCCCTGCTGGCCCTGCTGACCTTGCTGCGGGTCCTGCTGGCCTTGCTGGCCCTGCTGGCCTTGTTGCCCCTGCTGCGGGTCTTGCTGGCCCTGCTGGCCCTGCTGCCCCTGCTGCGGGTCTTGCTGGCCCTGCTGGCCCTGCTGCCCTTGCTGCGGGTCTTGCTGGCCTTGCTGGCCTTGCTGCCCCTGCTGCGGGTCCTGCTGACCTTGCTGCCCCTGCTGACCTTGCTGCGGGTCCTGCTGACCTTGCTGCCCCTGCTGGCCCTGCTGCCCTTGCTGGCCCTGCTGACCTTGCTGGCCCTGCTGTCCTTGCTGGCCCTGCTGACCTTGCTGCCCCTGCTGCTGCTGCTGCTCCTGCTTCTGCCGCCGGCGCAGCGCCAGCTCCAGGTTCACCCGCGCGTCGCCGAAGTCCGGCTGCGCCCGCAGGCTGTCCTTGTAGGCCTCGATCGCCTCGTCGAGCTTGCCGTCCTCGAGCAGCGCGTTGCCCAGGTTGTAGGCGGCGCGCGACTTCACCCGCGGGTCGGCCGCGGTCTTGGCGCCCTCGCCCAGGTGCTCCAGCGCCTCGGCGCGCAGCGCGTCGTCGTGGAGCTCGCGCGCCTTCTCGAGCTCGGCGGTGCCGATGTCGTACGCGAGCCCGCCCGGGTCGACGCCGCCGCCCCGCGCCGCCTCGTACGCGGCGATCGCGTCGTCCCAGCGGCGCTCGGCGAACGCGCGGTTGCCGCGCGCGACGTCGTCGTCGGCCTCGCGCAGCGGCTCCCAGCCGCCGAGCGCGAGGATCAGCGCCAGCGCCAGGCCGGCGCGGCCGAACGAGGAGCGTGCCACGCCCCCGAGCGTGCCACGGCGCCGGCCCCGACGCACGCCCGCCGTCACGCGTCGCCCTCCGGGTGCGGCACCCGCCGCCGCATCCCGATGCAGGCCTCGATCACCAGCAGCATGAACGCCGGGAACAGGAACCACGCGTAGACGTCGTGCGGCCGCTCGGTCTCGGTGCGCTCGAGCGTGCCGCGCTTGATCTGGGCCAGGGCGTCGCGCACCGGCGTGACGTCGAACGGCCCGGTCGGCGACAGCTCGGCGTAGTGGCCGTCGCCGCCGGCGAGCTGGGCCAGGGCCTCGAGCCCGGCGCGGTCGAGCTTCGAGGTCACCGAGTTGCCCCGCGCGTCCTTCTTGGCGCCGACCACCTTGCCCTCCCAGTCGAGCTCGGGGACGACGCCGCCGGCGTCGCTGCCGACGCCGACGAAGTAGATGCCGATGCCGAGCTGCTGGGCGACGTCGACGTCGCCGGCGACCTGCGAGCTCGACGCGCCGCCGTCGGTGAAGACCAGGATCGCCTTGCCGCGCTCGTCCTTCTCCTCCTCCTTGACCGCGCCGCGCCGCTGGTCGCGCTCGTAGCGGGCGTCGCCGGGCATGGCCCGACCGCCCTCGCCGCGCACGCCGATGCCGTAGCAGCCGCTGCGCGCGTCGGTGACCTCCGGGCGCAAGAGGCAGGTGCCGACCCGCATCGCCTCGCCGAGATCCGAGCCGCCGGTGAGGTCGGTCGAACCGATCATGTGGGCGAACTGCGCCGCCAGATCGCCGTCGTCGGTGAGCGGGAAGTGGATCGACGCGCCCGCGAACATGACGATCGAGATGCGATCGTCCGGCAGCTCGGCGAGCAACGCGATCAGCGCCTGCCGGGTCCGCTCGAGCCGGGTGCCCCGGACCCACTCGGGGTCGTCGGGCACCGGCCGTGGCGCCTGCGGATCGAGGCCCTCGGACCAGCCGCCGTGCGGCTGCGCGACCTCGACGTCGCCGACCAGCATCGACTTGGACACGTCGATCGCGATGACCAGGTCCATGCCCTTGCGGCGCAGCACGCTCTTGCCGCGGACCTGCGGCCGCGCCGCCGCGACCAGCGCCAGCCCCAGCGCGGCGGCCACCAGGCCGGCCTTGAGGTGGCGGCGCCACGGCGACCGCGACGCCATCATGCGGCGCACCGCGGGCAGCTCGCCGAGGCGGGTCATCAGCACCCGCTGGCGCCGCAGGTCGAGGACGTGGATCGCGACGATCGCCAGCGGCGCCGCCACGCCGAGCCAGAACAGCCACGGCGTCACGAAGGTCACGGGAACCTCCGGAAGCGGGTCGCGGCCAGGACCTGCTCGAGGATCAGGAGCAGCACGCCGAGGCCGACCAGCGGCCCGAACAGCTGGCGATCGGGGACCTTGTGCTTGACGACCCGCCGGGTCTTCTCGAGGGTCTTGCGGACCTCGTCGAAGCTGGCGTTGAGGCGACGCGAGTCGGTGGCGCGGAAGAACTCGCCGCCGGTGACGTTGGCGATGTTGCGCAGGGTCTCGGGGTTGACCGACATGCCGCCGAGGCCGCCCCAGCCGCCGCCCTCGGCGCCGACCAGCACGGTGAAGACCTTGACGTGATCGTCGTGGGCCATCCGCGCCGCCTCCTCGGGCGTGAACGCGGTGACGACGTTGTTGTCGCCGTCGGACAGCAGGATCACGACCTTCGACTTGGCCTCGGACTTCTCGAGCTGGCCCAGCGCCATGCCGAGGCCGTCGCCGATCGCGGTGCCGAGCTCGGGGACGTCGCCGATGCGCAGGTCGGCGACGATCCAGTCGAGGACGTCCATGTCGCCGGTCAGCGGGCACTGCAGCATCGCGCCCTGCGCGAACACCGCCAGGCCGACCCGGTCGCCGTCGCGCTGGGCGATGAAGTCGCGGACCACGGCGAGCGCGGCGTCCATGCGATCGCGCCGCGGCGACATGTCGGTCTCCTCCATCGACTTCGACATGTCGAGGACGATCATGATGTCGACCGAGTCGATCTCGCGGGTCTCGATCTTGAACGTCTCGGGCCGGCCGAGCGCGACCGCGAACGCGACCACGGCGACGACGCGCAGCGCGCCGGGCAGGCCGGCGAGCCAGGCGATCGCGCCGCGCCGGACCTGGGCCAGCGTGCCGACGCGGGTGAACGCCAGCGACGCGCCCTTGTGGCGGCGCAGGTGGAACAGCGCGACGCCGACCAGCACCGCGCCCAGCGCCAGCAGCGGCGCGTACGGCCGCTGCCACTCGATCGGCGCGCCGTGGCGGAGATCGTCGAGGTGGGCCACCGCCCACGCGGTCGCCGGGCCGCCGATCGCGACGACCAGCAGCCACGGCACGACGTGGGTGGGCCACCTACGCACCGGCGCCGCCCTCCGGCGGCGGCGCGGCGCGGTCGGCGGCGTCGGCGGCGGTCGCCGCCGCGACCGCGGCGGCCGGCGACGTCGCGATCGCCAGGACGAGATCGCGGGCCTGGACCAGGTGGCCGCGGCCGTCCTCGACGGTGGCGGCCAGGCCGCCGAACTTGACCAGGTCGCAGTCCTCGAGCCAGCGCGACAGGCCGAGCCGCGCCGACGCCGGCATGCGGGCGTCGGCGAGCCAGCGGCGCAGCTCGCCGGAGGTGGCGTCCTCGAGCGGCGCCGCGTACTGGCGGGCCAGGAAGGTCTGCAGGACGTCGACCATCTCGGTGTAGGCGACCTTGCGATCCCTCGCCAGCATGCCCGAGCTGTCGATGGCCTCGAGCCGGGCCAGCGCCTCGGCGGCGGGCCCGCCGATCCGTCGCTTCGACGTCGTCGTGCCGGCGAGCAGGCCGAGCGGGCCGGGCCGCGGCTTGCGGCGCCGGCCCAGCAGCAGCGCCGCGCCGATCAGCGCCAGCGTCACGCCGGGGATGAGGAACACCCAGAACCAGGTGCGACGCATCAGCGGCACCGGCGGCGCGTCGGCCCGCGGCTCGGTGGTGTCGACCATGTCGCCGAGGGCGCCGACGACGCGCACCGGCACCGGCGAGGTCTCGGTGGCGCTGGCGACGCCGCCGCGCACGAACGTGACCTGGATCGGCGGCACCGACAGCTCGCCGAGCTCCCACGCGATGACCTGGATCTGCCACTCGCGGATCAGCTTGCCGTCGGCGCGCTTGCGGTCGGTCGAGGTCCGGCGCCGCTCCTCGAACACCGGCGCGAGATCGATCCGCGACGGCAGGTTGACGGTGACGCCGGGGTCGTAGACCGCGGTGATGACCAGCGTGAACGGCGCCGCCAGCTCGACCTCGCTGGGCATCGCCGCCGCGGTCACCTCGGGCGCGCCGAGGACGTCGCCGGGGTCGACGTAGATCGCCGAGCCGCTGCCGCTGCCGGTCGCGCCGCCGGTCGCGCTGCCGGCGCCCGCGTCGGTGCCCTGGGCACGCGCACCGCCGGCGGCGACGACCAGGCCCCCGAGGGCGAGCGCCGCGACCAGCGCGACCGGAGCGAGGGCGCGGCGCATCGTCACCCGTGGGCCAGCCGGCGCGCCCGCGCCTTGAAGAACGCGACCAGGGCGTCGACGTAGGGCCGGTCGGTGTGGACCTCGACGACGTCGACGTTCATCCGGCGCAGCGCGCCGTCGCGGGCCACCCGCTGGGCCTCGATGCGGTGCCGGTACTCGGCGGCGCCGGCGCCGCTGGTGTCCATCTCGACGACCTCGCCGGTCTCGAGATCCTCGAACAGGCACAGCCCGACCGGCGGCAGGAAGTCCTCGACCGGATCGGTGATCACGACCGGCACCAGGTCGTGGCGCTGCGCGGTGATCCGCATCGGCCGCTCCCAGCCCTCGGACAGGAAGTCCGAGACCAGGAACACCACCGAGCGGCGGCGCGCGATCTTGCCCAGGAAGTCGAGGCCGGCGCCGAGATCGGTCTGCCGCGACTGGGCCTCGAACGCCAGGATCTCGCCGACCACCCGCATGACGTGCTTCTTGCCCTTCTTGGGCGGCACGAACCGCTCGACCCGATCGGTGACGATGTACAGCCCGACCCGGTCGTTGTTCTTGATCGCCGAGAACGCGACCATCGCGGCCAGCTCGGCGGCGACCTCGCGCTTGGACTGGGCGCGGGTCCCGAAGTGGCCCGACGCGCTCATGTCGATCACCAGGTTGACCGTGCGATCGCGCTCCTCGACGAACTGCTTGACGTGGGCCTGGTTCATCCGGGCCGACACGTTCCAGTCGATCGAGCGGACGTCGTCGCCGGGCAGGTACTGGCGGACGTCGCTGAAGATCAGGCCGCGGCCCTTGAAGACCGAGTGGTACTGGCCAGCCAGCTTCTCGTCGACCAGCCGGCGCGCGGCGATCTCGATCTTGCGGGCCTTCTTGAAGAGCTCGCTGGCCAGCATGGCGGTCAGGGTGCAGGGATCCGCTCGAAGACGCGGCGGATGACGTCCTCGGTCGCGATCTCCTCGGCCTCGGCCTCGTAGGTCAGCACCACCCGGTGGCGCAGGACGTCCTCGCCGATCGCCTTGACGTCGTCGGGCGTGACGTAGGGGCGGTGGTGCAGGAAGGCGTGGGCGCGCGCGGCGATCGCCAGGAACAGGGTCGCGCGCGGCGACGCGCCGTAGTCGATCAGCGGCGCCAGCTCGTTGAGCCCGTAGGTGCGGGGCTGGCGGGTCGCGTTGACCAGGTGGACGATGTAGTCGCGGACCTTGTCGTCGACGTAGATCGAGCGGACCACCCGGCGCGCCGCCAGGATCTGCTCGATCGTGCAGACCTCGCCGGCGGTCGGGGTCTCGAGCGAGGTCATCAGGTCGAGCATCGCCCGCTCCTCGACCGGGCTCGGGTAGTCGACCTTGATCAGCAGCATGAAGCGATCGAGCTGGGCCTCGGGCAGCGGGAACGTGCCCTCCTGCTCGATCGGGTTCTGGGTGGCGAGGACCAGGAACGGATCGGGCAGCCGGTGGGTGGCGTCGCCGATCGTGACCTGGCGCTCCTGCATCGCCTCGAGCAGCGCCGACTGCACCTTGGCCGGGGCGCGGTTGATCTCGTCGGCGAGGACCAGGTTGGCGAACAGCGGCCCACGCTTCTGCGTGAACTGCCCGGTGTGCATGTTGTAGATCGTCGTGCCGGTGATGTCGGCCGGCAGCAGATCGGGGGTGAACTGGATGCGCCGGAACGTCGCGTGGATGGTCTCGGCCAGGGTCTTGACCGTGAGCGTCTTGGCCAGGCCGGGGACGCCCTCGATCAGGCAGTGGCCGCCGGCCAGCAGGCCGATCAGCACGCGCTCGACCATGTAGGTCTGGCCGATCACGACCTTGGCGACCTCGGCGGTGACGACGTCGAGGAAGGCGCTCTCGCGCTCGACCGCCTCGCCGAGGGCGCGGACGTCGGGCCGCGCGATCGCCGGCGTCCCGGGGATCGTGTCGGCCGCCGGGGTGGCCGCGGGCGCGGGCGCCGGCGCGGCCGCCGGCTCCACGAGGGTGGTCGCGGTCGCGGCGGGGTCACCGTCGCCGGGCGCACCAGGGGCAGGGGCCGGATCCACCTGAGTCTCCATGCTTCATCGACGATTACACGTTCCGGGCCCCCGCGCATTCCACCTCCCGAAAATGCGTTACTCTGCGCGCATGTCGGGTCCGGACCAGGGCACACCGGCGTCGTCGGATCCCGCGCGCAGGGCGCTGGATCCGGTCGACTTCGCCACCCACATCTTGTCGCTGGCGTCGTCGGCGATGGTCTCGATGGGCAAGATGCCGCCGCCCGGCGGCGAGGCCATGGCCACCGACCTCGACGCCGCCCGGCACCTGATCGACGTCCTGGGGATGCTCGAGATCAAGACCGCCGGCAACCTCGACGAGTCGGAGCAGAAGCTCCTGCAGAGCCTCCTCTACGATCTCCGGGTGGCGTTCGTCGATGCGTCACAGGGCGCGCGCTAGCCGCCGGCGCGCGGCGCTCGCCGCGACCGCCGCGCTGGCGCTGGGCGCGTCCGCCGGGTGCCGGCCGCGCAGCGCGCCGTCGGACGGCGGCGTCCCCGCCGACGCCGCCGAGCTGACCGCGCCAGATCGCCGCGCCCACTACCGCTACCCCGCGGCGCCGGGCTCGTTCGTCGATCTGATCGCCGACGCCGCGCCGTCGGTGGTCGCGATCCGCGCCACCACGCCGGTCAAGAGCGGGCCCGCCGGGATGTTCCCGGGCGCGCGCGAGCCGACCAGCGACGTCGCGCTCGGCACCGGCTTCCTGATCGAGCACCGCGGCGTCTACGTGCTCACCAACGATCACATCGCCGCCGCCGCGCCCGAGCTCGAGGTCGTGCTCCACGACGGCTCGACCGTGCGCGCTGCGGTGGTCGGGCGCGATCCCACCCTCGACGTCGCGCTGCTGTCGATCGACGTGCCGCGGCTGACCCCGCTGACCCTCGGCGACAGCGACCAGCTCGAGGTCGGCGAGTGGGTGATCGCGCTCGGCGACGCCTTCGGCGACGAGGTCACCGCCAGCGCCGGCATCGTGCAGTCGACCGGGCGCAGCGCCAGCGCCTCGCTGTACGGCGGCCCGGCCGGGCTGTACCGGACGTTCCTGCAGACCGACGCCGACATCCACCGCGGCAACTCCGGCGGCCCGCTGATCGACACCGCCGGCCAGGTCGTCGGCATGGCGGTGGCGCCGAGCGACCGGCCCGGCGAGCTCGGCTTCGCGATCCCCAGCAAGCGCATCGCCGAGATCCTCGACGCCCTGCACGACTACGGCACGGTGGCGCGCGCCTACCTGGGCGCGCTGGTCCAGCAGGTCACGCCCGAGCTGGCGACCCAGCTCGGCCTGCCCGAGCCCACCGGCGCGGTGGTCACCGAGGTCCAGGCGGCGTCGCCGGCGGTGCGCGCCGGGCTGCGCCCGGGCGACGTCATCCTGCGCTGGGACGACAAGCCGGTCGATCACCGCAACCTGCCCGGCCTGGTCGCGATGACGACGATCGGCAAGAAGATCAACGTCACCGTGTTCCGCAGCGGCGGCACGATCGTCCTGCCGGTCGTCCTCGACAAGGCCCCGGGCTGAGCCGGCCGCCCGCGGGCGCCGCCGCGCCCGGTCACGCCACGGTGACGAAGCGCGCCAGCACGGTCTTCTGCCCGATCTCGGGGAAGTCGATCACCAGCTTGCGGTCCTTGCCCTGGCCGCTGGCGTCGACGACCCGGCCCGAGCCGAACTGGCCATGGACGACGCTGGCGCCGGGGCCGATGCGGTCCTCGCGGACCTTGGCGCGATCGCGATCGCCGTCGAGGTCGAAGCTGGGCTCGTCGTCGTCGTAGCTGCGCTGGTCGTGCTCGTCCCAGCTGGTGCCGCGGTGGGCGGGGCGCGCGCCGGCGCGGCCGCGCCCGGGCGACGACACCGTCGACGACGTCGGCGCCGTGACCCGGCGCCAGTCGGCGCCGCCGCCGACGTGGACCGGCTTGCGCGACGGCCGCGGCAGGCACGCCGGCGGGATGTCGTCGAGGAAGCGCGACACGACCTGCATGCGGATCTCGCCCCAGGTGCGTCGGGTCCGCGCCGCCGACAGGATCAGCCGGTCCTTGGCGCGGGTCATCGCGACGTAGGCGAGGCGCCGCTCCTCCTCCATCGCCGCGTCCTGGTCCTGATCCTCGCGCTCGCGCAGCGACGGGAACAGGCCGTCCTCCATGCCGGCGAGGAAGACCACCGGGAACTCGAGGCCCTTGGCGGCGTGGACCGTGGTCATGCGGACCCGGGGCTGGTCGTCGCGGGTGTCGTCGCCGGGCGCGGTCAGCGCCAGCCGCTCGAGCAGGCCCAGGACGTCGCCCTCGCCGCCGACCTCGTCGTCGTAGTCGGCGGCGACCGTGACCAGCTCGGCGAGGTTGCCGAGGCGGCCGCGCGCCTCCTCGGACTTGTCGGCCTCGAGGATCTCGCGGTAGCGCGACCGCTCGACCACCTGGATCACCAGCTCGGCGACCGACGCCCCGGCGGCGATCACCGCGGTCAGGCCGTCGAGCAGATCGACGAAGCCGGCCAGCTTCTTGCGCGCGGCCCCGGCGAGGCCGCCGGCGCCCTCGCGGACCGCGATCCGCGCGGCCTCGACCAGCGGCAGCTCGCGCTCGCGCGCGACGACCCGGACCTTGTCGACGGTGACGTCGCCGATGCCGCGGCTCGGCGTGTTGACGACCCGCTCGAAGCTGATGTCCGAAGCCGGGTTGGTCAGCAGGCGCAGGTAGGCGACGACGTCCTTGACCTCCTTGCGCTCGTAGAAGCCGAGGCCGCCGACGATCTCGGGGTGCAGGCCGAAGCGGCGCAGCTGGTCCTCGAGGGCGCGCGACTGGGCGTGGGTCCGGTACAGGATCGCGACGTCGCGCGGCGACACGTCCTCGTGGTCGATCATCTTGCGGATCTCGCCGGCGATGAACGACGCCTCGCCGCGCTCGTCGCCGGCCTCGTGCCAGCCCAGCGGATCGCCGCCGCCGCGCTCGGTCCACAGGCTCTTGGCGTGGCGCTCGCGGTTGCGGGCGATGACCGCGTTGGCGGCGTCGAGGATGATCGACGTCGACCGGTAGTTCTGCTCGAGCCGGATCACCGTGACGTCGGGGAAGTCGCGCTCGAAGTCGAACATGTTGCGGGGCTCGGCGCCGCGCCAGCCGTAGATCGACTGGTCGTCGTCGCCGACCACGGTGACGTTGCGGGTGGCGTGGGCCAGGTGCATCACCAGCCGGTACTGGACCCGGTTGGTGTCCTGGAACTCGTCGACCAGGACGTGGCGGAACTGGGTGGCCAGGCGCGGCCCGACCTCGGGGTGCTCGGCCAGGCGCAGGACGTGGAGCAGCAGGTCGTTGAAGTCGACCGCGTGCTCCTTGCGCAGGCGCTCGGCGTACTTCGGGTACAGGCGGGCGACGATGTCGTCGAGGTACTGGCCGGTGTGGACCGTGGTCGGGTCCTCGCCGCGGTTCTTGGCCCGGTCGAACCGGGTCAACAGGGTCCGCGGGCTGCACGCCTCGTCGGAGCCGTCCTCCTTGAGCAGCTTGCCGATGACCTTGAGCTGATCGTCGGTGTCGAGGATCTGGAAGTCGCGCGGCACGTCGATGGCCTCGCCCCAGCGACGCAGCAGGCGCGCGCACGTGGCGTGGAAGGTGCCGATCCACATCGGGCTGACGCGGTCGCCGAGCAGCTGTCGCAGCCGCTCGCGCATCTCCTGGGCGGCCTTGTTGGTGAACGTGACCGCCAGGATCTCCCACGGCGCCACGCCGTGCTCGATCAGCGTCGCGATGCGATGGACCAGCACCCGGGTCTTGCCGGTGCCGGCCCCGGACAGCACCAGCAGCGGCCCGTCCCCGTGCTCCACGGCCAGCCGTTGCCGCTCGTTCAGCGAGCCGCGCATCGGGGGGGTGATACCGCACCCCTCCGACGCTGACCAGCGGCCGCCTGCGCCTCCGCGGCCGCCGCCGCCTCCGCCTCCGCCTCCGCCTCCGCCTCCGCCTCCGCCTCCGCCTCCGCCTCCGCCTCCGCCTCCGCCTCCGCCTCCGCCTCCGCCTCCGCCTCCGCCGCCGCCTCCGCCGGCAGCGGAGGCTGATCGTCGGCGCCGAAACGCGCGAAGGGCGCCCGCGTCGCGAGCGCCCTTCCCTTCCAGCCGACCCGGTCACGCGGCGCGCGCAGCGCGCCGCTCAGCCCGTCTCCGTCCCGCCCGTGCCCCCGCGCTGGGGGGTGTGGGGGGAGGGACCTCCCCCCACGAGGGAGCGAGCGCGAAGCGCGAGCGGATCAACCGGACTAAAACGACATGCGGACGCCGAAGCGCGCCGAGAACGGCGAGTAGCGGCCGGCCACGTTGCCGAAGTTCGGGTTGCGGATGACCGGGCTCGAGGTCTCCGAGCCGTTGCCCTGGTCGAGCTGCTTGGCGAAGACCAGGTCCTCGTACGTGCCGCCGACGATCGGGTTGATGTTCGACAGGTAGGTGTAGTTCTCGTCGACCGAGAACGTGCCCTGCGTGTTGAACACGCTGAACAGGTCGGCGAACAGCTCGATCTTGACGCCCTTGCCGAGGTCGCGGCCGTAGTCGGCGTGGATGTCGAGGCCGGTGTCGAAGTCGGTGCGACGGATCGAGCCGCGCGGCAGGATGAACGACTCGCCGGTGCCGTAGCGGAAGTGGCGACCCAGGACGTTGACCGGCGTGCCCGACAGCGCGCGGAAGCGGATGCCCGCGGTGGCCTGGCCGGCCTTCTTGAAGTCGAACGTGTAGTAGCCGTCGAGCTTGATGTAGTGCGGGCGATCCTGCGGCAGGGGGCCGTCGCGGTTGGCCAGCAGCTCGATCAGGTCGTACTGCGACGAGATGTTGGGGTCGACCTGGCCGTTGTCGTAGGAGATGAGGCCCGGGAAGTTACCCTCGGCGCGCGAGTAGGTGTAGCTGCCCTGCATGTACAGCGCCTTCGAGAAGCGCCGGGTCACCGTCATCTGCAGCGCGTTGTAGTCGCGGCGCGGCTTGTCGAAGATGCGGATGCCCTTGAACTGCTCGAGCTGGTCGAACAGCTTGGTCGACTCGTCACACGCGGCCTGGTCGCCGCCGTCGCACGCCGCCTTGGCGCGATCGTAGTCGCCGGTCAGCGCGGCCTCCTCGTCCTGCGACCACTCGCCGGGGTTGGCGATGATGTAGGTCTGGGCGCCGTCGGTCGAGACGTCCTCGATGACGCGGCCGAGCTTGCGGTTCTGGTAGGCCAGGCCGATCTTGAGGTCCTCGAGGACCTCGTACTCGACGCCGAAGATGACCTCGTCCATGTACTGCGGCTTGATGCCGGGCGCGACCAGGACGCCAGAGCCGAACAGGACCTCGTTGTTGGCCGGGACCTGGTTCTCGTCGACCAGACAGCCGTTGCCGTCCGCGCCGCCGATGCCGGGGTTGGCGCCGCCACACTGGCTGCCGGCGTCGAAGTACTGCTGGTAGAGGACCTCGCCGCCGAACGAGCGGTCGTTGATGTCGAGGGGGATCGACTCGTAGAAGCGGCCCCAGTGGGCGTAGATCTTCGAGCGACCTTCCTTGGTCCAGTCGTACAGGACGCCCAGGCGCGGCGCCCACATGTTCTGCAGCACCATCGCGTTGGTGCCCAGGTGCTCGCCGGTCAGCGGGTCGTCCGAGTTGCGCAGGAACTTGGCGTAGCGGAGACGCTGCTCCTCGTAGCGGACGCCAGCGTTGATCGTGAAGTTCGGGCGCAGCTGCCACGAGTCGCGCAGGTAGGCCGACCAGTTGACGGTCTCGCCGGTGACCCGCGACGCCGCGTCGCCGGCGCTGAGGAAGTCACAGGCGTGCTCCTCGTCGAGGCCACGGTCGCGGCAGGTGTTGGGGAACAGGGCCGGGTCGGCGTTGTCCGGGCCCAGCTTGACCCAGCGGTAGGCCTGGACCTCGGCGCGGTCGAGCAGGTTCTGCAGGAACGCGTCGCCCGAGTAGACGCGGAGGTTGTCGACGGTGTTGTCCTCGCCGTCGATGCCGGCCTTGATCTCGTGGGTGCCCATCGCCTTGACGCGCTGGACGCCCGACAGGCGCAGCGACAGGCGCTGCTCGGTGTCGTCGGCCAGGCTGCCCGGGCCGCCGATCGCGTAGCCGACGCCGATGTCGGGGCAGTTCTCGATGAACTCGTACGGGTCGCCGCCGGCGTTGTCGGTGCAGCCCTGGCGGGTCGCGGTGCTCTCGTAGCCGAGGCCCGACCACGTGCCCAGGTTGCCGAAGTACAGCACCTGCAGGGGCATGTTGTCGCGCGCGTGACCGGCCGACGCGAACTTGAAGTTGTCGCGGAACAGGCCGGCGACCGCCTCGACCTCGGTCTTGTTGTCGTTGAACTTCGACGTCCACTTCACCGCGGCGTTGGTCTGCAGGTCGCTGCGCTGCAGCTGCTGCTCGTTGACGTTGCCGTAGGTGCGGAACGGGTTGTCGCTGCTGGGCTGGACGGTGACCGAGACCTGGCCCTGGTGCTCCGGGGACACCGCGAAGTTGATCTTGCCCAGCATCGAGTAGGCCGAGGCCTTGCTCTTGAGCTTGACCGTGTCGAGGTCCTCGTAGATGTAGAAGCCGGTCGCCGGGTCGGTGTCGGGGACGCCGTCCTGGAAGCCGTCGGGGATGGTCGCGGGGCAGCGCTGGTCGGCCGGGGTCGACAGCGAGCCGTCGGACATCACCTGGCGGCAGTCGGTGCGCCGCTTGGTGGTCCGGGTCGTCGTGGCCGAGCCGAACTGGGGCGCGAAGCCGACCCAGAACCAGGCCTTGTCCTTGATGATCGGGCCGCCGACCTCGAAGCCGAAGTCGAAGGCGTAGTCGGTGTCGGTCTGGGCGTCGATCGAGGTCGCCTGGGTCGGCGTGCGCTCGCGCGCCGCGATCAGGAAGCCCGGGGTGATGTAGCCCCAGACCGAGCCGGCGAGCTCGTTCGAGCCGCTCTTGGTCACGACGTTGACGACGCCGCCGGTGGCGCGGCCGTACTCGGCGTTGTAGCCGCCGGTGATGACCTCGATCTCCTCGATGAAGTCGTTGATGATCGGCGAGCCCGACGTGCCGTAGGTGAGGCCCGTCGTGTTGACGCCGTCGACGACGTACTGGTTCTCGAGCGAGGTCGAGCCCGAGAACGCGACGCCGAGGCCGTCACCCTGCGAGCCGGCCGCCGCGCCCAGGGCGGACTCGAAGGTCCGGCCCGGCACCGGGATCTTGTCCAGGTACTCGGTGTCGAGGGTGATGCCCTGCGACGTCGAGGTCGGGTCGATCGTCGGCGCGGAGTCCTCGACGACGATCGTCTCGCCGCCGGCCTGGTTCATGTCGAGCTTGATGTAGACCGGTGCGGTCTTGTTGATGCCGACGGTGATGCCGCGGCGCTCGACGGTGATGTCGGCGTAGTAGAAGGTGACCAGGTAGCCGCCGCCGGGCGGCAGGCTGGAGACCTTGTAGTAGCCGTTCTCGTCGGTGATCACCGTCTGCGACGCGACCGTCGTGCCGGTGATGACGATCGTGACGCCCGGCAGCGGATCGCCGGTCGACTGGTCGGTGACGACGCCCGAGATGGCGCCGCTGGTGGCGTCCTGGGCGTGGGCGTCGTCGATCGCGATCAGCCCGACGCCGGCGAAGGCGCTGGCGCCGAGGGTGGCGGCGACCAGCAGTCTGTTGACCTTGTGCAGCTTGCGCATGATGTCCTCCGCCGACTCAGGGGACCGTGGTCCAGGTGATGGTCGTGACCCCCGAGGCGGGCAGCGGCACGCCGAACAGATCGGCGGCGCCTTCCTCGATGGTGAGGCTGTAGTCGGTCCCGGCGGTGAAGCCACCCGGCACCGTGATCGTCACGTTGGCGAAGTTGTTGGCGGCGACCGCGGCGGTGAGGTCGGTCCGCTCGGTGGTGCCCTCGAGCAGCGTGAAGAACGAGGCGACGTCGACCGAGAGGTCGGCGGCGTGCTCGACCGCGGTGTTGAACTGGACCAGGATGCGGAAGTCGGACGATCCCGCCGAGGTCAGCGCGACGTTGGGCGCCATGTCCGGCGGGTTCGAGCCGGCGAACCGCAGCTCCTCGGTGCCGAACACCAGGATGTCGGTGTTGCCCGGGTCGCAGTCGCGCGGCAGGTACTCCTCGTAGGTGCCGTCGTCGCTCGACGCGCACGGCCGGATGTGATCCTTGTCGACGACGCTGGGGTCGAAGACGATCTGGCACTGCGAGCTGGTCGGCAGGCCGTTCTGCGGCGCGATGACGATCGCCGGGCCCACCGCGGCGAAGCCGCCGGTGGCGGGGACCTGCTGGTTGCCCGAGGGCTGCCAGTAGGTGTTGTCGAGGTTGAGCGGCACGTTGATCGAGCCGCCGCCGTCGGGCGAGCACATCAGCTTGACCGCGCCGTCGATGAAGCGGGTGTCGTCGGCCGCGCCGTCCTCGTTGTCGTCGAGGACGCCGATCGGGCCGTCGGGGCCGAGGCACACCGGGTGCTCCGCGGCCAGGCAGGTCTGCGCGAGGACGTCCTGCGCCACCGAGCAGCGCGCGACGTCGTCGGGCGTCGTGCCCTCGGGGACCGACTGGTAGCTGCCGTCGCGGCAGCTGATCTGCTCGAGGTAGTTGCCGATCAGCAGCTCGTCCATGATGACGCGCAGCTTCTGGGTCGAGCCGACGGTGGCGTTGGTCACGCGGCCGTCGTCACCGGCGGTCGGGAAGTCCGGGTGCTTGCCGTAGGCGAGCGACGAGACGTTGCGGACGGTGGTGCCGTCGGTGATCCGCTCGGTCATCATCACCTGCAGGACCTTGGGGGGTCCCTCCGGCATGAGGTCCGTCGCGCTGTCCGGGGCGGTGCATCCGGTGGCGATGGCGGCGATGCCGCCGATCCCCGCGACCGTGATGAGAGTCCCTAGCCTGCTCAGTCTAGACATGGTGCATTCGCTCCCTCAGAAAGCGTCATTCCGCAGACCTGCGGCACAAGCGGTGGACTTGTACTAACCGGTGGCAAACATTGTCAAGCACATGCGACGAGGTCTGCTCACGTCCCCCCACATCTGTGGCCCAGGACGAGCAACCCCCGACACCTTCCGGACGTCGATAGCACTGCGAGGGCGAGCGCCGTAACCCGGCCACGGCTCACGCCGTGTGACACCCCTGGCACGGCCTCGCGACCGCCGTTCGCAGCGCTGTCGCATGCGACCCGGGATCGCACCGCCGCGCCTCGCCCCGCCACGTCCTCACCCGTCGTCGAGGCGGCGACGCCGCCACGCGCCCTGGCGTCGCCTCCAGAACGGCGAACGCGGCGCCCGGCTCCCCGCCGTCGCCGCGTCGTCCTCGCCGCTGCGGCGCCCCTGCGAGCGCTGCGGCGACCCGGGCCTTCTGCTACGGGCCCTCGCCCTTGCCGGGCTCGTCGCGCTTCTTGAGCGCGACCTTGATCTCGTTGTGGTTGTCGTCGGCGGCCAGGCTGCGGACCGTGTCCATCGCCGCGACCACGTCGCCCCACTCGACCTCGTCGTCGAAGTCGACGAAGACCACCTTCTCGCCCTTCTTGGCGTCGAGCAGGGGGCGCAGGGTCTTGGCCAGCTCGGTGGCCTGGATCGACTCGGTCTTGTCGCCGTCGTTGAGCTCGATCGTGGCGTCGCGCTTGTAGTGCACGACGATCTGCTTGGCCGCCACCGAGGTGTCCTCGTTGGCCTCGGCGCTGCGCGGGACCTCGAGGGTCACGGTGCGCATGACCACCGGCATCGTCACCAGGAAGATGATGAGGAGCACCAGGACGACGTCGACCAGCGGGGTGACGTTGATCTCGCTCTTGACCGAGTTGGGCTTTCCGCCTCCACCCATTCCCATGGCGGTCAGTCCTTCTTCTCGGCGGTGCCGAGATCGATGGAGGTGATGCCCAGGCCCTCGGCCTGATCATTGAGCAGCATGATCAGCGGGTAGATCCGGCCGTACTGCAGGTGGCTGTCGACCTTGATGAACAGCCGGCCCTTGGCCTCGGGGCCCTTGGCCTGGTCCCACAGCCACTCGACCTTCTCCTTGAGCTTGGGGCCGAGGTCCTTGTCGTTGAGCTTGCCGATCTCCATCAGCTCCTGCTTGCCGGTCGAGAGGGTGCCGGCCAGCCAGATGGTCTCGTTCTTGTCGATCGAGACCACGGGCTGGAGCCGGTCCTTCTCCTTCGAGTGGTACGAGGTCTCCGGCAGCGGGACCTCCTTGCCACGGGCCATCAGCGGCGTGATGACCATGAAGATGATCAGCAGGACCAGACAGACGTCGACCAGCGGGGTGACGTTGATGTCGTTGCGGACGGAATCCAGCACCGGCTTCTTGGGAAGCGGGCGCATGCCGCCCCTGCCAGGGGCTCCACCCATGGCTAGGCCCGCCCCTCCTTGAGCACGAAGTCGATGAACTCGGAGGCCACGTCGTTCATGTCGACGACGATGTGCTCGACCCGGGTCGTGAAGTAGTTGAAGAACATCGCGGCCGGGATGGCGATGAGCAGACCGAACGCGGTCGACACCAGCGCCTCGGCGATGGCGGGACCGACGGTGTCGATCGAGCCGCCGTTCTTGAGCAGGCCGAAGGCGTTGATGATGCCGAGGACGGTGCCGAACAGACCGACGAACGGCGTCACCGTCGCGGTCGAGCCGAGGCCGCCGAGGCCCTTGCGCAGGTTCGAGGTCTCACGTTCCTTGACGCGGTCGATCGCCCGGTTGACCGAGTCGATGATGTCGAAGTGGCCGACGTCCTCCGGGCCCTCGTTCTGCAGCGCCTCGCGACCCTGCTTGAGCGCCTTGAGGCCGGCCTCGACGACCTTGGCGACGGGGCTCTTGCTGTGCAGCTGGGCCGCCTTGAGCGCGTCGTCGACGCGGCGCTTGGCGAGGTGCTCGCGGAGCGCGAGCACGTAGCTGATCGACTGCTTCGACGCGGCGCTGAAGGTCAGGAAGCGCTCGACGATGACGTAGATGCTGTAGATGGACAGCAGCACCATGAAGATGGCGGTCCCCTTCACGGGGATGCTCATCGTGTGCCAGATCTTCTCGAGGTTGAATTCCATGGCTTTCTGACCTTCGGGCTGGGCGACGGGCGTCGTCGGACGGGGCTAGCGGACGCTTAGTTCTTCTGGACGTAGATGAGGGTCACGGCCGAGCACACCGGCGCGGCCTTGCCGTCCACCATGAACGGCCGGTACTTCCAGGCCTTCATCTCGCGCTGGATCTTCGAGTCGTAGGCCGCGAAGCCCGACGCCTTGAGGATGTTGACGCTCTTCACGGTGCCGGACGCGTTGAGGCAGATCTTCACCGGGATCACCAGGCGGGTCTTGCCCGACCGACTGATCTCGGTCTTGGTCACGTCGTCGGGGACGATGTTCTTCTCGCCCGCGATGCGCGACGCCTCGAGGGCGGTCGGCGCGATGTTCTGGGGCGCGACCGGGGGAGGCGGAGGCGGAGGCGGAGGCGGAGGCGCGGCGACCACGCCGCCGACCACGCCGCCGAGCTGACCGCCGACCACGCCGCCGACCTGGCCGCCCTCCTGGCCGTTGGGATCGCCCTCGGCCTCGTCGCCGTCGTCGTCGGAGGTGTCCTCCGGCTCCTCCTGCTTGTCTTCCTTCTTGACCGGCTGGACCGTGTCGACCGGCTTGATCTTCTTCGGCGTCGGGTCCTTCTTGGCCTCGAGCTTCTTCTTCTTGCCGCCCTTGGGCGGCGGCGGCGGCGGCGGCAGCTCGATGCCGACCTGGATGCCGGTCGAGGGCGCCTCGAGCTTGTCGATCTTGAGCCACGAGTAGACCAGCAGCCCGGCGAGGACGCTGGAGATCGCGATGGCCGCGAACCCCAGGATGGTGGGGCTCAGCGTCCGGGTCCGCTTGGCAATGACGAAGTTCTCGAACATCGGCTCTCCTTGGGCCCCTCGCTAGGTGCCCTCCGCCGGCTGCCCCTGGTCTCCCTGGGCCTTGTCGGCGGCGGACTTCTGCGCTGCGAGTCGCTGGGCCTCCGTGTTGAGAACGTTCACGGCCCGGAGGTGGTCTTGCCAGAACGCGGTGTCGATGTAGTAGGCCCAGACCGCACCCTCGGCGAGGGCGCGCTGCTGGTTCAACCCGCCGATAAGTCCGAGGATCTCGGCGGCGCGGCTGTCGAAGCTGATGGCGGGGCGGTCGTTGCCCGGGGTGTCGCCGGCCTGGGCCGCGCTGACCTTGCTGAGGGTGTCGGAGACGTGCAGGACGTCGGCGGCCTGCTGCAGCGCCTGGATGCCGACGTCAGCGACCTCGATGCGCAGCGCGCCCTGGGTCTTCTCCTTGTTATTGAAGAGCTTGTTGAAGCAGAGCCGGCCGATCGACAGGTAGCCCGAGGCGCGGCCGTCGTCGTCCTCCGAGACGTCGACCTCGACGTGGTACCAGTCGATGGCGCCCTTCCAGTCGCCGGACTTGTAGGCCAGGCCGGCCAGCTTCTCGATGACGTCCTTGTTCTTCGGGTACTTGTCGTGCTCGAGCTTCCAGAAGTCGATCGCCCGGTCGACCTGGTCGGTGTCGACCCAGATGCCGGTGATGAGATCGCGGATGGCATTGTCCTTGGGGTAGGACTTCAGGTACGTGGCGAGGTGCTCGGCCGCCTGGTCGGCGATGACCTTGTTCTCCTCGCTCGAGTCGCCCCGCTTCATCAGCTTGTAGTAGGTGATGCCCAGGTTGTGGTGGCCGATGGCCAGCCCGGGTTTCTTGCGGAGCGCGGCCTCGAACTTGTCGCGGGCCTGCTCGTACCGGCCTTCCTTGTAGAGGTCGTTCCCCTCCTGGATCTCGCGGCGCGCGCTGATCTCGTCACAGCCGGCCGCGAAGAACGCGGCGAGGACGGCGACGCACAGGGCGACCACGCGAACGCGGGCTAGCACCTTGTGGCGGCGGCGCTTGGAAGCACGGCTGCTCATGAGGCGCGAGACTATACAGAAGGCATTCCCGGGCAGCAACGGGGACATCTGCGCGCCGGAATACTACAGGTCCCGCGGCCGTGGCCGGCGTGCGGCATGACAACGGTTGGCAGTCGCCGCGAGATCGTGCGGTCCCGCGTCGCGGCGTCGTGGCGGCGCCGACGGACGCGCTCGCGCGTCGACGCAGTGCGGCGAGCCGGGCGCGCTCGCGCCGGCGCCGAGACCGCGCGGCGCGGCCGGCTACTTGTGGCGGCGGTACTTCGCCGGCTGGATCGGGAACGCCAGGGTCGCGTGATCGACGGCGGCGTGATCGACCTGGGTCGTGAGGCCGGCGGCGCCGCTGCGCACGCACTCAAGGGCGGTGGCGAGCGCGTCGGGATCCGCGGCGTCGAGGCCGCCGGCGGCCGGGCCGAGCTCCTCGACCGAGAGCTTGCCGGCGCCGTCGATCGACACCACGGCCCGGGTCATGACGGTGCCCTTGTCGCCGAGCGCCTCGTCGGGGATCGACGCGAAGCAGCCCAGCACCACCGGGCGGACCAGCGCCATCACCCGGCTGACCACCACCGGCGTCACCGGCGACATGCTCGGGTGCGGCAGGCCCGGGCGCAGGTACGGCTCCTTGTTGGTCCGGTGATCCCGGACCTCGGTGCCGTCCTCCTGGTACGAGATCGCCGTGCCGTCGCCGGGATCGGCGGGCACCGCGCGCGGCGCCGGGCCGCCGACGCGGACCGGGCGGCGCGGCTGCGCGGGGACGTCGCGCGTCGGCGCGGGCGTCGCCTGATCGGCGGCGACCTGGCCCGGCGCCGGCGCCGCGTCGGAGCTGCCGCGGAAGAACAGGACGTAGGCGGCGGCGGCGAGGGCGGCGGCCACTCCCAGGGCGATCAGGGCGCGTCGGTTCATCGGTTGGTCCTCAGAGGTAGCACGCGGCGCACCCACGATCGACGCTGACCGCGGCGCGGCGATTCAGTGCCGCCGGCCGTGACGCCGACGACGCGATCTCCCGCACATCGGCCGGTGACCGCCCCGAGCCCGTCCCCGGCGAGTTCCGGAATCGTCGCAGGTCACCGGGTTCCGCAACCTGCTAGGGTCGCCGCCGTGAACCGCGACCCGCGCGTCGACGAGCCCGCCGCGGCGCCGCAGCCCCGGCCGCGGTGCCCGCGGTGCCGGCGCCCGCTGTCGGTCTGCTACTGCGCGGCGCTGCCCCGGCTCGAGACCCGGACCCGGGTCGTGATCCTGCAGCACCCGCGCGAGCGCGACATGCCGATCGGCACGGCGCGGATGGCGAGCCTGGCGCTGCCGGGCGCGGCGCTGCACGTCGGCGTCCGCTGGGACGACCACGGGCCGCTGCGCGCCGCGCTCGCCGATCCGGCGCGGCCGCCGATCCTGCTCTACCCCGGGCCGGGCGCGCGCGACATCCTGCGCGATCCGCCGGCGGGGCCGGTGACGCTGGTCGCGGTCGACGGCACGTGGTCGCAGGCGCGCACGGTCGTGCGCGACAACCCGGTGCTCGCCGCCCTGCCCCGCTACGCGTTCGCCGCGCCCGAGCCGTCGCGGTACCGCATCCGGCGCGAGCCGCGCGCCGAGTACTGCTCGACGATCGAGGCGCTGATGCACGTGCTGGGCGCGCTCGAGGGCGACGTCGAGCGGTTCCGCGCCCTGCTGGCGCCGTTCGAGGCCATGATCGACGCCCACCTCGCGGCCCAGGGCGGGCGGCGCGAGCTGCGCCTGCGCAAGCCGCGGCCGCCGCGCCGGTTCGGGTCGCGGCTGCCGGCGGCGCTGACCGCGCGCCCCGACGATCTGCTGTGCGTCGTCGGCGAGGCCAACGCGTGGCCGTACGACGCCGCCGAGCGCGCCGGCGGCGACGAGCTGGTGCACTGGGTGGCCCGGCGGGTCGGCACCGGCGAGCAGTTCGCGATGGTGGCGGCGCCGCGCGGCCCGCTGTGCCCGAGCACGACCTTCCACGTCCGGCTCGGCGAGGACCGGCTGCGCGCCGGCGTCGATCGCGACGCCCTGGTCGCGGCGTTCGCCGGCTTCGTGCGCCCGACCGACGTGGTCTGCGCGTGGGGCGACTTCGCGCCGCGGCTGTTCGACGCCAGCGGCGGCGCGCTGCCGGCGGAGCGCATCGATCTGCGCGCGGTCGCGCACCGGGTCATCAACGCGCGGATGGGCAGCCTCGAGGACGTCGCCGCGCGGGTCGTGCCCGGCGGCGCGCCGCCGCCCGTGACCGAGGGCCGCGCCGGCGCCCGGCTGGCGATGCTGTGCGCGATCGTCGAGGCGTGGCGCGCCCGCGCCGCCGCCGACGACGCGAGCGCCGACGACGCGAGCGCCGACGACGCGAGCGCCGACGGCGCCGACGGCTGACCGGGTCGCCGCCGGTCACCAGCGCGCGGCGCGCTGCGGCGGCAGCATCGACAGCGACGCCGCCTGATCCAGCAGCGCCTCGAGGTGCGCCCCCGACGCGGGCAGGCAGTCGACGAGGCGATCCCAGCGGGCCGCGATCCACGGATCGGTGCGGTCGCCCGGGTGCAGGCGCGGCGTGACGCCGAGCAGGTACCGCCACTCGCGCAGGCGGGCCTGGTTGTAGTCGTCCAGCACCGCCGCCGGCGCCCGCCCGGCGACCACCCGGGCGACGTCGTCGCCGAGCTCGGCGGCCTCGCGCAGCCCGACGTTCATCGAGTGGACCCCGACCGGCCCGGTCAGGTGGCCGGCGTCGCCGACCAGCCAGGCGCGACCGGCGCCGAACGCCGACGCCAGCCGGCGCTCGAAGCGGACCACGGTCCGCCACGCCACGCCCTCGATGTGGCCGTGGAACCAGGGCGCGCGGGCGCGCAGCAGCGCGGTGAGGCGATCGTCGTCGAGCCGCGGCGCGTGCTCGGCGTCGACCGCGAGCAGCAGGCGATCCTTGTCGCGGCCGTCGCCGACCTCGATCGGATCGGGCAGCTCGAAGCTCCAGCGCACCCGCCCGTCGGGCATCGGCCACATGACGCTGGCCCGCTCCGGCTCCAGCACGACGCACACCTCGTCGGGGACCTCGCCGGTGGCGTCGGCCTCGAAGACCGCGAAGTACTGCGCCGGGCTCACGGCCTCGAAGTCGAGGTCACTCTGCTGCCGGACCAGCGAGCCGTGGCCGTCGGCGCCGAGGACGAACGGGACGTCGAGGGTGCGGGTCCGCATCACGACCGACTCGTTGCGAGCGATCGCGTAGCCGACCGGGACCTTGCCGAGCGCCTCGATCGTCACGCGCGCGGCGTCGGGGGCGGGCTCGAGGTGGCCGAGCCGGTGGTTCCACTGGATCTTGACCCCGTTGCGCGCGAGGGCGTCGCCGAGGATCTCCTCGAGGGTCGACTGCGCGATCGTGGCGAGGAACGGGAACTTCGACGGCAGCGCGGCGACCGCGAGGTGGGCGTAGCGCTCGCCGCCCTCGTACAGGCCGATGCCGCCGAGCCGGCGGGCCCGCGCCAGCACGTCGCCGGCGACGCCGAGCTCGTCGAGCAGCTCGAGGCTCCGCGGGTGCAGCGCGAGCGCGTAGCTGCGGGTCGTGCCGCGCCACTGCTCGTCGATGACCTCCACCTTGACGCCACGCCGCGTCAGCCACAGCGCCGCGAACAGCCCGACCGGGCCGGCGCCGACGACGAGGACGTCCGGCTTCGCACGCCTGAACATGGCTGCCCTCCTCTGGTTAGGCCCCAGGATTTTGCAAGATCCACACCGCGAGGGGCGGTGGCGCCGCGACCGCGTCACCACGGTGCGTCGCCGACGGATCGTGGGGGGATCGCGTCGACGCCGTGCGCGCGTGCCGCACCGGGTGCGCCGGGAGGTCACGGTCGGCGAAGAACCTGCGGGGCGGGCGGGCAGATCCAGAACGGGCACGGGCACGGGCACGGGCACGGGCACGGGCACGGGCACGGGCACAGAGCCAGAACGGGCACGGGCACAGAGCCAGAACGGCCACGGGCACGGGCACGGGCACGGCACGGGCCGGGCCGAGCCCAGCGGCCCGCTACGGCGTGCGCTCGACGACGTCGCCCGCGACCACCCGCGTCACCTCGCCGCCGTCGAGCGCGACCCGCAGCGCGCCGTCGTGGTCGAGGCCGAGCGCCCAGCCGGTGCGCCCGCCGATCTCGACGGCCGGGGGATCGCCGGCGCCGAGGCCGGCGCGGTCCTGCCAGGCGCCGGCGATCGCCGCGACGCCACCGGCGACGTAGCGCTCGAGCCAGCCCTCGAGCTCGGCGCACAGCGCGTCGGCGAGCGCGGCCGGGGTCGGCGCGGCGCCGGCCTCCTCGGCGATCGACGTCGCGATCGCCGCCAGCTCGGCGGGTAGCTCGGCGCGGCGGGTGGCGACGTCGATCCCGACGCCGAGGATGACGGCGTCGGTGGTGGCGCCGCGCGTGATCATCTCGGTGAGGATGCCGGCGAGCTTGCGGTGCGCGCCGTGCGGCCCGACGACGACGTCGTTGGGCCACTTGAGGCGGGCGGCGCCGACGCCGGCGGCGCGGACGACGTCGCACACGGCGACGCCGGCGGCGAGGGTGACGCCAGGCACCGCGGCCGGCGCCAGGGCCGGCCGCAGCACCGCCGACCAGTACAGGTCGCGCCCCGGCGGCGAGTGCCAGCGCCGGCCGGCGCGGCCGCGGCCGCGGGTCTGCTCGTCGGCGGTGACCACGGTGCCGTGGGCGGCGCCGTCGCGGGCCAGCCGCAGCGCCTCGTCGTTGGTCGACTCGCAGCGGGCCAGGTGGACGCGATGGCCGCCGAGCCAGGCCACGTCAGCGCCCGCTGTCGTGGGGCTGGAAGTCGAGGCCGATGTCGACCGCCGGCGCCGAGTGGGTCAGGGCGCCGACCGAGATCAGATCGGCGCCGGCCTGGGCGTAGGCGGCGATGGTCTCCAGCGTGATGCCGCCCGAGACCTCGACCAGGACCCCGCCGCGGCCGTGGGCGCGGTGGACCGCCTCGGTGACCTCGGCCGGCGACATGTTGTCGAGCAGCACGACCTCGGCGCCGGCGTCGAGGGCCTCGGCGAGCTCCGCGAGATCGGTGACCTCGACCTCGATGCGCAGCGGGTGCGGCGCCCGCGCCCGCGCCGCGGTGACCGCGGCCCGCACGCCGCCGCAGGCGACGATGTGGTTGTCCTTGATCAGCACGCCGGAGCCGAGGTCGAAGCGGTGGTTGGCGCAGCCGCCGGCCAGCACCGCCGCCTTCTCGAGGACGCGCCAGCCCGGCGTGGTCTTGCGGGTGTCGACGACCCGGGCCCGGGTGCCGGCGACCGCGGCGGCGTAGCGCCGCGCCATCGTCGCGACCCCGGACAGGCGCTGCACGAAGTTGAGCGCGGTGCGCTCGGCGGCCAGCACGGTGGCGGCCGGGCCGCGCGCGATCAGCAGGACGTCGCCAGGCTCGACCAGCGCGCCGTCCTGGACCCGCCGCTCGATCGCGATCCGCGGGTCGACGCGGTGGAAGACCGCGGCGGCGATGTCGACGCCGAACACCACCAGCTGGCGGCGCGCGTTCATCTCGGCGACCACGGCGGGGCCGTCGCCGCCGACCGTCGACGACGTCGTGACGTCGCCGCGGCCGAGGTCCTCGTCGAGCGCGAGCTCGATCAGGCGCATGACGCTGGGCAGCGCGGCCAGGCCGCGGATCGGGTGCTCGTCGCGGGTCACGGTACCTCCCGGGTCGTCGGTCACGCCCACGCCTCGATCCGCCAGCCGGTGGCGCGGGCGTGGCGCCGCAACCGGCCGTCGGGGTTGACCGCGACGGAGTTGCCGACGCGGCGGAGCATGGGCAGGTCGTTGTAGCTGTCGGAGTAGAACCAGCTGCGGGCCAGGTCGACGCCGTGCGCCGCGGCGAACCGCTCGGCGATCGTCACCTTGTGGGCGCCGAAGCACATGTCGGCGAGCCGGCCGGTGAAGCGGCCGGCCTCGACCTCGAGGCGCGAGCACAGGACGTGCTCGATCCCCAGCGACCGCCCGACCTCCTCGGCGGCGTACTGGGTCGATCCGGTCAGCAGCACGATCAGGTCGCCGCGCTCGCGGTGGCGGGCGATGGCCCGGCGCGCCGCCGGCGTCACGGTGCCGTCGACGTGGCGGCGGTGCCAGATCGCGGCCTTCTCGAGCATCTCGGCCTCGGGCTGGCCGGCGAGATCCGCGGTCAGCCGGGTCGCCAGGGTCTCGAGGTCGAGGAGCGCCAGCTTGTACAGCGCGCTCCACCACACCGCGCGCGCCATGCCGGCGCGCGACAGCTCGCCGCGCTCGCGCAGGAAGCGCATCCAGCTGGTGCCGGTGTCGATCGACAGCACCGTGCGATCCATGTCGAAGAACGCGGCGATCACGTGCGCAGCACCATGAGATCGAGGAGGCGGACCAGGATGTTCGACGACGCGTGGGCGATGCAAGGGGCCAGGATCGACCCGGTCTTCGACCGCATCCAGCCGAATACCATGCCCGGGAAGAACGTGGCGAGGGCCCGCGGATCGCCCTGGCGCGGCAGGTGGATCAGCGCGAACGCGGCCGACGACAGCAGCAGCGCGACCCCGACGCCGCCGCCCCACAGCCGCCGGGTCGGCGGGAACCGCCGCTCCAGCAGCTCGTGCAGGCAGCCCCGGAAGAACAGCTCCTCGGGCAGCGCGACCACGACGCCCTGGACCAGGACGAACTGCAGGAGCTGCCAGTCGAGCCGGGGCCCGACCAGGTGGGCCAGGCCGCGGTAGGCCTTGCACGTCCCCGGCGGCGCGAACGCGCGCAGGTCGCGGTGCGCGCACACCACCTCGTAGAACGCGAAGTAGCCGAGCGCGAAGATCGGGAAGATCAGGATCGCGTAGCCGAGGCCGAGCCGCAGGCCGCGGCCCACCGGGTCGGCGCGGAAGCCGAAGTCAATCAGGTCCTCGCGGCGCCGCCACGCCACCACCACCGGCGCGTACAAGAGCGTCACCGCGACCAGCGCCGAGCCGACGTGGCCGATCAGCGGCAGCGTGACGTCGATGCGCACCATGCCGGCGACCAGGATCGCCACCGCGAGGTAGGCGTAGAGGGCGTGGCGTCCGGCGACGCGATCGGGCACGGGCACGGGCGGAGCGGTCACGAGCCCGCCCACGCTACCAGGTCTGCGGCCGCCGGGTCAGCGGGTCCGGGTCAGCTCGAACGGCGGCGCCGGCAGGACGCCGTCGTCCTCGACCCGCGCCGCCGGCGGGTCGTAGACGACGTGGAAGATGCCCAGGCACATCTCGTCGAGGGTCTCCTCGCCGAGGTAGACGTCGACCGGCGCGGTCAGGCCCTGCTCGGCCAGGCCGCGCTGCACGTACGGGTTGTCGAGCGTGTTGTCGTAGGTGCAGTGGACCGAGATCGTGTCGCCGTCGCCGACGGTCGGCAGCTGGTCGATCGGCGCGTCGTACTGGTAGGTGCGCTGCCAGTCGAAGTCCCAGCGCGGCACGCCGATCAGGCACTCGTCGGTGGCCTCGCCCGGGCCCGGGGTCGCGCGATCGACGCGGACCTCGAGGCTGGTGCCGACGTAGTGCATGTGCGGGTACGCGGCGAGCAGCGGGAACCGGCCGCCGCCGGCGACGCTGATCTGGAACTGCATCGACTCCTCGTGGTCGGCGGCGCCGGCGGGGATCTTGAAGATCGGCGGGCCGCCGTCGTCGTCGGGGCCGGGCAGCAGGGCGGGCGCGGCGCCGGCGTTGCCCCAGGCGCCGATCGTGTAGAACTTGGCCGGCCGCTCGGTCGACAGCCGCAGGTCGACGGTGGTGCGGTCGGGGTCGTGGCTGCGGCCGCCCGGGTGGTAGTGGATCTGCATCACCACCGCCGAGCCGGCGAGCACCGGGATCGCGACGTCGGACGGGGTCTCCATCGGCTGGGTGCCGGGGGTCCACACGCCCAGCAGGTAGGTCCCCGGCAGCGTCGCCACCGAGCCGTCGCACGCGAACGGCTGGCCGACGCCGACCGCCGCCTTGGCGTCGTCGAGCAGCTGGCCCGGGGGCACCACCAGCAGGACCGCGTGGTGGACCACCTCGGGCAGCCCGGGCCGGACCTGCAGCCCGGTCATGTAGGTCGCCTGGGTGGTCTGCGGATCGAGCAGGTAGCAGATGAACTCGTCGGCGTCGCCGCTGGTGGCGTGGCCGACGGTCGGGGTCACCGAGTGGGTGACCCCGGCCATCTCGGTCGACGGCGGCGGCGGCACCGCGGCCGGCTCGCCCTCGGCGTAGCCGTCGTCCATCCAGGCCCGGAACCGCGCGACCTCGTCGCCGGTCAGCCGCGGGTCGTGCTTCCAGCCCAGCCGGGGCGCGCAGGTGTCGGTGCCCTCGGCGTCGAACGGCGGCATGTAGCCGGTCTCGACCGCGAACAGCGCCACCGAGGCGTGGTCCTTCGCCGACGCGTAGGTCTCCAGCGAGAACGGCGCGATGCCGCCGTCGCGGTGGCAGCCCATGCAGTGCGCCGACAGCATGGGCGCGATGTCCTGGTACCAGGTGGCCCGGGGCGCGGGGCCGGCATCGGGACCTCCCGATCCCGGATCGCCGGCGCAGGCGACGGCCAGGACCGCGGAACCCAGGGACACCACCAGCAGGGAGGGACGCATCCGCCGGGGTAGAGCAAGGTCGGTGCCGACCCTAACCACGCGGAAGCCCGTGATCGCCGGCGTCGCCCGATCCCGCAGGTGTCGAACGGTCGGCGGATTTCACCACACGAAGGCGAGGCGGGTCTGCAGCGAGAACGAGCTGTCGGCCTCGGTGAGGACGCGCTTGAGCGCGGCGCCGTAGGCCAGGTAGCCGGTCTCCAGCGAGAACTCCATGCGCTGGGCGAAGCTGGCCTTGAGGGCCAGGTCGACCTCGGTGCCGAGGTAGGTCGAGTTGTCGCCGCCCTCGGGGATGAACTCGACGTCGGTCGACAGCTTGTCGGCCCACGCCATCAGCAGCGCGCCGGTCAGCTTGAAGTTGCGCAGCGGCAGCCGGAAGTGGCCGCGCGGGTAGAGGTAGTTGGCGTTGATGACGCCGCCGTTGGAGAAGAAGCCGGTGGCGCCGTTGGGGTTCTCGTTGCTGATGAAGTTGGGGCCGTAGGCGCGGGCCGAGCGCTCGCGCAGGACGTCCTCGAACAGGATCAGCCCGACGTTGTAGTCGGGGTGCATCGCGCGCTGCGTGAAGTGCTCGTCGGACAGGGTCTCGTCGCCCGAGGCGTGCCCGATCTCGAAGATCGCGTCCCAGGTGTCGGTGGGATCGAAGTAGCCGAACCGGGCGACGCCGGCGTTGATCGAGGCGTCCTTCTTGCTGTTGCGGAACGGGAACGGCACGCCGCCGAAGGTGGTGCCGCCGATCTTGTAGCCCTCGCCCTCGGTGTACCAGGGGCCGTAGCGGACCCGCCACCAGAGGTCGGCGATCCACACCTTCGAGCCGGTGTCGACGCACGGCGTGCCGGCGAAGTCGCCGGTGCCGCAGGTGGTCTCGGTCGGCGCCGGCAGGTCGGTCGGGTTGGTCGAGCCCTGCTTGGCCTTGCGCAGGACCCCGTAGAAGCCGACCCGCAGCTCGTCGGTGTAGCGGACCCGGTTCCAGTCGGGATCGTTGTAGACCGCGAGCACGACGTGCTCGTTGACGTCGTCGGAGCTGCCGCGCGAGATGAAGCCCTGCTGGCCGAACGGACGGACCTGGCGCTCGTAGGGCTCGAACGCCAAGAGCGGCGCCTCGCTCAGCTTGTCGAAGGCGTAGCCGACGACGATGTTCGAGCTGATGTCACCCGCCTTGGTGATCGTCTTGTAGATCGACATCGGCTTGGTGATGAACAGGATGCGATCGGCGGTCGACCCGAAGTGCTTGTCGCCGAAGTCGTCCGCCATGAAGTTGTCGAGGAACGCCCGCGGCGGCTGGCCGATCGGCGTCGTCGGATCGATGTTGCCGGTGCCGCCGCCGTTGGCGAGCAGGCCGAGGCCCCAGTGCGACGGCATGCGGCCGACGCGCATCAACCCGACCGGGACCTGGAACTCGACCCAGGCCCGCTTGATCTGGACCGAGTCCTTCTCGGCGCCGCCGAGGAAGTACTGGTTCGACGAGTCGGTCGCGAACAGCGGCGCCGACGACAGGCCGTTGTTGTCACCCCAGAGGACGTCGTCCATGGCGTCGATCTGGAAGTGCATCGACGCCAGCTTGGCGTACGACAGCGTCGGCATGATGCGCAGCCGGCTGTCGATGTACGAGGTGTGCCGGATGTCCGGCATCACGATCTCGCGGCCCGGCCCGTACGGCGCGGCGACGGTGCGCGGCTGCGGCGCCAGGTTGGTCAGGTAGACCGTCCGGGTCCGGAAGTAGCCCTCGGTCGCCCACTTGAGCTCGCCGAGATCGGCGCGCGCGGTGCGCGGCACGGCCGTCGCCATGGTGACCGCCGCCGCGGCGCCGGCCAGAAGGTGCACAGTCCTCTTCATCGGATTCCCCCCGGGAAGACGGCTCGTTGCCAGGTACCCTGAAACAACAAAAAGGCCGCGACGAGCGACGTCGCGGCCTTCTTGGTATCACGACCGGCAGGGACGGGTCAGTTGCGGAGCGGCTCGATCGAACCGGTGATGATCGTGTCGGCGACCACCGGCGACGGCAGCTCGGCGAGCAGGGTCAGGCCGGCCTCGCCCTGGGCGATGTCGGCCTGGTTCACGAAGCCCCAGACCTGGACGTAGGCCTGGGTCGTGACCGGCAGCTCGAAGACCGCGAACAGGCCGTTGGCGTCGGTCGACGACAGCGTGTCGTGCTTGACCGGCAGGCTGGTGCCGGCGTCGAGGTAGAAGGTCTGGGCGCCGTCGAGGTGGTCGGCGGTCCCCGACGTGCTCGACACCGTCGCGATCGCGTTCGAGACCTCGTTGCCGGCGCAGTCGCGCATGGCGCCGGCGAGGACGCCGTCGCCGACGGTGCGGGTGATGCCGATGAACGCCGGCAGCGCGGTGGCCAGGCCGGTCGAGATCGCGCTGACGTTCTGCGACTGGTCGACGGTGTTGGCGTCGAAGGCCTGGTTGAGCAGGAACGTGTCCATGTAGTTCGGCGCCGAGACCTTGAAGCCGAAGCGCTTGACCCCGGTGGTGAGGGTCAGATCGAAGACGCCGTCGACCGCGGTCGGGCCCGAGGTGTCGACCGGGTTCATGTAGTCCGTGTCCGGGAACACCGTGATGGTGCCGTCGCGGATCTCCTTGCTGTTGTCCTGGAAGTCGTTGATGACGCCGGTGAGGTGGATCTCGACCGCGGTGGCGACGTCGTCGCTGGCGGTGTTCAGGCAGCTCCAGTCGGCCTCGCCGATGGGCGCGTCATCCATGTTCGCCTTGGTGGTATCGGTCGGCAGGATGAACCCCGGGTTGCCGCCGGTGTCGGCGTCGGGGGTGGCCGGGGTGTCGTCGCCGCCGCCGCAGGCGGCCGTGGCGAGCGTGAACAGCGCGGACGAGGCAAAGGCAAAGCGACGGACAGACGTCATCGGGTCCTCCCAGGCAATCCAGTAGGGTCGGCCCGGTCGGCCGACGGCGTTGGGGGCGGTTGTATCGAGAACCGCGGTCAGAATGCAACCGCGCCCTGCCCGGCGGGGCCGGTCGCGACGCACCGCGGCCAGGCGCAGCTTGCGCCGGCCGCGCCGCCTCGATAGAACCGCCGGGTCGGAAGGAGACTCTCAATGGCCCGCGACCTCGCCCAGATCCGCGACCTGCTCGGCCCGCAAGCCGGGCTGCTCGACCACACCTGCAAGACGATCCCCGCGTCGTCGCTGCACCTGCCCCGTCCGCGCTACGTCGACGAGGTGCTGGCGCACTCGGATCGCCCGATCCCGGTGCTGCGCAACCTCCAGCACATGTACGACACCGGCCGCCTCGCCGGCACCGGCTACCTGTCGATCCTGCCCGTCGACCAGGGCATCGAGCACTCGGCCGGCGCGTCGTTCGCGCCCAACCCCGCGATGTTCGATCCCGAGCACATCGTCGAGCTCGCGGTCGAGGGCGGCTGCAACGCCGTGGCCTCGACGTTCGGCGTCCTCGGCGTGGTCGCCCGCAAGTGGGCGCACCGGATCCCGTTCATCGTCAAGATCAACCACAACGAGCTGCTGTCGTACCCCAACACGTTCGACCAGACGCTGTTCGGCTCGGTCCGCCAGTGCTGGGACATGGGCGCCGCCGGCGTCGGCGCCACCGTGTACTGGGGCTCGCCCGAGTCGCGGCGCCAGCTGCTCGAGATCGCCGAGGCGTTCGCCGAGGCCCACCGCCTGGGCATGTTCACCGTGCTGTGGTGCTACGTCCGCAACGGCGCGTTCAAGACCGCCGCCGGCGATCAGTCGCTGGCCGCCGACCTCACCGGCCAGGCCAACCACCTCGGCGTGACGATCCAGGCCGACATCATCAAGCAGAAGCTCCCCGAGCGGAACGGCGGCTACACCGACCCCGCGCTCAAGGGCTTCGGCAAGACCCACAAGAAGGTCTACAGCGAGCTGACCTCCGACCACGTCATCGACCAGACCCGGTACCAGGTCGCCAACTGCTACATGGGCCGGATCGGCCTGATCAACTCGGGCGGCGCCTCGGGCGACAACGACCTGCAGGACGCGGTCGCGACCGCGGTCATCAACAAGCGGGCCGGCGGCATGGGCCTGATCAGCGGTCGCAAGGCGTTCCAGAAGCCGACCAAGGACGGCGTCGATCTGCTGCACGCGATCCAGGACGTCTACCTGTGCAAGGACGTCTCGGTGGCGTGATACCCTGAGGCGTGCTTCGCCTGGGGGAGCTGCTCGTCGCAGCTGGAGCGATCACGGCCGCGCAGCTCGAGGAAGGGCTGCGCGCCCAGGTGATCCATGGCGCCCGGCTCGGCACCAACCTCGTCGAGCTCGGCCACGTCGAGCTCGACCAGGTCGCGGTCGGGCTGGCGCGCCGCCACCAGCTGCCGCCGGCGATGCGGCGCCACTTCGAGCGCTGCGACCCCGGCATCCAGGCCCGCCTGCCGTCGCAGGTCGCCGCCGCCCACGGCATCGTGCCGATCGGCCTGCTCGCCGACGGCAGCGAGCGGGTGATGATCGCCTGCCGCGACCCGCTCGGCGACGCCGCCCGCGCCGAGGTCGAGGACGCGATGCACCTGCGGCCCGGCACCGTCGTGCCCGCGGTGTGCGCCGAGCTGCGCATCCTGTACTTCCTCGAGCGCTGCTACGGGGTGCCGCGCTCGAACCGGTTCCTGCGGGTCCGCCGCGCCACCCGGGAATCGCCGACCGGCTTCGAGTCCACGCTGACGCCGACCGGGCGCCGGGCCGCGACCACCGACGCGGTCACCACCGTCCGCGACGCCGAGGGCGCGTGGGAGGACGGTGCCGGGCCGGGCGACTTCGGCAGCCGCGCCGACACCACCAGCGCCTACCGGGCGTTCGAGGACGCCACCGGCCGGTTCCGGCCGGTGCCCCCGGCCGAGGACATCGACCTCGATGACCTGGAGGCCATCGACGACGACGACGGCACCGGCGGCTTCTCCCGGGTCGCGCCGACCGGGGAGCTCGCGCTCGGGCCCGACGGCGCGCCCGCCCCCGGCGTCACGGCGACGCCGTTCGATCCGGATCCCGAGTTCCACCTCGAGGAGACCCCGATCGAGCACGTCATCGACACGACGCCGGTCCCGGCCACGGCGGCGGCGAGGCCGCCGGCGGTCCCGGCGCTGGTCGAGCTGCGCGGCGGCCGTGGCGCGACGCCGGCCGGACGAGACGTCGACCTCGACGTCGACGTCGACCTCGACGACGACGTCACCCCGGCGCCGGTCGACACCCCGATGGATCTGGGCGGCGCCGAGCTGCGCCGGTTCGTCGAGACCATCGCCGAGCCGGCGGCGCCGACCCTCGGCCGCATCGCGCTGCGCCGGGTGTCGCTGCGCGCCGCCGACGCCACCGAGGCCGAGCGCACCGACGACGCCCTGCCCGACCGGCTCGAGGAGGCGGCGCGGGCGATCCGCCGGGCCCAGAGCCGCGACCGGGTCGGCGAGCTCGCGGTCGCGGCGCTGCGCCGCTTCGGCGGCGCCGACCTGCAGGCCGGGGTCGTCTTCGTGATCCGCGAGGACGTCGCGCTGGGCTGGAAGGGCTTCGTGCGCGGCGACGACGACGTCGCCTTCGAGACCCTCGCGGTGCCGCTCGACGCCCCGTCGGTGCTGGCCGCCGCGTACCACGAGCGCCGCGCCCTGCTCATCGACGGCCACACCGGCACCGCCCTCGACCGGCGCCTGTGGGGCGCCCTGGGCCTGGCCGAGCCCGGCCAGGTGGCGGCCGCGCCGGTGGTCCTGGGCGAGCACCCGGTGTGCCTGGTCTACGGCCAGGCCCCCAAGATGGGCGCGCTGGCCGAGCTGTTCGCGGCGGTCACCCAGGCCACGACGTCGGCGTTCGCCCGCCTGCTGCGGGCCGCGCAGCGCTGACGGGCGGCGGCGGCGGCGGTGAGCCGGCTTCTCGGCTTGACCCCGGCCCCGGCGCGCGGCAACGTCGCGGCGTGAGCAGCGACACGGGCAGCGAGCCGCGCAAGAAGCACCGCCACGACCTCGGCCAGGAGGATCACGGCCCGGTGATCGCCCAGGGCACCACCCGCGCCATCCAGGCGGTCCTCGCGACCTGGATCATCGCAACCTTCGTGCTGGTCGCCTGGCTGTTCGTCGACGTCACCCGGTCGGCGCGGACCGGCGCCGCCAAGGCGGCGGACGTCCACGCACCCGCGCCCACCTCGTCCACCTCGCCCACCCGGTGACCGACGCGGCCGGCCGCTCGGCCGTGGACACGCGTCACAGGCCTGGCGCATCCTGCGCGCCCGCGGCAGACTTCCCCGCCTAGGGGTTCGCCGCCGGGAGCCCGCGGGCCCGCCATGGCACTCATCCCCGACGACACGATCGCCGAGATCCGGACGAAGGCCGACATCGTCGCGATCATCGGACAGCACGTCCAGCTGCGGAAGGCCGGCCGCAACTGGAAGGGGCTCTGTCCGTTCCACGGCGAGAAGACGCCGTCGTTCAACGTCAGCCCCGACAAGGGCTTCTTCTACTGCTTCGGCTGCCAGAAGAAGGGCGACGCCTTCACCTTCGTCATGGAGTACGAGGGCAAGAGCTTCCACGAGGCCGCCGAGACCCTCGCCGCGCTGACCGGCGTGACGCTGCCGATCGTCGAGGACTCGCCGGCGCTGCGCCGGGCCCGCTCCGAGCGCGCCCAGATGCTCGAGGTCAACAAGATCGCCGCCGCGTTCTTCCGCGACGTCCTCGGCGATCCGGCGCGCGGCGCCGCCGGCCGCGCGTACCTCGACGGCCGCCGCATCGACGCCGCCCAGGAGGAGCGGTTCCAGCTCGGCTACGCGCCCGGCGACTGGCACGCGCTCGCCGATCACCTCGCCGCCCAGCGCGTCGATCTCGAGATCGCGGTCAAGGTCGGGCTCATCGTCCGCCAGCCCCGCGCCGGCGGCTTCTACGATCGGTTCCGCGATCGCCTGGTGTGCCCGGTGATCGTGCCGGGCGGCGAGGTCGTCGGCTTCTCGGCGCGGATCGTGGGCGACGCGGTCGGCCGCGACGGCACCCCGGTCGCCAAGTACATCAACAGCCCCGAGAGCGCGGTCTACAAGAAGTCGAAGCTGCTGTACGGCCTGGCCCAGGCCCGCGAGTCGTTCCGCAGCAAGGGCCGCGCGGTCCTGGTCGAGGGCAACTTCGACGTCATCTCGATGCACCAGGCCGGCTTCACCGAGACGGTCGCGCCCCTGGGCACCGCGCTGACCACCGAGCAGGTCGAGCAGCTGCGCCGCCTCGCCGACCGGGTCGTGCTGTTCTACGACGGCGATCGCGCCGGCTATCAGGCCACGGTGTCGGCGCTGTCGATGTTCCTGGCCGCCGAGCTGCCGGCCCACATCGCGACCGCGCCGGGCCGGGCCGGCGGCGGCGGCGCCGGCATGCTCCGCGACGGCGCCGATCCCGACAGCCTCGCCTCCGGCGGCGCCGACAGCCACGAGCGGCTGGCCGAGATGATCGGCCGGGCCCGGCCCGGGCTGGAGTTCCTGGCCTACGAGGTGTGGCCGCTGGCGCGGACCCCGGAGCAGCGGGCGCGCGCGGTGGACGACGCGGCAAAGCTCTTGGCCAAAGTTGCGAATCCCACCGAACGTGATTTAATCACCGGCACTTTGGCGACCGCCATGCAGCTGGACCCAGGGGTCGTCCAGCGCGCCCTGGCGCGCGCGACCGGTCGGTCGGGCGCCGGCGCCGGCCCCTCGTCGGGTCGGGGGTACGCCCATCCCAACGCCCCGGGCGGCGACGCAAGCGCCGGTCATTCCTCGGATCGTGGCGGCGCCCCGGTCCCGGACGGCCCGCCGCCCCCGACCGAGGAGCTCGACCTCCTCGCGCTGCTCGCCGACCACCCCGGACTGGGCGCAACCTCAGAGGAATCCGGGGTGCTTTCGCTCTTGACGGACGAGCGGCTTCGGGACATGTATTCCGCCTCTCGCGCGGGGCAATCGCTTGTGGAGCTGGCTCCGCAGAGGTTGTCCACGCCCAGCGCCCAGGCCGTGCTTTCTGCTCGTTTCGCCAAGCACCCCGATCCCGCCCGCCTGCTCGATCAGATGGTGGCGAACCTCCGTCTGCGTCAAGGACGCCTGGAGACGGCCGAACTTCAGCGACGACTCGCCGACGCCCAGCGGCGCGGCGACACCGATCTCGCGCGACGCCTCGCGAGCCAGATCGTGACAACGAGAAAGCAGGTCGACTAGCCCATGGCGCGCACCCAGACGAAGTCCAAGAGCCCCTCCAAGTCCGCCTCCAAGGACAAGGCCGACAAGCCGGACAAGGAGACCAAGGAGTCGACCAAGGACTCGACCAAGGACCCGAAGGACGCCAAGGACAGCGCCCGCAAGGGCAAGGCGGCTCGGGACGACGCCGCGACCGGTCGCTCCGCCAAGAAGGCGGCGCCGGGCGCCGGGCGCAAGCCGGCGGCGCGCTCGCGTGAGGACTTCGACGACGACGACGACACGCCGCGCGGCAACTTCATCGAGGACGACGACGACGACGAGGTCGAGGCCAAGCCCAAGCGCAACGCCAAGACCGAGGCCGACGCCGCGGCCCTCGAGGCCGAGACCCGGACCACGGGCCGGGCCCGGGGCAAGAACGGCACCGACCCCGATCGCATGCGCAGCAAGCTGATCGAGCTCGGCAAGACCAAGGGCTTCGTCACCTACGACGAGGTCAACGACCACATGCCGGAGGACGTGGTCTCGACCGACCAGATCGACAGCTGGCTGTCGACGCTCGGCGATCACGGCATCGAGATCGTCGACGCCCCGGGTAACCGCGGCGGCGACGGCGACACCCCCAAGGCCGTCGACCTCGGCAAGGACAAGGAAGAGAACGCCAGCGAGGAGGCCTCGGAGGACGAGGACTACGCGTACTCGCGCACCAGCGATCCGGTGCGGATGTACCTCCGCAAGATGGGCTCGGTGTCGCTGCTCACCCGCGAGGGCGAGGTCGAGATCGCCAAGCGCATCGAGGAGGGCGAGCGCCGCATGCTGCAGGCGGTGCTGAACTCGTCGGTCGCCGTCGAGGAGCTGCTCGAGATCGGCGATCGCCTGCGCAAGGGCAAGCTCCGCGTCAAGGAGGTCGTCAAGGACATCGACGAGGAGGACGGCGAGTTCGACGAGAAGTGGCACACCGAGCGGGTGTGCAAGGTCATCGACAAGGTCCGCAAGCTGCAGCGCGACTCCGAGAAGCTGATCGAGAAGGTCAACGAGCGCGGGGTCCCGGACACCAAGAAGAAGAAGGTCCGCGAGCAGCTGCGCGAGCACCGCGACCAGATGTTCGAGGAGCTCAGCGACCTGCGGCTCAACAAGCCGACGGTCGACCGCATCGTCGCCCAGCTCAAGAACCTGATCATCAAGCTCGAGAAGGCCGAGTCCGAGATCCGCGACTGCGAGCGCCGGGTCGGGCTGACCGCCGCCGAGCTGCGCAAGACCCTGCGCGAGATGAAGGCGTCGCCGGCGCGGGCCCGCGCCGTCGGCAAGAAGACCGCCCTCACCGTCATCGACTTCGAGGAGATGGAAGAGGCGATCAAGAACGCGCAGCGCAAGATCGTCCAGCTCGAGGACGAGGCCAAGACCAACGCGCCCGAGCTGCGCGACACGTTCAAGGACCTGTCGGACGGCGAGCGCATGGCCGAGCGGGCCAAGAGCGAGCTGGTCGAGGCCAACCTCCGCCTCGTGGTCTCGATCGCCAAGAAGTACACGAACCGCGGCCTGCAGTTCCTCGACCTGATCCAGGAGGGGAACATCGGCCTGATGAAGGCGGTCGACAAGTTCGAGTACAAGCGCGGCTACAAGTTCTCGACCTACGCGACGTGGTGGATCCGCCAGGCCATCACCCGCGCGATCGCCGATCAGGCGCGCACCATCCGCATCCCGGTGCACATGATCGAGACGATCAACAAGCTGGTGCGGACCAGCCGCTACCTGGTCCAGGAGCTGGGCCGGGAGCCGACGCCCGAGGAGATCGCCGAGCGCATGGAGCTGCCGCTCGACAAGGTCCGCAAGGTCCTCAAGATCGCCAAGGAGCCGATCTCGCTCGAGACCCCGATCGGCGAGGAAGAGGACTCGCACCTCGGCGACTTCATCGAGGACAAGAGCATCACCTCGCCCAGCGAGGCGGTGATCTCGGTGAACCTGGCCGAGCAGACCCGCAAGGTGCTGGCCACGCTGACGCCGCGCGAGGAGAAGGTCCTGCGCATGCGCTTCGGCATCGGCGAGAAGTCGGACCACACCCTCGAGGAGGTCGGTCAGGACTTCGAGGTCACGCGCGAGCGGATCCGACAGATCGAGGCCAAGGCGCTGCGCAAGCTGCGCCACCCGTCGCGGTCGAAGCGCCTCAAGGCGTTCGTCGAGAACTGATCCGCGCGGCGTGATCCGCGGGCGCTCCCCGCGGGGGGAGCTCCGCTCCCCCGCGCCCCGAGCCGGAGGGACGGCGCGACCGTGACCTTCGGGCACGGCGCCGCGCTGCTGCCGACAGCGGGCTCGGCCGCCTCGCGGCGGGGCCTCTCGAGGGCTCCGCTGGAGCGGGCGGGCGCGCGGCCGCGCCCTGCGGTTGGTCCCGCGCCCCTCGGCCGGAGGCGGCGGGCCGATTGGCGGCCACCGGTGCCCGGCCCGCCCGGGCGTGACCGATCGGCCCGCGCCGCACGCGCTGCGCCGCCGGTCCTGGACTATCCTCGGGGGCGGCGGCTCGGGGGAGTCGCCGGGGCCACCGCGCCTCGCACCACCTTGCCAGGGAGGGATCGAACGCATGCGTACGTCGTCGCGCCTGTGCGCCGTCTTGGTCGTCGCCGTCGCCGCCGCCGGCTGCGGGAAGAAGCAGGAGACAGACAAGGCCCCGGCCGCCGGCTCGGCCGCCGCCGGGTCCGCCGCCGCCGGGTCCGCCGCCGCCGGGTCCGCCGCCACAGCCCCGGCCGAGCCCCTGACGATGCCGCCACCGCCGGCCCAGGTCGGCACCCTCGAGTGCAAGCAGTCGTGCACGGTCACCGGCTCGCTCGACGACGCGATGATCGACGCGCTGCGGACGCAGCTCGGCACCCGGCAGCTCGAGCTCGCGGGCGCCACCAACGACGATCTCGTCCGCATCACCCGGCTCGCCGACCTCGTCACCGATCTCGACGTGCGCGAGAGCGATGCGATCACCGATCTGAGCCCGCTGGCCCGGCTCACCAAGGTCGAGAAGCTGTGGCTGATGAAGCTGCCGAACGCGACCGATCTGGCGCCGATCGGCGCGCTCACCCACCTCACCAAGCTGACGCTCCACCAGCAGGGCTTCACGTCGTCGGCGTTCTTCGCGGGGCTCCGGGACCTCCAGGAGGTCTCGATCTACATGCCCCCGGACGTCGTCACCGAGGTGGCCGGCCTCGCGGGGTTGCCGGCGCTGACCAAGCTGGAGCTCTACGCGGCCAAGCAGGTCTCCGACCTGGCGCCGCTGGCCGAGCTGCCGGCGCTGCGCGAGCTGTCCCTCTACGGGTCGACCGGCATCACCGACCTCGGCCCGGTCGGCAAGCTGACCGGCCTGACCCAGCTCAGCCTCTACGGGGTCAAGGCCAAGGACCTGTCGCCGATCGCCTCGCTGACCAACCTCGAGAAGATCTGGCTGTACGCCACCGCCTTCGACGACTACACGCCGCTGGCCAAGCTGACCAAGCTCAAGTCGCTGCGCGCCGGCATGTCCCGCTTCGATCGGCTCGACGTCATCGCGTCGATGCCAGCGCTCGAGGAGCTGGAGCTGTGGCGCGACCCCGTCACCGACTTCGTCGCCCTCGTCGGCGCCGACAGCCTCACGTCGCTGACGCTGCGCGACGTCGCGTTCGACGACCTGAGCATCCTCGCCAAGCTCGACCACCTCCGGCGGCTCGACATCGGCGGCTGCAAGGTCGGCGAGGCCATGGCGATCTCGACGCTCCCGGAGCTCGCCGAGCTCCGCCTCGACGGCGCCGAGGGCATCGAGGACCTCGCGGACTTCGCGGCGCTGCCCAAGCTGCGCAGCATCCACGTCAAGAAGGGGCAGTTTCCCGACGCCCAGATCAAGGCCCTGAAGGCCGAGCGGCCCCAGGTCCGCATCGACGGCGCCTGAGCCCAGCGTCCGCGCGCGGCGAGCCCGTCTTCGGGCGAGCGCGCCGATCGGCAGCGCGTTTGAGGACGAAATCCTCACTCGCGCTGAGAGGTTGTGATCTTTTCGGGCGGTCCGGATCGACATCCGGACCGCCGGTTGATCTGCTCTCGGCATGAGCCAGCGTGATCTGTTCGACCAGGACGGCGAAACCTCGAACCCTGCCGGGACAGAGCGTCGGCGCGGAAAGCCGCGGCTACGGACCGTGTTGCGTGAGCAGCTGGGCCTGGAGGTGGTCGACCTCGACACGCTGATCCCGGAGGACCATCCGGCCCGGACGCTGTGGGCGGCGGTGGAGCAGCTGGACCTGACGCTGTTCTACGAGCCGATCGAGGCCCGTGAAGGGGTCGCCGGGCGGTCGGCGACGGACCCGAAGATGCTGGTGTGCCTGTGGCTGTACGCCACCGCGGACGGGGTGGCGTCGGCGCGGGAGCTCGACGAGCTGTGCGTGCGGCACGCCGCGTACAAGTGGATCTGCGGCGGCGTGAGCGTGAACCACAACTTGCTGGCGAAGTTCCGAGTGGGGCACGAGCGAGCGCTGGACGAGTTGCTCACGGAGGTGCTCGGCAAGCTGATGGCGGCGGGGCTGGTGACGCTGCGCCGCGTGGCGCACGACGGGATGCGCGTGCGGGCGTCTGCCGGGGCGGCGTCGTTCCGGCGGAAGCTTCGGTTGAAGGACTACGTCAAGGCGGCGCGCAAGCATCTCGCGGCGCTCAAGGCGGAGGCCGCGGCTCCCGGGCACCGCGATCGCCACGAGGCGGCGCAGCTGCGCGGCGCCGAGGACCGTCGACGGCGCGTCGAAGAGGCGCTGGCGAAGATGCCCGAGGCGGAAGCGATCAAGCGTCGACAGAACGACCCGAAGGACCGCAAGAAGGAGCCGCGCGTGTCGACGACGGACCCGCAGGCGCGGGTGATGAAGATGGGAGATGGCGGGTTTCGGCCCGCGTACAATCTGCAGATCTCGACCGACGTCGATAGCCGACTCATCGTCGGCGTGGGCGTGAGTACGGCGGGCAGCGACGCGCGCCTGGCGCGACCGGCCCTCGACGACATCGAGCGCCGCACCGGCGACCTGCCCGAGGAGCTGTTGATCGACGGCGGCTTCGTGTCGATCGAGCAGATCGACGCCGCCGAGGGCCGCGGCGTGACCGTGTTCGCACCGGTACCCACACCGCGCAAATCGACCGCGGATCCGCACGCGCGCAAGAAAGAGGACACCGACCGGACGGCCGCGTGGCGAGCGCGGATGGAAACCGACGAGGCCAAGGAGATCTACAAGCAGCGCGCAGCGACCGCGGAGACCACGAACGCTGACCTCCGCTGCCGCCGCGGGCTGGACCGACTGCTGGTTCGCGGGCCCCACAAGGTCACCAGCGTCCTGCTGTGGGGCGCCCTCGCCTACAACCTGCTCCGGGTGCCGCTGGCCACTCTGCTCGGGTAGTCACCACGACCCTCGTGGGCACCGTGGCGGCGAGGCGCCGCCGGCGGACCACCGGTCGCGCGCTCGCCCGTGCCATCCGATCGATAGGATTACAGGCTCTGAGCCGAGCGTCCGCGCGAGGCGAGCTCGGTACAGGCGCGGCGATCGCCGCGCCGGGCGCGACCGCGGTCAGCCCTCTTCGGCGGCCGGCGGGTCGATGACCTCCGGCCGGTAGATGATGCGCGAGCAGCGCGGGCAGGTCTCGATCGAGTCGCCGCGCGCCAGCGTGTTGTTGAGCTGGGGCAGCAGCGAGGTGTGGCAGCCGCGGCAGACGCCCTTCTCGACCGGCGCGACGCCGAAGCCGCGCGTCGCGGACATCTTGTCGTAGGTCTTGAGCAGCGCGGGATCGATCTGGGCCCGGATCTCGTCGCGGCCGGCGCCGGCCGCCACCGCCTCGACCTTCAGGGCCTCGATGCGCTCGGCGACGACGGCCTCCTCGGCGGCCAGGGTCTGGCGGATCCCCTCGACGTCGGCCTCGTGCGCCACCACCTGCGCGGTGGTCTCGCCGAGCGCGTCCATCACCTTCTGGACCTCGGCCTCGCGCTCCAGCATCGACCGACGCTTGTTGTCGATCTCCTTGCTGGCGGCGTTGTACTCCTTGCCGGTCCGCGAGGCGTTGAGCTTGAGCTTGGCGGACCGCAGGCCGTCCTGCTCGCGCTCGAGGAGGGTCTCTTGCTGGCGCTTCCAGGTCTCGGTCTCGGTGACCTTGGCGCGTTCGGCCGCAACCATGGCCTCGAGCTTGGCGAGATCGCGACGTGCGGCGTCGGTCTTCTCGGGCAGCTTTTCGATCTGGACTTCGAGCTCCTTGACCTTGGCGTCGATGGCCTGGAGCTGCAGCAGGAAACGGATCTGTTCCTTCAAAGTAGAGCCTCGTTTTCAGAGGGCCGGGAGGGGATCCCGGCCGAACACCCCCTTCTAGCACAGCATGCGCAGCCGGGAGCACATGCGATGGATCACATGCGCGCCGCGCGGCCGTGCCTGGCGTCACGGGGTGGGCCCACCAGGGTTCGAACCTGGGACCAGCCGGTTATGAGCCGGCCGCTCTGACCTGCTGAGCTATGGGCCCCGGGGCCGCGACCGTAGCGTTTCGCCCGCGCCCGCGCAATCGCGCGGTGGTAACCTGCCCCCCGACATGCGGCGAAGCAAGACGTCGTTCCTCGGCAACACCGTCCGCGTCGCGCTCGTCGCCGCGGCCGCGGTGGCCGCCGCCGCCTCGGCGGGCTCGACCAACAACAAGCCGGCGGCGACCAGCACCGCGTCGACGCCGCCGCCGCCCCAGGCGATGGATCCGCAGCTCGCGATGGGCCTGTGGCAGTCGAGCTTCGGCGCCGTCAAGATCGAGGCCGATCCACAGCTGCAGGGCAGCGTCCAGGGCGTGTGGGTCTACGACCGCGGCGGCGGCCAGGTCATCGGCCTGTTCCTCGGCCCGCTCAAGGGCAACGTCCTCGAGTTCCAGTGGCAGGAGCCGTCGGACGCCGGCGAGCTGTCGGGCGCCGGCTACCTCGTGTTCGATCCCTACGGCCAGCGCTTCAGCGGCAAGTGGTGGACGGGCAGCCGCGATCGCACCGGCGAGTGGACCGGCTGGCGCCAGCAGCCCGACGACGGCGGCGCCGCGACCGGGCCCGCCGAGCCCGCCCAGCCCGACCCGTACGGCGACGACGGCTACACGCCGCCGCCGCCGCCGCCGTCGTACTGACCGCGCCGCGACCTCGCGCGCCGCCGCGACCTCGCGCGCCGCCGCCGTCGTACTGACCGCGTCGCGACCGCGCGCGTCGCCACGCCGGGCACGCCACGCGCGCCGCCGTGGGCGTGCGGCGTCACCAGCCGCCGGCTCGTCGGAAAAGTGCCCTCCG
>JACKDR010000028.1 GCA_020633495.1 Kofleriaceae bacterium | reverse complement strand
CGCCGGCCACAGCGTCTGGGCCGCCTTGCGCGACACCACCGCGCCGACGTGGCCGCCGCGCAGGTGCAGCTGGTCCTTGTCGGGGGAGGCGACGTGGTCGAGCAGCACCGCCGCGCTCCGCGGCGGCACGATGTGGTCGTGCTCGAAGGTCACCGCCAGCACCGGGCAGTCGATGGCGTCGAGCCGCGCCGGCCGCCCCGACAGCGTGAAGTCGCCGCGGACCAGCGCGTTGTCGCGGTACAGCGCCTCGATGTAGCGCCGGTAGCACTCGCCGGGGAACGACACGTTGTCGTTGCCCCACCGCTCGGTGGCCAGGAAGCCGTCGAGGAACTCGTCGTCCCACGACCGGTCGACCAGCGTCACCAGCTTGGCCAGGTTGAGCGTCGGCTTGAGCAGCTGGAAGGACGCCTGCATCAGCGGCCACGGCACGTTGCCGAAGGCGTCGACGATGGCGCCGACGTCGAACGTCGGCACCCGGGTCCACCGCGACAGCAGGCCGTCGTCGTGGAAGTCGACCGGCGCCGCCAGCGCCACCAGCGACGCCACCCGCTCGGGCCGGGCCGCGGCGTGGATCGCCGCCAGCGTGCCGCCCAGGCAGTAGCCGAGGACGTGGGCGACGCCGTCGGGGCCTCGCCTGGCGACCTGGCGCAGCGCCCGGCCGACGTAGCGATCGCAGACGTCGTCGAACGTGAGGTAGCGGTCCTCGGCGCCGGGGGTGCCCCAGTCGATGATGTAGACGTCGTGGCCCTGCGCCACCATCCACTCGGCGAAGCTGCGGCCCGGCTGCAGGTCGAGGATGTACCAGCGGTTGATCAGCGACGGCACCAGCAGGATCGGGGTCCGGTAGCGGCGCGGCGCGTCGGCGCGGGGCCGGAACCGCAGCAGGCGCCACTTGTTCTCGGTCCACACCACGTCGTGCGGGGTCTTGCCGACCGGCGGCAGCCCCTGCCCCAGCCTGCCGGCCAGCTTGCGCAGGCCGGACCAGATCCGTCCGGTGTCGCTCATGCGTACAGGGCCTCGAAGCGGTCGCGCCAGCGATCGTACACCGCCTTGCGCCGCAGCTTGAGCGACGACGTCAGCGTGCCGCCGTCGACGCTGAGCGGCTCGTCGGCGATCCACCACTTCTTGATGGTCTCGAACCGTGCGAGCCCGGCGTTGACCGCCTCGATCCGGGCGCGGACCCGGGCGTCGCGCTCGGCCGCCGGCACCGTCGGGTTGACCCACACCGCCGCCACCAGGTACGGCCGCGCGTCGCCGAAGACGACGCAGCGCTCGACCACCGGATCGTCGGCGAACCGGGCCTCGATGTTGGCCGGCGGCACGTTCTTGCCGCCGGCGGTGACCAGGATGTCCTTCTTGCGATCGACGATCTGCAGGAAGCCGTCCTCGGTCCAGCGGCCGACGTCGCCGGTGCGGAACCAGCCGTCGTCGGTGAACGCCGCCGCGGTCGCGGCGTCGTCGGCGTAGTAGCCGCGGAACACGCTGGGGCCGCGGGCCAGGATCTCGCCGTCGTCGTCGAGCCGCAGCTCGATCGACGGCAGCGGCTTGCCGACGGCGTCGAAGCGGTAGTCGTCGGGCCGGTTGAGGGTCAGCGTCGGCGAGGTCTCGGTCAGGCCGTAGCCCTCGATGACCAGCACGCCGGCGTCGCGCAGCAGCTCCTTGATCTCGAGCTTGAGCCCGGCGCCGCCCGACAGGCAGAACCGCAGCCGGCCGCCGGTGATCCGGGCCAGGACCCGGCGCCGCTGTTCGGCGTCGTCGCCGGCCTCGGCCAGGACCGCGCGGGCCAGCTTCTCCCAGTACGCCGGGACGCTGAGGAACACCTGCGGCGCGACCTCGGGCAACAGCGCCAGCGCGTCGGCCGGGGTCGTCATCCAGCTCTCCCAGCCCAGCGTGTTGCCCAGGCACAGCTCGCCGAACCCGAAGATGTGGCTCATCGGCAGCCACAAGAGGTCGCGGTAGCCGAGCTCGAGCAGCGGCGCGTTGCAGCGCAGCCAGTCGACCGCGTTGACGCCGACGTTGCGGTGCGACAGCGGCACGCCCTTGGGGTTGCCCGAGGTGCCGCTGGTGTAGAGCATCAGCCCGGGCGCGTCGAGGTCGATGGCGTCGAGGCGCTCGTCGACGACCCGCGACGCGCGGTCGAGCTCGGCGCCGCGCGCCATGAGCTCGGTCCACGGCGTGGCGCCGCCGGCGGGCTCGTCGTCGAGCCCGGCGACCACCGCGAGCGACGTCAGGTCGCCGCGGACCTCGGCGAGGCGGGCGCGCTGATCGGCGCCGGCGACGAAGACCGCGCGGGCGCCGGCGTGGCCGACGACGTACGCGACCTGCGCCGCGGTCGACGCCGGGTAGATCGGCACCATGACGCCGCCGGCGGCCTGGATGCCCAGCGCCGCCGCCGCCCACGCCACCGAGTTCGGCGCGTAGACGGCGCAGCGATCGCCGGGCGCGATCCCGGCGTGGGCCAGCCACGCCGCCACCGCGCGCAGCTGCGCGGCGAAGTCGTCCCAGGTGACCGCGGTCCACGCCCCGGCGCCGTTGCGGACGCGGAAGCGGACCTGGCCGGCGCGCGCGGGCAGCTGATCGAGCACGGCGCGCGGCGCGGCGCGGACGGTGAGAAGCGGCGTGACGTCCATGGTGTCCTCCCCTCCCTGACCGGGGCGCGGCTAGCGCGCGTCCTCGAGCCGCTCCTCGAGATCGTAGAGGCGGCTCTCCATCTGGTTGAGCTTGTGCAGCGCGCGCTCCTGGTCGCGGCGGTTGGGCAGGCCCCACGCCGACCACCACGACGACATCGCGCGGTCGGTCGCGGTCTTGGTCTTCATCGCCGCGGTCAGCATCGCGCCGGCGGGGCCGAGCACCGACGGGTTGGACAGCACGCGCTCGAAGTAGCTGGCGGTCGCGCCCTCCCAGGCGGCGAAGCCACGCTTCCACAGGTCCCAGACGTTCATCGGATCGTTGTCGCTCATCGGGTTCTCCTACAGCGCGAAGCGCCGCACGTAGGCGGCGGTGGTGAAGTCGGCGGCGGGCTCGTCGGGCATGCTCTCGGCCCGCGCGACCTCGCCGAAGCACTCGAACAAGAACAGGGTCTGGCGCCGCGACGTCGTCGAACCGCCGGCGGCGGGCGCGACGGTGACGTGGGTGCGGACCCGCAGCGTCGGCGCGAAGCGGACGTACGGGACCTCGAGGTCGCCGGCGCCGGCGGCCTCGATCTCGTAGGTGTCGGTGCCGACGTAGGGCAGCCCCTGCAGGGTGCCGGTCGACACCGTGCCGGTCTCGGTCCAGGCGTCGCCGTCGGCCAGCGGCAGCCGCAGCACCGCGACCGGCGCGTCGTAGCGCAGGAGCGTGCGGCCGGCGGGCGGGTCGGGCTCGGCGGAGGCGACGCCGTGCAGCCACAGCCCGGCGTCGTCGAGGTGGTAGATCGCGTCGACGTCGCCGTCGCGGGTGACGAACGCGCCGCCGGGGAAGTCGCCGGCGTACCAGTGGCCGGCCAGCGCGGTCGGGCCGATGTCGACGACGTCGTCGTCGGGATCCTCGGCCGACAGGTCCCAGGTGAGGACGCCGTCGCGGTCGACGCCGGCGAGGTCGACGGTGCGGGTCCGCCCCGACGGCGACGCGTAGTAGGTCGCGGTGACGCCGAGCGCGACCGGCAGCTCGGCGGCGGTCAGGACGCCGTCGCGGTCGGGCAGGCACGCCAGCGGCGGGGTCAAGTCGTCGCCGCCGACCGGCGTGAGGTTGTCCTGGCAGGCGGCGCCGCCGGCGGCGCACGCGGCGAGCCCGACGACGACGGCGGCGTGGCGAGCGGTGGCGCGCATCAGAACACGTACCCCACGCGGACCCGCCACAGCTGGGCGGGCGCGGCGTCGAGGCCCTGGTCGGGGTTGTCGAAGGCGGCGCCGGGCAGCAGCACCGCGTACTCGAGGGCGGCGCGGAAGCCGTCGCGCGAGCCGAAGGTCAGCGTCGGGTCGACCTCGACGCCGAGGGCGCGGGCGCCGCTGGGCGTCGACGACGGCTCGATCGCCCACGACGCGATCAGCGTGGCGCCGGCCTCGATCCAGGCGTGGCCGAGGTCGGCGAGCCGGGCGGTGACGTGGGGCCGCAGGTAGGCGGCGTCGGTGATCGTGCCGATGATCTCGCGGAACAGGATGCGGTCGATGCGGTAGTCGGGGTGGAAGCGGAAGTTGTCGACGGTGGTGTCGCCGGGCGGATCGGCCTGCGGGCCGTCGAGGTCGCCGGGCTGGGCGGCGGCGGCGCCGGGCACGGGGAACGCGCCGAACCCGGGGGCGTCGTCGCCGCTGGCGAAGCCGCCGTCGACGCCGAGGTGGAGCCCGCCCAGCTTGGCCTCGGTCTCGACCGCGAGGCCGACCTGGTTCGAGGTCGCGGGCTGGGTCAGCTCGACGCCGGGGATCAGCGAGGTCTGGCCGACCCGGGCGTGGGCGTAGATCGCCTCGGCCTCGAGGCGGAAGCCGGGGGTCAGCATGCGCAGCCAGCCGCCGGCGCTGGTCGCCGAGAAGTCGCGCGCCATCAGCTGCGCCGGATCGTCGAGGCCGACCGGCACCGCGACAGGCAGGTACGCCGCCGGGACGTCGTCGGCCTGCCAGCGGTGGCTGACGTAGGCGCCGTACTCGACGGTGGCGCGGCCGGCGGCGGCGCGGCGCAGCAGCGTCGCCGGGGTGCGCGCGTTCAGCAGCGCGACCGTGACCGTCGTGACGTCGTCGGACTCGGCGAGCTCGACGGTGCGGGCCGCGTCCTTGCGGGCGGTGACCGGGCCGCTCCACGAGAAGTCGTAGGACAGCGCCAGCAGGTGGCCGAACAGCGGCGCCAGGAACGCGACCCGGTCGGCGGCGTCGCCGCCGTCGCAGTCGTCGCAGTCGCCGCCGTTGGCGGCGATGCCCAGGCCCCAGTGCGCGCCCATGCGGCCGGCGGCGAGGACGCCGAACGGGGTCAGCGCCTCGCCCCAGGCGCGCTCGACCCGGACCAGCCCGGCGGTCTGGCCCGGCGACGCCGACGGCGTCGGCGCCCGGCCGGTGCCGACCTCGGGGGTCGAGCCCAGCGCGACGTCGTCGAGGACGTCGACCCGCAGCTTGACCGCGACGCCGGTGCCGGGCGCGTAGAAGGCGAGGTCGCTGCGGAAGCGCAGGTCGCCGCCGGACAGCCGCTGGCCGCCGTCGAGCGGCACCGGGAACAGCGCGTGGCCCGACGGATCGAGGCCGCGGTCGAGGTCGAGGTTGTAGAGGCTCTCGCCGCGGGCGCGCAGGACGCCGTGGATGTCGGCCTCGACCTTGCTGCGCGGCGCGGCGAACTTGCGCGGCGCCAGCTCGGCGCCGAGGACGGCGACGTCGGCGGCGGCGTGGAGGGGCGGCAGGTCGCGCGGATCGATCGTGAGGGTCTCGGGGACCGGCGGGATGTCGAGGGGATCGATGGCGTCGGGGACCGCGGGCGCGACCGCGGCGGCGGCGGGCGCGGGCGCGGGTGGCGCCGCGGCGGGGACGGCGGGCTCGTCGGCGTCGGTGACGGCGCCATCGTCGGCGGCGTCGGCGCCGTCGTCGTCGGCGGCGCCCGCGACCGGCGGCGCGGCGACCGCGGCCTCGCCGGCGACGTCGCGCTCGAGGAACGCCAGCAGATCGCGGGTCGTCGGCACCCGGGCCTCGACCATGGGGACGTGGCCGCACGCGGCGTAGACCTCGAGGTGCGCGTTGGGCAGCTCGCGGGCCAGGCGCTGGCCGAAGCGCAGCGGCGTCACCTGATCGTCGTCGCCCCACAGGAGCAGCACCGGCTGGGTCAGGGTCCGCCACCGCTTCTCGAGGTCGCGGTAGCGCTGGCCGCGCGCCGACGCCAGCGCCGCGGCGGCGGTGCCCGGGCGGGCCAGCTCGGCCTCGACGTGATCGATGCGGGCCTGGGTCAGGTAGCGCTCGTCGTGGTAGGCGAGCGCGGCGCGGTCCTCGATGCGCTCGCCGTAGAACAGCCCGAACAGGGCCTCGCCGAGGCCGCCGACCTGGGCCCAGTGGAAGAAGCCCGGCACCTGGTCCTCGAAGACGTACGCCGAGTACAGCGCGATACGCCGGACCCGCGCCGGCTGCTGCAGCGCCATCGACAGCACCACCGAGGTGCCCCACGAGTGGCCGACCAGCGCGGCGTCGCCGACGCCGAGGCGGTCGAGGGCGCGCCACACCAGGCGGGCCTCGCCCTCGGGGGCGTAGATCTCGTCGCCGCCGGCCGGGCGCCCCGACCAGCCGAAGCCGGGCAGGTCGATCGCGACGACCCGGAAGTGGCGGGCCAGGACCTCCTGGACGCCGCGCCAGGTGTCGAGCGACGCGCCGTAGCCGTGGATCAGGACCACGGTGCGGCGGTCCTCGCCGGCGCCGAGATCGCGGTAGTGGATCGCGACGCCGTCGACGTCGACGAACGTGGCGTCGGCCGGCGCGCCGGGCGGCGACGCCGCGTGGAACTGCGGGCAGCCGGCGAGGGCCACCGCGGCGACGATCGCCAGCGCCGCGGCGGCGAGCCTCACGGCGCCAGCCTCCGCACCTCGGCGGCGTCGGTGAACTCGCTGCCGGACTCGTAGTCCTGCGACACGATCGTGCCGACCTGGGCGTAGCACTCGGCGACGAACGCGAACGTGCGCTTGGTGGTGATCAGCGCGCCGACCTGGCGGGTCAGGTCGACCGCGACCCGCGACACCGGGAAGGGGCCGTACGGGGTGTCGAGGGTGCCGACCGCGTCGACCCGCGACTCGTAGCTCTCGGTGTAGTAGCTGGCCACGCCCTGGGCGAGGCCGGTGATCGTGGTGTCGACGGTCCACGACGCCGACGGGCCCATGGGCAGGACCAGGACGTCGACCGGCGGGTCGTAGGCCAGCTCGGTGCGCAGCGAGCCGCCGGTCGGCGACACCACGCCGAGCAGGCGCAGCCGGGTGTCGGTCAGCTCGAAGACGCCGAGCAGGTCGGACTCGGCCGACAGCGTGGTGGCGTAGCTCGCGTCGGGGAAGCTGGCCGCCCACCACTGGTCGGCGGGGTCGAGCAGGGTCTGGGTGACGTCGGCGTCGCCGGTCAGCGCGGTGCCGAGGTCCCAGGCGCGCTGGCCGCTGGACTGCTGGGTGCCGGCGGTGGACACGGTGGCGTCGAGCGCGACCCGGTAGGTGGCGACCCGGCCCGGCTGCAGGGGCAGCTCGGCGCGGGTCAGGATGCCGTCGTGGTCGGGGGTGCAGCCGACCGGCCCCTCGGCGTCCGGGGTGCCGTCGCCGTCGGGCTCGACGCCGCCGTCGCCGTCGGCCGGCGCGCAGGTGTGGTCGGCGCGGCAGAAGCCCGACGGGCAGTCCTGGTTGCGGTCGCAGCTGTCGGCCTGGCTGCCGGCGCAGCCGGTCGCGAGGGCGGCATATTGCAGTGCAACAAGGGTGGTGAGGAGCCAGGTGCGCATCGTGTTTCCCCGCGCGAAACCGAGCCGACACTACGGAACCGGGTTCGGGATGTCAACCCCGTTCTTGTGCAGCGCAACATGCATGACCCTTGTCACGATTGTGCAGTGCAGCTAGGGTCCCTGCATGGCCCCCACGATCGTCAAGAAGTACGGCAACCGGCGCCTCTACGACACCGGTGACAGCCGCTACGTGACGCTCGACGAGCTGGCGACCAAGGTTCGCAGCGGCGTCGACGTGAAGGTCATCGACGCCCAGACCGGCGAGGAGCTGACCCAGGCGACCCTGGCCCAGATCATCCTCGAGGGTGGCCAGGCCAAGCTGTTGCCGGTGCCCCTGCTGACCCAGCTGGTGCGGATGGGCGACGACAGCCTGGCCGAGTTCTTCTCGCGCTACGTGTCGAGCGCGCTCGAGGTGTACCTGCAGGCGCGTCGCGGCGTGCAGGCGATCGCCCAGGTCAACCCGCTGGCGACCCTGCCGCTCAACGCCGGCGACGCCCTGGCCCGGCTGTGGATGGCGACCCCGTTCGGCCAGGCCGCCGGCTTCGGCTTCGGCGGCCAGGCCCCCGCCGGCTACCCCGCGCAGGGCACGCCCGCCGGCTACCCGCCGCCGGGCTATCCGCCGCCGGGGTACGCCGCGCCGCCGCCCGGCGCCGAGCCGCCGCCCCCCGACGACGACAGCGACGACGGCGACGACGCCGGCGACCGCCGCCGCGACGACGACATCGCCGCGCTGCGCCGCGAGCTCGACGAGCTCAAGCGGTCGGTCCGCAGCGACGCGCCGAAGGCGAGCAACCTGGGCAAGCCCGGCGCCCGGCGCCGCAAGCGCACCGAGTAGCGCGGGCGGCGGCGGCCGCAGCGACCCGGCGTCGACCGCGGCACGCGATCGTGCGACGGTGCCCGCCCCCTCGACTGCGGGGTCGGCGCTGCGCGCCTCCCCCTCCGCTCGGGGTGAGCGGCGCAGCGAGCCCGAGCGCAGCCCGAGCGGCGCAGCCGCGAGCGCTGGCCTCCATCGCTCACCCCGAGCGCAGCCCGAGCGGCGCAGCCGCGAGCGCTGGCCTCCATCGCTCATCCCGAGCGCAGCCCGAGCGGCGCAGCCGCGAGCGCTGGCCTCCATCGCTCACCCCGAGCGCAGCCCCGAGCGGCGCAGCCGCGAGCGCTGGCCTCCATCGCTCACCCCGAGCGCAGCCCGAGCGGCGCAGCCGCGAGGGCGGAGTCGAGGGCGGGCGCCGGTCCGCCGCCGGAGCGCCGCCGCCGATCCGCCGGCGCGGCGCGCGCTACGCCAGCGCCGCGGTCGACGGCGCGGCGGTGCGGCCGCGGGCCCGACCGCGGGCGCCGAGCAGGACGCCGGCGAGCGCCACCGCGACGCTGGCCAGGATGCCGTAGGTCGCCGAGGCCGCCGGGTTGGCGATGCCGCCGAGGAAGTACAGGCCGAAGTGGGTGCCGCCGCCGACCAGCGCGGCGGCGAACGCCGACCGCCGGCCCATCGCCGGCAGCAGGACGCCGAGGACGATCGGCGCGGCCGCGGCGGCGACCAGGCCGTAGACGCCGAGCTGGCCGAAGATGCCGAGCAGCCGCGGCGGGTGCAGCGCGATCAGGAAGACCAGCAGGCCGAGGCCGATCAGCACGACCCGGCTGGCCCGCTGCGCCCGCGCCGCGGTGTCCCCGGCGTCCGCGTCGGCCGCGCCGCGCCGCAGGCCGCGCAGCCCCAGGTACAGGTCGTTGCCGGTGATGCTCGACAGCGCCACCAGCAGCGCCGACATCGTGCTCATGCCCGCGGCCAGCAGCGCGACCATCACCAGGCCCATCGCCGCCGGCGAGAACGTCTCGGCGAGGTACACGGTCATGACCCGGTCCTGGCGGAACGCGCCGGTCGCCGGGTCGACGAACGCCGACGCCGGGATGTCGGCCAGCCGCGCCCACAGCCCGGCCAGCAGCACGCTGGCGAACACGATCGACAGCGTGATCGCGACCGCCAGGGCGCGCCGCATCTTGCGATCGTCCTCGACGTACAGCGCGGTGGTCATGATGTGGGGCTGGCACATCAGCGCGAAGCCGATGACGAAGCCCGACACGAACACCGAGAAGACGCTGCCGAACAGCGGGCTGGCCGCGTTGACCGGCGCCACCAGGTTGGGGTCGATCGCGCGCAGCTTGTCGGCGGCGGCGCCGAGGCCGCCGGCGAGGTGGTGCAGGCCGCTGCCGACGATCATGATCGCGACGACGCCCATGATCGCGGCCTGGAAGGTGTTGGCGTAGGCGTTGGCGTAGGCGCCGCCGATCAGGACGTAGCCGAAGACGAAGACCGTGACGATGACCAGGCTCTCGACGTTGCCCAGGCCCAGCGTCTTCTGCATGACGATCGACAGGCCGCCGACGATCAGCACGACGAAGCACAGCGACAGGAGGTTCATCGCCGCGAACAAGAGGCGCAGGCCGCGCGAGCCGTAGCGCTGGCCGACCCACTGCGGCAGGGTCACGGCGCCGGCGGCGGCGCCCTGGCGGCGGAACTTGCCGCACACCAGCAGGAGCCCGACGGTCATGCCGACGACGGCGGCGACGCCGAAGTGCAACAGCGCCGAGACCCCGTGCACGTAGACGAAGCCGGGGTTGATGACGAACGTCGCGGTCGACGCGATCGACGCCGCCAGCGTCATGCCGGCCACCACCGGGCCGGTGCGGCCGATCGCGAAGCTGCGGGCGTCGGCGCGGGCGCGCCGGCGGCCGAGGACGGCCAGGCCGGCCACCGCCGCGAGGTAGGTCAGAAAGAGCGTCCACAACACCGGGCGCGCAGCGATCAGATCGAGGTAGCGCATGGCCGAGCTTCTAGATCGAATTCGCCTCGCACCGCAAGAAGATCTTTTTTGCATCGCACAATTTCCGGAGTATTTCCCTTCCGTCACGTGCAGATAGGTCACCGAGGTCACGTCGGCGTGATTGTGCAATGCAACATTTCGCGTTGACTCACCGCGCCGCGATGCCTAGGGTGTGGGCCAGCAAAGGAGCCCACCATGTCCAAGACCGAGACCCCCAAGACCGACGCCCCCAAGACCGAGACCCGGACCGACGCCCCCAAGACCGAGGCCAAGACCGAGGCCAAGACCGACGCCAAGGCGTCGCCGTTCCCCGGCTTTCCGCCGTTCCCCGGCTTCGCCGCGTTCGGCGCCATGCCGAACCTGAGCGACCTGCCGTGGCCGACCGCCGCCGCGTTCGAGCAGTTCTCCGCGGTCGCGCGGCAGAACCTCGACCGCCTGCAGACCACGCTCAACTCGTACTGGGACGAGATCGCCGGCTACGAGAACGCGATGTACGAGCGCGCCAAGGCGGCGTCGCAGGACATGGCGAACCTGGCCTCGGAGTCGATCTCCTACGCCGCCGCGCTGACCGCCGAGTGGCGCAAGCTCAGCGTCGAGACCACCCGCAAGATCGCCGACACCTTCCAGCAGCGCTGACCGGAGCCGCCATCCGTGCAGCACCTGCTCGACTGGCCACGCACCGTCACCCGCGCCTGGACCGACGCGGCGGCCGCCCTCACCGGCATCGATCAAGCTCACCCCGCGCCGCGGCTGGCCCCCACGCCGCGCGCGACCGTGTCTCGTGAAGGGACCGCGAGCCTCTATCGATTCGTCCGGCCCGAGGGCGTGCCGTCGGCGTCGGCGGTGCCGGTGCTGCTGGTGCCGTCCCTGATCAACCGCTGGTACGTCCTCGACCTGCGCGCCGGCGCCAGCGTCGTCGAGGCGCTGGCCGCCGCCGGCCTCGACACCTGGCTGCTCGACTGGGGCATCCCCGAGGACGAGGACCGGCACCGCTCGTGGACCGACGTCCTCGACCGGCTGCGCCGCGCGGTCCGCCGCGTCAAGCGCGAGACCGGCGCCGCCAGGGTGGCCCTCATGGGCTACTGCATGGGCGGCACGCTGGCGTCGATCCACGCCGCGCTGTTCCCCGGGGACATCGCCGCGCTGATCGATCTGGCCGGCCCGATCGACTTCGCCAAGGGCGGCATGCTGGCCCGGATGGTCGATCCGCGCTGGTTCGACGCCGACGCCATCGCCGACGCCGGCAACGTCGCGCCGACCCAGATGCAGGCCGGCTTCGTCGCCCTGCGCCCCACCCTCGAGGCCGCCAAGTGGGTCGGGCAGCCCGACCTGATCGGCGACCGCGCCGCCCAGGACGCGTTCCGCGCGCTCGACACCTGGGCCTCCGACAACATCCCGTTCCCCGGCGACGCCTATCGCACGTACATCCGCGAGCTGTACCAGGGCAACGCCCTGGTCCGGCGCGCCCACCGCGTGCGCGACCGCGTCGCCGACCTGTCCCAGATCAAGGCCCCGACCCTGGCGATCGTCGCCAGCCGCGACCAGATCTGCCCGGCCCCCGCGGCCTGCGCCCTGCTCGACCACGTCGGCACCAAGGACGTCGAGACCCTGCGGGTCCCCGGCGGCCACGTCGGCGCCGTGGTCGGTGGTCGCGCCGCCCGCGAGATGTACCCGGCCCTGATCGCTTGGCTCCGGGCCCGTTTGTGATCTACGACCGCCGCAGAGGACCCATGCAGCTCTCACAGCTCAAGATCATCGTCACCGGTGCCGCCCAGGGAATGGGCGCGCACTTCACCCGCCGCCTCGTCGAGGCCGGCGCCCAGGTCGCCGCTGGCGACGTCCGCGACGACCTGCTGGCCGAGCTGGCGACGTCGTGCAAGGACCTGCCCGGCAAGGTGCACGTCCGCAAGCTCGACGTCTCCGACGAGGCCGACGTCGGCGGCTTCGTCGAGTGGGCGCACGGCGCGATGGGCGGCCTCAACGGCCTCATCAACAACGCCGGCATCCTGCGCGACGGCCTGCTGGTCAAGAAGGACCGCACCACCGGCGCCGTCGTCAAGATGAGCGCCGAGCAGTGGAACGCCGTCATCGGCGTCAACCTCACCGGCGCGACGTTCATGGTCCGCGACGTCGTGGCCAAGATGGTCGCGACCGAGCAGCGCCCGGGCGTCATCGTCAACATGTCGTCGGTGGCGCGCCACGGCAACCGCGGCCAGTCCAACTACGTCTCGGCGAAGGCGTCGCTGGCCGCCAACACCGTGACCTGGTCGCGCGAGTTCGCGAGCTTCGGGATCCGGGTCGGCGCGATCGCGCCGGGCATGATCGAGACCCCGATGACCCAGGGCATGAACCAGAAGGCGCGCGACGCCCTCGTCGCCGCGATCCCGGTCGGCCGCATCGGCCTGCCCGAGGACATCTGGGTGGCCGTGAAGTTCGTGCTCGAGTGCGACTACTTCAACGGTCGCACGATCGACGTCGACGGCGGCCTCAACATGTAGCCGGCGGGGCGCGCCGGCCCGGTCTCGCGATCAGGTCGGCGCGGTCCCGTTGAGCGACCAGTCGTAGCGCAGGTACGCGACCGACCAGCCGTCGGCCCGCGCCTGCGCGATCGCGTCGCGCCGGTCGCCGGCGTGCCGCGTGACCCAGGCGACGACGCCGTCCTCGCCGCCGAAGTCGGCGGCGTACCAGCGCAGCACCAGCGGCAGCCGGAGCTGCCGCGCGGTCGCGTCGAGCTCGACGCCGCCGCACAGGGCCTCGCTCGCCATGTCGAGCTGATCGTCGAGCCGCGCCGGGTCGTACATCGACACCGGCGGGCAGCCGCGCGCGCCGCACACCAGCGCGGCGTGGATGCGCGGGTCGAGGCGCGACGGCGCCAGCGCGAGCCGCGGATCGTCGGCGGCGAACAGCCGCCGCTTCGACACCGGGTGCGGGCTGTTGCGCCGCAGCACGCCCATCTCGATGTCGTCGAGGGTGAGGACGTGACCGCCGACCCGGTAGGCGACGCGGCCGAAGAAGGTCGGGATCTCCATGACCGAGGTGCGGACGCCGAGCGCGACCACGCCGTGGACGGTCAGCACGTTGTAGACGTTGATCCAGAACGCGATGCGCGCGGCGTCGTCGGGCAGCATCGTCGCCAGCGGCGCGGTGGCCAGGGCCCGGCTGGTCGCCTCGAGCTCGGCGTAGGCGTCGCTGTCGGCGAGGCGACGGTAGTCGACGGCGCGGCCGATGTCGTCGAGGACCTCGGCCTGCAGGCGCCGGCGCAGCGCCGCCAGCCGGGCCAGCGCGTCGCCGCCGGCCCCGGCGTCGGCGTCGGCCGCACCCGGGTCGGCCGGGCCGCCGTCGTTGCGGACGCGGACGCCGCGCAGGCTCGCCGGCAGGACCGCGCGCGCCAGCTCCCGCGGCCGGGCGTGGCGCAGGACGTCGCCAGCGTCGCGGAGGGCGTCGCGGAGCCGGCGCCGGCTCACGCCGCGCCGCCGCCGTCGCGCCGCGGCGTCGCGATCACGACCTCGGACACCACGCCGAGCTTGCCGACGGTCGCGGCGTGGTCGACGCGCCACCGCGCCGGCTCGAGCTGGGCCTGGAGCTCGATCGGCCGGCACCCGGCGATCAGCGACGGCCACACCGACTGGACCCGCGACCACAGGCCCATCACCGCGCGCTCGGGCAGGCTGCGCCCCGGCGCCAGGCTGATCAGCGCCAGCCGGCCGTCGTCGCGCAGGACCCGGTGGGCCTCGGCCAGCGCGGTCGCGATGTCGTCGGCCGACAGCAGGTCGAAGACGTAGGTCGAGACGAAGAGGTCGGCGCTGCGATCGGGCAGATCGACGTGGATCGGCCCGTTGCTGAGGCGGACCTCGGCGCGCGGCACCCACCGGTGCAGCCGCTTGCGCGCGGTCGCCACCATGCGCCGGCTGACGTCGTAGCCGAGGTACGTGGCCTCGCGCGGCAAGAGGCCGTCGAGCATGCGCTCGGCGAGCCGGCCGGTCCCGGTGCCGAGCTCGACCACGGCCCGGGCGTCGCCGAGCTCGAGGTGGGCGAGCAGGTCGGCGATGGCGCCGTCCTCGTACCAGGCCTGGGTGTCCAGCAGGGGCCCGATCAGGTCGTAGACCCGTCGTGCCTGGGAATGGCTCAGCGTCTTCGACACCCCGGGACGGTACCCGCTCCCAGCGGGTATAAGAAGCGGATGGCCGGCAGCGGCGGCAGTGATGGTCCGGATGGTCCGGGCGCGGGCCCCGATCCCGCCGCCGCGGCGCCCCAGCGCAGCCTCGCCCTGGCCACGCCGGCCGCCGCCAGCGACGCCAGCGACGCCGGCCCCGGCCCCGGCGCGGTGACCCTCGACGGCGAGCTCGACCGCATCGTCTTCCGCGGCGACGACACCGGCTTCACGGTGGCGCGCTTCGGCATCCCCGGCCACCCCGAGCCGGTGACCGTCGTCGGCAACCTGCTCGGCGTCAACGAGGGCACCCCGCTGCGGCTGCGCGGCACCTGGGTCATGGACCGCAAGTGGGGCCGGCAGTTCAAGATCGACACCTACCAGACCCGCACCCCCGAGACCGTCATCGGCATCGAGCGCTTCCTCGGCTCGGGCGCGATCCCGGGCGTCGGCCCCGAGCTGGCGCGCCGTCTGGTCGCGAAGTTCGGGATGGAGACCCTGGCGGTGATCGAGCGTGCGCCACAGCGGCTGACCGAGGTCGACGGCATCGGCGTGATGCGCGCCGGCAAGATCGCGTCGGCGTGGGCCGACCAGCGCCACGTCCAGGACGTCATGGTGTTCCTGCGCGGCCACGGCGTGTCGGCGGCGTTCGCGGCGCGGATCGTCAAGCGCTACGGCAACGACGCGATCAGCACGATCCGCAAGAACCCGTACCGGCTCGCGATCGACATCTGGGGCATCGGCTTCAAGAGCGCCGACGCGATCGCGCAATCGCTCGGCATCGCGCGCGACGCGCCGGAGCGACTCGAGGCCGGCCTGGTCCACGCCCTCGGCGTCACGATCGAAGACGGCCACGCCCACGTCCCCGAGGACACGCTGCTGGTCGCCGCCGCCGAGCTGCTGGGCGTCGATCGCGAGCGCCTGCGCGAGCCGCTGGCCGCGCTCGAGGCGTCGCGCCACGTCGTGCGCGAGGTCCTGGGCGACCGCGGCGCGTGCATCTCGCTGGCCGAGGTGTGGACGCTCGAGCACGAGGCCGCGGCCGCGTTCGCCGAGCTGGTGCGGACGCCGGCCCGGGCGCTGACGATCGACGTCGACGCCGCGGCCCGCGACTTCGAGGTCGCGACCTCGCTGGAGCTGGCGCCGCAGCAGCGCGCCGCGGTGGTGGCGTCGGCGGTCGACAAGTGCGTGGTCGTCACCGGCGGCCCCGGCGTCGGCAAGACCACGATCGTGCGCGCGATCGTCCACCTCGCCGGGCTGCAGCGCCGCGCGGTCGCGCTGGCCGCGCCCACCGGCCGCGCCGCCAAGCGGCTGGGCGAGGCCACCGGCCGCGACGCGCTGACGATCCACCGGCTGCTCGAGTACCAGCCGCACGAGGGCCAGTTCGCGCGCAACCAGGGCAACCCGATCGACGCCGACCTGGTCGTCGTCGACGAGGCGTCGATGATCGACATCGCGCTGTTCCGGGCCCTGGTGGTGGCGCTGCGCCCCGACGCCCAGCTGGTGCTGGTCGGCGACATCGATCAGCTGCCGTCGGTGGGCCCCGGCGCGGTGCTGCACGACGTGATCGCGTCGCGGGCCGCGACCGTGGTGCGGCTGACCGAGATCTTCCGCCAGGCGGCGCAGAGCCGGATCGTCGTCAACGCCCACCGCATCAACCAGGGCGTCGCCCCCGACCTCGACACCCCGCCGGCCGGCGACGGCCCGCTCGGCGACTTCTTCTTCGTCGGCCGCGACGATCCGGCGGCGGCGCGCGACACCGTCGTCGAGCTGGTCGCCGAGCGCATCCCGGCGCGCTTCGGCTTCGACCGGGTCCAGGACATCCAGGTGCTGGTGCCGATGCACCGCGGCGAGCTCGGCACCGCCGCGCTCAACGCCGCGCTGCAGGCGCGCCTCAACCCGGCGCGCGACGACGCCGCCGAGCTGCGCCGTGGCGACCGCGCGTTCCGCGCCGGCGACAAGGTGATGCAGCTCAAGAACGACTACGACAAGGGCGTCTTCAACGGCGACATCGGCGTGATCACCGAGGTCGGCCGCGGCGGCGCCGATGGCGGCGGCCCGATGCTGCGCCTCGAGCTCGGCGACGGCCGGGTCGCCAGCTACGAGCGCGCCGAGCTCGACCAGCTGATCCACGCCTACGCGGTCAGCGTCCACAAGAGCCAGGGCAGCGAGTACCCGGCGGTGGTCATCCCGATCGCGACCCAGCACTACATGATGCTGCAGCGCAGCCTGCTCTACACCGCGGTGACCCGCGGCAAGCGCCTGGTGGTCCTGGTCGGCTCGCGCCGCGCCATCGGCATGGCGGTGCGCAACGCCACCGCGCGGCAGCGCTGGACCTGGCTGTCCGAGCGCATCCGCGAGCTCGACGTCGACTAACGATCCGGCGACCGGGTCGCCTCGGCGACCGGCAGCGACGTCGCACGCGGGGGCGCACTGGTGCCCGCCCCCTCGACTTCGGGGTCGGCGCTTCGCGCCTCCCCCTTCGCTCGGGGTGAGCGGAGCCTGGCGAGCGCGCAGCCCGAGCGGCGCAGCCGCGACGGCTCAGCTCTGCACGCTCACCCCGAGCGCAGCCCGAGCGGCGCAGCCGCGAGGGCGAAGTCGAGGGGGCGCGGATCGGTGCGCCACCGATCGGCCGCGAAGAGCCGCCGCGGGCGACCGGCTAGCGGTCCGGCGACCGGGTCGCCTCGGCGATCGGCAGCGACGTGAACGGCAGGTTCATGGCCTCGAACAGGCCGTGGCCGAGCTTGCGGAGCGTCCGCGCCGAGCCCGGGCCGCCCCACAGGTCGTCCCAGATGCCCTGGGCGTTGAGCGACAGGCCCAGGTACAGGTCCTGGGTGCGGACGACCCCGTCCGACGGCACGGGGTCGGGCTTGTACTTGTCGCTGTGGAAGCCGGCGACGACGTCGACCCATCGGCTCCACCGCCACGCCGGCGTCGCCGGGGCCAGCGCGCCCAGGTGCAGCGCGAGCAGGTAGCGCTGGCCGCTGTAGTCCTCGGCGACGTTGACGGTGTTGATCTCGCTGCCGGGCTCGCCGCGCAGGACGTCGAGGTACGCGGGGCTCGGCCAGTACTCGACGCGGAAGTCGAGCAGCTCGTCGAGCCGGGGCGACATCTCGAGCGCGACCGCGAACGCGGCGCCGAGCGTGTTGCCGCCGAGGTCACCGTACGAGAACTGGTAGTAGAAGCCGTCCTTGACCTCGACGAACGCGAAGTAGATCGCGCTCAGCGTCGACGAGATCAGCGCGGCGTCGCGCGCCGACCAGCCGCCCCAGCGCAGCAGCCGGGCGCCGGCGCGGCTGATCTGGAGGTTGGCCCAGAAGTGGCCGAGCTTGTCGGAGCCGCCCGCGTAGGTCTCCTCGCCGAACAGGCCGTCGCCGCCGACCGTGAAGTCGGGCAGCGTGTCGACGCCGTGGTACCAGGCGAAGTAGGCCCACACGGTGAGCGCGGCGTACGCGCCGCCCAGGATGCCCAGCGATCGGCCGCGGCGATCGACCCGGGGCGGCCCGGCCTCGAGGGCGAGATCGAGCGCGGTCGGGACCCGGGCCCACGGATCGAGCGCGTCGTCGTCGAGCCGCAGCGAGGCGGCGCGGGCCGCGGCCGGCGGCGATGGATCGTCCGCGACCGGCGGCGCCTCGTCGGCGGCGGCCGCGTCGGCGCGGGCGGCGCGGCGGGCGCGGGCGGCGCGGCGGGCGCGCCCGCCAGGGCCGGCGCGGCACCGGCGGCGACGCTCAGAACGAGGATGAGGCTGACGAGCCCGCGGGGACGCACGAGAGTCACGCGAATAGCACGACGAGCCCGGTTCGTGGGTGAGCCGGGCCCACCACGGCGACCTGCGTCACGGGGTCGCGGCGGCGCCGACACGAGTTCTTGTGCCGGGCCGGGAAGCGGACTAGCTTCCGAGGGATCATCCGTCCGCGGCGTCATCCCACGTCTCGGATTTCGTTCGCTTTGTCCGCCGCGCCGGCGCGGCGCCCACCCTCGACCCCAGACTGGCTTCGATCGCGGATCCGAACACGTTGCGGCTCTCCAGAAACAGGCTGTTGCTGCTCATCGCTGGCGTCGTGGCCATCGTCGCCATCGCCTACCTCGCGACGCGGCCGGATCGCCATCACGCCGGCACCACCGCCGCCACCGGCGCCGGCGCCCCGGATCGCGGCGCGCCCGGCGCCGCGCGCCGCCCCGGCGAGCCCGCCCGCGCCGGCGCGCCCGAGCCGGTGCGCCACGCGGCCCCGGATCTCGCCGCCGAGGTCGTGCCGCTGCCCCTGCAGATCGCCGGGCACGTGCTCGACGGCGCCGGCAAGCCGGTCGCCGACGTCGAGGTCACGTTCGTGTCGCCGGGCGGCGAGGTGATCGCCGACAGCGGCGCCGACGGCGCCTACCAGGCCGAGATCACCACCGGCAGCTGGGAGGTCCGCGCCCGCGGCGACGGCCTGTGGGCGACGCCGGTGCAGCTGCGGGTCGCCAGCGCGTCGGGCACGTTCACCCACGACGTCCGGGTCCAGCGCCTGGGCCGGGTCAAGGGCGTGGTCCTGCGCGGCCGCGGCCAGGTCGTCGCCGGCGCCACGGTGTCGGTCGAGATCGCCGATCGCTCGCTGGCCGCCGCCGTCGATCAGACCGTCGGCGGCACCGCGACCGCGGATCGGCTGGGCCGCTTCGAGCTGGCGGTGCCGCCCGGGCCGGTCCAGCTCCACGCCGTCGGCGGCCCCGACGCCCTCGACGGCTTCGCCGACGTCGCCGCGGTCGCGCCCGGCGCGGTCACCGAGGTCGACATCTACCTGGCCGAGCCGACGACGATCGCCGGCTGGGTCCGCGGCCCCGACGGCGGCCAGGTCGCCGGCGCCACCGTCACCGCGTCGGTCCGGATCGGCGGCGCGGTCCTGCAGCGCGAAGCCACCACCGGCGCCGACGGCCGGTTCCGCATCGAGCACCTCCACCCCGGGCCCACCGTCCTCGAGGCCCACCGCGCCGGCCTCGGCGAGGCCGAGACCCGCCTGCTGCGCCTCGACGGCGGCGCCATCGCCGACGACGTCGAGCTCGTGCTGGGCGCCGCGCTGGCGCTGCGCGGCCGGGTCGTCGACGGCGCCGGCGCGCCGGTCGCCGGCGCCCGGGTCCGCGCCGCGCGCAGCCACGCCCGCAGCCGCCTCGACGCCACCAGCGGCGACGACGGCACCTTCACGATCACCGGCGCGGCGGCGGGCAGCTACGAGCTGAGCACCTCGGTGCACGGCCGCGTCGGCCGGCTCAAGGTGGAGCTCGACGCCGACACCGGGCCGGTCGAGCTGGTGGTCCGGGACCCCGGCGGCGTGCGGATCACCGCGGTCGCCGGCGCCACCGGCGCCGAGCCGCCGTCGACGATCACCGTCGCGATCGAGCGCTTCGTCCCGACCGGCCTGGATCGCGCCGCGACCCCGGGATCGCCGGGCGGCACCTACGGCAGCGACGGCGGCGTGTTCTCGATCCGCGACCTCGCCGCCGGCACCTACGACCTGCGCGTCACCGCGCCCGGGCTGCCGGCCCAGCGCGTCGCCGGGGTCGCCGTCGCCGACGGCGCCTGGACCCCGGTCGAGATCACGTTCCGCGGCGGCGCCCGCCTCGACGGCGTCGTCACCGCCGGCGGCAAGCCGGTCGCCGGCGCCCGGGTCTCGATCGACGGCGGCGCCGCGGCGGTGTTCACCGACGACGCCGGGCGCTTCGCGATCGCGGCGGCGCCGGTGGGGCCGGTGACGATCGCGGTCGCCGCCGAGGGCATCGGCCGCTTCCAGCGCAGCGCCGTGGTCGGCGCCGACGGCGCCCACGTCGAGATCGCCCTGCGCGGCGGCGGCGACGTCGAGGGCATCGGCGTGCTGCTGCGCGCCGGCGACGCCGGCGTCGTGGTCGCCGGGTTCGGCACCCGCGCCCCGGCGCGCGGCCCGCTGGCGGTCGGCGACCGGATCGTCGCGGTCGACGGCGTCGACGTCACCGACGCGCCGCTGACCGAGGTCGCGGCCCGCATCCGCGGCCCGGCCGGCACCCAGGTCACCGTGCAGGTCATGCGCGGCGCGACCCCCGTCGAGGTCACGATCACCCGCGCCCACGTCGACGCCACCTCGCGTCGTGGCGCGCTGGCCGCGGCGCCGCCGCACCCCGCGGGAGTCGCGTCGTGAGCGATCCCCGCGCCCACGCGCGCCGCCGCACCCGCCGTCTGCCCGAGGCCTGACCATGGAAGCCACCACACCGTCCCGTCCGACGCGCCCGCGCATCCTGCTGCAGCCGGCGATCATCCGCGTCTACAAGGTCCTCGGCATCGCCGCGCTGGCCGCGATCCTGGTCGGGCTGATCGTCTTCCTCACGGTCAACGTCTTCTACTTCTTCAACGACAGCTGGGTCCGCCCGCAGATCCTGTCGCCGCAGCACGAGAAGGTCATCGCCGCGGTCGCCGACGAGGCCGAGGCCAAGATCCAGCGCAGCCAGCTCGACTCCGAGCGCGACGCGGCCCAGGCCGAGGTCGCCGCCCTCGACCGCGAGATCACCAGCGCCGAGAAGTTCGAGGCCGACGCCGCCGAGGTCGCGACCGGCCCGATCAAGACCGCCGAGGACGCCCTGGCCCGCCGCGCCTACGATCAGAGCGTCAGCGACCGCCTGGCCGCGGTCGATCGCAAGGCCGCGCTGACCGAGCGCATCAGCACCCTCGACACCCGCATCGCCGAGCAGGACGAGCTGATCGCGCGCATGCGGCGGTCGCCGTTCCTGGCCGCCGCCGAGGGCACGGTCGTGGTCGCGTTCGTGCCGTACGACAACCTCGACCGGGTCCGGCCCGGCGTCAGCCTGTACGGCTGCAAGTGGGGCCTGGTCCGCTGCTCCGAGGTCGGGAAGGTGCTGACCCTGCTGCCCGGCGAGGTCTCCGACTTCCATCCCCACGACCGCACCCCGGAGCGCGGCGTCTACGCCGAGATCGAGCTCCACGATCCGCACGACGCCGAGCTCGGCGTGCTGTTCGCCGGCCGCAGGCCGTTCTGGGTGTTCTAGCGGGCGCAGCCCGCCCCGTGCCCGCCCGTGCCCGTGGCCGTGCCCGTGCCCGTGCCCGATCCGACTCCGGGTCTGCCCCGCGCCCGGCTCCGCACCACCTTGCGCGGCCGCGGAGCCGGTCCTAGAGTGCCTGGACTCGCACGCGGGAGAATGAGCGGCCCGGTCTGACCGGGTGGACGGACGCTGCGGGTGCCAGAGCCTCCTCGCGTCCGCGCGGGGCCACCCTCGCGCCCGGAGCCCGCCGATGTCCACCGTCCCACCTGCCGACCCGAAGTCCACCGCCGCCGCCGCGGGTGGCGCCGCCGCGCCCGGCGCGCCGCCCGGCTCGCGCCCCGCGGTGCGCCGCCTGGCGCGGGCGATGGTCCGCCCGCTCGAGCGCTTCCTCGCCATCGAGGCCGCCTCGGGCGTGGTCCTGCTGCTGGCCGCCGCCGCGGCGCTGATCTGGGCCAACTCGCCGTGGCACGGCTCGTACCACGACCTCTGGGACCTGCCGCTCCGGCTGACCCTGGGCACCTGGAAGCTCGAGACGACGCTGCACTTCGTCGTCAACGACATCCTGATGGTGATCTTCTTCTTCGTCGTCGGCCTCGAGATCCGGCGCGAGATCGCCGGCGGCGAGCTCAGCGACCTGCGCCGCGCCGCGCTGCCGGTGGTCGCCGCGGTCGGCGGCATGCTGGTGCCGGCGGTGATGTACGTGGTGCTGGCCCCCGGCGGCGAGGCCGCCCGCGGCTGGGGCGTGCCGATGGCCACCGACATCGCGTTCGCGGTCGGCATCCTGGCGCTGCTCGGCAAGCGCGTGCCCGCGGCGCTGCGGGTGCTGCTGCTGGCGCTCGCGATCATCGACGACATCGGCGCGATCCTGGTGATCGCCATCTTCTACTCCAGCGGCGTCGAGCTCGGCGGCTTCGCGATCGCCGGCGCCGGCATGGTCGCGATCCTGATCCTGCAGACCATCGGCGTCCGCCGCGCCCTCGCCTACGTGCCCGCCGGCGTCGCGATCTGGGCCGGCATGCTGATCGGCGGCGTCCACCCGACGATCGCCGGCGTGATCCTCGGCCTGATGACGCCGGCGCGCGCGTGGTACGGGCTCCGCGGCTTCCTCGCCGCTGGCCGCGAGCACCTCGACGAGATCGAGCGCCGCGCCGACCAGCCCGACGCCACCGCCCACGACCTGGTGGTGCCGCTCGCCAAGCTGCGCCGCGCCCATCGCGAGGCGCTGTCGCCGTGCGAGAGCCTGCTCGGCCAGCTCCACCCCTGGGTCGCGTTCGGGATCATGCCGATCTTCGCGCTCGCCAACGCCGGCGTCGACCTCGGCGGCGTCGACCTCGGCGCCTCGCCCGGGGTCCTGCTCGGCATCGTCGTCGGCCTGATGGTCGGCAAGCCGCTCGGCGTCGTGCTCGCGTGCGGGATCGCGGCCAAGGCGCGCCTGGTGTCGCTGCCGCGCGGCGTCGACTGGCGCGGCGTCGCGCTGGTCGGCCTGGTCGCCGGCATCGGCTTCACGATGGCGCTGTTCATCGCCGCGCTGGCGTTCGCGGGCGCGCCCGAGCTGCACGCCACCGCCAAGCTGGCGGTGCTGCTGGCCTCGGCCGGCGCCGCGGTGCTGACGCTGGTCGCCGGCCGGTTCCTGCTGCCCGCGGTGCCGCAGGCCGGCGCCGCCGCCACCGCCGACGAGGCCGAGGCCTCGACCCACCTGTAGGCGCCGGTCGCGCGCCGGCGCGGCTACGCGACGTCGCGCACGCGCAGCGCGCGCAGCGCGTAGATCGTGACCGCGCGCTGCTTGCCCTTGACCTGGGCGTCGCCGAGCGGCTCGGCGTCGACGCGCTCGGCGATCCGCGCGTGGGTCGCCTCGCTGATCAGGATGTCGACGCCGCGCTCCTTGGTCAGGCCCTCGAGCCGCGACGCCAGGTTGACGGTGTCGCCGATCGCCGTGTACTCGGTGCGCTTGGTCGAGCCGATGTTGCCGACGACGACCGAGCCGGTGTGCAGGCCGATGCCGATCGCCAGCGGCGGCAGGCCGGCGGCGCGCAGCTGATCGTTGACCGCCTCGAGCCGGCGCCGCATCTCGAGCGCGCACCGCGCCGCCGACATCGCGTGATCGTCGAGCGCGCGCGGCGCGCCGAACACCGCCATCAGGCCGTCGCCGATGAACTTGTCGAGCATGCCGTCGTGCGAGAACACGGCCTCCACCATCTGCTCGAAGTAGGTGTTGAGCACCTTGACCACCTCGGGCGGGCTCATCGTCTCCGACATCGTCGTGAAGCCGCGGACGTCGGAGAACAGCAGCGTGACCTCGCGCTCCTCGCCGCCGAGCTCGACCTGGCCGCCGAGGATCGCGTCCGACACCGTCGGCCCGACGTAGCGGCCCAGGGTCTCGCGGATCTGCTGGCGCTCGCGCAGGCCGTCGACCATCTCGTTGAGCCGCACGCCCAGCGCGGCGACCTCGTCGCGACCGCGGACGTCGCAATGGACGCTGAGGTCGCCGCCGCCGACCCGCGCCGCGAGCTGGCTGAGCCGGACCAGCGGCAGCGCGACGCTGCGCGAGAACAGCACCAGCAGCACCGTCGACAGCGCGACCAGACCGATCGCGGCGACCAGCACCAGCAGCACGGCGCGTGACAGGAGCTGCTCCTGGCGGGCGCGCAGCGCCGCGATCCGGTGGTCCTGGCGGGCCTTGGAGTAGCCGATCCGCACGGCGCCGGCGTGGCGGCCGTTCTGGACCAGCGGCACCATGACCTCGAGGTACGCCGGCCGGCCCGGCGCCGCCGGGACGTCGCGCATCGACATGCGGCGGCCGAACTGCGCGACCTGGCGGACGCCGGGATCGTCGACCACCCGGGGCGGCGCGTCGGGATCGACGCCGCCGGTGAGGAAGTCGGTCTCGTCGGCGACGATCGTGCCGTCCTCGTCGAGCAGCTGCAGGAACAGGATGTCGTCGTTGTACGAGCCCTCGGCGGCGAGCACGCGCAGCGACTCGTCGTAGGTCCGCTCGAGGCCGTCGAGCAGCGGCCGCTTGAGGTGGGCGACGTCGTCGCGCAGCGACCCCGACGGCGCCTCGCCGCGATCGAGCGCGACCTGGATGCCGGCCTGGACCTCGTCGTCGATCACCGCGCGGCCGGCGCCGGTCGACAGCTCGCGCACCACCGACGCGCCCAGCGCGATCTGCCGGCCCAGCGACTGCGAGTGCTCGCGGATCGACGCCCGGAAGATCGCCTGGGCCTCGCCGATCGCCTCCTCCTGGTTCTGGACCAGGACCGCGAGCGCGACCGCGGTGCCGGTGGTGAGCGCCAGCAGGATCGTCGCGAGGCCCAGGACGGAGACCTTGGTGGCGAGGCGGTGGAACAGGCCGCCGCGGCGGCGCGCCGCCAGGGTGCCGACGACGAGCAGCACGATCGCGACCAGCCAGACGCCGCTGGCCGCGACGACGACGACGCGGCCACGATCCCGCACCGACGCCCGGGTCGGCTCGGGCAGCTCGGGCAGCACCAGCGCCTGATCGGGGAAGCGGTCGAGCCGAGCCCGGACCTCGCCGGCGGCGTGGCGCAGGGTCTCGGCCACCGGCGAGCCGCCCAGCAGCACGGCGCGCAGGTCGTCCTCGATCAGCTCGTCGATCTCGCGCTCGTTGGGCACCGGCATGCGCGGCCGCGCACCGTCGAAGATGCGGCCGGCGACCTCGAGCTCGGGGTGGGCCTGGCGTCGCGCCGGGTCGTCGTAGAAGCGGCGCAGCGGCGGGAACGTGCCCAGCTTGTCGAGCCGCTCGGCGCTGGCGTCGTCGCTGCTGAGGAACCGGATCAGCTCCTCGGCGAGCGCGGGCTGGCGGCTGGCGGCGTTGACCGCCCACGACCACGAGCCGAGCGTGGCGCCGGTGCCGGGCGGCTTGCCGGCGAGCCCCGGGATCGGCGCGATGCCGACCTGATCGCGCATCGGGCCGACGTCGTAGCGCAGCCAGTTGATCATGAACGCGGCGTGGCCGCCGGTGAACTCCTCGATCGCGGTGTGGTACTCGGCGGGGACATCGCTCCACGCCTTGAGCCGCTCGTCGGAGGGCAGCGCGCCGTCGTGGGTGGCCGCGACCAGGCGCTCGAGGACCTCGACGTTGACGGGATCGTCGAGGGTGACCTTGCCGTCGGTGAGCGGGCCGCCGCCCGACGCCCACAAGAGCGGATAGAGATCGTTGTGCAGGAACTGGACGTGGAGCAGCAGGCCGTAGAGCAGCTCGGTGTCGGGCTGCTGCTGCAGGACGCGGGCGGCGTCGAGCAGCTCCTCGAGGGTGCGCGGCGGCGCCAGCCCGGCGGCGTCGAGCAGGTCGCGGCGGTAGAACAGCGCGTTGGCCGACAGCTCGAGCGGCACCGCGTAGAGGTGGTCGTGCCAGACCGCGCTGCGCAGGGCCGCCGGGTGCAGCTCCTGGTCGGCCCACGGCCGCAGCTCGTCGATCGGGCGGATCCAGCCGGCGAACGCGAACTCGGCGATCCACGGCTCGTCGATGACGTAGACGTCGATCGACGGGTCGCCGAGGGCGAGGAACCGCGCCCACAGGTCGTGGACGTCGGTGGTCCGCCACTTCTGGGCCACGACCTCGACGTCGACCTCGGGGTGGGCGGCGGCGAACCGCGCGGCCTGCTCGCGGACCAGGGCGATGTCGTCGCCCTCGATGCGCGAGAACGCGATCCGCAGGTGGGGCCGCTCCTGGGTCGAGGTCGCCGCGGCGCCGCCACCGCCGCCGCGGCACGCCGCGACCATCGCCACGAGGGCGACCACGACACACCGGCGCAGGGTGGACCGGACCCGCTGGATCCCCACGCGTGCATCCTACCGCGCCTTGACACCCCTCGGTGGCGCGTGTCTGCTGGGGACGTGGCACGGCTCGGGCTCACCGCGACCACCCTCGCCGCGCTGGCGGCGTGCGGCGGTCCCCATCGCGCGCCGGGGCCGGCCGCAGGCGCGGCGGCGACCTGCGACGCCGCCGCCACCCGCGCCTACGTGCGGGCGTCGTGGGCGACGCTGACCCGGTCGAACGCGAGCTTGCTGGGCACCGCGCTCGACGGCGCCGACCGCGCGTCGATGTACGTGGCCGCCGACGCCGACGTCGACGCGATCCGCGCCGAGCTGGTGGCCGAGCTGGGCGCGGCCCGCGCCGCCCGCGTCGAGCTGACGCCGCTGCCCGCCGATCCGGCGGCGCTGGTGCCGCTGGTGCCGCTGTACCTGCCGCACCCGTACGTGGTCCCGGGCGGTCGGTTCCAGGAGATGTACGGCTGGGACAGCTTCTTCATCCTGCAGGGCCTGCTGGTCGACGGCGAGGTCGACCTCGCCCGCGGCATGACCGACAACTTCCTCTACGAGGTCGAGCACTACGGCATGGTGCTCAACGCCAACGACTCGGTGTTCCTGACCCGGTCGCAGCCGCCGCTGCTGTCCGGCATGGTGCGCGCGATCTTCGACGCCACCGGCGATCGCGCGTGGCTGGCCCGCGCCCTGCCGATCGTCGAGCGCTACCACGCGCACTGGCTCGGCGCCGACCACGCCGCCGGCGACGGCCTGGCCCGCTACTTCGACCACGGCGCCGGGCCGGCGCCCGAGGTGGTCGCCGACGTCGAGCCCGGCGGCACCCACTACGACCGGGTCCGCGCCTGGTACCGCGCCCACCCCGACCAGGCGCCGGCCGCCGCCTACGACGCGGCCACCGACACGCTGACGCCGCGGTTCTACCAGGCGGATCGGGCGATGCGCGAGTCGGGCTTCGATCCGACCGACCGCTTCGGCCGGTTCGCCGCCGACATCCTCGACTACGCGCCGGTGTGCCTCAACAGCCTGCTGTTCGCGATGGAGCGCGACCTCGGCGATCTCCACGCCGCGCTCGGCGACGCCGACGAGGCCGACGCCTGGCACGCCCGCGCCGAGGCGCGACGGGCCCGGGTCCGCGCCACCATGTGGGACGACGCGCGCGGCCTGTTCATGGACTACCGGTTCACCGACGACACCCGGTCGAGCTACCCGTTCGTGACCACGTTCTTCCCGCTGTGGGTCGGGCTCGCCGACGACGCCGAGGCCCGCCGGGTCGCCGGCAACCTCGAGCTGTTCCTGCGCGCCGGCGGCCTGTCGACCAGCACGACCGCGTCCGGCAGCCAGTGGGACGAGCCGTTCGGGTGGGCGCCGATGCAGGTGGTCGCCGTCGACGGCCTGCGCCGCTACGGCCTCGACGCCGACGCCGACCGCGCGGCGACCGCGTTCCTCGGCACCGTGACCCGCGACTTCTGCGCCCACGGCACGATCGTCGAGAAGTACGACGTCGTGCACCGGACGTCGCGGCTGGCCGAGCTGGCGTTCGGCTACACGACCAACGAGATCGGCTTCGGCTGGACCAACGCCGCCTACGCGGTGCTGCTCGCCGGCCTCGGCGACGGCGGCGCCGCCGTGGTCGACGCCGCCGCGACCGCGACCGCGCCCGACGATGCGCCCGCGGCGACGGAGGCGGCTGCGCCGGCGGCGGCGCCTGCGGCGGCGGACTGACGCTGCAGGCGCGAGGACACGCTCGCCCCGAGCGGCTGCCCAGAGCCCGGAGCTGTGGCGTTGGGGAGAGCGCGAGCGCGCCGGCCCGGGTCCTGCCGCGCGCGTGGGGGGAGTCCCCCGCCGGCTCGGACCGTCCTCGCGGTGACGAGAGCGCGGACGTGGGTGCGGGCGCGAGCGGTGACGCCGTCGCGCGCTCGCGCGGACCCGCTGCGGAACTCGCCGGCGGGTGCCCCCCGCACGCGCGCGTCACCCGGGCCGGCGTGACGTCGAGCGAGCGCCGGCCGGGCGCCGCGTCACCCGTCCGGGAGCTCGCCCAGCTCGCAGGGGAGCCCGAGCGCCGCACCGGCGCCGAGGCGGAGGACCGATCGAGCGCGCCGCGATGCGCAGGGCGCAACTCGGTGGCGGTGGCGACTCAGAGTGGAGCTTCCCGCACCAGACGGATGAAGTCGTCCGCGACCTCCTGGAACATCGCGGCTGGTACGTCCCGTGTGAACGACGAATCGACCGGACCAGCCCCGAGCTGATTCAGGACTGCCGCCGGGATCGGATCACCGAGCTCGCGCAGTCGCCGAGCCGCCGCTTCCGCCAGGCGAAGCACCGTGTCTCGACGAGACTCGTCGGTGATGACGTTGTCCAGGTCAGGGATCACGCCAAACCCGTGCCCCATGGTCGCCACCTCGTTCCACTCCGCTGCCGCGGCGACAAGCCACGCTGGCTTGTCGTGGGTGCTCTCGATCGCGCTGACCAGGAGGCGGAGCCAGACCTCCATGCACGCATCATTGGTATCGATGTGTCGATCACGCAGGTGTACGCGACTGATGCCCATGGCATGGCTCCTGTCGGAATCCGACGGTTCGTTTCGAGCGGACGTGGCGTGTCGCGTGGGCATCATCCCTGCTCCAGGGTGACGCCATCCAGCTCGCGCACGAGCTCCTCGGCAGGCATCCGCATGGCAGGGTCCGCCACGAGCACGCGATCCAGGATGCTGCCGATCGCGGTGGTCCGCCGAATCGATCGCGCTCGTCCTCGGCCATCGCGCCGAGCCAGTGCGTGCCCTCAAGAGCCGCACCCAGCCGAGATCGGCCGCGATTTCCGCATCCGTCAGTGTGGCCGGGACGACCTCGCTCATCGCGTCACGCGCCCGGCAGCTCGCCCAGCTCGCAGGGAAGCCCGAGCGCCGCGAGCGCTTCGGCGTCGAGACAGTCGGCCCCGGCGACCAGGCGTCCCACCTGCCGGCGCAGCCACAGGTGCTCACCGTTGTGGACGAACGAGGCGTAGTACGGGACCGCGGCCAGCACCGCCCCCACCGCGCGCATCATGCGCTAGAACCCCGGCGCGACCCGGGCGACCACGTCCGGTCAAGCCGACGGGAGCGGGCACAGTTCGTATGGCACACGGACCAGCGCCAGCGCGGCGCCATCGAAGACGCGAGGATCGTCTTTCAGTGCCAGGTGGCCGCCTCGCCGAAGCAGCCAGACGTGCTCCCCGTTGAGGATCAACGCCGCGTCACCTGGCACCTGTTCGAGGACGCCAAGGGTTGCCGCAAGCAGGCGAAGAAATGCCTGCCGGGTATCACACGCCTTGTCGATGATGAACCGAACCTTCGCCCGACCCTTGATCCCGGCCCATTCCTCCAGATGCTGGGTATTCATGTCGGTCGGCCGCCGAGCCACGAGGTTGAAGCCTTCAGCGCGGCGGCCGACGGTGGCCGTCCCGACTGCCGAGTGGAAGTCCGCGTCGCGCTCGTGCGCGAGCCCGAGTGCGTCCTCCACGAACCCGAGCAGGCGGTCGGGCTCGACATCGGCAGCCAAGATCAGCTCGTAGTCAATCGCCATGGTCTAGCCTCGAGCGTGTCAGGGGACCAGCTGTGTCACGACGCCATCCTTGATGGCGAGCATCTGCTCCAGTCCCACGATGGGCCACTCGGCAAACTGCTTCCGTAGGGCGGCGAGATCTACGCCGCTGTCAGCAAGATTGAGCACGATGCGTCGTGCCTGTTCGACTGCAACCTTCTCTCCGACGTTCGTCCAGATGTTGCGAGCTGAAGGCGTGGTGGGAGCATAGTTGTCGAAGTACTCACCCTCGATCTTGTAGTCAGGCTTCTTGCGGCTGCGCTCGGGCGGCTTCGGGTTCTGTTCGACATCATGTCCCTGCTTCGCCAGCACCTCCGCGGTCTCATTCTCGCGCGCTAGCGCCGCGATGTTCTCCGGTGCGTCCAGCGGGTTGCTCTTGGTGGCTTTGCCGCGAGGCTTGGCGTCCGGGTTGGGCTTGCCGGAAGGGATGGTTGGACGGGCCGCTGATGAGCCCGTCGACCCAGCCCGGATCGCGAACCATCAGCCATCGCGTCACGCGTCCGGCAGCTCGCCCAGCTCGCAGGGAAGCCCGAGCGCCGCGAGCGCGTCGGCGTCGACACGGTCGGCCCGAGCAACCAGGTGTCCCGCCTGCCGGCGCAGCCACAGCTGATCGCCGTTGTAGACGAACGAGGCGTCGTCCGGAACCGCAGCCAGCACTGCGCCCACCGCGCGCATCATGCGCAAGAGGGCGTCCCTGGGGTCCCACTCCTTGTCCATGCGAAACGTCACGCTGACCCGTGGCGCGATGCCGGACCATTCTGCGTCAACCTCGGCGAACTGACTGCTGACCGGCATGGCGGTCAGGTAGAAGCCCGGCGCGGCCCTGCCGACCACGTCAGGGCCTCCGATGACGTCCCGCTCTGGCTCGAGATCGAGCCCTCGTTCGACCAGCTGGAGCAACGACTCCGGATCCAGCGGGCCGGCGATGTTGAGATCGTACTCGATGCCCATGTCATTCCCTCCCGTCAGGCTCACGGTACCAGCTGCGAAACGGTACCTTGTCGCACGACGAGCACTTGCTCCAGGCCGTCGATCGGCCATTCGGCAAACTGCTTTGCCAACGCGTCGAGGTCGACCGCGTTGTCGTCGAGATTCAGGACGATCCGTGCCGCCTGATCCTTCTTGACCTTCTTGCCGACCCCGGTCCAGATGCTGCGCGGGCTCTTCGCGGTCGGAGCGTAGTTGTCGAAGTACTCGCCCTCGATCTTGTAGTCTGGATTCTTGCGACTGCCCGCGGGCGACGGCGGGTTCTGCTCGACGTCATAGCCCTGTTTCGCCAGCAACTCCGCCGATTCGTTCTCGCGGGCGTACGCCACCTGGTTCGCAGGCGTGTCCTTCGGGTTGATCTTGGTCACCCGACCGCGAGGCTTGGCGTCCGGGTTGGGCTTGCCGGAAGGGATGGTTGGACGGGCCGCTTCGGTGGTCGTGACTTCGGTCGGGGCAGGCGTCGGGCCGGCGGTGCTCGCGTCAGGCTTCGCGGGCTGCACCTGATCCGCCTCGACCGGGCTCGCGTGGCTGTCCGTCGCGCTGGCCGCGGTTCCATCGACGCTGACCTCGGCCGCCTCGCTGGCCCCGGCTTCGGCCTCGAGGACCGGCTCGAAGTTCGCGCCGGTGGGGCCGACGCCCCGTGCCTCGGTCTCCGACAGCGTCCGCATCGCATCGCGCGGGCGCGCCCGCTCGAGGGGCCCCATCTCGATGCCGAACACCGCGTTCAGCAGCGCCGCCCGGGTCTTCGCCAGCCGCTCCTCGCGCGACAGCTCACGTCCGGAGGCGTCGTAGCCCACCGCGGCCTCGCCGCCGTCGACGAGCGCGGTCGCCATCATGGTCGTGCCGGGCGCCACGACCATGCTCAGGGCGTACGCGGTGGCGAGCAGGCGCCGCGGGTCGTCGCTGTCGTGCAACACGGCCTGCGCCTCGGCCTGGGCGCTGCGCTCCGTGTACGTGTAGGGCTGCCCGTCGGCCCCCTGGCCGATGTGCGGGACGTCGTCACCGACGTCGGTCGACGGCCGGTCGAGGGCGTCGTAGGGGTTGTCGGGCTTCGTCGTGTAGTACTTCGCGTACCGCTCGAGCTTCTGATCGAACCCGGGATGGCGCTGGACGTACGCGTCGAGCTCCTCCTGGCTCAGGTACCGCGGCCAGTCGGCGTAGGCCGCCGCCATCGCCCGCTGCCGGTCATCGTCCCGGTCCGCGGCCCGCTCGATCGCGTCCTCGTACTTGCCGGTCCGCTCGGCGAGCGGCTCGTCGAACGTCGAGCCCTGACGCCCCTGCGCCGCGCCGTTCGTGGACGGATCGGGCGCCGCCTTCGCCCCGGCGCTGGGCAGCGCGACGCCCTCGAGCTCGATCTCGCCGATCACGCGGTGCTCGGCGTCGAGGATCATGGCGGTGGCGCGTCGCTGCGTGGGCTGCGTGAGGTCCTCGGGATAGGTCTTCAGCGGCCGGAACGTGACGGCGAGCAAGGGCGCGACGCCGCCCGCCGGGATCGCGAGCCCGCCCGCGACGCCCTGCAGGACGAAGTCGCCGACGGGCCGGGCGAGGCCGTCGACGGCGGTGACGACCTGGGTGATCCCACCGATCGTCACGGGCGAGCTGCCGTGATTGGACAGCGCCACCGCGGTGTGCGACGCCCCGCCCGAGACCTCGGCCGCCGCGATCGCCGGCCGAGCCGGCGTGACCGACAGCTGGTGTCCGGCGGCAGCACGCGCGTAGCCACCCGCCGCCGTACCCGCCGAGGACGTCGCGTCCTTCTTGCGGCCGTGGGCGGCATGCCCTTTCGGCGCCGCCGCTGCGTCGGCCGCGGGCAGGTGCGGGGCCGCGGGCTCGACCGCGACGTCGGCGTCCTGGACGTCGGCCATCACGTGCGGAAAGGCCGCGCACGAGGCGTCCTCCGACGGCGGCGGCCCTGCCGGCGCCTCGGCGCTGGCCCACGCGTCGTCCGCTCCCTCGACGTCGCCGTAGACAGCCGTCGCTCCGCCGTGGCCGCCAGCCAGCGCCGATGCCACCTCGGCACCCGCCCCGAGCATCCCGAGATCACCCATCGCGCCGCGGGTCCTTTCGGGGGGCGACGTGGCCTCGCGCCAGGGAGGCGGGCACGGGTCGTGGACGCGCGGGGGTCATCGAGCTCTGCCCGGCGCTATCGACCGCCCCTCGGGCCGGTTGCGGACCAGATCGCCCGCGGCGAGCGAGCCGGGCCCCTACGTCCCCCTGCTCACCGGATCACGGTCCAGGAGACGTCACGCCGGCCCGGGTGACGCGCGCGTGCGGGGGTCCTCCGCCGGCGAGTTCCGCAGCGGGCCCGCGCGAGCACGTGACGGCGTCACCGCTCGCGCCAGCACCCCGCCCGCGCTCTCGTCACCGCGAGGACTGTCCGAGCCGGCGGAGGATCCCCCCACGCGCGCGGCAGGACCCGGGCCGGCGCGCTCGCGCTCTCCCCACCGCCACAACCCCGGGCTCTCCGACGCCGACGACGACGACGACGACGACGACGACGACGACGACGACGACGACGACGACGACGACGACGACGACGACGACAACGACGACGACGACGACGGGCCCCGGAGCGCCCTGCCCGCATCGGCCGCCGCGACCGCGACCGCTACCGCGTGACGCGGACCGCGACGCCGGCGAAGTGGGCGTGGCCGCCGTAGCTGGCGGTCATGGTCTCGGGATCCGTGGTCGTGCGCTCGCCCAGGTGCATGTAGCCGTAGAAGCCGTCGATCGTGACGCCGTCGCCGACCACGCGCGACGCGCCCAGCGTGACGCCGAGCCGGGTCGAGTCCGGCGACGTCGGCGACAGGTGGTCGGCCTGCACCGGCGTCGGATCGACGTAGGCGCCGCCGCGCACCGCGGTGGCGCCGCGCCGCCACTCGGCGCCGGCGCGCAGCGCGATCGTGCGCTGCCAGTCGTTGACCTGGGTGGCGTCGGGGGTCTGGTCCTGGGCGAAGTCGACGACCAGCTCCTGGTTGACGCCCCACGCGGTCAGCTCGACATCGCCGAGCACGGTCAGCGCGTCGCGGTGCCACGCCGCGCCCAGCGCCAGGCGATCGGGCAACGTGATCGACGACGACGCGCCCTGATCGGCGAGCTTCATCGCGAACGCGTCGGGCGCGGTGAAGTCGGCCTCGCCGTCGAGGCCGACGTGGGTCCGGCTCTTGTACGACAGCCCGACGTCGACGGCGCCGAGGTCGGCCCACGCCGAGGCGTCGACGCCGACGCCGGCGCCGCGCAGATCGATCAGGACGTCGCCCTCGGTGTCGATGAAGTCGAGGCCGCGGTCGATCTGCATGTGGGCGAGATCGACGTGGACGCCGGCCGCGACCCGCAGCCGGTCGTGGCGCCAGCCGACGAACGGCGCGATGCGGACCACCTGGAGCTGGCTGGCGACGATCTCGTGGGCGCCGGCCCAGTCGGCGGGCCACTGCACGTCGCCGCCGAACGGCACGCCGACCGCGACGCCGCCGGCCCAGTCGCCGCCAGCCCACGCCAGGTGCAGGTTGGGCACCGGCGCCACGCCGCCCTCGGTCTGCGCCGACCAGGTGCCGGCCGGATCCGCGGCCTGCAGGCTCGCCATCGCGGCGACCAGGTTGATCCCGATCCGCCAGCCGCCGCCGTCGGCGAGCGCGGCCGGATCGTACCAGGCGGCGCCGGCGTCGTCGGCGCGCGCCGTCGAGGCGCCGCCGGTGCCGGCGGCGACCACCGACTGCTCGCCGATCGCGAAGCCGCCGGCGTGGGCGACCGCGGGCGCGGCCACGGCCAGCGCGGCGACGACCGCGGCGCCGCCGACGCGCGTGAAGCTCGCGGCGGTCACGGGCGCCACTCCCCGGCCAGGAACCGCGCCATCTCGGTGGTGCCGCGCAGGTACTCGGGCTCGATCGGGATGACCAGGAAGCCGTGCTCGGCGACGTAGTCGCGGCGCGGCGCCCCCGACAGCCGTTCGAGGGTCTCGGTGTAGGCGTTGGGGATGATGAAGTCGAGCGTCGCCATCTGCAGCAGGACGTCGCGGTGCTCCATCAGCGACGCCGCGAAGCTGGCCGGGTCGGCCGAGTCCATGAACCAGCGGGCGACGTTGAAGAAGCGATGGCCGTCGAAGCTGTCGGGGTCGACGCCCTCGCGGGTGAAGAAGGCCTGGACGTGGGGCCCGAAGAACGGCGAGTCCTTGAACATGTCGACGGTGTCGGCGCCGGGCACGTTGAGCACGGCGTCGGCGATCTCGGGGTGCAGCGCGACGAACGTGCCGCCGAGCACGCCGCCCAGCGACTGGCCCGCGTAGTAGATGCGGTCGGTGTCGATCGGCGCGCCGATCACGCTCGCCCAGTCGCCCTCGCGCAGCGACCGCAGCAGCGCCGACATGTCGATCTCCGACTGGATGAAGTGATCGCGGGTGTTAGCGATCTTCTCGATCTCGATGAACGCCGCGCCCGACGCCATCGGCATCGTGATGATCGGCCAGGTCGCGAACGGCTGGACCTCGCCGGTGGTCGGGTCGACGCACTGGCCCTCGTCGCCGCATACCGCGCCGTTGGTGCACGGGTCGGACAGCGGCGTCAGCTGGCCGGTCGACGGGTTGGGGATGCTCAGGGGCCCCTCGGTCCAGCACACCGTGCGGGTGCCGTGCATCGGCAGGTCGATCGACACCGCGACGAAGCCGCGCTGGGCCAGGGCGTCGCCGATCGCCAGGACCATGCGGCGCTCGGTCATGATCGCGTGGCCGAAGATGACCACCGGCACCGGCGTCGACGGGTCGAGGTTGCGCGGCACGGTCATCGTGAAGCCGACGTCCTCGACGCGGTGGCCGCCGTCGCTGCGGAAGCCGCGGGTCCGCGGGTCGAGGAACACCGGCGACTCGATCGTGCCGTTGTAGACGTCGCCGACGTAGAACAGCGAGCTGATCGCCAGCGCGAAGTCCTGCAGCGCCTGCAGCGGGGTCGAGTGGACGACGTCGTGCGGCTCGGGCGAGACGTCGAGGGTCTCGGGGGTGGCGATCCAGGCGTCGATCGGCGCCCGCACCGACATCGTCGTGAAGGTCCACGCCGCCAGCAGGCCGTCGGACGACGGCAGCTCGTCGAGGAACCCGGTGGTGTCGACGCGCACCTTCTCGAGCTTGGCGGCCTTGTCGTCGGCGACCGGGCCGACCAGGCTGGCCGCGCCGTCGAAGACCGGGGCCCGCGCCTGCATCAGGCGGCCGGCCGGCATCAGCACGATCGGCTCGCCGTCGACGTCGCGGACGCCGTCGCGGACGACGATCGCGTGCTCCATGCGCTCGGCCAGCGGCTGGGCCCGCGGCGTGATCTCGACGTTGACGCCGTCGGCGAGCAGCGCGACGTCGGCGGGGATGCGCACCGGGGTGCCGCCGGGCGGCACCTGCCACAGCTCGACGGTGTCCTCGGTGATCGTCGCCGGGTCGACCGGGCCGGTGAAGCCGAACAGCATGCCCGCCGAGGTGCCGAAGCCGTCGTAGGCGGCGAGCGCGGCCTTGGCGTCGAGCACGGTCGGCGAGTCCCAGGCGGCGGGCGGCAGGTCGACGCGCCCGGTCGCGGGATCGAGCAGCAGGTCGATCGGCAGCGGCATGCGCTGCGACGGCTCGTCCATCGCCAGCTCGACCCGGTCGGTGACCGTGAAGGTCCACAGCGCGGCGACGTCGTCGCGCGGCAGGTCGCGGTCCTCGAGGAAGTCGAACATGGGCTCGAGGTCCTCGCGGATGACCTCGAGCTTGGCGGCGTTGTCCTGGCGCTCGGCGCGGGTGTCGCCGGGGAACGCCCGCTCGTGCTCCGGGGTGTCGAGGCGCTCGCGCTGGCGCAGGAAGTAGAACGCGGCGTCGCACTCGACGCGCTCGCCGGCGTCGCCCTCGACGCCGGTGGCGCCGCCCCGCAGCGCGACCATGTAGCGGCCGCCGCGGCGCCAGCCGGTGCGCGGCGGCACCAGCTCGATCGAGCCGCCGTCGTCGGCGACCGTGACGGTGACGCCCTCGACCGGCAGCGGGGTCTCGCGCCACTCCCAGACCTGGAACGAGTCGGCGGTGACGGTCGCGGGATCGATCGCGCCGGTCAGCTCGACGGTCGCGGTCGACGCCGACGACCACGCGTCGAGCGTGTTCATCCACTCGTAGAGCTCGACCTCGGCCGGCGACAGGGTGTCGTCGATCGGGATGTCGAGGTGGCCGGCGGCGGCGTCGCGCAGGACGTCGGTCGGCATGGGGATCACCTTGGCGTCCGGGTCGAACCGGGCGTGGATGATCGGCGGTGGTGGATCGAGATCGAGGCCGCAGCCGGTCGCTGACCCGAGGGTCACCGCCGCGCAGACGATCAGGCTGCCGGACGCGAAGTGCCGTGCTCGCATGAGTCCCTCCCGGCCCTCGATCGATCCCCGCTTCGGTTTCCCCTCCGCGGCGGGTGATCGTCGATGACGCAGTGCGCACTCTAGGGCAACGCGTCATGAACATGGAAGCAACTTCAAGTTTTCATGCGCTGACACGTCGCGGCAATTCCCGCGATCTCGCTTACTTACTTTCTGTGCGGCAAGGTGCTCCACCCGCGCAACATGGCGGGATCCCTCGCTCATTGGCGCACCCCGTCGTACGAAGTCGACTGACAATCGTCAGCGACGCGGCCCTACCGCTGGCCCGATCTTTCGCGCGGTCGCCCGCTCGCTTCGCCAGTCAGTCGACGTGGCCGCGGCGCTTCAGCTTCTCGACCAGCGTCGTCCGGTTGATGCCGAGCAGCTGGGCGGCGCGGGCCTTGTTGCCGCCCGACTTCTTGAGCGCCTCGTCGATCAGGCGGTTCTCGGTCTCGCGCAAGATCGAGTTCATGTCGACCCCGGCGTCGCTGATGACCTCGACGTCGGGGCCGCCGCCGAGCAGCACCGCCGCGGCCGGCCGCATCGACCGCACCTTGTTGGGCAGGTCGTCGACCGTGATGACGCCGTCCTCGTCGGTGACCACCAGGCGCTCGACCAGGTTCTCGAGCTCGCGGACGTTGCCGGGGAACGCGTAGCCCCGCAGCACCGCCATGGTCTCGTCGCTGAAGGTGACCTCGCACCGGTTGCGCGCGTTGGCGGCGTCGAGGAACCAGTGGGTCAGGGCCGGGATGTCGTCGGCGCGGGCGCGCAGCGGCGGCACCTCGATCGGCACCACCGCCAGCCGGTAGTAGAGGTCCTCGCGGAAGCCGCCCTCGGCGACCAGCGACTCGAGATCGCGGTGGGTCGCGGCGATGACGCGGACGTCGACGGTGACCGGGCGAGCGTCGCCGACCGGCGTGACCTCGCGCTCCTGCAGGACGCGCAGCAGCTTGACCTGGACCGCGGCCGACAGCTCGCCGACCTCGTCGAGGAACAGCGTGCCGCCGTCGGCCTGGGCGAACCGGCCGATCCGCCGCTCCATCGCGCCGGTGAACGAGCCGCGGGCGTGGCCGAACAGCTCGCTCTCGACCAGGCCCTCGGGGATCGCGCCGCAGTTGACGGCGACGAACGGGCGCCCGGCGCGCGGCGAGGTGCCGTGCAGCAGGCGGGCGATGACCTCCTTGCCGGTGCCGCTCTCGCCGGTGACCAGCACGGTGGCGTCGCTGGACCCGACCCGCTCGACCATCGACAGCAGCGATCGCATCGCCGGCGAGTCGCCGATCAGCGTCACCGGGGTGCGGCGATCGCGGCGCGGCGGCGGCCGGGTGATGCGCTCGGCGCGCGCCGAGATGGCCTCCTGGACCACGTCGCGGAGCTCGTCGGCGTGGAACGGCTTGGTGATGAAGTCGCTGGCCCCCGCCTTCATGACCGCGATGCAGTCCTCGACCCGCCCCGACGCGGTCAGGACGATGACCGGGGTCTCGGGCGACAGCGCCCGGACCTCGCGGATCACCGCCATGCCGTCGACCTCGGGCATGCGCAGATCGGTGACCACGACCTCGAAGGCGCCGTCGCGCAGGCGCTCGATCGCGACCTTGCCGTCGTCGGCCTCGACCACCTCGAGGTCGAGGGCCTCGAGCACCGGGCGCACCCGGCGTCGGATCAGGCTCTCGTCGTCGACCAGCAGCGCTCGTCCCATCAGGTTCCTCCCTCGATCCGCCCACGCGTCGGCGCCACCGGCCCCAGCGGCGCCGGCAGCCGGCACGCCAGCACCGCCGGCAGCTCGGCGTCGTCCTCGACCCAGAGCTTGCCACCGTGGACCTCGGCCGCCAGGCGGCACGCGTACAGGCCCAGGCCGGCGTCGTGGGGATCGATCGCGGCCCCCACCGCGCGCGGCGCCTCGAGCGCGGCGCGCTCGGCCGCGGTCGCCGGCGCGCCCGTGCGCCCGACGCGGAGCTCGACGTCGGCGCCGACGGCGGTGGTCCACACCCGGAGCCGGCCCCCGGTGGGGACGTGCCACAGGCAGTTGTCGAGCGCGTAGCCGAGGGCGCGCTCGACGACGTCGCGGTTGACCTCGACGTGCGCGGCGCCGACCTCGCAGGTCACGTCGACGTCGCGCCGTGCGAACGCGGCGCGACGCGGCGCCAGCGCGACGTCGACCAGGGCCGCGACCGCGACCGCGACGCGCCCGGCCGAGCGCTTGCCGACCGTGGGCCGGCCGAGGTCGTGGATGCTGGCCAGCAGCTTCATCATGCGGCCCGACGCCTGGCGACAGTCGCCGACGGCGTCGCGCGCGTCGTCGCTCAGGCCGGCGTCCCGGTCGACGTAGTCGACCGCGCCGAGGATGACCGTGATCAGGCTGCGCAGGTCGTGGACCACGGCGGCCAGGCCCTCGTCGCGGCCGCCGGCCAGCTCGAGCAGCGCGATGTCGCGACGGGTGACGTCGACGTCGCGGCGGCGCAGCGCCAGCAGGTTGTCGACGCGCAGCGCCAGCTCGCGGCGATCGATCGACGCGGTGACGATGTCGTCGGCGCCGGCGGCCAGGCCGCGATCGCGGGTCGCGCGATCGTCGGCCGCCGCGACCACGACCACGGGCAGCAACGTGCCGGCGTGGGCGTCCTTGATCCGCCGGGTGAGCTCGGCGGCAGCGTCGACCGCGACGCCCGCGGTCGCGTCGATCACGACCAGCTCGGGTGCGGTCGCGGTGACGTGCGCGCACGCGGCGGCGACGCCGGCGGCGTGGACGAGATCGTGGCCGGGCACGCCGAGGAGCGCCTCGAGCGGCGAGGGGGCGGTCACGGTGTCGTCGACGATCAGGATGTGCGGCAAGACGGCCTCCTCCCCGGGGAGGCGCCCCCAATCTACCAGGCTCGACGACGTCGCGTCACCCGGTGCCGGTCCCCCCCGTGGGGTGAACCGGGAGGTCGGCGTGACGGTCGCGGCGGATCAGCCGGCGGCACGGTCGATCCAGGGCGCCGGTCGACCGATGTGATAGCCCTGCACGAGGTCACAGCCCAGCTGCTCGACCGCGGCCAGCTCGTCCTGGGTCTCGACGCCCTCGGCGACGGTCCACATCGCCAGCCGCGCGCACATGTCGACGACCGAGCTGACCACGCTCTGCCGGACCGGGTCGCGGTGGATGCTGCGGATCAGGCTCATGTCGAGCTTCACGACGTCGGGGCGCAGCTCGACGATCGCGGCCAGCGCGGCGTAGCCGGCGCCGAGATCGTCGACGGCGATGCGGAAGCCGAGCCGGCGCAGCCGGTCGGCGCGCGACGCGACGCCGGCGACGTGGGTCAGCGCGACCCGCTCGGTGATGTCGAGGACGACGCGCGGCGCGACCCGTGACAGCGGCTGCTCGGGATCGTAGAGCTCGTCGTCGAGCAGCTCGGCCGAGTGGACGTTGAGGAAGACCAGCCCCTCGGGCAGGGTCGAGATCAGCTCGGCGGCGGCGGCGCGGATGCGCCGGCCCAGCTCGGTGACCAGGTCGAGCCGCTCGGCCGCGGCGAACAGGGCGCCGGGGTTGGCCAGGCTGCGCTCGCCGCTGCGCACCAGCGCCTCCCAGCCGACCCGGCGGCCGGTCGCCGCCGACATCACCGGCTGCACGACCAGCTCGAGCGAGTCGAGCGCGGCCTGGAACGTCGTCTCGCTGCCCGCGACGCCGCGCATCGAGCCCGACGCGGCGGCGGCGCCGGCGACGTCCCGCTGCCGCTGGGCCGCCCGGTAGGCGTGCGCGGCGGCCTGGATGTGCTGGCGGAGCAGCCGGGTGTCGACCGGCTTCTGCAGGTAGTGGCTGGCCCCGAGATCGACGGCCAGCATCGCGGACTCGAGGCTGGCGCTGCCGGTGACGAAGATCAGCGGCAGGTTCGGATCGGTCGGGCGGATCGCGCGGAGCAGATCGAGGCCGTCGCGCCCCGGCATCGAGATGTCGCTGACCACGACCTCGACCGGGCGCGACTGCAGGATCATCAGCGCCTGGTCGACGCACTCGGCGGTGAGCACGGTCATGCCCGCGGCGCCGAGCGTGCGGCGCTGCATCAGCAGCATGTCGACGTCGTCGTCGACAACCAGGACGGTCGGCGGCAGGCCGGGGACGAAGTCGCAGGCGGATTGCATGACATGGCGACTAGCAAGCGGCGCGCCGATCGCGGGCGGCCAGGATCCAGCCGGTTGCGCGTGGCGCCGTCAGGCCGGTGACATCACCCCTGCTCGGAAACGTCACGGCGGCGACGGATCGTGCCGCGACGCGGCGACGCGACGCCGCGCGCACGCGCGCCGGGTGGGCGCGCACCTCACGCGCGCCCACGAGGTGCGAGGCGGTGCCGGTCAGGGCACCGCCTCGGCGGCGATCACGATGGGGCGGCGCGCGCCGCGCTGTTAGCGCGGCGTCAACGGCGCCGGTCGTCCCAGCAGGTAGCCCTGCACCAGGTCGCAGCCCAGCTCGGTCACCGCCGCCAGCTCGGCCTCGGTCTCGATGCCCTCGGCGACGGTCCAGACCCCGAGCATCCGGCACATGCCGACCACCGACGACACGACGCCCTTGCGGACGTCGTCGGCGTCGACGCCGCGGATCAGGCTCATGTCGAGCTTGACCACGTCGGGGCGCATCGCGACCACCGCCGACAGCGCGGCGTAGCCGGCGCCGAGATCGTCGACCGCGATCCGGTAGCCGAGCTTGCGCAGCCGGGCCAGGCGCTCGGCGAGGCCGTCGACGTGGCCGAGCGCGGTGCGCTCGGTGACCTCGAGGACGATCCGGAACGACTGCTCGGCCAGCGGCGCGCTGCCGTCGAACAGCTCGTCGTCGAGCAGGTCGTCGGGGTGGAGGTTGACGAAGACCATCTCGTCCTCGGGGATCAGCGGCAGCAGGTCGACCACCGCGGCGCGGATGATCCGGCCCAGCTCGCGGACGCGGTCGAGCCGCTCGGCGGCGCTGAACAGCGCGCCCGGGTGCGGCAGCTCCGACGACCGGGTCCGGACCAGCATCTCCCAGGCGACGCGGCTGCCGGTCAGCGCCGACATGATCGGCTGCGCGACCATGTGCAGCGTCGACAGCGCGCGGTCGAACGCGGCCTCGAGCGCCGCTTCCCCGCGCAGCAAGATCGCCAGCCCCGAGCTGCTGGCGGCCTCGCGGCCGCGCAGGATCGACCGGTACATGCGCGCCGAGCTCGCCACCGAGGCGCGCAGCACCTCGGGCTCGACCGGCTTGGCCAGGTAGCGAGTCGCGCCGAGCTCGACGGCGTCGATCGCGGTGTCGAGGCTGGCCTCGCCGGTGACGAACAGGACCGGCAGGTCGGCGTCGACCAGCCGGACCGCGCGGAGGAAGTCGATGCCGTTCATGCCCGGCATCGAGATGTCGGTGACGACGACGTCGAACGCGCGCTCCTGCAGCCGGATCAGGGCCTCGTCGCCGGAGCTGGCGGTGACCACGTCCAGCTGGGTGCGCGCGAGGGTGCGGGTGTGGGCGCGCAGCACCGCGGCGTCATCGTCGACCACCAGCACCGAGGCCTTGCCCAGGGGCTGGGTCTCGATGGCCTCGAGCTCGACGATGGGGAAATCCTGGGACCTGGACTCGCTGGACATCATGTTGCCGTCTCCTGCGCGGAGGCACAGCAAGGGCCGGGCCGGAGGCACGCGCCCCTGATCCCGGCCACTTCGGCGACCACCGTCACCGGTGTGACGCCGGCCTGAGACACCGCGTCAGGGTCGCGACGGCTCGTCGGTGCCGCCGACGTCGCCACCCGGCTGCTCGAGCGGGACCGGCTGGAGGTGCCACACCCGCTCGATCAGGCCGTGCAGGGCGTAGATCAGCGGCGTCATCCCGATCGCGACCGCGAGCTTGACCAGGTACGACGTGATCACGATCTCGACCAGCGTGTGGGTCGGCAGCGTGCTGCCGAACGCGATCGTGACCACCAGGATGGTGTCGACGAGCTGCGAGATCGCGGTCGAGCCGGTGGCGCGCAGCCACAGCATGCGGTTGCCGGTCAGCCGCTTGATCGCGAAGAAGGTGCTGATGTCGACCATCTGCGCGGTCAGGTACGCGATCATCGACGCGATCTGGATGCGGGTCGCGCTGGTGAAGACCGCGGTGAACGCGCTCGGCGGCAGGCCCTGCCAGTCGGCGTGGTGGGCCTCGGGGACCCACGGCGCCAGCGCGGCCAGCTGGATCATCGCGAACGCCATGCCGGTCATCGCGAAGCCGAGCCAGGTGACGCGGCGGACCACGCGCCGGCCGTAGAACTCGTTGAGGATGTCGGTGAGGACGAAGGTCAGCGGGAACGGGATCTCGCCGACCGACAGGGTGTAGCGCTCGCCGGCGAACGGGATGTAGGTGAGCTTGCCGCCGATCAGGTTGCCGAGGAGCAACGAGGTCAGGAAGACGCCGACCAGCGTCATGAACAGGGTCAGCCGGGCGTCGAGCTTCATCGGGGCCGCACTGTGCCACGACCCGGCGACGGCCGCGGCCGGTTGCCGCAGGCGGCCGCGACCGACCCGGCGCGGCGACGACGGGCGATACTGACGCCATGGGGAACCTCGAGCTCGAGCGCAAGTCCAACCCGTCGACGTTCCGCAAGCTCGCGATCGGCACCTGGGACAACGCCGCCGAGGCCAGCGTCTACGGCTCGCTGACCCTGCGGATGGAGCCGGCGCTGGCCTACCTGGCCGCGTTTCGCGCCGCCACCGGGCGCCACGCCACCGTCACCCACCTGATGGGGCGCGCCATGGCCGAGGCGCTGCGCCGGATGCCCGACGCCAACGCGCTCTTGCGGGCGCGCCGGGTCTACCTGCGCAAGCGGGTGTCGGTGTTCTTCCAGGTCGCGATGGAGGATCCCGCGACCGGCGAGCTCGACCTGTCGGGCACGGTGCTGCGCGACGCCGATCAGAAGTCGCTCGCCGAGTGCGTCGACGAGTGCAACGCCCGGTTCGCCAAGGTCAAGGCCCACAAGGACCGCGAGCTCGAGGGCACGCGGTCGCTCTTGTCGCGGCTGCCCGGCCCGCTGGTCGGCTCGATGCTGCGCGCGACCTCGTTCCTGTCGTACGAGCTCAACCTCGACCTGCGCCGCCTCGGCATCCCGCGCGACGCCTTCGGCTCGGTGATGATCACCAACATCGGCTCGATCGGGCTGCAGGAGGCCTACGTGCCGCTGATCGCGTACAGCCGGGTGCCGATGATCCTGGCCCTCGGCAACGTCGAGGACGTCCCGGTGGTCGACGACGGCGAGCTGGTCGCCGGCAAGACCATGAAGGTGTGCGCGACCTTCGACCACCGCCTGCTCGACGGCTCGCACGCGGTCGTGATCGCGCGGACGCTGCGCGAGTGGTTCGCCCACCCGTTCGATCACTTCGACCCGGTGCCGCGGCCGTAGCGGCGCGGCTCAGCGGGCGCGGCGCAGGCGCAGGCTGTTGAGCACGACCGACACGCTCGACAGCGACATCGCGGCCGAGGCCAGCATCGGCGACAGGCTCCAGCCGGTGATCGGGACCAGCGCGCCGGCCGCGACCGGCAGCGCCAGGACGTTGTAGGCGAACGCCCAGAACAGGTTCTCGCGGATGATGCGCAGGGTGCGGCGGGCCAGGCGGACGGCGCCGCCGAGGGCGCGCAGGTCGTCGCGCAGCAGCATGACGTCGGCGCCGGCGGCGGCGACGTCGGTGGCCGAGCCCATCGCGATCGCGACGTCGGCGGCGGCCAGCGCGGGCGCGTCGTTGACGCCGTCGCCGACCATCGCGACCCGGCGGCCGCCGGCGCGCAGGGCCGCGACCTTGGCGGCCTTGTCGGCGGGCAGGGTCTCGGCCTCGACGTGGCGGATGCCGAGGGTCGCCGCCACGGCCTCGGCCGGGGCGCGGCCGTCGCCGGTCAGCATGACGACCTCGATGCCGGCGGCGTCGAGCGCGCGCACGACCTCGACCGCGCCGGCGCGCGGCGCGTCGCCGACGCCGTAGACCGCGGCGAACGCGCCGTCGACCGCGGCGACCACCGGGGTCAGCGCGCGCTGCGCCACCGGCGCCAGCGCGGCGTCGTCGACCTCGATGCCGGCGGCGCGGACGAAGCGCGGGCTGCCGACCACCACCGCGTGGCCCTCGACGGTGGCGGTGACGCCGTGGCCCGGCGTGCTCGCGAACGCGGTCGCCGGCGGCGTCACGACGCCGCGCGCCCCGGCGTCGCGCAGGAACGCGCCGGCCAGCGGGTGCTCGCTGCCCTCCTCGGCGCCGGCGACCAGCGCCAGCAGGCGCCGCGGATCCTGCCCCGGCGCCGCGGCCTCGACGACGAGCGTCGGCTGGCCCTCGGTCAGCGTGCCGGTCTTGTCCATCACGACCGCGTCGATCGAGCCCAGCCGCTCGAGCGCGGCGGCCGACCGGAACAGCGCGCCCTGCTCGGCGGCGCGGCCGAGCCCGACGATCAGCGCGGTCGGGGTCGCCAGGCCGAGCGCGCACGGGCACGCCACCACCAGCACCGCGACCGCGTGGAGCAGCGCCGGCGCCAGGCGATCGGCCGCGGTGGCGCCGCCCCCGACGACCATCCAGATCGCGAACGTCAGCGCCGCCGCGCCCAGGACGATCGGCGTGAACACCGCGGCGACCCGGTCGGCGACCCGCGCGATCGGCGCGCGCGTGCCCATCGCGGCCTCGACCGCCGACACCACCTGGGCCAGCGAGGTGTCGGCGGCGCCGCGGCTGGCGCGCACCACCAGCCGGCCCCACGCGTTGCTGGTCCCGGCGAAGACCGCGTCGCCCGGGCCCTTGTCGAGCGGCATCGCCTCGCCGGTCAGCACCGCCTCGGCCACCGACGACGAGCCCTCGACGACCTCGCCGTCGACCGGGATGGTCTGGCCCGGGCGCACGACCACGAGCGCGCCGGGCGCGATCTTCTCGAGCGGCGTCTTCACCTCGCCGTCGTCGGTGACGACCATCGCGGTCGCCGGCACCAGGCTGCGCAGGTGGCCCAGCGACGCGCCGGCGCGGCGACGCGCCCGCGCCTCCAGGTAGCGACCCAGCAGGACGAAGCCGATCACCGCCACCGCGGCCTCGTAGTAGACCTCGTGGCCGACGACGTGCGGCGCCACGGTCGCGACCAGCGACAGCGCGAACGCGGTCACCGTGCCGAGCGCGACCAGGACGTTCATGTCGGCGCCGCCGTGGCGCAGCGCCGCCCACGCGGCCCGGTAGATCGGCGCGCCGGCCCAGCCCAGCACCACCACCGACAGCGCCAGCTGGATCCAGCGCGACGCCGGCACCGCCAGGCCATGCGCCATGCCGAGCACGACCACGGGCACGCCGGCGACCGCCGCGACGATCAGCCGCAGCGCGGCCTGCCGGGCGTCGGCGCCGGCGGTGGCCTCGCTGGGCGGGGTCGCGCGGTAGCCGGCGTCGACCACCGCGGCGGTGATCGAGGCGATCGTCGCGGCCTCGGGGCGGTAGGTCACGACCGCCTGGTGGGTCGCGAGGTTGACGACCGCGTCGTCGACGCCGGGCGCCTTCTTGAGCGACTTCTCGACGCGGCGGACGCAGGCGGCGCAGGTCATGCCGCCGATCGCCAGGGTCACCTGGGTGGCGGCGGCGTCGCCGGTGGCGGCGGCCGCGGGCGGCGGGGCGGCGGGCGGCGGGGACGATGGGGCGGGCGCGGCAGCGGGCGTGGTCATCTCGACCTGTTGACGTGGCTACCGCAGAACATTACAGGTGCAAGCAAGACCATGAGCGAAGCCCAGACCATCCTGCACGTCCGCGGCATGACGTGTGGCCACTGCGTCAAGCACGTCGGCGAGGCCCTGCGGAAGGTGCCGGGGGTCGTGTCGGCGGAGGTCGACCTGGCCGCCGGCACCGCCCGGGTCACCCACGCGCCCACCGCCGCGGTCGACCAGATGATCGCCGCGGTCGAGGACGCCGGCTACGACAGCTCGACGTCGGCGTAGCCGCGGCGCCGGGCCCGGCGTCAGATCTCGGCGCCCATCTTCTGCAGCAGGCCCTTGATCTCGGCCTTGTTGACGGCCTTGAGGTAGGCCTCGCGGGGCTCGATCACCTTGCGACGCACCAGGTCGAGCAGGCTGTCGTTCATCGTCACCATGCCCTGGTTGCGGCTGGTCTGCATGACGCTGAACAGCTGGAAGGTCTTCTTCTCGCGGATCAGGTTCGACACCGCGTTCGAGCCCAGGAGGATCTCGTAGGCCGCGGCCCGGCCGCCGCCGATCTTCTTGCACAGCACCTGCGAGATGACGCCCTGCAGCGACTCGCTCAGCATCATCCGGATCTGCTCCTGCCGGTCGGGCGGGAACTGGTCGATGATGCGGTCGACGGTGCCGGGCGCGGTCGTCGTGTGCAGCGTGCCGAACACCAGGTGACCGGTCTCGGCGGTCTCGATCGCGATCGAGATGGTCTCGAGGTCGCGCATCTCGCCGACCAGGACGATGTCGGGATCCTCGCGGAGCGCGGCGCGCAGCGCGTCCTTGAAGCTGCGGGTGTGGGTCCGGATCTCGCGCTGGTTGACCAGGCACCGCTTGCTCTGGTGCACGAACTCGATCGGATCCTCGATCGTGATGATGTGGGCGTTGCGGTGCTGGTTGATGTGGTCGATCAACGACGCCAGCGTCGTCGACTTGCCCGAGCCGGTGGGGCCGGTGACCAGGACCAGGCCCTTGGTCAGGTCGCACAGCTGCAGGACCTGCGACGGGATCCCGAGCTTGGCGGCCTCGGGCATCTCGAACGGGATGGTCCGGAACACCGCGCCGGGGCCCATCCGGTCGCGGAAGAAGTTGGCGCGGAAGCGCGACACACCGGGCAACGCGTAGCCGAAGTCGGTGTCGTTGCGCTCGTCGAATTCGACCCGGTTGTCGGACGGCGCGATCGCCAGCAGCTCGCGCAGCAGCTGCTCGGCGTCGAGCGGGCCGCGATCCGGCAGCGGCTGGATCTCGCCGTGCAGGCGGACCATCGGCGGCGACCCGCAGGTCAGGTGCAGGTCCGACGCGCCCATCTGCTTCATCGTGCGCAGCAGGGTGTCGAGGAAGCTCGACGAGCCGACCTCGTCGACCGCCTCGTACGCGGTGCGCTCGATCAGCATCTCGCCGGCGTCTCCGGCCACCTGGGTCGCGGTCGGCGCCGACGACGGCGACTGGGTCACGACCGGCACCCCGACCGCGGGGCGCCCGGGCACCGCCACCGGGGTCGCGGCCGGCGGCCCGCCGCCGGCGCCGACCTTGGTGACCTGCTCGATCGTGACCATCAGGCCGCCGCCCTGGATCTCGGCGGTGATCGCGAAGCGCCCGCCCGGGTCGTTGACCTCGAAGCGGGCGGCGTCGCCGCGCTCGAGCTTGCCCATGACGTCGGGTGGCGCCGACTCCTTGAGCAGCTGTACCAGGACCTGGTGGGTGATCTGCTGGCTGGCGTGGCGGTCCCCGGTCGGGAACCGGAGCACGACGTTCTGGTTGGATTGCAGGACGACGGCCTGGGCGCCGAAGCGCTCCAGCGTGCGGAAGAAGTAGTCGAGGCGCGCCATGGACTCCTTCAGTCGAGCTCGAGGACCCGCACCACGTGATGCTTGTTGATCAGGTACAGCGCCGACCCCGTCCACACCCGCAGGAACCGCACCGGCAGGTTGAGGTGATCGACCAGCCGCGGCCGGTCGGCCGGGGACGAGTACAGGACGTGGCCCTCGATCGCGTCGAAGCCGGCGAGCTCGACCCGCACCCCGTGGTGGTGATCGTAGAGCGCCAGCGCGTCGGACGGCTCGTCGTCGACCGGCGCCGGCACGCCGTCGACCGCGGCGCCCTCGCCGCCGCGCAGCGACACCGCGACCCAGACGATCGCGTGCTTGCCGACCAGCGCGATCCGCGCGCCGCCGGGCGCGTCGGGCTCGCGCACCGGCACGAACGCGGGCTCGGCCTCGAGCAGCTCGGCGACGTCGGAGGCGAGGCCGGCGCGGCTGCGTCGCGGCCGCGCCGCGCTGACCGCGACGAACAGCTCCGCGCGCTCGCGCGGATGGCCGGCGCGCACCAGGTGGACAGCGACCGGCGTCGTCGGCAGACGCAGGTCCTCCGAGGGTCCCTCCATGCTAGCCATCGTACCGCGGCTGGGCTAGGTTCGGCGCCGTCATGGTCAGGACTTCGCACCCCGCTCGTCTCCTCGCCGTCCTCGCCCCCGCCGCCCTGGCGCTCACCGGCTGCTCCAGCGAGCCCAAGCCGGTCGCGATGCCGCCGCCGGTCCCGGTGATCGGCGGCACCACCGACGTCGCGCCGCCGGCCGAGCCGCCGCCGGCCGCGGCGCCGACCGCGGCCGACGCCGCGGCGTTCATCGCCGACACCGAGGCCAAGCTGCTCGAGGTCTGGGTCGCCGGCGCGCGCGCCGACTGGATCAACGCCACCAACATCACCGAGGACACCGACGCGCTGTCGGCGGCCGCGGCCCAGGTGTCGATGTCGACGCTGACCCAGGCGATCAAGGACTCGGTCAAGTACGCCGCGGTCACCGGCCTGGCGCCAGACGTCGCCCGCAAGCTCGACCTCTTGCGCCGCTCGGCGACGCTGCCGTCGCCGAGCGACCCGGCCAAGACCAAGGAGCTGGCCGAGCTCGCGGTCAAGATGAGCTCGACCTACGGCACCGGCAAGTACTGCTCCGACAAGCTGAAGAAGTACGCCGCCAAGGGCGCCAAGGACAGCTGCCTCAACCTCGACGAGCTGTCGGCGATCCTCGCCAACCCCAAGGCCAGCTGGGACGACCTGGTCGAGGCCTTCGACGGCTGGCGGACGATCTCGGTCGACATGCGCGGCGACTACCAGCGCTTCGTCGAGCTCGGCAACGAGGGCGCCCGCGAGCAGGGCTTCGCCGACGTCGGCGCGGTGTGGAAGAGCCGCTACGACATGTCGACCGACGCGCTCGAGACCGACATCGAGCGGCTGTGGCAGCAGGTCAAGCCGCTGTACGACCAGCTGCACTGCTACGTGCGCGGCCGGCTGCAGAAGAAGTGGGGCAAGGCCAAGGTCGCCGACGGCCAGCCCATCCCCGCGATGCTGCTCGGCAACATGTGGTCGCAGGCGTGGGGCAACATCTACCCGCAGGTCGAGCCGTACCCGGGGCAGCCGTCGATCGACGTCACCAAGGGCATGGTCAAGAAGAAGCTCGACGCCGAGAAGATGGCCAAGATCGCCGAGGGCTTCTTCGTGTCGCTCGGCATGCCGTCGCTGCCCAAGACGTTCTGGGAGCGGTCGATGCTGACCCGGCCGCGCGACCGCGAGGTCGTGTGCCACGCCAGCGCCTGGGACCTCACCTACAACGGCGACGTCCGCATCAAGATGTGCACCAAGGTGACCGAGGAGGATCTCGTCACCCTCCACCACGAGCTCGGCCACGACTACTACTACCTCGCGTACCACGACAAGCCGGTGCTGTTCCAGGACGGCGCCAACGACGGCTTCCACGAGGCCATCGGCGACACGATCGCGCTGAGCGTGACGCCCGAGTACCTGGTCAAGATGGGCATCCTCGACAAGGCGTCGCGCAACGACAAGGCCGACATCAACATCCTGATGCAGCGCGCGCTCGACAAGGTCGCGTTCCTGCCGTTCGGCCTGATGATCGACAAGTGGCGGTGGGACGTCTTCAACGGCAAGATCACGCCCGACCACTACAACCAGGCCTGGTGGGACCTGATCCGCACCTACCAGGGCGTGGCGCCGCCGTCGGCGCGCGGCGAGGAGTTCTTCGACCCGGGCGCCAAGTACCACGTGCCCGCGAACACGCCGTACCTGCGCTACTTCCTCGCCGACATCTACCAGTTCCAGTTCCACCGCGCGCTGTGCAAGGCGGCCGGCCACACCGGACCGCTGCACACGTGCAGCATCTTCGGCAGCAAGGAGGCCGGCGCGAAGATGTGGAAGATGTTGCAGATGGGCGCGAGCAAGCCGTGGCCCGACGCGATGGAGGCGATCACCGGCGAGCGCGCCGGCGACGCCAGCGCGCTGCTCGAGTACTTCGCGCCGCTGCAGGCGTGGCTCGAGGAGCAGAACAAGGGCCAGCAGTGCGGCTGGTGAGCGACGTGGCGCGCGGCGCCCGCGGGTGACGCCGTGAGCGACGCCCGCGACGCGGCGGCACCGCCGCCGACCGAGACCCCGTTCGTCGCCCTCGGCGGCGAGGCCCGGGTGCGCCGCCTGGTCGAGCGGTTCTACGACGCGATGAGCGCCGACGAGCCGGCGCTGGCGCGGCTGCACCCGTGCGACCCCGACGGCGCGGTGGCGCGCGAGCCGCGCGATCGGTTCGCGCTGTTCTTCATCGGCTGGCTGGGCGGGCCGCAGGACTACGTGGCCCAGCACGGCCACCCGCGGCTGCGCATGCGCCACGGCCGGGTCGCGGTCGACACCGCGATGCGCGACGCCTGGCTGCGCGCGATGGCCACCGCGATGGACGCCGAGGGCGTCGACGGCTGGGTCCGCGGCTTCCTCGACGCCCGGCTGGCCGAGGTCGCCGACTTCCTGCGCAACGTGCCGGGCTAGCCGCGCGACGCGAACCGAGACGCGCGGCGCGCTACCGGCGCGGCTGCGACGCGCTGGCCAGGCCGCACAGGCGGCCAGCCGCGGCGCCGTCGAGGGTGTACGGCGCGCAGCCGTCGGCGAGCGCGTTGAGATCGAGGGTCATCACCGCGCCGCCGCGCAGCGTGAGGTAGCCGCCGGCCGCCGGCGCGTTGCGCCAGGCGCCGAGGACGTCGAGCACGCCGAGGCCGTCGACGTCGACCAGGGCGCCGTCGCCGGCGGCGCACAGACCGCGCTCGTCGCAGGTCAGCGACAGCGACGTGATCGCGGTGACGTCGTCGAGCGTCGCGGTCAGCTCGACGTCGAGGCGGGCGCCGTCGCCGGTCCGCTCGACCGTGCCGTCGAGCAGCTCGGCCCCGACGCCGTAGCCCTCGAAGGTGATCCGCGCGACCGCGCTGCGATCGACGTCGTCGTCCGGGGCGGGGACGTTCTCGAGCACGATGCGGCCGCTGACCACCTTGCCGTCGACCTGGCAGCCGCCGGTGACGACGGTGGTGGCGCCGGTGGTGACGACCGCGGGGCACGCGGTCGGCGCGTCGAGCCCGGCCAGCGGGGCGGCCAGCGCGTAGGCGGCCAGCGCGTCGCCGCCGGACGCGGCCCCGACCGCGCGTCGCAGGTGCGCCGCGTCGGCTCCCGCGAGGTCGGCCTCGACGCCGAGGTTGTCGCCGCAGCCGAGAGCGGCGCTGGCGGCGAGCGAGGCGAACGCGATCAGCCACGGGGCACGGGACATGGAGACCTCCTGGGGTATCCCGCCCTGGGCTTGCAGCCACCATGCCGCCAGCCGGACGCATCGCAGGTCCGCGGATCGACTGCCGATGTACGGGTGTCTGACACCCGGACGAGGCGGCGGGAGCGGGGTGCCGCGGCTCCGATCGGGGACCCGGTCCCACGCGGCGCACGCCGCGGGGGCACCGGCCCCCGGGTAGCCGGTGTAAGGTGGGCGGCAGATGACGCAGCGGGGACGCGCCGGTGGCGGAGCCTCGGGTCGCGGTGGCGACCGGGTGCCGGACGCGGTCGCCGAGACGCTGGCCGGCGGCGACACGCCGTCGCCGGCCGCCGCGTCCACGCCCGCGTCCACGACGCCAGCGCGCGATCGGGACGCCGGGCTGGCCGAGACCGTGGCGCCCGGCGACGCGCCGGTGACCGGGCTCGCCGAGACCGTCGCCAGCGGGCCGGGCGGCAGCGACGGCGGGGTGTCCGGCGCACCGGACGCCGTGCTCGCGACCCTCGCGGTCGGCGACGCCGACGTCCCGACCGCGGGCCCGCCGAGCAGCGGCGTGCGGCGCCGCGCCGACGATCTCCCGACCCTGCCGACCGTGCCGCGCGACGTCTACCGCATCGACGGCGAGCTCGGCCGCGGCGGCATGGGCCGGGTCCTGCGTGCCCGCGATCGCCGGGTCGGTCGCGCCGTCGCGATCAAGGAAGTGCTCGGCGGCGGCGGCGCCCTGGCGATGCGCTTCGAGCGCGAGGCGATGATCACGGCGCGGCTGCAGCACCCCGCGATCGTCCCGGTCTACGAGTGCGGGCGCTGGCCCGACGGCGAGCCGTTCTACGCCATGAAGCTGGTCGCGGGCCGCCCGCTCGACGCCGTCGTCGCCGGCGCCGCCGACTTCGCGGCGCGCGCCGCGCTGCTGCCGCACGTGATCGCGGTGTGCGAGGCGCTCGCCTACGCCCACGATCGCGGCGTCGTCCACCGCGACCTCAAGCCGGCCAACGTGCTGTGCGGCGACTACGGCGAGACCGTCGTGATCGACTGGGGCCTGGCCAAGGACCTCAGCGTCGAGGGCGCCGACGCCCGCACGACCGTGCCCGACGACGCCGACCCGATCGGCACCGGCGCCACCGACGTCACCCACCACGGCAGCGCGATCGGCACGCCGGCGTACATGCCGCCCGAGCAGGCCCGCGGCGAGCCGGTCGACGCCCGCGCCGACGTCTACGCGCTGGGCGCGCTGCTCTACCACGTGCTCGCCGGCGCGCCGCCGTACCACGGCCTGCGCGGCGCCTCGGACGTGCTCGAGCACCTGCTCACCGGGCGCGCGCCGGCGCCGGTCGCCGACCGCGCCCCCGAGGCGCCCGCCGAGCTGGCCGCGATCGTCGCCCGCGCGATGCAGCCCGAGCCGGCGGCGCGCTACCCCAGCGCCCGCGAGCTGGCCGAGGACCTGCGCCGCTTCCAGGCCGGCCAGGTGGTGTCGGCCCACCGCTACACCCTCGGCGAGCTGGTGCGGCGCTGGCTGCGCCGCCACCGCACCGCGGTGATCACCGCCGCCGCGCTGCTGACGGCGCTCGCCGTGGTCGCGGTGATCAGCGTCCGCCAGGTGGTCCACGCCCGCGACCTCGCCCAGGCCCAGCGCGCCGCGGTCCTCGAGGAGCAGGGCCGCCAGGAGCTGGTCGCCGGGTCACCGGCGCGCGCCCTGCCCTACCTGATCGAAGCGTGGCGGGCCGGCCGGCGCACGCCCAGCCTGCGGATCATGCTCGGCGAGGCCATGCGCCACGTCGACGACGTCGAGGCGGTGATCGCGACCGACGCCACGATCGCGCTGATCGACGCGCTGCCCGACGGCCGCGTCCTGATCGCGACCACGGACGGTGGCCTCCGCCTGGCCGCCGCCGACGGCAGCCTCGGCCCCGTGCTCGGCCCGCTCGACGAGCCGGCGCAGGCGATCGCGCTCGGCCGCGACGGCGCCACCGCCGCGGCGGTGCTGAACGGCCGCTGCACGTTCTGGGATCCGCGCGACGGCCACGAGGTCGGCCACGTCGACGGCGAGCTGTACGGCGTCCGCGCCGGCGCCGGGCCGTGGCTGGTGACGCTGGCCAACGACGAGGTCCGGGCCTACCGGGTCGACGCCGGCGCGCTCGCGGCCGGCGCCGTGATCGGCGACGTCAGCGACGCGGCGCTGATCGATCGCGGCGGCCGCGCCGCGCTGGCGACCGTGCCGGCGACGGCCGGCCCCGGCCACGACGGCGGCGAGCGGCTCGTCGAGCTCCGCGACCCGGCCACCGGCGAGCTGATCGCGGAGGTCACCGGCGCCGGGCCGTTCGATGCGGTCCGGCTGGTCGACGGCGGGCGGTGGGTGCTGGCCAGCACCACGCGCGCGCCCGGCGGCGCCGACGCCAGCGCCGACGCCGATCCGTACACGCGGATCCTGGCGATCGAGCTCGCCACCGACCGCCGCCTCGAGCTGCGGCTGTTCGGCCCGGCGCCCGAGGCCGCGGTCGCGACCTCCGACGGCGGCCTGGTCCTGGCCTACGCGAACGCGTTCGTCACCTTCGACGGCCGCGGCGAGCTGCTCGAGATCCACACCGGCGACGGCGGCGACGACCTGGCGGCGCTGACGATCGACGGCCGCCCGACGCTGGCCAGCCGCGACGCCGCCGGCGTCCGCCTGATCGACGTCGCCACCGGCCGCGTGATCGACACCCTCGACGGCCACGCCGGCGCGGTGATGGTCCTCGCCGCGGTCGGCGACGGCGCCCGCCTCATCACCGGCGGCGACGACCAGCGCCTGGTCCGGTGGCGGCCGTCGCCGCGGCTCGTCGCCGGCCTGCGCGGCCACCCCGGCGCCGGCGACGCCACGTCGCTGCTGGTCGCCGACGACGTCCGGCTGCAGCAGCTGGGCGACGCGACCCGCACCCTGACCGGCCACCGCGGCCCGATCGCCGAGATCACGCTCGCCGGCGATCAGGCGATCACGGTCGGCACCGATCACACGGTGCGGCGCTGGCGCCTCGCCGACGGCACCGAGCTCGGCCGCGTCGCCGTCGACGCCCTGCACGCCGCCTACGCCCCGGGGCCGGGCCGGCTCGCCGCGATCGACGGCGCGACCGTCCACGTCTGGCGCGACGACGGCACCGAGGTCGCGACCCTCGACGCCGGCGGCGTCCTCGACGCGGCGGCGTGGAGCCCCGACGGCGCGACGCTCGCGATGTGGGCCAGCGGCGAGCCGGTCCTGCTGTGGCGTGACGGCGACGCCGCGCCGCGCCCGCGCGCCGGCGCCGGCCCGACCGCGACCGCCGCGTTCAGCCCCGACGGCGCCACGCTCGCGATCGGCGGCCCCGACGGCACGCTGGCGCTCCACGGCCTGGCCACCGGCGCCGCCCACGTCGAGCTGCGCGGCCACGGCGACGCGATCACCTCGCTGGCGTTCAGCCCCGATGGCCGCCGCCTGCTGTCGGGCAGCCGCGACGGCACCGCGCGGCTGTGGGACGTCGCACGCGGCCGCGCCGTCGCGGTCCTCGATCACGGCGGCTGGGTCACCGGCGTCGCGGTGCGCGCCGACGGCCGCCTGCTCGCGACCACCGGGACGCCCGCCGCGGCGCGCGGCGACGGCGTCGTTCGTGGCGGCGCCGTCGCGCCGGTCACCCGGGTGTGGGACGCCGCCACCGGCGCGCCGCTGTGGTCGCGCGACGGCGACGGCCAGCCCGCGTTCGTGCCCCAGGGCCTGATCGTCGCCGGCGACGGCGGCGCCCTCCGGTGGCGCCTCGACGAGGAGACCCGCCCGATCGCCGCGCTGGCGGCGGCGCAGACGCGCGCCGGCCGGTGGCGCCTCGACGGCGGCGTCTTGATCGCGACCGTCGGCGTCCATCGCGAGGTCAGCGGGCCGGGCCAGGCGTTCTTCGACTTCGCCGACGACGTCGTCGAGGGCAGCGTGCCGCGGCCCGAGCTGACGCCGTCGCTGACGGCCGCCGGCGCCGCCGACGCCGACGACGCGCTCCGGGCCCTGGCCGCGGCGTGGCTGCTGGTCGATGCCGGTCAGCTGCGTGACGCCGGCGTCGCGGCGGCGCCGATCGACGGCGCCCGGCTGCCGCGCGCCGACCAGCGGTACGCGCTGGCGTTCCTGCGCCGCTACGCCGGCGACACCGCCGACGCGCTGCGCTGGATGCGCGACGCCGCGACCCGCGCGCCGGCCGACCACCGCGCGCCCTACCTGCGCGCCCTCGCCGAGCTGCTGGTCGTGAACGGGACCGCGGCCGACGCCGCGATCGCCGAGCTGCGCGCCGCCGCCGCCGCGGGAACGCCGCCGCTGCGCGAGCTCGAGCGCGCCTACCTCGACGCCGGCCGCGACGGCGACGCCGCGATCGTCCTCGACGCGGTCGCCGCCGCCGAACCGACCTGGGCCCGCCTCGAGCGGGCCCGTCTCGAGCGCGACGCCGATCGCCCCGAGCGCGAGGCCGAGGCGCTGCGCGCCGCCCTGGGCGCCGCGGCGACCGCCGACGAGCGCGCCGACGTCCGCCACGACGCGATCGACGCGGCGCGCCTGCTCCACCGCACCTTCGCCGACACCCGCGATCGCCGCTACGGCGCCGCCGCCCGCGAGCTCTACGACGCGCTGCTGGCCCAGCCCGATCTCGGCGACGATCGCGCCGCGCTCGAGCTCGACCGCGGCGAGCTCGCGTACGCGCTGATCGCCGGCGACACCCACCTCGCCGGCCGGATCTCGAAGGACCAGCTGCGCCGGGTCTTCCGCCGCCACCTCGGCGCGATCCAGCGCTGCTACGAGGACGGCCTGCTCGGCGATCCGGCGCTGACCGGTCGGATCACCCTGCGGATCCAGGTCGACGGCCTCGGCAAGGTGGTCCACGCCGACGGCGGCGCCGACGCCCCGGCACTGGGCGGCGTCGCCGCCTGTGCCGCCGCCCGGGCCCGGGCCTGGCGGTTCGTCCGCAACCCGGACTACGCGTCGCTCGGCGTCAGCTGGCCGGTGATGCTGCGCCCGGCGCGGTGACCCCGGGCGGCCGCGCCGCTACGCCGGCGCGACCGTCACCGGCACGCCGTTGAACGCGGCGTTGCCGCTGACGTCGCGGAGCGCGTCGTCGGTGACCAGGTTGGCGCTGACGCCGGGCTTGGCGCGCGCGACCTCGAGCCGGGCGCCGTCGGCGTCGTGGCCGAAGCCGTGCGGCAGCGACACCACGCCCGGCATCATCTCGTCGGAGATCTCGACCGGCGCCACGACCTCGCCGACCCGGCTGGTGACGCGCGCCTGGCCGCCGTCGACCAGCGCGAGGCGCGCGGCGTCGTCGGGGTGGACCCGCAGCGTGCACCGCTCCTTGCCCTTGGCCAGCGGCGGCAGGTTGTGCATCCACGAGTTGTTGCTGCGCAGCTGGCGACGCCCGACCAGCACCACCTCGGGCGCCGGGCGGTCGAGCCAGGCGTCGAGGCGATCGAGATCGGCGACGATCGGCGCCGGCGCCAGCGGGATGCGGCCGTCGGGCGTGCGCAGCACCCCGGGCAGGCGCGGCCGCAGCGGCCCGAGGTCGACGCCGTGCGGCTGGCGCAGCAGGGCCGCCAGGCTGAGCCCGCCGCGCCCCGACCGGAAGTGATCGCCGTAGGGCCCCGTGCGCAGCAGCAGGTCGATCAGCCGCGCCGGGCCGCGCCGGTCGCCCAGCGCGGTCATGACGTCGTCGCCGCGCCAGCCCTGCGCGATCTCCGCGGGCGCGCCGTCGAGCTCGCGCGCGATCAGCTCGCGCGCGACGACGTCGTCGGCGGCCTCGAGCGGCGCCGCCGCCATGCCCATCAGGCCCTTGGCCAGGGTCAACAGGATCTCCCACTCCGCCGGCTGGTCGGGCTCGCGGTCGAGCGTCGCCGGCGCGTACTTGGCGACGTTGCGGATCGCCAGCTGGTACAGCGCCAGGTCGGTGTGGTCGCGCTGCAGCGCCATCGGCGGCGGCAGGATGACGTCGGCCAGCCGGGTGGTCTCGTTGCGGTAGATGTCGACCGCGACCCGGACCTCGAGCGACGCGATCGCCTCGGCGAGGCGGCCGCCGCCCGGCACCGACAAGAGCGGGTTGCCGGCGATCGTCAACAGCGCCCGGACCTGGCCGTCGCCGGGGGTGAGGATCTCGTCGGCCAGCGTCGTCACCGGCAGCTCGCCGAACGCCTCGGGCAGGCCGAGGACGCGGCTCTTGAACCGGCCGAGCCGCACCGGGCCGCGCTTGCGGTGCCGGCCCGGCAGCGCCGCCGGGTCGGCGAACATCGCGCCGCCCGGGCGATCGAGGTTGCCGGTGAGCACGTTGACCAGATCGACCGCCCAGCTGGCCAGCGTGCCCAGCTCCTGCGCGGTGGTGCCGATGCGGCCGTAGCAGGCCGCGGTCGCCGCCGCGGCGTGGTCGCGCGCCAGCCGGCGGATCGTCGCGGCGTCGACGCCGACCGCGGCGGCGACCCGCTCGGCCGGGTAGCGCGCGGCGATCGCGCGGATCTCGTCGACGCCGTCGGCGTGACCATCGGCGGCGCCGAGCGTGACCAGGCCGTCGGCGAACAGCGCCTCGATCATCGCCAGCAGCAGCGGCGCGTCGCCGCCGGGCCGGATGAAGACGTGCTCGGTGGCCAGCGCCGCGGTCTCGGTGCGGCGCGGATCGACGACGACGACCTGGCCGCCGCGCGCGACGATCGCCTTCAGCCGGTCCTCGACGCCGGGCGCGGTCATCAGGCTGCCGTTCGACACCACCGGGTTGGCGCCGAAGATCATGACCCGGTCGGTGCGATCGAGATCCGGCACCGGCACGGTGAGCTCGCCGCCGAACATCAGCGCCGCGGTCACCATCTTGGGCAGCTGGTCGACCGAGCTGGCGCTGTAGCGCTGCGTGGTGCCGAGCGCGCGGATCAGCGCCGGCCCGTACAGCAGCGCGTCGAGGCTGTGGGCCACCGGGTTGCCCAGGTAGACCGCGACCGCGTCCTTGCCGTGGCGCTGGCGCACGCCGTCGAGCTTGTCGATCGCGGCGGCGAACGCGTCGGGCCACGACGCCTCGCGCAGCTCGCCGTCGACCCGCACCAGCGGGCGGCGCAGCCGGTCGGGATCCTCGTGGAGCGCCTTGAGGCCCCAGGCCTTGGGGCACAGGTGGCCGCGCGAGAACGGATCGTCGGGGTCGCCGCGGACGTCGCGCACCGCGCCGTCCTCGACCGTCACCGCGATGCCGCAGGTCGCCTCGCACAGCGGGCAGGTGCGGTAGAGCGTCGTCACGGCGGATACTGTAGCCGCTGCCGGCGGGAGCGCCGGACCCGCGGGGGTAGATCCGCGCCGCGCCCCGTGCGTAGCTGTGGCGACGATGCCGCCGCGCTCCCCGATGTCGACGCCCCCGGCCCCGCAGATCACGCCCGCCCGCGCCGCCACCGCCGCGCTGGGGCTCGCCATCGCGGCGACGCTGGCCGCCTGCGCCAGGCCCGCCGCCGCGCCGCAGCCGCCGCCCGCCGCGGGCGCGTGCCCGGCGGATCCCGCCCACGCGGCCACCTGCACCCTCACCGGCACGCCCGCGCGGTGCGGCTACGACGGCACCACCTGCGGCTGCGTCGCCGCCGGCGGCTGCGAGGGCTCGCCGCGCCGCGATCCGATCTACGCGTGGCGCTGCGTCGCCGACGACGATCCGTGCCGCGACTTCGTGCTGCCCCGGCTCGAGGCCGCCGGCGGCACGTCGCCCGCGTGCGACGACGGCCAGCGCTGCGCCGCGACCAGCGCCTGCGACACGGCCTGGTACGTGTGCGCCGACGGCGCCTGGCAGGCGGAGGAGCCGTTCGACGACCTGCGCCGACCGACGCCGATGTAGCGGGTCGCGCGCCGGCTTCCCCCGCCGCACGTTCGCGCGCACACTGGGGCCATGACCGCCGTCGCCGCGTCGCCGGGGCCGCCGTGACCGCGCGTGACTTCGCCGCCGAGGTCGCCGAGCTCGCCGCCGCGCTCGCCACGCGGCGCGACGTCGCGGTGGCGCGGCTGCGCGCGACCCACGAGGCCTGGGCCCGCGACCTGCTCGGCGTCGCGGCCGCCGGCGACCTGGTCGCGCAGGTGCGCGCCGCGGTCGAGGCCACGGTCGCGCCGGCGATCGCGGCGCAGGCGGCCGCGCAGCTGGCCGCGGCCGAGGCGCGGCAGTGGGAGATCGGCAGCTGGTCGACGGGCGCCGGCGAGGGCCTGGCGTCGATGGCCGAGGTGCGCGCGCTGCAGATCGCCCAGGCGTGGCTGTGGTCGGCCTGCGTCGCCAGCGATCCCGACGCTGCCGCGCGAGCCCGGCAGCTCGCGCGCGCCGCCGCGGACGATCCCAACGGCATGGCCGACCGCCACGCCGCGCACCTGCGCGCGCTCGACGCGCGGCTCGACGCCGCGTGACCGGGGCGCGCGCGTCGGCGGGCGCGCGCCCCGGGCGCCGCGATACCATCGCCCCATGAACGAGCTCCTGCGTGCTCTCGGCATCGTCGCCGCGCTGGCGGCCATCTTCGTCGCGCTCATCGGCGCCAACGTCGACGCCCACGGCCAGCCCCAGGGCGCGCACCCGACGTCGTCGGTGGGCCTGGGCCTGGCCGCGCTGGCGCTGATCAAGGCCGGCGAGCGGCGCAGCTGACTCCGCCCGACCGGCAGCCTCGACGACGCCGCCGCCGCGGTGGGCCCGCGCCGACGACGTCGCGCCGGATCACAGCGCCTTGAGCGACTGGCACGCCTTGACCACCGCCGCCGCCTGCTCCGGCTGGCTGACCGTGGTCGTGCACGCCACCGGCTTGTCGCCGATGGTGCGGCGGATGTCGATGAAGTAGTTGGCGCCCATGCTGCCCTTGTTGTTGAACTCGAGATCCCAGCCGTCGTCGGTCTTGTCCTGCTTGGTGATCGTGACGCCGTCGTAGATCTTGGCCTCCTCGATCGCCTCCTCGAGCGTCTTGGGCGCCGAGTCGCCGGGCGCGCCGACCGAGAACACCAGGCCGGGCGCCATGATCATCAGCTGGCCGTCGCCGATGCCGTCGCTGACGTTGGCGTCCGACGGCCCCTCGAACTGCAGCCCGAGCTTGTCGAGCTTGACCATGCCGCCGCCCTTGGCGGCGGGCGCGGCCTTGCCGGAGTCGCCGGCCTTGGCGGCGTCACCGGCCTTGGCGGCGGCCTTGTCGCCGTCGGCGGCCTTGTCCTTCTTGCAGGCGGAGGTGGAGACGACGAGCGAGAGACCGAGGACGAGACCGAACGTGAACCGATGCGACATGACGACTGCTCCTGTGCGTTTGCGAGGTGAAGCGGGTTGGCGTGTGGCGGCACGCATCAGCAAGCGTCGCGCCACCCGTATCATCGCGGAATCTCGCGTCGTCGTCGCGCTGCCCGGGTCACCGAGGACCCAGCCTGGCGGCCGACTGGCCCGCGGGAGCCCCAGCGCGCCGACCGCCGATCCGCAGCCCCGCGTCCGCCCCGCGTCGCCCCGGCCCGGTCAGTCGATGCCGCGCAGCGCGGTCGGGAGCATCAGCGCGTCGAGGCTCATGATGACCAGCGAGCCGATCAGCACCGAGGCGCCGCTGGGCTGGAAGCCGTCGCCGTTGATCGCCGAGATCGAGGCCATCGACGCGTAGGCGAGCGCGACGTCGAGCGGCAAGCCGAGCACGACGTTGAGCACGTCACGCTTCTCGCGCTTGGCCGCGACCAGCCCCATGCACCCGGCGGACGACAAGGCGAGCGCCAGCGCAGCCGCCACCGCGACGGATCGGTTCCCCATCGCTTCACAGTCGCACGCATGGCGCGTGCGGATCAACGACGACCGCCGCGGCCCGGCGCGCCCGGGCCGCCCGCGCCGCGCTCAGTCGCCGGCCATGACCTCGTCGAAGACCTCGGCGAACCAGGCGGCGTCGGGCCCGCCGGCCGCCGCGCCCGCGCACCACGCCGGCGGCGGCGACGCGAGCGCGGCCCCAGGCCGGTACAGCCACGGCGGACGCGGCGGCGCGCTCGACGCCCGGCTCGCCGGCGCCACGGCGCCGCCGCGCTCGATCCGGACCAGCGCCAGCGTCGCGGCGCCGGACCGCGGCGACGCCGACGCCGCCTGCGCGACCAGCGCGTCGGCGACCGGGGCGATCGCGACGCCCGCCGCCGCGATGCGGCCCAGCGCGTCCGCCAGCGCGGCCGGCGCGACCCGCTCCTCGAGCGGCGGCGCGGTCAGCGCCAGCACGTCGCCGGCCCGGACGTCGATGCGGCGGAGGTCGGGCGTGCCTCCGCGCCCCAGCGTGCGGGTCACGACCCGCGCCGCCGGGTGCGCCCCGTCGACCTCGCCCGTGGCGGCGACGGTGTGGTCCACGGTCAGCGGCTCGACGCCGGCCGGGCCCAGCCGTGACACCCGGCACCGCCCGACGTGCGCCACGATCAGCTGGGCGCCGTCGAGCACCACCGCCGCGATCATCGCGTGCGGCCGTAGCAGGCCCGGCGACCAGGCCGCGGTCAGCCGCGCGATCGCCTGGTCGGCGCGCGCCAGGCCGCGTCGCAGGACCACGTCCCGGGCCTCGTCCGGCGCGGCGCGCGCCAGCTCGCCGGCGACGCTCCACACCGCCAGCTTGCCGGCCGGCTTGCCCTGTCCGCCGATCGCGCCGACGCCGCGGGCCACCGCCGCCAGCCCCAGCGCCGGATCGACGCAGACGTCGTCCTCGGTGTAGACGCCCGGCGCGGCCGGCCAGCAGGCGCGGCGCGTGACCCCGACCAGCGTGGTCCCGTGATCGTCACCCGTCGACATCGCCCGAGCCTAGCGCACCGCCCGCGTCGCGCCGGTGAAGCGCGCTCGCCGTTGATGCCCGACGTGCGGCGGTGCATGGTGCCGCGATGCGTGTCGGTCATCCCCGCTCCGTCCCTGCCCGCTGGCTCGTCGCCGCGGCGCTGATCTCCACCCCCGCCTGCACCCACCGCGACGCCGCCCCCGCCGCGACGCCGGAGACGCCCGCCGCGACGCCCGCCGCGACGGGCTGGACCCGCGCCGAGTGGCTGGCCGCGGTCGACGGTTACGTCGGGGATCCAGCGACCCTGCCCCACCTCGGCGAGCCCGCGTTCGCCCGGCTGGTCGACCCGAGCCCCTGGACCGACCTGTCGTGGACCGAGTTCGGCGACAACCTCGAGGAGATCACCCGCTTCTTCCCGGCGATCAAGCAGCTCGCCGCGGTGGCGCGGGCGCACGCCACCGTCGACGAGGTCGTCGAGCTGACGCTGCTCGAGTTCGACGTCGAGCGCGCGATGGTCGTCGCCGGCGCCGAGTTCGTCGCCCACCAGCCCGACGACGACCGCCGCGCCACCCGGCTCGACGGGATCGATCAGATGCGGCTCGGCGCCGCCATGGTCGTCTGCGGCCTGCTCTACGAGGCCATCGACGCCGGCGACGCCCACCGCGCCACCGTCGTCACCCGGCTCACCGATCCCGCCAGCTACGCCGGGCTGTCGCGGGTCCACCTGCAGCTCGTCGTCGCCACCCTCGACGACTACCTGCTGCCGATGGTGCGGCCCGCGCTGCGGCCGACGTACCAGACGATCCGCGACGCGGTCGCGGCCGCGTACGCCGGCCGCACCGAGCCGCCGTCGCCGACCCAGCTCACCTACCAGGGCATCGCGCCGGCGGCCCCGGACCCGTCGCACCCGACGACGATCGTGTCGATCGGCGGCGGCTACGCCGTCGACGTCGACCGCTCCGCGCTGGCCTGGCGCGTCGACGTCACCGGCGCCGCCGGCCAGCCGCTGGCGCAGCACTGGGTCGAGGCGCGCGACGGCGAGGTCCGCTTCGAGGCCGCCTGCTTCGACGGCATGACCGAGGCCGCGCTGGTGACCCAGAGCCAGGGCCTGCCGGGCGCGACCTTGGTCCCGTCGTCGGTGCCGGGGACCTGGATCACCTTCGCCAGCGCCGACAACGCCGGCGCGGTCCGGATCCTGAGCATCGCCGGCCGCGGCTGCGTCGCGATCGTCGAGGGCCCGCCGGCGCAGCTCGACGCCGCCCGCGGCGACGCCTTCCTGACCTCGCTGCGCGCGAACCCGTAGCGGCCGCGGCGCGGCGAGCGCGCCTGGCGGAGGGCGTAGGAATCGAACCCGCCCCTCGCGGGGCCAGCCGGCTAGCAACCGGTGTCGTGCCCGTGCACGCGCACCCTCCAGCGGAGGACGTAGGAATCGAACCCGGCCGCGGACGCGGCATCCCGTTTTCGAGACGGGCAGGGCCGCCGATGGCCCTCTCATCCTCCGAAAGTAGCGAGCGTCGCCGCACGGGCGACGGCGTCAGCGACTCGAGGATGAGCGGAAGCGGTTCACGACGCCCTCACGCTAGCGGACCGATCGTCGTCGGTCAACGAAGAACCTCGTGCCAGCGCGCGCGGCCGCTGGCCGGCTGCCGGACGGCCGCGGCGGCGGTGGTCGGGGCCCGGACAGCACCGGCCGCGGCCCGGACACGCTGTCCGGACACCGGACCGCGGCCGCGTGATCTCGCGCGCTTGGCCGCGGCACGGCGCGTGCTGAAGGGGACGGGCAGGAGGTCCGCATGTCCGCACACGACAAGAAGCAGAAGGCGATCGCCGAGGCGATCAAGGTCATCCACAAGCAGTTCGGCTCGGGCTCGCTGATGCGGCTCGACGGCAAGGAGGTCCAGCAGGTCGAGGTCATCCCCACCGGCTCGGTCGCGCTCGACGTCGCCCTCGGCTGCGGCGGCCTGCCGCGCGGCCGCATCGTCGAGATCTTCGGGCCCGAGTCGTCGGGCAAGACCACGCTGACCCTGCACGCCATCGCCGAGGCCCAGGCCGCCGGCGGCGTCTGCGCCTTCATCGACGCCGAGCACGCGCTCGACACCGAGTACGCGCGCCGGCTCGGCGTCCAGCTCGACGACCTGCTGGTGTCGCAGCCGGATCACGGCGAGCAGGCGCTCGAGATCACGGACACGCTGGTCCGCACCGGTGCGATCGATCTGATCGTCGTCGACTCGGTCGCGGCGCTGACGCCGCGCGCCGAGATCGAGGGCGAGATGGGCGACAGCCACATGGGCCTGCAGGCCCGGCTGATGAGCCAGGCGCTGCGCAAGCTGACCGCGGTGGTGTCGCGCACCAAGACGGTGGTGATCTTCATCAACCAGCTGCGGCAGAAGATCGGCCTGGTCTTCGGCAACCCCGAGACCACCACCGGCGGCAACGCGCTCAAGTTCTACTGCTCGGTCCGCCTCGACATCCGCAAGCGCAAGCCGATCAAGCGCGGCGAGGAGGTCGTCGGCTCCGAGGTCCGGGTCAAGGTGGTCAAGAACAAGCTGGCGGCGCCGTTCCGCGAGGCCCACTTCGAGATCCTCTACGGCACCGGGGTCAACAAGACCGCCGAGCTCGTCGACACCGCCGAGAAGCTGGGCGTCGTCGACAAGGCCGGCTCCTGGTACTCGCTCGACGGCGCCAAGCTGGCCCAGGGCCGCGACAAGATGGTCGCGCATCTCGACGACCACCCGGTGCTGGCGGCGCAGCTGCGCGCGGCGCTGATCAAGCAGGCCCAGGCCGCGGTCGCCAGCGCGGGCGCGTCGGCGCCCGCCGGCGGCAACGGGGTGACGCCGTGACCGCCGCCGCCACGCCCGCGATCACGCCCCCGAGCACCGACGCCACCGGCGACCTGGCGCTGAGCCCGGGTCTGGCCCAGGCGCTGCTCGAGGAGCTGATCCACGAGCGCGTCCGCACCCAGGTCGGCCTGCTCGAGCTGGCCTGGTTCGAGCGCGAGCTCGACGCCACGATCGAGCACGTCCTGGCTCAGCTCGACGACGGCACGGCCGCCGCCGACGCCCCGGCCCGGGTCCTGTCGGCGACCCTGCTCGACCGCGCCTGGCAGCGGGTCGAGGACGAGCGCCGCGCCCTGCGCGACGGCGGCGTCCTCGGTGACCTGTGCCCGGTGTGCGATCGCGGCGGCGACGACCGCGACGACCGCGACGGCGAGGCCGGGATCGACCACGGCCGCGCCGCCGCCCACGACCTCCGCGGCTACGACGCCGGCCACGCCACCGGCCAGGCCACCGACCGTGCCCGCCACGCCCGCCGCACCGCCGGGGGGCGCTCGTGACCGCGCCGCGCCGCCGCCACGGCGCCGTCGACGCCCTCACCGGCGAGACCGTCTACTTCGCGCGCGGCGGCTCCGTCCACCGCCAGGCCGAGGTCGACGCCGCCGAGCAGCGCGCCATGCGCGGCGACGCCGCCGCGATCGCCCTGCTCGACTCGCTGATGCACCCCGACGACGACGCCCCGGCGATGAGCCCCGAGGTGGCCCGCGCCCTGATGCTGACGTCGATGCACGACTGCCCGCTGTGCCAGGCCGAGCAGCGCGGCGACCTCGGCGGCGACGACGACGTGATCGCCGAGTACAGCGTCGGCGGGTTCAGCTGGACCGTGCGACCGGTCAGCGCCGCGACCGCCGCCGCGCTCGTGGGGGCCGTCGAGGCGACCCGCGGGTCGTCGTCGCCGTCGTCACCGTCGTCGCCGCCGATCGACGACGCCCTGCCGCCCGCCGATCCGCGCGACGACGATCCCGTCGTGCGCGTCCTGCGCGCCTCCGACCCGACGCGCTGGTACGGCCGCCGTCCCCGCCTCGGCCGCGAGCGCCGCCGCCGCCGCCGCGCGCTGCGCGCCCGGTGAGGCGCGGCTCGCCGCGGCGCCGCGCCTCCTACCTGTAGGACCACGCTCGCGCGCCGCGCCGCTCCCCCTCGCGGCGCGGCTCCGGTAGCATGGCGGGCGATGCACGACCTGGTCATCCGAGGGGGAACGGTCATCGACGGCACCGGCGCGCCCGCGCGCCGCGCGGACGTCGCGGTCAAGGACGGCCGCATCGCGGCGATCGGCGACGACGTCGGCGCCGCGGCGCGCACGCTCGACGCCGACGGCGCGCTGGTCACGCCCGGCTTCGTCGACATCCACACCCACTACGACGGCCAGGCCAGCTGGGACGAGGAGATGATGCCGTCGAGCCTGCACGGCGCGACCACGGTCGCGATGGGCAGCTGCGGCGTCGGCTTCGCGCCGTGCCGCACCGCCGATCGCGAGCGCCTGATCGCGCTGATGGAGGGCGTCGAGGACATCCCGGGCACCGCGCTGGCCGAGGGCCTGACCTGGGGCTGGGAGACCTTCCCCGAGTACATGGACGTCCTCGACGCCCGCAAGCACGTCCTCGACCTCGCCTGCCACGTCCCGCACGACGCCGTGCGCGTCTTCGTCATGGGCGAGCGCGCGCTCGCCGGCGAGGCCGCCAGCGAGGACGAGATGCGGGCGATGGGCGCGATGGTCCGCGACGCCATCGAGCGCGGCGCCGTCGGCTTCTCGACCGGGCGCAGCGACAACCACCGCAACGCCGACGGCCGCGCCACCCCCGCCGCCGACGCCAGCGCTCAGGAGCTGAGCGCGATCGCCCGCGCCCTCGCCGGGCTCGACCACGGCGTCCTGCAGGCGGTCAGCGACTTCGACATGTTCGTGTCGCCGGATCGCTTCGACCCCGAGTTCGATCTGCTCGAGGACATGGCCGCGGTGTCGGGCCTGCCGCTGTCGATCTCGCTGTTGCAGCGGGTCGGCGCCACCGAGCAGTGGCGCCAGGTGCTGGCGCGCATCGAGCGCGCCAACGCCGCCGGCCGGCGCGTCCGCGCCCAGGTCGCGACCCGCGGCATCGGCGTCATCCTCGGCCTCGAGGCCACGTTCCACCCGTTCATCGGGTTCCCGTCGTACAAGGCGATCGCGCACCTGCCGCTCGAGGAGCGGGTCCGGATCCTGTCGCAGCCCGAGACCCGGGCCCGGCTGCTCGCCGAGAAGTCCGAGCCGGTCGCCGGCGACGGCAGCGCGGTGCCGCCGCTGGTCGACAAGCTGCTCGAGGCCTTCGACATGGTCGCGATGAGCCTATTCCGCCTCGGCGAGCGCCCCGACTACGAGCCCCGGCGCGAGTCGTCGCTGTTCGGCGAGGCCATGCGCGCCGGCAAGAAGGCGCTCGAGGTCACCTACGACGCCCTGCTCGAGGACGGCGGCAAGCAGCTGCTCTACTTCCCGATCTACAACTACGCCTCGGCGTCGCTGAACGAGGTCGGCGAGATGCTGCGCCACCCGCTGGCGATGCTCGGCCTCGGCGACGGCGGCGCCCACGTCGGCACGATCTGCGACGCCAGCTTCTCGACCTTCCTGCTCACCCACTGGACCCGCGACCGCGGCGTCTTCACCCCCGAGCAGGCCATCCACAAGCTCGCCGGCGAGCCCGCCGCCTGGCTCGGCCTGCGCGACCGCGGCGTCGTCGCCGACGGCCTGCGCGCCGACCTCAACGTCATCGACCTGCCCGCGCTGACCCTGCACCGCCCGGCGCTGCGCCGCGACCTGCCCGCCGGCGGCAAGCGGTTCCTGCAGCCGGTCACCGGCTACCGGGCCACGATCGTCCGCGGCGAGGTGATCTGCGAGGACGGCCGCGTCACCGACGCGCGCCCGGGCCGGGTCGTGCGCGCCAGCTGAGGCGTCGCCTGCAGGCGCGCCCGCGACGTCTCCGCCTCAGGCCGCGACCTCGACCTTGTGCAGCATGAAGCTAGCGCGCTGCCCCGGCGCGACGCGGATGAAGACGTGGATCTCGCGGACGTCGTCGGGGGCGGTCGGTGTCTCGGCGTGGAACGAGTCGCCGTCGACGCCGGCGACCAGCTCGAAGACGCCGCGGGCGTCGCGGTGCGGGCTGGGCCGCAGCCATCGCCAGCGCAGGTGGCGGCCGCGGAGGCCGTCCTCGCCGTCGACGTAGACCGCCTCGACGTGCTCGAGGCCGTGCAACTCGAGGTCGAGGCGCAGCCGGCCCGGCCGCGCGATCGGCAGGCGCACGCCGCCGTACTGGCCGACGCCGGTGTCGGGCCCGGCGACGACGTCGCACGTGATCGCGTCGCCGACGCGGATCGTGGTCGTGGTGTGCTTCGACCACCGGCTGGCCAGCTGATCCGGCGCCAGCGCCAGCGAGATCGCGGTCAGCTCCTTCGGCGGCGCGGCGGCGGGCGAGAGCGGGCGCGCCGGCTGTCCCCGCCGCGTCCGGACCAGCTCGCGCGCGCGCCCGGCGACCTGGCGGACCCGCCGCGCGACGCTGGCCGGGCGCAGATCGCCGACGGCGTTGACCACGGTGTTGCGGGCGCTGCGGCGCGGCTTCTCGGCGACGTCGGCGAAGATCGCGCCGCCCTTGTAGGCGCAGCCCTTCCAGAACGTGTTCAGGTAGCGCCAGCGCAGGTAGTCGGCGTCGCCGGTGGCGAGATCGGCGTCGAGGCGGGCCTCGTACTCGGCCAGGGTGTCGCGCATCGTGGCGCGGGCCGCCGGATCGAGCTCGAGCGTCGCCACCGCGTCGCGCGCGGTGGCCAGGCCGGCGCGGATCTCGGCGCGGGTGTCATCGAGGGCGCGCTTCGGCCCGCCCCAGGTGTCGATGCGATCGAAGCCGAAGGCCCGGAACAGGCCGCTGTAGTAGCTCCACGGGTGGTAGAAGGCCGTGAACTCCTCGACCGCGTGGTGCCACCAGTTGGGCGCCAGCAGGCTGATGCCCGGGGTCAGGTTGTGGCCCTCGCGCGCGACCGCGGTGACGCAGTCGCCGTTGGGGATCGAGAACATGAACGGCGCGCCGGGGCGCATCAGCGCGTGCAGCTGCTTGAGCAGCGCCGCGGTGTCGTAGACGTGCTCGAAGACGTCGTTGACCAGCACCAGATCGAAGTCGTGCGGCAGCTCGGCGAGCACGCGCCGCGACAGGAAGTCGGCGTGGAGCTGGTGGATCTGGCCGGCCTCGCCCTGGGCATTGAGGCGCCCGTACTCGTGGAGCCGGCCGCTGATCTCGACGCCCCAGGCGTCGGCGCCGCTGGCCGCGGCCTCGATCACGAAGCCACCGTAGGCCGAGCCGACGTCGAGGACGCGCTTGCCGCGCAGGTCCATGCCGGTGACCTTGACGACCCGGTCGATCACCTTGCGGCCGCGCTTGCGGTTGGACAGCGCGAAGTCCAGGTGCTTGCGCGTCACCGGCGTGAGATCGGTGCCGTAGAACGCGTGCAGCTTGTCGACCAGATCCTGTTCCATGGCTCAGCTCGCGGGCGGGGGTTCGAGCCACGCCAGGTACCCGTGGTAGTAGGGACCGAGCGACGCGGCGTGGAGGTAGTAGGGACGATCGTCGACGCGGTGGACCGGCGGCGACGGCAGGAAGCGATCGACGAACCAGCTGTACGAGGCGTCGGTCGAGCGACGGACCGCGCCCAGCTTGTGGTCGAAGTGGTGGACGACCTTGCCCTCGACGGGGAGGGTGACCTCGAGGAAGAACGCGGCGCGGCGCGCGATCCGCAGCAGGTCGCGGCACACCCCGGTGATGTCGGGGATGTGATCGAGCACCGACACCGTGAACACCAGGTCGTAGGCGTCGTCGGCGATGCCGGCGAGGGTGTCGTCGCCGCTGACCCGCAGGTCGAGGCCCCAGCGGTCGTGGCCGGCGCGCACCGCCTCGGGGTTGATGTCGAGGCCGGTCAGCCGGACGTCGGGGCACGCCGCCTGGATCGCGGCCAGGTTGCGGCCGGCGTGGCAGCCGAACTCGAGCACGCTGGTGGCGCCGACGCCGCGCACGACCTCGGCGACCACCGCGCCCCACGGCTTGGGCCGGGTGTAGAACGGCGACACGTGCTGGCTCCAGAAGCCCTCGGCCTGCTGCTTCTCGTCGGTGGGCATCGCGGTCGGCGCGACGATCTCGAAGCCCTGCGCGACCACGTCCTCGGGGCGCTCCGGGACCCGCGGGAACGCCAGGCCGGCGCGATCGTCGAGGGCGCGCCGGCGCCGCGCCGCGATCTCCGCGGTGAGCGCGGCGAGGTCGGCGTCGGCGACGCCGCGCAGCTGTGGGGCCCGCGACGCCCACGCGGGGTCGACCGCGCCGCGCACGATCACGGGGGCGCGCCGCGCCAGCACCTCGGCCTCGAACCAGGGCCGGCGCGCGGCGTCGGGGACGTCCCACGCCAGCAGCACGCCGCGGCGCTCGGCCCAGTCGAGGATCGCGCCGGGCACCTCGGCGTCGCCGCCGTCGAGGCCCCACAGCAGGCCGCGCTGCCACAAGAGCTCGAGCTGCAGCAGCTCGAACTCGGGATCGATCGCGCGGCCGTGCACCGGCAAGAGCCCGCCGCGCGGCACCGGCACCGGCCCGGCGACGACGCCGTGCGCGACCGCGTCGCCCAGCGCCGCCAGCGACGGCGTGATGCCGGGGTCGAACGGCGCCGCCACCGCGTGGGCCGCCGCGTCCGCCGCGGCCTCGGCCTCGTCGAGCAGGGTCAGGCCGCGCAGCGTCAGCTCGCCGCGACCCGCCAGGCGCAGGGCGACGCAGCAGGTGCGATGCCGCGGGTCGGTCGTGAACCGCAGCGGCGTGGTGCCCGAGCGCAGCGTGACCTGGGCGTGCTGCAAGCGCGCGGCGTCGTCGTACTCGATCACCCACAGCGACGCGTGGCCGCCGCGCAGCTCGACCTCGGCGCGCAGCTCGTAGCCGCGCTCGGCCTCGAGCGGCAGGGCGGTGGCCGCCGGCGGCACCGGGAACCGCGGATCCTCCTTCGACACCAGGTACAGGTGGTCGCCGTCGGGCAGCTCGAAGCGGAGCGTGTCGCCGACCACCGCCAGGGCCGCCGGCGCCGCGTGCGCCATCAGGCGCAGCGTGATCGGGGCGTGGCCGGCGCGCTGGACGCGGAACGTCAGGCTGCGGCGGACGCTGGTCATCGGCGGCCGAGCTCCTGGTAGACGGCGTCGATCTCGCTGGTCACGCGCTGCCACGACCGGTGGTCGCGGACCCAGCGCGCGCCGTGCTCGGCCAGCGCGCGCGCCCACGCCGGCTGGTCGAGACAGCGCGCGAGCTGCGCGGCGAGGTCGTCGGGATCGTCCTTGCGATGGACCAGCCCGGTGCGCTCGTGGCTGACGATCTCGGTCAGCGCCGCGACGCTCGACACCACGACGGTGCGCGCCATCGCCATGGCCTCGAACGGCTTGAGCGGCGACACCACCTCGCACACCGGCAGGCCCTTGCGCGGAAACGCCATCACGTCGACGAGCGAGTAGTACCGCACCATCTCGGCGTGCGGTTGCCGCCCGGTGAACACGACGACGTCGTCGAGGCCGAGCCGGGTGGCCCGGGCCCGCAGGTCGGGCTCGGCGTCGCCATCGCCGACCAGCAGGACCCGGAAGGCGGGCCCGCGACGCGCCCGCAGCCGGGCCGCGGCCTCGAGCAGATCGTCGAGGCCCTCGTAGGCCTTGAAGGAGCCGAGGTAGCCGATCACCGGGTGGTCGCCGAGGCCCCAGCGCGCCGCCAGCGCCGCGTCGCGCGGCCGGGGCGTGAACCGGTCGGTGTCGACCGCGTTGGGCAGCACCGACATGCGCGCGCGCGGGACGCCGAGGTCGGCCAGGATGTCGCCGACCGCGCCGGTGATCACGAAGACGTGGTCCGACGACGCCGCCGCCGTGGCCTCGAAGCGATCGATCAACCGGTAGTGGTCCGAGCCCCGGTACCACGGCTGCGAGGACGCGCGGGTCAGGTGCCACAGGCCGCGGACCTCGTAGATCGACGGCACGCCGAGCGCGCGCGCCGCGGCGGCGCCGGCCAGGCCGACGATGTGGTTCGACGCCGAGTGGATCACCGCGGGGCGCTGCAGCCGCGCCCGCTCGATCAGGCTCGCCACGCTGGCCGCCTGGTAGGCCTCGTGATCGAGGGCGAGCTGGCCGCGCTCGCGATCGGGGACGAACCGGTACGGCACGCCGTCGACGACGGCGTCGGGGCCGACCGCGGGCACGCCGATGAAGTCGGCGCGGTCGTTGGGGTAGCCGAGCCGGGCGTGGACCTCGACGTCCCAGCCCTGGGCGCGCAGGCTGGTGACCAGGCCGTGGGTGCGGGTGGCGTAGCCGCTGGAGTGGTGCGGCAAGCACTGGCTGGCGTGGTAGAGGATGCGACGGTCGCCGGGCCACGGCCGCGGCACCGCCGCCGCCGCGGGCGCGATCGGCGCCGCGAGCAGCCGGGCCTCGGCGCGCAGGCGGGCGTCGAGGCGCGCGGGCCGCCGCGCCGCCGCGACCTCGTCGAGCAGCGCCAGCGGCCGGTGGATCGCGCCGGCCTGCTGGTGGATCCGCGCCAGCGCGATCCGGGCGCGGGCGTCGTCGACCGCGGGCAGCAACGCCTCGCCCAGCTCGATCGCGCGGGGGATCGAGCGGGCCGCGACGGTGGCCAGCGCCGCGACGTACAGCGGCCCGCGCGCAAACGCGGGCGCGCGCGGCACGACGCGCCGGGCCAGGTCCTCGGCGGCGGGCCCCAGCGCGCCGACGGCCCGCCGGGCGGCGGGAGCGCGCCGGATCAGCCACGGCACCGGGCGAGGCAGCGCCATCGCGGTCACGGCGGCGCGGCGTTGGCGCGCTGCACTTCGGGAGGCTCGTCCTTCATGTAGTGCGCGATGACGTCGTGGGGCTTGCCCTGCGCGATCAGCCGACCGCGCTCGAACAGCAGCAGCCGGGTGCACACCTGGCGCAGCGTGCTGAAGCTGTGCGACGCCACCACCACCGAGCCCGCCTCCTTCACCATCTGCTGGATCCGCGCGGTCGAGCGCTCCTTGAAGCGGGCGTCGCCGACGGCGAGGACCTCGTCGATGAGGAGGATCTCGGGCCGCACCGCCGACGCCACCGAGAAGCCGAGCCGGGCGCGCATGCCGGTGGAGTAGGTCCGCAGCGGCTCCTCGATGAACTCCTCGAGCTCGGCGAACGCGATGACCTGATCCATCAGCTTGTCCATGACCTCGCGGCGATGGCCGAGGATGGAGCCGTACAGGTAGATGTTGTCGCGCCCCGACAGGTTGACGTTGAAGCCGACGCCGAGGCCGGCCAGCAGCGAGACCCGGCCGCCGACCCGGACCTGGCCGCGATCGGGGCGGTAGATCCCGGCCATCACGCGCAAGAGCGTGCTCTTGCCGGCGCCGTTGCGCCCGATGATGCCGACGACCTCGCCCTCGCGGATGTCGAACGAGACGTCGTTGACCGCGGTGAAGTTGGCGGTCTTGTGGCGCCCGATCAGCTTCATGAACGAGCTCTCGACGGTGCCGAGCGTGACGCGGCGCCGGGGGAACTCGATCACGACGTTGCGCACCTCGATCATGGTGCGCCCCGGGGCGGCCGCGGGCGTGGGGCTGGCCTCGCTCACAGCTTCTTCACCACCTCGCCCTCGTAGCGCTTGAAGATCATCGCGCCGAAGAGGAACGCCAGGATCGCGACCGAGATCGACACCAGCATGGGCACGACGCCGAGCGCCGGGGCGTGCCCGGCGATGCCGTCGCGGACCATCGTGATCGGCACGGTCATCGGGTTGTACATGATGTAGTGCAGCATCACGGTCTTCGACTTCGGCGCCATCTCGACCGTCCACAGCACCGGCGACACGAAGACGCCGACCCGGGTGACGAAGCGCATCAGGTGCTCGACGTCGCGGTTGACCACGTTGAGGCAGGCCAGCGCCAGCCCCGAGCCCAGCGCCAGCAGCGCGACGATCACCAGGGCCGCCGGCACCATCAGCAGCCACAGGCTGGGCGCGATGCCGAAGTACAGCATCAGCGGGATCGCGACCAGCAGGCTCAGCATCGCCATCATGAGCTGCGAGCCCACGGTGGTGAGCGCGAACAGCTCGCGCGGGAAGTAGACCTGCTTGATCATCGTCTCGTTCTTGGTGAGACAGGTCAGCGTGCCGTTGAGCGCCTTGGCGAAGAACTGCCAGGTGATGACGCCGAGGATGATCCACAGCGGGTGCCGCTTGTTGGGCACGCCGGCGAGGACGACGTAGAGGAAGTAGTAGACCGCCGACAGCATCAGCGGCTCGAGCAGCGACCACACGTAGCCCAGCGCCGAGTCGCGGTACTTGAGCCGGATGTCGCGGCCGATGAAGTTGCTGGCCAGGCTGCGATGGGTCCACAGGCTGCGCAGCATGGCGCGCGGGCCGGCCAGCAGCGGGATCCGCGGGTTGACCTCGCGCAGGCCCGCGCGATCGTCGGTGGCCGCGGCGCCGTGGGTCGACGACGCGGCGCCGGCGCCGGCGGCGTCGGGCACGTCCGCCTCGGTGGCGTCGGCGAAGTCCGGGCTCATGGCCGCTCCTGGGTGCGTCGCGCGAACGCGTCGCGGGCGTAGGCGTAGGCGGGCCGGTAGCCGTCGGCGACCCGCTGCCAGGTGCGGTGCTCGCGGACCCACGCGGCCGCGCGGGCGCCGAGGGCGCGGCGCTCGTCGGGATCGTCGGCCAGCTCCTCGAGGACGCGGGCCAGCGCCACCGGGTCCTCGGCGCGGACCAGGCGGCCGGTGACGCGGTCCTCGACCATCTCGCGCAGCGCCGGGATGTCGGAGACCACGACCGGCCTGGCGTAGGCCATGGCCTCGTACGGCTTGAGCGGGGTCACCACCGAGCACACCAGGTCGTGGCCGCGGGTGCACGCCACCGCGCCGGTGATGCCGTAGTAGTCGCGGATCTCGGCGTGCGGCACCGCGCCGGTGAAGCGGACGCTGTCGCCGATCCCCAGCTCGTCGACCCGGGCGCGCAGCGCCTCGAGCGCGGCGCCGTCGCCGATGATCAGCGCGGCGACGTCGCGGCGGCGGCGCGCGATGATCGAGATCGCGTCGATCAGGACGTGCAGCGACTCGAGCGGCGTGACCGAGCCGATGTACGACACGACGAAGCGCCCGGTCAGGCCGAGCTCGTCGAGCAGCTCGGGTCGCGGCGCGGGCAGCTCGGCCGGGGCCTCGACCGCGTTGGGCACGAGGAAGATCTTGTCGGCCGGCACGCCGCGCTGGACCAGCGCGGCCTTCATCGCCGAGCCCAGCGTGACGACCGCGTCGGCCTGGCGCGCGCAGTAGGTCTCGACCCGGACCAGCTCGTCGTAGCGGGCGTCCGAGCGCTTGAGCGTGCCGTTGGCGACCCGGGTCTCCTCCCACAGGCCGCGGACCTCGTAGACGCACGGCAGGCGGAAGGTGCGCGCCAGCTCGAGCGCCGGGTACGCGTTGCGGAAGTTGGACGCGGCGTGGACGATCGACGGTCGCAGCTCGGCGACGATCGGCGCGGCCTGGGCGGCGAACGCCTCGATGTAGCGCGGCAGGTCCTGGGCGTGGCCATCGAGCTGCTTGCCGCTGAGCCGGTAGTGCGGCGAGCCGGCGACGGTCTCGGGGCCGGCGGCGGTGTCGACGTCGGGGAAGCCCGGCCGGGTCACGACCACCGGATCCCAGCCCAGCTGGCGCTGCGCCTGGACGATGTTGAAGCTGCGCAGCGTGTAGCCGTTCTGGGTGTGCGGCAGGCTGTACTCGAGGACGTGCAGGACGCGATCGTCGATGGGCGCGGTCACCGGGCGGGCGCCGGGCAGCGCGACCCGGAACGTCCCGGCGTAGACGTCCCGCGCCGAGCCCGCCGGGCGGGGCGCGCCGGGCGCGCCGGCGACCTTGCCGCCCCGCGCCGCGCGCAGCTGCTTCCAGCCCAGGGTGGCGAGCCGCTGCGGCAGGCGCAGCGCGGTGCGCGGCCGCAGCCCGGCGCCGACCAGCAGCGAGCCGAGCTGGTAGCTGCCCGACTCGCGCAGCCGCTTCTTGTCGGCGGCCAGCCGCTCGACCTTGCCCTTGAGCTGCTTGACCTGGGCCTCGAGCCGGGCGACCGCGCGGTCGTGGGCCTGCTTCTGGCGCTCGAGGCGCTCGGTCGTGACGCGCAGCCGGTCGCGGGCGTCGTCGCCGGCGCGGCGGTGCTGGAGGTCGAGCAGGGTGGCCGCGACCAGGCCGGCCAGGCGGTCGGGCGCGACGACGTCGGCGCGGCTGGCGGCGCCGGCGATCGCGCGGACGCGGAGCTTGTCGTCGACGACGTCGAGCGTCTCGATGCCGAACGTCGGGGTCAGCAGCGCGACCAGCGACGCCGGCAGGAACTCCTGGCGGTGATCGCGGTGCTCGAGCCAGCCCATCGGGACGGTGACCAGCAGGCGCCCGCCGTCGACGACGAGGCGCGCGGCCGCGGCGACCAGCGCGGCCGGATCGGGCAGGTGCTCGAGCACCTCGCCGAGGATGACGGTGTCGAAGCGACGCCCTGGATCCCAGGTCCGGGCGTCGGCGAGGACGAGCTCGACCCGGGCCTGGACCTCGGGGGGCTCGTCGGCGAGGCGCGCCCGCGCGAACGCCAGCGACGGCTCCTCGATGTCGACGCCGACGACGGTGACGCCCTGGCGGGCCAGCAGGATCGGCAGCAGCCCCTGGCTGCAGCCGAGATCGAGGACGTCACCGTGCGCGTTGTCGAGGAACCAGGCGATCCGGTTGCGGCACGCGGTCCGCGTCGCGTCCTGGTAGACGCTGGAGAAGTACATCTCCCAGATGCGGTCCTCGTTCACGGCGCCCTCACGGGAGCGAGTCGATGTGGATCGACGTCAGCGTGGCCTCGGCGGCCTCGGCGACGCCGCCACGGCGGACCCGCAGCACCGGCTGCAGCGCCGGCGCCGGCGCCGGCGCCTCGGCGGCCTCGTCGGCGGGCGCCTGGTGGCCGCGGGTCTCCCACGCGCGCGAGTCGAGGGTGAGCAGCGCCAGCGGCGTCAGGATCGCGTAGGTCACCGGGGCGACCAGCGCCATCGGCAGCATCGCGGCCGCGGACACGCGCTGGTGCGCGGGCAGCTTGCGGGTCATGACGCGGTAGCCGACGCCGAGCATGGCCACGACCCACAGGTGGCCCACCATCAGCGGCCAGAAGTGGCCGCTGAACAGCGAGTAGACCACCAGCACCGGGTAGGCCAGGACCATCAGGAACAGCGAGTAGAAGTGGACGGCGACCACCGGGTGGATCTTCCACACGTGCGACAGCCCGCCGATGTAGTCGACGATGTTGGAGCGACGCCAGCGCAGCTGCTGGGCGAAGTAGGTGGACAGCCCCTCGGAGGCGTCGGTGCGGCACACCGCGTCCATCGTCATCGTCGTCTGGTAGCCGGCCTTGACGATCTGCCGGGTCAGGAACCGGTCCTCGCCGTACTTGATGGGCACGCCGAGGATGTTGCGGGTCTCGAGGATCGGCGACAGCTCGACCAGGACGTGGCGGCGGTACGCGGTGAGGCAGCCCGACAGGCACATCACGCTGGCGAACTCGCGCTCGAGCGTCTTGAGCACGTGGTAGTCGTAGTAGTACTTGGCCGCCTGCATGCGGGTCAGCCAGTTGACCCGCTTGTTGCGGATGTCGACCCGGCCGCCGACGGCGGCGATGCGCGGGCTGGTGAAGCGGCGCAGCAGGTGGCGGATCGCGTCGGGCTCGAGCTCGACGTCGGAGTCGACCGAGACGATGATCTCGCTGTCGGTCTCGCGGACCGCGCGGTTGATCGAGGCGCGCTTGCCCTGGTTGATCTCGTTGCGCAGGACCCGGACCCGGGCGTCGCCGCGGGCCTCGTCGATGGCGTGGTCGTAGCTGTCGTCGGTCGAGCAATCGTCGACGACGATCAGCCGCAGGCGATCGGCGGGGTAATCCTGGGCCAGGATGCTGCGGATGGTCCGGCGGATGCTCGCGCCCTCGTTGAACATGGGCGTGACGACCGTGACCGTCGGGGTCGCATCGGTCCCCGGATCATCCTCGCGACGCGACCGGAGCAGCCAGGTGGCCAGGCGACCGGCGGTGAGCAGAAGGACGATGGGGATGATGACGGCCTGCAGCAGGCTCGTCATACAGCGCGGCTCGTGAGCGCTCGAGGGGTCGATGCCCCCGGCTCGCTCAACGTTGCAGGGTCATAGGCTAGCATTTGATATTTCGTATCATACGGGCGGGTCGAGGTACACTCCCAGGCCGAGTCTCACTGCGCGAGTGTGCGGTCGATCGCGGCGGCGATGCGCTCGGCGGCCTGACCGTCCCACAGCGCGGGACGGCGGTCTGAACACGGTTCGCGCATCGCCTGCTGGAACGCCGGCCAGATGGTCTCGCGCCGCGTGCCCGCGAGCAGGTTGGTGCCATCGGTGATGGTCGCAGGGCGCTCGGTGCTGTCGCGCAGGGTGAGGCACCGCACGCCGAGGATCGTGGTCTCCTCCTGGATGCCACCAGAGTCGGTGAGCACCAGTCGCGCCGCGCTCTGCAGGTGCAGGAACTCGAGGTAGCCGACCGGATCGATCAGCTGCCAGCGTGCGCCAAACGGCCGCACCCCGCCGGCCTCCATGCGGGCCCGGGTCCGCGGGTGAATCGGGAACACCAGCGGCACCTCGGCGGCGACGTCGTCGAGCACGGCGAGCAGCTCGGCGAGCTGCCGCGGATCGTCGACGTTGCTGGGGCGGTGCAGCGTGACCAGGCCGTAGCCCCCCGGGGTCAGGCCGAGCCGGGTGACGACGTCGGTCGCGAGCGCGCGCTCGCGGGCGGCGAGCAGCGTGTCGATCATGACGTTGCCGACCAGGTGCACCCGCTCGTCGGGGATGCCCTCGGCGCGCAGGTTGGTGACCGCGGACGGCTCCGACGCGAACAGCAGATCGGAGATCACGTCGGTGAGCTTGCGGTTGATCTCCTCGGGCATGCCGTCGTCGAAGCTGCGCAGCCCGGCCTCGACGTGGATGACCAGCGGCCGTCGCCGCGCCGGCCCGGCCCACGGCAGCGCGTGGTCGAGCTCGAGCTTCGAGGCCACCAGCGCGCAGCCGATCGTCGAGTTGACGTCGCCGACGACGAGCACCGCGTCGGGCTGCTCGGCGATCGCGACCGGCTCGAAGCGCTTGATGATCTCGGCGGTCTGCTGGGCGTGGCTGGCGGAGCCGACGTCGAGCGACAGGTCGGGCGCCGGGATCCCGAGCTGATCGAAGAAGACCTGCGACAGCGCGCGGTCGTAGTGCTGGCCGGTGTGGACCAGCGGCGCGGCGACGTGAGGGCGCGACCGCAGCGCGCGCAACAGCGGCGCGATCTTGACGAAGTTGGGCCGGGCGCCCGCGACGCACAGCACCTTGTAGGACGGGGCCACGTCCCGGTTCTGCCACATCCGGGCCGTCAGGTGGCCGGTGGGGGTGCCGGAGCGGTCGCCTCGACGATCTGGGTCACGTCCGGCGCGCCGGACCGCGGCGACCGCGTAGCATGGAGGGGATGCTGCCGAGGGCGCTGACCCGCCTGGTGGATCCGGGGGTGCCCGAGCCGGTGGATCCGGCGGCGCTGCGGCGCGTGGCGTGGATGGCGCTGGTGCTCGACGCGGTGCTGGTGTCCGGCAACATCGCGACCCGGTTCGCGCTGGGCCCCAAGGGCGACGCCGCGGTCTACGAGGTGTTCCTGGCGTGGAACCTGCCGGGTCACGCGGTCATGCTCGCGGCGCTGGTGACGCTGCTGCGATCGAGCTGCGAGCTGCCCGCGGTGCGCGGCCGGCTGCTGATCGTGCTGGCGGCGTGGGCGTGGACGGTGGCGCCGTCGAGCTGGATGATCGGCGGGATCGCGACGACGATGAACCTCGGCTTCGCGACGATCCTGGTCGGCGGCGTCCGGCTGTACCTGGGCGGCCGGCTCGGCGCCTGGACCTTCCTCAGCGCGACCACGTTCGACGCCCTGTTCGGGGTGCTGCGGGTCGCCGGCGCGCTGCCCGATCGCAGCCCGCTGCCCGAGGCCTACCTGATGGACGACGCCGGCCGCGCCGCCGCGGTCGTCTTGTGGCGCGCCGTCGTCATCGGCGGCGCGTTCACGATGGCGGCCTACGCCGCCAACCGCTACCGCACCAGCGAGCACGAGCTGCGCACGCTCAACGGCGAGCTCGAGGACCGGGTCGCGACCCAGGTCGCGCAGCTGGTGCGCACCCGGCGCCTGCGCCGCTACCTGGCGCCGCAGCTGGTCGACGAGCTGCTGGCCGCCGACGAGGATCCGGCGGCGCAGCGCGATCGCCGGCCGATCACCGTCTTCTTCTGCGACCTGCGCGGCTTCACCGGCCTGGTCGAGCGGCTGCCCCCCGAAGACCTGGCGACGGTGATCAACCGCTACTTCGACGAGGTCACCCAGATCGCGTTCCGCCACGGCGGCACCGTCGACAAGTTCATCGGCGACGCCGTGATGATCGTCTTCGGCGCGCCGCGCGCCACCGGCGAGGCCGATCAGGCCCGGCGCTGCGTCGCGATGGCGCGCGAGATCCAGCGCCGCCTCGGCGAGCTGCACGACGAGCTCGCGGCGCTGGGCGCCGGCAGCCTGGCGATCCGGATCGGCATCGGCTCCGGGGTCGCCACCGTCGGCACGTTCGGCGCCGCGCACCGCGCCGACTACACCGCGGTCGGCGTGCCCGTGAACCGGGCGGCCCGGCTCGAGCCGCTGGCGCCGCCGGGCGGCATCCTGATCGACGGCCGCACCCGCGCGCTGCTCGGCGACGCCGACGGCGTCGAGGAGTTCGGCGAGCTGTCGCTCAAGGGCTTCACCCACCCCGAGCCGGTGTTCCGGGTCCACCCGGACGGCGACGGCGCGGGCGCGGATACGGGCGCGGGCGGCTGATCCGGCGCGGGCGCCGGGCGCCGGGCGCACCTGTGGGCGGGCGTCGCACCGGGGCAACGCGCCCCAGGTGAGGCGGCGGACCTCACGCGCGCGCGGTAGTTGCGCGGGGCGCCGGTGCATCGTCGGTAAGCGCGCCGACACCGGTTGCGTGCTGGATCGGATCGGCGGATGCAAGCGCTGGGGGGCGAGGAGGTCACGATGCGGCTCGCGCTGTTCACGTTCCTGGTCACGGCGGCGCTGTCGGGGTGCGCCTTCGATCCCGGCGGCGCCGCCATGAGCGACCCGCCCGGCGTCGACGTCGACGCCGGCGCCGGCGACCCGGGCGCCGACGCCGAGGCGCCCACGCCCACGCCCGACGCCGCGCCGACGCCCCCCGACGCCGCACCGACGCCCCCCGACGCCGATCAGGGCGGCGGTGGCGACTGGGGCGGCGGCGGCGGCGGTGGTCCGGGCGGCGGACACGGCGGCGGACACTGATCGGCCGCGCGGACCGGCTGCGCGCCGCGCGCCGCTCACCCCGAGCGCTCGACCGACGGCCGTCGGAGATTTGCCGCAAGACGAACCGGGTCAGGTCGCCTGGTCGACATGGTTCGCTCACCTCGAGCGGAGCCCGAGCGGCGCAGCCGCGAGGGCGTAGTCGAGAGGGCGTGGATCGGTGCGGTCTCGGCGGCGCACCGGTGCCCGCCCCAGGACGCCCCGCCCCGGATCGGCGGCGCCCCGCTCGACGTCGCGTCGGACGCTCACGCGCCGGCCTGGAGCGCCTCGACGACGCGTCGGGCCGCGGGGCCCAGGCGGACGCCGGCGCGGTGGTACAGGCGCGGCGCGAAGCTGTGGCGGTGGCCGCGCCGGTAGCGCAGCGGCCGCAGCGTGCCGCGGCGCAGCTCGTCGGCGCACAGGTGATCGGGCAGCCAGCCGAAGCCGATGCCGGCGAGGATCGCGGCGCGCTTGGCGTGGAAGTCGTTGAGGTCGACGGTGGCGCGGCGCTCGATCGCGCCGGTGGGCAGCTCGAGGCGCGGGTCACCGCCGCGCACCGTGATCAGCACGTGCGCCGCGAGGTCGTCGTCGTCGAGCGCGCCGTCGCGCCGGCAGAGCGGGTGGCCGCGGTGCGCCACCAGGTGGGCGTCGAGCGCGGGCAGCCGGGTCGCGACCAGGCGGTCGCCGGCGGTCGCCGACGTCACCGGCAGCACCGCGATCATCAGGTCGGCCTCGTCGCGCGCGAACGCGGCCTCGACGCCGCCGAGGAACTCGGCCGAGACGTGGACGTGGGTCGGCGCCTGCTCGGCGACCAGCTCGCCGACCACCCGCAGCAGGGCGCGGTCGGGGACGATGCCGTCGTAGACCACCCGCAGCGCCGGCTCCCAGCCGGTCCGCATCTGGTGGCACGCCGCCACCAGCTCGGCCTCGGCGGCGAGCAGGGCGCGGCAGTGCTCGAGGACGCGCCGGCCGGCGACGGTCAGCCGCAGCCGGTAGCCGCGGCGATCGAGCAGGGTCAGCCCGGTCTGGGTCTCGAGCTGGCGCAGCGCGTACATGACCGCGGTGTGGCCCTTGCGCAGCGCCGCCGCCGCCCGCTGCAGGGTGCCGTGGCGGTCGAGCGCGTCGAGCGTCCGGGCCTGCTCGAGGGTCACGTTGATTGTCGACACGCCTGACATTCTATCCCGAAACTTTGTGCTTTCTCTGGCGCGCCGGACCACGCCACGGTTCCGCCATGGACATCCCCTACGTCCGCGGCCGGGTCGCGGCCCAGGCCCACGTCGCCGTCCCCGACGGCACCGTCGAGGAGGAGTACGCGCGGGACGGCTTCTTCGGCCGCTACGCCCACCTCTACCGCCGCCACGCGCCGGTCGGCTGGACCCGGATCGAGGGCCCGCTGCGGCCCCGGGCCTACGACCTGCGCGAGCTGGTCGCGGCCGACGACTACCTGGCCAGCCGCCACCTCGTGCTCGGCAACGACGACGTCCGGCTCCGCTTCGCGACGGTGTCGTCGCCGATGCCCTACTACTTCCGCAACGCCGACGCCGACGAGCTGCTGTTCGTCCACGCCGGCGCCGGCCGGCTCGAGACCGACTTCGGGCCGCTGGCCTACCGCGACGGCCAGTACCTCTTGATCCCGCGCGGCACCGCCCACCGCCTGGCGCCGACCTCGACCACGCAGCTGTTGATCGTCGAGGCGTCGTCAGAGATCCGGTTCCCCGACAAGGGCATGCTCGGCCAGCACGCGCTGTTCGACCCCGCGGTGATCGAGGTGCCGTCGCCCGAGGACTCGACGCTCGGCCCCGACCCGCGCGGCGAGTGGCAGGTCGCGATCCAGCGCGGCGGCGCCCTGACCCGGGTCTTCTACCCGCACTGCCCGCTCGACGTCGTCGGCTGGAAGGGCACGCTGGCGCCGATGCGCCTCGACGTCCGCGACATCCGCCCGGTGATGAGCGAGCGCTACCACCTGCCGCCGTCGGCGCACACCACGTTCGTCATGCGCGACGCGGTGGTGTGCAGCTTCCTGCCGCGCGGCCTCGAGACCGGCGACCCCCGCGCCCTCAAGGTCCCCTTCTATCACTCGAACATCGACTACGACGAGGTCCTGTTCTACCACCAGGGCGAGTTCTTCAGCCGCGCCGGCATCGCGCCCGGCATGCTGACGTTCCACCCGCAGGGCATCCACCACGGCCCGCAGGGCCGCGCCGCCGAGCGCGCGCGCGACGCGACCCGGACCGAGGAGATCGCGATCATGCTCGACACCCGCCACGCGCTGCACGCGGGCCCCGGCGCCGCCGTCGTCGAGCGTCCCGACTACTGGCAGAGCTGGCAGGAGCGCTGACCCATGGCCCTCGATCCCAAGACCAACCCGCTCGGCCTCGACGGCATCGACTTCGTCGAGGTCGCTGGCCCCGATCCCGAGATGCTGCACCGGCTGCTGCTCGCCTTCGGCTTCTCGCGCACGATGCGCCACGCCGAGCGACCGGTCGACCTCTACGAGCAGCACGACATCAAGTTCCTCCTGTCGCGCGACCCCGACGGCCACGCCGGCCGGTTCGCGCGCCTGCACGGGCCGTCGATCGTCTCGATGGGCTGGCGCTGCCTCGACGCCGACGCCGCGGTGCAGATCGCCGAGGCGCGCGGCGCCCGCGCGGTCGACGGCGAGCTGGCCAGCGGCAGCGAGCCGGTGCCGGCGCTGGCCGGGATCGGCGACAGCCTGATCTACCTGATCGACGGCTGGCGCAACGCCGTGCACTGGCGCCGCCTCGGCTTCGTGCCCCACCCGCAGGCGATCCACGTCGCCGACAAGGGCTTCCTCGCGATCGATCACCTGACCAACAACGTCGAGCGCGGCACGATGGCGACGTGGGCCGCGTTCTACAAGGACGTCTTCGGCTTCACCGAGGTCCGCTACTTCGACATCCGCGGCGCCCGGACCGGCCTGACCTCGTACGCGCTGCGGTCGCCGTGCGGCAAGTTCTGCATCCCGATCAACGAGGGCACCGAGGCCAAGAGCCAGATCAACGAGTACCTCGAGGAGTACCAGGGCCCGGGCATCCAGCACCTGGCGTTCCTCACCGAGGACATCCTGGCGTCGCTGCGCGCCCTCGACGGCAGCGGCATCGAGACCCTCGACATCGACGACGACTACTACGGCAGCGTCTTCGACCGGGTGCCGGGCGTCACCGAGGATCGCGCCGAGCTGCACCGCCGCAACGTCCTGATCGACGGCGACGACGACGGCTACCTGCTGCAGATCTTCACCCGCAACCTGATCGGGCCGATCTTCGTCGAGATCATCCAGCGCAAGAACCACCTGTCGTTCGGCGAGGGCAACTTCGGCGCGCTGTTCCGCTCGATCGAGCGCGACCAGGCCCGGCGCGGCTACCTCGGCGACCCGACCTGAGCCGCGCCGGTCGCCGCCGACGTCAGCGCTGACCGCCGGCTACGCCGGCGCGTGCTCGCCGAACCAGGCCAGCGCCTGGGCGACGACCCGCTCCGGCGCCTCGAGCTGCAGGAAGTGGCCGGCGCGCGACACCACCTCGGACGTGAACGGGCCGGCGAACCAGCGCTCCTGGCCGGCGCCGGCCGCCGGCGCGACGCAGCCGTCGTCGGCGCCCTGCAGGTGGCACAGCGGCGTCACCAGCGGCTGCCGCGCCGGCGCCTCGGGCGCGAACCGCGCCGCCGCCTCACGCAGCGGCCGCACCTGGGCCCGATAGTACTCGATCGGCGCCGGCCAGCTCGCCGCCAGGCACGCGTGCAGCGCGGCGCGGTCGGCGGCGGGCAGCGTGTAGCCCGGCGACCACCGCCGCCACAGCCGATCGATCAGCGCCAGGTCGCGGGCCCGCGCGATCGCCGGCGCGCCGGGCAGCTGGAAGAACAGCATGTACCAGCTCCGCCACAGCTGCAGGCTCCGCGTCAGCGACCGCACGAACGCCAGCGGGTGCGGCACCGCCATCGTCACCGCGGCGCGCACCCGCTCGGGCGCCAGCGCGCAGGTCGCGTAGGTGATGACCGCGCCCCAGTCGTGGCCGAGCAGGCAGAAGCGGTCGCGGCCGAGCGCGTCGGCCAGCTCGAGGACGTCGGCGGCGAGGCGCTCGACGTGGAACGGCCCGCGCGGCTCCGACGGTGCGTAGCCGCGTAGCCACGGCGCGACGACGTCGTGGCCGGCGGCGGCCAGCGCCTCGATCACGGGGACGAACGTCGGCGGGTGATCGGGGAAGCCGTGCAGCACGATCACCAGCGGGCGCGGCGACGCGGCGCCGCCGGCGCGCAGCAGCTGGAACCGCCCGCCCGGCAGCGCGAGGGTCTCGGTGGTGACGGCCATGGCCGACGACTCTACGCCCGAGGCCGGCTCAACACCCGCGCGCCGGCGCCCGGCCGCGCGCGAGCCCGATCACGACGCGTCGGGTGCGGGGCCCGCGCCGGCGCGGATCGCGGCCTCCGCCTGGCCCACGGTGGCGATCCAGGGGACGCCGTCGACCGCCGGCGGCGGCGTGGCCTGGCGCGCGGCCATGCCGCCGAGCAGCACGCGCGGCGCGGCGGCGCCGAGCCGCGCGCGCAGGGTGGTGAGCTGCGCCACCGCGTCTGGCACCACCGCCGTGGTCGCGCACGACATGCCGACGATCGCCGGTCGCAGCCGCACGACCTCGTCGACGACGTCGTCGATGGGGAGCTCCGGCACGATGGCGTGGACCCGCAGGCCGCGCTCCCGGAGCGCCGTGGCCGCGAACCGTGGCCCCAGCGTGTGGGTGTTGCCGGGCGCGACCAGCAGCAGCAGGTCGAGCGGCGCGCGCGGCGGGGGCGGCGCGACCGGCAGGCGCGCGAACGCGCGCTCGCACCAGGCGGTGATCTGGTGCTCGTCGGCGACGGCGATCGCGCCGGCCTGCCAGCGCCGGCCGGTCCGGTGCAACAGCGGCTGCAGCACGCCGAGCAGCAGCGACGCCGTGGTCAGGCCGAGCGCGGTGGCGCCGGCGAGCAGCGGATCGATCGCCGCGGCGTCGCCGCGCGCCGCGGCCCGGAAGATCTGCTTCATCAAGAGCCGCGGCGCCTCGGTCTCGGCGATGAGCTGCTCGTCCCGCTCGAGCCGCACCTCGCACGCCGGACAGATGACGTGCGACAGCGCCAGGTCGTGGTACGGCGGCTGCTCGTCGCAGAACGCCTGGCAGTAGCTGCACCAGCGGATCACGACGGCTCCCCCGGCGTCGGCGTCGGCGTCGGCGTCGGGCCGGGCACCGCCGCGCCTGCCGCCGCGAGCTCGGGCGCCGGCTCGTCGGCGATGACCTGGTGCTCGACCAGGCGCCGGTAGACGCCGGCCTGCGCCATCAGCTCGGCGTGGCGCCCCTGCTCGACGACGCGGCCGTGGTCGATGACCAGGATGCGGTCGGCGTCGCGGACCGTGCTGAGCCGGTGCGCGACCACGACCGTGGTGCGGCCCTTCATCAGGCGGGCCAGCGCCTGCTGGACCTGGGCCTCGCTCTCGGAGTCGAGGTTGCTGGTCGCCTCGTCGAGGACTAGCACCCGCGGGTCGGCGAGCAGCGCCCGCGCGATCGCGATGCGCTGCTTCTGGCCGCCCGACAGCTTGACCCCGCGCTCGCCGATGACGGTGTCGTAGCCGTCGGGGAACGACGTGACGAAGTCGTGGGCGTTGGCGTCGCGCGCCGCGCGCTCGACCTGGGCCTGGGTGGCGTCGTCGCGGCCGTACGCGATGTTGTCGCGGATCGTCCCCGAGAACAGCACCGGCTCCTGGGCCACCAGCGCCATCGCGCGGCGCAGCTCGGCGAGGCGGAGGCGGCGGACGTCGACGCCCTCGAGCCGGACCTCGCCGCCGGTGACGTCGTAGAAGCGGAACAAGAGCGACAGGATCGTCGACTTGCCGGCGCCCGACGGCCCGACCAGCGCGATCACCTGGCCGGGCGCGACCGTGAGGTCGACGTGCTCGAGCACCGGCTGGGTCGGCCGCGACGCGTAGGTGAACGTCACGCCGCGCAGCTCGAGCGCGCCGCCGCCGGGCGGCAGCGGCACCGGCGCCTCGGGATCGCGGATCTCCGGGGTGGTGTCGATGATCGCGAACAGCCGCTCGGTGGCGCCGGCGGCCCGCTGCAGCGCGCTCCACAGCCCGGCCAGGTCGGCGAGCGCGCCCGCGACCATGAACGTGTAGAGGAAGAACGCGGTCAGCTCGCCGGAGCTGAGGTCGCCGCGGATCAGCGCGCGGCCGCCCAGCCAGATCATCGCCGCCACCGCGAGGTAGCCGGCGCCCATCGCGCCGGCGAAGAACGACGCCCGCCACCGCACCATGCGCAGCGTCTCCTGGAAGATGCGCTCGACGCCGTCGCGGTAGCGCCGGCCCTCGCGCGGCTCGCGGACGAACGCCTGGACGGTCTGGATCGCGCCGATCGACTCCTGGATGTGGCCGGAGACCTGCGCCATCTCGTCCTGGACCCGCTTGCTCATCAGCCGGATCTCGCGGCCGAACCACAGCGTGATCAGCAACAGCGGCGGGATCACCAGCAGCATCATCGCGGTCAGCCGCCAGTCGACCCACAGGAGCAGCGACAGGCCGCCGATCAGCTGGACGCCGTTGCGCAGCGCCTGGCTGAGCTCGCTGCCGACGGTGTTCTCGACGGTGGTGACGTCGGAGGCGAGGCGCCCGACCAGCTCGCCGGTGCGGCGCTCGTGGAACCACGCCATCGGTAGCAGCAGGACCCGGTCGACGACCAGCGCGCGCAGATCGGCGACGACGCGCTCGCCGAGCCAGCTCATCGAGTAGTGGCGGACCCAGACCAGGCCGGAGTGGAAGACGAACAGCGCCAGCAGCCCGAGCACGATCCGGTCGAGCTCGACCGAGCTCTTGCTCGACATGCCGACGTCGATCGCGTACTTGGCCGCCATCGGGTAGACCAGCGACAGCCCCGAGGCGGCGAGCAGGGTCGCGACCGCGAGCGCGAAGCGGCCCAGGTGCGGGCGCACCAGCCCGATCAGCCGGCGCAGCACCCCGATGTTGCGGCTCTTGCCCTCGTCGGGCAGATCGCTCATCGCGCCCTCACGAGGCGTCCTCGTCGAACGTGAAGAAGCGGACCAGCTCGTCCTCGAGGCGGGCGGCGTCGGCGCGGCCCAGCGCGATCAGCTCGCGCGCCCAGTTGCCGTCGAACAGCAGGTACGACAGCAGGTCGCTCTCGTGCGAGGCCTCGCCGGCGCCGAGCCGGCGCAGCAGCCGCCGCGCCACCCGGCCCTCGACCAGGGCGCGGCCCTGGGCGACGAACTCGGCGGCCAGCGAGCCGATGTCGAGCGACGGCCGGACGTGGACCGCCTCGATCACGCGCAGCGGCGCGCCGCGCAGCCGCCGCAGCTCGGTGTTCATGACCTCCATGAACGACGGCCCGAACGCGGTCTCGCCGGCGCGCAGGATCGCGTTGAGCCGCTGCATGCGGTCGAGGTCGTAGTCGGTGCGGTCGAGCAGCAGCGCGTTGAGCGCCTTGCCCATCAGGAACAGCGGCTTGGGGTACGCGGCGGTGCGCTCGCGCTGCAGCGCCTCGCTCTCGCTGGCGACGTGGCGCAGCGACACCACCAGGACCCGATCGGCGCCGAGGCGCAGCGCCGGCGACATCGGCGTGTTCTGGCGCAGGCCGCCGTCGGTGTAGAAGTCGGCGCCGATCTTGACCGCCGGGAACAGCATCGGGATCGCCGCCGAGGCCAGGACGTGACGCGGCCCGATGCGGGCGGTGCGGTGCTCGATGAACGGATCGCGGCTCCAGCCGCCGGGCGGCACCGGCTCGCGGCTCGACACGTAGACCACGGTGTGGCCGGTGCCGACGTGGGTCGCCGAGATCGACAGGGCGTGGACGTGGCCGGCGCGCAGGTTGCGCTCGATGTTGCGCCACGGGATGGCCTGGACGACGAAGCGCTCGAGGCCGCTGGTCTCGAGCAGGCCGCCGTAGCGGTAGGTGCCGGGGGTCGGCGGCGGCGGGTCGCCGCCGACCAGCAGGCGGGCGGCGCGCATCAGGTCGGTCATCTTGAGCCCGATGAGCTGCTCGATGCGGAGCGCGTGCCAGGCGGCGACCAGCCGGCGCGACTGCGCGACCGGGTCGTCGTTGGTGGCGGCAACGAAGGTGGCGTTGATGGCGCCGACGCTGGTGCCGGTGACGACGTCGAGCGGGACGTGGCGGCCCAGGCGCTTCGGCAGATCCTCGCGCAGGTACTGGATGACGCCCGCCTCGTAGGCGCCGCGGGACCCACCGCCGGAGAGCACCAGGCCCACCCGGGGACGCGACTTCTGGGGATCCACGCCTCGATTGTCGGGCCGGGGGCGGGGTCACCGCAACCCGGGGGCGGACCTGGTGTCGAGGAGTCGATGCCCGCCCCGCGCCGCGCCCTGGCCCCCGTGACCTCGATCGTCCTCGCCGCGGCGACCGCGACCGCCGCGACCGTGGCGACGCCGCCGCCGGCGCGGGCCGCGACGCTCGACGCCGAGGGCGACGGCGAGGTCCACGAGGTGTCGTGCCGCTACGACGTGCGGCTCGAGGGCTTCGTGGCGACGGTGACGATGCGGCAGGAGCTGGTCGCCACCGGCGACGCCGAGGCGATCTACGCGTTCGCGCTGCCGCCGCGGGCGGCGGTGGTCGGGGTCACCGTGACGCCCCCCGGGGGCAAGCCGCAGGCCGGCGTGGTCGTCGACGCCGCCGCGGCGATCACGGTCGGTCCCGACGCCGACAAGCTCGACACCGTGCCGGATCTGGGCCTGGTGCGCCGGCTCGGCGACGCGCCCGCGGCGCACGCCGGCGACGACGACGCCCGGGACGTCGCGTACGAGCTGCGGGTGTGGCCGGTGCGCACGGGAAAGCCGACGGTCGCCGAGGTGACGTGGGTGGCGCCGGTGACGGTGGTCGACGGCCGGCTGGCGCTGCGCCTGCCCGGCCGCGGCGACGACGACGACCTCGCGGCGGCGACCGCGACGATCCGGGTGGCGCCGCCGGCGGGGGTCAAGGAGCTGCGCGACCTGTACGTCGCCGGGGTCCGGGTCGCGACCCGCCCGGGCAGCAAGGCGTGGAAGGTCACCGCGCCGGCGGGGCCGCTCGACATCGACGTCCGGCCGGTGGTGGCCAAGACGGTGGCGACGTGGTCGGCGACGCCGCTCGGCGACCACGGCGGCGCGCTGGCGGTCGGGGTGCTGCGGCCGCGCGAGGAGGCGGCGGCGTCGCGTTTCAAGCGGGTCGTGATCGTGGTCGACGTGTCGCCGTCGCGCGCCGCCGACCGCGACACCCTGATCGCGGCGGTCGACAAGCTCGCGCTCGGGCTGCCGGCGGCGCGGCTGCAGGCGGTGCTGTTCGACCGCGAGGCGACGCCGGTGCTCGACGCGTTCGCGCGGGCGACCTCCGGCGAGGCACGGCGCGCGATCGCCGCCGCGATCCGCGACGCCGAGGTGCGCGGCGGCGCCAACCTGCGCGGCGCGCTGACCGCGGCGCGCGACGCGCTGGCGCACGACCACGGCGGCCGTGCCAGCAGCGGCGACGGCGGCGACGGCGACGGCGGCCACGACCTGATCGTCGTCGTCAGCGACGGCATGCTGCCGGCCGGGATCGACGGCGTCGATCTCGACGACGCGCTCGGCGTCGACGCCGAGGACGTGACCGTGTCGGCGGTGCTGGTCGCGGCCGACGACGGCGCGCTGCCCGATGTCGAGGCCGCGCCGATCCCGCGGCTGGTCGCGGCGCACGGCGGCCACGTCGTCGCGGTGCGGCGCGGCGAGGTCGCGACCCGGGCGGCGACCCTGGCGCGCGAGCTGGCGGCGCCGCCGACCGGGGTGGTCGCCGGCGTCACCGCGGGCGCCACCGACGTCGACGTCGACCTGCCGCCGGCGCTGCACGCCGGCGGCGGCGCGGTCGGCTTCGGCTGGTACGAGGGCAAGACGCCGACCCGGGTCGAGGTCGCGACCTCGGGCGGCGACGTGACCGCGCGCAAGGACGCGGTGGCGCGGGTCGCGGCGCTGGCGACGGCGACGGCGTGGCGGCGGGCGCCGGGCGTGGTCGACGACCTCGGCGCGATCGACGAGCGGGCGCGCAGCCGGCTCGAGCGCCGGGCCGGCGTCGTCGGGGTCGCGACCTCGCTGGTCGCGCTCGACGGCCGCGACGAGCTGGCCGCGGCGCGCGACGAGCTGGCCGCCAAGGGCGGCTCGTTCTCGCGGATGCCGCCGCCCGGCGAGGCGGCGATCGCCGCGCCCGAGGAGGTCGCGGTCGAGGAGGTCGTGGCGCCGGGCGCGCGCTACCAGATCGACACGGCCGGGCGGATCCGCCAGGACCTGCTGGGCGCGCAGCTGGTGCCGGCGGCGCGGCAGTGCCAGCAGGTCAGCCTGCGCGCCGGCGGCCACCGCAGCGCGCGGGTCGCGATGGAGATCCAGATCGCGCAGGGCGAGGTCATCGACGTCCAGGCCTCGAGCAGCGCGGCGTCGAAGACGCTGACCCGGTGCCTCGCCGACGCCGCGTACCAGCTCGCGGTGCCGACCTACACGCTGGCCGAGGATCCCGACGCGGTGTTCGTGATCCGCTACCCGCTGACGTTCGCGCCGGCGGGCGCGGCGCGCAAGGACGCGGTCACGGTCGGCGACGGCGACGCGCCGGCGCCGATCGACGCGCCCGCCGCCGACGATCCGCTGGGCGACCTGGTCGCGCCCTGAGCCGCGCGCCCGCGGCGGCGGCGCGGCCGCGCGCTACGGGTTGTCGACGGCGACGTAGAAGGTCGCCAGGCACATCTCGTCGGTGGTGCCGTCGCCCCACCAGACGTCGTGCGGCGGCTGCTGCTGGCCGCCGATGATCGGCTGGTTCTCGGCCGAGTTGTCCCAGTGGCACTCGACGCGCAGCTGGTCGCCGGGGGCGAAGTGGACCGGGGTCCGCAGGTCGTAGCCGCCCTGCCAGTGGAAGTTCCAGTCGTCGATCTGCAGCAGGCACTCCGACGCGCCGCCGGCGCGGACGATCGACGCGGTCGCGCGGCGCCCGAGGTTGTGCATGTGCAGGCCCGGCGAGTAGATCGTGAAGCCCTGGCCGCCGGTGAGGAACGGCGTGGGGTCGAACTGGAACGCGTGCATGACGTCGGCGTCACCGGCGGGGATCGTCATGCTCTGGCTGTCGAGCCACTGCGGGTTGGCCCACGGCATGATCATCGCCTCGCGCTCGACCGTGGGGTCGACCTTGAACTCGACGGCGGTGCGGTCGGGCAGCGCGCCGGTGTCGAGGACGTTGAGGCCGTTGTAGTGGACCTGCAGGATCACCGCGGCGCCGGGCTCGATCTTGAGGCCGGTGCCGGGCTCGTAGTCGCTGCCGGCGCTGCCGGGCGCCCAGCCGCCCAGCCACTCGCCGCGCGACGGGCCGCCGGGGCCGCCGAAGCAGGTGTAGCCGTCGCCGGGCTCGTCGGCGTCGAGCTGCTGGTAGGTGGCGACGTCGCCGGGCGCGGCGTAGTACGCGATGACGTGGTGGACCTCGGCGGCGGCGCCGGGGACGGCGCGGAAGCCGGTGATGTACTCGGTCGCGGTGTGATCGGCCGGCCAGGGGATGACGAAGCAGCGGTACTGGTCGGGCGCCTCGGCGGTGAACGTCGGCGTGAAGTCGGTAGGCGGCTCGATGCGGACGTCGACGCGGGTCAGCGCGGTGCGCTCGACGTCGATGGGATCGCCGGGGTGCGCGGCGTCGCCCTCGGGCGCGCCGGCGGCCGACCAGGCCTGGATGAGCTCCTTCTGCGCCGCCGACAGGCTGCGGTCGGCGTAGTACTGGTTGCAGTCGGGGTTGGGCGGCCACGGCGGCATGAGCCCGGCGGCGACCGCGAGGCTGGCCTCGGCGGCGTGGGCCTTGGCTTCGTCGTAGCTGGTCAGCGCGAACGGCGCGATGCCACCGTCGAAGTGGCACTGCGTGCACTTGCCGTCCATGATCGGCTTGATGTCGCGGTAGTACGTCGGCGCCGTGCTGGCGTCGGCGACGGTGTCGTCGCCGGCGCTGCCGCCGTCGCCGCAGGCGGCCAGCGGCGCGGCGAGCGCGAACGGGGCGAGGAGGAACGCGAACGCACGGGTGGACCTGCGGGACGTCATCGACGGCGAGGATACGGCTTCTATTGACCTGAGGTCAATAATCGTTCAGGGCGCGATGACGTCGACGTGCCCTGCGGCACGTCGCTCCCGCGCGCGTCAGCCGCCCGCGCTCGCGGTGCCGGGCGCGGCCTGGCCGGCGAGATCGGCGCCGGCCTCGAGGCACAGGACCCGGACCCGCCCAGTGGCGCAGGTGCGACCGTCCTCGTTGGTGACGACCGCCTCCCACAGCTGGCTGCGCCGGCCGCGGGTGACCGGTCGCGCGGTGACCCGCAGCGTGCCGCCGCGGACCGCGGTGACGAACGAGGTCGAGTTCTCGAGCCCGACCACCGCCTGGCCGCGGGCCATCGCCGCGAGCGCGGCGCCGGTCGAGCACGCCGCCTCGATGATCCCGCAGTGCACGCCGCCGTGAACGATGCCGTAGGGCTGCAGGTGGTGCGGCGCGACCACCAGCTCGCCGACGCACTCGTCCGCGGACGCCGTGACGAAGCGCAGCCCCATCGCGGTGTTCCAGCCACCCAGGTTGGCGTTGATCATCGCGGTGACGTCGGTCGGATCGGCCATGTCTCGATCCTACTTCCCTCCGCCATCGGGACGGGCACGGCCATGACATCAGCGTCGCGATCGGCGGGCTCGGGGCGGTGTCGGCGGCGGCAACTGCGCGGGATCAGCAGGCGGAGGACGGCACGAGGGGTGCTGATGCACGAGGGGTGTCGAGACTCGTGACCTGCCACGATCTGCCGGCGCCCCGTGCGTCGCGCCGAGGCTTGATTCGGCCGAGGAGGAACGCATGCGTGTCGCAACCATCCTGTTGACCAGCGCCGTGCTGGTGACGCTCGCCGCGTGCGAGGAGCCGTACCCGTTCGATCCGGTGGACGCCGCCGCGCCCGACGGCGATCCGACGCCGCAGGCGAACACCGCGGGCGTCGACGTGATCGTCAGGCCCGGCGCGGTCGACGTCTATGCGCGCCCGGTCGAGGGCTGCACGTGCACCGCTGGGGTGCTGCCGCCGGCCGACGGCTGCGCGACCTGGAGCGACGCGGTGTCGTGCACGTGCGCGCCCTGGCCGGGCAGCTGCCTGACCGAGGTCTCGGTCGTCCGCCAGGACGGCACGATCGTGAGCGCGACCGACCTGTCACGGGACTTCGGCCCGAGGTTCACGATCGCCGCGGACCTGCTCGGCGGCGACGGTGCGGAGCTGCTGCTGCGCGGCTGCGGCGAGGACATCACGGTGCCGATCAACGGGCTCGACTGGCCGACGGTCGCGATCACCGCGCTGACCCAGGATGACGCCGGCGTCCACGTGTCCTGGGAGACCGGCGCCGGCAGCCCCGGAGGACCAGCGGAGCACGTCCTCGTGACCGCCGGCGGCGGGTTCTCCGCCGAGGTCTGCGACGACGGGCCCGCCGGGACCCGGACCTTCGCGACCGGGGTCACGGGCGTGTCCGTCCAGGCGCTGTCGACGTCGGGCGGCGACGACACCGCGCTCGGCCCGGTGCGGATCATGATCGGCGGGCGGGCGACGCAGACGCCGTAGCGCCCGGCGCGGCCGGCGCGGTGCGCGAGACCGGCACCACGGGCTCGCTGTCGAGGGCGCGGTGCTGCGCGGCCTCGAGTAGGTGATCGCGCGCGATCCGGTCGTCGCCGCCGAGATCGGCGATCGTGCGCGCCACCTTGATCAGCCGGTCGACGGTGCGCGCGCTCATGCCCTGGCGCCGGGCGTGAAGCTCGGCGAGCGTCGCCTCGGCGGCCGCGTCGAGGGCGCAGGTCGCGCGCATCACCGCCGGCGGCATCTCGGCGTTGCAGCGGACCCCGAAGCTGGCCAGCCGCGCCTGCTGGCGGGCTCGCGCCTCGATGACCCGGGCCCGGATCGCCGCCGACGGCTCGGCGGGCGCCGCCGCGCGCAGCTCGGCCAGCTCGACCGGCTGCACCATGACCTGCAGGTCGATGCGATCGAGCAGCGGCCCCGACAGCCGGCCGCGGTAACGCTCGATCGCGGCCATGCCGCAGGTGCACTGGCGGACCCGCGCGCCGTACCAGCCGCACGGGCACGGGTTCGCCGACGCCACCAGCAGGAACGAGCTGGGCAGCCGCACCGTGCCCTGCGCGCGCGAGATCGTCACGCAGCGATCCTCGAGCGGCTGGCGCAGGCCCTCGATCGCGGCCCGCGAGAACTCGGGCAGCTCGTCGAGGAACAGCACGCCGTTGTGGGCCAGCGAGATCTCGCCGGGGCGCGGCGGGCTGCCGCCACCCAGCAGCGCCGCGGTGCTGACGGTGTGGTGGGGGGCGCGGAACGGCCGGTCCTCGATCAGCCCGCGCTCGGCCAGGCCGACCGCGGAGTAGACCTTGGTGGTCTCGAGCGCCTCGTCGTGGCGCATCGGCGGCAGGATGGTCGGGACCCGGCGCGCCAGCATGGTCTTGCCGATACCGGGCGGGCCGGCGAGCAGCAGGTTGTGGCCGCCGGCGACCGCGATCTCGAGGGCGGCGCGGGCGACGCCCTGGCCGCGCACCTCGGCCATGTCGAGGGCGGCGGCGCGCCGCGGCGCCCGGGCCTGGGCCTGCGCCGGGCGCAGCGCGCCGTCGCCGGCGAGCGCGGCGATGACCTCGCCGAGGTGCGCGGCGGCGTAGACCTCGAGGCCCTCGACGACGATGGCCTCGCCCGCCGACGCCTCGGGCAGCAGCACGCCGCGCAGGCCGCGCCGCCGCGCCAGCATCGCCGCGGCCAGCGCGCCGCGGATCCGCCGCAGCGAGCCGTCGAGACCGAGCTCGCCGAGCACGAGCAGGCCGTCGACCACGGTCGGCTCGTACAGGCCGTCGGCGATCAGCACGCCGAGCGCGATCGGCAGGTCGAAGGCGCAGCCGACCTTGCGGACGTCGGCGGGCGCGAGGTTGACGGTGATCTTCTTGTGCGGCAGGTCGTGGCCGATCTGGCCGAGGGCGCCGCGGATCCGCACCGCGCCCTCCTTGACCGCGGGCGTCGGCATGCCGACCACGTGGTAGCCGGGCAGGCCGATGCCGACGTCGACCTCGACGTCGACCGGCAGCGCGTCGATCCCCAGCAGGGTCGCGGACGTGAGGGTGGCGAGCATGCCGACCCCGCGGTTGCACACGCCGGGCCGCGCGCAACCCCGCGACCCGCCGTGCTCGCCGTCCGGATCGCGGTCGCGTCGTCCGGATACCGGACGGTCGCGACCGGCCGCCGGACGCCCCCGCGCGCCCCGGCCGAGCGCCGGACGCGCGTCACGCCCGCCTGCGCCGCGCCGGCGGTGCGCGGGTTCGTCACCCACGCGCGCCGGCCCGACCCGCCGCGCGATCCGTGACCGCGCCGCGGCGCGCCGCGGTCGCTACTCCAGGCGCAGCCGCGACTCGTGCGCGGCGTGGACCTGATCGATCGTCCACGGCAGCTCGAAGTAGCCGTTGACCGACCAGTAGTCGTCCATCAGGTCGCGCCAGTGCGGCGACCGGGTGTCCATCTGCTCGCCGCCGGGGATCGCCAGCAGCGTGCGCGGCGCGCTGCCCGCGACCAGCGTCGTGACGTGGCGCATCGCCGGGCCGTGGTTGTAGGTGAAGTCGAGGTCGCCCAGGCCGGGGCTCGACGCGTCGACCGAGAAGTTGTCGCCGTGGCGCGGGTAGCCGCCGCGCAGCGCCGGGTCGGGCTCGCCCGGCGGCGGCACCGACAGATCGTCGGACGGCAGCAGCGCGCCCAGGGTCAGGCGGTGGACCTCGCCCCATCGCCACGCCGCGGGATCGGCGTCGGCGAGGCCGCCGGCGCCGCTCGCCCAGGTCAGCGCGCTGTCGAGCGCGCGCAGCGCCATCAACGTGCAGCTCTCGATCGTGCCCGGGGTGCCGTAGTCGTCGCACAGCAGCGCCTCGCCGGTCTCGGGCGCGACGCCGGTGACCAGGTCGGCGGGGTGATCGAGCGCGGCGACCGCGACCGGCGCCAGCCAGGTGCCGGGGCCGCGGCCCAGCGCCGCGGCCTCGTCGCCGAACGCCAGCGCGACGAACTTCACGGCCCAGGCGTTGAAGACCACGGTCGCGGCGCTGTCGCGGCCCTCGGTCGAGGCGTCGGCGGCGCCGATCCCCGACGGCGTGTCGAAGGTCCACGCCGCCAGCAGCGCGTCGGCGGCGGCGATGCGATCGCGGGCGCCCTGGCTCAGGCCGGCGACGAACGCGGTCAGCTCGGGGTGGCTGCCGGCGGCCGCGAGCTCCTCCTGGTAGGCGGCGATCGCGGCGCGCAGGTGCGGGGTCAGGACCTCGCCCAGGTTCGAGTGCGCGTCGGCCTGGATCGACGTCATCGTGTCGGCGTCGAGGGTGCCCGGGGTCTCGGCCTCGAGCCGGCGCGTGATCCGCCCGACCCGGTAGCCGACGTCGTAGTCGCGAGCGCCGACGTACAGCAGGTGGCCGTCGACCACCGGCTCGTTCAGCGGGTTGCCGTCGGCGGTGGCGCCGACCGGGTCGCCGTTGGCGGTGGCGATGAAGCCGCGGTCGGGGTCGACCTCCTGCGGCAGGTAGGCGGCGTCCATGTAGCCCTCCCACTCGCAGCTGCCGTCGCCGGGGACGATCCACCACGGCGCGACGCCGCCGGCGGTCGGGTCCTCGGGATCGAAGGTGAAGCAGCCCGCCGACCGCCACGGCACGTGGGCCTGGCTGGTCCAGCCGATGTGGCCGGCGTCATCGGCGAGGACCCAGTTCTGGGCGCCGAAGCCGAAGCGATCGAACGCGGCCTTGGCCTCGGTGACGTCGGTGGCGCGCCACAGCCCGAGGAACGCGGCGAACTCGTAGGTCGGCTCGTGGCCGGTGTAGCGCACCGACACCGCCGGGCCGGCGGGGCGCGGCGCCAGCTCGCCGTCGACGATCGTCGGGATGATCGGGCCGTGATGCGGCACGTTCTCGTAGGTGACGGTGTACTCGGAGGTGATCGTGCCGAGCGCGCCGACCTTGATGGTCTCGTCCCAGGTCTCGATGGGCACCTGGCCGCCGTCGAAGACGACGCAGTCGCCGCCGCCGCTGGTGCACGGCACGACGTCCTCGAGGTAGTAGTCGGTGACGTCGTGGTTGACGGTGGTGGCGCCCCACGCGACGTGGCCGTTGTGGCCCAGGATGATGCCGGGGATGCCCGGGAAGGTGATGCCGGCGACGTCGAGGTCGCCGTCGCTGGCGGCGGCGTCGCTGGCGACCACCGACAGGTGGCTGGCCCAGAAGATCGACGGCGACGCGAAGTCGAGGTGCGGATCGTTGGCGAGCAGGGTGCCGCCGCCGGTGAGGCTGGGGCCGACGACCCAGTTGTTGGAGCCGTTGCGCGGATCGAGCAGGCGAGCCAGCGCGCCGCGCGGGGTCATCGTGGCGCGGACCCGCGCCAGCAGGTCGAGCGGGACGTCCGGGCGCCGGGCCCGGGTCGCCGCCGCGCCAGTCGCGGCCGCGCCGCGCGCCCGCGTCGTGGTCGGCCAGCCGGTGCGCGTCGAGGTCGGGTCGAGCGGCTTCAGCGGGATCAGATCGTGGTAGGCGCCGGCGCGGCGGGCGGCGTCGGGCGACGTCTGCGGATCGGCGTCGTCGAAGGCGGCGACCGCGCGCTCGAGCAGGTCGGTCTCGTCGAGCTCGGCGCTCGAGTACGACAGCGAGAACGCCTGCAGCCGGCCGATGACCAGGCTGTCGACCGGGGTCCAGTCGGCGGTGCGATCGGCGTCGAAGAAGGTGCGGACCTCGGGATCGAGGACGCGATCGCCGGCGCGCAGCTCGGCGAGGACGCGGTTGACGCCGGCGGAGAAGCGCTCGAGCACCAGCACCAGCTCCTGGTCGCCGGGCGCGGTCGAGGCCTGCAGCTGGGTCCAGGTCTCGGCGGCGACGGTCTCGAAGCGGTGCAGGCGCATCTCGAGGTCGCCGTCGATCTGGCCGGCGTCGAGGGCGCCGAACAGCTCGGCGACGCGGCCGGCGGCGAAGTGGCGGAACAGGTCCATCTGCTCGATGCGATCGCCGGCCATGACGTAGCCCTGGGCGAACGCGAGGTCGGCGAGCGAGCGGGCCCGGATGTGCGGCACGCCGTAGGTGTCGCGGACGACGTCGACCGGCGCGGCGACCCCGGTGCCGGTGATGGTCTCGTCGAGCGGCAGGTCGTCGTACGGGCCGGTGGCGCCGCCGCCGCCGTCGTCGCCGCACGCGAGCAGCGGCGCGACCAGCGCCGCGGTCAGGATCAGGATCGTGCCAGGGATGCGCCGCATGCGCGCATCCTACTCCGGGTCACGGCAGCAGGCGGCGGATCTCCTCGGCGAGGATCTCGAGGCCGCGCCGCAGCTCGGGCTCCTTGGGGTAGGCGTAGCCGATGCGGAGGCCGTGCAGGTGCGGCTCGCCACAGAACGCCGCGGTGGTGGGGTCGATCCAGACCTTGCGCGCCGCCAGCGCCGCGACCAGCGCCGGCATCGACACCGCGCGCGGCAGCTCGAGCCACAGCGACGGGCCGCCGCCGGGCGTGGTCCAGCGGACGCCGTCGGGCATCAGCTCCTCGAGCGCGGCCAGGCAGGCGCGGTAGCGAGCGTCGGTGGCGCGCTGCATGGTCTCGACGTGGCCGTCGTAGTAGCCGCGCTCGAGGAACTCGGCGAGGATCGCCTCGCTGAGCCAGGCGCCGCCGAGGGTCGACAGCCGCTTCATCGCGACCAGCGACGGCACCAGCGCGCGGTCGGCGACCAGGTAGCCGATGCGCAGCGACGGCAGCACCTTCTTGGTGAACGAGTTGACGTAGAGGACGTTGCCGCCGCCCAGCATGCGCAGCATCGGCCGGTACTCGCTGCCCGACAGCATGTCGCTGCCCCAGTCGTCCTCGAGGATCGCGAAGCGGTGGCGCGCGGCGAGCTCGAGCAGGCCGGCCAGCTCGTGCGACGCGTACGAGTAGCCGGTCGGGTTGTGGAACGACGAGATCGCGTAGACCAGGCCGGGGCGGCCGGCGGCGAGCTGGCGATCCCAGGCGTCGAGGTCGATGCCGGCGAAGGGGTCGAGGCGCAGCGGCGTGATCGCCAGGCCCAGGCTCTCGAACAGCAGGCGGGCGTAGGCGTAGACCGGGGTCTCGATGCCGATGCGGCGGACCTCGAGGGCGCGGGCGACGATGTCGAGCGCCTGCTGCGAGCCGGTGGTGATGATGACCTCGTCGGGGTCGCACGCGATGGCGCGGGCGTTGAGGCGGGCGGCGATGGCCTCGCGCAGCGGCCGGTAGCCCTGGGCGTCGTAGAGGTTGGCGAAGCCGGGCTGGCGCAGCACCGAGCGCGCGCACTCGGCGAGCTTCTCGGTGGGCAGCAGATCCGGGTCGATGAAGATGACCGACAGGCTGATGCCGTCGCGGTGCGGGCCGCCGCCGGTCATCGGCGGCGCCGGGCGCAGCGCGGGCAGCGGCGGCGGCTCGAGGCCGGCCGGCACGGCGGGCGCGTCCGGGGCGTCGGCGACGAAGACGCCCTCGCGCTCGCGGGTCTCGAGCACGCCGCGCGCGACCAGCTCGTCGTACGCGACCTGGACCGTGTTCTTCGAGATGCCGAGCTGCTGCTCGAGGACGCGGACCGGCGCCAGCCGGCTGCCCGCGGGCAGCCCACCGCGGGCGCGCTCGGCGAGCACCGCGTCGACGATATCGGCCGAGCCCGGCCGCCGGCCGCGGGGCCGCACCGAGAACGAGACGTAGGGCGGGCGGGACATGCCTCGCATCCTGGACCGGCGCCGCCAGGCCGTGAAGGGACAGCCCCGCCGCGCCCCGGGCCCGCCTGTCCCCCGCCGCGCAACCCGCTGATATCACTCACCGCACGGGTGTCAGCCACCCGTACATCACGATTGATTTCGGGCGGTTGGAGAATCGAGGGCGCCAACCGCTTGAAATCACGCGCCGTACGGGTGTCAGCCACCCGTACATCACGATTGATTTCATACGGTTGCACACGGGGGGGGGGCGGCCGGGTCGCGCGAGCGGGCCGCGGGCCGGTCTGGAGCTCGATCGGCGGCGCGGCGCGGGAGTCGCGCCGAACGCACGTGGGGGTGTCAACCAGATGAGACGGTGGGGGCTCCTTTGCTGGCAGAGTGCAGGCGCAAGGACCCATCCCGTTGACCACGACCGAGCTCACCGTCGCTCGTGGCGCCGACGCTCGCAGCCGCCTGCTGGGCGAGCTGGCCGCGGGCCCCGCGCGCCGCGGCTACGCCGTCGCCTACGATCTGCTCGGCAACCGCGCCGAGGCGGAGGAGGCGGTGCAGGAGGCCCTGACCCGGGCCTGCGAGAACATCGGCGACCTCCGCGACCACGCCG
>JACKDR010000027.1 GCA_020633495.1 Kofleriaceae bacterium | reverse complement strand
GCGTCACGGCGTCACGGCGTCACGGCGTCACGGCGTCACGGCGTCACGGCGTCACGGCGCCACGGCGTCACGGCGTCACGGCGCCACGGCGTCACGGCGCCACGGCGTCACGGCCACGCCCCGCCCGCTCAGGTGCCGTCGCCCTCGGACTCGCCGCGGGTGGTCTGACGCCGCAGGTCGCCGGCGTCGCCGTCGCGGGTCTCGGCGCGGCCGACCTCGAGCAGCTCGTGGCGGCGCAGGAGCCCGTGCAGGTGGCTGCGGTCCATCCGCGCCGCGCGCGCCGCCTGCGACACGTTCCAGGCGTGGCGCGCCATCAGCTTGAGCAGGTACTGCCTCTCCCAGCTGCCGGTGGCGCGCTCCTTGGCCTCGCGGAACGACAGCGTCGACTCGTCGGTGTCCTCGAGCTGCTCGCCGACCGCGGCCTGATCGCCGGTGATCAGCGCGCGCCGCACCGCGCTGGCCAGCTCGCGCACGTTGCCGCGCCAGTCGCCGCGCATCAGCGCGTCGAGGAGCTCGGCGGGCGGGTGGGCGTCGGGGTCCGGCATCATCTGGCCGTAGAAGTGGGCCGCCAGCATGCGGATGTCCTCGCGGCGCTCGCGCAGCGGCGGGATCACCAGGCGCACGGTGTTGAGCCGGTACCACAGATCGGAGCGGAACGCGCCGCGGTTGACCTCGCGGCGCAGGTCGCGGTGGGTCGCCGCGATCACGCGGACGTCGACGTGGCGGCGCTCGGTCGAGCCGATCCGCCGCACCTCGTGGCGCTCGATCGCCCGCAGCAGCTTGGGCTGCAGCTCCAGCGGCAGCTCGCCGATCTCGTCGAGGAACAGCGTGCCGCCGGCGGCGGCCTCGAACAGGCCGGTGCGGCGGACCTGGGCGCCGGTGAAGGCGCCGGCCTCGTGGCCGAACAGCTCGCTCTCCATCAGCTGCGGCGGCATCGCGGCGCAGTCGACGACGACGAACGGGCCGCCGGCGCGCCGGCTGGCCCCGTGGATCGCCTCGGCCAGCATGCTCTTGCCGGTGCCGGTCTCGCCCTCGATCAGCACCGTGGCCTCGGAGGGCGCGACCTGGCCGGCGATCTCGAACAGCCGCCGCATCGGCAGGCTGCGGCCGAGCACGGCGCCGAACCGGTCCTCCTGGCTGACCGGCGACCGCAGCGGCTCGGCCAGCAGGTCGACCCGCAGCGTGGTCTCGCCGACCTTGACCAGGGCGCCGTGGCCGGCGTAGCCGCTGTTGATCCGGAACCCGCCCAGGGTCGTGCCGTTGGTGCTGTCGAGATCGCGCAGCTCGACGCCGCGGGTCGTCACCGCGAACACGCAGTGGTGCCGGGACACCGCCGGATCGCTCAGCTTGAGATCGTTGCCGTCGGCGGTGCCGACCGTCAGCTCGACGCCGCTCGACTCCAGGCTGGCCGGGGCGTCGACGCCGCGCACCACCGTGACCGCGAAGCGCGCGATCTCGTAGCGCGTCCTCGAGATCTCGCGGGTGCCCGGCACGACCACCACGGTAGCATGCGTGCGCGCGCGCGCTGACGTCGACGCCGCCATGACCTACTCGATGCTCGTGACGTAGAGGACCAGCGCGTCGACCTGCGCCGGGGTCAGGCCCGAGGTCGCGCCGTGGACGTCGATCTCGCCGAGCGCGTCGATCGCGAAGCCGTCCTCGCCGGGCCGCAGCGCCGCGTGACCGGGCGGCAGGATGGCCTCCGCGATCGTGTTGGCGTAGCCGTTGTGCAGCAGGTTGGCCTTCCACCACGTGCCGCGCAGCGACGGCGTGTTGGCCTGGGGCTGGCCCGGCAGGTTGCCCGGGATGAAGCCGCGATCGGGATCGCCGAGGTTGATCTTGAGCAGCAGGTCGAGGCGGTCGGTCTCGACCGGCTCGACGCCGCGCACGACCAGCGGATCGTCGAACTCCAGGCACCGCTCGGAGTCGAAGCAGAACGGCGCGAAGAAGTCGACCGGCGCCAGGTGGATGTTGATCTCGCGATCCGCGGTCGAGGTCCGCAGCGCCTCGAGCATGGCCTGCGGGATGCCGTCGATGGCGTTGACGATGCGCTGGTCGGACGCGTAGACGTCGACGAAGCGCTGGGTCCAGCTGGCGCCGGCGCCGTGGTTGAGGCCGTCGCTGAACGGGTGGCGCGTGTTGTTCGGATCGTGGCAGTTGGCGCAGCCGGCCGAGGTGAACAGCTGGGCGCCCTCGTCGATCTTGGCCGCGGTCGCGCCGTCGAGCTGGTTGGCCTGCTTGAGGTAGGTCAGCGGGTTGGGCGGCAGCCGCTGCTCCGACACCGAGTAGAAGTCGACGAAGCGGAACACCTGGTCGCGGGTCAGGCCGGTGACCTGCTGGATCCGCTGGGCGGCGACCTGCTTCTGCGCCGCGATCACCGGGGTGATCTGGTCGAAGTTGGCGGGCAGCCCGTTGGCCTGGACCGCCTGGGGCCGACACCGCAGGTCGTCGCCGTTGGTGACCCGGTTGTTGGGGTCGCCGACGCGCCGCGCCGGATCCGACGACGGGCCCTCGATGAAGCCGAACAGGATCAGCTCGCAGTTGGTGCGGGTCTGCGCCGCCAGCGCCAGCGACGTGTAGCTGCCGTTGGCGAACGACCCGTTCCAGAAGTACGAGTCGGTGGTCATCTGGTTGAAGTTCGGCGTGACCTGGTGGTACGCGGTCGGCGCGGTCGCGCCGTTCGAGAAGCCGATGCCGTCCTCGAGCAGCTCGTCGACGTGGCACGACGCGCACGACTTGCGGCCGTTGTTCGACCAGTCGGCGTTGTAGAACAGGTACTCGCCGCGCTCCATGTTGGTCGCCGGGTACGGCGTCGAGCCGTAGCCGAGATCGATCGAGTCGAGGCGGTTGCCGGAGTCGAGGTCGAAGACCTCGAGCGCCTCGCCGCCCCAGGTCGCGACGTAGAGCCGGCGACGCGCCTCGTCGAGGGTCAGCGCGAACGGCCGCTCGCGGGTGCGGAAGACCCGGTTGCCGGGGGCGAGCCGGAACGAGCCGCTCTGGACGACCAGCTCCTGGACCTCGTCGGAGCCCGACAGCGCGACGTACAGGCGGGTGCCGGCGGCGTCGCGGGCGGCGGCCAGCGGCAGCGCGCCGGCCAGGATCTTCTGCTGCGCCACGTAGTTGGGCTCGGCCGAGATGTCGTCGGTGAAGTAGACCGGCGCCGGCGACGCGTTGAGCAGGAAGTTGACCGCGAACATGCCGTCGCGGACGTCCTCGAAGTTGTAGCTGCGGCTGCCGTCGAACAGCGCGCCGGGGTGGGCGACGTGGGGCGCGCCGTCGAGGCCGGTCACCACCACCGGGTTGGCCTGGACCACCGCCGGCAGCGCCGACTCGTCGCTCGACAAGAGGCCCCGGTCCTTCATCGTGCTGGGCACGTAGACGGTGTCGGCGATCTGGACGGCGTCGATCGCCGGGGCGCCCAGCGCGATCCGGGTCACCTGCTGGCTGGCCAGCTGGATCCGGGCCAGCTCGCCGCCGCGGCTGTTGGCGACGTAGATCGCGTCGCGCGACTCGCTGACCGACAGCCGGGTCGGGTTGGTGCCGACGCCGACGATCTCGGCGGCCGGCTGGCTGGCCGGCTCGCGCACGGTGGGGTCGACGACGCGGACGTCGATCGGTCGGTCGCTGAGGTTGTCGCGCTCGATCTGCAGGCCGTACTTGAGGACGCTGGCCCGCCAGCTGTTGGCGACGTAGAGATCGACCGCGTCGGGGTCCTGGGCCTGCGGGTTGCGCTCGACCAGGGCCAGGTCGCTGCACTCGTACTCGGTGGCGATCTCGACCGGGCCGGCGGCGTTGCGCAGCAGCTGCCCGGTGCGGGCGTCGATCACCGAGATGTAGTTCGAGTACTGGTTGCACACGAAGACCAGCCCGGACGGGTGCGCGGCCAGGCGCTGGGGCCGGACGCCGACCCGGACCCGCTCGACCACGCCGGTCGCGGCGGTGACGACCGCGACCTCGTTGCCGGGCGTCATCAGGTCGCCGCCCAGCGGCACCAGCACCTTGACGACGCCGTCGATCTCGACGAGCTCGACGTCCGACGGGTTGCCGCGGAACGGGATCTGCTGGGCGCGCTGGCGGTCGGCGGCGTCGGCGATCAGGTTGATCGCGGCGCCGCCACGCTCGGCGCCGATCTGGGCGCCGAGCTCGTCGAGCTTCTGCGCCGCCGACACGAAGCCGTTGCCGCTGGCGATGAAGTCGGCGTCGGCCATGTTGACGCCGGCGTGGACGAAGCGGCCGTACTCGGCGCGCGGGGTCAGGTGGTAGAGCGGGGTCAGCGAGCCGCGGACGTAGACCGCGGGCGGCGGCACCGGCGGGTCGGTGGGCGGTGGCTCGGTCCCGGGAGGCGTCGGGTCACCCTCGGTGGTGGGGCCGTCGATGACGCCGAAGCAGCCGGCCAGGGCGAGCGCCGTCGCGAGGGCAGAGGTGAGCAGCGAGCGGATCGACATCAGATTCCTCCTTGCGGGCCGAGCAGGACCACCAGCTCGTCGCTGGTGTCGGTGAGCAGGTTGCCGAGCTCGTCGCGGAGCTGGACCGAGAACGACAAGCCGGGATCGGTGGCGCGCTGGAACAGCTTGATCAGCACGCGGGTCGACTTCTTGGCGGTGGCGAAGGCGGGCAGCTGGGCGATCGCGCCCAGGCCGCCGCTGGCGTCGTCGGACTGCGCCACCAGCTGGGTGCCGACGTAGACCCGCACCGCGTTGGGCGAGGTGATCGTCAGCTGCGCGGTGATGTCGAGCCCGGTGGTGTTGACCAGGTACGCGGTGGCGTAGGCGATGCGGCCGTTGGTGACGTCGCGGGGGAACGCGCGGTTCAGATCGACGGCGCGCTCGTCGGAGAACAGCCCGTCCCACTCGCCGGCGTTGAACTGGCTGGCGCCGGTGGGATCGAAGATCGCGGGCGTCGAGTTGACCTCGTCGATCGGCGTCGCGTCGGTGACCCGCGACGCCGGGTAGTCGCCGGCGACCAGCCAGTCCTTGACGAAGCCCTGGACGTCGGGGCGCAGGCCGCCGGCCCAGCGCAGGATCTCGCGGGCCTGGGCCGAGTCGACGGCGAAGTCGGTGCCGCCGGGGTGCGGCAGCCCGGTGGCCAGCGGGTGGTTGACGACGTCGGCGATCTCGTTGGTCGGGTAGAGGAAGAGCGAGCTCTCCTCGGGCGACAGGAAGTTGACGAAGCTCGCCGACGACGCGTAGTCGAAGGTCAGCCGGGCCTTGTCGGCGGCGTTGGGGATGATCGGGAAGTTCGAGCCGTTGGGCGGGGTCTGGCCGACCACCGCGACGCCGTGGCACGCGACGGTGTCGGCGCAGGTCCGGCCCTGGGCGCCGGCCTCGACCGCCTGGAGGTCGTTGAAGATGGGGTTGACGCGGCGGACGAAGAACGCGAAGTCGAGCGGCGTGGCGTCGAGCGTCGAGCCGTAGAGGAAGGCGAGCACGCGCTGGTAGTTGAGGTCGGCGCCGCCGGAGAACACGTCCTGGCCGGGGTGCGGCGAGTGCGCGCAGCGCGGGTCGTCGAGCGGGCACACCAGCGCCTGCGAGCTCGACGGGCTGACCAGGTCGACGAAGCACGCGAAGCTCTGCAGGTTGGTGGCGGCGTCGGCGGTGGCGCCGAGGTAGAGGACGCCGGGGCCGCGGTCGGTGCCGTGGCACGGGCCGCGGGTGCAGCCGACGCCGTTGCCGCCGCCGGGGTTGTTGAGGTCGAGGTCGCCGCGCAGGATCGGCAGGATCTCGTCGCGGAACACCGGCAGGTTGAAGCGCTCGAGCGGCGCGCAGGTCGGGGCGCCGCCACCGCCGGCGACGTCCTTGGCGGCCTGGATCCAGGCCAGGATCGCGGCGCCTTGATCGCCGGTGACCTGGGCCGAGCCGCCGCCGCCGTGGCGGGTGGTGGCCTTGAGGTAGAACAGCGAGCTCTCGGGCGTCGTGAGGTTGGCGCGCGCCGTGACCGCGACGAAGTTGGCCTTCATCGCGTCGCTGTCGGGCGCCGGCGACGCGGCCAGCGAGAAGCCGCCGGCGGCGCTGCCGTGGCAGCCGACGACCGCGCAGCCGCGGCCCTCGGCGGTGTCGATGATCGGCTCGATCGTCGACTGGAAGACCGCGTAGTCGAACGGGCTGGCGCCGGGCGGCGCGGTGCCGCCGCCGCCGTCGGCCTGGTACCGATCGGAGGCGTCCTGCACGAAGCCCGCGAGGGTCAGCAGCTTGGGGTCGTCGGGCTGGTACTGGACCGGGTGGGTCGGCAGGTCGCCGCCGATCGCGACCAGCAGCGAGCTGTTGGCCGGGTTGGCGAGGTCGACGAACTCGTTGAGGGTGTTGAAGGTCTTGGCGTAGTCGCAGTTGCCGGGCGCCGCCTCGGCCCACACCGTGAAGCCCGCGTTGCCGGCGGGCGCGCCGTGGCAGCCCTGCGCCGAGCAGTTGGCGGTGAGCACCGGCAGCACCTCGTCGGCGAACGCCTCGAGGTCGTACGGGTAGCCGGGACTGCGCTCGCCCTCGACCTGGATCTGGCAGGCGGGGTCATCGGTCGAGGCGTCGGACTGCGTGCAGGCCGCCGCGGCGACCATCACCAGCGACGAGAGAACGAACGGGGCCAATCGAGCCATGGATTCCTCCAGGAACGCGTAAGCGCCCGGCGCGCCGCGAGAGGTCGCGGCTCGGGTCCGGGGGCGATGGACCGTTGTGCAACGGGTGTTCCATCGTGTGCGGCGAGGTGCGACGACGCCCGCGCGCCAGCGGTTCCGCGGACCTGCGGCAGATCCGGCGCGCGCGTCGTCAGGCCGTCGCGGCGGTGGTGTTGGCTCGAACCTGCAATGAGCGGGGCCCAGTCCCGGGCCCGCGGATCCGCGTATCCGGGCTTGCCCCGGCGGCGGCGGTCGCTGCCGCGGCCGACGCCGCCGCACGCTTCGCTCACGCCGAGCGGAGCCCGAGCGGCGAAGCCGCGAGGGCGCAGTCGAGGCGGCGGGCCGCGGCCGGAACCCCGTCGGCGATGGCGGACCGTCTCGGCGCCCGCCCCCTCGACTTCGGGGTCGCGGCGCCGCCGCTCCCCCTCCGCTCGGGGTGAGCGAGGTTGTGAGATGCGCTGATGCGCTCTAACCCCAGTGTTCGCTTGGGTTGATCCGAGGTCTTGAAACCTGGATCCGGCTCTGATCTGCTGGCTGCATGGCAGAAGCGCACTCGGTCGAGCTGCGGGCACGTGCGGTCGCAGCGTACGAAGCCGGCGTTGGCAGCTACCCCCAGGTCGCCGCCCGGTTCGCGGTCGGCGAGGCATCGGTGAAGCGCTGGGTGCGCCTGCATCGCCGCGCTGGCGTTCTCACGCCGTCGCCCAAGGCTGGCGGCGTGCCCTCTCGGATCTCGCTCGGCGATCTCGAAGCGGCCTTGGCGGTCATTCGTGACGCGACGGCTGGCGAGATCACCGCCGAGTTCAACCGCACGCGCCCTCGCCGCGAACGGGTACACGTCTCGAGCATCAAGCGCGCGCTGCGCCGACACGGCTACGTTGTAAAAAAAAGCGCCGACGGCCGTTGGAGAGTCTACGGCCGGACGTCGTCGCAAAGCGTGCGGCCTACCTGAGGAAGATCCGCCGCGTGCCGGTCAAGCGGCTCGTCTTCCTCGACGAGTCGGGCATGAATCTATCGATGAGTCGGAGCCACGCCTGGGTGAAGCGTGGAGAGGAGCTCATCGACCGAGTGCCGGTGAACTGGGGCACGAACCTCACCTTGCTCGGTGCGATCCGTCTCTCCGGGTGGGTGGTCCTGACCAGCATGTTTGCAACAGCGAACAAGGACCGCTTCGTGGCCTGGTTGAAGGCCAAGATGCTGCCGAAGCTCCGCCGCGGCGACGTCTTGGTTATGGACAACCTGCGTGCGCATCACGACCCACGTGTGGCGCTCGCCTGTGCAGCTCGCGGAGTTCGAGTCATCTACCTGCCCCCGTACTCGCCGGACTTCAACCCGATCGAATCAGGCTGGGCACTCCAGAAGCAGTACGTTCGTCGCGTGGCGCCGCGCCAGCCCGAAGCTCTTCGACGCGTCGCGCGACGCGCACGCCATCGCGTCACAGAACGGCATTGCCGGAACTGGTTCACTCACTGCGGCTACCCGGCTCAACCCAACTGATCTCTGGGGTTAGTGCGCCGCGGCGATCAGCTCGGCGCAGCGCTCGCCGATCATCATGCTCGGCGCGTTGGTGTTGCCGCCGATCACGCGCGGCATGATCGAGGCGTCGGCGACGCGCAGGCCGTCGACGCCGCGCACCCGCAGCTGGGGATCCACGACCGCGCGGTCGTCGACGCCCATCCGGCAGGTGCCGACCGGGTGGTAGACCGTGTGGATCCGGTTGGGCAGCTCCGCGGCCAGCTCGGCGTCGGAGGTGAAGGCCGGGCCCGGATGCAGCTCGCCCTGGACGATGTCGCCCAGGCGCGGGCTGGCCATGATCTCGCGGACCAGCTTCATGCCCTCGATCAGCAGCCGCCGGTCGGCCTCCTCCTCCAGGAAGTGCGGATCGATGTGGGGCGCCGCGGTCGGGTCGGCGGAGGTCAGCGTGACCTCGCCGCGGCTCTTGGGATAGATGAGGGTCGGCATGACGGTCAGCGCCGGCCGCTTGTCGACCACCGGGCGCACCGGCCGGTCCTGGTTGGGCGACGGGTACGACCACGGCAGGCAGTGCAGCTGTATGTCGGGGACGCCGCGCTCGGCCTGGCTCGAGCGCACGAAGCCGAGCGCGTCGAAGACGGTGCGCGAGAACCAGGTGTCGCCCTTGTGCATCGCCTCCTTGACCATGCCGCCGAGGAAGTGCAGCGCGGTGCCGCGGTGGCGCGCGGTGGGCGCCAGGAACGTCATCGGCACGAACAGGTGATCGTGCAGGTTCTGGCCCACCGGGAGGTCGGCGATGGCCGCGATGCCGTGGTCGCGCAGGTGCGCGGCGGGGCCGACGCCCGACAGCATCAGGAGGTGGGCCGAGCCGATCACGCCGGCGCACAGGATGACCTCGCGGGCGGCGCGCACGATCCGGCGGCGGTCGCCGTCGATCAGCTCGACGCCGACGGCGCGGCCGCCCTCGATCACGACGCGGGCCGCGGCGGCGCCGCTGATCAGGTGGAAGTTGGGCCGGGCCAGCGCCGGCTGCACGAACGCCTCGGACGACGAGTAGCGGCGGCCGCCGCGCGCGTTCATCTGGCAGGCGCCGACGCCCTCCTGGTCGGCGCCGTTGTAGTCGTCGACCACCGGGACGCCGCAGGTCTCGGCGATCGCCTCGACCAGGGCCTGGGTGGCGGGCACCAGATCGCGCGACCGCGTCACCGCGATCGGGCCGCCGGCGCCGCGATAGGCGTCCTCGCCCCCTTCCCAGTCCTCGAGCTGCTTGTAGCAGCGGGTGGCGTCGGCGGCGCCCCAGCCGGTGCAGCCCTCGGCCTCCCAGTCGTCGTAGTTCTGGCGGTGGCCGCGCACGTAGACCATGCCGTTGATCGCCGACGAGCCGCCGACGACGCGGCCGCGGACGTACGGGATGCGGCGGCCGGCGCCGTGCGGCTGCGGCGCGGTGTAGAAGCCCCAGTCGAAGCGCTTCTTCACCTTGGGCGTGGTGTGGATGATCGAGACCATGCCCGGCACGGTGCACAGCCGGGTCCGGTCGCTGCCGCCGGCCTCGATCAGCGCGACCCGGCAGGCCGGATCCTGTGACAGCCGGCCGGCGAGCACGCCGCCGGCCGAGCCCCCACCGACGATGACGTAGTCGGCCTCCTCGACGCTCTTCATCGTGGCGAGCTTCGGCCGGGCCCCGGCCGGAGTCAATAGAACATGTTCTATGACGACGAAAACATGTTCTATCGTGGCGCGAGCGGCGGCGCGGCGGGCGCGGGCGCGCTCCGGTCACGGCGCGCGGCGGGTCCGGCGCCAGCGGCCGGTGCGGCGCGCCAGCGCGGCGATCAGCGCGCGGCTGTCGAGCGGCTCGCGCAGCACCGCCGCCAGCGCCAGCGCGGGCGCGGCGCCGAGGCGCGGCCGCGTGACCGGGGACAGCACCACCACCGGCACGTCGCAGCCGGTGGTGCGGATCGTCGCCAGCAGCGCGGCGGCGGGGACGCCGTCGTGGATGCCGGCGAGGACGAGCGCGCGCGGCGCGTCGGCGAGGGCGTCGAACAGCGCCGCGCGGTCGGCGACGACGTGCGCCGGCATGCGGGCGGCGCGCAGCGCGTAGCGGACCCAGGCGCGGGTGAAGTCGTCGTCGACGGCGACGACGACCGCGGCGCGCGCGGATCGGTTGCCCGGAGCGGGCGCGTGCGTGATCGCGGCGACGGACGTCGTGACGTTCGCCACCTGCGAGGACCACCGAGGGAGCGAGGGAGGCATGCCGGTGCGAGATTGCAGCCGACGTGCCGCGCGCAAGTGCGCGATCGGTGGCGGCGGGAGGTGGGCGGAGGAGAACGGTGAGACATCGGTGCAAGCGGCGGCGCGGTGGGTGTGCCGATGTGGCAAACGGTGGAGCGGAGCGGAGCGGAGCGGGCACGGGCACGGGCACGGGCACGGGTCAGAGCAGATCGGGCACGGGCACGGGTCAGAGCAGATCGGGCACGGGCACGGGTCAGAGCAGATCGGATCGGGCACGGGCACGGGCACGGGTCAGAGCAGATCGGATCGGGCACGGGCACGGGCACGAGCACGGGACGGCGGCGCGTGCCGAAACCACCAGTGGTTGCGCTTTCCGCACGCGGCCGTGCGCTTTGTGCCGACGCCCGAGGACCAGCGGGCGCGTCGTGCCGATGGCGAATTCCGATGGTGCGGCATGGAGTTAGGTCGCGAAACCGGGCTTGGCCCGGCGGCTGCACAAGGGTCCATCCGTCACCCACCAAGGAAACCCCGCCATGAACAAGCTCATCTCGCTCTTCGTCTCGACTGGCCTGCTCGTCACCTCGGCGGGCGTCGCACTCGCCGCCCCCGAGCGCCAGGACGCGCGCGATCACCGCGTCGAGGTCCAGCCCCCGCAGCCGCAGGTGCGCGATCACCGCGTCGCTCCGGCGACGTGGCGCTGGGACGAGCTGACCTCGGTGAAGGTCACCGGCAAGAGCACGACGATCAAGGTCGCTCGCAAGGACGCCGCGATCGACAGCCTCCGGCTCGAGGCGGCGCGCGGTCCGGTCGCCATCAAGCGCGTCGTCGTCACGCTCACCAGCGGCAAGCGCGTGACCGTGCAGGTCGACGCCCGGATCGCCGCCGGCGACAGCAAGGTCCTCGACCTGCCCGGCCGCAACCTCCGGGTCGCCCGCATCCAGGTCGTCTACGGCGCGCAGCCGAGGATGTCCAAGAACGTCCGCGCCCAGCTCTCGATCGCCGCGCGGTAGGCCGGCGTCCTCCTCCCCTCCTCACCCCCGACTCTCGCTCGAAAGGAACACGACCATGAAGACCCTCCGCACCGCCTCGATCCTGTTCGCCCTCATCGCCATGCCCGCGATCGCCTCCGCCGCCCCCGGCAAGGATGGCAAGGACGCCAAGCCCGGGACCTCCGAGCGCGGTGACCGCGGCGAGCGCGGCGAGCGCGGCCACCGCGGCCACCGCGGCGACAAGGACGACAACCTGACGCCCGAGCAGCGCGCCGAGCGCAAGGCCGCCCGCGCCGAGCACCGCAAGCAGCGCATGGACGCGCTGTTCACGCGCCTCGACGCCAACCACAACGGCTCGCTGTCGAAGGCCGAGATGCCCGAGCGCATGGCCGACCGGTTCGCCACTCTCGACGTCAACAAGGACGGCAAGGTCACCAAGGCCGAGCTGATCGCCGGGATGCCCGAGCACGGCCACGGCCACGGCCACGGCATGCGCGGCAAGGACGGCAAGGACGGCAAGGCCGGCGAGGGCGGCAAGGGCGGCGAGCACCGCTGGCACGGCAAGGACGGCAAGGGCGGCCAGTGGAACAAGGACGGCAAGCCGGCCAAGGACGGCAAGCCGGCCAAGGATGGCAAGCCCGGCGACCAGGCGCGCAACCAGCGCCGCGGCAAGGGCGCGCCGGCCAAGCGCGGCTGACCGCGACCTCCGGGCGCGCCCGCGCCCGGCCTCCCCGCTCCTGCTTCCTGACCTGACCTGATCCCAGCCCCCAACCCCGAGGCCCGTCGGCTCCTCCCCGGCGGGCCTCGGCCTGTCCGGACACCGGACATATGGCGCGGCGCGGTCGTGGCTGACGCAGCGCTCCCTCCGTCCGGCGCCGCGGTGCCCCCCACCTCGACTCCGGGCTCGCGGCTCCGCCGCTCGCCCTGCGCTCGGTGTGAGCGAGGTGTGACGGCGCCGATCGTGGACCTGACCGACGTCTCCGGGACCGCGGTCAGCTCCGTCCCCGACCTGACCGACGTCTCCGGGACCACGGTCAGCTCCGTCCCCGACCTGACCGACGTCTCCGGGACCGCGGTCAGCTCCGTCCCCGACCTGACCGACGTCTCCGGGACCGCGGTCCGAGTGGCTCGGCGCGATGGCTGGCCCGGCTCGCTCCCCCCGAGCTTGTCGAGGGGGCGGGCGCAGGGTCACGGCCGTGGGCGCTGACCGACGTCTCCGGGACCGCGGTCGGAGCGGCTCGGCGTGATGGCTGGCGGGGCTCGCTCACCCCGAGCTTGTCGAGGGGGCGGGCGCAGGGTCCCGGTCGAGGGCGCCGGCGGCGCACCGCGCGCGCGCGGGCCGGCTCGGCGTCGACGACCGCCGGCCGCGCTCACGACGCGGCGTCCTCTTCCTCGTAGCGCTTGAGCTTCTCGTACAGGGTGCGCACGCCGATGCCGAGCCGGGCGGCGGCCTCCTTCTTGTTGCCCCCGGTGTCGGCGAGCATCTGCTCGATCGCCTGGCGCTCGAGCTCGGCCAGCGGGACCGACGGCAGGCGCCCCGCCGTCGTCGTGCCGCCGCCCGCGGTCGCCGCGCCCGCGCCCGTGCCCCCGCCCCCGCCCGCGACCGGCGCCGCCGCGGCCGGCGCCGGCTCGAGCCAGAGGTGGCGCTCCTCGATCGTCCGGCTCTCGGACAGGATCGCCGCGCGCTCGAGGACGTTGCGCAGCTCGCGCACGTTGCCGGGCCACGGCGCCACCTCGATGCGGGCCCGCGCCGCCGCCGCCAGGCTCAGCCCCGGCCGCCCCAGCTCGTCGCCGATCCGCCGCAGCAGGTGCGCCGCCAGCGGCGGGATGTCCTCGCGGCGCTCGCGCAGCGGCGGCAGCCGGATCGGGAACACCGCCAGCCGGTGGTAGAGATCCTCGCGGAACGTGCCGGCCGCGATCATCGCGCGCAGGTCGCGGTTGGTCGCCGCGACCCAGCGCGCGTCGGCCTCGAGGGTCCGGGCCCCGCCCAGCCGCTCGAACCGCCGCTCCTGCAGCACCCGCAGCAGCTTGGCCTGGAGGTCAGCACGCAGCTCGCCGACCTCGTCGAGGAAGAACGTGCCGCCCTGGGCCAGCTCGATGCGGCCGCGCCGCTGCGCGGTCGCGCCGGTGAACGCGCCCTTCTCGTGGCCGAACAGCTCGCTCTCGAGCAGCGTCTCGGTCAGCGCCGCCGCGTTGACCGCGACGAACGGGCCGCCGGCGCGCTCGCTCAGGCGGTGCAGCGCGCGCGCCGCGACCTCCTTGCCGGTGCCGCTCTCGCCGAGCAGCAGCACGGTCGCCTGGGTCGCCGCCACCTTGCGCAGCGCCTCGACCACCGGCGCCATCGCCGGCGCGCCCCAGGTCAGGGTCTCGTCGGGCTCGGCGGCCGGCGCCGCCTGGGCCTTGACCGCCAGCAGGGCGCGGCGCTCGAGCGCGCGCGACGCCACCAGCCGCAGCTGCGCCGGGCTGCCCACCGGCTTCTGCAGGAACTCGAACGCGCCGGCGCGCATCGCCTCGACCGCGGTGTCGACGCTGCCGTGCGCGGTCAGCACGATGACCTCGACGTCGGGCTGCTCGGCCTTGATCTGGTGCAGCAGCGACATGCCGCCCCGCCCCGGCATGCTCAGATCCGTGATCACCAGATCGAAGCCGTGACGAGCCAGCTGCGCCGCCGCGGCCTCGGCGTCGTCGGCGCGGGTGACGTCGTGCCCGCTCAGCTCGAGGGTCTCGGCGACGAACTCGCGGATGCCCTCCTCGTCGTCGACGACCAGGATGCGACTCATGCGGCGCTCCTCGGCAGGGTCAGGCGGAACTCGGCGCCGCCCTCGGCGTGGTTGCCCGCCTCGATCGTGCCGCCGTGCAGCTCGACGACCCGGCGCGCGATCGCCAGGCCCAGGCCGACGCCCTTGACCCGGCGGGTGTGGAACGGCTCGAAGATCGCGGCCTCGTCGCCGGCCGGCACGCCGGCGCCACGATCGCGGACCCGGATGACCAGGCGATCGCGCTCGGTCGCGACCGTGACGTCGACCCGCGCGCCGTCGGGGCTGGCCTGGACCGCGTTGCGCATGACGTTGACCAGCGCCTGGCGCAGCCGCGCCGCGTCGAGGTCCCACCGCGCCGGCGCCGCCGTGGCGTCGACGTCGACGCGGCCGTCGCCGGCCTCGGTCGCGGCGTCGCGGACCAGCGCCGCCGGATCGCACGCCGCCCGGTGCACCGCGCCGGTCTTGACGAAGTCGAGCAGATCGTTGGCCAGGGTCTCGAGCCGCTCGCTCTCGGCGACGACCCGGCCCGCCTTGGTCCGCGCCGGCCCGGCGTCGAGGACCTCCTCGAGCAGCTGGGCGTGGCCCTTCAACGAGGTCAGCGGGTTGCGCAGCTCGTGGGCCAGCACCGCCGACATCTCGCCGAGCGCGGCCAGTCGCTTGCCACGCTCGAGCTCGACCTGCAGGCGCTCGCGCTGGCGCAGGCCGCGCCCGACCCACACCGCCAGCGCGACCACCACCAGGCTGGCGGCGATCGCCGCGACGAACAGCCAGCGGGCGTCGGCGGCGAGCTGGTTGGCGACCAGCGGCTCGAACTCGAAGACCATCGCGACGGCGCGGCGACCGCCGCCGTCGCCGGGGCGGCGCCGGCCACCGGCCACCGGGCGCTCGACGACGCGGACCCGGTCGCCCACGGCGTGCAGCCCCGGCGTCGTGGTCCGGCCGTGCGCGGTGCCGGCCTCGGCCAGGACCCGGCCGTCGGCGTCGATGGTCGCGACGTAGCGCAGGCCCTCGTCGGCTTGCTCGTCGAGGAACGCCTGCAGCTCGGCGGCGTCGAGCCGCTCGGGCCGGCGCAGTTGCTCGCGGCCGGCGACGCTGAAGCCGCTGGCCAGCCCGCGCGCGGCGCCGTCACGGGCGCGGCCGACCGTGCGCACGGTCAGCAGCACCGACGCCAGCAGCACGGCGCTGACCGCGAGGGCCAGGAGCAGCGGCCCGCGCGGGGCCCAGGTACGCATCGGCGTCACGCCGACGGCAGCATAGCTCGCCGTCGGCGTGGACGCGGCCTACCAGCTGGCCATCTTGGCGCGCAGGCCGGCGTCGAGCGCGTCGAGGAACTGCTCGGTGGTCAGCCACTTCTGGTCGCGGCCGATCAGCACCGCCAGATCCTTGGTCATCTGGCCGCCCTCGACGGTCTCGACGCACACCTGCTCGAGCGCCTCGGCGAACTTGACGACGTCGGGGGTGCCGTCGAACTGGCCGCGGTACTTCAGGCCCCGGGTCCAGGCGAAGATCGACGCGATCGGGTTGGTCGACGTCGGGTTGCCCTTCTGGTGCTCGCGGTAGTGCCGGGTCACGGTGCCGTGCGCGGCCTCGGCCTCGACGGTGTGGCCGTCCGGGGTCAGCAGCACCGACGTCATCAGGCCCAGCGAGCCGAAGCCCTGGGCGACGGTGTCGGACTGGACGTCGCCGTCGTAGTTCTTGCAGGCCCAGACGAAGCCGCCGTTCCACTTGAGCGCCGCCGCGACCATGTCGTCGATGAGGCGGTGCTCGTAGGTGATGCCGGCCGCCTTGAACTGGTCGGCGAACTCCTCGTCGAAGACCTTCTGGAACAGATCCTTGAAGCGGCCGTCGTACTTCTTGAGGATCGTGTTCTTGGTCGACAGGTAGACCGGCCAGCCGCGGTTGAGGCCGTAGTTGAACGAGCTGCGGGCGAACCCGATGATCTGCTCGTCGAGGTTGTACATGCCCATCGCGACGCCGCCGCCGGGGAAGTCGAAGACCTTGTACTCGACCGGCTTGCCGCCGTCCGCGGGCGTGTAGGTCATCGTCAGCGTGCCGGCGCCCGGCACGACGAAGTCGGTGGCCTTGTACTGGTCGCCGAAGGCGTGACGGCCGATGACGATCGGCTGGGTCCAGCCCGGCACCAGGCGCGGCACGTTCTTGCAGATGATCGGCTCGCGGAAGATCGTGCCGCCGACGATGTTGCGGATCGTGCCGTTGGGCGACCGCCACATCTCCTTGAGGCCGAACTCCTTCACGCGGGCCTCGTCCGGCGTGATCGTCGCGCACTTGACCGCGACGCCGTACTGCTTGGTCGCGTTGGCCGAGTCGACCGTCACCTGGTCGTTGGTCGCGTCGCGGTGCTCGATGCTGAGATCGAAGTACTTCAGCTCGACGTCGAGGTACGGGAGGATCAGCTTGTCCTTGATGAACCGCCAGATGATGCGGGTCATCTCGTCGCCATCCATCTCGACGATGGGGTTTCCGACCTTGATCTTGTCCATCGGTGTGCTTCCTGGGGGAACGTCGGTTATCCGGAACGCGCGCGAGCGCAGCCTCGTGTTGGTAGGCCAAGATCGGCCCTGACGGCAACGCGCCAGGGGGCCAAACTCGCCCGGAACCGCGGGCCGCGGGGCACCGCGAGGTACGCTCGGCGCCATGCCCCGCGTCCGCCGCTGGTTCGCCGCTCCCCTGGTCGTCACCCTGGCCGGCCCCGCCGCGTGCTCGTCGTCGGGCGGCCAGCGGCGGTCGCCGATCGACGACTTCGCGTACGTCAGCCGCGACGGCAGCGCGTGCATCTACCACGTCGACATGGCGTGCCCGCCCAACGCGACCTGCAACCCGCCGCCGCCGCAGGCAGTCGAGTGCCCGGCCGGCATGGGCGCGGACGTCACCGGCGCGCGGGTCGGCCGCCACGGCGACGGCTGCGTCGCGGTCATCCCGCCGTGCGCCGACCTGGCGTGCGCGGTGCCGACGCCGTGCCCGACCCCGGGCGCGCCGCTGCCGGCGCTGCAATGGGCGGTGAACCCCGCCGGCACGTTCGACGACGCCGGCGCCGGCCTCGGCGACCGCTGCCTGGCCAGCCCGGGCCCGCGCACCGGCTTCGAGGGGCCGGGCGCGCCGGTGTCGATCGTCTGCCCGCTGCCGGAGCGGACCGGCTTCATCGAGCGCGCCACGCCCGACGCGCCCTGCGTCGCGTGCGCCACGCCGCCCTGCGACCCGGCGACCGCGGTCGCGGTCGCGTGCCCCGACGCCGCGCCGTGACCGGCGCGCCGTGACCCCGGCGCGGTGAGCGTCGCGCCGGGATCCGACGGCCGGCCGCGGCCCCGCGCCGGCTAGGTCTCGCCGGGCGGCTTGCCGCCGCCGCCGGGCGTGCCGTTGCCCGCCCCGGCCGGCAGCGCCTCCATCTTGGCCGCCAGCGCCGCCAGCCCGGTGTACGTGCCGACGCTCATCGAGTCCGACATCGACGACGGCACCACCATGATCGAGCCACGCTCCTTCATGCCCTCGTAGAGCAGGTTGAGCGACCGCAGCTGCAGCGCGACCGGGTCGCGCCGGTAGCGATCCGCCGCCGCCGAGAACTTGTCGGCGATCTCGACCTCGGCGTCGCTGAGGATGATGCGGGCCTGGCGCTCGCGCTCGGCCTGGGCGCGGCGGGACATCGCGTCCTCGAGGTTGGGCGGGATCGCGACGTCGCGGATCTCGACCGAGTGCACCGAGATGCCCCAGCTCTCGGTGCGGTGGCCGATCAGCGCCTGCATCTCCTCGTCGAGGTTCTCGCGGCCGACCAGCATCGCGCCCAGCTCGGTCTTGCCGATGATGTCGCGCAGCGCGGTCTGCGCCGCCCAGGCCACCGCCTCCTCGAAGTCCTCGACCTCGAGCGCGGCCTTCATCGGGTCGACGACGGTCCAGAACAGGACCGCGTCGACGTCGACCGGCACGGTGTCGGCGGTCAGCGTCTTCTCGGCCGCGAACCCGGTGGTGCGGACGCGGCGATCGATCCAGATCGCCGGCCGCTCGATCAGCGGGATGACCCAGAACAGCCCGGGGCCGCGCAGCCCGACGAACTTGCCGAGGCGGAGGATCACCGCGCTCTCCCACTGCGACGCGATCCGCGGCGTGAACGCCATGAACGTCGCGACCGCGCCGGCCACCGCGAGCGCGCCGTAGAGGCGCTCGTCCTGTAGCCCCATCGCGAGCGCCGACACGGCGCCGGCGCCGGCGAACGCGGCGAAGACGATCGCCGAGACCACGCTCAACCCGACCTTGTGGGTCTCTGCCCGGCGGAAGCCGGACTCGCTCTGCTCACTCATGACGTCCTCCTGATGCGGCGGTCCCGACTGGACCGGAACTGGGCGCGCACGTCGACTCGTGGGGGCATCGCCTTGCGGCGCAGGGTGGCCCGCGGCGGCGGCTTGGCGACCCGCGCCGGCGGCGTGCGGCGCCGCGCGGGGAACGCTTCGTAGACGATCGCCGTCGAGAACAGCAAGATCACGCCGGTGGCGAAGATCGCCGGCGAGAACGGGACCCGCGGATCGAGCTCGCCGTGGCTCCACAGCCGGAACGAGTCGCCGAGGCCGAAGATGATCAGCGCCAGCGAGCCGAACAGCCACACCAGCGACACGATCGAGCGCAGCGGATCACGGGGCACCGGGGTGTGGCGCTGCTCGTCGGTGACGTGCGACGGCACCAGCGGGAAGTAGCGGCCGAACACCAGGATCGCCAGGCCGAGCATGCCGGCGCCGCCGATCACGACCCCGGCCTCGACCCAGGTCGGCGTGTAGACGCCCTGGCGCATGCGCAGCAGGCCGCCGTGGGTCTGCGACGGCACGACGATCAGCAGGCGCTTGACCACGGCGGCGACGTTGGCGAGCAGCGCGGCCACCGCCAGCCAGCCCAGCGACCCGCCCTTGCGCAGGTACATCACGAACGGGATCAGGAACGCGCCGAACAGGCAGCCGACCGCGACCCAGAACGAGGTCGAGAACGTGCCCTCGACGACCTCGTGCGCGATCGTGCGATCGGCGCGCGGCGCCGCGTACGTCGAGGTCAGCTCCTCGACGATGATGAAGTACAGGTAGACCGCGGCCAGCACCCACAGGAACGTGCCGAGCCAGCGGATCGCGGCCTCGGGGACCAGATCGCGGATCCGGAAGATGCTGCGCGCCAGCAGCGCGAACAGGATCAGCATGCCGGTGCCGGAGACGCCGGCGAGGACGACGAACGCGGGCGCCTGCAGCGCGCTGAACCAGCCCGGCCGGCCCGACTGGATGCCGAAGATGAAGCCCAGCGTCGAGTGCGCGATCACCAGCAGCGGCAGGATCGTCAGCGCCAGCCAGTAGCTGGTGCGCCAGTGGCGGGCGTGGGCGACGCCCTCCTCGCGGAACCCCGACGCCCACAGCCGGTACAGCGGCCGCAACAGCCGCGGCCCGGTCCGGGCCATCGTCGCGGCGTCGCGCCGCGCCGCCAGGATGAAGAAGACCAGGCTCGAGAACAGGTAGCCCGAGACCACCAGCGTGAACGTGCCGTAGAACGGCGACGACGGCCGCGCCAGCATCGGCAGCTTCTGCAGGCCGTCGAGGGGCCGGCCCAGATCGGCGAGCACCATCAGCGCGCCGACGATCAGCGCGACGATCGTCAGGAGCTCGGCGAGCCGGGTCACCGGCTTGAGGGTCTCGATGTGGAACAGCCGCGCCAGGCTGGCCACGGTGATGCCGGCGAAGCTGACGCCGACGAAGTAGACGTAGAAGACGATGTAGAAGCCCCACGCGGCGCCGCCGTTGCCGGGGTTGCGCAGGCCGGTGGCGATGTCGCCGCGCTCGAGCTGGATCGAGTACGCGTACAGCCCGAAGCCGAGCGCGAGCGCGGACAGCAGCACCAGCAGGTACCAGAGCCCGGTGACCGGACGCAGCGGCGAGCGCTCGGGGGCGGCGGGGGGCGTCATCGCCGATCTCGCTTGAGGTAGATCACCGACGGGTCGGTGCCCAGGTAGTCGAGGAGCTGGAAGCGCCGCGGGTCGCGAGCCTGGGTCGCGACCTTGGACTCGGGATCGTGGAGGTCCCCGAACGTGATCGCCTCGGCCGGGCACGCCGCCGCGCACGCCGGCAGCCGCTGCAGCTCCTCGTCGCGGAGCTCGCGGCCCTCGACCGCGGCGTCCTCGCGGAGCCGGCGGATCCGGTGGTGGCAGAACGTGCACTTCTCGACGACGCCGCCGGGCCGGGTCGCGACGTCGGGGTTGAGCATCTGGACCTGGGTGCCCGACCACTCGGGCTCCTCCCAGTTGAACGACCGCCGCCCGTACGGGCACGCGACCATGCAGTAGCGACAGCCGATGCAGCGATCCCAGATCTGCATCGTGATGCCGTCGGGGCTCTTGAAGGTGGCGCCGACCGGGCACACCTTGACGCACGGCGCGTCGGCGCAGTGCTGACAGGGGAACGGCATGCCGGTGGGCAGCGCGCCCGGCTGCTCGGGCTCCTGCCACAGGATCCCGATCCACTCGATCAGCGCGCCGCGGTGATCGTCGTCGGGGCCGACCGACGGCACGTTGTTCTCCTGCCGGCACGCGGTCGTGCACGAGCTGCACAGCGTGCAGCGATCGAGGTCGATCACCATGCCCCAGCGCGGGTGGGCGTGGTCGGCCTTGCCGGGCGGGCCGCTGCGGTGGTGACCGTGGCCGGCCTCGGCGCGGTCCTCGGTCTGCTTGCCGAGCACGGCGGCGCCGAGCGCGGCGACGCCGGCCTTGAGCAGGCTGCGACGCTTGGGATCGCTCATGACTCACCTCCGTGGCCGATGCGGACCCGGGTCGCGCACAGGAGGTCGGCGCCGGTGTCCGCCGCCGGCCCCGGGCGCACCAGGTCGAGCACGTTGACGCCGAAGCCGCGGGCCCATCGCCCCGACGCGGTGTGGCCGCCGCCCAGCGGGATCGCGACGAAGCCGGGCTCGATCCACTCGTCGAGCACGACCGGGATCCGGATCGAGCCCCACTCGCTGTGCAGCGTGATCTCCTCGCCGTCCTCGACGCCGGGCGCCGACTCGGGGTGGACCCGGGCCGCGAACGTCCAGGCCTGGGCGTCGGGGCGCGGCCGCAGCAGCCGCAGCCACGGCTGGTTGGCGCCGCTGCCCTCGGCGTAGCCCAGGGGCCGGTACGGCAGCAGGCCCAGCGGGAACCGGGCGGCGTCGCCGTACCACGCCGGCACCTCGTAGCGATCCGGCAGCACGACCTTGCTGACCGGCGGGTTGGCCGGCTCGTCGTCGACCCAGTGCCCGACCTCGAGCAGCTCGGCGAGGAAGTCGTGGCGGCTGATCGCCCGGATGTTGCCGCGGCGGACGTCGCGCAGGCCCTCGAGGCGCGCCTCGATCGCGACCCGGTACGACCGCCACGGCAGCGCGTCGGCGACCGGCGCGCCGAGCCGCCGCGCCAGGTCGAGCACGACGTCGCCGGTGGCGCGGGTGTCGTGCAGCGGCGCGATCGCCGGGGTCCGGACCGTGAGCACCGCGCGGTCGAGCGCCGGCGCGGCCTCGACCGCCTCCCAGCGCTCGAGGTAGGTGTGGTCCGGCAGCACCAGGTCGGCGACCTCGGCGACGGTCTCGTCGAGGAACGGCGAGAAGCTGACGACGAGGTCGATCGCGTCGAGGGCGCGCCGCCACCGCGCCGGCTGCTGCCGCGCGTACGCCGGGTTGGCGTGGTGGAGCAGCGCGATCGCCGGCGCGCGATCGCCGGCGGCCTCGATCGCCTCGGGCAGGGTCTCGTGGACGCTGCGCGCCCGCGCGAACCGCTCGGCGCCGTCGAGGCGCGCCCTTGCCAGCCCGGCGGTCGCGACCGCGTCGACCGAGACCTCGGGCCAGTCGCGCAGCGGCAGCGCCGGCGCGTTGCCGATGCCGCCCTGCCAGAAGCCGCCGAGCACCGCGTTGAGCGCCAGCGCCGCGCGCGCCGTGTCGAGGCCGTTGGTGAACGCCAGCGACCGCTCGTCGACGAACACCAGCGCCGGCCGCTGCGCCCACAGCTCCTCGGCGATCCGCGTCACGGCGCGGGGCTCGACGCCGGTCAGCTCGGCGACGCGGTCCGGGGTGTAGGGCCCGACCAGGGCGCGGAAGCCGTCGGCGCCGTCGACCAGCGACGGCGGCAGCGTGGCCTCCTCGGGGTGGGCCTCCATCAGGTGGCGCGCCAGGCCCAGCGCCAGGGCGCCGCTGGTGCCGGGCCGGATGCGCACCCACTCGTCGGCGTTGTACGCGCACAGATCGAGCGACGCGCCGGCGTGGACCAGGCGGGTGCGCTCGGCGGCGCCGCGCCGCAGCTGCGCGGCGACCCGCGTGAAGTACACCGACTGGCACGAGTCCTCGATCAGCGCCGCCTCGAGGCTGAGCACGTAGCGGGCGTGGGCCCAGCCGTAGACCGGCACCTCGGCGACGCCGGTGGTCGCCGCCATCGCCTGGGTCATGACCGCGCTGCGGCCGGCGCGGCCGTCGACGAAGTTGGGCGTACCGAAGGCCAGGCTGAAGCGCTCGAGCAGGTCGTACATCAGGCCGCGCTCGTGCCCGGTCCACACCAGCAGGCGGTCGGGCTCACCTCGCTCGCGCAGCGCCGCGAGCGAGGCGGCCAGCTCGCCGAGCGCGTCGTCCCACGAGATCGGCGTCAGCGCGCCGTCGATCCGCTTCATCGGCCCGGTCAGGCGGTCGGCGTCGTAGACCGCCTGCAGGCCGGACAGGCCGCGCGGGCCGATGCCGCCCTGGTTGAGCGGGTTGTCGCGATCGCCCTCGATGCGGACCGCGCGGCCCTCGACGACGCGGACCCGGATGCCGCAGCCGGCGGCGCACTGGCCGCACGCCGAGCGGAACCAGCGCTCCTCGCGGGTGCCGTAGGCCTCGGCGCCGGCGACGTACGGCTTGGCCAGGGCGATCGACGTCGGGTCCTCCTCGGGAGGACGCCACCCCTTGCGGCACGCCGCGGCGCTGCCGGCGCCGAGCGCGCCCAGGGCGGCGAGCGCCTGGCGGCGGGACAGCGGGGGGGTGCGAGGTCGGCTCATCGCGGGCTCACTGGTGACAGGTGTTGCAGTGGGTCGGGGCGCCGCGCGCGCGGTGGCACGCGAGGCAGCGATCCATGCTGAGCAGGCGCTGGTTGGGGGCCTTCGGCGCCGCCTGCCACGACGTGACGTCGCCGTGGCAGTCCTTGCAGGTCAGCTTGGCCAGGCTGACGTGCGCGGCGTGCGAGAAGTAGACGTGGCCGGGCTCGCGGGTGACCTGGATCCACCGGAACGGGCCGCCGCGCGCGCCGGCCTCGCGGACCAGGTGCTCGCGCGGGCTCGGCGGATCGCCCTGCGGGCGCATGTGGCAGCGCAGGCAGTACGCCAGCGCCGGCAGCCCGGCGTGGGCGCCGCGCTCGGCGCCCGGGTGGCAGCTCGTGCACTGCAGCGTGCCCTGGTCGAGCTCGACGCGGACGTGGATCGAGTGATCGAACGGCAGCGGCTGCGGCGGCGGCGGCGACGGCCGCCGGCACCCGACCAGCACGACGCCCGCGAGCAGCGCGGTGACGGCGAGCAGCGCGGCGCGCCTCATTTCGGCTCTCCGGTGAAGGCGTGGCAGCCGCTGCACATCGTCGCGGTCGGCTCGTGGTCCTTGCGATCGGTGTGGCACCGGACGCAGGTGGCGCGGTCGTGCGGCGGCGGCTGGTGCGACTTGTGACAGTCGGTGCAGGTCGCGTGCTGGGCGAGCTCGTGGAGCCCGGGCAGGTCGGCGCGCTGGTGGCAGCTCAGGCACGGCGGCGGCTTGGCGACGCCCTTGGGGCCGTGCTGGCGGTGGCAGTTGGCGCAGCCGCCGTCGATCTTGCCGTGCGGCCCGAGCTTGCGATCGGGGTGGCAGTTGGCGCAGCTCTGCGCCTTGCGCTTGAGCGTGCCGGCGTGCTGGTCGTGGCAGTTGGTGCAGGTCGCGTGGCCCGCGGGCGCGGTGCTGGCCTCGTCGGCGTGGCACTTGCCGCACGCCGGCGGCTTCGCGGGATCGTGCGGATCCTTGCCGTGGCAGTTGCGGCAGTCGCCGTGGCCGGCGCTGACCGCGACCGGCGCGCGCGAGCCGACCTTGCGCGCGTGGCAGCTCAGGCACTGCGTCGGCCCGGCGGTGAGCACGAAGTCGTGCTCGCGGTGGCACTGGCGACACGCGGCGCCGCGGTGCAGGCCGCGATCGTCGGACGCCTTGGCGGCGTGGCAGGTGGTGCAAGCCAGCGCCACCGGCTGGCTGTCGCGCTGCGGGTGCGGCGGGTGGCAGCCCAGGCAGGCGTCGCCGTGGGCGTTCGGCGGGTGCTTCGGCGACAGCTTGTCGTGACACTTGCGGCAGCTGTGCCTGGCGTCGGTCTTGACCGCGTGCTGGTCGTGGCACGACCGGCACGACGCGTGCGACGGCACCCGGTCGGCGGCCAGCGCCTTCTGGTGCTCGTGGCACGACGTGCACGCCTTGACGGTCTTGCGGCCGAAGGTGTGGGGCTCGTGGCAGCCGATGCAGCGCTCGTGGCCTCCGGCGAAGGTCGCGGTCGCCGGGATCTTGGGGTCGTGGTCGCGGTGGCACTCCGCGCAGCGCTCGATCGCGTTCTCCCTGGGATCGTGCTGGCGATGGCAGGTCAGGCATGACTGGGTGCCCGGGTCCGGCGCGGCGTGGTGCTGCAGCGCCTCGGCCTGCGGCTGGTGGCACTCGGCGCACGCGGTCGGCTCGCGCGACTCCTCGCCGTGCGGGCTGTGGCACCGGCCGCAGGTCTCCGACAGGTTGCCGGTCATCACCATCTGATCGCCGTGCGGCGGCTCGTGGCAGGTGCCGCACTTCCAGGCCCGCTCGGCGGTGGGGGTGTGATCGAGGAAGTCGTGGCAGCGCGTGCACTGCTTGGGCTCGTCGTCCGCCACCGCGGCGTGCAGCGCGGCCTGGCGATCCGGGTGGCAGGTCAGGCAGCGCTCGCGATCGGGCGCGGTGAAGCCGTCGGGATCGATCGTGTGGCAGCTCGCGCACGGCACCGGCTGGCTGCCGCGGACGTGGGCGTGGTGGAGCGTGGTGTCGACGATGTTGCCGGCGGCGGCGCCGCGGCCGGCGACGTGCGCGGCGGGGCGCATCGGCTGCGCCGCGACCGGCTCGCGCGCCCCCGGCGCCTTCGCGAGCAGCACGCTGACGCCCGCCACGCCGGCGAAGGCGCACAGGTACAGCACGATGCCGGCGAGCGCTCGGCGAGACACGGAGCCCCTTCCTGATCCCTGGACAGGGATCTCCCTTTGCTCCGCTCTGCATTCAACTCTCGTTCCGTCGCCAGGGCGCCGATCCTGGCGCCGCGCGCGCGGAATCTGCGCCGCCGGCCGCCGCCGCCGATCCGACGCGCAAAAAGCTGCGTGCTTCTTGCGGGCCCGAGCTCCGGCCGCGCGCCGTGTCGCCCTGACAACGGCCTCCGCCCGCCCGCCGCGATCGCCGAATTGTTGTCCACTCGACGACCACGCCCTACCGTCGCGATCGATGACCTCGCTCCGTCGCTGGATGATCCGCATGGGCCTGCTCACCGACCGCCGCGACCGCGGCGACCGGACGCCGATCTTCGTCGGCGCCCGGCTCGAGCTCGACGTCGTGTCGCTGACCGGCGTGGCCCGCGACATCGGCACCGGCGGGGTCTTCTTCGCGACCTCGGTGCCGCTGGCGCCGGGGCTGCGCGGCCGGCTGTCCCGCGAGGACGGCCGCGAGCGGATCCCGGTCCGGGTCAGCTGGTGCCGTCAGGCGCGTGGCGGCGATCGCGGCGGCATCGGCCTGGCGTTCGACTGATCACGCCGCCAGCGCCACGACCCCGGGCTCGTCGAGCGCGAGCCGGGTCTCGACGAAGCCGACCGTGAAGCCGAGCCGCTGGTACAGCCGCGGCGCCCCGGTCGGACTGTCGACGTCGACGTTGAGGTAGGCCTCGGTGACGCCGTCGGCGCGCAGCCGGTGCAGCGCCGCCGCCAGCAGCGCGGCGCCCAGGCCGGTGCGACGGTGGCCCGGCGCGACCCCGAGGCTGGCGACGTAGCCGCGGCGCGGCTGCGACGCGTCGACGACGACGAAGCAGTGGCCGGCCAGCGTGCCGTCGCGGGCCTCGGCGACCGCGTCGCGGTGCGGCCGGTAGTCCGGCGCCGCGACGTCGTGGAGGAACTCGGCGACGGTCAGCGGCGAGAAGTCGAGGCTGTCGGCGAACGCGGCGTTGAAGACCGCGACGTAGGCCTCGGCGTCGGCGGCGCCGCGGCACGGTCGGATGCGGATGCCGTCGGGCGGCGGCGCGTCGGGCAGCGCGCCGGTGAGGTCGCGGACCATGGTGTGGCGGCGGCGCAGCGGCGCGAACCCGAGCCCGGCGAGCCGGTCGGCGCGGGCCGGGTCGCGCACCGAGACCGCGTGGATCAGCCGGCGCCGCGGCGCCGCCGCCTCGCACAGCCGGCGCGCCGCCCAGGTGACGACCTCGCGCTCGAGCGCGCGCGCCGCGGCGTCGCCGTCGCGGATCGTGTACAGCAGCCGGCCGTCGGTGCCGCCGTCGACCGGCTCGCGGCGCAGCCGCGCGAACGCCGCGATCGCGCCGGCGTCGTCGAGCCAGAGCCGGAGATCGCGATCGGCGTCGAGGGTCGGGGCGGTCAGCTCGGTGATCAGCGCGTCGCGGGGCTTGTCCTCGACGTCGCCCTCGCCACCGAGCGCGCCGCGGTTGACGAGGTGGACCAGGGCGTCGTGATCGGCGGCGGTCGGGGGACGGGTGCGCACAGGCCACAACCTAGCGCGAGCGCGCGAACGTCGCCTCCTTCAGCTTGACGTTGGCGATGGCGCGCAGACACCGGCCGTCGGCGCCGAACATCGTGTGCTTGACGCTGATCGACTCGACCACCGCCGAGAAGTCGGGCAGATCGCCGCCCTTGGTGCCCGCGCCCCAGACCACCCGCACCGCCGGCGGCCGGCGGAGATCGCCGGTCTCGGAGACGTTCTGCAGCAGCTTGTCGAGGGCCTCGAGCGGCTCGCGGAGGCTGCCCTCGGCGACTTCGCTCGCGTCGAACATCAGCTCGAGGGTGACCGTGCGCGGGTTGCGACCGGTGAACTCGAGATCGGTGGGTCGACCGCCCTTGTGCCTGTGCGGCGCCCAAGTCGCGCTGGAGTCGATCTGGATCTCCTTTGGGTTGAACTGGGCCGTGATGACCAGGGTCTCCTTCGGATCGAGCGCCACTAGCTTGAGCCGCGCGACCGGGTTGATCGTGAAGGCGGGGGCGTAGACGTTCGGCTGCTGCATCGACGACATGTCCCCGCTATCGCCGGGGCCCCGCGGCGGTTGCGGCCCCCCGGTCGATTCCGGCAACCTCGCGACACCGCACGGGTTCGACGGCCGCCCCCGCGGTATCCTGGCGCCGTGGACGTCGCCGACATCCCGGTCCCCGCGGCGCTCGCCGGCCTGCGCCGGGTCCCGCTCGACGGCGTGCTGCTGCTGTTCGACCGCCGCACCGGGCTGACCGCGCTGTGCGACGGCCCCGAGACCGCGCACCTGCGGCAGCGCGCGCCCCGCGTCGTCCAGTTCGCGATCACCAACGCGTGCAACCTGGCCTGCACGTTCTGCTCGCGCGACCTCGACGCCGCCAGCGGCTGGACCGCCGACGACGCGTTCGCGACCCTCGCCGCGCTGGCCGACGCCGGCACCGTCGAGGTCGCGTTCGGCGGCGGCGAGCCGCTGGTGTTCCGCGGCTTCGCGGCGCTGGCCCGGCGCCTCCACGCCGAGACCCCGCTGGCGGTCAGCGTCACCAGCAACGGCACCCGGCTCGACGACGCCATGATCGACGCCCTGGCGCCGTCGCTGGCCCAGCTGCGGATCTCGATCTACGACGACGTCGATCACCGGCCGATCCTGCGCCGCGCCGCCGGCCGGCTCCGCCTCGGCGTCAACTGGCTGGTCACGCCGGCGCGGCTCGACCGCGTCGAGGCCACGGTCCTCGCGCTGTACGAGCTGGGCGTCCGCGACGTCCTCTTGCTGTCGTACAACGGCGTCGATCGCGGGCTGCACCTGCGCGCCGACCAGGCCGCCGATCTCGCCGCGCGGGTCCGCGCCCTCGCGGTGGCGCTGCGCGGCCGGGTCCAGCTCAAGCTCGACGTCTGCTGGGGCGAGCGGGTCGAGGCGGTGCCGCGGCTGCTCGACGGGCCGTGCCCGGCCGGGCGCGACTTCGTCGTGCTGACCTCGGACCGCCGCCTGGCGCCGTGCAGCTTCCACCACGCGTCGTGGCCGGTGCGCGACGCCGCCGACGTCCTGCGGGTGTGGGACGCGCAGCGGGCGGCGCTGGCCGCACCGGCGCGCGATCCGGGCTGCGCGCGCCGCGCCGACTACGGCCTGGGAGGTGGCTGATGAGGATCCGCCTGTTCGTCGCGTTCGCCAGCAACAACAGCGGCAGCTACACGATGGTCGGCCGCTTCGCCGACGCCGCCACCGCCGACGACGTCGCGCGGCTGGTCGAGGAGCTCTGCGTCGAGCACGCCGCCTGGAACGACGCCCACGACCAGGGCGACGACCTCGCCCTCGAGTCGCCGCTCGATCGCTTCGTCGCCCGCGAGGGCCTGCGCGCGGTCAAGCCGGGCCGCGGCGACGACTGGCCGCAGCACGGCCCGCCCCCGCGGGTGATCGCGACCGGCCACCAGATCCTGCTCCACGCGCCGTACACCGCGTCGCTGAGCCCGGTGTTCGGCGAGCTGATCTACGCCCGCGGCGGCCGCGTCGACGTCGAGCTCGACCACGCCCACGAGCGCGTCGCGGTCGAGCTCGGCTACTGGGGCGGCTTCGAGGCGGAGGAGGCGTCGCTCGACGCCTTCGAGGCCGAGCTCGCCGCGGCGCTGCCGACGCTGGCGGCGCCGGACCCGCACGACTCGCGCCCGGCGATCGCGCCGGTGTTCCACCGTGGCTCGTGGGGCGCACGCCAGCTCACCGCGGTGTTCCGCGACGTGATCGAGGCGATGCGCGCGATCCGCGCCCTGGCCGGCGCCCACGGCGTCGACCTCGACCTGCGGGTCCGCGAGTGTCCCGGCGGCGTCGCCGATCCGCTGGCGCTGCTGCGCGCCAGCGGCGCCGCCGCGCCGCGCGGGGTCTGGACCGTGATCCTGTGGCAGGTCGGCGCCGACCGGATCGCGGTGATGAAGGCGGTGCGGCAGCTGCGGGGCTGCGGCCTGCAGGAGGCGCGCGACGCGCTCGCCGAGCTGCCGCTGGAGGTCGTCGTCGACGTCGCCGAGGCGTTCGCCCGCGACGGCGCGGCCGCGCTGGTCGCCGCCGGCGCCGACGCCGAGGCGGTGATGCCGCGGCCGTGACGCGGGGCGCGGCCCGGCGCCGTTGCGCCCGGGGAACGGTCCGGTGCCGCGGCGGGCCCTGCCGCGCGACCCGGGCATCCTTATGGTGGAGCGCGGAGGTTCCGACATGAGCACCCCGACCGCCACACCCCCGACCGCCACGATCCGCGAGGCCCGCCTCGTCGTCACCGCCCACCGCCAGCGCGAGGGCGCCGGCTTCGTGGTCCGGCGCCCGTTCCCGACCCAGGGCCTGGCCCTGGTCGATCCCTTCCTCCTGCTCGACGAGATGGGGCCGGTCGACTACGCGCCCGGCGAGGCCATCGGCGCGCCCGATCACCCGCACCGCGGCTTCGAGACCATCACCTACGCCCTGGCCGGCGAGTTCGAGCACGAGGACTCGGCGGGGCACCGCGGCGTGCTCCGCGCCGGCGACGTCCAGTGGATGACCGCCGGCGGCGGCATCGTCCACTCCGAGATGCCGTCGCGCGCGATCCAGGACCACGGCGGCCGGGTCCACGGCTTCCAGATCTGGGTCAACCTGCCGGCGCGGCTCAAGCTGACGCGGCCGCGCTACCAGGAGGTGCCGTCGGCGCGCCTGCCCACCGGCCAGACCGACGACGGCCGCGCCCGGGTCACGGTGATCGCCGGCGAGGCGCTGGGCGCCCGCGCGGTGATCGACACCCACACGCCGATCGTCTACCAGGACTGGACGCTCGACGGCGGCGCCGACGTCACGACGCCGATCGCCGGCGATCACCAGGCGCTGGTCTACGTCTTCGGCGGCGCGGTGCGGGTCGGCGACGCCGGCCGCGAGGTCCGCGACGGCCAGCTCGCGCTGCTCGGCCCCGGCGACGCGGTCCGGCTGCGCGGCGCCGACGACACCACCGGCGGCCGCCTGCTGCTCCTCGCCGGCGTGCCGCTCGGCGAGCCGGTCGCCCGCTACGGCCCGTTCGTGATGAACACCGAGCAGGAGCTGCGCGACGCGATCCGCGACTACCAGACCGGGCGCATGGGCGAGATCACGCGCACCGCCGAGGTCGGCTGAGCCGCGCGTCGCCGCGCGCGGCGCCGGCTCAGGCGGCGCGGCGCCGCGCCTCGGCGGGGGTCGCGCCGGTCCACCGCTTGAAGGCGCGGTGGAACGCGCTGGTCTCGGAGTACGCCAGCAGGTACGCGACCTCGGCGATCGCGATGCGCGGATCGGCGAGGTAGCGCAGCGCCAGCTCGCGGCGCAGATCGTCGAGGACGGCGTCGAAGGTGAGGCCCTCGTCGGCGAGGCGGCGCTGCAGGCTGCGCTCGCTGAGCCGCAGCCGCGCCGCCACCGCGCCCAGCGACGCGTCCTGCTCGCCGAGCAGCTGGGCCAGCAGGGCCCGCACCCGCTGCGACGTCCGCGCCGCCGGATCGGGGCGCGCCGCCAGCAGCGCCTCGGCGTGGCGCTCGATCACCCGCGCCAGCACCGGATCGGCGGCCGGGCACGGGCGATCGAGGACCTCGCGCGCCAGCTCGACCGCGTTGGTGGCGGCGTCGAACCGCGGCTCGACGCCGAGCACCCGGACGTGCTCGGCGGTCGACGCCGGCGCGGCGTGGCGGAGCTCGACCGCGCGCGCCACCACCGGCGCGCCGCTGATCTGCGCCGCGACCACCACCAGCGACGCCATCGTCATCTCGGCGGAGTGGCGGTGCTGGACCACGCCGACGCCGGCGAGGCGGTGCTCGATGCGGACGACCTCGGGGTCGCCGGCGTCGCCGATCGTGAAGGTCGCGACGTCGTGCTCGAGCCGGTTGTAGCGAGCCACGCGGTCGAGGGCGGCCCGCACGGTGGGCGCGGTGCGGACCGCGTAGTCGAGGACGTCGAAGGCGCCCGGGCGCAGGGCCTCGGCGGCGTGCAGGCCGAAGGCGTCGTCGCCGGTGAGCCGGGCCGCGGTCGCCCACAGGGCCTCCTCGACCGCGAAGTCGATGCGGGCGTCGGGGTCGCCGGCCAGCGTCGGGTCGAAGCCCGTTTCCCTCGTGATCTCGGCAGGATCGACTCCGTGCCGGACCGCGGCCTGGACGATCATCGCGCCGATGCGGGCCGAGACCTGGAACGCCACCCGCCGAGCATGCCCGGCTGGCGCCTGCCGTCAATCCTTCCGGCGCCTGGCGTCAACGGCGATCCGGGGCCCCGACCCTAGCCTGGGGGCAGCCAAGGAGGCCCCGATGAAGCCGCTGACCACCCTCGCCCTGATCCTGTCGATCGTCGCCGCCGCCGCCGCCGCCGCCGCGCCCGCGCGCGCGGGGACCGAGACCACGACCGCCGCCGCCGCGCCCGCGGCCCCCGCCGCGCACCTCGATCTCGAGGTCGATCCCACGGCGTACGTCTTCGGCGGCTTCTCGGTGCACCTGGGCCTGGGCTGGGGCCACCTGCGCCTCGATCTCGGCGCCTACGGCATGGACGTGCCGCGCTGGTTCCACGGCAACGACGGCTTCGACGCCCACTTCGACGGCGCCGGCGCCAAGCTGCAGTGGTTCCCGCGCGCCGCGCAGCGCGGCGCCTTCGTCGACGTCTCGACCGGCTGGGTCCGCCAGCACGTCGCGCGCGGCGGCGCGTCGGCGCGCAACGACGCGCTCGGCGTCGGCGTCGACGCCGGCTGGCGCTTCGCGCTGCCCGCCGACTTCTACGTCACGCCGTGGGCCGGCGTCGGCTACCAGCTCGGCGCCGACGACGTCATGCTGGACGGCCACACCTTCCACAACCGCGCGATCACCGTGTTCGCCGCCGTCCACGTCGGCTACAGCTTCCGCTGAGCGTGGTGACGACGGCGACGACGAGGCGCACCGCGGCCCGCACCGCCTGCATTTCCGGGCGGATCGCGACCGCGCGCGCACGTCGCGCGCGACGCGCCGACGGCGGCGCACCGACGAGGCTCGAGGTCCCCGCGATTGCGACCCCGTCCGGACCGTGGTAGAGCGCCAACTCGGGTTCCCTGGCGTGCCTGGAACTCTCACCGCAGCGGCGAGAGGCGGCCGTCCCGGCGATGCCGAGAAGAGAGAGAACTGGATATGAGCAATCGTCTGTACGTGGGCAACCTGCCCTTCCATGCCACCGAGGACCTCCTGCAGCAGGCGTTCGCCGCGTGTGGCGACGTCGTCGAGGTCTCGGTCGTTCTGGACCGGGTGACCGGCCGCTCGCGCGGCTTCGCCTTCGTCGAGATGGGCAGCCCCGAGGCGGCCCAGAAGGCGATCGCCGATCTGGATGGCCAGGATCTCGGTGGCCGCGCCATGCGCGTCAGCGTCGCCGAGGAGCGCGGTGGACGTGGCGGCGGCGGTGGTGGCCCGCGCGGTGGTGGTGGCGGCGGTCGCGGCGGTGACCGTGGTGGTCGCGGCGGCGGCGGCGGCGGGCGTTGGTGAACCACGCATGGACGCTCGCCTGACTGGCGTCCCGCTGCGGATCTTCGTCTCGGTGGATGAGACCACCGGGCAGTCGACCGTCTCGTTCCAGCCGCCCGACGTCGGCACGCCGTTCCAGTACGAGGACGACCGTGGCGGCGACCGGGCGATGACCGAGGCCCGCACGATCGCCGAGGGCTACGACGGCTGCACCGTCGAGGGCCCTCACTTCCACGCCTCCAAGCCGGGCGGTGCCCGGCCGCGCTACCGGCGCCGCTGAGGCCACCGCGCGCCGCGCCGTCACGACGGCGCGGTGCCGGTATCATCCGTGGGTGAGCCACCCTCCCCACGGCGCGGTCCCGTCCTTCGAGGACGACGTCCGGCTGGCGCGCGCCGCGCTCGCCGCTGGCGACGTCGGCCACGCCACCCACCACGTCGCCGGCGCGGTGGGCAGCGGCGCGGACCGCCCCGAGTGCGCGGCGCTGATCGACGCGTTCTGCGCGGCGGCGGCGCCGGATCCGCTGGCCGCGGTGCCGGCGACCGGGCTGTGGTTCGGGCTCGGCGCCCTGCGCGCGGCGCTGCTGGTGCGCGCGGGACGCGGCGGCGAGGCGGTGCCGCTGCTGCTGGCGTGCCTGGCCGCGGCGCCGACCGCGCCGTTCGTGCCGTGGCTGGCGCGCTGGCTCGACGATCCGGACCTGGTCGCCGCGGTGGCGCCCGGCGACGTCGCGCGCGAGCTGGTCGCGTGCACCCGCCACGAGCCGCTGGGCGCGGCGCTGCACGCCCACGCGCGGCGCCTCCACGACGCCCACCCCGACCACGACCTGCTGGCGTTCGCCGCGGTCAAGCTGGCGCGGATGTGCTGGCGGATCGGCGACGCGGTCGCGATCGCGCGCGCCGCGATCGCGCGCGGCCCCATGCCGATGACGTCGATCGGCCTGGCCGGCGCGCTGCGCGAGGACGGCGATCTCGAGGGCGCGATCGCCGCGTTCACCGAGGCCCTGCGCCACGACCCCGACAACGTCGGCATCCAGCTCGATCTCGGCGACCTCAACCTGCAGCTCGGCCACCTCGCCGCGGCCAGCGCCGCCTACCAGGCGGCGCTCGTGCTCGAGCCCGAGAACACCTGGGCGCCGCCGTCGATCCTGTTCGTGGCGTGGCGCGCCGACGGCACCCAGGCCAGCGCCGACGCGCTGCGCGCGTACGCCGCCGCGTGCCCCGACAACCGCCGGGCCCAGGACCTGCTCCGCGACCTCGCGGCGTCGTGATCCGGACCGCGCCGCGGCCGCGCCGACCGTGCCCGCGGCCGCGGATCTCGCCCGCCTGCGACCGCGTAGGATCTTTGTAGGAAACCCACAGCGACCTCTTAGGAACGCGGCGATCGCGACGGTGGCAGGTTGGCTCCAGCCAAGGAGCCCACCATGACCACCCCTCGCGTCGATCTCTACACCCCCATCCACAAGGCGCTGCGCCGCCTGCTGTCGACGCTGGCCGACGACGTCGCCGGCGCCGACCGCGCCTCGGCCGACCACGCCGAGACGATCCACGCCCGCGTCACCCGCGCGGTCGACTTCCTCGACGAGCACGCCCACCACGAGGATCGCCACCTCGAGCCGCGGCTGATCGCGGCCGATCCCGATCTCGCCGAGGCGCTGGCCGCGACCCACCGCGCCCTGCACCCGCGCCACGTCGCGCTGCGCGTGCGCGCCGCCGCGTTCGCCCGCGCCGGCGACGCCACGCGCGCCGCGCTCGGCGCCGCGCTGCGCGACGACGTCCTCGCCGTGGTCGAGGCCCAGTTCCTCCACATGCGCCAGGAGGAGGTCGAGGGCAACGCCGCGCTGTGGCGCGCCTTCGACGACGACGCGCTGATCGCGACCCGCGCCGCGCTGCAGGCCGACATCCCGCTGCCGCGCTACCTCGAGTGGGTCGCGATCATGCTGCCCGCGTGGTCGACCGACGAGTGCGGGGCCATGCTGCGCGCGGTGCGCGGCGCCGCGCCGCCCGCCGTGGCCGACGCCATCTTCGCGGTCGCCCGCGACGTCCTGGGCCCGACCTGGGCCGAGCTGTCCCCCCACCTCGCCGCCGCCTGAGGAGCCACCCATGACCCACGCCCGCTCGATCCTGTCCGTCGCGGCCGCGCTGATCGCGGTCGCGGCCTGTCACCGCGACGACGACCGCCCGGCGCGGCCCGACGCGCCCGCGCCCGCGGCCGCCGTCGATCCCGGGCCCGCCGCGACCGCGACGCCGGCCGCCGTCGATCCCGCCGTCCTCGCCCGCGGCGACTACCTCGTCAACGTCGTGATGAACTGCGGCGGCTGCCACACCCCGATGACCGCCGACGGCCGCCCCGACGACGCGCGCCGGCTCGCCGGCGGCCTCGAGGTGCGGGAGCCGTTCGGCACCTGGCGGTCGCCGAACATCACCCAGGACCGTCGCACCGGCATCGGCGACTGGACCGACGCCGAGATCGCCGCCGCGATCCGCGAGGGCGTGCGTCCGTCCGGCGACCGCCTGTACCCGATCATGCCGTACACCTTCTACCGCGACCTCGCCGACGACGACGTCGCCGCGATCGTCGCCTACCTGCGCACCGTCCCGGCGGTGACCCACGCGGTCGCCGGCAACACCGAGCTCGCGCTGCCCAGGCCGGCGCTGCCACCACCGTCCGGGCGCGCCCCGGCCGCGACGCCGGCGGCGCGCGGCGCCTACCTGGCGTCGCTGATGACCTGCGGCCACTGCCACACCCCGCTCGACGCCACCGGGGCGCCGGATCGGACCCGCCCGATGGCGGGCGGCATGGCGTTCGACCTGCCGCCGTTCCTCGGCACCGGCCAGGTCTTCGCCGCCAACCTGACCTCGGATCCCGAGACCGGCCTGGGCCGACGCAGCGACGACGAGCTGGCGCGCGCGATCACCGCGCTGGTCAAGCACGACGGCACGCCGGTGGTCGGCCCGATGGCGCTGATGGGCGCGCGGTGGTCGACGCTGCGGCCCGACGACGTCGCCGCGCTGGTCGCGTACCTGCGCACGGTCCCGCCGGTCGTCAACCACGTGCCACCGTCGACGTTCGTGCCGGCGGCGGCGCCGCCCGCGCCGGCCGCCGGCTGGCGACGGACCGACGCGATGACCACGACCGCGCGCACACCGCGGCGGCGCCGCTGCGCGGCCTCGCTGGCGCGTTCGCGATCGCGGCGACGATCGCGATCGCGGCGTGCACGCCGGGCGCCGGGGCGCCGCCGGACAGCCGCGCCGCCGCCGACGAGGTCGAGGCCGTGCGCGCCCGCGGCCACGCGCTGTTCTTCGGCCGCGCCGGCTGCGGCGCGTGTCACGCGGTCGGCCGCGACGGCGACCGGATCGTGGGGCCCAACCTGGGCGTCGGCGGCGACCAGGCCGTGCCCGCGGCGCGGCGCCAGCGCGGCGGCCGGGTCGGCGTGCCCTACCTCGTCGAGTCGATCGTCGAGCCCGACGCCGTCGTCGTGCCCGGCTACGCCGCCGGGGTCATGCCCCGGCTCGCCGCGCCGCCGGTGGCGCTGACCGACGACGAGCTCGTCGCGCTGGTGGTGTACCTGGCCGCCCAGGGCCCGGGCGCGGCGCCGGTCGACGCCGCCACGCTGGCCACCGCGCGCCACGAGGTCGCCGCTGCGCGTGGTCGCTGACCGACGCTGGCGCCGGCACGGCCGAGCGCGTACGATGCGACCCCGCGGATGGGTCTCATCTCCGCCGACCTGGTGCAGTTCCTCCACGCCGGCCACTCGCTCCTGGTCGGCAGCCGGGACGGCGCGCGTCGATCGGAGGCCACCCGCGCCGTCGCGATCGTCGTCGGCGACGACCGCACCCACGTCACGCTGTACCTGCCCGACGCGGCCGGCGCGCGAACCCTCGCCAACCTCGCGGTGGCGCCGGTGATCGCCGTCGCGTGCTCGGCGGCCGTCGACCTGCGGTCGGTGCAGCTCAAGGGCGTCGTCGTGGCCCAGCGCCCCGCCCGCGACGACGAGCGCGCGGTCGTCGAGGCCTACCGCGAGCGCTTCGCCTCGCACCTCACCGTCGTCGGCATGGCCCGGGGCCTGACCCGGCGGCTGCGGGTGTGGCCGTGCCACGCCGTCGAGATCGAGATGCGCGAGCTGTTCGACCAGTCCCCGGGGCCCGGCGCCGGCGGCCCCCTGCCGGGAGCCGCGTCGTGACCATCCCGCTGGCGTCGCTGGCCCGCTGCTTCCAGGGCGTCGTGCCGTGCATCGTCGCGACCTGCGCCGCCGACGGCACGCCCAACGTCATCTACGCCAGCCAGGTCTACTTCGTCGACGATCGCCACGTCGCGCTGTCGTGCCAGTTCTTCAACAAGACCCGGCGCAACCTCGACGACAACCCGCACGCGGCGGTGCAGATCTACGACCCGGTGACGTTCGACGCCTACCAGCTGCGCCTGCGCTTCGATCACTCGGAGACCGCCGGCCCGCTGTTCGACGACATGGCGCTGCGGATCGCCGCGATCGCGTCGCAGTGCGGGATGACCGGCGTGTTCCGGCTGCGCTCCGCCGACGTCTTCGAGGTCGACGCCGTCGAGCGCATCGACGACTTCCTCGAGCCGATCGACGGCGCGGCGCCGCCGATCGAGGACCCCGCGGCGCGGCGCGGCGAGCTGCGAGGCCTGCAGGTGATCTCGGAGCGGATCTGCCGCGCCGTCGATCTCGACCAGCTCCTGGCCACGACGCTGGCGTCCCTCGACGAGCTGTTCGGCTTCCGCCACTCGCTGGTGCTGGTGGCCGACGACGACGACCGGCTGGTGACGATCGCCAGCCACGGCTACGACGCCCGTGGCATCGGCGCCGAGGTCGCGCTGGGCGAGGGCCTGATCGGCACGGTCGGGCGCGAGCGGCGGCTGCTGCGGGTCGGCGGCGTCGGCCAGGAGCTGCGCTACGGCCGCGCCATCCGCGAGCGCATCGAGGCCACCGGCGGCGCCGCCGGCCTGCGCCCGGAGATCCCGTTGCCCGGGCTCGCCGACGCGCACAGCCAGATGGCGATGCCGCTGGTCGTCGAGGACCGCCTGGTCGGCGTGATCGCGGTCGAGAGCCGCGACCCGCTGTCGTTCGACGAGTGGCACGAGGCGTTCCTGCAGATCGTCGCCAACCAGATCGCGATCGGGATCGACCGGATGGTCGACGACGAGCCCGAGGCCGAGGACGAGCTCGAGACCACGACCGAGGTGCCCCTGGCGGCGTCGACCCGGCGGTTCTGCTTCTACCGCAACGACGACTGCGTCTTCGTCGACGACGAGTACCTGATCCGCAACGTGCCGGGCAAGATCCTGTGGAAGCTGCTGACCGCGTACCAGCGCGACGGCCGCCGCGAGTTCGCCAACCGCGAGCTCCGCCTCGATCCGTGGCTCGGGCTGCCGCCGATCAAGGACAACCTGGAGAGCCGGCTGATCCTGTTGCGGCGTCGCCTCGAGGACAAGTGCCCCGACGTCCGCATCGTCCCGGTCCGGCGCGGCCGCTTCGCGCTCGCGATCGACGGCCCCATCGAGCTGACCGAGCGCGACTCGGGGTGACCCGGCGATGCGCGTTCAGCGTCGGCCATGGCACGACGCTACCATCCACCGCACCGACGACCGCGGTCGCCGTGGCATCGTGGGGTGGATGTCGCTCCCCGCCTCGCTCCAGCGCCTCCGCCTGCCGGTGGTCGGCTCGCCCCTGTTCATCATCTCCAACCCCGACCTGGTGATCGCCCAGTGCACCGCCGGCATCGTCGGCTCGTTCCCCGCGCTCAACGCGCGCCCGCCCGCGCTGCTCGACACCTGGCTGACCCGGATCCGCGACGCGCTCGCCGCCCACGACGCGGCGCATCCCGATCGCCCGGCCGCGCCGTTCGCGGTCAACCAGATCGTGCACCGCTCCAACGATCGCCTCGACCACGACCTCGAGGTCTGCGAGCGCCACCGGGTGCCGATCATCATCACCTCGCTGGGCGCGCGAGAGGACCTCAACGCCCGGGTCCACGCCTGGGGCGGCCTGGTCCTGCACGACATCATCAACATCACCCACGCCCGCAAGGCGCTCGACAAGGGCGCCGACGGCCTGATCTCGGTCTGCGCCGGGGCCGGAGGCCACGCCGGCACGCTGTCACCGTTCGCGCTCGTCGAGGAGATCCGTGGCTTCTTCGATGGACCGCTCGCGCTCGCCGGCGCGATCTCGACCGGGCGCGGCGTGCTCGCCGCGCAGGCGCTCGGCGCCGACCTCGCCTACGTCGGCTCGGCGTTCATCGCGACCCGCGAGGCCAACGCCAGCGCCGCCTACAAGCAGGCGATCGTCGACGGCGCGGCGGCCGACATCGTCTACACCAACCTGTTCACCGGCGTGCACGGCAACTACCTCAAGCCGTCGATCGTCGCGGCCGGCCTCGATCCCGACGCGCTCCCGGTCAGCGATCCGTCGAAGATGAACTTCGGGGCCGGGGGCGGCGCCAAGGCCTGGAAGGACATCTGGGGCTGCGGCCAGGGCATCGGCGCGCTCCACGACGTGCCGGGCGCCGCCGACCTGGTCGCGCGGATGGCCGCCGAGTACGCCGCGGCGCGCGCGGGCCTGCCGCCGTTGCCGAGCTGGTGAGCGGCCGCACGCCGCCGCCCCTGGCCAGCACGCCCCCGGCGCTCCATGATGCACGGGTGAGTCGCGAGCTTCCCCCCTGTGGCCTCTACCGCACGACCCAGGCGGTCGCCGGCGTCGACGCCGATCGCCTGGTCTACTTCCACAACCACGGCAACCCGGGCGCCGGCCTGTACCTGCCCGAGCGCTGGACCCACAACCGGGCCCACTTCTCGCCCAGCGGCCGCACGCTCGGCGACGACGTCGACGCCGCGAAGGTGCTGCGGCCGCTGCCGCGCGAGGGCTTCTACCGGGTCACCGCCACCTTCTTCTGCTGCAGCAAGCACTGCATGCAGTTCGCGCCCGAGATGCTGGTCCAGCTCGGCTACAACGGCGCCGGCCGCGCCCTGCTGTTCGTGCCCGAGCTGGTCGGCGGCGGCCTGACCGTGCCGGACCGCGGCACCTTCGTCGACGACGACGCGCTGGTCAACCTGGTCGCGCTGCAGGTCCCGGAGCGCCGCGACGGCCGCGACGACATCTCGGTGCCGCGCGGCATCGTCGTACACTGACCGCGCCGCGCGGCCGCTCGGTCACGGCGGCGGCGGGCGGGTCAGGTCGCTGGTCATCGCCCAGCCGCCGGCGCCGCAGGTGTAGCCGCGCTGGGTGTAGCCGCAGGGATCGCCGTAGGTGCACTGCTGACCGACGTCGGCGCACGCGCCGGCGTCGCGCGGCTCGACGGCGGGGCAGCCGTCCATGCGCTTGCCGTCGCTGGTGCACGTGAGGACGCCGGGCGTGCCGGGCTCGGGCGGCGGCCGCTGCGCGCCGCCGCAGTTGTAGCCGCCGACGTCGCAGTAGCAGCTGCCCGTCGGCGCCTGGAACGTGCAGGCCTCGGCGCCGAGGCCGCCGGCGCCGAGGGTGCAGGTGGCGCCCTGGCTGGCGGCGGCCGTGGCCTGGCAGCCTCGCGGCCGCGCCGGCGCCACCGCCACCGGGGCGGCGTCGGGTGGCGCCGTGACCGCGACCACGCCGGCGTCGAGGCCGACCGACGGCGGCGAGGGAGCGCCGCCACCGGGCGACGCGGCGGGCGCCGCCGGGGGCGCCCCGGCGCAGGCGACGGTCACGAGCAGCAGCGCACAGGCCGGAAGCGATCGCATGTCCCGGGATGGTACGCACGATCCCGGGGAACGACCTGAAACGACGGGACGCACGATGTGCGCGCCGGGCGCCGCGGCGACGCCTGCTGTCGGTCGCTTGCCGCGCGGCACGTGCGATGCAGTCGACCGGCACGGAGGTGCACGATGCGTAGCCTGAGCCTGGGCTGGGTGTTCCTGCTCGCCGCGAGCTGGGCCTGCGGCGGCAACGGTGAGGCCCCCGACGCCGCGGTCGACGCGCCCCCGGTCGACGCGCGGGTCGCGACCGCCGCCGACTACGAGGGCCTGTGGCTGATCCGATCGATGACGTCCGTGGGGCCGCAGACCCTGACCCGCGACGGCATCCCGCAGAGCGTGCGCGGCGACGCCCTCGTGACCGCCACCGGGGCCACCACCGGGACCATGGATCTGCGCCTGGCGGTCCTCGACGGTGGCCTGCTGGCCGGCCCGTTCCTGACCCAGGTCCACGACCTCGTCGTCGAGGACGACCGCTGGGTGCTCAGCACCGACGAGGAGACCGTGGTCTTCGCCACCGCCCTCGACGGACCTCGCCTGGTCCTGAGCTTCGACGCCGACGACCCGCGCAACGCCGGCGGCAACCCGCCGCTCGAGGTCGTGCTCGATCGCGTCACGCCGTGGCCCGACGTCCTGGTCGGCCACTGGGAGCTGATCTCGCTGACGCTGCCGTCGCAGATGGTGGTCGCCGGGGTGTGCACCGAGATCCAGGCCGGCAGCCGCTGGGCGAAGATCGCCCAGGACATCGTCTTCGACGCCCGCCTGGTGTTCGAGCAGACCACGACGGTCGACGTCTACGACGACGACGCCTGCACCTCGCGGCTCGCGACCCAGACCTCGGGCCAGGTCGGCATGGCCGAGGCCGACGACGTCGAGCACCTGCGGCTGTGGACGATCGACGACGCCGACGTCGCCGGGTTCCAGGCCTTCACGATGGAGGTCGCCGACGGCGCCGCGACGCTGACGCTCACCGCGTGCCTGCCGGCGCCCGCGTGCGAGGACACCGCGCCCACCGAGGTGCGCGTCCACCTGGTGCCGTGACCGCGCGCGCCCGGCGGCGCCGCTACGGCGGCGCCAGGTCGACCCGCACCGGGAAGTGATCCGAGGCGTCGACGTCGCGGGCGACCGCGGCGTCGCGCACGCCCAGGCCGCGCGGGTACAGCGAGTCGAGGCGGGCGTCGAGGATCGGATCGTTGTCGGTGGCGCCCAGCGCCGCGGTCGGGGTCGCGAAGTCGAGCGCGGTCATCAGCTCGTCGACGGCGCGCGCCGCGTCCTCGTCGAGCGCGGCCTGGGCCGGCAGATCGGGCACGACGCCCTCGAGCCACGCCCACGGCAGCGTGTTGAGATCGCCGCCGACGACGACACGGTCGTCGAGATCGATCACCGCGGGCCGCAGCTGGCGCAGGCGATCGGCGACCCCGAGCCGGGTGTCGAGGTGGACGTCGACGACCCGCACGGCGACGCCGGCGATCTCGACGTCGGCGGCGAGCGCGATGCGGCGCCGCGAGTGGAAGCCGATGTCGGCGTGGGGCAGCTCCATGACCTGGACCCGCGCCATCGGGTGCGGGCTGAGGATCGCCAGGCCGTGGGTGCCGGCGCCCGACGGCCGCGCCGGCGCGTAGACGTAGTTCATCGCCAGCAGGTCGGCGAGGCGCGACGCGCGCGAGCTGCCCTCGTCGGGCTGGTCCTCGAGCTCCTGCATCAGCACGACGTCGGCGCCGGCGAGGTCGGGGCTGTCCGTCAACGCCGCGGCCAGCGCGGCGACGTCCTCGCCGTAGTGGGCGTTGAACGTGACGACGCGGAGGCGATCGGTGGCCGCCGGGATGGGCTCGCGGTCGAGCGCCAGCTCGGGCCGCAGCACGCCGTCGAGGTCCGCGGCGTCGATCCACGGATGGGCGTCGCCGAGCTCGGGGCCGCACCCGGCGAGCCCGGCCGCGAGCCCGGCCGCGACCGCGACCGCGACGCCCGCGCGCGACGCCGCCGGCGCGGGCGTCACCACCGGACCCCCACCGCGACACCGCCCCACGGCACGACCCCACCGGGCCCGGCGATCACCGACAGCGAGGCGCGGACCAGCAGCGCGCCGCGCAGCTCCCAGCCCGAGGTCGCCTGCCACGCCGCGCCGGTGTGGCCATGATCGTCGACCTCGGGCACCGCGGCGCGGACGTGGTGCAGCACCAGCTGCGGTCCGGTCTGCGCGAACCAGGCGTGGCGCCGGCTCGCCCGCACGACGACGCCCAGGTACGGGCTCGCCGACAGCAGCCGCTCGTCGGCGATCCAGCTCGCGCTGGCGGCGACGCCGACGCCGAGGCGGGCGTCGAGCCGGTGCTCGTAGCCGGCGCTCCACAGGCCGCCCTTGCCGAGCAGCTCCAGGTAGGCCGCGTCGCGGCGGTCGCCGGCGGCCGCGGTCGCGGGCGCCACCGCGAGCAACGCCGCGATCGTGCATGCGGCGCCGATCGACGCGACGCGGCGCGGGCGGCAGGGACGCGGAGCGACAGACACGCGCCGTCGAGTGTGCCACTCCCGCGCCGCGACGTGGCGACTTGCCGCCACCTCGGTCGGTGGCAAGGTTGCCGGGTGGCGGGCGGATGGTGTCCGCCGAAGGGGAGGTGGAGGATGCGTACCAGCATGTGGATGGCTGGGCTCGCCGCGCTGGCCCTGGCAGGCTGCGCGAGCGACGAGCCGACGACCGCCGTCACCTACGTGAACGTCCTGACCCTCGAGGACTGTCTGCCCGACGTCTCGATGGTCGCGCTCGCGGAGCCCTGCGATCCGTGGCTCGGCGGCGGCCCCGAGTGCCGCCCGCCGTCGCTCGATCAGGTGCTCGACGAGGTCCCGCCCGAGGGCCGCACGATCGGCTTCCTGCCGCGACCCGGCTGCGACAGCCACGGCTGCTGCCTGGTGTCGCTCGACTCGTGGGAGAACGCGCGCCCGCGCACGTTCACGCATCCCCACGTGCCGACGCTGCCCGGCCCGACCTACGAGCGGTCGTTCCAGCGGTGAGCGCGGCCCGGGCCGGCCGACCCGGCGCGGCCCGGCCGCGGCGCGATCTCACGGCGGCCCGAGGTCGGGGTTCTCCAGGAACGCGTCGTCGGTGAGCGCGCGGAGGAACGCGACCAGGTCGGCTCGCTCCTCGGTGGTGAGCCCGAAGCCACCGAGGTGGATCAACGTGTCGAGCGTCGGCGAGTCGACGGGGCCCTCGCTGTAGAAGTCGACGACCTCCTCCAGGGTGGCGAACCGGTCGTCGTGCATGTACGGCGCCGTGCGCTCGACGTTGCGCAGGGTCGGCGTCTTGAACCGGCCGTCGTCGCGCGCTTCCCCGGTGACCGCGCCGCGGCCGGTCCCGGCGACCTCGGCGTCCAGGCCGATGTTGTGGAACTCGTTGTCGGTGAACAGCCGCGTCGCGTGGCAGTGGAAGCACTCGGCGCGCTCGCTGTAGAAGACCCACATGCCGCGTCGCTCGGCGTCGTCGAGCGCGTCGAGGTCGCCGCGGGCGTAGCGGTCGAAGCGCGAGTCCGCCGACACCAGCGTGCGCTGGAACTGGGCCAGCGCGTAGGCGGCGCGCTGGGTCGTGACCCCGGGCGACCCGAACGCGTCCTCGAACAGCACCTCGAGATCCGGCGCCTGCAGGCGCGTGACGTCCGTGGCGAAGAATCCCTCGACCTCCATCGTCATCGCGTCCTCGAGCGTCCCGCTGACCCGCCCGTTCCACAGGAAGTTGCGCGACCACGCCAGGTTGATGTGGGCAAGCACGCCCGGCGTGGTCGGGTTCGAGAACGCGCGGTCCTGCCGGTGACAGCTGGCGCAGGCCCGGGTGCCGTCGTGCGACAGCCGCGGGTCGTAGTACAGCTGGCGTCCGAGCGCGACGCCGGCGGCGGTGGTCGGGTTGTCGGCGGGGACGACCATCGGGGGGAAGCCCGTGAGGTCGGCCGCGTCCGGCGGCGCCACCGCGCCGGCATCGGGCGGAGACGCCTCCGTGGCGCCGCAGCCGGCGACCGCCGCGAGCCCCAGCGCGAGCACGAGCGCGACCGCGCCTCGAGGCGGCGCGACCCGGCGACTCACGGCTGCCCCACGGTGAAGACGGTGGCGCCGTTGCGCTGCAGCGAGGCCTGGGCGGCGGCGTCGTTCATGATGCCCGGGTGGGTCGCGTTGAAGTAGTCGTCGAGATCCCAGTCGTCGGGGGCCGTGAACCACTGCTCGAGGTTCATCTCGATCCGCAGCGTCGTCCCCTCCGGGGTGACGGCCAGGCCGTCGGCATCGAGCACGACCTCGAAGGAGTAGTCGGTCCCGCCGAGCGCGCCGCTGTGCATCTTGAAGTTGAACGGGGCGCCGGCGTCGTCGATGTAGCGGCCCTCGAACTTCATGTAGTGATAGCCGCCACCCATCATCTCGGGCCACTCCATGAGCGATTCGGGCGGCGAGCTGAACGCGCCGGTGACGTCGAGCGCCGGCGGCAGGCCCATCACGAACCGGACCGTCGCCAGGTCACCGACGGGCGCGTCGGGAGGCAGCGCGTACGTGCGGGTCTCGGACAGCTCGTGGTCGACGTAGTGGGCGCCGGGGGCGTCCCACGTCGAACCGTCGGCGTAGGTCAGGGACAGATCGGCGATGAAGTAGCGGACGACCGCCACGCCGAACTGGTTGCCGACGGCGTCGAGGTAGGGGGTGTCGTTGCCCAGCGTGATCGCCGCGCCGTCGACCAGGTGGTCGAAGGCGAGCGTCACCTGGCCGGTGGAGGCGGCGTCGATGCCGGCGTCGGCGGGGGGCCGGGCGTCGACGTCGACGTCCGCGCTGGCGTCGGGGTCGACGCCGTGGTCGTGATTGTCGCCACAGGCGACGAGCGTGGTGGCACCGAGGAACGAGAGCAGTACGGACAGTGCTCGCATGAGAGGACTCCGGGCGCGGCAGGGCCGCGCCGTTGCGGGTGAGGTCGAACCGAACGACGATGACGAGCGCGACCGCGGCGGCCGGCCCGCGGGTTACCCGCGGCGGCGCGCGCGCGGGGCGCTGCGTCGACCTGGAAGACGAGCCGAGGTCCGCCTAGAACGGCGGCGTCACGGGGCGGGTCGGGAGGTCTTCACGGGGCAGCTCGTCGCGGGCCAGGGCGGCGGCGGTCGCCCGCGGCGCCAGGGGAAGCACCGGTCGAGGGACGTCGGCGACCGCGACGATCACGATCGGCGTCACGAGCACGCCGTTCTGGCCGCACTTGCGAAGCTGCGCGTCCCCGCCGGGCGCACGGTCGCCGTGATCGTGGCAGGGGCAGGTCGCGGGATCCGGGCAGCAGCACGCCGGGCCGGCCGCCATCACGAACGCGCCGCGGCTCGCCGTCCACGGCTGAACGATGAACGCCAGGACCACGAGCGCGAAGAACGCTCCGCGCTGCAACTGGCGCAGGCCCATGCGCCAGGCACGATGCCAAACGCCGCGACGTTCGCAAGGCGTCCCCTTGTCGCAGCGTGCACTGACATCGCGGCGCGCGCCGGCCGCGACGACTTGATCGGCGTCAAGTCGCGGGGTGGATGGTGCCGCTATGGTTCGCGAATGCCTGCCGACCGGGGGACGGCAAGACGGGACGCGACCCTGCTCGTGGCAGGCGCGGTGGTCGTGGCCGTGGTCGCCTCCCAGTCCGGGCGGAGGCGCTCGCCGCCCGCGCCCAGGGTCACGCCGGCATCGGTCGCGGTCCGCCGCTCGCTCGAGCCGGTTCCCAACCCCGACCCCGCGGCCCCGGCGCAGCCGCGTCGCCTCCGCCCGTACCGCGTCGCGGTGACCGCGGACGGGGCGACCGCGTACGTGACGCTGGCAGGGACCGAGGCTCGGCCAGGCGAGGAGGTGGCGGTGCTCGACGTCCGCGACCACCGCGAGCGGCGCCGGATCCGCGTGGGCCGCATGCCCTACGGCATCGCGCTGGATCCGTCCGGGCGCTGGCTGCTGGTCACCAACCGGCTGTCGAACTTCATCTCGGTGATCGAGGTGGCGACCGACGAGGTGGTCGCCGAGATCTCGGTGCCGTTCTACTGCGACGATCTCGTGATCGCGCCGGATGGCGCCCGCGCCTACCTGAGCAACTTCTGGAAGGGGCAGGTGATCGTCGTCGACCTCGACGGGCCGCGCGGCGCGGTCCACGATCTCGGGCTCGATCGTGTCGCCTTCGAGCGCCCCGGCGGTCCCGGGGAGGTGCTGCGTGGCCGCTGCGGGACCCGAGCCTGCCACCTTGCGTCGGTCGGTGGCTTCGTCGCCGGCGCGGACCCAGACGCCGCCTTCGCCGCGGCCTCGGCGCACGTCGTGCCCGGCGCCCCCGACGCCAGCTGGCTGCTGCTCGCGACCACGCCGGAGCGCGCGGGCGGGCGCGCCGACGGCACCGACGGCTACCACCACCCAGGCGGCGCCGTCTTCGTCGACCCCGCGCACGACCCCGACGTCGCGGTGCTGCGCGCCTGGATCACCGCGGGCCAGCCCGGGCCCGGGATCTCCGTCGGCGCCCAGCCTCGCGATCTGGCGCTTTCGTCCGACGGCCGGACGCTCTACGTCGCCAACACCGGCAGCCTGGACGTCGCGGTCGTGGACGTCTCGACGCTGCGCGAGCGGGGCCGCATCGCCGCGCGCGCTCCGGTGAGCGACGTCGTCGAGATCGATGGATGGCTGGTGCTCACCGCGCTGGGGGTCGGCTCCGGACACCCCAAGGCGCACGACGCGGCCCGCGAGAGCCTCGATCCAGGCGAGCCCGGCGCCGATCTGACGATCCTGCGCGACCCGACCACCGGCCGACCGCTGCCGCTCGACCAGCAGCGACCGGCCGGTCCATTCGCCGACGTCGACGGCACCGCCCAGGAGAAGTTTCGCGATGTCAGCAACGACGTCGTCGTGCTCGACCCGGCCGCGACCACCGCGGTCGATCGCTACGCCGCCACCGCCGGCTTCACCCGCTACACCTCCGACACCTTCGAGGCGACCGCGGGCGACGCCCGGGGTGACGTCGCGCCCGAGCTCCTCGCCGTGGTCGGCGCGCTGCCCGAGCAGGCCGCGCGCGACGGCGATCGGATCTACGTGACGATGGCGGGGACCTTCCAGGTGCAGGAGTGGGTCGTCGACGTCGCCGCGGCGGCGCCGGCGCGACGCCTGACCGCCGGCCGGGTGTTCGGCACGGGCCTCGGGCCCGGCGGCATCGCGCGAGCCGGCCGCACCCTGGTCGTCGCCGATCACCTCGGCGACTCGGTCAGCTTCGTCGATCTCGACGACGGCGGCACCGACACGGTAACGCTCGCGACATCGTCACCGCCCTACCCGGCCACCGACTTCGAGCGCGGCGAGCTGATCGGCCGCAGCGCGCTGTGGTCCTCGGACCAGGACGCCACCTGCGTGCACTGCCACTACCGCGACAGCTCCGACGGCAAGGCGTGGAGCGTCGGCTCGGTGACGGCGCAGAGCCACGATCGCCTGGAGCGCACCGGCGGCAGCCGCGAGGTTCCGGACCTGCGCGACCTGTTCGCCGAGACGCCCCTGCTGGTCGAGGGCGTGCTCGCGCTCGCCGAGCCCCTGGGGCCGATCACCGACCAGGCGCCTCTCGAGGACTTCGCGGCGCCGACGCCGGCCGGCGACTTCACCGGGATCTTCGCGCTCCCCGAGGAGGCCGTCGCCCTGGCCCGGTCCGCGCACGCGACCTGGCAGGTGAGCGGGCGGCCGTGGGACGCGACGTCGCCGACCGCGGCGGATCTGGTCAAGCGCCGCGACACCATGTTCGCACAGACCTCGCGCCGATGGCTCGGCGCACCCTACGGCCTCCGCGAGGTCCAGCGCCTGGTCGGCCTCTGGCAGGGCGGCGAGGGTCGACTGCTGCCCGATCCCGAGGACGCCACCGATCCGATGGTCGCGCGCGGGCGCGCGCTGTTCGAGAGCCCGGCGGTCGGCTGCGCCGGCTGCCACCCCGCGCCGACCTTCACCGACAAGGTGCACCCACCCAACGAGAACCGTGCCTTTCCGCCGCTCGTCACGCTGGGTCGGCGCGACGCCATCCACAACGTCCCCAGCCCGAGCCGGATCGACGCCAACGCCGGCTACGTGCGCGCCTGGGATCCCGACGACCGGGGTCGCGTCCAGCAACGCGCAGACCAGTTCGTGGCGCCGTCGCTGCGCGGCCTGTGGGCGCGGCCCCCCCGCCTGCTGCACGACGGCCGGGCGCGCTCGCTGCGGGAGGTGCTGGCGACGCCGGCGCACCCGGCGCTGCGGCCCGGCGAGGTCGGCCGCAACGAGCGTGACGGCGTCCCCGACACCCACGGCGCCACGTCACACCTCAACGTCTGGGAGCTGGAATGCCTGCGGCGCTACGTCCTGTCCATCGAGTAGCCGCGCTCGTCGGCGTCGCGACGCTCGTCACGCTCGCCGTGGCGGCGCGGACCGCGCCGGTGGCGCCCCGCCACGGCGTGCTGGTGCGCGACGAACGAGCGGCGATGGGCAGCCGGGTCGCGATCTCGGTGTGGACGGACGCCGCGCGGCGACCGGCGGCGCGCGCCGCCGTCGCCGCCGCGTTCGACGATCTCGCCGCCTGGGAGGCGACGGTCAGCGAGTGGCACGCCGGCTCGGACATCGACCGGGTCAACGTCGCCGCGGGGGATGACGTGGTCGTGGTCGGCGACGACGCGCGCGCGTTGATCGGCCGCGCCCGCGCCTGGGCCGAGCGCACCAGCGGGATCTTCGATCCGACGGGGGGCCCGCTGTTCGAGCTGTGGGCGCGGGCGCGCGCCACGGGAGTCCTGCCGTCCGCCGCGCAGGTCACCGCCGCGCGCGCACGGGTCGACTGGCGGGCGGTCGAGCTCGACGGGCCAGGCGTCCGGCTGGCCCGGCCCGGGATGCGGCTCGGGCTCGGCGGCATCGGCAAGGGCGTCGCGGCCGAGCGAACCAGCGCGTGGCTCACCGCGGCCGGGTTTCCGGACCACCTGGTCGACTGCGGCGGCGACCTCGCGATCGCCGGGCGTCGCGGAGACGCCCCCTGGCAGATCGCGCTGCGCGGCGCCGATCACGCGATCATCGCGGTCGCCGCGCTCGACGGCGGCACGATCGCGACCTCCGGCGACGACGTCCAGGCCGTCGACGTCGGCGGCGTCCGCTACGGGCACATCCTCGATCTCCGGACCGGGTGGCCGGCGCGGGGCGTCCGCGACGTCACCGTGTTCGCGCCGCACGACGCCGACCCGCTCGCCACCGCGCTCTTCGTCCTGGGACCGACGCGCGGCGGCGCGCTGCTCGAGCCGATCCCCGGCGCCTGGGCGGTGTGGACCCGCGACGACGGCGTCGTCGTCGCGTCGCGACGGGCGCGCCTGCGCGAGGGCCGCGTCGAGGTCTCGCCGTGAGCCGCGCCGGCCTCGTCGTGGCGGTCGCGACGGCGATCACGGCCTGCGCGGGCGGTGGCCACACCACCGGGACGCGCCCGGCCCTCGGGGACGACGTCGTCGCGGTGCTCGAGCGCCGCTGCGGCGGCTGCCACGGCGTCACCGCGGACGCGCTCGCGCGGCTCGGCGACGACGGCAAGCGCCTGCTGCGCTGGGAGGTCGACGCCGACGGGCGGCTCGCCACCGAGACGCAGCGGGCCGGGGCACGCGCGGCGTGCCTCGCCGAGCGTCTCGTCGACCGCGCCGCCGGCGCCGACGCCAGCCCGCTGCTGCTCGCGCCGCTGTCGCCGACCTGGGCGGGCCCGTCGTTCACGCACCCCGTGGTGTTCGCGGGCCCCGACGACCCGGACTTCGCGACCCTCCGCGGGTGGTTGCGGGTCGAGGCGCCGCCGGCCACGGCGCCACCGCTCGATGCGGCGGCGCGCGCGTTCGCCGATCAGGTCATGCCCGTCCTCGAACGCGAGGGCTGCCTGGGGGCGGCGTGCCACGGGCCGGGCTCGTTCTCGGACCTCAAGCTCGAGCCCGGCATCCCGCTGCTCGACGGCGGCTACACCCGCGCCGCCCTCGAGCGCAACCGCGCCTCGATGCTTGGCGCGCGCACCGGGCAAGCGCGGCTGGTCGCGCTCGACGGCGACGTCGAGGAATCGCGGCAGCTGCTCAAGAACATCCCGATCGAGCAGGGAGGCATCCAGCACAAGGGTGGCAACCGCTTCTTCGATCGTGGCGATCCGGACTATCAGGCGATCGTCGGCTGGCTGCGTCTGGAGGCCGCGGCCGCGCGCGCGCGCACCGGCGTCGATCCCTCGGACCGCGGGCTGCTGTTCGTGCGCCGCCCCCGCGCCACGCCCGAGCGCTTCTTCGAGGACGACGCGTTCCTGCCCGGCGCGGACCTTTGGTGGCGCCAGCCCGACGGCACCGAGCGCAACCTGACCGCGGCGCTGCACCCGGACGGCCCGATCGACGTGCGCACGCCCTCGCTCGACTACCGGGCGCGCCGGGTCGTGTTCGCGATGCGCCGCGCCGTCGATCAGCCGTTCAACGTCTGGGAACTCGACCTCGCCAGCGGCGCGGCGCGCCAGCTCACCTTCTCGACCGATCCTGCGGTGCACTGGCGCGATCCGATCTACGCGCCCGATCCGGACGATCCCGCGGGCACCGACCTCGACCGCGTGGTCGTCGTGATGGTCTCGAACGCGTCCGGGGAGTGGGCGATCTCCAGCCCGCAGGGCGTGCTCGGCGAGGCCGAAGGCGGTGACACGCGGACGATCCTCGACGACGAGCGCACCGAGCGCGCCGGGACGTTCGACGGCCGCGCGGTCCGGATCGTGCGAGGTCCCGCAACCGGCGTCGTGCGGCGCATCGCCGCGTCGCGCCCGGGCCGCCTCGAGCTCGACGCCCCGCTGCCGGCCGCGGTCGACCCGACGACTCACTACGTGATCGAGGCGACGCCGCGGATGGCGCCGAGCTACGACCTCTACCGCATGCGGCACGCCGCGCCCGGCGACGAGGCCGCGGCGTTCGCGACCACGACGCGACGGATGACCTGGGCAGCCGGCCAGGTGCGCCGGCCGGCGATGCGCTCGACCGGCGAGATCTTCGTCACCGCGCTACGCACCGGGTGGCTAGGCGAGCGGCCGTACTTCGACGGCGCGATCTTCCGCGTCCACGACGACGGGTCCGACTTCCACACCCATTTCGGCAACCGGTCCGAGCTGCCGATCCTCGCCGGGAACCGGGAGCTCCCCGACGGGCTCGAGGCTCGGATCGGACGCGACGCCGACTCGTGGTGGGGCGGGCTGATCGCGATCGGCGACCACCAGCTGGGGCCGCCGCTGGACCCCCGCAACGCGCTCGACGACGCCGACCACCCGCTCGACCACGGCCTGCCAGCGCACTCGCAGCAGACCTTCGTCCGCAGCTGGGTGCCGCTCGACGACGACGTGCGGGTCGGCGGCATCTCTCCTGGCGGCGTCTATCGTGACGTCACGCCGCTGCCCGACGGCAGCCTGCTCGCGGCGTACGCGCCGGGGCCGCTCGACCTCGAGGACCCCACGGCGGCGCCGGACTTCGACCTGGTCCGCCTCGTGCCTGCCCCGTCGTTCCACGCCGCCGACGGGCTCGGTCCCGGGCGCGTCCGGCGCGAGCTCGTCGTCGGCGGCCCCGCCAGCGAGCTGTGGCCAGTGCCGGTGCGTGGGCGGGCCAAGGAGCCGTTCCACAAGCCGATCAAGCGCGCCGAGACGGTGTTCGGTCCGCCCGGCACGATCGCCGGCTTCGCGGGATACCCCGCCGCCACGCCCGCGCTGCTCGAGGTCTACGACCTCGTCCTGCTGGCGGCCTTCTTCGAGCAGACCGCGCCCATCGGCGCGCACCACCTCGATGCCCCGGGGCTCGGCGCCGACGGCGTCGCGACGCCGACGTGGCGGCAGATCCGGTGGGCCCGGGTGGTCGCCGCCGAGCCGCGGCGTGCTGGCGACGCCGGGCCACCGCGACAGCTGATCCTCGCCGAGGTGCCGCTCGCCGACGACGGCTCGTTCCAGGCCACGATCCCGTCCGGCGTGCCCTTCGATCTACAGGCGCTGTCGGCGGACCGGCTGGCGCTGTCGAGGCCCGGCCGGTGGCTATACGCCCACCCCGGGGAGAAGCACGCGCTCTCGATCCCGCGCGCCCTGTTCGCGCAGACCTGCGCCGGCTGCCACGGCTCGCTGTCCGGTTCCCGGATGACCTCGTTCGGCGTGCCCGACGCGGTGACCAGCGCGTCGCGCACCGAGGCGATGTGGGACGCCGAACGCGGCGCCCGCCGTCCGCCGCCCGCCGCCGCGACGCCGATCGCCATCGGCTACGCCGAGGACATCGCGCCGATCGTCGCCCGCGCCTGCACGGGCTGCCACGGTGGCGCCGCGCCGGCGGCGGCGCTCGACCTCACGGGGCGCGGCGCGCGCGCCGCGCTGTCGCGCTGGATCGACCCGGGCGGCCTGTCGAGCCGCAGCCCGCTGGCCGAGCGGCTGCTGGGGCGGGAGCTCGGCGCCGACGGCGACGCGCCCGCCGCGCCGCACGGCTCGTTGGCGGCCGACGACCTGCTGACGTGGACGCGCTGGCTCGATCTCGGCGCGCCCGACCGGAGGGCCCACCTACCATGACCCGCCTCGTGATCCCGCTCGGCTGCGTGGCCGTCGTGGTCATCGCGTCGCTGATCGCCGCGCCGGTCGAGACGGCGCCGGTCGCGGCGAGCGATCCGGCGGGCTGCCCACCGTGTCACGCGCGCCGACGTCCAGCGTGGCATGACGACGGCGTGACCTCGCCCGGGCGCGATCCCGCGGCGCGGCGCGCCCACGCCGACGCGGCGCGCCAGCGGGGCGGCTGCGCGGCCTGTCACCGCGCCGGCTTCGTCGCGAGCTGCAGTAGCTGCCACGACGCCACCGAGCGGTGGCGGACGGCGGCGGAGGTTCGATGAGCGCCCTGCGCGCGCGCATCGCGGCGCTGCTCGGCCTGGCCGCGCCGGTGCCGACGCGCAAGTTGACCCGCGACGCCGCGATCGTCTGGCTGCCGCCGCCGGCCACCGTCAGGTTGCCGGTGGCCGGCCTCGACCTCGCGGTCGCGACGGGCGAGCTGGTCGCGGCGCACGCCCTGGTCGCGCGGAGCCCGGCCACCGCGCGCTGGCAGCGACGCGTCCACACGCCGCTGGGTGGCCGGGTGGAGGTGGTCGACGGCGCGATCGCCGTCCACGGCGCGCCGGCCGCGGCGACGATCGAGGGCCGCCACCGCGACCCCGGATCGCTCGATCGCGACGAGGTCGTCGCCGCAGCGCGGGAGGCCGGGATCGTCGGCCTCGGTGGCGGCATGTTCCCGACCTACGCCAAGCTCGATCCTGCGCATCCCATCGACACCGTGCTCGTCAACGGCTGCGAAAGCGAGCCGTACTTCACCTGCGACCACCGCGTCCTCAGCGAGCACCGCGACGAGCTCGACTGCGGGCTCGCGCTCGCGATGCGCGCCGTCGGCGCCCGCGCCGGCGTCGTCGTCGATCGCGAGGCCTACTATCCGGCCGGCTACGAGCGCTTCGTCGTGCGCGATCAACTGGGCCGAGACATCCCGGTCCGCAAGCTGCCGCGCGACGTCGGCGCGCTGGTGCTCAACGTGCAGTCGGTGCGGGCGCTGCACCGGGCGGTGTGCCTCGGTGAACCGCTGGTGTCGCGGGTGATCACGGTCGCGGGGGGCGCGGTCCGCCGGCCGGGCAATTACCAGGTCCTGATCGGGACCCCGATCGCCGAGGTGCTCGCCGCCTGCGGCGTCGACCCGGCGCACGCCGCCGCGATCGTCGCCGGCGGGCCGATGATGGGCCACGGTGTGGCGCCGGACGACGTGATCACCGCGGGCACCGGCGGCGTGCTCGCGCTGACCGCGGCCGAGGTAGGGGCCCGCGCCGAGCATCCCTGCATCCGTTGCGGCCGCTGCGTCGACGCGTGTCCGATCGGGCTGCCGGTGCCGCTGCTGGTCGAGCGTCCCGGCCCGGAGGTGCTGCGCTGCTTCGGGTGCGGCGCGTGCCACTACGTGTGCCCGTCGGCGATCCCCCTGACCTCGCGCCTCCGCGAGGCCAGCGTGCAGGAGTTCCGATGGGAGTAGGCCTGCGCGCCCGGCTGATCACCGGCGGCCTGCTCGGCCTGGCCGCGGTCGTCGCGATCGCCGCGCCGCCACGGTCGCGCCAGCCGACCGCCCGCGACGGGCGCACGACGCTGCCATTCCGCGGCCGCGGCGTCCAGGGCCCGATCGACGGCGTCGTGACCGTGGAGGCGGACCGCATCGTCGACGTGACCGTGACCCATTCCGACGAGGGCGTCGATCGCCGCGCGCTCGCCCCCGATCGTATCGGCGACCGTTTCCGCGGTCGGCCGGCCAGGCCGCCGCTCGCGGTCGACGCGATCAGCGGGGCGACGATCTCGACCGAGCGCCTGATCGAGGCCGTCGAGCAGCGGCTGGCGCGCTGGCGGGAGGCCGAGCATGTCCGATGAGGTCGTCGAAGGGCTCCGGGTCCGGGACCTGGTGGTCGAGCTCGGCTACGTCGATCGCGCGGGCCTCGAAGAGGCTCTCGACCTGCAGGAGGATCTGCACGAGCAGGGCGTCAAGGCCCACCTGATCGACGTCCTCGAGGACCTCGGCCTCATCGACGAGGATCAACGCCTGCAGGTGCTCCTCCACCAGGAGATGCGGCTCGTGCTGGCCGACCTCCCCGGCGCGCGGCGCGACCAGCGCCACGATCGCTGGGTGATGGCGGCGATCGTGTCCGCCTCGCTGATCCGCTCGCCGCTGGGGGTCCTGGCGGCGGCGGCGGCGCTGGCGATCGGCGCCTGGCTCGCGGCCGGGCGGCCGTGGCGGTGGGTCGCGCTCGGCTGGCTCGCCGCGACCGCGGTCCCCGGCACCGCGGCGGCCGCGACCGCCGCGGCGGGCGTCACCGGCACCTCCGGGGCGACGTCACGCGAGCGCGCCACGGCGCTGCTGCGCGCGGCCGTGCTGACCACGGCCCTCGCCCCCGTCCGCCTCCTGCCGGTCGAGCTCACGCCGCTGCACTACTTCGTCGCGGCCGCGCTCGCGCTGGCCGTGGCGCGGAGGCCGCGATGATGCCGATCAGCGCCTACGACGCCGTGATGCTCGCCGTCGCCGTGACGGTCCTGGGCGATCGACGCGGTCGGATCGGCTGGGTCGCGGTGGTGCCGCTGGTCGCCGCGCTGGCGGCGCTGGCGCCGCTCGGCGAGCACGGGTACCTCGTCGCCCCCGTCGTCGCGCTGGTCGTGACGCTGCCGCCATTGCGCGCGCCGGCGCCGGCGCTGGTCCTCGCGGTCCCGACGTATGGCTCGCTGCCGGCGGCGGCGCTGGCCGCGGCGCTGTACGTCTCCAGCGTCTGGCTCGCCGACCTGCTCGACCGTCGCGTCGAGGAACGAGGTCCGCCACCGTCGTGGCGCGGTGCGCCGGCGCGCCTGCTCGTGCTCGCGGTGCTCTACGCGACCCTGCTGCCGGTGGGGCACCTGTGAAGGGCCCGTTCCTGCGCTCGCCGCAGAGCACCCGCGGCCTGATGGTCCAGGTCGTGGTGGCGGCCAGCCCGGCGCTGTTCGCGGCGGTGGTCCGGCTCGGCGCGCCGGCCGCGGCGGCCATCCTGTCGGCGGTCGCGGGCGCCGTCGCGGTCGAGGCCACGCTGAAGCACCGCAGCGTCGCCGACGGCAGCGCGGTCGTGACCGGCGCCATCGTCGCGCTCCTGCTGCCGGCGGACGCGCCGCCGTGGCTCGCGGCGATCGCCGGCGCGCTGGCGATCGGGCTCGGCAAGGCGCCGTGGGGCGGGCTGGGCAAGAACCCGTTCAACCCGGCGGCCCTGTCGCGCGCCGTCCTCATGGTGGCGCTCCCCGCGCACTTCTTCGCACCCGCCTGGCGCTGGGACGCCGTCACCGCCGCGAGCCCACTGTCGAAGGAGATCGGCGCGACGGCGCCGAGCTGGACCGCGCTGGTCGTCGGCGATGCGCCCGGGTGCCTCGGGCAGGCCGCGCCGTGGGCGGTGGTCGCCGGCGGCTTGCTGCTGGTCGCGCTGCGCACGATCGACTGGCGCGTGCCCCTGGCGTACCTGTCGGCGATCGCCGCGATCGCCCTGGTCCTGCCCGGCGGCGCCCGCGTCACCGGGCACGCGCCGTGGCTGGTCGGCGATCCGATGCTGCACCTGTTCGGCGGCGGCACGCTGGTCGCGGCATTCTTCCTGCTCACCGATCCGGCGACCGCCCCGATGTCGCAGGGCGGCCGCATCGCGTTCGCGTGGATCGCGGCGATCGCCACGATGGCGATCCGAAACTTCACGCCGTATCCCGACGGCGCGGCGCTGGCGGTCCTGCTGGCCAACGCGTGTGCGCCGTGGCTCGACCGGGTGACGATCGAGCGGCGCACCCAGCTCGGCACGAGCTCACGCGCGCGTCGGGGGCGCCGCGAGTGGCGCGTCCCGTGGGGTCGACAGCGTGAGGTCAGCGACGGCGCCCGGCCGTCAGGAGGAACCCGATCGTCGCGGCCCACAGGGTCATGACGATCGGGTTCGACTTGTAGCCTCAACCGGAGTGGCAGCCCCAGAACCAATAGTAGGCGAAGCCGGCGGCGGCGCCGGCCGCGGTGCCCGCGAGGTTGAGCCACGGTAGCTTCATCGCCGCCACCGTAGCATCAGGTCGCCGCCGCGGCGTGCGTCACGACAGCGCGCGCAGGTCGCGGCGTGCGCCGGCGACCGGCGGGTACCCGCAGTAGCCGCCGGTCAGCGGCTGGCTGAACCACGAGAGCGCGTCGACGATGCCGTCGTCGCGGCCAGCCAGGCGGCGCAGGACGTGCTCGTAGGCGTCGAGGGTGGCGCCGGACGCGCCGAAGACCAGGCCGCCATCAGTCGCGGTCGGCGGCGTCGTCCTCGGGACGGCCGAGCGAGGGGTCGTCGTCCTCGTCGCCCTCGCCCTCGTCGTCGTCGTCGTCGTCCCCGCCGTCGAGCCCGGCCGCGCTGGCGCGCTCGGCGTCGAACGCCGCGCGCAGCCGGACCGGCGCCTTCTGCCGCCACGCCTCGGCGAGCAGCTCGATCAGCAGCGCCGGCTCGACCTGCTCGAGCGCGACCTTGACCCCCATCAGCTTCTTGCCCCACCACAGCTTGCTGAACGCGGCCGGCCCGACCGTGATCGCGACCTGCGTGGCGTCGGAGTCGACCATGACGTGGAGGTGCTCGTCGTCGGGGACGGTGACGAAGATCCGGCCGCGGACCCGGAACGAGGGGCGCCCGTGGTGATCCGCCTCCTTCGCCTCGGGCAGGCCCAGCGCGAGGTGACGTGCGGTCGCGAGCTTCACGGGCGGCAGTGTATACCTGGCCTCATGAGCTCGCGGTCGATCATGCTGGCGGTGATGGTGATGCTGGCGCTCGGGGGCTGCCGCAAGGCGTCCGAATCCGGGCCCTGGGGCGCCGAGGGCGGGCGGGCCGCCCCGACGACGGGCGCGCGCGACGCCGGCGCCGCGCCCGCCGACGCCGCGGCCACGCCGACGCCGCTGACCGGCGACTGGTCGGTCGAGCTCGCGATCGAGGAGCAGGGCGCCGCGCTGGTCACCCGCGACACCGTGCTGGTCGACTCGTCGGGGCTGGTCGAGCTGGTCCCGGGGATGACCAGCCAGGGCGACCACGGCCCGATCGATCTCACCGTCGATCCCTCCGAGCTCGACGAGCTGCGTCGCCTGCTCGGCGCGCCCGAGGTCGCGCGGCTGCGCACCAACCCGCCGTCCGGCGAAGGCGTCCACACCTTCCTCACGATCCGCAGCGACGCCGGGGTCCACGACGTCGATCTGTTCGGCGCCGTGCCCGCCGGCGCCCGGGCGGTGATCGCCGAGCTGACCCGGCTCGGCGCCCGGGCGCGCGCCGACGGCACGCCGGTGCCGGTGCCGGGCATGTTCACGGTCAGCGCCTGGACCGTGTCGCCGGGCGCGACCGCGCCGCGGCCGGTGGTCCTGACCGTCCACTCCGACGGCGTCGTCGAGATGGGCTGGATCGGCGAGCCGCCGGCGCAGTCGGCGCAGCTGACGCCGGCCCAGGTCGACGACGTCGGCCGCTTCGCGACCAGCGGCGCGCTGCGCGCGCTCGACAGCGAGCCCGAGGACGATCTCCACGACTTCACCCACGTCCGGATCGACGACGGCAGCGCCCCGCGCGAGCTGGTGCGCGGCGCGCCGCTGCCGCGCGCGGTCGCGCTGCTGCGCCGCGCCATCTACGACGTCGCCTACGCGGGCCGCCTGCCCGACCACCCGTAGCGCGGCGGCCGCGCCCGACCGTCGATCCCGCTCACTGGATCGTGAGCGACGAGCACAGCTGCTCCAGCCACGCCATCGTCTTGTCGGGGCTGGGGACCCCGCCGTCCTTGGCTTGCGACGCCCGACACACCAGGTGGGCGTCACCCTTCACCTTCATCACCTCGACGGCGACGATGCCGTTGTTCTTGGTGTGGGTGACCAGGACGAAGCCGTCGGCGGTCTTCTCCTGCTTGGCGATGACGTCCTTGTCGTCGAGCATCGCGTCCTTGACGAAGCCGTCGATGTCGGTCGCCGGGATCGCCTCGTACGAGATCATCACGCTGGGCTCGCTGAAGTAGTCGTGGACGTCGGCCTTCCACATCTTGGTGATGACCTCGGGGCCGTCGTCGTCGCCGTCGAACTTCATGCCCTTGGGCAGCTGGACCTTGAAGGCGACGTTGTTGACCTTGTTCTCGACGGTGACGTCGAGCGCCTTGCCGCTCCAGTCCTTGCCGGGCCCGTCGTCGCCCTTCTTGCCGCAGGCGGTGAGGGCGAGGCCGAGGGCCAGGGGCAGGATCATCACGCGCTTCATCATGTGGGCGGACGTTAGCAAGCGCCGGGCCGCGGCGGGGTCACGGTGATCCGCGGACCTACGCCGCCCCCCTGGGTGACGCGAGACCCGGTGCGCGCCGCGACCTGGGGCTCCGACGCCGCCGGGGGCCGCGCTCACAGGGTCAGGCGGCGCGCCTTGCGGACCCGGCGCTTCGACAGCTCGACGCCGACGGCGTCGAGGCCGTGGGCGTTGGCGACCGCCAGCATCGTGCCGACGCCGCAGAACGGGTCGACGACGACGCGGCACGCGGTCTGCTCGATCAGGAACCGCGCCGCGGCCTGGCAGGCCGCGACGCCCATCGCGCGGACCCACGGCATCTCGCCCAGGGACGGCAGGACGTCGGCGGTCGAGCGGCCGGCGTCGAGGCGCAGGCCGCGGCTGAACGCCAGCATGTGGGCGTACGCGGGGCGGCCCATCGTGATCGTGCCGGGGGGCACCCGGCAGACGATCTTGTGCCACAGCAGGTGGCTGCCGGCGGCCTCGGCGCCGCGCTGGACCAGGTAGCCCTTGTCGACCCAGCGGCCCTGCCGCTTGACGTCGGTCTGGAAGAAGATCGCCACCGCCGGCTCGGCGACCTGGCGGCACGCCAGCGCCACGGTGTCGACGAACCACGCCGCCCAGCCGTCGCCGAGGGTGGCGACCTCGCTGGCGTCGGGCAGCGACGTGACGATCGCGTGATCGGCCGGCAACGGGGCGCGCGCCAGCCAGGCGACGCCGTCGCCCTGCTCGACGGTGCGCTGCGCCGCGATCACGCGGCGAGCCTACCGCGACGGCCGCGAGGTCGCTACGCTGCCCGGGTGACTCGCAAGCGCCCCGACCGTACCGCCCGTCGCGCCGACGAGCGCGCCGCCCGCAAGCTGGTGCGCGACCGCGAGCGCCTGGCCGGCCTCGAGCGCGGCGGCTCCGCGGCGCGGCCGATCGAGGTCGGGACCGCGGCCGTGATCGAGGTCCGGACCGGCGCGATGAAGTGCCCGCAGTGTGGCGGCAGCTACGACCTCGGCGAGCACCGCGCCGAGCACGGCCTGCGCGTCGTCGCGGTCACCTGCCGGGTGTGCCACGTGTCGCGACAGATCTGGTGGCGCATCGTGCCGGCAGGGCCCAACTGATCGGCCGCCCGGCTCGTGTATCGTGGATCGGATGGCACCCGATCCCTCGCCCGGGGTAGGCCCCCGCGCGCGTCGTTCGATCGTCGCGGCGATCGTCCCGGTGGTCCTGGTCGCGGCGGCGGCGAGGCCGGCGCGCGCCGACGGCACCGCCAGCGTCGACATCACGCTCAACCAGGCCGGGCAGGACCTCGCCGCCGAGCTGGGCATCAGCGGCGCCGATCTCGAGATGAAGCTGTCGACCGGGCTGCGCAAGGGCCTGGCGCTGCTCGACATCGACGACTTCCTGCGCGACTTCGCCAACGCGTCGTCGTTCTCGAACCGCGGCCTCGGCGTCGACTACGCCACCAACAGCGATCGCCTGGTGCTCGGCGTCGCCGCCAACCTGGCGGTGTCGGCCGAGATCGGCGACGGCACGCCGAGCGCCGGGGTCGCGCCCAACGTGACGATCATGGGCGGCCTCAACCTGGCGTCGTGGCAGCACCCGGCGTGGACCGTGTTCGGCAACCTGTTCCACCGCGGCGGCGGCAGCGGTCAGCTCGACGGCTCGATCTCGAGCCTGGGCCTGCACGTCCAGCGCAAGTTCTTCCACCCGACCCGCGGCGCCAAGGGCCTGGTGGCGCAGTGGGGCGGGCTCGACCTCACCGCCGGGGTCGAGCTGGCGCGGTGGTCGTTCGGCATCGGCGACGAGCTCGGCACGGACTACACGATCGAGGCCGGCGCGCAGTCGCGGACCATCGCCGCCACCGCGACCGGCACGTTCGATCTGCACACGCTGACCGTGACCGCGCCGGTCGAGCTGACGACGTCGCTGCGGGTGCTCTACGTGGCCTCGGTCTACACCGGGGTCGGCTTCGACGCCCAGGGCGGCCGGTCGCGGGTCGACGCCGGGCTGACCGGCACGCTGACCGCGGCCAACGGCGCGGCGGCCCCGACGACGATCGGCTCGCTGGCGCTGCAGGCGACGGGGCGGCAGCGGCCGTCGATCGGCGGCGTCCACGGCCTGCTCGGGGTCCAGGCCAACCTGTGGAAGCTGAAGGTGTTCACGCAGGTCAGCTACCAGCCGGCGACCACGGCGTCGCTGGCGTTCGGCCTCCGCGTCGATCTGTGAGCCCCGGCGGACGGGACCGCTGGGGGGTGGTACACCCCCGGGCATGTGCCTCGCCGTGGTCCTGCTGTTCCTCGCCGCCGTGATCGGGGAGATCGCCTCGATCGTCATCGTCGGGGGCATGATCGGGACGCTGTACACGCTGCTGGCGCTGGTCGCCGGCGCGGTGCTGGGCAGCCTGGTGCTCGGCGGGCGCGCCGCCGCCACGCTGCGCCGCGCCGCCGAGGCCTACGCGCGCAGCGAGCCGGTCGGCGACGTCCTGATGTCCAACGCGATCGCGGGCTTCGCCGGGGTGCTGTTCATCATCCCGGGCTTCCTCTCCGACGCCGTCGCGCTCATCCTGCTGCTGCCGCCGACCCGGAGCCGCATGGCCGCGCGGATGACGGCGCGGCTGCGCGCCCGCGCCGAGGTCATCGGCCAGAGCTTCGGCGCCGGCATGCCCTTCCCGGGCGGCCCGCCGCCGGGCGCCCCCTTCGACGGCGACGCCCTCGCCGGCCACGGCGGCGTCATCGACGTCGACGCGGTCGAGGTCCGCGCCGCCGACGAAGCCGACGACGACGACGACAGCGACGGCAGCGACGGCGGCGGCGGCGGCGCGCGCGCCGGGCGCTGAACGCGCGAGCGCCGGGGCGGCGCGCGGGCTATGCGCGCCGGCGGCGTCGAGGGCGCGAGCGACGCGGCGCAGATCGTCGAGGGTCGGCGCCCCGAGGGCGGCGAGGGCGGCGAGGGAGACCGGGGCGTGGACGAGGAGGAGCTCGAGCAGCCCGTCGAGCGCGGCGCGCGACGCGTCGTGGCCGGCGACGGCGCGGGCCACCGCGGCCGCCACCCCGACGGCGTCGAGCATGCGGGCCGGCTGGAGGCGGTGGCGACCGCCGCAGCGGCGACAGGGCGCCGTCGACGGGAACAGCAGCCGGCAGTAGCCGCAGCCGTCGATCAGCACGCCCTGCTCCGGACCGCGATCCACGGCGGTCAGTATGAAGGCACCCCGGCGCGCTTGCGACCGAGCTTGGCCGGTCCCTACCCTGGGAGCGCTGATGACTCGGCGACCGACCGCCGTCGCCGTCAGCCGGCGCGCTCCGGCTTGCGCGGCATCCACGGCGCCGCCATGACGACGTCCTTGAGCGGCCTGTACACCTCGGTGACCAGCTGCGACGGCCGCTGGCTGAGCAGGATCGCCGGACACGGCGCCGCCCGCGCGACGTCGATCGCGAACGGGCTGAGGCCGCGGCGGCCCCAGACGTCGCGGTGCAGGCCGAGCAGGATCAGATCGTGCGACGCCGCGAGCTCGACCAGCGCGGCCTGGGGATCCGCGGCGCGCAGGATCTTGACCCGCGGCCGACGCCCCAGCTTGACCTCGGCGCGCTGCGCGACCTGCCGCTCGACCTCGGCGACGTCGTCGTCGCTGGCCAGCGCCGGCAGCACCCGCACGAAGGTGACGCTGCGGCTGCCGTCGCGACACAGCGACGCCAGCACCCGGGCCCGCAGCTCGTGCTCGTCGCCGCGGCCGCCGAGCGGCACCAGGATCTTGCGGGCCTCGGCCAGCGACCAGCCCGGCGTCGCGCGCATGACCGCGACGTCGCAGTAGAGCTGGCGGATCAGCTTGGCCAGCGGCGCGTCGTGCTCGCCCTTGGCCAGGCCGCCGATCAGCAGGCTGTCGCACTCGTACTCGGTGGCGATCCGCCCGATCTCGGCCCACGGATCGGCGGCCGCGGTGATCAGCGCCTCCGGGGTCTGGCCCGCGGCGTAGCTGGTGCTCAGCGCCTCGCCGACGACGCGCTGGGCGTCGTCGAGGCGAGCCAGCGGATCGGCGCCGGCGCCGCGCGGCGACTTCACGACCGTCAGCAGCAGGACCCGGGCGTACTCGCTGGGCGCCAGCGCGTTGGCGACCTCGACCATGCCGCGCGCGTGCGCCGGGTTGGCGATCGGCAGCAGCACCAGCGGCACCCGGCCGCGCAGCATCGCGAGCTGGGGATCGCGGCCCAGCGCCGACGCGTCGGCGGTCTCGGCGTCGCCCTTGAACAGCGCGACGTAGAGCAGCACGCCGAGGGCCAGCCAGATCAGCACGACGCCGCCGGCGTCGGGGACGCTGACCGCCTGGAACACGGCGAGCGCGGCGCACGCGATCGCGCCGGCCGCCGGGATCAGCGGGAACCACGGCGTCTGGTAGGCGCCCTCGACCGCGCCGCCGCGGATCCGCGACAGGTAGGTCGTGATGTGGGCGAGCGTGAACGACGCCAGGAAGATCAGGCTGGCGGCGGCGCCGGCGGCGCCGAGATCCGGGACCATGAAGACGATCGCGATCAACGTCAGCGTCGTCGCGTAGATCGCCATCAGGGGGGTCCGCCGCTCGGGGTGGATGCGGGCCAGGACGCTGGGCAGGGTGTGGTCCTGGGCCATGCTCAGCGCCACCCGCGACGCCGCCATCAGGTTGGCCTGCAGCGCCGACAGCGTCGACAGGATCGCCGCGATGATGATCAGCCAGTAGCCGGTGACGCCCATGAAGCGGCGCACCGCGAACGCGAAGACGGTGTCGCCGCGCTCGAGCGCGAGGCTGCGGATGTCGTGGCCGGCGTCGACGCCCGCGGTCGAGACCACGAACAGGAGCGGGAGGTAGACCGCCATCGCGATCGCCAGCGACCGGAACATCGCGCCCGGGATGGTCCGGTTCGGCTCCTTGACCTCGCCGGCGACCGCCGGGATGAGATCGAAGCCCTGGACCGCGATGAACGTGTAGCCCATCGCGGTGATGACGCCGGCGCCACCGCCCGAGAAGAACGGGTCGAGGGTGTCGCCGCTGTGGCTGACCGGCTCGAAGGCCAGCGCGACGACGCCGGCGACGATGATGACGGCGAACAGCACGACCTTGCCGACCACCGCCCACTGGCCGCCGCCGGCGGCGTGCCGCGCCAGGCCGAGCGCGTAGGCGATCGTCGCCAGGGTCGCGAGCAGCAGCGAGAACTTGCGGCCGTCGAGCCACGCCGGCGGCGTGCCGCCGACCTCGCGGACCAGCTCGTGGAGCGCCAGCTGGGTGAAGGTCGCGAACCCCAGCGCGTACAGCACGCCGGCGACGATGTAGGCGAACCACAGGATCCAGCCGACCCCGAACGCCGCCCGGACGTTGAGCACCTTCTTGGCGAACGTGTAGGTGCCGCCGGACTCGGGGAACGTCGTCGCGATCTCGGCGTAGCTCATCGCGGTGATCAGCGCGACGACGCCGTTGAGCGCGAACGCGATCATCGCGGCCGGGCCGGCGTTCTGGAACGCGACGCCGGCCAGGACCATGATGCCGCCGCCGACGATCGCGCCGACGCCGATGCCGGTGGCCTGGCGCAGATCGATCGTCCGCGCCGGCGCGGGCGCCACCGCGTCGAGCACCGCCGAGACCTCGGCGGACGTGCGCGCGCGCGGCGGCGCGACGGCAGCGGCCGGGGGCGCGTCCTCACCCGGGTCGGTCGACATCGGCTGTCGAGTCTAGCACCGGCGCCGGGGCCAGATCGCGGCGCGGGCCGACGGCCGGGACGCGGCGCCGCCCGGGCGCGGCGCGCGCCGGCCCGCCTATACTCGGCGCCATGGCTGCGCGCGACCGCGACGACACCCCCGTCGAGACCTGGATCGGCGTCGTGCACCTGCTCGCGGAGGGCGACCGGTTCGCGCTGGCGTGGGTGCGGCGCCGCGACGAGTGGCTGGCCGACGCCGGCATCGCGCCGCGCGGCGACGAGATCACCGAGCTGGCGCGCATGTACACGATGGCGGTGGCGCGGCACGGGCGCGCCCCCGGCAAGCTGTCGGTCCGGGCGGCGACCCACGCCGACCAGCTGCGCGCCCGCCTCGGCGCCGAGGTCGTCGTCGAGGTCGGCTTCGACACCCGGGCGCAGGAGCTGAGCGACGCCGCCGCGTCCGCGGTCGACGTGATCTTCGGCGCCGAGGAGCAGGTCCGGGCCGAGGAGGAGGCCGCCGCCGAGGCGCCGGCCCAGCTGGTGGTGACCCGCTACGACCCCGAGCGCGCCCCCGACGCCGCGGCGTGGCTGGCGATGTCGAAGGAGGAGCGCCAGCGCCACGTGCGGATGGCGCACCTGGCGATCGAGGGCCAGCTGCGCGGCCACGCCCTGCAGCTGCACGCCGGCATGCACGAGGCGGTCGAGACCCAGCTCGCCGAGGGCGACCCGCCGCAGACCGCGGCGACCCTGGCCCGGCTGCAGGGCGCCGGCCTCAGCCGCCACCACGCCGTGCACGCGATCGCGCGCGTGTTCATGCGCCGGATGCAGGCGGTCCTGACCACCGATCAGCCCTTCGACGACGCCGCCTACGTCGCGGAGCTGCGCGACCTGGCGCCCTGACCGGGCGATCGGGCCCCCGCCGGCGACCGCCGGGCGACGCCGGGCCGCGAGTGCGGTACACCTGCCGCCCCGTGCAGCTCGACCTCCACCGCCACCTCGAGGGCTCCCACAGCCCCGCCGCCCTGCTCGACGTCGCCCGCGAGCACGATCTGCGGACCCCGCCGTTCTTCGACCCGGCGAGCCAGCGCTTCCGCACCCCCGCCGAGCTGGCCGCGCAGGTCACGATGGCGGCGCCGACCGACGACGCCTCGGTGTTCTACGGCTGCATCGTCCAGGCCCGCGCCGCCTACGTCAGCGTCGCGGCGATCGCCGCGCTGGCCCGGCGTGCCTTCGAGGAGGCCGCGGCCGAGACCGACGGCTGCGAGCTGCGGGTCAGCCTGTTCTCGATGGCGCGCACGCTGATCGAGCACCAGGGCCTGGCGTGGCGCGACGTCGCGCCGACCACGTTCGCCGCCCGCTACGCCCAGCCGCTGCTGGCCGAGATCCTGGCCGCGCGCGACGCCGTGGTCGCCGCGACCGGCACGCCGATCCTGGTCCGCCTCGGCCTGTCGCGCACCTTCGAGAGCGAGCCTCACTACCGGGCCCTGGCCACGACCGTGCGCGACCACGCCGCCGCGCTGGTCGGCCTCGACGTCCTCGGCATCGTCGCCGGCGCCGACACCGAGCCCCTGCCGCCGGCGCTGGTCGAGATCCTCGACGACCTGCGGCCGGACCTCCCCGATCTCACGATCCACGCCGGCGAGTTCGCCGGCCACGCGTCGGTCGATCGCACGCTGGCGCTGGCGCCGCGCGGCATCGGCCACGGCGTCCACGCCCTGCAGTCGCCGGCGACGCTGGAGCGGCTGGTCCGCGACGGCGTCACCCTCGAGGTCTGCCCGACCAGCAACCGGCTGCTGATCCCCACCGCGCTGGCCGCGCTCGAGCGCGCCCACGGCGGCATGACCCCGCTGCGCGCGCTGCAGCACGCCCACGTCCACTGCGTCCTCGGCAGCGACGACCCGACGCCGATGGGCACCTCGTTCCCGCGCGAGGTCGAGGTCGCGCGCGACCTCGGCGTCGACCTGGCGCGGCTCGAGGCCGACAGCCGGCGGCGCTGGCGGCAGCTCACCGGCGCCGAGCCCGACGCGGCCTAAAGGAGCGTGTCGTTCAGCCGCGCGACGAACCCCTCGACGAAGTACACCAGGTGCGACGCCGGCAGCCACTCACGCGGCGACGGCGGCAACAGGAACGACTGCATCGGCGGTAGGCCTTCACCCCGCCCTTCGATCCGCTCGCCGCGCTGGTGTCGATCCCTTCGTGCCCGACCGCGGTGGTGCCAGGCCACGCCGGCACGGGTGACGCGAGCGTGTGGGGGGCGGCCGACGGCGAGTTCCGCAGCGGGCCCGCGCCACCACGCGACTGCGTCACCGCCCGCACCCGCCTCACCGCCCGCGCTCTCGTCACCGCGAGGACTGTCCGAGCCGGAGGACGCCCCCCCGCGCTCGCGGCAGGACCCGGGCCGGCGGCCCGCGGTCTCCCCACCGCTCGCGCCAGGCGGGTATCCGCGACACGCTCCTAGCCGCGCGCGCGCCCGCCGGGCTCAGCCGGACGCGGCGCCGGGGTCGCGCTGGTGGGCGCGGCAGGCCTCGACGTACTCGTCGAGCAGATCGATCCGGCGGCCGCGCGGCTCGGCGTCGTCGAGGAAGGCGTAGCGATCGAGGCACAGGCAGGTCGGCTGCGGGCACGGCACCGGGGCCGCCCGCGGCCGCAGCCGCGCCGAGTCGCGGAGGAAGTCGAGGCGCGCCGGCTCGTCGGGGAGGCGGGCGTCGCAGGCGCGCGCGGCGACGCCGTCGGGCCCGACGAAGTAGGCGATCGACGGGAAGAAGCACGGCCGCCCCGCGGTCGGCGTCCCGGTCTTGCGCGCCAGATCGAGCGCGGGCAAGAGCGCGCGCAGCGGATCCTGCGCGGCGCGGCGGACCCGCGGCAGGTCGGTCCACGCTGGATCGTAGGCGTCCGGGTTGGGGTTGACGTAGAGGCCGTGCCGGTCGAGGAAGAAGTCGCGGACACGCGGGTAGTCCGCGGCCTGCCCCGGCGCCATGACGTAGTTGATCATCGCGACGTGCCAGCCGGCCGCGACGATCGCGTCGACGCGGCGGGCGAAGGCGTCGAGCCCGAGCTGCGTGGGGTGGAACGAGACGTTGAGCTGGACCCGGGCGCGGGCCGGCCGCGGCACCGCGTCGTAGCGCGCCGGTGACCACGAGCCGTTGGTGTCGACCCGGAGGTAGCGCAGCCGCGGCAGCGCGGTCATCGCGGTGAGGAACGGCGCGAAGCCGTCGTGATCGAGGAACGGCTCGCCGCCGCGGCACAGGAGCGACAGCTCGTACGGCACCCGCGCGAAGGCCGCGACCCAGGCGTCGACCGGGTGGTGATCGAAGGCGTGGCGCGCGTCGCCGCGGCGGGCGTGGACCTCGGTGACGCAGTAGGCGCACCGGTAGTTGCACCACGACGTCACCCCGAGCTCGATGATCACGACCGGCTCGTCGGTGCCCAGCCGGTAGTCGCCGCCGCTGCGCGCCATCTCACGCAGCGTAGCACCGCGGCCGGTCGCGCCCGGCCGATTTGACAGGGCCGCGAGGCGCGGGGACACTGCGCGGATGTCGACGGGCCGCGAGGTGTTCCAGGTGGAGATCAGGGCCCGCGACCTGGCGCGGTCGATCCGCTTCTACGGCGCGGTCTTCGCGTGGAAGATCTACCAGTCGGCGCCGGGCTACGCGCTGGTCGACACCGGCCGGTTGCCGGTCGTGGGCATCCTCCACGATCCGCGCCTGCCGCTCGGCGTCTGCAACAACGTCCTGGTCGAGGACTGCCAGGCCACCGCCGACCGGGCGGTCGCGCTCGGCGGCAGCGTCTGCCTGGCCCGCTCCGAGGTCCCCGGCTCCGGCGCCTACATCGGCACGCTCGATCCGTGGGGCAACGAGCTGTTCCTGTGGCAGCCGTACACCGACGGCCGACCGCACCTCGAGGCCGCGCCCGACAACCCGATCGTCTTCCTCGAGATCGTCACGCCGGACCGCCGGGCCGCCACGACCTACTACAAGAAGTTGGTCGGCTGGTCGTTCAAGGGCGTGTCGTTCGCCGAGGCGTACGCGATCGCCAAGGGCTGCGGCCTGGCACGTGGCATCGGCCTGTACACCAGCGCCGGCGGCCACGGCACCACCAACTACGTCCAGGTGGCGAGCCTCGCCGAGACCGTGGCCCGGGTCGACGCGGCCGGCGGCAAGGTCCTGGCGCCGCCCGCCGCGTTCCCCGGCGGGGGACGCTACGTGCTGTTCCAGGATCCCGACGGCAACCGGATCGGCGCGCTCGAGCCGACCTGACGCGCGCCCGGCGGCCGTCGGTCAGCCGCCGGCGCGCGCCCGCGCCGCCGCCGCGCTCAGCCAGGCGCGGACCTGCGCCTGCGGCAGCTCGTCGAGCGAGCGCAGCTTGAGGTGGCGGCCGGTCTTGCCCTCGCCGGTGAGGCGCCCCTCGGGATCGGGGAAGGTCGCGGCCGGCCCCGACAAGATCAGGTTGACGTGGGCCTTGTGGCCGCCGATCGCGCACATCATGACGTCGTCGATCACGTAGACCGGCATGCCCCACTTGAGCGACGCGGTGGCGTCGGGCGCGGCGGCCTCGACCAGCGCGCGCAGGGCGTCGACGACCGGGCGCAGCGCGGCCGGCTGGCGCGCGAAGAAGCCGTCGATCGGCGCGCCGAAGTCGGCGCGCGGGCCGATCTTGCGGGGCCCGGCCGGCTTCGCCGGCGGCGCCTTCCGGGCCGGCGCCTTCCGGGCCGGCGTCTTCGTCGCCGGCGCCTTCCTGGCCGGCGTCCGCGTGGCGGGTGCCTTCCTGGCCGGCGTCTTCGTCGCCGGCGCCTTCCTGGCCGGCGCTTTCTTGGCCGGCGTCTTCTTCGCCGGCGCCTTCTTCGCGGTGTTCACGGCGTCATCATGGCATGGACGCGCGCCTCAGCCCTTGGCCTGCTCCTTCCAGAACGTCAGCTGGGTGCGCGGCGCCGGCTCGCAGCCGAAGCGCGTGGCCAGCTCGTTGTCGAACCGGTCGGCTTCGGACAGGAACCGCGCGATCCACGCCGACAGCTCGTCGTGATCGGCGTGGGCGAAGACGTCGGTGATGTGCAGGGTGAGGTGCAGGCGGATGTCGTTGCCGTCGAGATCGAACGCCATCGGCGCGTGCTCGGCCGACAGCAGGTAGCGGAACAGCTCGCCGAGCCGCTGCTTGCCGGGGCGGGCCAGCGGCGAGCCGAAACACAGGTGATCCGCGCAGCAGCTCCAGATCTCGATCGGCGCGCTGCCGTTGTAGAACGACCAGTTCTGGGTGCCGTGGCGCGCCAGCACCGGGTCGACCTGGGCCAGGGTCAGCGCCCGCTCGACGAACGCGACCAGCGGGTGGGGCGCCGGCGGCTCGAAGTAGGTCGACAGGTCGAGGTACTCGAGGTCGGAGCCGCACGAGTCGCAGTAGCGCTTGGCCGACTCGAGCAGCGCGTCGCACGCCGGGCACATGACGCCGAACGCCGCGGTCTGGGTGCGGAACCCGTCGACGAAGGCCTGGGCGTCGGCGCCGGGGATGCCGAAGCCGACGTTGTCGGCCGCGCGCAGCTTGCACGTCGTCACCGCGACGACGTGGCGATCCTCGTCGAGCATCGGACCGCCGGAGTTGCCCGGGTTGATCGCGGCGTCGGTCTGCACGAAGTTCTGGCCATCGAGCAGCTGGTGCGGGTTCGACACCACGCCGTCGGTGATCGACAGCGGCAGGCCGATCGGGAAGCCGACGATGCTGACCGGCTGGTTGGGCAGCAGCGCGTCCGCGCCGATCGACAGGATCTCGCCCTCGAGCGGCGCCGCGACCTCGACGATCGCCAGATCGCGCTGCGGGTGGATGCGCCGGACCGTGCCGAGGACGCGGCGCCGGTCGCGCAGCTCGATCGCGACCTGGCGGTACGGCGCGACGACGTGGCAGTTGGTGACCAGGAGCGTGGGCTCGATCAGGAAGCCGGTGCCGGTGCCGCCGCCGGTGTAGACCTGGAAGACGCCGAGCTGGCTGATGTCGGTGACGGTCATCTAGTTGTCCTCCCCGTCGGTCGCGGCGTCGCCGTCCTCGCCCTCGTCCCCGCCCTCGGGTTCTTCTTCTTCGGCGTCGTCGCCGCCCTCGGCGTCGTCGCCGCAGAAGCGCGCGACCAGGCCCTTGCAGTGGTTCCACAAGAGCGTCGCGGCCTCGCGCCACGGCTTGCCGCTGGCCTCGGCGAGGCCCTCCATGAAGGCGGTCGCGACCACCGGAGGCCACGCGAAGCGGGCCAGCAGGTAGGTGTACGTCGACACCAGCGCGAGCCCGGCCTCGAACGAGTGGCCCGACTTGCGGAAGCGATCGATCTGCTCGATGTAGCCACCCTGCGCGAAGTAGTCGGAGATGATCGCCGCCCGGCCCTCGCTCAGCGGCGACAGCGCGTAGCTGGCGTGGCCGAGGTTGGCGCGGAGCTCGTCGGCGGTCACCGCCTTCATGTCGCGGAGGCACCGCGCCAGCGCGGCCTCGCGCTTGCTCGAGTCGACCTGGCCGTCGTTCCACACCGCGGAGCTCTCGGCCAGGCGCGACCCCAGGTGGCCGCACAGCGGCAGCGCGAAGCGGATCCGGAAGTTCGCGAACGCGGTCACCTCGTTGAGGAACCACACCGAGCGCTTGCGCTGCGCCTCCGCGAGCAGGCCCTCGACCTCGCCCCAGTGCCGGGTCCACAGCTCGTAGGCCCGGGCGGCCTCGTCGTCGGTGAGCCGCTCGATCTCGGCGTGGCCCAGCGGCACCGCGCCGAACTCGCCGACCAGCCAGTCGTCGACGCGGTCGGCCTCGGGCGGCATCCGGCGCAGGACGTCGAGCACCTTGGCCGGGTGCATGCGGGTGAGCTTGTCGCGGAACTCCAGCGACAGCGCGTCGCCGCGCAGCCGGGGCTGGTAGATCTGGCCCGGCGCGCTGACCCGGGTCAGCACGTAGCGCAGCGCGGCCACCGGGTTGCCGTCCGCCGACAGCGTCGCCAGCGGCACCGCGATCGCGAGCTCGCCGTCCTCGATCCGCACCGTGACCAGGGACGAGCCCTGGACGAACGTGAACGGGGTCGTGGTCAGGTCGCCGATCTCGGCGCTCGGGAACAGGTGCGCGAGCACCTGGCCGATCGCCTCGACGGCGCGACCGTCACCGGCGAGGTCGTCGGCGGCCTCGAGCAGGTCGTAGTCGAGCTGGGTGGGCGGTGGTAGCCGCCGGATCGGCGGGGCGTAGGTGACGGAACCCTGGGATGTCGCGGCCATGGCAGTTGGAGCATCCTGCCAGACGTTGTGACGCGCGTGGGCGGCGCGGCGCGGTCACGGGCAGGCGAGGCCACGCGAGGTTCGCGGCCGGGTCCGACGCCGCGTCGCGGTCACATCGGGCGCGTCGGCACGAACGTCCGGCCGTCGTCGGCGCAGGCCAGCTCGATGGCCTGGCGCCCGCTGAGCACCGCGGTCGGGACCCCACCGCCGGGCTCGACCCACTGCCCGCACTGGTAGAACCCCGCCAGGCCGTGCAGCCGCTTGTCGATGTGGCCGAACATCGAGTCGCCGGTCGGCATCCAGCCCTCGAACGCGCCGCGCCACGATCGCGCCATGTTCCAGTAGGTCAGCGGCGTCGCCAGATCGGTCATCCGGACCGCCGCGCGGAGGCCGGGCAGGTGCGGCTCCAGGTGGTCGAGGACGGCCGCGCCCATCGCGTCCTTGGCCGCGCCGTAGCCGGTCCCACGGGTCGCCCACCACGCGTAGTCGGTGGTCAGCATCGCCTGCACCACGGTGTGGCCCGGCGGCGCGAACGCCGGCTCGTCGTTGCCGATCCGCAGGTACAGCGTGTCGACCGTCCGCCCGCCGGCGTCGAACGGCGGTACGCCGTCGATCACCATCAGCGGCGGCTGGTCGGCGAACCGGCCCTCGACGCCGAAGCTGGCCAGCACGATCGGGTCGAACATCTTCCACGTCGCCATGCGGTCGCGGACCGCGTCCGCCTCGTAGCGGCCGCCGAGCAGGCGCAGCACGGTCTCCGGCGCGCTCGAGGTCGAGACCACGACGTCGGCGTCGATCAGCTCGCCGTCGGCGAGGCGCACGCCGCGGACCCGATCACCGGCGACCAGGATCTCGTCGACGGTGCCGTGCAGGACGACCTGGCCGCCGAGCCCGCGGTAGGTGCGCTCGAGCGCGTCGCGGAACACCGCGGTGCCGCCGACCGGGCGGGACAGCCAGCCGCGCTCCAGGTAGCCCAGCACCATCAGCAGGAACAGCGCCGGCGCGGTCTCGGGCACCAGCCGGACCAACAGCTGTCGCAGCCGCGGGCTGCGCAGGCGCTCGCGCGCCCACTGGCCGGTCGACTTGCGGAAGTGGACGACCGCGCCCGCCGCGTCGCGCAGGTGCCACAGGCGCCGCAGCCCCTCGCGCAGCCCGGTCAGCTCCGGCGCCGCGATCGGAAGCTCCATCGCGGCGACCTCGGCGACGGCGTCGCGCATGCGCGCCAGCTCGTCGGCGTCCTCGGGCGCGAGCGCGCGCAGCCGCGCGAACGTGGCGTCGAGGTCGGCGTCGATCGACACCTCGAGCCCGTCGCGCGCGTCGCGATACGTCATCCACGAGGTCAGCGTCCGCAGCGGCACCGCGGGCAGGATCTCGAGCTCCTCGTAGACGCGCTGGAACGGGCCGCCGGTCAGCCAGTGGATGCAGCCGTCGACGGTGTAGGGCCCGCGCTGCCACGCGGTGCAGACCCCGCCGAGCGCGAGGTTGTGCTCGACGATCGTGACGCGGAAGCCGCTGCGCAGCGCGTAGCAGCCCGCCGACATGCCGGCCAGACCACCGCCGACGATGACCAGGTGTCGAGGGTCCATGGATCCGACGGATGCAACGGCCGTGCGCGCGCGCGCCCGACGAAGTCCGGGGGCCTCGACGATCGCGCCGCGGAGGAACTTCGCCGGGGCCCCGGCCCGCGCCGCGGTTTGCGCGTCCGGTCCGGCGCCGCGGCGCCGTCGCTGCGACAGCATGTCGCGACCACGGCGACGACCGGCGGAGGTCCACTATGGCCATGAAGCTCACCGGTGCGTGGTCGAGGGTCGCCGGCGTCGTCGCGTTGCTCGGGCCCGTCGCCTGCGGCGGCTCGTCCGGTTCACCGGACGCCCAGCTCGAGGACGCCCAGCTCGACGCCGCCGACGGCCCGGCGACCGTGCACGTCCTGGCGTTCAACGATCTGGGCGGCGCGCTGACCCCGTCAGCCGACGGCCGCGGCGGCGTCGCCTACCTCGCGGGCGAGGTCGCGCGGCGGCGCACCGACCACACCGTCGTGGTCTCGGCGGGCGATCTGATCGGCGCCAGCCCGCTGATCTCCGCGCTGTTCCACGACGAGCCGACGATCGAGGCGATGAACGTGATGGGCCTGGACCTCGCCGCGGTCGGCAGCCACGAGTTCGACGAGGGCACCGCCGAGCTGCAGCGGATGCAGCACGGCGGCTGTCACCCGGTCGACGGCTGCACGCCCGGCCAGACCTTCGACGGCGCCAGCTTCCAGTACCTGGCCGCCAACGTGGTCGACACCACGACCGGCGAGGGCATCTTCCCGGCCACCGCGCTGCGCACGATCGACGGCGTCGTGGTCGGCTTCGTCGGGCTGGCGTCCGAGGACACGCCGGCGACGACGCTGGCCTCGGGGATCCCGGAGCTGGCGTTCGCCGACGAGCTCGAGACCGTGCAGGCCGTGCTGCCCGGGCTGCGCGACGCCGGCGCCCAGGTCATCGTCGTGCTGGTCCACGCCGGTGGCGTCCACGCCGGTGGCCCCGACGACTGCGACGGCCTCGCCGGCCCGATCGTCACCCTCGCCACCGCGCTCGACGGCGAGGTCGCGATGATCGTCGGCGGCCGCACCAACGACGCCTACGCCTGTCGCCTCGGCAACGTCGTCGTGACCAGCGCGGGCTCGGCGGGGCAGCTGCTCACCGACGCGACCCTCACGATCGACCGCGCCACCGGCGTCGTCCTCGCCGCCTCGCTCCACAACGCCACGGTCACCACCGCCAAGGCGCCCGACGCCGCCGTCGCCGCCGTGGTCGACCACTACGACGCGCTGGTCGCCCCCCGCCGCGATCAGGTCGTCGCCACGATCACGACGACGATCGGCACCGGCCAGACCCTGGCCGGCGAGCTGCCGATGGGCGACGTGATCGCCGACGCCATGCTCGAGGCCACCGCGACCAGCACCGGCGCCCAGGCCGCGCTGATGAACCGTGGCGGGGTCCGCGCGGCGCTGACCTACGCGGCGTCGCCGCCGGAGGCCGTCGACGGCCAGGTCACCTACGGCGAGGCCTTCGCGGTCCAGCCGTTCTCGAACCTGGTGTCGACGGTGACGCTGTCCGGCGCCGACCTGGCGCTCGCCCTCGACCACTGGAGCGCGACCGCGCCGCTGCAAGTGGCCGGCCTGACCTACACCTGGCACGCGAGCGCCGCGCCGGGCGCGCGGGTGACGCCGGCCGACATCGTCCTCGGCGGCGCCGCGGTCGAGGCGACCCAGAGCTACCGGGTGACCGTCAACTCGATCGTCGGCGACCCCGGGACGACGCCGAGCATGGCGGGCGCCACCGACACCGTCGGCGCCGGCATCGACCTCGATCTGCTGGTCAGCTACCTGGCGGCCCACTCGCCGGTCGGGCTGCCCGACGGCCCGCGGATCTTTCAGGAGCCGTGAGCCGCGCCCAGGCGGTCGGCGACGAACGCCAGGACGTCGTCGATCACCGCGTGGGTCTCGGCGCTGTCGTCGCGCAGGTCGAAGGCGTGCGGCGCCGTCGGGTGGTCGCGCACCGTGACCGGCAGGCCGCGCGCCTGCGCCGCGGCGACGAAGCGCTGCAGCGCGAGGTCGAGGCCCGGGGTGTCGTCGCGGCCGGCCCGCACCACCAGCACCGGGCGGTCGCCGGGCAGCTCGTCGAGCGTCACCGGCGGGGTCGCGAAGAAGAACTGGGTCGCGGCCCGCGCGACGTCGGTCGCGCCGTCGACGTCGATCAGGTAGCCGTAGAGCAGCGCGGCGCAGGCCAGGCGCTCGTGGGCGAACAGCGCCAGCGCGGTCGGGACGTTGCCCGAGCACGCCCAGACCCCGATGCGGTCGGGATCGATGCCGAGCGCGGCGGCGTCACCCCGGAGGTGGCGCAGCAGCGCGACGACGTCGCCGGGCTCGTGGTTGGCGTAGGTGACGCCGACGACGCCGCGCGCCGCCACCATGTGGCCCCAGTCGACGTAGGACTGCCAGTCCTTGATCGGCTTGCCGAGCCGCGCGGTCATGCCGGGGTCGGGGTAGCCGGAGACGAAGATCACGGCGGGCCGCGGCGTCGTGGCGCCAGGCGGTCGGTACAGCTCGAAGGCGAGCGGGCCGTGGGCGCTCGGGTAGCTGTGATCGCGCTCGACCGAGACGTCGGCGGCGCCGGGGATGGTGTGGACGACGGGCATGCAGGTCGGATCCATGGGTTCGATGCTCCTTCGGAGGTCGTGGAGAGCGATGGAGGGTCGGGGCCGGCTCGGAGGGCCCCGGCGGCCCCGCACGCGGTGACGGCGACGGCGACGGCGGCCGGCCGGCGCGCCACCGCGCCGCGCGAGCAAGCGCCGTCCGCGCGCGCGGACGCGACCGCGCCGCGGGGCGGCGAGGCCAGGCCGTCGGGGCCGTCGGCTTACATCATGCGGGCCGGTCCCCGCAGGGACACGGATGGAGGGCGACGAGCGATGGCTCATTCCACACCGGTCGCGGCGGCCGGTCAAGCGGCACACCGCGGCGGGCGCGCCGACGCGAGGCCCCGGCGCGCCCACGCGTGGCCCGCGCCACGATCCCGCGCCGTCGCGCCGCGGTGTTCCGATGTCTGCCAGCCGGCGCGCCCGCGACGATCGCTACGGTGGCACGATGCCCCGGCGCCTGCTGCCCGTCCTCGCGGCCACGACCGCGATCCCGCTCGCCCTGCCCGCCTGTGGCGCGTCGGACCCCGGCGCCGGCCCCGACGCCGCGCCCGACGCCACCGCGGCGCTGCCGTACGAGCCGTGTCCCGTGCCGGCGCCGCCCGGCGACGTCACGGGCAGCCCGGACTACTGCGTGGTCGACGCCGCGGTGTTCACCGGGCCGGGCCGCGATCCGCTGGCCGATCAGCTCGCCACCACCGCGGCGTTCCTGCTACCGCAGCACGCGTGGGACGACTTCGCGCACCTGTACGTGCCGCGCGTCCGCCACGAACCGCCGTACACCGGCGAGCTGAGCGCCGCGCTCACCGCGATGGGCTTCGTCGCGACCGACCACCTCGGCGCCGCCGAGACCGTCGCCCCCAGCGCGATCTACGTGGTCGCCGACATCATCCCGCGCGACGGCGCGCCGATCACGACCACCGAGAACTTCGAGGCGGGGCCCGCGATCACGCAGGGCCTGCACGCCGACCTGTTGATCGTCCGACACGATGACGACGGCACGACCACCGCGGTCGCCAACGCCAGCGTCGAGGTGCCGCCCGTCGGCGGCGCGCTGAGCCACGCGCCGCTCATCTTCCTCGAGCGTCCCGACGTCGCGATGCCCGGGACCTACGCGATCGTGGTCCAGGCCTGGCGCGAGGCCACCGACGCCACGCCGGCCTCGTCGTGGACGATCTCCCTGCCCCTGGCGATCACCGAGTGACGCGGTCGGCGCGACGGCCGGGGCCGTGACGCGACGTCAGCGTCGCCGCGGCCGCAACGAACGCTCCCGGATCGGCGGCGGCTGGTCTACGGTGGCGATCCCGATGCCGCGTGGAGCCCCGATGCCGCGTCCGCCGTCCCCCCTCGCGTCCCCGCCCTCGCCCGCGCGTCGATCCGCCCTGCCGCCCGCGTCCCGTCGTGCGCCCCTCGCCCTGGCCGGGCTCGGCCTGACCGTCGCCGCCTGCCTCGGCACGCCGCCGCCGGCGGAGGTCCCGCCGCCCGACGCCGCGGCGCCGGTCGAGGCCTGTCCCGACGTCGATCGCGATCCGTGCGTGGTCGGCGCGTGCATCGGCCTGGCCGCGGGCGGCTGCGCCGCCACCGTCTGCGACGCGATGCCGTCGTGCTGCGACACCGCGTGGACCTCGGCGTGCGCGACGCTGGCGTCGACGACCTGCGCGCGGTGCGAGCACGCCCCGGCGATCGGCGCGTCGGGCCGCATGTACGTCACCGAGCGCGCCGGCGACTGGCCGGTGCTGTGGCAGATCGACGAGGCCACCGGGGGCGAGAGCCTGTTCTACGACAAGGTGGCGTGGGCCGACTGGGACCACGACGGCGACGCCGACCTCGCGCTCGGCGGCTACTGCAAGGCGACGATCTTCCCCAACCTCGGCACCACGCCGGCGACGATCACGATGGGCGCGCCGGTCGACGTCGATCTCTACGACGGCGAGCCGTGCCCGGCGACGCCGTTCCACGTCAAGAGCGTGGCGTGGGGCGACGTCGATCGCGACGGTCAGCTCGAGCTCGCGGTCGCCGGCGAGCGCGGCCTCGCCCTGCTGCGCCACGGCGACGCCGGCTGGACCGTCGAGCACCTGCGCCCGCTGGGCGGCGAGTACTACGAGCTGATGGTGGCATGGGTCGACACCGACGACGATCAGTGGCTCGACCTCGTCGTCAGCGATCCCTTCGAGACCACCGTCTACCACAACGACCACGGCACGCTGATCGCGCCGCCGGCGGCGCCCGACGGCTGGCGCGGCCCCGCCTACGTCGAGCGCAACGCGACGTGCGACGTCGACGGCGACGGCACCCCCGAGCTGGTGCTGGTCGACTCGGGCTTCCTCACGATCCTCACGCCGTCGGGCACCGGCGGATTCGTGCAGGTCGGGCGGGTCGACGCCAACGCGCGCGGCGTCGCCTGCGGCGACCTCGACGGCGACGGCCTGCCCGAGCTGATCTCGGTCGACGAGAACGTCCACGACCCCGACATCGTCCCCGGCGCGACGCGCGTCTGGCGCCGCGGGACCACGCAGGAGGTCTTCACCGAGGCGTGGACGTCGCCGGGCACGTACCTCAGCTTCGGCGCGGTCGCGATCGGCGACGACGACGGCGACGGCGATCTCGACGTGCTGGTCGCGTCGCCGGACCCCGACACCAACGAGGGTGACTGGTTCCACCTGTTCGAGAACACGACCACGACGCCCGGCACGATCGTCCTCGTCGATCACCCGGGCCGCTACCTGGCCGACGACCCCGACCGCTACACCACCGGCACCTCGTGGCTGCCGCTGCAGCCGACGCGCTAGCAGTACCGACGACGCGCGCCGGCGTCTGTCCTGACCGCCCGTCGTGAAAGATCGCCGCCGACGCGCGGACAGATCGCGGGACAGATCGTGACCATTCGTTCGTCACGCGCGGGCGCACCCGCGTCGTGCCTTGACACCCTCGGAGCGCGCTGTCTGTAATGCGCACGCTTCCATGCTGGACGTCGTCGATGGATCGAACGAGCCGCGCGTCGAGACGACGACCGACGGCCACACCGATCAGGATCAGACCTGGCCGATGGCGCGCCTCGCGCTGCCGCGCCCGGGCGAGGTCCGCGACCGCGCCGGCATCGCCGACGACGTCGCGTCGACGTTCCGCATCGATCGCCTGGTGCTGCCGCCGGTCGCGCGGGTCGTGCCGATGCCCGCCGACGACGCCGACGACGCCGGCGCGCGGCGCGACGTCGACGCGCGGGGCACCCGCCGACCGCGCCGGATCGCGCTGCTCGTCGCGGCGCTGATCGCGGTGACCACGGTCGCGATCGCGATCGCGCGAGCTGGTGGCGCCGACGCGCCGACGCGGGCGACGCCGTCGCCAGGCGCCGACGGCGCCGACGGTGCGCCGACGCCGGGGGCGCCGATGGCGGTGCCCACGACGACGCCGACGGCCGCCGCGCCGACGCCGACGGCCACCGCGCCGGCGACCACCGGCACGGCGCCAGCGCCACGGCGGGCGCCGGTGGCCTCGACCGCGCCGGTCGTGACGCCGACGCCCGGCGCGAGGCCCGCGCCGGTGCCCGGCGCGCGCAAGCCGTCGCCTCGCGAGGACGGCGACGGCACGATCGACCCCTTCGAGTAGGAGCCGCGATGCTGTCCTGCCCTCGCCACCTGGTCCTGCCGCTCGTCGCCGCCGTCGCGGCCGCGTCGCCGCGCGCGGTCGCCGCCCAGCCCTCGCCTCGACAGGCCGCCGAGGACGCGCGGGTCCGCTACGAGAGCGGCCAGCGCCTGTTCGAGGACGGCAACTACGCGCTCGCGATCGAGGAGTTCCGCGCCGCGCTGCGGCTGTCGGGGCGACCGGCGCTGTGGTTCGACATCGGCCAGGCCTACCGGCTCGCCGGCGACTGCGCCGCCTCGCTCGATGCCTACGAGCGCTACGCGGCGCTCGACGCCCGGGCCGCGGCGCGCACCAACGTCGCCGAGCGGATCGACGAGATGCGGACCTGCGTCGCGGAGCGCGACGCCGACGCCGCGGCCGCCGCGGCCGCGAGCGAGGCGGTCGACGCCCCGCGGCCCCGCCGACGGAGGCCGCCGCGCCGGCGCCCGCCGCCGCGCCGGCCGGCGCCCCCACCCGTCGCGGCGTCGCCCCTGGTCGACGTCGACGACGGCTCGACGTCGCGGCGGCTCGGCGCGGCGCTGACGCTCGGCGGCCTGGTCGCGGCCGGCGCCTCGATCGCCCTGGTCGTCCGGTCGTCCGGACAGGCCGACGCGCTGACCCGGCGCTACGCCTGGGGCGACGTCTGGGACGCCGACGCCGAGGCCGCACAGGCGCGGCTCCACGCCGACCAGCGCCGCGCCGCGATCGCCGGCGCCGCCGCCGGCGTCGCGCTCGCCGCCGGCCTCTACCTCTACCTCCGCGGGCGCGAGCAGGGCGCGTACGCCCGCCAGTTCACGATCGCGCCCCGCGCCGGCGGCGCCGAGGCGACCTGGTCATGGCCCTTCTGAGGTTCCTCGGCCTCGTGACGGTCGTCGTCGTCGCCGCCGCGTGCGACCGGCTCGAGCCGAGCTACCACGCGTGCGCGGTCGCGTGCGCCGCCGACGGCGCCTGTCCCGACCAGTACCGGTGCAGCGACGACGGCTTCTGCCACGCCGAGGACGAGTACCCGGTCGCCAGCTGCGCGCCCGCCGGGGCCGACGCCGCGCCGCCCGACGCCGAGGTCGACGCCGCGCCACCCGACGCCGCGCCGCCCGACGCCATGCCGCCCGACGCCATGCGGATCGACGCCGGCCCGACGACGTGCGACTTCGGCACCGCGACCAACAGCGCCGCGGTCGCGGACCCGGCGCTGTTCGCGCAGGTGATCCCGTTCGCCGGCGGCGCGTCGCTGCCGGCCGGGACCTACTCGCTCGAGTACGTCGACGGCTGCAGCAAGTACGCCGCCAGCCTGTGGTGGTCGATCCACGGCCACGCCTCCGGCGACGTCGCGTGGTGGCTGGTCGGCGCGTCGAGCGCCGACCGGATCGTCATGCTGCCCGGCACGGTCGGGCTGCTGCCCGGGACCGCGGGGCCGACCGGCGACCAGAACGGCTTCGAGGACTTCGCCGCCTGCGTCGCCGCCAACCGGCAGCTGGCGCCGCTGCGCTACCAGCACCCCGGCGGCCCGCTCGGCATCTTCGAGGCCGACATCTACTATCCCGACAACGTCTCGGGCCAGGACGGCCGCAACCCGCGCTGGCGGCTCGTCTTCGACGGGCCGTGCCCGACGACGGACGACTGATCGCCGCCGCCGCGCCCGCGATCAAGCGCGGACCGGCGCGCCCGGCCGCAGGCAGTTGCCGTCGGGGTCGCGGGCGTGCGCACCGCCGCGTGGGCTCTCCGCACGCGGCGGCGCGGGCGTAGACTCCCTCCATGGCGCCCAGCATCTACGACCTCGGGCTCGACAAGAACCCGGCGAACTACGTGCCGCTGACCCCGCTGACGTTCATCGTCCGCGCCGCGACCGTGTACCCGGATCGGCTCGCGATCGTCCACGGCGCGCTGCGCCAGACCTGGCGCGAGACCTACGCACGGTGCCGGCGCCTCGCCAGCGCGCTCGGCAAGCTGGGCATCGGGCGCGGCGACACCGTCGCCGTGCTCATGCCCAACACGCCGGCGATGGTCGAGGTCCACCACGGCGTGCCCATGGCCGGCGCCGTGCTCAACGCGCTCAACACCCGCCTCGATCCCGAGGCCATCGCGTTCATGCTCGAGCACGGCGAGACCCGCCTGCTGTTCGTCGATCGCGAGCTGGCCGAGACCGCGCGGGTCGCGGTCCGGGTGTCGGGCCGCGACATCACGATCGTCGACGTCGACGATCCCGAGTACACCGGCGCCGGCGAGCGGGTCGGCCAGCTCGAGTACGAGGCGCTGCTGGCCACCGGCGATCCCGAGCACGTCTGGGCCGGCCCCGACGACGAGTGGGACGCGATCTGCCTCAACTACACCTCGGGCACCACCGGCAACCCCAAGGGCGTCGTCTACCACCACCGCGGCGCGTTCATGAACGCGGTGTCGAACGCGCTCGAGTGGGACATGCCGTCCCACCCGGTCTACCTGTGGACGCTGCCGATGTTCCACTGCAACGGCTGGTGCTTCCCGTGGACGATCGCGGCGCGCGCCGGCGTCAACGTGTGCCTGCGCAAGGTCGAGGCCGGCGCGATCTTCGCCGCGATCCGCGACCACGGCGTCACCCACTACTGCGGCGCGCCCATCGTCCACAACATGCTGGTCACCGCGCCCGCCGAGCTCAAGGCCGGCATCGCGCCGGGCGTGCGCGCGATGGTCGCCGGCGCGGCGCCGCCGGCCGCGATGATCGAGGGCCTCGAGGCCATGGGCTTCGACCTCACCCACACCTACGGCCTGACCGAGGTCTACGGCCCGGCCTCGGTGTGCGCCAAGCACGAGCGCTGGACCACGCTGCCGATCGGCGAGCGCGCCCGGCTCAACGCGCGCCAGGGCGTGCGCTACCACCTGCAGGAGGACATCACCGTCCTCGATCCCGAGACGATGCAGCCGGTGCCCGCCGACGGCGAGACCCTGGGCGAGGTCATGTTCCGCGGCAACATCACGATGAAGGGCTACCTCAAGAACCCCAGCGCCACCCAGGCGGCGTTCGCCGGCGGCTGGTTCCACACCGGCGACCTGGGCGTGCGCTCCGCCGACGACGGCTACGTCAAGATCAAGGACCGCAGCAAGGACATCATCATCTCCGGCGGCGAGAACATCTCGAGCCTCGAGATCGAGGACGTCCTGTACCGGCACCCGGCGGTGATGGTCGCCGCCGTGGTCGCCAAGCCCGACCCGCGCTGGGGCGAGACCCCGTGCGCGTTCCTCGAGCTCAAGCCCGGCGCCACCGTGACCGCCGCCGAGATCATCGCGCACTGCCGCCTGCACCTGGCCGGCTTCAAGATCCCGCGCGCGATCGAGTTCGGCGAGCTGCCCAAGACCTCGACCGGCAAGATCCAGAAGTTCGAGCTGCGCAAGCGGGTCGGCTCGGTCACCGCGATCGACGTCTGAGGCGGCCCGGCGGGCGTCGTCGCAATGACGACCCGGGCGTCGCAAGGACAACGGGGACGCGGCGCCACCTGCATGGAACGGGCGAAGATCGCGACGAGGGCCCGCTGGCCAGCCACGTGCAGAGGCGGCCTGCGATGTCCCCGCTCCTCATCACGCTGCAGGACCTCGCGCGCCGCGCGCCGTCCACGGCGCGCAACGTCCTGCGCCGGCTCGGCCTCGCCGCCGATACCCGCCAGACCGCGTCGCCGACGTCGCGCCCGACCGCGCCATCCACCCCGGCCGAGGGAGGCCCCTCGATCGCCCCGGGGCCGACGGCCCCCGACCCCGCGGCCAGCTGGGAGCTCCGATCCCAGGCCGACCTGGTCGCCCATATCGAGGGGCACTACCACGCCGGCTTGCGACGCGACCTGCCGGGCCTGCTCGACGCCGCGCGCCGGGTCGAGCGCGAGCACGCCCAGCACCCGGCCGTGCCCGCCGGCCTCACCGACCTCCTCGTCGCCTTCGCGGACGACGTCGAGAGCCACATGGCCAAGGAGGAGCGGATGCTGTTCCCGGCGCTGCGGACCGGCGCCCGCGGCGGCCCGCTCGACATGCCGATGCGCATGATGGAGCGCGAGCACCACAGCCACGCCGTCCAGCTCGACCGCATCCACGGCATGACCGATGATCTGACCGCGCCGGCCAACGCCGACCCGGCGTGGACCGCGCTGTACGCGGCGATCGCGACCATGGAGGCCGAGCTGCGGCAGCACGTCTACCTCGAGGACCACGTCCTGTTCGCCCGCGCGACCGGCGAGCGATGAGGGGCGCGCGCCCGCGCGCGTCGTCCGGGTCGCCCAGGTGAGGTACCACGTCACATGACCGAGTCGTCGTCGTCCCCACGCGGCGCACCCGCGTCGCCGCGCGGCGGGCTGTCACCGGCGCGCCTCGCGATCGCGCCGCACCGGCTGATGTTCTTCGCGGGCGCCACCAACGTGCTGCTGGCGATGACGTGGTGGGCGGCGTGGTTGATGGGCCTGCGCTGGCCGGGCCTCGACCTCGTGCCGTACCCGCCGGTGTTCCCGGGCTGGCTGCACGCGTTCGTCATGCAGTACCAGATGCTACCGAGCTTCATCTTCGGGTTCCTGCTGACGACGTTCCCGAAGTGGACCAAGCAGCCCGAGCTGGCCCGCTGGCGCTTCATCCCGGTCGGCGTCGCGATGATCGCGGGCCAGCTCGCGACCCTGGCCGGCGCGCTGGGATCCCACGCCGCGATCGAGGCCGGCGTCGCGCTGACGATCATCGGATGGACCGCCGCGCTCGGCGCGCTGGTCCCGATGCTGTGGCGCGAGACCGGGACGACGTGGCACGCGCGCGCCTGCGTGGCCGCGCTCGCGCTCGGCTACGCGGGGCTGCTCGCGTTCGGTGCGTTCGTGCGCGGCGGGTCGATGACCTGGGTCCCGGTCAGCATCACGCTCGGCACGTTCGGGCTGCTGCTGCCGATCTACCTGACCATCACCCACCGGATGTTCCCGTTCTTCGCCGGCAACGTGGTCGCCGGGTACCAGCCCTGGCGCCCGCTGTGGCTGCTGGCGGCGTCGTGGACGGCGGTCCTGCTCCGCCTCGCCCTCGCGCTCGCGCACGCCGACGCGTGGTTGTGGGTCGGCGACGTCGGCCTGTGCGGGCTGGCGACCCTGGCGTGCTGGCGGTGGTGGCCAGGCGGACCCCGGCCGGGCCTGCTCACCGTGCTGTTCCTCGGGCTCGCGTGGCTGCCGATCGCGACCGCGCTGTACGCGATCGACGACGTCGCGGTCGCCGCCACCGGCGCCCACCTGCTGGGCCGCGCCCCGGCCCACGCGCTGTTCGTCGGCTTCTTCGGCAGCGTCCTGGTCGCGATGGTCACCCGGGTCACGCAGGGGCACTCGGGCCGGTCGCTGGTGATGCCCGCGATCGCGTGGTTCACCTTCGTCGCGCTGCAGCTGGTCGTGGTCGCGCGCGTCGTCTCCGAGCTGGTGGCCGATCCGGCCACGTGGCTGGTGATCGCGGCCGTCGGCTGGCTGCTGGCGTTCGCTCCGTGGGTCGTGCGCCTCGCCGCGATCTACCTGGCGCCGCGCGTCGACGGCAAGCCGGGCTGAGGCGCGCGTCTTTGCGAGGCGGTGTCCGTGCAGGCGCGGCGAGCCCGTCGGCGGGCGAGCGAGCCGATCGACCGAGCGTGCGCGACCCGCGGTCCGACCGCGGCGCGACGCCGCACCGCGGCACGCGCTCCGTCGCCCGAGCGGCGCCGACCGGGCGTCGAGTTCCTGGTAAGGTCGCGCCATGCGCAGCCGCAAGACCTATCCCCGGCTCAAGCACCCCCTGGTCCGCGACGGCGGGCAGCTCCGCGAGGCGAGCTGGGACGAGGCGCTCGACCGCGCCGCCGGCGGGCTGCGCGAGGTCCGCGACGCCCACGGCGGCCGCGCGCTCGGCATCTTCAGCTGCTCGAAGAGCACCAACGAGATGAACTACGCGGCCCAGAAGCTGGCCCGCGCGGTGCTCGGCACCAACAACATCGACAGCTGCAACCGAACGTGACACGCCCCTAGCGTCGCCGGTCTGGCGACGGTGTTCGGCGCGGGCGGGGGCACCAGCTCCTACCGCGAGATCGAGGAGACCGATCTGGTCCTCCTGTGGGGATCGAACGCCCGCGAGACGCACCCCATCTTCTTCCACCACGTCCTCAAGGGCCTGCACCGCGGCGGCCGCCTCGTCACGGTCGACCCGCGCCGGACCTCGTCCGCCCAGTGGGCCGACCTGTGGCTCGGCCTCGACGTGGGCAGCGACATCGCGGTCGCCAACGCGGTCGGCCGCGAGATCATCGCCGCCGGCCTCGCGAACCAGGAGTTCATCGCCGAGGCCACCACCGGCTTCGAGGCCTACCGCGCCGCGGTCGAGCCGTGCACGCTGGCGTGGGCCGAGGCCCAGTCGGGCGTCCCCGCCGAGGCCATCCGCGAGCTCGCCCACGCCTACGCCACGGCGCCGCGCGCGATGCTGTGCTGGACGCTGGGCATCACCGAGCACCACAACGCCGTCGACAACGTCCTGTCGCTGATCAACCTGGCGCTGCTGTGCGGCCACGTCGGCCGCTTCGGCTCCGGCATCAACCCGCTGCGCGGCCAGAACAACGTCCAGGGCGGCGGCGACATGGGCGCGCTGCCCGATCGCCTGCCCGGCTTCCAGCACGTCGAGAACGCGCCGCTGCGCGCCCGCTTCGACGCGGCGTGGGGCGTGGCCGTGCCGCCCGAGCGCGGCTGGCACCTCACCGGCATGTTCGAGGCCATGGACCGCGGCGAGCTGCGCGGCCTGTACGTCCTCGGCGAGAACCCGGCGCAGTCCGAGGCCGACCAGCACCGCACGATCCGCCTGCTCGAGGGTCTCGAGCACCTCGTGGTCCAGGATCTGTTCCTCACCCGCACCGCCGAGCTCGCCGACGTCGTGCTGCCCGCCGCCGCCGGCTGGTGCGAGTCCGACGGCACCGTCACCAACAGCGAGCGCCGGGTCCAGCGGGTCCGCCGCGCCGTGCCGCCGCCGGGCGCCGCCCGCGACGACCTCGAGATCGTCTTCGAGATCGCGCGCCGGCTCGGCGCCGACTGGGGCGCCCCCGATCCCGAGGCGGTGTGGGACGAGCTGCGCCGGGTCAGCCCGGCCCACGCCGGCATGAGCTACGCGCGGCTCGAGGAGCTCGGCGGCATCCAGTGGCCGTGCTGGGACGACCAGCACCCGGGCGAGCTGTTCCTGCACAGCCGGCTGTGGGAGCGCCCGGTCGTCGGGCCGCGCGCCGGCTTCCACCCGTGCACCCACGAGCCGCCGATCGAGGCGCTCGACGCCGAGTACCCGCTGCGCCTGACCACCGGCCGGCGCCTCAGCGAGTACAACACCGGCGTGCAGTCGGGCGCCTACGCCAACCCGCTGCGGCGCCGCGAGACCCTCGACATCTCGCCCGAGGACGCCGCCCGGCTCGGCGTCGGCGAGGGCGAGGTCGTCCGGGTGTCGTCGCGGCGCGGCGCGGTCGACGTGCCGATCCACCTCGACGACGCCCTGCGCCCGGGCCTGACCTTCATGACCTTCCACTTCCCCGACGACGTCGCCACCAACCTGATCACGATCGACGCCACCGATCCCAAGGCCGGCACCGCCGAGTTCAAGGCCGCGGCGATCCGCGTCGACCGCCTGTCGCCCTGACCCGAGCCCCGCATGGACCTCCGCATCCCCCACTCCGAGCCCAGCCCCGACGAACGCGCCGCGGTCGACGCCCTGCTCGGCGCGCCCGCGTCGGGCTGGGACGGCGGCGACCGCGACGTCGCGCTCGACGGCCGGGTCGCGCGCCGCGGCCTGCGCGCGATCGAGGCCCGCCGCGATCTGCTGCTGCCCGCGATCGAGGCGGTGCAGGCGCGCGTCGGCTGGGTCAGCAAGGCCGCGCTCGACTACATCGCGCGCCGCCTGACCGTGCCGCCCGCCGAGGTCTGGGGCGTCGCCAGCTTCTACCACCTGATCGATCTCGAGCCGGCGCCGCCGGTGGTCGCGCACGTCTGCGACGACATCGCCTGTCGCAACGCCGGCGCCGAGGACGTGTGCGCGGCGCTGGGCGCCGAGGGCGCCGTGGCCGACGGCGCGACCTGGAAGCGCAGCCCGTGCCTCGGCCTGTGCGAGCTGGCGCCGGCGGCGTTGCTGGTCCGCGCCGGCGCGACGCCGACCACCGAGGTCGTGGCGCCGGCGACCGCCGCCGCGATCGCCACCGCCCGCGCCGCGGTCGACGGCCCCGCCGACGCCTCCGCCGGCGCCCGCCGCGGCGACGCGCGCCTCGACGAGGTCCGGCGCTCGGTGCCCCAGGCCGGCGACGCGTCGCTGCAGCTGCTGGCGCGGGTCGGCGTCGTGGATCCGGGCAGCCTCGACGACTACCGCCGCCACGGCGGCTACCGCGGCCTGACCCGGGCGATCGAGCTGGGCGGCGCCGGGGTGATCGCCGAGCTGACCGCCGGCCGCCTGGTCGGACGCGGCGGCGCCGCGTTCCCCACCGGCCGCAAGTGGCAGGCGGTCGCCGGCCAGACCGAGCGCACCCGCTACGTCGTCTGCAACGCCGACGAGTCGGAGCCCGGCACGTTCAAGGACCGGATCCTGATGGAGTGGGATCCGTTCGCGGTGATCGAGGGCATGACGATCGCCGGGCTGACCGCGGGCGCCGAGCACGGCTACGTCTACGTGCGCGGCGAGTACCCGGTGGCCGCGGCCCGCCTGCAGGCCGCGATCGACGCCGCCCGCGCCGCCGGCCTGCTCGGCGCCGACGTCGCCGGCACCGGCGCCCGCTTCGACGTCGAGATCCGCCGCGGCGCCGGCGCCTACATCTGCGGCGAGGAGACCTCGCTGTTCAACTCGCTCGAGGGCTTCCGCGGCGAGCCGCGCAGCAAGCCGCCCTACCCGGTCGCGGTCGGGCTGTTCGGCAAGCCCACCGTGGTCAACAACGTCGAGACCCTGGCCAACGTGCCGGTGCTGCTCACCGCGGGCGGCGCCGCGTTCGCCGCCCAGGGCTCCGGCACCTCGACGGGGCCCAAGCTGTACTGCGTGTCGGGCCACGTCGCCCGGCCCGGCCTGTACGAGGCCCCGTTCGGCGTCACCGTGCGCGACCTGCTCGCGCTCGCCGGCGGCACCAGCCGCGGCCGGCCGGTGCGCGCGGTGCTGCTCGGCGGCGCCGCCGGCTCGTTCGTCGGCGCCGACGCCCTCGACGTGCCGCTCACGCTCGAGGGCCTGCGCGCGATCGGCGCCACCCTCGGCTCCGGCGTCGTGATGGTCTTCGACGACGGCGCCGACCTGCCCGGCGTGCTGCGCCGGATCGCGCAGTTCTTCCGCGACGAGTCGTGCGGCCAGTGCGTGCCGTGCCGGGTCGGCACCGTGCGCCAGGACGAGGCGCTGCACCGCCTGGCAGCGCGGCCGCCGGCGGCGGCGGTCGCCGACGACCGCGCCCTGCTCGCCGAGCTGGGCCAGGCCATGCGCGACGCGTCGATCTGCGGCCTGGGCCAGACCGCGTCGGCGGCGATCGAGTCGGCGCTGGCGCTCGGCCTCGGCGACCCGGTCGCCGACGCCCCCACCACCGGAGGTGCGCGATGAGCGCCGACCACGACGACGGCGCCGATCGGGTCTGGTTCGAGCCGCCGCCCCGCTCGGTGCGCCTGCCGATGGCGCCGCCGACGCCGGCGCCGGCGACGATCACGCTCGAGATCGACGGCCGCGAGGTCCAGGTCGCCGACGGCAGCTCGCTGCTCGACGCCTGCGCCTCGATCGGCGTCGAGACCCCGACCCTGTGCTTCCTGAAGACGCTGACCCCGGTCAACGCCTGCCGGGTCTGCGTCGTCGAGCTGGAGGGCTCGCGCACGCTGGTGCCGTCGTGCGCGCGCAAGGCCGAGGCCGGCATGAAGGTGCACACCGACTCGCCGCGGGTCCGGCTGTCGCGCAAGCTCGTGCTCGAGCTGCTCGGCTCGTCGGTCGACCTGTCGCAGGCCCCCGACGTGGCCCGGTGGATGGCCCGCTATGACGCTCACCCCGAGCGCTTCGGCGCCGACGCCGCCACCGTCGCGCAGCCGGTCAAGGACGACAACGACCTCTACGTCCGCGACTACGCCCGCTGCATCCTCTGCTACAAGTGCGTCGAGGCCTGCGGCACCGACGCCCAGAACACCTTCGCGATCGCGGTCGCCGGGCGCGGCTTCGACGCCCGCGTCGCCACCGAGGCCGACGTGCCGCTGCCGGCGTCGGCGTGCGTGTACTGCGGCAACTGCATCGGCGTGTGCCCGACCAACGCGCTGGTGTTCAAGAGCGAGCACGTCATGCGCGGCAAAGGCACCTGGGCGCCGGAGCGGCAGACCACGACCGACACGATCTGCTCGTACTGCGGCGTCGGCTGCACGCTGACCCTGCACGCCCAGGACGGCCGCATCGTCAAGGTGACCTCGCCCCTCGACGCCTCGGTCACCGAGGGCAACCTGTGCATCAAGGGCCGCTTCGGCTTCGACTTCGTCGACGACGAGCCGGCCGGCGACGGCTGAGCGGCGCCCCGGCACCGCCCCGGCACCGCGCCGCACCGACGCGGCGCAGCCCTCTCGACGCGCGCCGGGGCGCTGCGCGAGAATACGAGCGTCCACCCAGGGAGGGACCATGACGCTCAGGAGCAGGCTCGGCGCGGAGGCTTTCGGCACCGCATGGCTCGTGATCGGCGGCTGCGGCACCGCGGTCATCTCCGGAGGCGCGGTCGGAGTGCTGGGCATCGCCCTGGCGTTCGGCCTGTCGGTGCTGACGATGGCCTACGCGATCGGCCACGTCTCGGGGTGCCACCTCAACCCGGCGGTCACGATCGGGCTGGTGCTGGGCAAGCGCTTCGACGCCCGCGACGCCGGCCCGTACATCGCCGCCCAGCTCGTCGGCGCGCTCGCTGGCGCCGCGGCCATCTACGCGACGTTGAAGCTCGGCACCGACAGCGACCCGACCGCAGGAGGGTTCGCCGCCAACTTCTACGGCAAGCCCGGGCTCGCCCTCGGCGGGGCGTTCATGGCCGAGGCCCTGATGACGTTCTTCTTCCTGTTCGTCATCCTCGGCGCCACCGACGACCGCGCGCCGGCCGGCTTCGCGCCGATCGCGATCGGCCTGGGCCTCACGCTGGTCCACCTGATCAGCATCCCGTTGACCAACACCTCGGTGAACCCGGCGCGGTCGACCAGCCAGGCGCTGTTCGCGGGCAGCCACGCCATCGGACAGCTGTGGCTGTTCTGGGTCGCGCCCCTGGTCGGCGGCGCCCTGGCGGGGCTGGTCTACCCGCGCGTCACCGCGCGCGGCTGACCCGGCCGTCGGGCCGTCCGCGGCGGCCTCGCGCCGCCGGTGCGTTCCGCGTGACCCGATCTCGGCCCCGGCTGTCTCCATCCGGGTACCGGGACCCATCCGCACGAGGAATCGCCATGAAGTCTCAACGCTTGCCCTCCCTGGCGGCCATCGCCGCCCTCGCCCTGCTGGGCACCGCCAGCGCCGCCTGCGTCGGCGCCATCGAGGACGGGACCGACCCGAACGGCGGCGGCGGCGGCGGTGGGGGTGGCGGCGGCGGCGGCGGCGGCGGCGGCGGTGGCGGCGGCGGCACGCCGCCCGGGTTCCTGCTCGGGCCCTACAAGGACACCTCGATCAACATGGACTGGAACACCAACGTCATCTCGACGATGGTGCCCGGCACCCGCACCGCCATCGGCGACGATCTGGTCGCCTCCGGCGGCGACACCATCACGCTGGCGTTCGCCACCGGCGAGTGCGGCAGCGAGAGCTTCGGCGGCGTCCCGGGGCCGGCGATGGCCGCGGCCAACGTGCCGCTGCTCGAGGCCGCCGGGGTCGACTTCATCGTCTCGACCGGCGGCGCCGCGGGCTCGTTCACCTGCGGCAGCGACGCCGGCTTCGAGACCTTCCTCGGCCGCTGGGCCTCGGACCACCTGGTCGGCGTCGACCTCGACATCGAGGCCGGCCAGAGCGCGCAGCAGATCGCCGACCTGATCGCGCGCATCGCCGCCGCCCACGACACGCACCCGACGCTGCGCTTCAGCCTGACCATCGCGACCCTGGCCAACACCGACGGCGCGCCCAGCCTCAACGTGCACGGCACCGACACCCTGCAGGCGATGCGCGCCACCTTCGGCGACACCTGGCCCGCGTTCGTCACCGTCGACCTGATGACGATGGACTACGGCGGCCCGAGCCCCGGCGTGTGCGTCGTGGTCGACGGCGCCTGCCAGATGGGCCAGTCCGCGGTCCAGGCGGCCCACAACCTCAACGCCACCTTCGGCGTGCCCTACGAGGCAATCGAGCTGACGCCGATGATCGGCGGCAACGACGTCCAGGGCGAGCTGTTCACCCTCGACGACGTCGACACCGTCATGGCGTTCGCGATCGACCAGGGCCTCGCCGGCGTGCACTGGTGGTCGTACGACCGCGACGTCGACTGCGACCAGGGCTTCGCGTCGCCGACCTGCAACTCGATCGGCGGCGCCGGCCCGCGCGGCTACCTGAACCGCTTCCTCGCCGCCGCCGGGCGGTAGCGGCGGGGCGCCGCGCGCCGATCGGGACCCGACACCAGGCGCGCCGGCGGCAGCGTGACGCGGCCCTGGTTGATCCGGTGCTGCAGCAACGGCAGGCCGATCGGAAACAGCGCCAGCCAGACCAGCACGCCGCGCGGCGACACCCGACCGCCCGTGGCCCGCGACACGCCCTCGGTCCAGCGCCGGGTCCACTGCGGGGTCGCGTGCTCGCTGAAGACACCCGACAGCCGGAGGCCCTGGGCGTCGTTGAGCTGGTGAACCACGCCGTCGACCCAGAACGCGGCATACAGCACCGGCAACAGCATCGACATGATGGCGACGCCGAGTACCGAGTGTCGTGGCATGGGCTCCTGCACGGGCCATGCAACGTGGTCACCGCGGCGCCGTCGCGCCACCGCGATCGGAGCGCCGCCGGCCGATTCCCGGCGATCGACGCGGCAACCCGCGGCAAGGGTCGATCGCGGCCGGACGCGCGACTCAGGTCACTCGGCGCAGCGCTCGGCCTCGACGCACTCGCTGCCGTAGCTCTCGCAGTCGGCGCGCGGCGAGACGTTGTACGACACGCCCTCGGCGGAGGCGAACGGGCAGCAGCACTCGTCTGCGCCGATCGCCGGGCCGCCGGCGCCGTCGTCGGTCGAGACGGCCTCGTCGGCGGGCGCCGCGGTGTCGTCGGTCGTCGCCGCGGGCCCGGAAGCCGCCGGCTTCGAGCCGCCACAGGCGGCCAGCGAGAGCGCGAGCGCCAGGCTCGCCAGGGCGATGAACTTCGAGGTCATGGACGTCACGGCCGACGACATTACCATCGTGGGCGGCGCCTCGTCGCTACCGCGCCAGGCCGCGGATCAGCGCGTCGAACGCATCGAGCCCCGGCCCCGGCGCGACCACGAACGTGCGGGTCGTGCCGTCGCGCGTCACGGTGAACGCGCCGGTGCCCATGGCGCGACCGCCGTCCCCCGACGACGCGACCGACGCCAGCGCGTCGACACGGCGCCACAGCTCCTCGATCCGTGGATCGCTGGCGTCGATCCGGACGCGCCACGGCGCGCCGCCGCTGTAGGTGCCGCTGGAGCTGTCGCGCGGCGTCACCGGGACGTACGCGACGTCGACGTCGGCGCCGGCGCCCACGACCTCGTACGCGTTCGCCGCGCCGTCGGCGTAGCGGAGCGTCCAGCCGGGATCGTCGCGAGTCATGCTGCCACCATCGCACGCACCGCGCGCGGCAGGCGCGCCGGAGGGCGTGCCCGTCGACGTCGCCGCACCGCCACAGCCGCGCTCAGTCGAACATGCCGGCGAACGCGTTCCACGCGCCCGTGGCCTGATCGCCGACCCAGGACGCGCCGTTCGAGACCGCGTTGCCGGCGGCGCTGGCGGCGCGGGTGCCGGCGTTCCACGCCGAGCTGGCCGCGCCGGTGGTGGCGTCCCACGCGGCGCTGGCGCCGTTGCTGACCGCGTTGCCGACCGTGCTGGCGGCGGAGGTGGTCGCGTCCCACGCCCGGCTGGCGCCGTTGCTCACCGCGTCCGCGGCGCTGCCCGCGGCCTGCGTGGTCCAGTCCCACGCCGCGCTGGCGCCGTCGGCGACGGTGTTGCCGACCGAGCTGGCGGTGTCGGAGGCCCAGTCGAGCGCGCGGCCACCGGCGTCGGTGGTGGCGTCCCACGCGCGGCTGGCGCCGTCGGCGACCGCGTTGCCGACCGAGCTGGCGGTGTTGGTCGTCCAGTCCCACGCCGCGCTGGCCGCGCCGGTGGTGGCGTCCCACGCGCGGCTGGCGCCGTTGGCCACGGCGTTGCCGACCGTGCTGGCGGTATTACTCGTCCAGTCCCACGCCGCGCTGGCCGCGTCCTCGATGGGGTGGATGACGTTGTTGCGGATCGCGCGATCCGCCACGGTCGGCAGGATCGACAGGTTGTCCGACTCGGCCGCGATGATGTCGAGCGGGCCCTGATCGGCGGCGCGCGCCATCGTGCGATCGTTGAGCTCCGGATCCCACTCCGGCACCGACTGGTGGGCGGTCGCGGTCGGACTGGCGAAGTCGGCGGCGCTGGCGTCGCCGTTCATGATCGCGTTGATGTCGCCGTACGACGCCGACACCGCCTCGGCGGTGTGGACGCGGTTCTCGGCGTTGCCTTCCTCGGCCCAGTGGCCGTCGCCGAGGGCGGTCCACTCCTCGCCGGCGGCGTTGTGCACGGTCGCGCCGTTCTCGTTGAGCTCGTTGTGGACGATGTGGGCGCGGGCGTTGGCGATCTTGCCGTTGCCGTTCTCGTCCATCAGCTGCTGCTTGTCGAACTGGTGGCCGCCCGCGAACCGGTCGGTCATGAAGTGCATCGAGCTGGCCTCGAGGGCCAGCGCCCGCTGCTGCGCGGCGTCGCGCTCGGGGCCGGGCGGCAGGGTCGCGACCTGCTCGGCGGCCTGCATCGCCATCTCGTGGAACGCGCCGTACGCGCCCATGTTGTTGTCGGTGCCGGACTCGTCGGCGGTGTTGAAGTGGTTGGTGTTGCGCTCGGCGAGCTCGAGCAGCGAGTAGCCGGTGGTCGTGCCGTTCTCGTCGGTGTGCTGGTGGCGCCCGAGGGTCAGGCGCTCCAGCGTCGTGGCGTCGGTGGGCTCGAAGTCGGGGCCGCCGGCGCGCGCCGCGGTGACGCCGTCCTGCTCCTGCTGCACGAAGCCGAGGATGCGCTGCATCTCCTCGGGATCGGCGTTGTCCATCGCCGCGAACGACGCCGCGGGATCGAAGTGCTCGGCGCCGTCCTCGCCCTGCGTGTAGGCGCCGTAGAAGTCGCCCATCATCGCGGTGATCTGGCCCTGGGTGACGGTGACGCCGTTGGACAGCGTGATGGGCTGGGCCATCGCCGCCGCCACCGCCGGATCGACGTCGCGACCGGCGGCGGCCAGCGTGTCGGAGGCGTGGTCGACCGCGTCGGCGTGCTCGCCGGCCTCGAACCGGTGGATCATCGCGGTGCCGCCGTGCGCGGGCGACAGCCGCGGCGCCGGCCCGCTGGCGCCGCCGGCGATGAAGTCGCGGAACGCGCCCGACGCGGCGTGCGCCGCCGACTCGCCGGCGTCGTCGCGGCCGCCGTCGAGGAGCTTGCTGCCGGAGCCACCGCCGGCGAGGGCGTGCGCGACCTCGTGGGCGATGACCTCCATCGAGGACGGATCGTTGACGTCCTCGCGGATGTCGCCGCCGAGCGAGATCGTGCTGCCGATCGTGTGCGCCTTGGCGCCGAGGGCGCGGTTGGTGTGATCGTCGCCGCGGATGACGTCGATGCCGTCGAGGGAGGAGCCGAAGCTCTCGCCCAGCACCGAGTTGACCGGCTCGGAGAACGGGCCGCTGGCGAAGCCCGCACCGCCATCTTCATCGAAGGACATAAGGGACGCTCCTCCCCCGAGGATACGTCGCCACGCAGGCGCAGCTTCCCCGAGCCGCGCAGATTTGACGGGCGGTGAGGTCGAGCGGGGCTGGGGTCGATGTGGGTGGAGGGCGGAGAGCGGAGGGCGGCGGGCGGCGGGCGGCGGGCGGCGGGCGGCGGGCGGCGGGCGGCGGGCGGCGGGCGGCGGGCGGCGGGCGGCGGGCGGCGGGGGCGGGCGGCGGGGCGGCGAGGCGGAGGCGCGGCGGGCGGCGGGGCGGGACGCGGAGCGAAGCGAGGGGACGACGGGAGGATCGAGCGGAGCCGTCGCCGGCGAAGACGGCCGGCGTTACGACGAGTGGATGTGGCCGTGCTGCCGCTTGCCGGTGGCGACGGCGTCGGCGCCGCCGTGGACGGCGGCCAGCTGCGCAGGGGTCAGGCGCTCGCGGCTCGGCAGCTCGCGGGGCTGCGGGTGCGGGAGGGTCTTGGTCGGGGCCTTCATGCGCACCCAGCTCATCAACATCCATGCCACCGCCGCCCGCGGTCGCGCGAGACCGCCGCGGCGCCGCCGGATCGACGAAACCCGGCGCCACGGCTCGACTTGCGCACTCGCGGCGCCCGGTCTCGCCCCTGTCCCACCGGCCCGCCCGGGCCGCCACGCCGGGCACGCCGTCGGTCTCGCCGCCGCGCGACCGCCCCGCCGCGCGACGCCACCGGCCGCTGCTATGGTCGCCGCCGTGCAACCCCGCGCGACCCGATGGGCCGGCTTCGGCACCAGCATCTTCACCGAGATGACCGACCTCGCGCGCAAGCTCGACGCGGTCAACCTCGCCCAGGGCTTCCCCGACTTCCACGGCCCCGCGGAGCTGCTCGCCGCGGTGGCCCGCCACGTCGAGACCTCGCACCACCAGTACGCCCCCGGCACCGGCGAGCCTCGGCTGCGCCGCGCCGTCGCCCGCTTCGTCGGCGCCACCACCGGCGTCACCCCCGATGCCGACGCCGAGGTGACGATCACCTCGGGCGCCACCGAGGCGATCTTCGCCGCGATCAACGCCTTCGTGAACCCGGGCGACCGCGTCGTCGTCTTCGAGCCCGCGTACGACAGCTACGCCCAGGCCATCGCCAACGCCGGCGGCGTGCTGGTGCCGATCCGCCTGCACGCCCCGGACACCGCGGCCGGTCGCGCCGCCGGCGGCTGGGCGATCGCCTGGGACGAGGTCGACGCCGCGCGCGACGCCGGGTTCCGCCTGCTGCTGCTCAACACCCCACACAACCCCACCGGCAAGGTCTTCACCGAGGCCGAGCTGACCCGGCTCGGCGACGCCGCGATCGCCGCCGACGCGATCGTCGTCACCGACGAGGTCTACGAGACCCTCGTCTACGACGACGCCCGCCACGTGTCGCCGGCGGCGATGCCGGCGCTGCGCGATCGCGTCGTCCGCATCAGCTCGGCGTCCAAGACCTTCGGCTTCACCGGCTTCAAGGTCGGCTGGGTCACCGCGCCGCCGGCGCTGACCGCGTCGGTGCGGCTGGTCCACCAGGCCATCGTGTTCTCGACGCCGCCGTTCCTGCAGACCGCGATCGCCGAGGTCCTCGAGGACGACGCCTGGCTCGCCGGCTACCTGGCCGGGCATCGCCGCGACTACCAGGCCAAGCGCGACCTCCTGCGCGGCGCGCTGATCGCCGCCGGCTTCGACGTCCCCGTCGTCACCGGCACCTACTTCCTGATGGCGCGCTTCGCCGCCGACGTCACCGACGTCGCCTACGCCCGCGAGCTGATCGAGACCCGCAAGGTCGCCGCGATCCCACCGTCGGTGTTCTACGCCCGCCCGCCGGGCGCCCTGCCCTGGCTGCGCTTCGCCTTCTGCAAGCGTGACGAGACCCTGACCCGCGCCGCCGCGCTGCTGGCGTGAGCGGGGTCTCGCCGCCGCGCCCCCGCGGCGGGGCCGGTCGGTAACGTTCCACCCCCAGGCGGCTCTGCCGGGTGGAACGGAGAACCACCTTGCGCCCACCTCGATCCGCCACCCTCCTCGCGACCGCCACCGCGACCGCGACCCTCGGCCTGCTGGCCGCCACCTCGTCCCTCGCCGACGCCGGCGAGCGCACCGCTGGGGGCGGCACCAAGCAGTACTCGGTCATGACCTACAACATCGGCGGCAAGCCCGGCTTCACCGGGTACGCCCTCGACAACGGCTCGAGCTGCGACGAGCGCGCCGCCCAGATCGGGCAGCACATCCTCGACATGCCCGAGCAGCCGGACATCCTGGTCTTCGCCGAGGCCACCGGCGATTGCTACAAGGACGGCCTGGTCAAGAAGCTGCACGACCAGGGCCCGTACCGCTCGTTCATCTACCAGCTCAGCGACGGCGTGCGCTTCCAGGACAGCGGCCTGATGTTCTTCTCGAAGTTCCCCTGGAAGCTGCCCGACGACCCCAACGGCTGCCCCGAGCCGTCGCTGGTCGGCGAGCAGCTGGAGCCGCTGGGCGAACCCGTGTTCGGCCAGGCCAAGGGCGACTTCCAGCTCTACGGCAACCTCGCGAGCGACGATCGGTACATGGAGAAGGGCATCGGCTACGCCTGCGTGCAGCACCCGAGCACGCACCAGGTGATCCACGTCTTCTTCACCCACAACCAGGCCAACTACTGGACGCCCGCCGACGACGACACCAGCAACTTCTACGACAAGGACCGGCGCAGCGGCATGCTCGAGGCCGCGGCGTTCATCAACGCCAAGGCGCCGGCGTGGCAGACCGCCAAGCTCGGCCAGGCGGTGATCTTCGCCGGCGACCTGAACACGATGGGCGACGACGTCGCCTACTGGATCAACCAGGGCGACGGCAAGGTCCACGGCAGCGCCCAGGAGGTCGAGCAGGTCATCACCCCGGATCAGGTCGACGACCTCCACGAGTACGCCGACTTCATCGGGCCCAGCGGCGTGCTCGCGACGCTGGCCGGCCTGCGCGACCCCTGGCGCCTCGACGGGACCGCGTTCCCCGGGCTGGCCACGTTCGCGCACTGGGGCGACGGCTCCGACGACATGGGCTTCGCCTACGATCCGTCGGCGCTCGCCGGCACCGACATGGGCTTCACATGGGACGCGTTGCGCAACGGCCAGACCGATCGCGATCAGTTCCGCACCCGCCTCGACTACATCCTCGATCGCCAGGTGACCTTCGACGGCGCGACCGACTGCTACCAGCACATGGTCGTGGAGCGCGGCTTCACCTACGTCGCCAACGGCAGCGAGGTCGAGGACGCATACGTCGGCATGGACCTATCCGATCACTATCCGCTGCGCGCGGTGATCGGCCCGTGGGAGGCGCAGTGCAGCCCCAGCGTCGCGCCGGCCGACGTCTTCGGCGCCACCCCGGTGACCGTCGTCAACGCCGGCGCCAAGAAGTGGTTCTACTACGGGCAGCCCGGCACCTACGTGATCGACGCCCAGACCGTGGCCGCGCTCGACGTCCACGTCTTCGCCGCGTCGGACCTGTCGACCGATCTGGTGCCCAAGGAGGGCGACCTCCAGATCGCGCCCGGCGTCTTCGGCGGGGAGCACCGCGAGAACGACCCGGTGACGTTCAAGACCGACGGCCCGTTCTTCGTCATGGTCTCGTTCGCCGACGCCACCCGGACCGGGACGTTCACGTTCAACGTGCGCAAGAACAACTGCGCCAGCTGGCACCAGGCGATCTGGCTCGACCCCTACGACGCCGCGCACCTGACGATGAGCGGCTCGCCGATGGTGGTCCAGAGCAAGTGCTACCTCAAGCTGACCCAGGACCAGGCCCTGGCCACCGGCGGCGACGTCGAGGTCCACGCCCTGGTCGCCAACCTGCGCAACGCCGACGGCACCGACACGAGCGCGAAGCTCGCGATGTACGGCCACGACGCCAGCACCCAGTCGAGCCCGGTGCCCACCGACACGGGCGTCACCAGCGGTGACGCCGCCGAGCTGACCACCAAGCTGGCGCCGAGCCCCGACTACGTCTACCTGGTCGTCAGCCGTGGTCACGGCACCCAGCCGATCAACTTCGACGTGGTCTGGACCCGCAACGTCACGACGATCGACATCCGCAAGTTCACGGTCCTCAACCAGGACGACGTCGACGGCGGCGACGAGATCGAGATCTTCTGGTCGGTGGAGGACGCCGACCACGACGTCTGGCCCGCCGACGAGGACGCCGCGACCGCCAACGGCCCGGCGAACACGCAGCTGCTCTACTACTACGACGGCCTCGCCACCGGCGCGACCAGCAAGACCCCGATCGTCGCGTGCCTGGGCTGGTGCCCGCCCGAGCTCAGCGATCCGCACCACATCAACATCGCGTTCCCGGACGCGCTGTGGGGCTTCGCCTGGGAGATCGACGACAGCTCGCCCGACGATCCGCTGTTCCACCAGGGCATCGGCAGCAAGGACGGCCGGTTCCGCATCACCGCGCTGGATCCCGATCCGTGGAGCTGGATCGCCCCGGCGCCGCACGGCGCCGACCTCATCTACTCCAAGAACCTGTGGGCCAAGTTCTTCGCCTACAGCCACGGCTACCGGCTCGAGGCCACGCGCGTCCTCGCGCCGTGACCGCGCGGCGGGTCGCCGGGCAGGCCCGCGTTCACGCCGGCGGGCGCGGTCCGCGCAGCACGACCGCAGTCCGCGGCGCCAGGCGCCGGATCTCGTCGAGCGTGTTGTCGAGCCGCGCGAGGTCCACGCGCGCCGTGCCGAAGATCTCCGGGTCAGGCCGGAACCGCAGCCGGGTGCCGTGTCCCGAGGTCGCCCCCGCGTCGGCGAGCGGCCCCTGCGCGACGCCACGCTCGTAGCGCTGCACGTAGCGCCGGCCGCCGCGCTCGATCTCGACCTCCAGCCACGCCGACAGCGCGTTGGTGACGGCGATGCCGCCGCCGCAGAAGCGATCCGCCGCGCGCGGATCGCGGCGCATCGCGCGACACGCGAGCAGGTGGGTCAACAGGACCTCACAGACCGGCAGCCCGGCCGTGGGGTGGACCTCGACCGGCAGCCCGCCGCCGTCGTCGCGCACCTCGACCGCGCCGTCGTCACCGACGGTGACGTCGATGCGCTGGCAGGTGCCGCCGAGCGCCTCGTCGAACGCCGCGCACAGCACCGCCTCGACCAGCTGGTGCAGCGCCCCGGGCGCGGCCACGTCGCCCACGTACAGCGCGGGCCGGCTCCGCACCGCCTCGAGCCCGGCCAGCACCTCGATCTCGTCCGCGTCGATGCCCATGGCGTCGAGCATGCCATCGACTCGCTGCGGCGGGACGCCGCACCCGGGCGCGCGCGCACGATGCGACGATCGTGCGGGCGTGGCTGCGCCGGAACGCCGCACTGCCGGAACGGCACCGCGGCGGGTGCGAAGTCCGCACGTCGCGACCTCGCGACCTCGCACCACCGGTCCCAGGCTCGCTCCGGCGGCGGTACACGCGTTGCACCCGCTGGGGGTCATCACCGAGGAGAACCTGGCCATGACTCGCACCCGTCGTCCGTCGCGCGCTCGCACCCTCACGCGCACGCTGCTCGCGCCCTCGCTCGCGCTCCTGGTCGGCGTCGGCTGCGACGCCGCGGACGCGGGCGACGGCCCCGACGCCGGCGCCGACGATCTGCCCTACCGCATCGTCGCGACCGGTCAGCAAGACTGCTATCAGGCCGACGGCGCGGTGATCGCGTGCCCGGCCGCCGGCGAACGCTTCCACGGCCAGGACGCCCAGCACGACGGCAACCCCGCGGTCCACGTCGGCAACGGCGACGGCACCGTCACCGACGCGGTCACCGGCCTGACCTGGCAGGCGAGCCCCGACACCGACGGGGACGGCGTCATCGACGCCCGCGACAAGCTGACCTTCGACGACGCGGTGATCCGCTGCGACGACCTCACCCTGGCCGGCCACGACGACTGGCGGCTGCCCGACATCAAGCAGCTGTACTCGCTCATCGACTTCCGCGGCACCGATCCCAGCGGCTACGACGGCACCGACACCGCCGGCCTGACGCCGTTCCTCGACACCGACGCCTTCGCCTTCGGCTACGGCGACACCGCCGCGGGCGAGCGCATCATCGACGCCCAGTACGCCAGCCGCACGCTGTACGTGGCCCACACCGCCAACGACGGCGGGCGCACGCTGTTCGGCGTCAACTTCGCCGACGGCCGGATCAAGGGCTACGGCCTGACCCTGTTCGGCGAGGACAAGACGTTCTACGTGATCTGCGTCCGCGGCAACGACGCCTACGGCGTCAACGACCTCGTCGACGGTGGCGACGGCACGATCACCGACCGCGCCACCGGCCTGACGTGGGCCCAGGACGACAGCCACGCCGGCATGGACTGGGAGGCGGCGCTGGCCTGGGTCGACGCCCGGAACGCCGACGGCTACCTCGGCCACGACGACTGGCGCCTCCCCGACGCCAAGGAGCTGCAGAGCCTGGTCGACTACACCCGATCGCCGACGACCACGGCCTCCGCCGCGATCGACGCCCGGTTCGCGACCAGCGCGATCACCGACGAGGCCGGCGACGCCGACTTCCCGGCGTACTGGACCAGCACCACCCACGCGACCTGGGCGGCGCTGCCCGGCACCGCGGGCCCCGGCGCGGCGAGCGTCTACGTCACCTTCGGACGCGCGATGGGCTACATGAACGGCGGCTGGGTCGACGTCCACGGCGCCGGCGCGCAGCGCAGCGACCCCAAGGCCGGCGACGCCGCGGACTACCCCACCGGCCGCGGCCCGCAGGGCGACGCGATCCGGATCCAGAACCACGTGCGCCTGGTGCGCGACGCCGACCGGTAGCGGCCGCGCCGCGCCCCGGTCAGAACGGCATCACCAGGTTGAGGTCGATGTCGTGGGTGTGGTCGCCGGCGGTGGGCAGGCTGACCTTGGGCGTCGACACGCCGTTGAGGCTGACCAGGTCGCCGCGATCGGGCCCGGCGCTGCTCGGGTCGCTGGTGTCGACGTTGCCGTTGTCGTCGAGGAACGCGATCACGTAGTAGTCCTCGGCGCGCGGCGGGATGCCGTCGATGGCGTAGGCGACGCTGGCGCCGGCCGCCGACAGGTCGACGTCCTCGAGCAGCGCGTTGCCGACGACCTGCGCGGTGTCCATGTTCGAGATCGGATCGCGGTCGAACAGGGCGACGAAGACGTTGCCGACGCCGTCGCCGTCGGGCGCCGCCGACCGGGTGACGACGCCGGACAGGCGCGCGCCGGTGCCGGGCGCCGCGTCGATGTCGCCGCCGCCGCCCCCTCCTCCTCCGCCACCTCCGCCATCGGGGTCGGACGCGGACGCGGCGTCGGGGGTGCTCCCGGGGCCGGGATCCGGGGTGCCGTCGCTGGAACATCCAGCAATGACGAGGGAAAGCGCACAGCAGGCCAGCGACGCGGAACGAGCTCTCATCGGATCCTCCTCGAAAGACCGGGGTGCGCGGACGCTACGGCACCGGACGCCCGTCCATCAAGAGTAGAAAGTAGCACTCTTGACTTTTAACAAGGCGAGGTTCAAAGATGCGGCCCATCCAGCCAAGGGGTTCCGCATGTCCACTCGCCTCGTTGCCGCCATGTTCCTGGCCACCACCCTCGTCGGCTGCGCCGCCGACGAGGACGACACCGGCCACACCCTCACGATGGACGCCCGGCTCACCACCGGCGACGACGGCCTGCTCGCCTTCCTCAGCCCGTCGGCGACGATCGCGACCCACGCGCCGGCCGACGTGATCGGCAAGCCCTACTACGTCGGCGTGTTCCCGGCTGGGTTCTCGTCCGGCAACGACCCGGCGCTGTTCCAGGTGTGGGGCACCGTGCCCGAGAGCCTCGCGATCACCACGACCACGACGCCGACGTTCGCGCCCGGCCCGTACGACATGGTCCTGGTCGTCTACGCGTCGACGCCGATCACCGAGGCGCAGCTGGCGTTCGAGGAGATCCCGCCGGCCGCCGCCGGTGGCGACCTCGCGACCTTCAACCTGTCGAGCGCCGACGTCCTGCCCGGCGATCCCGACCAGGCGCTGGGGACGATCCGCATGAACGTCGCCGACGACGACGTCGCGGTCGAGGTCGAGAACCGCACCCCCGCCGACATCTCGGACCGCGACCAGACCGTGGCCTCGTTCGAGCACACGATCCTGATCATCCCGTGAGGCTCGCCATGACGCCGACGCAGATCGCGACCGCGCTGCTGCTGGGCCTCGGCCTCACCGCGTGCGTCGACGACCCCGACGGGACCGCGACGCTCGACGTGCCGGTGGATCCCGCCACCGGGCTCCGCCTCGCCGACCTCCCGCCGGTGCCGCCGCTGCCGGAGTGGCCCGACAACCCGCCGACCGAGGCCAAGAAGGAGCTCGGCCGGGCGCTGTTCTCCGACGTGCGGCTGTCCGGCTCGGGGCAGACCGTGTGCGGCAACTGCCACCTGCCGACCTCGGCGTTCCAGTCGGGCGGTCCGCTCGACGCCCCGGACCGGTCGTTCCCGGCGATCACGCCGACCCTGCACCGGCACACGCCGTCGATGCTGAACCTGGTCTACGCGCCGATGGCGCGGTGGGACGGCAGCCACTTCACCGACCTGCCCGACATGATGGTGCTGCCGTTCGCCGAGCCGAACATGAACCTGTCGATGCTGGACGTCAGCGCCGGCGAGGCCCTCGACGTGCCGGCGGCCCAGGTCAACCTGCAGCGCCGCCTCACCGTCGAGATCCCCGGCTACGTGCCGCTGTTCGAGGCGGCGTTCGGCGAGGACATCACGACGCTGTCGCCCGAGCAGGTGTGGCGCCTGGCCGGCCAGGCGATGGCGGTCTACATCCGGATCGCGGTGTCGCGCGACGCGGCCTTCGACGCGTGGAACGCCGGCGACGACGACGCGATCAGCGACGCCGCCAAGCGCGGCGCGCTGCTGTTCACCGGCAAGGCGCGGTGCACGCTGTGCCACAGCGGACCGCTGACCTCGGACTTCGAGTTCCACAACGTCTCGACCTCGGTCCCCGACGCCAGCGGCGCGCGCCCCGACGAGGGCCGCTTCCTGGTCACCGGCCGCGACGAGGATCGCGGCAAGTTCCTCACGCCGATGCTGCGCTCGGCGGCGCGGACCTCGCCGTACTTGCACGACGGCTCGGAGGCCTCGATCGCCCGGGTGATCGCACACTTCAGCGGCCCCGACGGCCGCGCCGATCCGCTCAACGAGCTGGCGATGATCCCGGCCCTCACCGACGACGAGATCGACGATCTCGTCCAGTTCATCAAGAGCCTCGACGGCGCGCCGATCCCCCTCGAGGACCTGGCGCCGCCGACGACGCTGCCGTGACGACGGCGTCGCGGGCACGCCGCCCGCGCGCCAGCGCTCGACCCTGGAAGGAGTGACTCCCGATGCGGAAGTTCCACGCGACGATGCGCGCGCTCGCGCTGCTCGGCCTCGCCACCGCCGCCGCCTGCGGAGGTGACGACGACGGCGGCGGCACCCCGCAGGTGCCCGACGCCACCGTGGCCACCCCCGACGCGGTCCCCGTCGCCGTCGACGCGGCGCCGCCGGACGGCGCCCCCGCGGCGCGGGTCGAGGCCACGATCGGGTACGACGGCGCGGCCGAGGGCACCCTGCTGCTCGCGGCCTTCACCAGCGTGCCGCCGTCGGGCGGCCCGATCGGGTTCGCGCAGGCGTCGAGCCCGACGTTTCCGGCGACGCTGACGCTCGAGGATCTGGCGCCGCAGACCCTCTACGTGCTGGCGATGCTCGACGTCCCGCCGGCGAGCCCGACCCAGCCCGGGCCGGAGGACCTGACGGTGTGGAGCGACGCGCTCGAGGTCGAGCTCGGCCACACCTCGACCGTCACGCTGACGCTCGTCGATCCGTGACCGCCATGGACGCTCCTGTCCTCGCGACGCGTCGGCCCCGCGCGTCCGCCGCCGCGCGCGCGGCGATGGCCGGTGCCGCGGTGCTCGCGACGATCGCGGCGGGCGCCTGCGGCGGCACCGCCGACGCACCCGACGCTGCCCACCTCGACGCCCGCGGCCTCGACGCCGCGAGCCCCGACGCGGCGCCGCCGGAGCGCACGCTCGTCCCTGGCCAGCGCGTCGGGCCGATCGTCCTCGGGATGACCTGGGCCGAGCTGCGCGCCGCGCTCGGCGATCCGCCGGCGGAGCCGGTGGTGCTGGTGCGCCTGGGCTACGCCCGCTGGCCGGCGCTCGGGCTCGAGGCCGTGCTGACCTCGCCCGACGAGGCGACCCTCGCCGCCGATGCCGTCGTCATCGGCGCCGCCGCCACCGGCGGCGACCTCGTCGGCCCGGCCCGGCCCGGCGACTCGCGCGCCGCGATCGAGGCCGCCCTCGGCGCGCCGCCCGAGGACTACCTGGGCCGCGCCTCGTACCCCGCGGGCGCCGTGATCGCCTACGGCGACGACGACGTCGCCGACCTCGTCGCGGTGGTCGCGCCGTACGTGCTCGCGCCCGAGCCGCCGCCGATGACGCCGGCCCGGACCACGATGCCCGCGGGCGCGCTCGACGCGACGCTGCCCGACGGCGCGCTCGTCGACATGCACCTGCATCCCGGCGACTACGCCGCGATCGCCCCGACCGGCAAGGCGTTCATCACCGGCAACCTGCCGCCGTTCCTGCAGGCGTACGCGCCCACGCTGTTCAGCATCCTGAGCGATCCGTACGCCGCGCACGTCGGCATCCGCGAGCAGACGTCGCTGGCCGGCGTCGACCACGCCGTCCTGTTCGCGGTCTACACCCAGCACACCACCGGCTACTTCACCAACGAGCAGCTCGAGGCCGTGCTGACCGACCCGCGCAACGTCGCGGCCGACGGCCTGCCCTGGGCGTTCGGCATGGCGAGCATCAACTTCGACGACTGGCAGGACGACGTCGCCGGCGAGCGGCTGGAGGCGCTGCGCAGCTACCTGGTTCAGCGCCCCGACCTGTTCATCGGCATCAAGCTGGCCCACGCCCACCAGGGCGTCGCCTTCGACGATCCCGTGTTCCAGGGCGTCTACCAGATCGCCGCCGAGACCGGCGTCCCGGTGCTGCTCCACACCGGCTTCTCGCCGTTCCCGGGCACCTCGACGGATCCCGCGTTCTACGACCCCCAGCACCTCGAGGCCGTGATCAGCGCCTATGACGGCGACCACGGCCTGCCGAAGGTCGACTTCGTGCTCTCGCACGTCGGCCAGGGCGACGCCCGCGCCGTCGCCCACGCGATCGAGCTGGCCGAGACCCACGCCAACGTGTGGCTCGAGCTGTCGGCGCTGGGCCGGCCGCTGCGGATCGACGCCGACGGCAACCCGTCGACCTCGACCGAGCCGCAGTACCCCGCGGTGCTCGACGAGATCCTGGCCCACGACCTGGTGTCGCGCACGCTGTGGGCCAGCGACGGCCCGCAGTACTCGGGCGCGGTCCGCAGCTACCTGGGCGTGATCACGGACGGGATGATCGCCGCCGGCTACAGCGACGCCCAGATCGCGGCGGTGCGCGGCGGCAACTTCGCGCGGCTGTACCTGCGGCGGCGCGGGCCGCAGCCGTGAGCGCGGGCGGCAATCAGGCCGGCGTCAGGCCGTAGAACCGCGCCGCGTGATCGTGGAACAGGCCGCGCCGGGTCGGCTCGTCGAGGCCGGCGACCAGCGACGCGTAGGCATCGAACACCGCGCGCCACGACGCCGAGACCTTGTCCATCGGGAAGTTCGACGCGAAGAAGCAGCGTGACGGCCCGAACACCGCCAGCGCGTGCTCGACCAGCGGGCCGAACCGGTCGGCCAGCTCGCCGGCGGTGGGCGGCGTCGCGCGCTCGTGGAAGCCGAAGCCCAGCACCGGCATCGCCAGCCCGCTGAGCTTGGCGTGGACGTTGGGCAGCGCGGCGACGCGCGCCAGATCGTCCTTCCAGCGGGCCAGGATCGACGCCCGCGCCGCGGCGGTGTGACCGTGCTTGCCGAAAGGTCCGCCGACGCCGATCGGCGTGCCGACGTGACACAGCACGACCCGCGTCGCCGGCGCCTCGCGCAGCGCGTCGGCGAGCGCGCCCAGCTGCGGCCCGTAGCACCAGGCGTCGAAGGTCAGGCCGGCCTCGCCGACCGCGGCGACGCCGCGCCGGAACGCCGCGCGCTCCATGCGGCCCGGCGCCGAGAAGTCCATCACGCCGCGGTCGGGATCGTGCGCGGTCATGTCGCGCACGCCGACGAAGCGCGCGCTGGCCGCGCGGTGCGCCGCGAGCACCTCGGGCAGCGCGGCCCCGTCGACCGCGGCGTGGCCGACGATGCCGACGATGCGATCGACGCCGAGCGACTCGATCCAGCGGGTCTCGTCGACCGCGGCCAACGGCCCCTTGCCCTCCCAGCCGGCCTGGATGTGCACGACGCCGCGGACGTCGACCCCGGCCTGCTCCGCGGCCTGCTCCGCGGGCAGGTACGCGCGCATGACCAGCTCCGGCGAGCCGACGAAGCGACGCGCCGACCGCGGGAACAGCCGCGCGCCGACGGCGCGCATCAACCGCGGGTGCCACCGCAGGAGCCGTCCCACCGTCGACACCGCGCGCGGCGTGCTCCGGGGATCCCAGAAGTGCACGTGCGCGTCGAGGACGGGGAGGTCGAGGGGCATGACGCGGCAGCGTACTTGCTTTCGCGCCACCGCCGCGCCCCTGGACCTCCTGGCGTCTATGCTGGTGGAGCGGCCTGGGCGGGGCGTGCTTGGAGACTCAGCCGCCCACGCCGGTGAGCGTGCACCAGAACCTCGACCTGGGGGTGCACGTATCGTCGGAGTTCCGAGGGTCACCTCCACCACTGGCGGCCTCGAGCTGTCGCTCATCGAGCGCGCGCAACGTCTGGCGTGAGAGCTGTAGCTTGCGCGATTCCTTGGTCTTCTTGTCCATTGTCGTTCTACCTTCAGTTGTCGTCTGGCCCGGTGGTCTCGAACAGATTGGTCATCCCGAGATCGATCACGCGGCCTTCGGAGTCGACCGCGATGAAGTGCCGGTCTTCGCGGTCGAAGTTGCCGGAAAGCAACTCGGCGCCGGTGCTCGCCGAGCATTGCCAGTCGATCGTCGCGATGTGCAAGAAGCAGACGGTGCCCGAGGCGAGCGGCACCGCCAGCACGTTCCCGTCCGCCGAGAACGCGACTCCCCGCGCGCCGATCGAGAAGTCCAGGAGCGTCCCCTCACCTGACGTCGGAGCGGTGGTCGCCAGTACGAGCCGACCACGCTCGGTGGTCGCCGCCCAGTACTGACCGCTGGGCGCGACCGCGACGCGATGAATTGGTGCGTCGAGGTGCAGACGCGACGGCGTTGTCGCGTCCGGTCCATTGACGCGGACCGTGCCGTGTTCGTCCCCTGTCACCACCCAGGTGGCGCCTCGCGATATTCCCAGCGCGGTCAACAAGTCGTCGGAGGACGGCTGCACGACTCTGGATGCGCTGCCATCCAGGCCTGCCACCATGACCGGCCCGCGGCGGCCGGCGAACATGATCTCGTTTGACGCGCCGACCCAGCGAAAGGAGGCGATCGGGAAGTCGGCCAGGCTGAGCATCGAGGCCTCGTCACCGGCCGCGCTCCAGCGCCACACATCCCCGTCCTCGCCCCACGACAACAGACTACCATCACGCAGGAACCTCGCAGCGGTCTGCCCATGGTGTCCTCGGAACTGACGCAAGAGACGATGGTCGTCGACTCGCCAGACCGAGACGACGTCGAGGCCAGACGCGGCAACCATCGTGCCTTGCTCGTCCAGGACAAGGCCGTAATAGAGTTCGGCCCGCCCCGGCAGCGCCTCCACGTTGCCGCCCGCCCCGCAAACACGAACCACGCCGTCCTCACCATCGACGACCACACTCGCCTCGTCGGGAAGCAAGCGAGCATGGAACGGCACGGTGGGGACGGTGCACGCAACGTGACCGAGGGGATCGGGGAGCCGCCAGATCCGGATCGTCCCGCCCGCATCGCCGGTGATCACGCGATCGTCGCGGCGATCCGGCAGCCGCGCGTAGGTGATCCCGGTCTCGTGGCCGCGCAGGGTCCAGGTCAGGTTCCGCTCGACGTCGTGGACGTAGAGCACGTTGGTGGCGTCGGTGACGCTCACGAGCGTCCCCGCGTCGCTGATCGCGAGCAGACTTGGACGACGTATCGTCACGAACGAGACGCTCTGCCTGCCCCAAACGTCGCCGGTCACCACCTTGCCATCGGAGCACGCCACCGAGAACGATGGCGACTCGGCCGCGACCACGACCTCGACGACGTCGGCGTCGCACGGTCGGAGCGTACGCAGCGGGTGCAACTCGGGGAGCGACAGGAGCTGCATCTGATCGTCATTGGTGACCACAGCAGCGAGTCGTGAACTGGCGGCCACGGCATCGATCGGACGCGCAAACGTCAACTTCGCCGACGACGGCGCTTCCATGCCGTGCGTTGGCATTGCGGTGACGTCATGATCGCGAACGCGCAGGATCGTCGAGGGGCCGGCAAAGGTGACCTCGTCCCCGGCCAACATCGCTGCCGCGCCCGACCGTTCGAGCCGCAGCTCGGGATCCTGCTCGACGCGCCAGACAACGAGCTTGCCTTCGGCCAGCGTCACCAGCGTGCCACCATCGGGAGAGAACGCGATCCGGGCGGCATCGACATCGGGCACGGCGATCGGGGTGAAGTCAGGCGGACAGCGCAGGCGCAGACGGCGATCGGGCTCGACGGTCGCAACGCAACCCGTCGCGGCCGACAGCGCGATCGGCGACGAGATCGTCGGAACCGTCTCGATCGTCTCGATCGAGCCGTCCTCGCGGGTGACCTTGACGGCGCCGTCGTCTCCAGCTGAGATGATCGCGTCGCCGGGCGCCGTCGCCACGCCGAAGATCGCATCGGCATGCGGCGTCAGCTCCCGCTCCGCGCTGCCCGCGGCCCGCGCGAGCGCGTCGTAGAACGCCGCCGCCGCGCGATCCGGACCGTCGTAGCCGGCGAGCGCCTGCCGCGCCCGGGTCGGATCCCGGGTCAGGAGCAGCTCGGCGTTGCGCAGCACCAGTGCGTCGCGCGCGGCCTCGGCGTCGTCCCGGGCCGCGGTGGCGGCGCGGCGCTCGTCGAGCGCCACCGCCTTCTGCGCCGACACCCGCACCGCGGCGACGCCGAGCGTGATCGACAGCGCCGCCAGCGCGGCCAGCGCGACCAGCGCGACGCCCCGGTGCCGCGCTACCCGCAGCGCCGCCCGCGCCGCGATCGAGTACCGCCGGGCCGACACCGCCTCGCGCCGCAGGTAGCGCCCGAGGTCGTCGGCGAACGCCGACGCCGACGGGTAGCGCGCCGCCGCATCCGCGCTCATCGCGCGCGCGACGATCGCCACCAGGTCGCGCGGCGCGGCCACACCGAGGCCGGCCGCCGGCGCGCGCCCCGGCGTCGGCGCGCGCCCGGTGACGACGTGCAGCAGCACGGCGCCGAGCGCGAAGACGTCGGCGCGCTCGTCGACCACGTCGCCGCGCGCCTGCTCCGGCGGCATGTACGCCGGCGTCCCCAGGATCGCGCCCGCCGAGGTCAGGCCGTCGGCCACGAGCGGGGCGCGCGCCGGTGCGTCGCCGACGACGTCGCCCCCGTCCGCGGCGGTCAGATCCTTGGCGAGCCCCCAGTCGATGACGACGGTCTCGCCGAAGTCGCCGACGATGACGTTCGACGGCTTGAGGTCGCGGTGGATGATGCGGCGGTCGTGCGCGTAGGCCACCGCGTTGGCGACCGCGACCACGTTCGGCAGCAGCGCGAGCCGCTCCGCCAGGGTCGGGCGCTCGTCGATCAGCGCCCTGAGCGACCGCCCCTGCACCAGCTTCATCGCGTAGAACGGCGTGCCGTCCGGCCAGTGCCCGGCCTCGTGGACCGGCACGATGCCGGGGTGCTCGAGGCGCGCGGTGATCAGCGCCTCGCGGAAGAAGCGGAGCTCGGAGCCGACGCCGGGCTCGAGCAGCTCCTTGACCGCGACGTCGCGCCCGAGCTCCAGATCGCGAGCGCGCAGCACCCGGCCCAGGCCGCCGCGCCCGTGCTCGCCCAGGATCTCGTAGCGCGCGGCGTCGCGGTACATGGGCTCGCCGGGGCGCAGCGCCTCGGTGCCCAGCGGGTGAGGACCGTCGGTGCCCTGCGCCGTGGAGGTGTTGGTCAGGTCGTGGGCGCGGCCTGGTCTGCCGTGGCCGGGGGCCCCCTTGACCGTCGCCGCGCCGCCGAGCGTGCCCGCGCTGCCCATCGCCGGCACGATAGACGACGAAGCCCGCCAGGCAACCTCCAAGGGGTGAGCCCCGCCGGCAGACCACGATACGAAGCCGCAGAGGCTGGCAATCGAGGGCACGCCCTCGCCTCCTCGCCGAGCGCGCACGGTGACGTTGCCAAACGCAACATCGTCACGGCCGCGGCGCCGGCAGGCGCCAAGATCGCCACCACGGCACCGGCATGGTTCATGCTGCCCCGGTGGGCACGACCACGCGCCAGCCTGCGCGGCGACGCGGCGAGGTGACTGGCCGGACATCGTGAGGTCGAACGTGAAGACACCCAGCGCTATCCCTTTCGGAGCGATCCTCCTGATCGCCGCGGCCGCGTGCGGCTCGGACCACGCGACGGACCCGGACGCCTCGTCCCTGGGCGACGGCGCGACCGCGCCCGACGCCGGTGACCCCGGGGCCGACGCCGCCCCGCCCGCCGAGGTCGTGCTCGTCGGCGCCGGTGACATCGCGGGCAGCGGCCCCGGCGCCGAGATCACGGCCGCGCTGATCCGTGGGATCCCCGGGACCGTCTTCACGCTGGGCGATAACGCCTACAGCAGCGGGACCGCCGCGGAGTTCATGACTCGCTTCGATCCGACGTGGGGGACGTTCAAGGATCGCATCCTGTTCCCGACCGCTGGCAACCACGACTACGTGACCGCCGACGCGAGCGCGTACTTCGCGTACTTCGGCGCGGCGGCAGGAGATCCGACCAAGGGCTACTACAGCGCCGACCTCGGCGCCTGGCACGTCGTCGTCCTCAACTCGAACTGCTCGGAGGTCGGCGGCTGCAACGCTGGCTCGCCCCAGGAGCAGTGGCTCCGCGCCGACCTCGCCGCGCACCCGAACGTGTGCACGGTGGCGATGTGGCACCACCCGCTGTGGAACATCGGCCAGCACGGCGACGCCGGCCAGATGTACCCGATGATGCAGGCGCTCTACGCCGGCGGCGTCGACGTGGTGCTCGCCGGGCACGATCACGACTACCAGCGCTGGACCCCGATGACGCCCGACGGCGTCCCGGATCCCATCCGCGGCGTCCGCGAGTTCGTCGTCGGAACCGGCGGGGTGGGCTTCTACGACTTCGCCCGGTCCGATCCGCACGTCGAGGTCCAGGACAACCAGACCTACGGCGTGCTCGAGCTGACGCTGCGCGCGACCGACTACGACTGGCAGTTCGTCCCGGAGCCGGGCGCGACGTTCACCGACAGCGGCACCGGCACCTGCCACGGCGGCACGACGCCGTAGGGCGGCGCGAGCGGCCACGGCTCGAGGTGTCGTCGCGGTCGCGATGCGGTCGGCGCCGCCCGCCGGATCTCGTAGCATGCGGCGATGACCACGCTGAAAGCGACCTTCGAGGCCCTCGGCTACAGCGAGTCGACGGCCGGGTACTACGCCGGCACCGCGGACCCGCACGTCGCGCTCGTGCGCGGCGCCTTCCTCCACATGCTGTGGTCGCTCGTCATCGACGAGGACCACCACGTCGACCGCGAGCCCGCCTGGATCGAGTCCTGGATGCGGAGCGCGCGCAAGCGCGGCGAGGTCCCCACCGGGCTGGCCGCCACCCTGCAGCGCGTGCTCGACAAGGGCGTCGATCCCGAGGACCTCACCGACATCGTGCGCGCCCAGCAGTGGGAGATCATCTACAACGTGTGCCAGCTGCTCGACGGCGAGTGGCTCGACGACCTGCGCAACAAGCTCCCCGACCTGCCGGGCTTCTCGTGGCGCCTGTACGAGGTCGCGGTGGGCGACGACTACGTGGCGTCCCCGGTGCGCGCGCTCGAGGATCTCCACGCCGAGCTCGGTGACCTGGACCCGACCGGGCGCGGCGGCGACGCGCGCGCGCGCTGAGGTCACGGCGGACGCGGACCGCCGGGCTCGCCGCTCCTCACGTACCGCGCGGCCCCGGGACCCGGTCCGGGCCTGGTGACGTTCGTGCAACCTCACGAGGGCCGGGCCCCACCATGGCATCGTTGGTGAACCATCCAAAGGGGGAGGGACGATGCGGATTACCATCACGTGGCTGGCC
>JACKDR010000026.1 GCA_020633495.1 Kofleriaceae bacterium | reverse complement strand
TTCCGAGAACCCAAACGTTCTTCGCTGACTATCCAGTTTTCAGAGACCGACGCCCGCCGTTTTGGCGAGGCCGATGAGTCTAGCTGCGAGGGGTGTTGGCGTCAAGGAGTTGGCCACTCTTCGTGACCTCGTCCGACCCGCCGCCCGTCCGCGCTTCGTTTCTCGTTGGCGGGGCGGATAACTACCACACCCCACGGCAAAGGGAAGATCTGGTCGCGACTTTTTCGCGTCCGTTCGATCTTCCCGAGATGACTACGGTTCGGCGTCCAGATCCTCGTCCACCGCGAGGTCTTCCTGGGGCCGGGTGTGCAGCTTGCCGTCGCCGGCTCGCGGGAACACCGGCGGCGCCTCCAGGCCCCTCACCTTGGCCGAGGTCTGGCCCCAGATGAGGAACACGACGATCCACGCGGTCGGCGGCACCACCATCAGCTCGGGGTACATCCGGAGGAACCCGCCGAGATAGCCGCCCAGGACGATGACCAGCACCGCCGCCGAGGCCGCGCGGTTGGGGAACGAGCCGACCTTGAGCATCCGCAGATTGGACGCCATCAGGGCGGCGCCGATCAGCATCGCCACCGGGAACCACATCCAGACGCCCTGCGGGGTGTGGACGCTGCCGTAGATCTTGGCGCCGCCGAACTCGATCGTCGACACCGCGGGATCGGCGTACTTGAGGAACGCCAGGTACCAGATGATCAGCAGGCCGCCGGCCAGCGTCGTCGGGATGCCGAAGAAGATCTTGGTCGGGACGCCGTCCTCGGCGGCGATGTTGAACCGGGCGAGGCGGAACACCGCGCCCATCACCCACGCGATGCACGCGACGATCAGCAGCGCGCGGTGCCAGCCGTGGTCGAAGCCGAGGGCCGGGTGGACGGTCAGGAAGCTGTACATCAGGAACGACGGCGCCAGGCCGAAGTTCAGGAAGTCGGCGAACGAGTCGAGCTGGACGCCGAAGTCGGAGGTGCCCTTGACCAGCCGGGCGACGAAGCCGTCCATGCGGTCGGTGAGGACCGCGTAGATGATCATCCAGCCGGCGAGATCCCAGCGGCCGGTGTGCGCCGACACCACGGAGACCATGCCGAAGACCAGGCTGGCGGCCGTGATCGCGTTGGGCGCGAGGTAGCGCAGGGCGCGGTACGTCGAGGGAGCTTCGGCGGTTGGCGGCACGTGGGCCTCACGAGTCTGCGTCGGGATCGTCGCCGGTGCGCGACTTGTCCATGAGCCGGGTGTACAGCCGCTGGCCGAGGCTGTCGACCATCAGGCGCTCGACGGTGCGGGTGATCTCGTCGCGTGGATCGCCGTCGCGGTAGACGAAGCGGATGCCCATGCCGGCCTCGGGCTCGGTGCCGGCGGCGACGTCGTCCTCGCTGACGATCCACTGGACCTCGCCGTGGATGCACAGCGGCGCCTCGAGGTGCGGCACGAACAGCTTGAACAGGAACTCGGTGCCGATGGGCAGCGGCTTGCCGGTCTTGATGAACGTGCCGCCGCGGGAGATGTTCTTGGTGTAGTCGGCGAAGAACGCGTTCAGCCGCCGGTACTCCACCTTGAGCTCGATGGGAGCGCGGGCGTCGGACCGCCGGTCGTCCGCTTCGCTTGCGTCGTCCATCGGGGCGATCAACTCTATGCGGACCGATGCCGCAGGGTCAAACCAGCGGGGCCGCGACCCACGGCGCCCCGGCGGCGGTGGCCCTGCGCCAGGTGATCCGGTCGTGGCGGGGCCGCGCCTGGCTCGGCCTGGCGGTGGTGGTCGGGCTGTGGGCGCTGCGCTTCCGCCTGTTCGACGTCCTCGGCTTCGAGCTGGCGGCGGCCGCGGCGATCCCGGCGTCGCTGATCGCGCTCGACGTCGGCGTCGTCGTGGCGCGACGAACGGCCGCGGCCCGCGCCGCCGCCGGCGTGCCGTCCGGGCTGGCCGCCGGCGCGACCGTCACCCGCGACGTCCTCGGCGCGCTCGGCGCAGCGATCGCGATCGCGGTGGTCGTGACCGCGGTGCCGGCGGTGCTGGCCGCGTTCAACGGCCTGCGCCGGCCGACCTGCGACTGGGGCTTCGGGCTGCGCGCCTACGCGTCGCTGCCGACCGCGTCGGCGGTGGTGTTCGCCGGCGCCGGGGTCGCGATCGGCCTGGCCGCCGGGCGCCGCGGCTGGCTGGCGGCGGTGGGCGCGGTGGCGCTGGTGCTCGGGCTCGCGATCGCCGGGCTGGCGCGCTTCTACGGCGAGCCGCCGGTGTTCGTCTACAACCCGCTGGTCGGCTACTTCCCCGGCAACCTCTACGACGAGAACATCCGCATCGGCCTGCCGCTGTACGCGGCCCGCGCCGAGCAGCTGCTGGTCGTGATCGCCGCGCTGGCCGCGCTGCGGCCGCTGCTCGCCGCGCCCACGCTGCAGCCGCGGCGGCGCGAGCGCCGGCCGCGCGGCTGGCGCTGGCCGTGGCACGCCGGCGCGGCGGTCGCGGCGGCCGGCGCCCTGCTCCTGCGCGCCCACGCCGGCGACCTCGGCTACGCGATCGACGCCGAGGACATCCAGCGCGCCCTCGGCGGCCGCATCGAGACGCCGCACTTCGTGATCCACTACGCCGATCGGCCGGACGTCGCCGCCGACGCCGCCCTGCTCGCCCAGGAGCACGAGTTCCGCCTCGACCAGGTGGTCCACACCCTCGGCCTCGACCAGGCCGGCCTCGACGCCTTCACCGGCGCCGGCCGCATCCACAGCTACTACTTCGCCAGCCGCGATCAGAAGGCGGCGCTGATGGGCGCGCGCGACGTCGAGATGGCCAAGCCGTGGCGCCGCGAGATCTACCTGACCGCGTCGGCGTTCCCGCACCGGTCGCTGCGCCACGAGATCGCGCACGTCGTCGCCGGGCTGTTCGGCGATCCGTGGTTCCACACCAGCGCCGAGGACGTCGCCGGCATGCCGCTGGCGTTCCGGCCCGGGCTGATCGAGGGGCTCGCGGTCGCGGTCGACTGGCCCGGCAACTACGACCAGGCGCTGACCCCGCACCAGGCGGTGCGCGCGCTGCAGCAGATGGGCGTGCAGCCCGACGTCGGCGACCTCTTGTCGCTGAGCTTCTTCACGTCGTCGTCGGTGCGCAGCTACACGACCGCCGGCTCGTTCGTGCGCTTCCTGCTCGACGCCCACGGCCCCGAGCGGCTGCGCCGGCTGTACCGCAGCGGCGGCGACTTCCAGGCCGCCTACGGCGAGCCGCTGGCGGCGCTGGTCGAGCAGTGGCGGCAGCTGATCGCGGCGACGCCGCTGGCCGACGCCGAGGTCGAGGTGGTGCGCGAGCGGTTCCGCCGCGGCAGCGTGTTCCAGCGGCCCTGCCCGCACGCGATCGCGGCGCGCCGCATGGAGGCCGCCGAGGCGCTGGCGCGCGGCGACCGGCCGGCGGCGGTGCGCCTCTTGCGGGTGGTGTGCGGCGACGAGCCCGGCGAGCCGCGCTACCGGCTCGATCTCGCCGGCGCGCTGGCCGGCGGCAGCGATGCCGAGCGCGCCGAGGCGGTGGCGATCTACCAGGCCATCGCCGGCGACGCCGAGCACATGACGTCGTCGCTGCGCGCCGAGGCGGTGTCGGCGATGGCGACGCTGGCGGTGCGGCGCGGCGATCGCGCGGGCGCCGAGGCGCTGGTCGCCGAGGGCGCGGCGATGCCGCTGGCCGACGACCAGGGCCGCCAGCTCGACGCCGAGCTGCTGGCGCTGCGCCACGCCGGGCCCGCCGGCGGCGCGCTGCGCGCGTACTTCTTCGGCACCCGCCTCGACGACGGCGGCGACGACGCGGCGACTGCGGCCGCGGCCGACGACGACGACGACGACGCGGCCACGGGCGCTGCGTCCAGTTTCGACGCGCCGATGGCCTGGACCGACCTGGCGATCGCCCTCGAGCCCGAGCTGGGCCTGGGCTACTACCTGCGCGGCCTGCAGCGCGGCCTGCGCGGCGACCACGCCGGCGCCGCCGACGACCTCGCGACCGCGCTGGGCCGGGGCCTACCGTCGGCGCGGTTCGCGCGCAACGCCGCCCGCAAGCTGGCGGTCAGCGCGTGGCGCGCCGGCGACCTGGCGCGGGTCGAGCAAGCGGCGGCGCGGCTCGCCGCCGACGACATGACCGAGATGGATCACCTGCTCGCCGCCGACTGGCGGGCGCGGCTGGCGTTCGCGCCGCCGCGGGTCACATCCCGCTGACGAACATCCACTGGTCCCCGGACCACTCCAGGACCATCTCGTTCTGATCGCGCATGTCCTCGCGGCGGGGCTCGCCGCGAGCGTCGTTGACGGTGTAGCTGGCGTCGATCTGGACCTCGACGTGGGCGCGGCAGCCCTTCTCGATGGTGTCGTTGTGGCCACCCGGGCAGACCCGGCGGATCTTGTCGTAGCGCATCGAGTAGCGGATCTCGCTGGCCAGCTGGAAGCGGCCGGCGAGCACCCACCGCAGCTTGTCGAAGCCGTAGTCGTCCTTGGCCTCGGTGGTGCCGCGATCCTCCCAGTACTCGGGCGACGCCATCAGGACCAGGGCGTCGGCGTCGCGGCGCTCGACGGCGAGGCGGTAGTCCTCGAGGCGCTCGAGCAGCGCGCGGTTGACCGGGTCGTCGGGGATCTGGGTGCCGGCGATGCGGCCGGGCGGCTTGGCGCAGGCGCCCAGGGTCGTGGCCCCGGCGACGAGCGCGGCGACCAGGATGGTGTGGCGGGTGAGGATCATGAGGTCTCGTGGTTGTCGGGGACGGCGGAGGCCACGGGCGGGGACGTCGTGAGCACTCAACGCGCGAGGCGAGGCGCCGATTCCCGCCGCACGCTACACCGACGTCGCGAGGTCGGGAAGCGGGGCCGTGCGCCAGCGCGCCAGCCGGGCCAGGAAATCGCGGAAATCCTTGTCAGGATTGGAGATCCCCGGCAGGTGGACGTCGGTGATCCGGGTCAGCGTGAAGCGCGCCGCGGCGGCGCGGAGCTCGATGGGCAGGGCCGCGCGATCGGCGGCGGTCAGGGGCCGGACCCGCTGGTAGCCGGCGACCAGGGCCCGCGCCACGTCGGGACGGGGGCCGCCGGCCCAGGCCCAGTCGTTGAGGCAGACCGCCAGGTCGTAGGCCAGGCTGCCGCCCGAGGCCTGCTCGAAGTCGAGGACCGCGACCAGGTCGTCGCCCTCGAACAGGACGTTGTCGCGGAACAGATCGCCGTGGATCAGGCCCGCGGTGGCGGCGGCGCGCGCGTCGGCGCGGGCGTCGAGCCAGGCCAGCTCGTCGCCGAGCAGCGCGACCGCGTCGGCGAGCGCGGGGTCGGCGGCGACCGCGTCGCCGGGCAGCGCCGCGAACCGGGCGCGCAGGTGGGCGTGGTCGTAGATGCTGCGGCGGCGCACCGCCGGCGGCAGGTCGAGGCCGGCGAGGTGCAGGCGGGCCAGGACCTCGCCGACGCGGCCGGCGTCGCCGACGCTGACCTCGGCGGCGGCGCGGTGGCCGCCGGCGCGCCACGCGAACGCGCTGATCACGAGGTCGCGGTGGACCAGGTGCCGGGCGTCGCCGACCGGCAGCGGCACCGGCGCGGGCACGCCGCGCGCGGCGAGCGCGGCGACCAGCTCGCCCTCCCAGACCACGTCGGCGACCGTCTTGCCCTCGTTGACGCGGACGAAGAAGCGGCCGGCCGCGGCCTCGACGTCGAAGTTGGAGTTGATCGTGCCGGCGGCGATCGGGCGCCAGCGCCGCAGCGCCCCCAGCCCGAAGGCGGCGGCGATCGCGGCGAGGTCGGCGTCGTCGAGGGTGGTGAAGGTGGCCACGTGGTGAAGCTAGCCGGTTTGGGGGTATGTTCGGGGCAGTGAACGCAGCCCAGCGCGCGGCCCTGGTGGAGTCGCACCGGCACCTCGTACGCAAGGCCGCGGCGCTGATCTACCCGCGGGTCCGCGAGCACGTCGACATGGAGGAGCTGATCGGGCTCGGCGACCTCGGCCTGGTCGAGGCGGCGTCGCGCTACGACCCCGACGCCGGCGCCAGCTTCTCGACCTTCGCGTGGTACCGGGTCCAGGGCTCGGTGATCGACGGGCTGCGCCGGGCCAGCAACCTGCCCCGCCGGGTCTGGGCCCAGCTGTGCGCGCTGCGCGCCGCGGCCGAGGTGCTCGAGGCGCGCGGCCGGCAGGAGGCGGCGGCGCGCGCGGCCGGGGCGCCGGGCGCCGGCGCCGGCGACACCGAGGCCAGGCTGCGCGAGGTCCGCGACGCGATCGCCGCGGTGCAGACGGTGTACACGGTGTCGCTGGCGACGATGGAGGAGCACCAGGAGCCCGCCGACCCGGGCGAGCCCGCCGACGCGCGCCTCGATCGCGCGGCGATGCGGCGCCAGGTCGAGGCCGCGATGACGACCTTGCCCGAGCGCGAGCGCGCCCTGCTCCACAAGCACTACGTCGAGGGCAAGAACCTCATGGAGGCCGGCGCCGAGCTCGGCATCTCGAAGTCGTGGGCCAGCCGGCTCCACGCCCAGGCGGTCGAGCGCCTGCGCGCGCGCCTCGCCAGCGACGGCGACGGCTAGCCAGGCTCGCGGCGCCGGCGCGGCGGCGATCAGCCGGCGCGCGCCGCGGGATCGACGGCGGCGAGGGTGCCGCTGCTCTGGTAGTGGTCGAAGAGCTGGCCCCACGGCGTGCTGGCGCGCCAGGCCTCGAACACCTTGCGGTCGCGCAGCGGCCACCGATAGAAGTCGTGATAGACCTCGCTGCCGGCGACGAAGACGTTGACCAGCGGGGTGTGGAAGAACAGCTTCTGCAGCCGCTTGAGCGGGCCGAACCACATCAGGTCGCCGACCATCGAGGCGCCGTTGTCGCCGACCGAGAAGCCCCAGCGCTGGTCGGCGAGCTCGACGTCGCCGACCACCTCGATGTCCTCGCGGCGGCCGTGGCCGAGGCCCTGCTCGTCGGCGAGCCGGATGTACTCGAGCGACATCGGGTCGAAGCCCATCATCGCCGCCGCGACGGCGTCGATCGCGACCTGATCCGCGGACGCCAGCATGACGTTCTTGATCACCGGCCGCATCGTGCGCGGCCCCGGGCCGTCGCCAGCGGTGGTGCCGTCCATGACCGCGAACAGGCCGCTGTGGATCTCGCGCTGGATGTGCAGCAGATCGACGAGCGTGGCGTGGATCCAGCTGTGGGTGTAGTGGCGCTTGGTGTTGAGCAGGCCGCCGAACGCGTTCTTCATGGCGCCGGTGGTGGTCGTGTAGATGTGGCACTTCACCGTCGGCAGGTGGACGATGTTGGTGCCGTGGAAGGCGTCCGGGATGAGGATGCCCTCGGGGAAGATCTGGTCGAGGACGTTCATCTTGGCCCTCGGGCGGTACACCGACCACGTCATGTCCTCGGGCTTGAAGTTGTAGCGGACCGGGATGTCGTACGCCTTGAAGATCGGGACGTAGCCGTTGAGGTCCTCGCCCTTGAAGGCGTCGGTGACGACGGTCTTGTTCTGGACGCAGACCAGGTCGTCGTAGCCGCGCGCGCGCAGCGCCCGCACCGTGCCCTCCAGCTGCCACGGCGTCGTGTTGGCGCCGGGGAACGGGAAGTGCCACGAGATGTTGTCCTTGAGGATCGTCGTGGCGCCCGGCGCCAGCGCGGTCGACACACCGCCCAGCTCGTGGAGGCGATCGAGATCGTCGAGGATCGTGTCGGGCGAGACGCGGAGGACCGCGACCTTGGAGCGAGCCATGCGCGGACCGTACCGGGGCACCCGGAGCCGCGCAACCGGCGGTCGCGGGCGGGCGGGCGGTGCGACGCGCGGCCGCGCGCTCAGCTGGCGGCGGAGGCGTTGTGCGCCACGTACCAGCGGCGCAGCGCCTCCATCTTGGCCGGCGTGATCAGCTCCTCGACCGCGGCGAGCTCCTCCGGTCCGCCGCTGGGGGCGAACGCCTCCAGCGGGCACATCACGAACGCCAGGACGTCGAGGGCGCGGTGCGGGTCCGGCTCGAACGCGCTCTGGAAGATGATCTCGCCGACGGCGGCCGGGTGCGCATCGTCCGTGGGCAGGTCGATCTCGGCCATCAGCTCGTCGGGGTGCATGCCGCGACGGTCGCAGCCGGGATCGGCCCGGGCAAGTTTTCGTCGGCGGTCCGGATCTCCCCCGCCGCGGGCCGGTCGGCCTGGGGCCTAGGCCAGCTCCTTGCGCAGGTACATGAACGACATCGACTCGACGCAGAGCTCGACCTTGACCTGCTTGATCGACTCGCTCGACGCGTCCGACTTGTCGATCGCGATGTTGAAGATCTCGGCGCCGAAGAAGTCGATGCGGAACAGCGAGCCGCCGGCGTTGTCCTGGGTCTCGATCTGGCCGGTGAGCCGGTTGGGCTTCTGCAGGTCGCCGCCGAGGCCGTACTTGGCGTGGTGATCGAAGAACGGCTTGGCGTCGGCCTCGGGCACGTAGAACGTGAGGTTCGGGTACTCGATCCGGCCCGGCACCTTGACCGCGTGGCGCAGCTGGCCCTGCTGGTACTCGATCATCTTCTGCTTGATCGTGAAGGGGTCGATCTTGGTGACCCGCGTGCACGCGTCCTTGAAGCCGTCGATCGAGAACGTGAAGTTGCAGGCGGCCCACAGCTTCTGGGTGGCGAAGCCGCCGCCGGTCTCGAGCTTGGCGCCGCTGCCCTTGGCGTACGTGATGGTCTCCGGCGAGATCGTCACGGTCATGTAGCAGGCGCTCTGGTCGGTGCCCTCGAGCTTGGGGAACGCCAGCTCGCTGATCATCGCCTGGTCGAACTCGCGGCGCGCCCGCTCGAGGTAGTAGAAGTCCGCGGCCACGATCGCGCCGGTCTTGCGGACGGCGTCGCCGCGGAAGAAGTCCTTGATCCAGTCGTAGAACGGCTCGGACATCGCCATGCCGACCTGGACCTTGATGTCCTCGTAGCTGGGCCGACCGAGCTGCCGCAGGGTCTCGTGGTGCGCGCCATCCTGGTTGTTGATGACCTCGACCTTGACGCCGCCGCCCTCGATCGACCGGAACAGGCCGACCTGCTTCGAGCCATCGAGCTCGAGGGCGAAGTGAGCGGCGGAGTATGCGCGTTGCGGGGTGGCTGACATGGGGCCTCGGCGGCGATTCTACACGACGGTGTTTCGGCCGGCCGGAGGACGGCGGCGGTCATGGTACGGTACACGGACAGAAATGCTTCCGGACGGAAGCCACGGATCGTCGGCCCCGGGGAAGGTCGCCATGGCGGCGTCCAAACGCCTGCCGCCATTCGCTTTTCTCAAGGGTTTCGCAGTCGGGGTCGCCCTGGTGTTGCCGATGCTGGCCGCCACGGTGTGGCTCCTCGCGCGCATGGGGATCGGGCATCCGGACCTGCTGTTCGTCGACGCCCTGCGCACCACGACCCTGTTCGCCGGGGTCGCGGCGCTGCTGACGGCGGGCGGGATCGGGCGGCTCGCCGCCCACGCCAGCCTCCGGACCGGGGGCCGGCGCACCGCGATCTGGCGGGCGGCGCGGACCCAGGCGGTCGCCGGCGCCGGCCTGGTCATCATCGCGACCATCCCCAACGGCGACCTGCCGACCGACCACCGGCTGTGGGCCGCGATGGCGCTGGCCGGGCTGATGTGCGGCGCGGTGTGCGGCGTGCTGATCGGCGCGGTGTGCAGCGCCCCGGCGGCGCCGCGCCAGGCCAGCATCCCGGAGCTGGTCCGCCTGGTCCCGAAGCTGATGCCGACCCGCGAGGAGCTGGCCGCGCAGCGCCGCGAGGCCGCGGCGCGCGGCGCCCCGGGCCCGGCGCGCGGGACGGCAGCGCCCACGCCGCCCGGCGGGACGACGCGACCGAGGTGACCGAGGCGCCGGACGACGCCGCGCCGGACGACGCCATGCCTGACGATGCCGCGCCGGCCGACGCCGCGCCGGGCCATCGCGCGCCGGCGGCGTCCGGGGCCCAGACGCCAGGCGCGGCGCCGGACGCCGGCCGCGAGGAGCGGGGTGCGGTGGGCCCCGGCGTCCGCCGGCCGGCCGCCGCCGGCGACGAGCGGACGCCGCCGCCGATCTTCATGGAGGCCGACCTGCCGACGCCGCCGCCCGAGCCGGTGGCGGCGACGCCGGCGATCGCGGCGCCGCTGGTGGCGCCGCCCGAGGACGAGGAGGAGACCGCGGCGGCGCCGGAGCCGACCCCGCCGCGGGCCGCGACCGACCCGGAGCCGGCGGCGCCGCCGCCGAGCCGCGACCAGATCCGGCAGCAGCGCAAGGCCGGGCTCAAGGCCATGGCCCTCGAGGCGGCGCGCCAGGGCTCGAGCCCGCTGACCCAGAAGGGCCTGGCGCGCGCCCTCGCCAAGGTCGAGCCCGAGCGCGGCAGCGCGACCGGCGCGCGGACCACGCCGGCGACGCCGTCGACCGGGCGCAGCGGCGCCGGCGCCGTCGAGACCACCAACCCGACCAACCCGACCAACCCGACCGACGGCGGCGCCACGCCCCTGCCCCAGCCGGTGCCGCTGGGCGAGTCGGTGCCGGTGGCCGCGCCCCACCTCGATCCCGACGCCATCGAGGAGACCAACATCGAGGTCCAGTTCGGCAAGACGGTCGCGGTCAAGCCGGACCGCGGCGCCACCGACGTCGGGGAGGACGACGAGACCCGGGTCCGCGTCGACGAGGCCCAGAGCGGCGGGGGTCGCGGCGGCCGCGCCGCGGGCGGGTCGTCGGCGCCGGCGCACCTGCCGAGCCAGGTCGGCACCGAGGTCGGCACCGAGGTCGGCACCGACGTCCGCACCGACGTCCGCACCGACGTCCGCACCGACGCCGGCACCGAGGTCGGCACCGACGTCGGCACCGACGTCCGGCCGGCGCCGGGGGAGGAGTGAGCGACGGGCCCTGGCGCGCCGGCGAGCTGCGCGGGCTGGCCCTGGCCCTGGTCGCCTCGCTGGTGCTGCTGCAGCTGCCGTTCGGCGGGGTGGTGCTCTACCCCTTCAAGCTGCTCGACACCTGGCTGCACGAGATGTCCCACGGCCTCGTCATGCTGGTGACCGGCGTCGGCTTCGATCGCATGGAGGTGTACCGGGACGGCAGCGGCCTGGCGCTCGCCAACCACACCGCCAACGCCGTCGGCGCCGGCTTCATCGCCGCCGCCGGCTACATGGGCACGCCGCTGTGGGGCGCGCTCTTGCTGTGGGTCGGCCAGGAGGTGCGCGCCGCCAAGATCGCGCTGATCGTGATGGCGGTGCTGCTCGGCGGCACGACGATCCTGTTCATCTCGAACCGGTTCGGCCAGGTCGCGATGGGCGCGACCGCGGCGGTGGTGCTGGTCGCGGCGCTGGTGCTGCCGGGCCGGGCCCGGGTCCTCTTGTGCAGCTTCGTCGCCGCGCAGGCGTGCATCGGCGCGATCGTCGACATCCGGGTGCTGTACCGGCCGTCGCTGGTGGTCAACGGCGAGGCCCGCGGCTCCGACGCCCACCAGATGGCGATGGCCACGTTCGGGACCACCGACCCGTGGGCGATCTGGGTGTGGGCGTCGGCGTGGCTGGCGTGGTCGCTGGCGGTGCTGTTCGTGGCGCTGTGGCTGGCGCGGCGCCGCGCCGGCGCGACGAGATCTCCAGGGGACGTCCCTGGATAGCAGCCGTCCCTAGTGGATCGCCGGCTCGTCGGCGCGCACGGCGTCGCGATCGACCCAGCGGCGTGCCTCGAGGTGGAAGTGGTTGTGGTGGGCGTCGTCGTAGTCGGGCGACAGCACCAGGTAGAACAGGCCGGAGCGGACCAGCTGGCACTGCAGGGTCTTGAGCACGGCGCCGCCGGCGGTCAGCGGCTGGCCCAGGCAGTCGACGGCGTCGCCCAGGCCCTGCTCGTAGTCGAGCGCGACGTCGAGGGTGCCGAGGTCGGCGCCGACCATGCGGTGGACGTCGATGGCGAGGCCGAACGAGTGCTTCGACGGCTTGTTGGTGCCGCGCACGTTGCGGCGCGAGTACGCCGAGCTGAAGATGGCCTCGGTGAGGCCGAGCGCGGTGAAGTACGGCCCGGCCTCGGCCAGCGACACCGCCAGCGAGCAGTCGATCACCAGCGGCTGGTCGTCGTAGGCGCGGAAGGTCAGGCCGCCGAGCGGGCCCTGGATCTCGACGCCGAGGTCGATGCCCTTGCGGCTGGCCCGGACGTAGGCAACGCCGCGCTCGTCGAGGGCGGCCAGGCACGATCGCTCGGCGGCGGCGTCGTCGCCGGCGCGCGCGCTGCGGTGCTTGCCGGCGGCGGCCGGGGTCGCGGCGGCGCCGAGGGCGCAGAGGGCGCCGGCGAGCCCGGCGGCGACGGCGAGGCGGTGCGGGCGCATGGATCCCGGGTACCGCCGCGGCGGCGACCGGGCAAGTTTCGGCCCGGAGAGCGCGGCGCGGGGCGCGGCTACCGGGCGACGCGGATCGACGCCAGGATGCGGCCGAGCTCGGCGGCGCCGTCGCGGGCCAGGACGTCGGGCACGTAGAGCGCGCCCTCCAGCGGCAGGCCGTCGCGGGTCCCGGTGAACACGACCAGCCGGTAGTGCTGCGCCGAGCCCAGCGGGTCGACGGTCTGCGCGATCCACTCGGTGCCGACCCAGCCGGCGGGCAGCGGCACCACCGGCGCGTCGGCGATGTGGGTCGAGGCGAAGCCCCCCTCGACCGCGCGATCCCGCTCGGCGTCCTGCCAGGCGCCGAGGCGCGCGGCGGCGGAGCGCTCGTCGGCCGTCACCGACACCGACAGGATCACCCCGAGGTCGTGGTCGATCAGGTTGTCGCCGTCGCGCTGGAACGCGGCGGGGGCGTCGACCTCGAGCGGGCCGAGGGTGACGACGCGGCGGCGCTGCGCCGCCAGCTCGTCGCCGTAGTCGGTGGTGGCCGCCAGCACCGCGGCGGCCACGAACACCGCGGCCAGCGCCGCCGCCAGGACCCGGGCGCCCCAGCGCACCGGCGCGCGATCCGCCCACCGCCACGACGGCGACAGCAGCAGCGACGCGACCGCGCCGGCGACCAGGCCGCCGACGTGGGCGGACTGATCGATGACGTCGTAGAAGCCGCCGATCGCGATCTGCGCCACGGTCACCACCGCGAGCGCGCCCATCAGCGAGCGCCGCCACTCGCGGCGGTAGCGGCGGTGGTGCAGGCCCAGCTCGACCAGGATGGCGCCGAGCAGGCCGAAGATCGCGCCCGAGGCGCCGGCGGAGACCCCGGCGCGCGCCAGCACGTGGCTCGAGATGGCGCCGCCGATCCCGGCGAGGCCGTAGATCGCGAACATGCGGGCGCGGCCGAACAGGCCCTCGGACAGGCGGCCCAGCGACCACAGGGCCAGGCCGTTGACGACCAGGTGGATCCAGCCGACGTGGACGAAGACCGACATCGGGATCCGCCACCACGCGCCGTCGTCGACCGACCAGCGCAGGTTGGCGCCGGCGCGGACGATGGTGCCGAGGTCGCCGGCGCCACCGCCGGCGATCAGGAAGGTGCACACCAGCGCGACCAGGACGTTGCCGCCGACCAGGATCGCGGTGACGCCGGCGCGCCGGCCCGGGGCCCGCGGCGGCAAGGTCAGCTGGGCGGCGCCGAGGCGATCGGCGAGCTCGCTGGCGGCGGGCGGCGGGGTCGCCGCCGGGGTGTCGAGCTCGGCGAGGCTGCGCTCGACCAGGGCGCGGGCGCGGCCGTCGCGGCGCGACCGGGCGCGAGCGTGCTCGAAGGCGGCGCGGGCGCCGTCGCGATCGCCGGCGGCCTGGCGGGCGACGCCGCTCCAGTAGTGGCGCGCCGCCGGGCCGAGGTGGGTCGCCAGCGGCGGCGCCAGCAGGCGATCGACGGCGTCGACCCGGCCGAGGTGGGCGAGGAACACCATGCGGAGCCGGTGCACCATCAGGCTGAGCTCGGGGACGCCGCGCGCGGCGGTCTCGAAGCGCTCGGTCAGGCGCGCCGCGGTGTCGAGGTCGCCGCGGCGCAGGTAGGCGCCGACCAGCTCGACCCACAGCGGCGGCGACATGCCGAGCTCGCGGCTGACCACCTGGTAGCTGCGCGGCCGCGGCGGCGCGGGCGGCGGTGGCGGCGCGCTGGCCACGGCGTCGGCCGCACCGTCGGCGTCGGTCGCGGCGTCGTCGCCGTCGTCATCGTCGTCGTCATCAGCGTCGTCGTCGGTCCCGCGGCCGCCGGCGCCGTCCGGCGCGCCGCCGCGGGCCATCAGGTGCTCCTCGGCCCACGCCACGGCGTCGCCCCAGCGCTGCGCCGACAGGTACAGCAGGGTGATCCGCTCGTCGAGGCCGGGCCGCACCGACGGCGGCGCGCGATCGCGGACCGCGCGCAGCGCGCCGACCGCCTCGTCGACGCGCCCGGCGTGGACCTCGCGCAGGGTCTGCACCATGCGCTTCTCCTCGCGGCCACCGGTGCCGGGCTGCAGCAGATCGCGGAGGTCGATCAGCACCAGCGCGAGGCCGAGCCGGTCGGTCGCGACCGCCCAGCGCGCCGCCGAGCGCAGCGCCGGGGCCACCAGCAGCAGGCACGCGCCGGCGCCCAGCGCGACCGCGCCGAGGGCGTCGACCCAGCCCGGCGCGCCGTGGCCGGCGAGCAGCGGCACCGCCGCGAGCATCGCGGTGCCCAGCAGCATGGCGCCGTAGGTGATGGTCCCGAACGGCCGGCGGCGCAGGTACAGCACGCCCCAGTAGGCGCAGGGCACCAGGACCGACAGCAGACCGAGCTCCCACAGCATGGGAGCGCTCAGCCGGCGTTCTCGACGAACGCGCCCATGGCGCGGAACTTCTGGTAGCGCTGCTCGACCAGCTCGTGCCGCGACAGCGCGGTGAGCTCCTTGAGGTGCCGCTTGAGCGCGGTGCGCAGCTTGGCGGAGGTGACCGCGACGTCGCGGTGCGCGCCGCCCGGCGCCTCGGGGATGATCTCGTCGCAGATGCCGAGCTCGACCAGGTCGGGCGCGGTCAGCCGCAGCTGCGCCGCCGCCTCGGGGACCTTGGACGGGTCGCGCCACAGGATCGACGCGCAGCCCTCGGGCGAGATCACCGAGTAGATCGAGTACTCGAGCATGAGGATGCGGTCTGCCACGCCCAGCGCGAGCGCGCCACCCGAGCCACCCTCACCGATCACCACCGAGATGATCGGGCACTGCAACGACGCCATCACCTGCAGCGCCTTGGCGATGGCCTCGGCCTGGCCGCGCTCCTCGGCGCCGAGCCCGGGGTAGGCGCCCGGGGTGTCGATGAAGCACAGGATCGGCCGGTTGAACCGCGACGCCATCCGCATCAGGCGGGTCGCCTTGCGGTAGCCCTCGGGGCGCGCCATGCCGAAGTTGCGGTGCAGGTTCTCCTTGGTGTTGCGGCCCTTCTGCTGGCCGAGCACCAGGACCTCCCAGGCGTCGAAGCGGGCGATGCCGCCGACGATCGCCGGGTCGTCGCGGAACGAGCGATCGCCGTGCAGCTCGACGAAGTCCTCGGTGAGGGTCCGGATGTAGTCGAGCATGTACGGCCGCCCGGGGTGCCGGGACAGCTGCACCTTCTGCTGCGCGGTGAGGTCGGCGAAGACCTCCTTCTGCAGCTTGCGCGCCTTCTGCTCGAGCTTGCGGATCTCGGCGGAGAAGTCGACGGTCGCGGTCGACAGGCCGCGGAGCTCGCTGATCTTGCGCTCGAGGTCGATGATCGGACGCTCGAACTCGAGGATCATCCGGTCGGGGAGCTGGGGTTCGATCGACATGGCTCAGCTGGGATCGGGCGCGCCGACGCGGGCGTCGGAGGGCGAGGACGCTAGGTACCGCTGTAGCGAATCGAGGTCAACGGCCCCGGGATCCGCTGACCACGTGACCGACTGGTCGGACCGGTACCACGACAGCTGTCGACGGGCGTATCGCCGTGAATTCCTTTTGATCAGCTCGATCGCACGATCGATCGTCACGACCTCGGCCAGGTGGTCGTGCAGCTCGGCGTAGCCGATGGCCTGCTGCGACCGCAGCGGCGGCGCGAAGCCGGCGGCGCGCAGGGCGCGGACCTCGTCGAGCAGGCCGGCGGCCAGCATGGCGTCGACCCGGGCGTCGATGCGGGCGTACAGCTCGGGGCGCGGCGGCGCCAGCCCGACCATGCGGGTCGGGTAGCGCGGCGGCAGGGTGCGGAAGTCGTGGCGGGCCTGGTGCTCGCCCATCGGGATGCCGGTGAGCTCGAGGACCTCGAGGGCGCGGATGATGCGCTTGCGATCGGCGGGGTCGATGCGCGGCGCCAGCGTCGGGTCGGCCTCGGCGAGCCGCTGCCACAGCGCCGCGGTGCCGTGGGCGTCGGCGAACGCGCCCAGTGCCGCGCGGACCTCGGGGTCGGCGGGCGGCGCGTCGAACAGGCCGTGGAGCAGGATGCGGACGTACAGGCCGGTGCCGCCGCACACGATGACGGGGCGGCCGCGGCCGGCGATGTCGGCGACCGCGGCGTCGGCCAGGGCGGCGAACCGGGCCGCGGTCATGTCCTCGTCGGGCGCGACGACGTCGAGCAGGTGGTGGGGCACGCCGTCGCGCTCGGCGGCGGTGGCCTTGCCGGTGCCGATGTCCATGCCGCGGTAGACCTGCTGCGAGTCGCACGACACGACCTCGCCGCCGACCCGGCGCGCCAGGTCGATCGCGAGCCGGGTCTTGCCGGCGCCGGTGGGGCCGACGATGACGACGAGCCGGGGCGCGCCGGGCGGCGGGCCGGGCGGCGCTGTGGACGACGGCGGAGACGACATCGATACCTGCCTACGGTAGCGCTTCTCGAGGTGCTTACCGAAGTGCCGCGGCGCGGGCCCGGGCGGCGACGAGCCCCGGGCTCACCGACCCAGACGGCGCGCGATCTCGGAGACCGCCATGCGCAGCAGCACCGGCCGGCCGTGCGGGCAGTGGGCGCGGAAGTCGACGCCGTCCATCGACGCCAGCAGGGCCTCGGCCTCGCGCGGCGACAGCAGGTCGCCGGCGCGCACCACCGAGTGGCACGCCACCGTGGCCAGGACGTGGTCGAAGCGCTCCTCGACCGCGCGCGAGCCGCCGTGGTCGGCGAGATCCGCGAGCAGCTCGCGCAGCACGCCGGACGGCTCGTGGCGCAGCCCGGCGGGCACGGCCTTGACCGCCACCGTGCCGCCGCCGAACGGCTCGACCTCGAAGCCGACCGAGGCCAGGACGTCGGCGGCGTCCTCGACCACCGCGGCCTGCTCGGTGGTGACCTCGAGGGTCTGGGGGAACAGCAGCCGCTGCACCGGGATGTCGTTGCCGGTGGTGCGCTCGCGCAAGCGCTGGAACTCGACCCGCTCGTGGGCGGCGTGCTGGTCGATCAGCACCAGCTCGCCGGCGGCCTCGCACACCAGGAAGGTGCGATCGAGCTGACCGAGGTAGCGCAGCCGGCCGAAGAACTCGGGCGCGGGGGTGGCGGCGACCAGCTCGCCGGCGTCGCCGGACGGCGCGCTGGCCGTCGCGCCCGACGCCGCGGTCGCCTCGGCCTCGGCCGCGGCGGCGCCGCGCGCCGCCATGCGGGCCCGGACCTCGGCGACCCAGCGGCTCGGCCCCGAGCCCTCGGCGGCGCGCACCGGCACCGGCAGCCGCTCCTGCTGCGATGGCCGGGCCAGCCCGCCCATCGGGAACAGCGCCCGCGTCGTGTCGCGGGCGTAGCGGCCGGCCAGATCCGAGGCCCGCTCGGGCCGCGCCGGCGCGTCGAGCGGCGGCCCCATCGACGCCACCGCGTGCATCTGCACCGGCGCCGCGCCGGCGGCCTCGCCCAGCCACGGCGCCGCGGCGACGCCGCGCCGCACCACGTGGCGGACCGCGGCCTGGACCGCGCCGGCGTCGCTGAACCGGACCTCGAGCTTCTGGGGGTGGACGTTGACGTCGACCCGCTGCGGGCCGTCGCGATCGACGTCGACCATGACGATCGCCACCGGGTAGCGGCCGCGCGGCACCAGCTCGCCGAAGCCCATGGTCACGGCGTGGAGCAGGCCGCGATCGCGGACGAAGCGGCGGCCGACGTAGAGCTGGACCCCGCGCGAGGTCGACTGCGCCAGCGACGGCGCGCCGAGCAGCGCGATCACCCGCACCCCGCCCTCCTCGCCGGTGACCGCGTGCAGGCGCTCGGCGAGGCGGCCGCCGAGCAGCGCGCGCGCCCGCTCGAGGCCGATGCCGTCGGCGACGTCGCCGACCGGCGCCGCCGGCGTGCAGTCGACGACGGTGCGGCCGCCGTGGCGGAGCCGGAAGTGGACGTGGGGGTGGGTCATCGCCAGCCGCGACACCGCCTCGGTGACGTGCGACGACTCGGTGGCCTCGCCCTTCAAGAACTTGAGCCGCGCCGGCACGTTGTGCAGCAGGTCGCGGACCTCGACGGTGGTGCCCGGCGGCGCCCCGGCCTCGGTGACGTCGACGACGCGGCCGGCCTCGACCTCGATGCGGGTGGCGGCGAGATCGTCCCGCCGCCGGGTGGTCAGGGTCAGCCGCGACACGCTGGCGATCGACGGCAGCGCCTCGCCGCGGAAGCCCATCGTGCCGATCGTCCACAGATCGTCGACCGCGCGCAGCTTGGAGGTGGCGTGGCGCAAGAGCGCCCGGCCGGCGTCGTCCGGCGCCATGCCGACGCCGTCGTCGGCGACCCGGATCAGGGCGCGACCGCCGGCCTCGACGTCCACCGTGATGGTGCGGGCGCCGGCGTCGAGGGCGTTCTCGACCAGCTCCTTGACCACCGAGGCGGGCCGCTCGACCACCTCGCCGGCGGCGATCTGATCGATCACCGGGTCGGGCAGGACCTCGATCACCGGGGCGTCCATGTGCCCGTGGTAGCACGCGGATCCGACACGGCCGCGGCGATTGCGCGGCGGCGCCACTTCGTTTAGCGTCCGGGGGCCATGTCGCAGGACCGCCCGTCGGTGAATGCCTCCGAGCGGCGCGATCGGCCCGCGCGGCGCAGCCGCCCCGCGGAGGGCCGGGTCGCCGCGATCACCGGCGCGTGCACGTTCCTCGGCACCGAGCTGTGCCGGCGCCTCGAGGAGGACCGCCGCTACGCCAAGATCCTGGTGCTCGACGTCCGCCAGCCGCCGCTGCCCGCCGACCCCGACTCCAAGCTGATCTTCTACAGCGTCGATCTCACCCAGCCCACCGTCGACGACGAGCTGGCGACCCTGCTCGATCGCGAGGGCGTCGACACCGTCGTCCACGGCGCCTTCCTGTCGCACCCGACCCACGCCCAGGAGTGGGCCCACGAGCTCGAGGACGTCGGCACGATGCACGTCCTCAACGCCTGCGCCGAGGTCCGGCCGCCGCGGCTGGTGATGGTGTCGACGACGATGATCTACGGGGCCCACCCGCAGAACCCCAACTTCCTCACCGAGGCCGCCGAGCTGCGCGGCCACCGCGACTCGCGGTTCGTCAACGACAAGGTCCGCGCCGAGAAGCAGGCGCTGCGGTTCGCCCGCGACAACCCCGCCACCGCGGTCGCGACGCTGCGGTTCGCGCCGATGCTGGGCCCGACGGTGTCGAACATGTTCACGCGGCTTCTGTCGCGGCAGTTCCTGCCGGTGATGATGGGCCACGATCCGCTGCTGCAGTTCGTCCACGAGCAGGACGCGGCGTGGGCGCTCAAGCTCGCGGTCGACAGCGACGCCGAGGGCCCGTTCAACATCGTCGGCAAGGGCGTGCTGCCCTACTCCACCGTGCTCGCGATGATGGGCCGGGTGCCGCTGCCGATGCCGTACCTGGCGGCGCGCCAGCTGCTCAAGGCGCTGTGGGCGACCCAGATCGTGCAGTCGCCGCCGTCGCTGCTCGACTACCTGCTGTACCTGTGCGTCGCCGATGGCGCGCGCGCCCGCCGCGAGCTCGGCTTCGCGCCGCGGCTGTCGATCAAGCGCACGATCCACGACTTCCTCGGGCTCGCCCCCGAGGACGACGCCACCGACGTGACCCGAGCGACCGGCTGACCATGGCCCACGACGATCCCCCCGACGCGCCCGAGCTGGGCGACGACGATCCCGCGGTCCCCGACGGCGGCTGGAGCGACGCCTGGCCCGGCGACGAGGACGTCTTCCTCGGCGAGGAGGCCTCGGTGCCGCCCGGCGACTACGGCTCGATCCCGTCGACGATGCCCGGCCACGACATCGACGACGTCGAGCTGCGCGAGCTCGAGCGCCGGATCGAGTCGCACCGGACCCCGGTGTACCCGCTCGACGCCCGCCGCAGCATGCCGATGCAGTTCGTGTGGCGGCGCTGGCGCCAGCTCGCGATGATGGGCCGGTCCGACGTCGTCGACGACTTCGGCCGCGACCCGCGCGCCACCGCCCGCTGGGAGCCGCTGCTCGAGCTGCTCTACACCCGCTGGTTCCGGGTCGAGACCAGCGGCCTCGAGCACGTGCCGGGCCGCGGCGCCGCGCTGCTGGTCGCCAACCACGCCGGCAGCCTGCCCTACGACTCGGCGATGATCGTCCACGCGATCCGCCGCGATCACCCGTCGCGGCGCGACGTCCGGCCGCTGATCGAGGACGCGATCTTCCACCTGCCCTGGCTCGGCCCGCTGGTCAACCGCATCGGCGGCGTCCGCGCCTCGCCCGACAACGCCGAGCGCCTGCTCGAGCGCGGCGAGCTGGTCGCGGTCTTCCCCGAGGGCGTCAAGGGCATGGGCAAGCTGTTCCGCGACCGCTACCGGCTGCAGCGCTTCGGCCGCGGCGGCTTCGTCAAGCTGGCGCTGCGCAGCGGCGCGCCGCTGGTGCCGGTGGCGGTGGTCGGCGCCGAGGAGGCGCAGCCGATGCTCGGCAAGATCACGTGGTTCGCGCGCAGCGTCGGCATCCCGTACGTGCCGATCACGCCGCTGTTCCCGTGGCTGGGTCCGGCCGGCCTGTTGCCGCTGCCGAGCAAGTGGACGCTGCGCTTCGGCGAGCCCATCGATCTGGCGAAGCAGTACGGCCCCGAGGCCGCCGACGACCGGCTGCTGGTCAACCGCCTCGCCGACCAGGTGCGGGCGCAGATCCAGCAGATGGTCGACGACATCCGGACCCAGCGGCGCTCGGCGTTCCGGTAGGCGGCGCCCCCTGGCCGGTGGCGCGGCCGCGCGCCGTGCCGGGCGCCGTGACCCCGGCGGCGGACCGCTCCGTGAGGCGCGAGCGCCGGTCTCGGCCCCGTGTTAGGCTCGCTACCGATGTCGCCGGCCGACGACGACTTCGAGGCGTACCTCGACCTGGCCCGCGAGCTGCTGGCCAAGGGCGATGATGCGACCGATCTGGCCGAGGCCAGCCTGGCCTGCAACCGCGCCATCGGGCTGCGCCCGGACGATCCCGACGCCTGGCTGCTGAAGTGTCAGCTGCTGTCGGCGCAGGGCGACGACGCCGCCGCGCTGGCCGCCGCCGAGATGGCGGTGCGCCGGGCGCCCCGCCGCGCCGAGGCCCACTACTGGCGCGCCGCCGTGCTCGGCGACCTCGGCTGCTTCGAGGAAGGCCTCGCCGCCATCGACCGCGCGTTCCGGGCCCTGGCCGGCGAGGACGGCTGGCTGCTCGAGGACCTCTACTACGAGAAGGCGACGATGCTCGACGCCATGGGCCGGCGCGAGGCGGCGATCGCCACCTACGAGGCCGGGCTCGAGCGGTGCCCCGGCTCGGCGATCCTGCGCGCCGGGCTCGAGCCGCTGGAGCGGCCGCGGCCGTCGCTCAAGGTCCTGCGCGGCGGCATCGGCTAGACGTCGCGCGGCCCGCCGCCTCGACTGCGCCCTCGCGGCTGCGCCGCTCGGGCTCCGCTCGGCGTGAGCGAAGCCAGTGGCCGTCGCCACGCTCACTCCTCGAAGGGCGAGTGCTCCGCCTTGGCCTTCTCGATGCACGCGTGGTACGGCGCGCACTCGGTCGTGGTCTGCGCGCACTCGGCCTCGAGGACGATCATCGACGACAGCGCGTCGGACTTGTCCTTGTACGACGCCTCGCAGAACGAGCGCGCGACCGAGCGCACGCCCTCGCCGTTGGTGTCGCCGCAGCGGACCTCCATGTCGGCGTACTTGTCGCACTTGCCCGACGGCTTCTTGCTGCAGGCCGCCGGCGCGACGGCGAGCGGGACCACGGCGAGGGCGAGCAGCAGGCGGACGCGGAACGGACGCGGGGTGCGCATGCCCGTCGGTATCACGGCGCGGGCCCGGCCGGCGCGGCGACCTGCCGGGTCGACACCGCCGCCGTCCCCGGTCGCTACCCCGGCGGGAACCGGGCCACGAACACCGCGCCCAGATCGCCGCGCTGCTCGACCGCGATCGTGCCGCCGTGGGCCTCGACCGCGAGCCGACAGAAGTACAGGCCGAGGCCGCGGTGGGCGCTGGCGCGACGGGCCTCGGTCCGGTAGTGGCGGCCGAAGATCGTCTCGCGCTCGCGCGCCGGCACCGGCGGCCCGTCGTTGCCGACCGCGATCTCGACCCAGTCGCCGTCGTGGCGGGCGGTGACGACGACGCGGCCGCCGCGGCGCGCGAACCGCAGCGCGTTGTCGAGCAGGTGCTCGAGCACGCGCTCGGCCAGGCTGGCGTCGAGCGACGCCGCGAACCGCGCCGGCACCTCGGCCTCGAAGCGGACGTCGCGGATGCGGATGCCGGCGGCGTTGCGCTGGCGGGCGCGCTCGACCAGCTCGTTGACGTCGACCGGCGCGCGCTCGACCCGCAGGTCGCCGGCCTCGAGCTCGGCGGTGTCGAGGATGCACGCGACCAGCGACAGCGCGCGGGTCGCCAGCTGCGAGCAGTCGTCGAGGCTCTCGCGCACGGTCGCGGTGACCGTGGCGTCGACCAGCTCCTCGCGCATCAGCTCGAGGTTGCCGAGCAGCGCGGCCAGCGGGTTGCGCAGGTCGTGGACCACGAGCTCGACCAGGCGCTGGCGGCGGACCTGGTCGCCGCGGTCGTCCCGACCTGCCTGCGCGCCCTCGGTCGGCGTCCCCTCGGTACCACCCGCGCCGGGCGCGGTCACCCCACCACCCGGTTGCGGCCCGCGTTCTTGGCCGCGTAGAGGTGGTCGTCGGCGATCTTGATGAACTCCAGCGCCTCGGTGACGTCGCGGGTCAGCGTCGTGACGCCGACCGACACGGTCACCGGGATCTCGGTGTCCTCGAACTTGAAGCTGGCCTTCTCGGTCAGCTTGCGGATCTTGTCGGCGAAGTGCATCGCGTTGTAGTGGTCGATCTCGGGCAGGACGATCGCGAACTCCTCGCCGCCGTAGCGGGCGAGGACGTCCTCGCGGCGGATCCGGGTCTTGATCACCGACGCCAGCTGCTTGAGCACGTAGTCGCCGGCGAGGTGACCGAAGCTGTCGTTGACCTGCTTGAAGTGATCGATGTCGAACATGATCAGCGACAGGTCGCGGCCGTAGCGCTGGGCCCGCCCGATCTCGCGCTCGAGGGTCTCGAGGAAGTAGCGCTTGTTGTAGATCTGGGTGAGGCCGTCGATCGTCGTGAGGCGATAGATCTCCTCGTGGTACGCGTTCTCGATGTTGTTGCCGCTGAGGAACTTGAAGATGCAGCGGCCGACCTTGATGAAGTCGCCGTCCTTGAGCACGTACTCGTCGATCAGCTCGTCGTTGATGTACGTGCCGTTGGTCGAGCCCATGTCGCGCAGCAGGATCGCCTTGCCGGTGTTGATGATCTTGCAGTGGTTGCGCGACACCGACTCCTGATCGATCTGGATGTCGGCCTTGGACGACCGGCCGATGATGATCTGGGGCCGGTTGAGGTTGTACTTCTTGCCCAGCTCCATCCCGTAGATGACGACCAGGCACGCCTCCTTGGCGACCGGACGGTCGCTGATCTTGGAGATCGCGGTGACGACCGTCTTCTGGCGGCCCGTGTCGCTCAAGGGAGGTGCCTCGATCCTATCCCAAAGCCCGGGTCACGGGGCGCCCCCGAGCGCGGCGTCGGGCTCGGCGCCGTCGTCGGCCTCGGCGCAGAGGAGGCGATCATCGCCCTCGCGCCTACAGATGATCGCATCGACGACCTGGTAGCCGCCGCGCCGGAACCGGTACTCCTGCAAGAGGACGCGGCCGCCGCCGGTGAGCTTCCAGTAGCCGCGCAGGTCGGCGTAGCGGTCCTCGCCGGTGCCGCCGGTGGGCTCGAGCGCGGTGCCGGCGAGGGTGCCGGCGAAGCGCTGGCAGGTGTCGGCGGCGCCGGCGGGCGGCCGCACGAAGACGTTCCAGTAGCAGTTGCCCTCGGGGCTGCACATCGAGCGATCCGCCACCACGACCTCGGGCTGGCCGTCGCCGTCGAGGTCGCGGTCGGCGTGGACCAGGTCGGGGTGGTCGCCGAGGACGCCCGCGCTCTCGGGCTGGCCGCACTCGCCGACCCCGATCGACGGCACCGGCATCGGCTGGGCGTGCGCGGCGCCGCGGCTCTTGCCGCCGCAGCCGGCGCCGAGCACGCCGAGGCCCAGCGCGACGAGGCGCAGCCGGGGGGCGAGGTGCTGGGGTGTCACGGCGGGGAAGATAGCGAGGAATGGGCCCCCGCGCCCCCAGCACCGCGGGATTCTTGCCCGGCGCGGTGATCACGGGCTAAAAGGGACGACGCCGATGCTCCTGTCGAGGCCCAAGCTCGTTCGCAACCTCGCGCTCGCGATCGGGATCGGGGTCGGCGCCGCCGCCCTCGCCGGCGGCGGCTCCGAGGATCCGGTGGCCGCCCGCATCGGGGGCACCGCGCTGGCCGCGGCGCCGGCCCGGGTCGCCGAGGCCGCCGAGGCCGCGACCCGCGGCGGCGAGCCCGCCGCCCGCGACGCCGGCAAGAAGGCGCGCGGCAAGCGCGCGGCGCGCCGCGACCTGCCCGGCGACGCCGCGCTGGCCGGCAGCCTCGACCTGTCCCGCATGGAGCTGGTCGGCGACCACTACGAGGTCCCGCTCGACGGCGGCCGCCGCGCCGTGCTCACGCTGGATCCGACGCTGCAGCAGGCCGCCGAGAAGGTCCTGGCCCGCGCCAAGGCGCCGCGCGGCGCGGTCGTCATCACCGCCACCGACGGCCGCATCCTGGCCTACGCCGGGCGCCGCACCGAGGATCCCAAGGGCGGCAAGGACGGCATCGTCGACCTCGGCCTGGTCAACACCGCGTGGGCGCCCGCGGCCTCGGTGTTCAAGCTGGTCAGCGCGTCGGCGATGATCGACGCCGGCGTCGATCCGCACGGCAAGGTCTGCTACCACGGCGGCCTGCGCTCGGTGATGGCGTCCAACCTCGAGGACGACAAGCACGACAACAAGTGCGCCGACCTCAGCTACGGCCTGGCCCACTCGCAGAACGCGATCATCGCCAAGCTGGCCCACCAGCACCTCGAGCCGGCGCGCCTGCGCGAGACCGCCGAGGCCCTGTCGTTCGGCGGCGACCTGCCGGCGTGGTCGATGGGCGGCGAGGCCGGGCGCAGCGAGATCCCCGACGCCAAGGGCGTCGAGTTCGGCAAGACCGCGGCCGGCTTCACCGGCACGTACCTGTCGCCGGTCGGCGGCGCGCTGCTCGCCAACACCTTCGCCACCGGCGGCGAGATGGTGACGCCGCGCCTGGTCGACGCCATCGTCGACGACGGCGGCCGCCACGACCTGACCGCGGCGCCGTCGACGCGGGTGCTGCCGGCCAAGGTCGCGCGCACGGTCGCGGCGATGATGGTCGAGACCTGCGACTCGGGCAGCGCCGCCAAGGCGTTCCGCGGCAAGGACGGCCTGCCCCGCTCGGTCAAGGTCGCCGGCAAGACCGGCACGCTGTCGCGGGACGAGCCGCTGCCCCTGCAGTACTCGTGGTTCGTCGGGTTCGCGCCCGCCGACGACCCCGCGATCTCGGTCGCGGTCGTCCTCGGCAACACCGACCTGTGGTGGCTCAAGGCCCACACCGCGGCGCGCATGCTGGTCGCCGAGGCGCTCAAGCCGGCCCGGACGGCCAAGTCCGGCAAGTCCGGGCACCAGTGATCGCCGTCCCGGCGTGATGCCCGGCACGACGCGGTCGCGTGACGCCGCACGGCGGACGCGATATGCTCGCGATCGACGTCACGTCGTCCGTGTGGCGTCGAAATGTCGGACCGGTCGGGACGTCCAACCCCCGACCGAACCCGACACCCCGGGAGGATACGTATGATCGCTTGGCCTGGTTCCCTCGTCCGCGGCGGCCTGCTCGCTGCCACGGTCGCGACCTGTCTGCTCACCGCCCCCGGGGCCGCCCGCGCCGGAGACCCTCGCGCCGAGGAGCTCTCCACCCAGGCCGGCGACCTGATGTTCGAGACGCCGCCCAAGTACGACGAGGCGATCGACAAGTACCAGCAGGCGATCATCCTGTCGCCGGAGGGCAAGTACTACTTCAACCTCTGCGTCGCCTACTACGAGAGCGGCCGCTACGGCCTGGCGCTGCAGGCGTGCGACGCGGTCAGCGTCGCCGGCGCCGACGACAAGGTCACCAAGAAGACCAAGCAGGTCCTCGAGCTGGTCGAGAAGCAGCTGCGCGGCATGGGTCAGGACCCGGCCAAGCTGCGCGCGCAGATCGCGTCGACCAGCACCGGCGGCGGCGGCGGCGACGGCTCGACCGGCGGCGGCGACGGCACCGGCGATGGCACCACCGGCGACGGCACCGGCGATGGCACCGGCGACGGCACCACCGGCGACGGCACCACCGGCGGCGGCGGCGGCGACGGCACCACCGGCGGCGGCGGCGGCACCGGCCAGACCCCGGTCGACCTCGACAAGTACTCGGCGGCGCCCCCGCCGGCGTCGCTGTTCGCGACCAAGCCGCCGCAGCACGACTACACCTGGACGATCGGCGCCAACCTGTTCGCGGCGTCGAGCACGATGGGCAACGAGGGCGACTACGCGTCGAGCGGCGGCGGCTTCCGCGCCTACGTCGACTACATGCTGATGCCGGCCCGCAAGGTCGGCGTCCAGGGCTACCTCGGCTTCACGACGATCGGCGCCGACGCCGCGCTCGATCCGCTCGACATCATCGACCTCGGCGCCGCCGCCTACGTCCACGCCAAGTGCGTGGGCCGGATCTGCGTGACCCCGCTGGTCGGCGCCCAGCTCACCGGCCTGCAGCCGCAGAGCGGCAACGACCAGGTCCGCATGGCCACCTTCGGCATCCGCGGCGAGGTCGGCTTCTCGCTGGCGCTGGGGCCCAAGTGGGAGCACGTGCTGTCGTTCACGCCCGGCTTCAACGTGTACCTGCCGGCGGTCGGTGACTACGCCATGGACCCGCGCGACTACGGCCTCGACAAGGTCGGCTCGACGGTCTACTTCGGCCTCGGCTACACCCACCGCTTCGACACGCCGTTCGGCCAGGCCCCGTTCATCACGCTCGAGTAGCGGGCCGCGCGCGCCGCGCGCCGGTCACAGCTCGAGCTGGAACACCGAGCGGCGCGCCCGCTCGGTGAACCCGCGCGCGCCGTGCAGCGCCAGCGACGCGTGGTTCTGCGACGCGATCAGCGCGCGCATCTCGCCGAAGCCGGCGGCCGCGGCCGCGGCCAGGGCGTCGTCGAGCACGGCCCGGCCCAGGCCCTGGCCCCGCCCGGTGGCGGCGACGCCGATGCTGTCGACGACGGCGTGGCGGCCGTCGCCCTCGCCCTCGGCGAGCACGACGACGAACGCCTGGTAGGCGCCGGCGTCGTCGACGTAGGCCGCGGTGGCGTCGCGGACCACGCCGTCGCCGGCGAGCAGCTCGGCGACCGCGTCGCGTGCCATCGGCGGCGCGTTGGCGACGCCCTCGAAGGCGGCGTTGGACAGCGCGGTGAAGCGATCGACGTCGAGCTCGGCCCACCGTCGCCGGTGCAGCCGGCCCCGCCACGGCGCGCCGTCGCCGGGGGCCAGCGGCCGGGCCAGGGTCAGGAAGTCGAGCGCCGGGGTCAGCCCGGCGGCGACCAGGGCGGCGCGCTTGCCAGACTCGCCCGGGTACGCCGAGATCCGCAGGTGGCGGGCGCCGCAGGCGCGGGCACGCGCCACGACGTGGTCGATCAGCGCGGCCGCGACGTCGGCCGCCGCCGCGATCAGCGGGGCGCCGAAGCACCACGGCGGCGCCTCGACCCAGCCGGCGCCGCCGACCACGGCGCCGTCGCGCTCGGCGATCACGACGCGCCGGCCGTGGTCGCGGCCGGCATCGCGCAGGCTGGCCGCCAGCTCGGCGGCGGCCATCGCCGGATGGGCGCCGGCGGTGGCGACGTGCAGGGCGTGGAGCGCGGCGTCGTCGGGGCCGGCGGCGCGGTCGGCGTCGACCAGGCCGCGCAGGCGCGGCGCGGTCACTCGCCGCTCTCGACCGCGTCGATCCGCGCCGCCAGCTCGTCGACCTCGGCGGCGGCGCCGCCGTCGAGGCGCTCGCCGAGCCAGGCGTGGAGCGCCGGCGCGGTCTCGGGCAGGAACTCGGTCTCGAGCCGGGACGGCGCCTCGCGCAGCATGTGCTGGGCCATGTCGGTGTCGCCGCGCTCGCCGAACGCCCACGCCAGCAGCACGACGCTGGCGCCGAACCGGCTGGTCCGCAGCGCCGCCTTGGCCCACTCGTAGAGCTCGTCGTCGCCGGGCAGCAGCGTCGCGTCCTGGGCGTGGAACGCGATCATCAGGTCGGTCAGCGCCAGCTCCATGGCGAAGTAGTCGCCGCGAGGCGCGTCCTCGAGCTCGGCGCGGGCGGCGCGGGCGGCGGCGAGGTTGCCCATCGCGGCCATGAGCTGGACCCGGTCGAAGGTGCAGATCCAGTACATGCCGCGGCCGCGGCCGCGCATCCGGCCCAGCGCGCCCAGGGCCCGCTCGTAGCGGGCCAGCGCCGCCTCGAAGTGGCCGCGCTGCCACTCCAGCTTGCCGGCCAGGTAGTCGATGAACGGCGGGAACTGGTTGCCGAGCTGACGCCGCTCCAGCTCGGTGACGATCGCGAACGCCTCGTCGCGGCGGCCGGCCGAGGCCAGGGCCAGGGCGCGCTGGAACTCGCGGCCGTGGCGCAGCTGCCACAGCAGGAACCCCATGGTCATGGCCCCGACCACGATCGCCGCGATCGGGCTGACCAGGACGCCGACCGCGCCGGCGCCGACCCCGACCACGCTGCCGACCACGCCCCAGCCGACCAGGGACGCCCGGCGCATCGCGCGCGGGCCCAGGACCCGGCCCTGGTCGTCGAGCAGCAGGACCTCGCCCGGCTTGGCGGAGTCGAGCGACGACGACACCCGCCAGACCAGCTTGTCCTGGGGCTCGGCCGAGGCGGTCACCCGTCCACTCTAGCCGAACTCGTCCAGGCGGCGCAGGCCGCGTCGCCGGCGCAGGGCGTGCTCGACCGACTGGGCTTCGCCACGGGTCGCGTAGGGACCGTGGAGGGCCCCGACCCGCCACGGCCGGCCGGCCCGGGTCGAGCGGGCCCCGCCGGCGAGCTCGCCGTTGTGCTGGCGTGTCCGACGGACGACGTCGGTGGTCACGCCGACGTAGGTGCGGCGCGTCCGCACCGACACCAGCACATAGGCGAACCACGGAGCGCGCGGCACCGCCGCATCGTACGCGACCGTCGCCGATTTTCGGGGGCCGGTCGGCTGGTCGATCGAGGCAGTTCTGGTACCTTCCGGCCGAGCCGTGTCCGTGCGATGCGGCATCACACCGTCACCTCGCTAGTACCGGGAGCAGCACCCATGGCCGACAAGACTGCCAAGCTCACCCTCGACGACGGCCGGACCGTCAACCTGCCCGTCGTCGTCGGCACCGAGAACGAGCACGCGATCGACATCCGATCGCTGCGCGCCGACACCGGGTACGTGACCCTCGACACCGGTTTCATGAACACCGGCGCGACCAAGAGCGCGATCACGTACATCGACGGCGAAGCGGGCATCCTCCGCTACCGCGGCATCCCCATCGAGGAGCTCGCCGAGAAGTCGACGTTCGTCGAGACCGCGTACCTGCTGATCCACGGCCAGCTGCCGACGGCGACCCAGCTGACGGACTTCTCGAAGCAGCTCACCTACCACTCGATGGTGCACGAGGACATGCACCACTTCTACGCCGGGTTCCCGTCGTCGAGCCACCCGATGGCGGTGCTCGCCGCGATGGTGAGCTCGATGTCGGCGTACTACCCGGACTGCCTCGACCGCAACGCGCCGATGGAGCTGCACATCACGCGGATCCTGTCGAAGGTGCGGACGATCGCCGCGTTCGCCTACAAGAAGAGCATCGGCCAGCCGATCATGTACCCGCGGAACGCGCTGACCTACTGCGCGAACTTCCTGCACATGATGTACGCGGTGCCGGCCGAGCCGTACGAGCCGGATCCGCTGGTGGTCAAGGCGCTCAACCAGCTGCTGATCCTGCACGCCGACCACGAGCAGAACTGCTCGACCTCGACGGTGCGCCTGGTCGGCAGCTCGGGCGCCAACGTCTACGCCGCGGTCGCGGCCGGCATCCTGGCGCTGTGGGGCCCGCTGCACGGCGGCGCCAACCAGGAGGTCGTCGAGATGCTCGAGGACATCTCGACCTCGGGCGGCGACGTCAAGAAGTTCGTCTCCGACATCAAGGACAAGAAGGGCAACCGGCGCCTGATGGGCTTCGGTCACCGGGTCTACAAGAACTACGACCCGCGCGCCAAGGTCCTCAAGAAGATGGCCGACCAGCTGTTCGATCACCTCGGCGTGTCGGACCCGCTGCTCGACGTCGCCCGCGAGCTCGAGGAGGCGGCCCTCAAGGACGAGTACTTCGTCGGCCGCAAGCTCTACCCCAACGTCGACTTCTACAGCGGCATCATCTACAAGGCGATCGGCATCCCGACGCCGATGTTCACGGTGATGTTCGCGCTGGGACGCCTCCCCGGGTGGATCGCCCACTGGAAGGAGATGGTCGAGGATCCGTCGACCAAGATCGGCCGCCCGCGGCAGATCTACAGCGGCGAGAACCAGCGCCCGTACGTCGACATCAACGACCGCACCTAGCGTCACCGGCGTCGACGCCGACGACCGTCACCCTCGGGGGAGCCTGCGCGGCTCCCCCGAGCCGCTTTCGGGCGCCCGGTGGAATCGCGCGCGGGGCGCTGGATCGCGCGGGATGGCGAGCACAATTTCACGGACCCATGGCGCGCTGGATCGGCGACTCGCTGCACACCCACGGCCCCCTCGTGATCTCCGCGCACGCCCCGGCGGCGTGGGCCCGGCTCCGGGCAGCGGCGATCACGGCCCTGATGCCGCACCAGGCCGGTGCGGGCGACGAGGCGCCGCGGCTCGTCGACCTCGAGGGCCCGGTGCTGGTCCTGCCCGGGGGCTGCGAGACCGCGTGGCACGCGCGGCCGTGGGGAGGCCTCCTGGCCCGGATGGTCCCACCGCCGCGGCGAGGAAGCTCGCCAAGGCGCTCGAGCTCGCCGAGAGCGAGGGCGACCAGGTGCTGCTGGTCGGCGGCGATGACGACGCCAAGGGCAAGCGCGGCGTCGTGTTCGACTCGCCGGATCCGTCGGGGTTCCTGGTCCACGACGATCAGCTGATCGTCTATCGACAGCTCGCCGCCGATGACCTCGGCCAGGCCGTGGCGATCGCGCTCGCGGTGCCGGAGGCACGCTGGAAGAAGACCCGCAAGCGGGTGGTCGTCGGCAAGAGCCGGGCACTGTTCCTGGTCGACGGCGACGCCGACCCCGACGACATCCTCGGACGCAAGCGCTACAGCGGCAACGCCACCCGCATCGACGTCGAGCCCGGGACGTACGTCCTCTAGACCACCGCCGAGATCCACGCCGAGGGGGCGATCCTCGAGCTGTACCGCCTGCAGCGGACCTGACCGCGGCCGAAGACGCGGAGCCGGTCCCTGTGGGCGCAGGCCCGGAGCCCGCGCCACCTCCTCCGGAAGGGCGCGCTCGGCGCGCCCGGTGCGGATCTCATCGTCCGCGGTCTCGCCAGAGATGGGGGTTCGGGGGAGCGGCGCTCCCCCGATCAGAACGGACAGACCGGGCCGAACGAGCCACCCAGCGCCGGGTAGCGATAGGTCGACGCGAAGCACATCTCCTCGTCGGTCGAGTCGCCGAACGGCACCGACGCGCCGGTGTCGTTGTGGTAGCTGCAGGTGATCTCGACCTTGTCGCCCTGGTGGACCTCGATCGGATCGAACGGGTAGAAGCGCTGGTCGTCGAAGGCGTAGGCGCCGTCGTGCATGACGACGTCGCCGGCGGCGCGCTTGGCGACGACCTTGGCGTGGACGCCGAGGCGGTGCATGTGGGGGTTGACCGTGAACAGGTGGGCGTCGCCGGTCATCGTGCAGCCACCGACGACGTCGTGGTCGCCGGTCGGGATGTCGAAGCTGACAGGTCCCATCAGGACGATCTCGGCCTCGGTGACCGAGGCGATCTGGTCGGCGGGCAGGCGCTGGACCTGGACCGCGGAGGTGCCGCTGAGATCCATCGACGGCTGCGTGTTGTACAGGTGCATGTTGAGCAGCAGCTGCTTGCCCGCGGGCACCTTGATCGCGACGCCGTCGGGCATGACGACGTCGTTGGTGCCGACGGCGTTGCCGTAGATCATCGCCGGCTGGTTGGTGCCGGCGTCGCACGGGGTCAGGCCGTCCGCGACGGTGGGGTCGCCGATCGTGAGCACGCTGTGGTGGCTGCCCAGCGGCACGGTGCCGTGGAACGCCTTGACCCAGACGTCCTCGGTGACGGTCTTGCGCATGCAGAAGTAGCCCTCGCCGGGCGGCAGCGTCCAGTCCGCGGCGATCAGCGTCTCCCAGCCGTCGGGCGCGGCGTCGGGCGCGGCGGCGGCGTCGGGCGCGACGTCGTCGTCGCCGGTGCCGGCGCCGGGATCGCCGCAGGCGGCGGTGGTGGCGATCGCGAACAGGACGCAGGCCAGGGCAGTACGACGCATGGGACCTCCTCGGCGGGCAGCATACACGAGCGACACGGTGTCGCAGCCGGCCTTTTCTTCCGCGGCGATTGGGGGCAGATTCGGTCCGTGCCCACCCCCGTCGCCGAGCCCGTCTCCTCTGTCATGACCGAGGGCATCCGCATCACGGTCCGGTCCCACTACCTCGCCGAGCAGTCGTCGCCGATGGACGATCGCTACGTCTTCGCGTACACGGTCCGCATCGTCAACGAGGGCGTCGCGCCGGCGCAGCTCAAGACCCGGCACTGGGTCATCACCGACGGCCGCGGCGTGGTCGAGGAGGTCCGCGGCGACGGCGTCGTCGGCGAGACCCCGCGCCTCGCGCCGGGCCAGAGCTTCCAGTACACCTCGGGGTGCGTGCTGGACACACCCGTGGGCACGATGCACGGCAGCTACCGGATGTTCCGCGACGACGGCACCGCGTTCGACGCCGAGATCGCCGCGTTCTCGCTGGCCTCCCCCGCCGGCGCCCGCGACTCCGCGCTCAACTGACCGAGATCACGGGGCTCACCGCGATCGGGTGATTTCACCAAGCCGTCGGGGCCGTCGCGCGTCTAAAGTACGCATGTCGATGTCGGATGCCCAGCGCGAGGGCGCAGCCGCCGCAAGCCTGGTGGCTCGCGCCAAGGCCGGGGACGCCCGCGCCTTCGAGGAGCTGGTGCGTCGCTACCGGCATCGCATCGTGGCGCTGGCGCTGCACCTCACCGGCTCGGCCAGCGAGGCCGAGGACATCGCGCAGGACGTGTTCCTGTCGGCGTTCCGCGCCCTCGACAGCTTCGAGGGCCGCAGCGAGTTCTTCACCTGGGTGTACCGCATGGCGGTCAACCGGTCGCTCAACAAGCGGCGCGACAAGGCCCGCCGCGGCGAGGAGCCCCTCGACGATCCGCGCGTCGAGCTGGCCGTCGAGATCGACGCCGCCGGCGATCCGCGCCGCGCCGCCGAGCTGCGGCGCACCTACGCCCGCCTGCTGCGCGGCCTCGACTCGCTGCCGCCGGAGATGCGCACGACCGTGGTGCTGGTGTCGCTGCAGGGCATGTCCCACGGCGAGGTCGCGGTGGTGCAGCGCTGCTCCGAGGGCACGATCGCGTGGCGGATGCACGAGGCGCGGCGGCGCCTGCACGAGATGATGGCGCCCGATCGGGTCACCCGTCGCCGCGCCGGCCTGTCGGCGCACCTCGAGGACCTGCTGCTCGAGGTCGGGCTGCCCGTCCCCGAGCCAAACTGACCGACCGCGACCGCGCCGGCCGCCGCGGCGCGCCCGCGGCCGCCGATCTCCCGCGCGCCTCACGCGCCGGTGCGAGATCGGCCACAGCGCGGGCCGGATGACAGACGGCGTCGGCGCCCGGTCCTTGACCCGCGCTCACGGCTGGTCTTCGATCGCGCCAGCCCGCTCGCACGGGCTGGGGAGCCTGACATGTTGAAGCTTCGACTTTCCGCGGTGGCGCTGGCCGCCGCGGCCGTGAATCTTTTCGGCTGCGGCGGGGGATGCAACGGGATGACGCCCATCCCGGGCGGCTTTCCGGCCGCCGAACGCACGCCCAACGCCGGCCAGCTGCGCATCTCGCAGACCGGCCTGGCCGCGGTGACCGCCGATCCGGCGGCGCTGGTCGCCGGCCTGCTCGGCGGCGCGCTCACCTTCGACGTCCCCGCCGACTGCAGCGGCACGCCCACGGTGTGCTGCCAGAACGGCCAGCCGGTGTCGCCGTGCGGGCCGATCGAGATCGACCTCGCCGCCCAGCCCGGCGACGCGCCGCGCATGGAGATCGTGCCGGTCCAGGGCCAGTCGAAGCTGAACCTGACGATCCGGGCGCGGGTCCGCACCCAGATGCCGGTGCCGGTCGGCATCTCCAGCGACTGCGGCATGGTGATCGACACCGAGCCGGGCGCCAACCACGACATCAAGATGGACGTCCCGATCACGCTGGCGCAGGACCCGGACGCCGGGACCACGCGCATCGAGGTCGGCGACGTCGTCATGACCCAGCTCGACAACCAGGACATCAGCCTCGACGGCGACTTCGTCTGCCTGCTCGCCGGCCTCGGCATCGGGCTGTTCCGCGACACGCTGGTGTCGACGTTCGAGAGCGCGATCCACGACGCCATCGCCAACCAGGTGTGCAAGGCGTGCCCGTCGGGCGACGTCGCCGAGTGCGGCCCGTTCGCCGCCGCCTGCACCGACAACGTCTGCATGCGCGCCGACGACACCTGCCTGCAGGAGCTCGGCATCACCGGGCGGATGGCGGGCAGCGCGCTGTTCGCGTCGCTGTCGCCCGGCACGACCGGGTCGATGGACCTCTACGAGGTCACCGGCGGCTACGCGACCACCGACAGCAACGGCGTCGCGATGGGCATGCTCGGCGGCATGCTGCCGGCGGGGACGCCGCACGATCGCTGCGGCCCGCCGGCGACCGCGCCGGCGCCGGTGACGATCCCGCCGTCGGCGTTCTTCCAGGGCAACACCCGGCCCGACACCGGCGATCCGTTCGACATCGCGCTGGGCGTCCACCAGAGCCAGCTCGACGACTTCGCGTACGCCGCCTACGACGGCGGCATCCTGTGCCTGACCCTGGGCACCCGCACCGTCGCGCTGCTCAACACCGACACGATCGGCCTGGTGGCGCCGTCGCTCGGCGACATGGTCGAGCGCACCGCGCCGGTGGCGATGGGGCTGCGGCCGCAGCGCCCGCCGGTGATCGTCCTGGGCGCCAACACCTTCCGCGACGACAACGGCACCCGCGTCGTCGACGAGCCGCTGCTCGACATCACCTTCGAGGCGATGGAGCTCGACTTCTTCGCCGCCATCGAGGACCAGTACATCCGGCTGTTCACGGTGGTCGCCGACGTCCACCTGCCGATCGGCATGGAGGTCGGCGCCGACGGCCTGACCCCGGTGCTCGGCGATCTCGACGGCGCGTTCAGCAACATCTCGGTCAAGAACACCGACGCGGTGCTGGAGTCGCCGGAGGATCTCGCGGCGGTCTTCCCCACCCTGCTCGAGCTGGCGCTGCCGCAGCTGGCCGGCAGCCTGGGCTCGTTCGCGCTGCCGTCGCTGGGCGGCCTGCAGATCGACGTCACGTCGATCACCGCGGTCGACAGCAACAGCTACCTGGCGATCTTCGGCGACCTGTCGGTCGCGGCGGCGGCGCCGGCGCCGCTCTCGTCGCAGGTCGACACCCAGGTCGAGCTGACCGCGCTGGCCGAGCCCGACGACGACGTCTTCACCGAGCCCGCGGCGTGGACGCCGGCGGCGCGGCCGCGCGCCGAGCTGGCGCTGGGCGGCAGCGAGCCCGACCTGGAGTGGCAGCTGCGCGTCGACGGCGGCCTGTGGTCGCCGTGGGACCGCGCCGCGCGCCGCACGGTGTCGCCGCGCACCTTCTGGCTGCCCGGCACCCACCGCATCGAGGTCCGGGCCCGGCGCGCCGGCGACCCGCGCTCCGCCGATCCGACCCCGGCGGTGATCGACGTGCCCATCGGCGACGCGCTGATCCACGGCCCCGCCGACCACGCCCGCCGCGGCGGCGCGTTCCACGGCCAGGCCGGCCAGGCCGGCTGCGGCTGCGCCACCGGCGGCCCCGGCCCCGGCGACGGCCTCGTGCTCGTCGTCGCCGGCGCGCTGGGGCTGTGGCCGCGGCGACGCCGCCGCGCCGCGCCCGCGCTGCGCCCCGCCCGACGGCCCGCCGCGGGCGGCACGCCCGCCTGCTCGGCGTCGCGCTGGTCGTCGCCGCCGGCGCGCTGGCCGGCCCCGGCTGCGACTGCGGCAGCGCCGCGGCGCCGTGCGGCGACCAGGACTGCCTGCCCGGCGAGATCGCGCACGGCGCCCTGGGCCGGTGGAACGCGATCGCCAGCGACGGCACCCGCACGGTCGCGACCACCTACGATCGCGGCCTCGGCGACCTCGTGCTGGTCGAGCTCGGCACCGGCGAGCCCACGTACGTCGCGATCGACGGCGTGCCCGACGCGACCCCGACCTACGATCCCGCGACCTACCGCGGCGGCGTCGAGGGCTCGGGCCCCAACGTCGGGGCGTGGACCTCGGTGGCGCTGGCCAGCGGCAAGGTCCGGATCGCCTACCAGGATCGCGACCACCTCGATCTCAAGGTCGCGCTCGAGGGCGACGACGGCGGCTGGCGCAGCTACGTCGTCGACGCCTCGGACACCGAGGAGCTCGGCCGCGACGCCTCGATCGCGATCGACGACGCCGGCCGCCCCGCGATCGCGTACCTGGCCACCAACGTCGCCGCCGGCGCCGGCAAGCAGACCGAGCTGCGCCTGGCCCACGCCACCAGCGTCGACCCCGGCGATCAGGAGTGGAACGTCTCGGTGATCGCGGCGGCGCCCAGCAGCTGCGCCGGCCTGTGCGGCAGCGGCCAGAGCTGCGTCGCCGGCGCCGCCGCCGGCGATCCCGAGACGTGCGTCACCGAGTCCAGCGACTGCGGCGACGCCTGCGCCACCGGCGAGGTCTGCGTCACCGGCGCGTGCGTCGCCGAGATCGCGACGCCGACCGCGACCGACCTGCCCGGCGGCACCGGCCTGTTCGTGACCCTGCTGGCGCTGCCCGACGGCCGCCTCGCCGCGGTCTACTACGATCGCGTCCGCACCGCCCTGGTGGTCGCGGTCGACAGCGGCTCCGGCTTCGCCGAGACCGTGCTCGACGGCGGCGGCGACGACGATCGCGGCATGTGGTGCAGCGCGGTGGTCGACGGCGGCGGCACGGTCCACGTCGTCTACCAGGACGCGCTCGGCGATCAGGTCTACTACACGACGTGGAACGCGATGACCGGGTCGCCCGGCCCGGTCGAGCTGGTCGACGACGGCGTCCGGCCCGACGATCGGCCCCACCCGGTGGGCGCGGGCGCGGCGATCTTCCTCGACGGCGCCGGCCCGGTGGCGCTGTACCAGGACGGCCTCACCGCCGACCTGGTGATCGCGCGCCGCAGCGGCGGCACCTGGACCCCGAGCGCGGCGGCGAGCGGCCCGGCGCTCGACGGCTTCCACATCGCCGCGACCTCGAGCGGTACCGGCGCTCACATGGTCTACGAGGAGATCGATCCGGCGACCGCGCCGCTGGGTCGGCTGGTGATCGCGACCCCGTGACCGGCGCCGCGGTGACCGCCGCGCCACGCGGTCGTCACCGCCGCCGGCGCGGCGTGGTGGTAGCATCGTCGCGATGACGCCGCTCGCAGCGCGCAGGCCGTCGTGGCTGGGGCTGGCGGTCGCCGCCGCGGCGATCGTCGCGGCCGCCGGCTGCTCGCTGGTGACGGTCGAGCAGGCGCCGTTCGAGCCCATGCACATCCGGGCCGACCGGCCGCCGGCGCCGCCGCCGCGGCTGATCATCACCAAGTCGAACATCGAGATCCCCGAGAAGATCCAGTTCGAGCTCGGCTCGGATCGCGTCCTCGAGGTCTCGTACCCGCTGCTCGACGAGATCGCGCGCGTCCTCGACGACAACCCGCAGATCGAGGCGGTCGAGATCGCCGGCCACACCGACGCCACCGGCGGCGCCGCCCGCAACCGCGAGCTGTCGCAGCAGCGCGCCGAGGCGGTGCGGCAGTACCTGCTCGGCCGCGGCATCGCCAAGGATCGCCTGACCGCCCGGGGCTACGGCGAGGACAAGCCGATCGCGCCCAACGACTCGCCCGAGGGCCGCGAGGCCAACCGGCGCGTCGAGTTCGTGATCGTCCGCCAGGTCGACAAGAAGACCGCGGTGCCCCAGGAGTGATGCCGTGAGCCCGACCTCGCCCCTGCCCCGTCGTCACGACCGCCGCCGCGTCCCCGCGGCCGCCGCCGCCGCGGTCGCGGTCACCGCTGCGCTGGGCGCCGCGGCCTGCACCCACGCCGGCACCGGGCCCGAGGTCCACGCCGACGTCGTCGCCCGCATGGAGACCACCCGGCCGGCGATCACCGCCTGCTACGCCGCCGCCCTCGAGCGCGATCGCAAGCTGCGCGGCCTGCTGGTGGTCCGGTTCGTCGCCGCGCCCCGCACCGGCGCGTTCGGCCAGCTCGCGATCCTCCGCGACGACCTCGGCGATCCGGCGCTGGCGCAGTGCGTGGTCACCGAGGTTGGCAAGCTGGTGCTGGCCACCCCCCAGCGCGCGGCCGTGTCGGTGACCTACCCGCTGGACTTCGAGCCCACGAGGTAGTGAACTGCGCCCGCCATGGGCGTCCCTACCCGTTCCCCGACTCACCGCGACCTCGACCTCACCAAGCTGGCCAGCCTCGGCATGGAGGTCGAGGAGCTCGCCGACGGCGAGCCCGTCGACACCGGCGCGCTGGTCGACCTCGCCGCCGAGCGCGGCAAGCCGGTCAGCCACTACCTCGCCGGCCTGGCGCTGGCCTCCGAGGTCGAGCAGGTGACCCAGCACCCGGTCAACCTGGTGGTGTGCGCCGGCAAGTGCCAGAGCTGGGGCGCCCTCGACGTCCTCGATCGCGCCACCGACCTGTGGGAGCGGCGCCGCGACCAGGGCCTGCCCCTGTTCGACGTCACCGTGCGCAGCTGCCTGGACCGCTGCGAGCACGCCGCGGTCTGCGAGCTGCGCGGCCCCGACGGCACCGCGGTGATGACCGAGACCACCGCCCGCCAGGTCGAGGACGCCCTGACCGCGATCCTGGGCTAGGGACCGTCCCGAGGGCACCGCGGACCACGCCGGCGGCCCCCGCAGGCGCCCCGCCGGGGCGTCCACCGCGCCGGGAATGGCCAGGGCTTGCCAGGGAGTTATGCCGCGAGGCGGCCTTTTCGCCCCCCGCCTCGCCTGCTACTCAGGGTCAGCCCCGTGTCCATGGTCCGCCTCGACAAGATCAACAAGTACTACCGGGTCGGCGCGCACTCGCTCCACGTCCTGCGCGACGTCGACCTCGAGATCGAGCCCGGCGAGATGGTCTCGATCATGGGCGCGTCGGGGTCCGGCAAGTCGACGCTGCTCAACGTCCTGGGCATCCTCGACGGCTACGAGCGCGGCGAGTACTGGCTCGACGGCACGCTCATGCGCGACCTCAACGAGCGCAAGGCGGCCCACTACCGCAACAAGTTCCTCGGCTTCGTCTTCCAGTCGTTCAACCTGCTGCCGTTCAAGACCGCCGCCGAGAACGTCGCGCTGCCGCTGTACTACCAGAAGGTGCCGCGCCGGAAGCGCAACCGGATCGCGATGCAGTACCTCGAGCGGGTCGGCCTGCTCGACTGGGCCGAGCACCTGCCGTCGGAGATGTCGGGCGGCCAGAAGCAGCGCGTCGCGATCGCGCGGGCGCTGATCGGCAAGCCGCGGCTGATCCTCGCCGACGAGCCGACCGGCGCCCTCGACTCCGAGACCTCGCACCAGATCATGGATCTGCTGACCGAGATCCATCAGACCGGCATCACGATGATCGTGGTCACCCACGAGCACGACGTCGCGGCGCGGACCCAGCGGGTCATCCACCTCAAGGACGGCCGGGTCGAGGCGGATCCATGAGCCTCGACCGCTGGCTCGAGATCCTGTCGACGCTGGGGCGCAACCGCCTGCGCACCTTCCTGACCATGCTCAGCGTCGCGTGGGGCATCTTGATGCTGGTGGTCCTGCAGGGCGCCGGCCAGGGCCTGTCGCACGGCACCCAGGAGCAGTTCAAGGACGACGCGGTCAACAGCATCTGGATGTTCGCCGGCCGCACGACGATCCCGTACGGCGGCTACCCGGTGGGCCGCCGCCTGACCTTCGACAACGGCGACTACGACGCGCTGCGGGACGCGCCCGGGGTCGAGCACCTGACCGGCCGCTACGGCATCCGCGGCGGCGGCTTCTTCGGCGGCGAGGTCATCGTGCGGCGCGGCGACAAGTCGTCGAGCTTCGACGTCCGCTCGGTCCACCCCGACCACCTCTACCTCGAGAAGACGATCATGGTGGCGGGGCGCTTCCTCAACCAGCGCGACCTCGACGGCCACCGCAAGGTCGCGGTGATCGGCATGCCGGTGCGCGACTTCCTGTTCGGGCCCGGCGCCGATCCGATGGGCCAGTGGATCGAGGTCAACGGGGTCGCGTTCCAGGTCGTCGGGGTCTTCACCGACGAGGGTGGCGAAGGCGAGCTGCGCAAGGTCTACCTGCCGATCACGACCGCGCAGCGGGCGTTCGGCGGCAACGACCGCATCAACATGCTGATGTTCACGGTCGGCGACGCCGACGTCGCGGAGTCGCAGGCGCTGGCCGACCAGGCGATCGCGCTGATGGCCGAGCACCACGACTTCGCGCCCGCCGACAAGCAGGCGGTGCGGGTCCGCAACAACGTCGAGGCCTTCGACCGGTTCAACAAGATCTTCAAGATCATCGAGCTGTTCGTGTGGGTGATCGGCCTCGGCACGATCGTCGCCGGCATCGTCGGCGTGTCGAACATCATGATGATCGCGGTCAAGGAGCGGACCAAGGAGATCGGGGTCCGCAAGGCGCTGGGCGCGACGCCGTCGTCGATCATCACGATGATCGTCGAGGAGGCGGTCTTCCTGACCGCGATCGCCGGCTACGTCGGGCTGGTCGCCGGGGTCGCGATCCTGCAGCTCGTCGCCGCGGTGCTGCCGGCCAACGACTTCTTCTCGGATCCCACCGTCGACCTCGGCCTGGCGATCAAGGCCACGGTGATCCTGATCGTCGCCGGCGCCCTCGCCGGCTACTTCCCCGCGCGGGCCGCCGCCCGCGTCAACCCCATCGTCGCGCTGCGCGACCAGTGAGGCCCCGTGGTTGATCTCGACCGCTGGCTGGAGATCTGGTCGACGCTGAAGGCCAACCGCCTGCGCACGGTGCTGACCGCGCTCGGCGTGTGGTGGGGCATCTTCATGCTGGTGGTCATGGTGGCGTTCGGCTCGAGCCTGCGCGCCGGCGTGTCGCGCAACTTCGCCGGCCTGGCCACCAACTCGGTCTTCGTGTGGGGCCAGCGCACGTCGATGCCCTACGGCGGCCTGCAGCCGGGGCGCCACGTCGAGTACGACACCGCCGACATCGCGGCGCTGCGCCGCATCGAGGGCATCCAGTACCTGGCGCCGCGCAACCAGCTGGGCGGGTTCCGCGGCGGCTTCAACGTCACCTACGGCACCAAGACCGGCAACTTCGGCGTCATGGCCGACTACCCCGAGGTCCAGTACGTCCAGACCCCGCTGGTGCTGGCCGGCCGCTTCCTCGACGACGGCGACCTCGACGAGCGCCGCAAGGTCGCGATCATCGGCAAGGGCGTCTACGAGCAGCTCTACGCGCCCGGGGCCGAGGCCATCGGCACGTACATCAAGATCAGCGGCGTCTACTTCCAGGTGATCGGGGTCACCGGCTCGCTGCGCACCGGCGGCGAGGGCGATCGCGACCTCAACATGATCACGATCCCGTTCACGACCTTCCAGCAGGCGTTCCACGCCGGCGACCGGGTCGGCTGGTTCGCGATCGTCGCCAAGCCCGAGTACGGCGCCGCCAAGATCGAGGCCGAGGTCCGCCGCGTGCTGGCCGAGCGCCACAAGATCGCCCCCGACGACGACCAGGCGATCGGCTCGTTCAACGCCGAGAAGGAGTTCGGCAAGATCCAGACGGTGTTCTGGGCCATCGACATCGTCCTGTGGATCGTCGGCGTCATGACGCTGCTGGCCGGGATGATCGGCGTGTCGAACATCATGCTGATCAGCGTCAAGGAGCGGACCAAGGAGATCGGCCTGCGCAAGGCGCTGGGCGCGACGCCGTGGTCGATCGTGGCGATGATCGTCTCCGAGACCGTCGCGCTGACGACCGTCGCCGGCTACCTCGGCGTGGTCGGCGGCGTCGCCGCGGTCGAGGGCCTGGGCTGGCTGATCGCCCACATGCCCGACAGCCCGCTGGGGCCGCCGCAGATCGGCCTGTCCACCGCCTGGCAGGCCACCGGCCTGCTCGTCGTCGCCGGCCTGATCGCCGGCCTCATGCCCGCGGCCCACGCCGCGTCGATCCAGCCGGTCGAGGCGCTCCGCGCCGAGTGACCCCCGCCCCGGAATGACCACATGAAACGCGTCCTGCTGCCCCTCATCATCGTCACCGTGCTGGTCGCCCTGGTCGGCGGGACCCTGTGGTTCCTCTACACCAAGTCGCAGAAGAAGCCGACGGTGTGGAAGACCGAGACCCCCGAGGTCATGGACATCGTCAAGAAGACGGTGGCCACCGGCGCGATCGTCCCGCGCCAGGAGGTCGAGATCAAGCCGCGGGTCTCGGGCGTGCTCGAGACCCTGGCGGTCGAGCCCGGCCAGTACGTCCACGCCGGTGACGAGATCGGCAAGATCCAGATCGTCCCCGACGCGGTCAACCTCAACCGCGCCGAGAGCGACGTCCAGGCCAAGCGGATCGCGTTCACCAACGCCAAGCGCGAGCTCGACCGCAACCAGAAGCTGTTCGCCCAGGGCGTGGTCTCCGAGGCCGAGGTCGCCAAGTTCCAGACCGACTACGACCTCAAGCGCGCCGAGCTCGACGCCGCGGTGTCGAACCTGCAGCTGGTCAAGGACGGCGCCACCCGCTCGGCCAAGGGCTCCAACATCGTCGTGACCTCGACGGTCGACGGCATGGTCATCGACGTCCCGGTCAAGGTCGGCTTCTCGGTGATCGAGTCCAACAACTTCAACGCCGGCACGACGATCGCCGTCGTCGCCGACATGAACGACATGATCTTCCAGGGTCAGGTCGACGAGTCCGAGGTCGGCAAGATCAAGGAGGGCATGAAGCTCCAGATCAAGATCGGCGCCCTCGACAAGGAGCAGTTCGAGGGCACCCTCGAGTACATCTCGCCCAAGGGCAACGAGGTCGACGGCGCGATCCAGTTCGAGATCAAGGCCGCGATCGTCCGCAAGCCCGAGGTCTTCATCCGCGCCAACTACTCGGCCAACGCCGACATCGTCCTCGACGAGGCCAGGCAGGTGCTGGCGATGCGCGAGGGCCTCTTGCAGTTCGCCGACGGCAAGCCGTACGTCGAGGTCGAGGTCGGCAAGCAGACCTTCGAGCGGCGCGACGTCGAGCTCGGCCTGTCCGACGGCATCAACGTCGAGGTCAAGAGCGGGGTCGCGGCCGGCGACAAGATCAAGGTGCCGGCCAACGCCGGCCCGCCCGGCATGGGCGGCCCGGGCGGCCGCCGGTTCCGGCACTAGCGGGTCGACGGCGAGCCGCGTGCCGGCGACCCGCCGGCCGCGCCGTCAGTTGGCCCGCGCGCTCGGATCGTCGGCCGCGGCCGCGCCGGGAGCCGGCGCCGGCGGGGCGCCGCGATCGGCGACCGGCGGCGCCAGCGCCTTGCCGACGGTGATCGACAGCGTGACGCCGAACTCCTCCTGGAACAGGTCGGCCTTGCGGGTCAGCTGGGCGTCGTCGCGGCCGGGGCCGTCGCGCGTGGTCAGATCGAGGACGACGCCGTTGCCGACCCGGCTCGCCACCAGCGACTCGACGCGCTGGCGGTGACCGGAGTCGAGGCCGTCGGCGAGGCGCAGCAGCGCGATCAGCCGGCGCAGCTGGCCGCGGCGATCCTTGGGCAGCGCGGCCTCGGCGATGACCTTGCGGACGTCGCTGGTCGACTTGCGGTGGCAGCGGGCCAGCAGCGCGACCATCTCGCGCTGCACGCCCTCGAGCCCGGGGATGCGGCCCCAGCGGATCATGTACTCGGAGTGCTTGTGGTGGCCGCGGGTGTGGACGACCTCGCCGACGTCGTGCAGCAGCGCGCCCAGCTCGAGGATGACGCCGAGCTCGGCGGGCAGCTGGTGGACGTCGCGCAGCTGCTGGAACAGCGAGCGCGCCAGGACCCGGACCCGCTCGCCGTGGCTGGTGTCGTGCTCGACCCGGTTGGCGAACGTGCGCGCCGCGGTCAAGAGCGCCTTGTCGACGGCGCCCTCGGCGCGGGCCCGCTCCTCGGCGGCGGCCTCGGCCAGCTCGAGCAGGACGGCCTCGCGGATGCCGACGCCGGGCGCCTCGAGCCGCTGGATGCCGAGCTGGCGCCCGACGGTGGCGAACACCAGCGCGGCCACCGCGATGACCTCGGCGCGGTCGCGGCGGACCCCGTAGCGGGCCATGCGAGCCTCGACGTCGAGGCCGAGCAGGTCGGGCAGCGCGCGCTCCAGCGCCGCCAGCTCGAAGCCGGGGCTGGCGGCCGCCGGCTCGGGGGTGACGAGGATGCGTGCCAGCGCGTCGGCGTTGCCGCCGCAGGCCGACGCGGTGACCAGGTCGCCGGTGCGCGGCGGCAGCACGTTCTGGATGACGGTGGCGCAGTAGCGCCGGACCATGCCGGCCTCGGCGTCGCCGAGCGCGCCCGACAGGCCGAAGGTCTCGAGCAGGCGCACCGTGCCGATGGGCAGCGAGTAGCCGCGCCAGCTCTGGCCGGTGCGCAGGTTGACCTCGAGGCTGCCGCCGCCGAGATCGAGGATGCCGCGCGGCGGCTGGCCGGCGCCGGCGGCGTGGACCACGGCCTTGCGGACCAGCCGGGCCTCCTCCTCGCCCTCGATGATCTCGAGCTCGATGCCGGCCTCGTGGTAGAGGCGGTGCAGCAGCACCTCGCGGTTCTGCGCGACCCGGACCGCGCTGGTCGCGACCGCCCGGTAGATCTCGACGCCGTGGCGATCGAACAGCTCGCGGAAGTGGACGAAGGCGGCGACGGCCTCGTCGATGGTGCGGGCGTCGAGCTCGCCGCGGGTGAACGCGCCGCGGCCCAGCCGGACCGGCACCCGCTCGGCCTCGATGCGGGTCAGCGCGACGCCGGGGCCGCCCGGGACCCGGGCCCCGTCGCTGAGCATCTCGGCGACGACGACCCGGATGGCGTTGGAGCCGGCGTCGATGGCGCCGAGCGTGATCCGGCCGGACATCGTCCCTCACCGTACCACGCGGCGCCGCGGCCCGACCGCGGCGGCCCCGGGGCCGGGCGATCGCGCCGGAAGATCCCGGCGCCGCTCAGAACGCCTGGGTGTAGCCGCCGATGAAGCGGAACTCGCCGCGGCGATCGCCGTCGAGGCCGAACGCGAAGTCGAAGCGGTAGACCTCGGGGTTGAACTGAGGCGTGAGGATCCGCAGGCCCAGGCCGGCGTCGTGGTGCAGCTGCATCGTGCGCAGCGACGCGTCGGCGCCGCCGACGTCGTAGAACGCGAGCAGGCCCCAGCGCATGAACCACACCGGCACCGCGTGGGTGCGCAGCTCGGTGTTCCACACCGCGACGCGGTCGCCGCTGAGCTCGCCGACCGGGTAGCCGCGCAGGCCGTTGTCGCCGCCGAGGGTGTAGAACTGGTTCTGGCGGTCGCGGAACAGCCCGGCGACCCGGAGCTGGCTGACGACGCGGCCGACCTCGAAGGTGGGCGCGACCAGCCGGAGGTTGACCTCGGCGACGTCGTCGACCGCCTCGCCGCCCTCGAGCCGGGTCGAGCCGGCGACCTTGACCTTCCACAGGCCGTCGGCGCCGAGCTGCCCGGTGTAGCTGGCCGACGCCGCGACCCGCAGGAAGTCGTGCTCGGAGCCCAGGAGGCCCAGCGCCGCCGACAGCTTGACGTCGGCGGCGACGCCCATCTGGGTGTCCTCGGCGAGCTCGAAGGTGTCGACGTCCTGGAAGTTGCGGTAGCGGGGCTCGAACAGCTGGTAGCCGACGAACAGCGACGAGGTCCGCTCCGAGCGCGGCAAGACGTCGCGCGTGAACGCCTCGATCAGCACCGGGTCGGCGGGGAAGCCGTCGACCAGGCTCGGCCGCCGCACCGCCAGCTCGTAGCCGCCGCGGACCCGCTGCTCGACGGCGCTGCCGAACGCGCGCACCACCGAGGCCGCGACGTCGATGCGGCGCTGCTGGTACTGGTACGGCAGCAGGTCGTCGACCGGGGTCTCGGGCGCGTCGTAGGTGCGCAGCCCGGTGCCGCGGAACGAGCGCTCGACGGCGAAGCGGTGGCTGACCTCGAGGCCGGCGCCCCAGTCCTGGGTCAGGGTCCACAGCGGGTACGACAGCTGCAACGTGCTCTGCGAGCCCTCGAGGTGGCCGCTCTGGCGGTTGAAGATCGGGCCGCCGGTGCCGCGCAGATCGAGGTGGCGCCCGAGCAGGTTCTTGTCGATGTACAGCGGGCCCATCGTGTAGGCGCCCTGGTCCATCTTGAACGACGCCGCCAGCAGCTTGCGGGCGCCGAACAGGTTGTTCTCGGACAGCGCGAAGCTGAGGTAGGTGAGCTGGCTCTGCTGCAGCTCGTAGTTGGAGTTGAGCCGCAGGCTCCACACGTCGCGGGTGACGCACAGCAGGTCGACCTGATCGGGATCGTCGGTGCGGACCGCGACGATCGCGGCCAGCGACGTGAACAGCGCGTCGCGCAGGCGGCGCAGCGACTCGTCGGCCTTGCGGTCGTCCCAGGGCTCGCCGGCGCCGATCACGAGCTCGCGCGCGACGACCTCCTCGCGGCTGGTGACGTGGAAGAGGTTGAACCAGCGCAGGAAGCCGTCGGCGGGGCCGAAGACGTCCTGGTTGACGATGACGACGCGGCGGATGCGCCGACCCTGCGGCGACGGCTCGAGCTCGAGGCCGCGGTCGGCGACGACGCGCTCGACGGCGCGGCGCTCGAGCCGGGACAGGAGCGCGACGCGGTCGCAGCGGGGCTCGCCGCGCTCGCAGGCCTCGCGGATCGCGGCGAGGGCCTCGCGATCGACGGTGGCGGCCGGCGGCGGCGGCGGCGCGCGCGGCGCGGCCTCGCGGCCGACGCGGCCGACGTCAGGGGGCGCGGGGGCGGCGGCGGCGCGTCGCGCGCCGGCCCGGCGCGCGCGACCGCCGCCAGGATCACGATCGTCGCGGTCGCGATCCGGCGCGGGCTCACCGGTAGTCGGGCTCGTTGCCGGGGCGCCACTTGATGCCGCAGCCGATCGCGGCGTGGCCGGGGTGGGCCGGCGCGCGCCCGGCGACGACGGCGTCGGCCGCGGCGCGCAGCTCGTCGCCGGTGACCGGCACCGCGCCGCCCGGCCGCGACGCGTCGATGCGACCGTGGTAGACGAGCCGGCGGCCGGCGTCGAAGACGTAGAACTCGGGCGTGCACGCGGCGTGGTAGGCGCGCGCGACCGCCTGGCTGGCGTCGAAGAGGATCGGGAAGCGCCAGCCGGCGGCGTCGGCCTCGCGGGCCAGCGCCTCGGGCGCGTCGTCGGGGTAGCGGTCCGGATCGTTGGCGGCGATGCCGACCAGCGCGACGCCGCGGGGCACGTAGTCGGCGGCGAACGCGGCGACCCCGGCCCGGACGTGCTTGACGTAGGGGCAGTGGTTGCACGTGAAGAAGACGATCGTGCCGCGCTCGCCGACGAGGTCATCGAGGCGGCGCGACGCGCCGGTGCGGACGTCGGGCAGCGCGAAGTCCGGCGCGACCGTGCCGAGCGGCAAGGGAGGTGACGCGGCGGGCATGCCGCATCGTACGTCGCGCTCGGCGCCGCGGCCAGGGGTGGATCGGGCCGCCTGCGCGTGCACCCACCCCGCGGTGGATCGTACAATCGAGGCCGTGTTCTGCCCGGTCTGCCGCTCGGACTACGCCGACGACTGGAAGGTCTGCCCCAAGGACGCGGCGTACCTGCTGCGCAGCCAGTTCGTCGGCAAGTACCGGATCGATCAGCTCCTGGGCGCCGGCGGCATGGGCGCGGTCTACAAGGCCTACAACCCGGACACCCAGTCGACGGTCGCGGTCAAGCTGATGCACGGCGGCGCCGCCGCGGCGGACGCGTCGCGGCAGCGCTTCCAGCGCGAGGCGGCCTCGGTGGCGGCGCTGAGCACGCGCCACGTCGTCAGCATCTACGACTTCGGCAGCGAGCTCGACGGCACGCTGTACCTGGTCATGGAGTACCTCCAGGGTCACACCCTGCGCGACGAGATCGCGCCGCCGCCGGCGGCGGTGCCGCTGCCGCGGGTCAACTTCCTCTTCGACCAGGCGCTGCGCGGCCTCGGCGTCGCGCACCGCGCCGGCATCGTCCACCGCGATCTCAAGCCCGAGAACCTGTTCGTCGCCGACACCGACGACGGCGAGGTGGTGAAGGTGCTCGACTTCGGGATCGCCCGGGTCCAGCGCGGCGACACCCCCAACCTGACCAACTCGGGCGCGCTCATGGGGACGCCGGCGTACATGGCGCCGGAGCAGGTCGCCGGCAACCGCGGCCAGGTCGGCGCCCACAGCGACGTCTACGCCATGGGCGTGATCCTGTACGAGCTGTTCACCGGCGCGTCGCCGTTCCACGCCGAGACCCTCAGCGAGGTGCTCAGCAAGATCCTGTCGCGCACGTTCGTGCCGCTGGCGCAGGTGCGCCCCGATCTGCCGGCGGCGGTGTGCGAGCTGGTCGAGCGCACGCTGGCCGACGATCCGGCCGACCGGTTCGCCAGCGCCGACGCGCTGCGCGAGGCGTGGGGCGCGGCGTGGGCGCAGCTGCCGGCGGCGGTGCGCACCCAGCCGGTGCCCGCGTTCGCCGGCGGGCGCGGAGGCGACGACCGGCCGAGCGGGCCGGCGGTGGGGATCGCGACCGACCTCGCCGGCTCGCCGGCGGGGGCGCCGCGCGGCGGCGCGAGGCTGGGCGGCAGCTCGAGCAACGATCGCAGCCAGGAGGCGCTGGCCGCGACCGCGGCGGGGCTGGGGTTCCCGACCGGCGGCGCGGGGCCGAGCCGCGGCGGCAGCGGCGGTGGCAGCGGCTACGATCCGTCGCAGTCGGTGACGCCCGGGCCGGTCGTCGTCGACGGCGCGACCGACGGTGGCGGCGCGCGCAAGTCGCGGCTGCCGCTGGCGATCGGGCTGTCGGTGCTGGTGATCGGCGGCGCCGCGGCCGCGGTGATGCTGACCCGAGGCGGCGGGGGTGGCGGGGGCGGCGGTGGGGGAAGCGGCGGCACGGGCGGCACGGGCGGCACGGGGACGGCGGTGGCGGGAAGCGGGACCGGATCGGGCACGGGCACGGGCACGGGCACGGGCACGGGCACGGGGGCAGGCACGGGCATCGGCACGGGGGCGGGCACGGGCACGGCGATGGCGGCGATCGATGCCGGCGCGACCACCCCGGCCGGTCCGCCCGACGGCATGGTCCTGATCGAGGGCGGCACGTTCGCGATGGGCGTCGACGTCGGCGAGGCCAAGGGCTTCGAGTACGCCGAGACCAGCCACGACGTCACGGTCGCGCCCTTCTACCTCGACCGGCTCGAGGTCTCGGTGGGCGCGCTGCGCGCCGCCGGCGGCCCGGCGCTCGACGGCGCCGACGACCTGCCCGCGCGCAACCTGACCTGGGACCAGGCGCGCGACGCGTGCGCCGCGATGGGCAAGCGGCTGCCCACCGCCACCGAGTGGGAGCGCGCCGCGGTCGCCGATCCGCACGATCCCGAGAAGGCGCAGCTGCGCGCCGGCCGCCACACCCCGGCGCCGGCCAGGGTCGGCGCCCACCCGGGCGACTGCACCGGCGCCGGCGTCTGCGACCTGCTCGGCAACGTCATGGAGTGGACCGCGGACGCCTGGCCCGACGACGACAGCAAGAAGGTCGTGCGTGGCGCCAGCTACCGGGTCGCGCCCGACGCCGGCTGGTACGCCAGCGTCCACGCCCGGCTCCCGGTCGCGCCGGCGACCGCCGATCCGGAGATCGGCTTCCGCTGCGCCGCGGACCTGCCCAAGCCCTGATCGCGCGATGATCCGCGCGCCCCATCACCGACCGAGGCACCCATGAGACCTACCGCCCTCGCGCTCGCGCTCGGCGTCGCGCTCGCCGTCGTCGCGACCGCGCGCATCGCCCACGCCGTCGAGCGCCCTTGCCCGTCCGGCCAGATCTGGGATCCCAACCGCGGCGCCTGCGTCCAGAAGAAGAAGGTCAAGCGCAAGTCGCCCGAGGACAAGTACTACGAGGCGCTCGAGCACCTCGAGGGGCGGGCCAAGAACCCCAGCGTCGCCAAGGCGGTGGCGCTGCTCGAGGACGCGTGCACCCGCAAGCTCGGCGAGGCCTGCACCCAGCTCGGCTTCGTCTACCTGCGCGGCCGCGGCGTCACCGCCGATCCGGCCAAGGCGGTCGAGCACTACGAGCGCGCCTGCAAGCTCGGCGACAACGACGGCTGCATCGGCGCCGCCGACGTCTACGCCACCGGCGTGCTCGGCAAGATCGATCACGGCCGGGCCGCCAAGCTCCTCGATGGCGCGTGCAAGGGCGGCTCGGGGCGGGCGTGCCACGAGCTCGCCGGCAAGTACCAGCGCGCGCTCGGGGTCGCCGAGGACGCGACCAAGGCGGCGGCGCTGTACAAGCAGGCGTTCGGCATGCTCGAGGGCGAGTGCGGCAAGGGCGTCGGCGCCAGCTGCGACCTGGTGGGCGTGATGTATCGCGACGGCGAGGGCGCCACCTTCGATCTGGCCAAGGCGGTCGCGGCGTTCGATCGCGGCTGCCAGGGCGGCGCCGGCGACGCCTGCTACCACCTCGGCGCGCTGGCCCAGAACGGCACCGGCGTGCCGCTCGATCTCGATCGCGCCTACGGCCTGTACGAGAGCGCGTGCCAGCGCTACGACCACCAGGACAGCTGCTTCGAGGCCGGCGCGATGCTGGCGCTCGGCCAGGTCCAGCGCGACCTCAAGGTGCTCGAGCCGATGGCGCAGCGCGCCTGCCAGCTGTCGCAGGCCCGTTGCGACCTGCTCGGCTACATCCTCGGCGACGGCATCGGCGTCACGCAGGACCTGGCGGCGTCGGCGCGCTGGTACGACGTCGCGTGCGGCCAGGGCAACGGCGTCGCGTGCCGGGTCATGGGCCAGAAGTACCTCGACGGCACCGGCGTCGCGCTCAACGTCAAGACCGCGGTGAAGTACTGGGAGCAGGCGTGCGACCTCTCCGAGGGCCTGGGCTGCTTCCGCGCCGGCCAGTACCACTACTGGGGCGACGACGCCAGCGGCCTCAAGGTCGACCAGGCGCGCGCGTTCGAGCTGCTGCACCTGGCGTGTCTGCGCGACGATCGCGACGCCTGCCAGTGGGCCGGCGAGCTGTTGACGCTGGGCAAGGACGGCACCGGCGTCGAGAAGCCCGAGCAGGGCATCCTGTACTTCCAGGCCGGCTGCCAGCTCGGGCTCGGCCAGTCGTGCTCGTGGGCGGGCGAGCTGTACCTCGACGGCCGCGCCACCGGGACGCCGGATCCGGGCGGCGCGATCGAGTACCTCGAGAACGGCTGCTTCTTCGACGTCGAGCCGCAGACCTACGCCTGCCACAAGACCGTCGAGCTGCGGCGCACCGGCGCCGGCGTCGCCAAGGACGTCGCGGTCGCGGTGCGGGCGCAGACCAAGCTGTGCGCGCTCGGCGACGCCGAGGAGTGCGTCGCGGCCGACACGATGATCGGCGAGGAGGGGCTCGGCGACGACGAGAAGCAGGCGCTGCGCGCCACCGCCGAGGCGGCGTGCGCGCCGGCGGCGGACGGCTCGCGCAACGAGGGCGCGTGCGTCGCGATCGCGTGGCTGATGCGGGCCGGATCCAACGCGTACGCCAAGGACGGCCACGGCGCGGTGGCGCGGTTCGAGGAGTCGTGCGCGCGCGGCTACCAGCACGCGTGCGTGCTGGCCGGCGAGACCTACGAGTTCGGGCTCGGCGTCGTGGCCAACACCGACAAGGCGCGCGCGCTGTACGGCGGCGCCTGCGACGGCGGCTACCAGCACGCGTGCTACTCGCTGGCCAACCTGCTGACCTCGAACGGCCAGGCCAAGGAGGCGCTGGGGCTGTTGCAGACCGCGTGCGACGGCGGCCACGCCAGCGCGTGCAACGTGCTGGGCTTCGCGTACTACACCGCGCGCGGCGCCCGGTGGGACGTCGTCGAGGCCGACCGCCTGTACGCCAGGGCGTGCGAGCTCGGCGACGCGGTCGGCTGCTCCAACGTCGGCGAGATGTACCAGTACGGCATCGCGCACGACCCCGATCCGGCGAAGGCGTTCGAGCTGTACACCAAGGCGTGCGACCTCGGCTTCGCCGGCGGCTGCGGGCGCAGCGCCTACTACCTCGAGCGCGGCGAGGGTGGCGCCGAGAAGAACGCCGAGCTCGCCGAGGCCCGCTACACCGCCGCGTGCGAGGGCGACTCGCCCGAGGCGTGCCGCGCCCTCGCCGAGCTGCTCGAGGGCGGCGGCCGCACCGCGCACTCGAAGATCGCCCAGCTCAAGCAGCGCGCCTTCGACGGCGCCAAGGACCTCGCCGAGAAGAACCCGTACTACGCCTACGTGCTGGGGACCTTCCACCGCGACGGCGTCGCGACCGTCAAGGACGCGGCCAAGGCCGCCGAGCTGTTCGTCACCGCCTGCGACGGCTACGACCCGCTGGGGTGCCTGGCCGCGGGCCGGCTGTACATGGGCACCGACGTCGACGCCGGCGCCCTGCCGCCCAACCCCGAGCTCGCCGCCGTCCAGCTCGACAAGGCCTGCGCCGCCAACGTCGCCGTCGCCTGCCGCCTCGCCGAAGAGGCCCACACCGGCCGCCCCGGCGCCAAGCTCCCCCTGGGCCCCAAGAAGGGCGGCTGCGCCTGCAGCAGCCGCGGCGGCGCCCCCGGCGGCGGCGCCTGGCTGCTGCTGGGCCTGACCGCGCTCGGCCTGCGGCGGCGGCGGTAGGGCGCCCGCGCCCCCTCCCCCTCCACCCCTCCCCCACCCGTCGGGAGTGTCCGGGAGCCGGACGGGGTGGTCACGCCACCGCTCCGGTGGGGTCAGCCGTGGTGGGGACTGCGAACGCCCACGGCAGCGCGCCGGGGTCGACCGGCCCCACGTAGGGCAGCCGCGGCGGGAACGAGCCCTCGGGGAACCCGCACGCCTCGCGCGGGGCGCCCGCCCGCAGGGCGGCGGCCGCCGCCCGGTAGGTCGCGACCATGTCGGCGTAGAGCCGCCGGAACGCGCGCCGCAGGAACGTGGTCGAGGCGTGGCACAGCGGCGCGCGGCTGCGGGCCGGCGCCTCCGGGCGCGCGTGCGGATGCGCGGACAGGACCGCCTCGGCGCCGAGGATCGGCGCGCCGCGCGCCGCCCGCTCGATGTCCTCGAGGAGGGCGCGGTGCCGCGCCACCAGCTCGGCGCGATGCAGGCCGGCCCACGGCGGGATCGGCGTGAGCACCACGATGTAGACCTTCTCGAACGCGCGCGGCTCGACGGGTCCGCCGCGGCGGCGCGCCCGGGTCTCCGCGTCGCGGTCGATCCAGGTCCCGACCACCGCCATGTCGGCGAGCAGCCCGGGCGTCGAGGACGCGCCGGGCCAGTCGCGCGGCGACGCGACGAGGCCCTCCTTCACGCCCTGCGCCATCACGTAGCGCAGGCGAGCGATCATCGAGGGCGCGTCGAGCGCCGGGATGGGCCGGAAGCGCCGGCCCCAGAACGGGCCGCGCCAGTCGTGGAGGCGCCCCATGACGCGCGCCACCTGGCCGTTGACGAAGCCCAGGAACAGCGCCAGCTGCTCGCCGTCCGACGACGACAGCAGCAGGTGCGCGTGGTTCGACATGTAGCTGAAGGCGTGGAGCTGCACGGCCGGATAGAGCTCCTGAGCCCGGCCGATGACGCCCACGATCAGCTCCCGCGAGCGGTGGCCGGGGCGCAGGAGGAAGCGCTCCTGGATCGTGCGGGTCGTGATCTCGTACAGGACCCCGGGCAGGAACCAGCGAAGGGGATAGGTCATGGCCGACGTACGAGCACGTCGCGTTCCAGCTTCCCGCTGTCCGGATCCCGGACAGCGTCCGAGATCCGGACACTCCGGACGGGTGGGTGAGGGTCCCCGGGACGGCGGCCGCGCGCCGCGCTACCGGCGTCGGGCGTGGGTGACGCGCGGGCGGCCGCCGAGGTCGGGGCGGGTGACGGCGGGGGTCAGGGCGCCGGTGGCGTCGAGGAGGGCGCGGACGGCGGGGCCCTGGTCGAAGCCGTGCTCGAAGGCGACGAGGCCGCCGGGGCGGAGCGCGGCGGGGGCGGCGGCGGCGAGGCGGCGCAGCAGGTCGAGGCCGTCGGCGCCGCCGTCGAGGGCGAGGTGGGGCTCGCGGCGGACGTCGAGCGGCAGGCCGGCGATGACGTCGGTGGCGATGTACGGGGGGTTGGCGACCAGGACGTCGACGGGGAGCTCGGCGGCGACGGGCTCGAGCAGGTCGCCGACGCGGACGTCGACGCGCGCGGCGACGCCGTTGCGCTCGGCGTTGCGCACCGCGATCGCGGCGGCCTCGGGTGACAGCTCGGTGGCCCACACCTGCGCGGCCGGCAGCTCGCGCGCCAGGGTCACGGCGATGCAGCCGGAGCCGGTGCAGGCGTCGACGACGCGCCACGACGCGGCGCGGTCGCCGAGCTCGTCGCGGACGACCTCGATGACGGTCTCGGTGTCGCGGCGCGGCACCAGCACCGAGCCGTCGACCACGAACGACAGCGACCAGAACTCCTGCTCGCCGACGAGGTACGCCACCGACTCGCCGGCGAGGCGCCGCTTGATCAGGCCGCGATAGCCGGCGAGCTCGCTCTCCTCGAGCGGCCGGTCGAAGCCGGTGTACAGCTGGACCCGCGTGCACCCGAGCGCGTGCGCGAGCAGCACCTGGGCCTCGAGGCGCGCCGCCTCGATGCCGGCCTCGGCGAAGCGCCGCGCGGTCCAGTCGAGCACCTTGAGCGGCGTCCAGGCCACGCGCGTTCCTAGCACGTCCGTGGCGCGACGTGCGCGACCAGCAGATCGGCGTGGTTGACGCCGGTCGGCCCGGTGACCACCGCCGCGCCCACCGCCGCCAGCGCGGTCCCGGCGTCGCACGCCGCCAGCGCGGCGTCGCCGTCGACACCGGCGACCGCGAGCTCGGCCCAGGTCGCGCCATCGACGATCGCGCCCGCGGCGTCGTCGCTGCCGTCGACGCCGTCGGAGCCCGCGACCAGCAGGGTCCAGCCGCTCCGCCCCGCCAGCCGCCGCGCCACCGACAGCGCCAGCTGCCGGGCCCGGCCGCCCCGCCCCGGCCGCGCCGGCAACCGCACCGTGGTCTCGCCGCTCCACACCAGCGTCTGGGCCGCGGCCCCCGCCGCGTCCAGCGCCTGCGCCAAACGCGCCGCCACCGCCGCCGCCGCGTCGTCGACGTCGCCGACCAGGGCCGCGTCGACGACCGTCGCCCGTCGCGCCAGTCGCGCCAGGCCACCCCGCCGCGGCGACCTCCAGCCGCCCTGGCGACCTCGGCCGCCGCGCGCCAGGGCACCCACGCCCGACGCCACCACGCAGACATCGTCGGCGCGCCCGCCGCGGCGGCGCCGACGGTCGGCCCTGAGCCGACCACCGCGGGATCGTCCCCGACGACGTCGCTGGCCACCACGGTCACCACCGGCGCAGCGCACGCCGCCGCCAGCCGCCCGCCCTTGATCGCCGACGCCTCGATCCTCGCGCGGTTGAGCACGGCGATGGGCACGCCGGTCGCGGCGAGCGCCGCCAGCCGCGCCGCCTTCTCGGCCAGCGTCCCGGTCGCCGGGACCGCGGCCAGCGCCGAGGCGCCGCCCGACACCAGCGCCAGCAGGACGCCGTCGGGCGCGACCCTGGCGGCGAACGCCAGCAGCGCCCGACCGGCCCGCTCGCTGGTCGCGTCCGGCACCGGATGCGCCGCCTCCACGACATCGAGCCCGTGCGGCAGCGCCAGCGCCGCCAGCGCCCGCGCGGCACCACGACCACGCCCCCACCCGGCGGAGGTCCCAGCGCCGCGACCGCGCCGGCGGCCATGGCGCGGGCCGCCTTGCCGACCGCGACCAGCGCGACCGGCCGGGCCGCCAGGGCCGCCCGCACCTCCGGCCGCGCCAGGGCGCGCGCCGTCGCCGCCCCGGATCCACCGCCGCGATCGCGTCGGCGAAGATCTGCCGCAGCCGCCCCCGGATCGCGTCGCGGTCGCGGGCCCCTGTCGGCCCCGCCGCCGTCGCCGTCGCCGTCGCCGCCGTGTCGGTGGCGAGGCGACCGGGTCCGCCGCCGCCGCCCCCGCCGCCGCTCACTCGGTCCTCGGCAGCCCGTCGAGCACCCGGTTGATGCGCCCGATGCCCTCGTCGAGCCGCGCCTGATCGACCGCCGTGAAGCATAGCCGGGCCCACTTGCCGTAGACCTCGCCGAACGGCGCGCCGGGCGCCAGCAGCACGCCGGCCTCGGCGATGTTCTCGAGCACGCCCATCGCGCAGTCGGGCTCCGGGCACCACGCCGACAGATCGAGGAACAGGTAGGTCGAGCCCTGCGGCAGCAGCGCCGGCGCCGCCACCGTCGCGTGCGCGCGATCGCGCGCCGCCTGGTAGCGCACCCGCGCGTCGGCGAGGAACGGCGCGCCCCGCTCGAGCGAGCCCAGCGCCGCCTTCTGCATCGCCTGCGGCACGTTGTAGACGCTGTGGTTGGCCATCTTGCGCACCGCCGCCATCGCCTGCGACGGCCCGACCGCGTAACCGACCCGCAGCCCGGCCTGCGCGTAGCTCTTGGAGAACGAGTACACGGTGACGGTGCGCTCGGCCATGCCGGGCAGCGACGCGATGCTGCGGTGCTGCCCCTGGTAGACGTAGTCCTCGTAGGCCTCGTCGGCGAGCACCCAGAGATCGTGGCGCTGCGCGACCTCGGCGATGACGCCCAGCGTGTGGTCGTCGAGCACCAGCCCGTCGGGGTTGTTGGGCGTGCACAGGTAGATCGCGGCGGTCTGCGGCCGGATGACGTGGCGCAGGACCTCGGCGGCGTCGTCGCCGCCGAGCAGCGGCAGCGTGAACGGCACCTCGACGGGCACGACGCTGCGGCTCTGCGCGATGCCGCGGATCAGCGGCCAGTGCGGCGTCAGCAGGATGATCTCCTCGCCGGGATCGAGGAGCGCGCCGACCGCGCACGCCAGCGCGTGGGTCGCGCCGCAGGTGACCTGGACGCCGTCGTGGGTCACCGGGATCTGGTTGCGCGTCCGCACCTTGTCGACGAGCCGGTCGACCAGCGGCGCCCAGCCCTGCGGCGGCGCGTACGGGTACAGCTCGCGGTCGATCCCGAGGTCGAGATCGGGCAGCCGCACCGCCGGTGGCAGGTACGTGTCGCCGATCTGCAGCGGGATGACGTCGCCCTGGAAGCGGGCGAGGCGCTCGTACAGGCGGGCGAACAGGGACGCCGGCAACGCCTCCGCGGCGGCCGACAGACGGGGATGGCGCGACATCGAACGGCGACACTAGCAGCGCGCCCGGGCCCGCGTCACGCTCCGCCCTCGGGGCCCTTTACCGGCCGCCGCGCCTGCACTACGGTGACCGGCCGATGGCCCCCGCCGAGCAGCTCGCCCCCCCCACGCCACCGCGCCTGCGTCGGCCGGCCGCGGTCGAGCTCGTGCTGGTCACGATCCTGGCGCTGGCCATCCTGCTGCCCGGCGTCTGGCGCTACAGCCTGGTCGATCCGTGGGAGACCCACTACGGCGAGGTCGCGCGGCGCATGCTGCAGGACCACGACTGGGTCCACACCAGCTGGCAGAACGAGGGCTTCCGGTCGAAGCCGGTGCTGACGTTCTGGGCGATGGCCGCGAGCATGAAGGCGCTCGGCGTCGCCGACGATGGCGGCTACTCGGGCGAGATGGTGTCGTCGGCGCGGACGATGCTGGCGATCCGGCTGCCGTTCATCCTGTTCGGCGTGCTGGGGTTACTCGCGGCGTGGTGGATGCTCGCCCGCATGGCGGGGCGACGGGTCGCGTACCTGTCGTTGCTCGTCCTCGGCACCACCCCCTTCTACATCCTGGTATCGAGACAAGGGATCCCCGACATCACGCTGGTCGCCTCGATGATCGGCGCGGTCGCGATGTTCGCGGTCGCCCAGGAGGTCGGCGACGAACCGCTGCAACCCCTCGCGGTGCTCGGCCGGGGCCGGCGCCGGTTCACCCTCGATCACCGCCACGTCTTCGCGCTCATCGTCGGCGGCCTGCTGCTGCTCGAGGCCATCTACTACGTCTACTACTTCACGATCAGCCCGCGGCTCGCGGGCGTGCGCCTGCACGGCCTCCACCCCGGCTGGTTGATCGCCGGGCCGATGCTGGTCGGGCTCGGCCTGCTGGTCGCGTTCGAGCTGCCGGTGGGCCTGGGCATCGCGAAGCTGACCAAGACCCGCCAGGTCTACATGCTGTGGTTCTACGCGTTCCTCGGCATCAGCGTCCTCGGCAAGGGACCGCCGGCGCTCGGCGTCGTCGGCATCGTCTGCTTCTTCTACGTCGCGCTGCTCGGCCGCTGGCGCGACCTGTGGAACGGCCGCTACGAGCTGCTGCGCGGCGTCATCCTGCTGCTGCTGATCACCGTGCCGTGGCACGTCGGCATGTACTTCAAGGAAGGCCGGGTCTTCCTGCGCGAGTACTTCATCACCCACCTGTGGAAGCGCGCGGCGGTGGGCGTCGACAACGAGAAGGGCACCTTCGACTACTACATGTCGCAGCTCGGCTACGGCATGCACATCTGGGCGGCGCTGGTGCCGGCGGCGATGGCGGCGCTGACGCTGCGGATGCGCACCGACTCGCCGGAGGGCCGGGCCCGCTTCGTCGTGGCGCTGTGGGCGATCGCGACGGTGGCGTTCTTCTGCGTGGTCCAGACCAAGTTCCACCACTACATCCTGCCGGCGGTGCCGGCGCTGGCGATGGCGGTCGCGTTCTGGCTCGACGACGTCCTCGCCGGACGGGCGCGCTACCTCGGGCTGGCCGCGGTGATCGGCGCCGGCATCCTCCTCGTCATCACCAACGACATGATGGGCGAGGAGAAGCAGTGGATCGAGATGTTCGTGTTCCGCTACGACCGGCCGTGGCCCAAGGCCGAGCCGTGGGCGGTGGACGTCACCGACGGCTTCCTCGCGATCGGCCTCGCCGGCGCGGCGGCGCTGCTGCTGCTGGCGATCCCGCGGCTGTCGAAGCTGGGCGTGGTCGCGGTCGGTGTCGCCGGCCTGGCGACCGCGATGTGGTCCCTGCACGTCTACATGCCGGAGGCGGCGACGCACTGGGGCATGCGCGAGGCGGTGCGCCACTACTACGAGGAGCGCGAGATCCACGGCGTGCGGCTGGTCTACTACGGCAGCCGGCAGGTCGCGGACGACTGGGCGCTGGGCGACAGCGTGCGCGACACCTGGACCATCCCGACGTTCGTCCCCGACAACGTCCAGGAGGGCCAGCCGGTCACGATCCGCGTGACCGTGAAGAGCAGCGACGACCGGCGGACCGAGCAGGACCTGCGGCTGCCCGCGACGATCATCCGGGTCGAGGACGCGGCGCTGGTGGCGCGGCTGGACGCGCGCGCGCTCGCGCAGCTGGCGCCCATCGTCAAGGCCGGGCGGACCCAGCGGCGGTCGCCGCGGCCGCCGATCAAGGCGGTCGACGGCGACCGGCTGATCGCGTGGCAGCTGTACTGGCGCGGCGAGAACTTCTGGAGCGGTGACGAGATCTGGGGGCGCCTGCCGGAGATGCAGACCGCGCTCAAGGAGACCGACAACGTCAAGTTCCTCAAGTATCTCAACGACCGCGAGCTGTGCCCCGAGGGCCGCCGCTACTGGGTCATCACCGAGGCCGGGCGCGCCAACAACCTGCGCACCATCCTGCCCACCGCCCGGGCCAAAGAGACGTTCCAGATCGAGGACACGACCTCGAACAAGTTCACGCTGCTGAGCTTCATCCTGTAGGCGCGGCGCGCGACGACGCCCGGGCGACCGAGATCCGGACGCTCCGGATCGGGGCCGCCGGTGGCCGAGATCCGGACGCGCCGGACGGGTGGGTGACACCCGGATCGGGTGACACCCGGATCGGGTGACACCCGGATCGGGGCCCGCCGGTGGCCGAGATCCGGACGCGCCGGACGGGTGGGTGTCACCCGGATCGGGGCCCGCCGGTGGCCGAGATCCGGACGCTCCGGACGGGTGGGTGACACCCGGACCGGGGGCCGCCGGTGGCCGAGATCCGGACGCTCCGGACGGGTGGGTGACACCCGGACCGGGGGCCGCCGGGTGGCCGGTATCCGGACGCGCCGTACGGGTGGGTGACACCCGGACGAGGGGCGAGGCGAGCCGGCCGCGGTCGGATCCGGGCCATCCGGGCAATCGGGGGCAACGGAGGGCACGGGGAGGTGTCCAAGGCCTGTGATCGATCGCGCGATGTCAGCTTGCGAGATCCGGGCGCAACCTGGCGCGTCGAATGGAAATGCTATGCTCGGCGTTACCTTCTGCATGCGGCCGGGCACCGACGGAGGCGGCGTTCCGATGCTGACCCTCGCCGGGGGCGTCGTCTCTCACAGGTAGGAACCCATGGGCAGCGCAACTCCCGACATTTCCAGCATCCGCGCCCTGGTCGCCCGTGCCCGCCGCCGCGTCCGGGTCCAGGCCGCCCTCGAGGGCGCGACCACCGCGCTGGTGCTGGCGTCCGCCGCCGCGCTCGCCACGGTGTTCGCGGTCCGCACCTACACCATCCCACCCGGCACGGGCGTGGCGCTGCTGTTCGGCTGCCTCGGCCTGGTGATCGCCGGCGGCGTCATCGCCGCGACCCGCCGGCTCGACGACGAGGACGTCGCCCGCCGCATCGACGAAGCGTCGAACCTGTCCGACCGCCTGTCCACCGCGGTCGCGTTCGAGCGGTCGCTGCGCACCGGCGGCGCCCTGCCCGCCGCCGCCCCGGCGTCCGCCGACGCCCCCGCGTCCGCCGACGCCGCCGACGCCACCGACGCCCAGCTGTCCCACGAGGAGACCCGCGCCCTGATGCGCGCCGCGATCCGCGACGCCGTCCGGGCCGCGCCCCGCGCCGACGTCCGCCGCGCCGTGCCGTGGACCGAGCCCCGCGACGCCCGGGTCGCGGCGGTCTTCGTCGGCCTCGCCCTCGCCGCCGCCGGCCTCGGCCTGCCGACTCGCGACGCCCGCGTCGACGTCGCCGACCCGCACCGCGCGCCGCGCGGCGCCCACGTCGTCATCAAGGGCCAGTGGCTGTGCGGCCCCACCACCGCCGCGACCTCGACCTGCAGCCACGCCGGCCAGCGCGTCGTCCTCGACGGCGGCCTCACCGCCGCCGCCGCCCCGACCATGCTCGCCGCGCCCATCGACGTCCCGGTCCGCCTCGACACCGCCGTCGAGGTGTGGACCGGCGGCGGCATCGAGATCGTCATCCCCGAGGACGCGCCGTTCGGCGAGGCCACGCTGACCGTCTACGACCGCGGCCGCCGCGTCGGCACCGTCCCGTTCGAGGTCATCGACCCGGTCCAGGAGAAGAAGAACAACCCCGAGGCCATCGGCTGGGATCCCGACGACCTGTCCTACACCAAGGACCTCATCGAGGAGCTCCGCGCGATCGCCAAGCGCGACAACGTCAAGGAGCTCGACGACTACGCCGCCAAGATCGAGAAGCTGCTCGAGATGGCCGAGAACGGCGAGCTGACCAAGGAGCAGCTCCTCGAGGAGATGAAGAAGGCCGAGGACGAGCTGATGAAGAACGCCGAGCCGGATCAGAAGGAGGTCGACAAGGACATCTCCGACACCGGCAAGGAGCTCGAGAAGAACCAGCAGACCAAGGAGCTGGGCAAGGCGCTGCAGCAGGGCGATCTCGAGAAGGCCAAGGAGGAGCTCGAGAAGCTCGCCGAGAAGATGGCCAACGGCGAGCTCGACCAGAAGCAGAAGGAGGAGCTGGCCAAGGCGCTCGAGAAGGCCGCCAAGGAGTTCGACAAGAAGCAGCAGCAGCGCGACCAGCAGCAGCAGGACAAGATCGACAAGGCCGAGCGCGAGCTGCGCAAGCTGGAGAAGGACAAGGAGCAGGAGCAGGATCCGCAGAAGAAGCAGGACATGGAGCGCCGCCTCGAGAAGAAGAAGCGCGAGCTCGACCAGCTCAAGAAGGACAAGGAGCAGAAGGAGCAGTCCGAGCAGCGCCGCGCCCTCAAGCGCCTCCACAAGGACATGGACGACGCCGCCAAGGACCTGCAGAAGAAGAGCGGCGACAAGGACGAGCAGCAGGAGAACGACCGCCAGGCCTCGGAGAAGATGAAGAAGGCCGCCGAGGAGTCGGGGCGGATCGACAACGACAAGCGCAAGCAGGCCACCCAGAAGAAGGCGGCCTCGCAGATGGACGACCTGCGCGAGGCCATGCGGCGCGCCAAGCGCCGCGGCTCCAAGGGCCCCAAGAACCCGTTCGGCAAGAACGGCAAGCAGTCCGACTTCGACAAGCGCGCGCGCGGCCAGAAGGGCTCGCGCGGCGCCTGGAAGCCCGGCCAGGGCAAGGGCGGCAAGGACGGCAAGGGCCAGGGTCAGGAGAACGGCGGCGACGGCAAGGGCGACCCGCAGGAGTCCAACACCTGGGGCACCGGCCACGACGACAACCTCGAGGGCGACCCCACCGCCAAGAGCGGCGACACCCACGACGACGACCTGCAGGGCGTGCACGGCAAGGGGCCGTCGCGCCGCGAGACCATCCTCTCCGCGGCCCAGAAGGGCTTCGCGTCGAAGAGCTACGAGAAGGTCTACGCCGACTACAAGGAGATCGTCGAGGAGGTCATGCGCAGCGAGAAGGTGCCGTCGAGCTACAAGTACTACATCAAGAAGTACTTCACGAAGATCAAGCCCCACGCCATGGACTGAGCCGCGCCCCGGCGCGGCGCGGCGCGGGCGTCGCCCACGCGCGGCGCCCCGCCCCGCCCCACCCGACCCGACCGATCACGCCGACCGACCCCGCGTCCGCACCCCGACGAGCCCCGAAAGGACCGTTCCCGGATGACCACCGCTGCCGCCACGCCTCGCGACGTCGAGGCCTCCGTCTCCGAGTTCACCACCGACCTGCGCCGCCTCCGCGAGGAGATCGGCAAGATGATGGTCGGCCAGCAAGAGATCATCGAGGGCGTGATCATGTGCCTGCTCGGCGGCGGCCACGCGCTGCTCGAGGGCGTCCCCGGCCTCGGCAAGACGATGCTGGTCCGGACCCTGGCCGAGACCATCCACGCCACGTTCTCGCGCATCCAGTTCACGCCCGACCTGATGCCGGCCGACATCGTCGGCACCAACGTCATCGTCGAGGATCCGGGCGGCGGCAAGCGCTTCGAGTTCCAGCGCGGCCCGATCTTCGCCAACATCGTTCTCGCCGACGAGATCAACCGCGCCACGCCCAAGACCCAGAGCGCGCTGCTCGAGGCCATGAGCGAGGGCTCGGTGACGGTCGCCAAGCAGACCTGGAAGCTCGAGAAGCCGTTCTTCGTGCTCGCCACCCAGAACCCGCTCGAGATGGAGGGCACCTACCCGCTGCCCGAGGCCCAGCTCGACCGCTTCTTCTTCAAGCTGATCGTCGAGTTCCCCGACCACGACGACCTGCACACGATCCTCGACCGCACGACCTCCGACGAGGTGCCGCAGCCGACCGCGGTGATCGACAAGGCCCGCATCGTCCAGATGCGCGAGCTGGTCCGCAAGGTGCCGCTGGCCCGCGCGATCCAGGACTACGCGGTGCGCGTGCTGCAGGCGACCCACCCGGAGAACAAGGAGGCGACGCCGACCTCCAAGAAGTACCTGCGCTACGGCGCGTCGCCGCGCGGCCTGCAGGCGATCATCCTGGCCGCCAAGATCCGCGCCCTGCTCGAGAACCGGTTCGCGGTGTCGATCGACGACGTCCGGTCGGTGGCGGCGCCGGCGCTGCGCCACCGCCTGATCCTCAACTTCGAGGGCGAGGCCGAGGGCGTCAAGGCCGACGCGATCATCGCCGAGATCCTCAAGTCGACCAAAGAGGCGGCCTGAGCCCGATGGCGCTCCTCGCCCGCCGCGGCAAGCCGGCGACCACCCAGGGGGCGGCGCGCGCCGCCGATCGCTCGAAGCTGTTCGACGAGGGCTTCCTCAAGAAGCTCGAGTACCTGCACATGGTGTCGCGCAAGGTCTTCACCGGCAACCTGCGCGCGGAGCGCCGCACCCGCAAGGTCGGCTCGGGCATCGAGTTCGCCGACCACCGCACCTACGCCCGCGGCGACGACTTCCGCTACATCGACTGGAACGTCTACGGCCGCATCGACAAGCTCCTGCTGCGGCTGTTCGAGGAGGAGGAGGACCTCCACATCTACATCCTCGTCGACTGCTCGGACTCGATGGCGATCGGCAACCCGCTGCCCAAGATGCACTACGCGATGCAGCTGGGCGCCGCGCTGACCTACGTCGGCCTCGCCAACCTCGACCGGGTCGCGATCCTGCCGTTCTCCGATCGCCTGCTCGGCCGGCTGCCGCCGGCCCGCGGCAAGAACCGCATCTTCCGGGTCTTCGAGTTCCTGCGCCAGTGCGAGATCGGCGGCCGGACCCAGCTCGCCGACTGCATGAAGACCTTCGTGGCCCAGAACAAGCGCCGCGGCCTCGCCGTGATCATCAGCGACTTCTACGATCCCAAGGGCTTCGAGGACGGCATCAACACGCTCCGCTACAACCGCTTCGAGCCGTTCGTGCTGCAGACCTACGATCTGCGCGAGGCGTCGCCGACGCTGCACGGCGACCTCGCGCTGGTCGACTGCGAGACCGGCGAGCTCAAGGAGGTCACGATCTCGCGGGCGCTGCTCGAGGCCTACCACCGCGAGCACGAGAAGTACTGCAAGGACCTCGAGCTGTTCTGCACCGCGCGCGCGGTGCCGTTCTTCCGCACCCACACCCAGATCCCGTTCGACGAGCTGGTGCTGAAGATCTTCCGCTCCGGCGGGTTCCTCAGGTGACGCGCGGGCCATGAACTTCCCCACGCCCATCCCGCTGCAGACCCTCGGCTACGCCGCCGCCGGCGCCGCCGGGCTGACGATCGTCGCCTACATCCTCAAGATCCGGCGCCGCCGCTTCGAGGTCCCGTTCTCGACCCTGTGGCAGCGCGTCCTCGAGCAGCGCGACGCCAACGCGCTGTGGAAGCAGCTCAAGCGGCTCTTGTCGCTGTTGCTGATGTTCCTCCTGTTCGCGCTGATCTTCGTCGCCGCGCTCGACCCCACCGAGGGCGGCCGGCCGCGCGAGGCCCGCACCGTGGTCGTGCTGGTCGACGCCTCGGCGTCGATGAAGGCCACCGACGGCGACCCCGACGGCGGCAACGTGCCCCGCATCGAGGTCGCCAAGCAGCGCGCCCGCGACCTGATCGACTCGATGGGCGGCGCCGACGTCGCGATGATCATGCGGGTCGACGGCCAGACCACGCCGCTGTCGCGCTTCGACAGCGACGCGCCGATGCTGCGGCGGACGATCGATCACATCCAGGCGTCCGACACCCCGGCCGACCTGTACCGCGCCCTGGGCGCCGCCGCCGACGCCCTGCGCGACCGCCAGAACCCGCTGATCGTGCTGATCTCCGACGGCGCGTACACCGAGCAGCAGCTCGAGGCCGCGACCTTCGACCCGGCCGCGGCGACCGTCGATCCGACCGCGCCCGCCGAGGGCGCGCCCGCCGCCGCGCCCGCGCCCGCCGCCGACGACGAGGTCGCGGCGCGCCGCAAGGCCTACGAGCACAAGAACCTGGCCGCGGTCGACCTCTCCGGCATCGACGTCCGCTACATCCCGGTGGGCAGCCGCAGCGACAACGTCGGCATCATCGCGTTCAACGTCCGCCGCTACGTCGCCAACAAGGCCGCCTACGAGGTCTTCATCGAGATCCAGAACTTCGGCACCGAGCCGGCGCAGCGCCAGCTGACCCTGTACAGCGGCGACAGCGCGCTCGACGTCAAGCCGATCACGCTGGCGCCCGGCGAGCACATCCGCCAGATCTACCGCGACCTCTCGGGTGGCGCCGACCACCGCCTGCGCGCCTCGCTGCGCCCGGTCGAGGGCGTCGGCGGCTCGGACCCGTTCCCGCTCGACGACGAGGCCTTCGCGCTCTTGCCCGAGCGCAAGCGCCAGAAGGTCCTGCTGGTCACCGAGGACAACCTGTTCCTCGAGGGCGCGATGCTGGTCTACGACAACATCGAGGTCTTCAAGGTCACGCCCGCCGAGTACACGGCCCGCCCCGACGCCCTGCTCGAGGGCATGAACGTGGTCGTCTTCGACGACTTCACGCCCGCCGAGGTGCCGCCGCCGCCGGTCAACGCGATGTACTTCCGGCCCGAGGGTGACGGCAGCCCGATCCCGGTGGTCCGCACCGTCGCCCGCCCCCACATCACCGAGGTCGCCGAGGACCACCCGGTCATGCGCTGGGTGTCGCTGGCCGACGTCAACTTCGCCGACGCCCAGGCCTTCAAGCTGCGCCCCGAGCTCGGCGAGAGCCGCCTGGCCACCGCGGTCCGCGACGTCGTCATCGCCGCCAAGCGGCTCGAGGGTCGCAAGATCGTCTGCTTCGGCTTCTCGCTGGGCGGCACCGACCTGACCATGCGCGTCGCGTTCCCGCTGATGCTGGTCAACGTCCTCGACTGGTTCGCCGGCGACGACGCCGACCTGGTCACGACCTACGTCACCGGCGCGCGCCTGCGGGTCCCGCTCGACGGCGTCACCGGCGTCGCCGAGGCCGTGGTCGAGGGCCCCGACGGCCGGCTGACCCGGGCCCCGGTGGTCGACGGCGTCGCGACCTTCTACGGCGCCGAGATCGGCTTCCACGACATCCGCGCCTACGCCCCCGGCGAGGGGCCGCTGGGCCGGCGCGACGACGCCGCGGCGGCCGGCGCCACGGCCGACGCCGACGCCGACCAGGCCGAGCCCATCGCCAGCCGCGAGATCGCCGCCAACCTGGCCAGCCCCGAGGAGTCGAACATCGCGCCGGCCTCGACGCTGACCCTCGGCGGCCCCACCGGCCGCACGCTCGCCGCGCCCCAGACGTTCACCAAGTCGATCCAGCGCCGGTTCTGGATCTACCTGCTGCTCGGCCTGCTCGCCTTGCTGTCGGTCGAGTGGATCACCTATCACCGGCGAGTGACCGTCTGATGCCCGATCCCGTCTACACCCTGATCGGCCTCGCGCTGCTGTACGTCGTGCCGGCGGTGGCGGTGATCGCGTTCTCGGTCGACATGCGGCGCCAGCTGCTGCGGCCCACGGGCCTGCTGGCCTGGGCGCTCGCGGTCGGCGCGTCGGTGGCGCTGCTGGCGATCATCGGCGCCTGGATCGACGACCGCACCGTCATCATCGCGCACTGGCAGGGCCGCCGGGTCGAGCTGCTCGAGCCGCGCGCGTTCTACCTGGTCGCGATCGTCCCGTTCTTCTTCCTGGTCCGGGCCGCGTCGCTGACCGACCTGTCGCTGGCCCAGCAGCTGCTGCAGACCGTGCTGCGCGCCGGCGTCGTCGCCGGCATCGCGCTGGCCCTGGCCCGGCCGTCGTGGGTGACCCGCGACGACAAGGTCGCGACCGTCGTCCTGGTCGACGTCTCCGACTCGGTCAGCGACAAGCAGCTCGACGCCGCCCGCGCCTGGGTCGATGACCTCGGCAAGGCCGCCGCCGGCGACGACAGCTTGCAGGTCATCACGTTCGCGGAGAAGCCCAAGGTCGCCCGGAAGAAGGACGGCCACTTCCAGATCGCGCGCCACGTCGCCGGCGACGGCGCCAGCGACAGCGGCGCCGGCACCGACGCGCAGTCGGCGATGCAGCTGGCCTACGGCCTGTACCCGCCCGGCTACCTGCCGCGCATGGTGATCCTGTCCGACGGCAACCAGACCTCCGGCGACCTGATGTCCGAGGCCTACCGGGCCCACGAGATGGGCGTGAAGGTGTCGTGGAAGACCTTCGCCGACGACCAGGTCCAGGAGATCCGCGTCGTCGGCCTGACCATCCCCGACGAGATCAAGGTCGGCCAGCCGTTCGAGGTCACCGCCGAGGTGTGGTCGACCCACGACGATCAGGTGACGCTGACGCTGCGCCAGGACGAGTTCCCCAACGCCCAGGAGCCGCTCAAGCAGGTCGCGCTCCACGAGGGGGTCAACCGCATCAAGTTCAAGAGCGAGGCCAAGCGGGCCGGCTCGACCACCTACCGGCTGCGCCTGGCCAAGTACGGCCACGACACCGAGAAGGCCAACAACGAGGCGGTCATCACCGCGCCGGTCAAGGGCCGGCCCAACGTCCTCTACGTCGAGGGCGGCATCATGCGCGAGCCCGGCTCCGCCGGGTACCTGCAGCGCGCGCTCGAGCACGAGAACATCGACGTCGAGGTCCGCGGCCCGCGCGGCCTGCCGTCGTCGGCCAAGGAGCTCGAGAAGTACGACCTCGTGCTGGTGTCCGACGTCCCGGCCCACTTCCTCGGCGCCGGCCAGATGGCCGCGCTCGACACCTACGTCAAGAGCTACGGCGGCGGCCTGATCATGGCCGGCGGCGAGGACTCGTTCGGCTCCGGCGGCTACCAGGGCACCAAGATCGAGCAGATCATGCCGGTGCGCTTCGACTCCGAGAAGACCCGCGAGCAGCCCGACATCGCGCTGGTGCTGGTCGTCGACCGCTCGGGCTCGATGCAGGGCGCCAAGCTCGAGGCCGCCAAGGAGTCGGCCCGGGTCACCGCCGAGGTGCTGTCGCCCAACGACATCCTGTCGGTGGTGGCGTTCGACAGCGAGGCCCAGGTCTACGTGCGGCCGCAGCGGGCGTCGAACCGGATGCGGATCTCGGCCGAGATCTCGCGGCTGCAGGCCGGCGGCGGCACCAACATCTACCCGGGCCTGCGCGAGGCCTTCGAGATCCTCCAGGGCATCAACGCCAAGGTGAAGCACGTCATCGTGCTGTCCGACGGCGAGGCCCCGTACGACGGCATCGCCGACCTGGTCAGCGACATGCGGGCGTCGCGGATCACGGTGTCGTGCGTCGGCGTCGCCGGCGCCGACCGCAACCTGCTGTCGCTGATCTCCGACAACGGCGACGGCCGCCTGTACATGACCGACGACATCGGCGCGCTGCCCCGGATCTTCATGAAGGAGACCACCGAGGCCCAGAAGAGCCAGCTCATCGAGGACCTGATCAAGGTCCGGGTCGCCAAGAAGGTCGAGATGATCGAGGGCACCGGGGTCGAGAACGCGCCGGCGCTGCACGGCTACGTCACGACCAAGCCCAAGCCGACCAGCGAGGTCGTGCTGATCAGCGACCTGGGCGAGCCGATCCTGGCCCGCTGGCGCCACGGCATCGGCACCAGCGTGGCGTGGACCAGCGACGTCAAGAACCGGTGGAGCGTCGACTGGATCCGCTGGGGCGGCTACCCCAAGTTCTGGGCCCAGCTGGTGCGCACCAGCATGCGCCGCAAGGTCTACGACTCGTACGACATGTTCACCTCGGTCGACAACGGCCGCGCCGAGGTCGTCGTCGACGCCATCGACCCCAACGATCGCTTCGTCAACGAGCTCGACACCGAGCTGGAGGTCATCGACCCGCGCGACAACGCGGTCAAGCAGACGCTGCCGATGGACCAGACCGCGGCCGGCCGCTACGTCGCCGAGTTCCGCATCGAGCGCTACGGCAGCTTCCTGCTCAAGGCGATCCACAAGCGCGACGGCAAGACCGTCGCCGAGTCGATGGGCTCGGTCAGCCTGCCCTACCCGCTCGAGTACCTGAAGACGACCCCCGACCCGACGCCGCTCGAGCACGCCGCCGTGGTCACCGGCGGCCAGGGCGATCCGGAGCCCGCGGCGGTCTGGAACCCCGACAAGGAGACCGTCAGCTACGTCGAAGATCTCTGGCCGTGGGTGCTGCTGGCGGTTGCCGGCCTGTTGCTGCTGGATATCTTCGCCAAACGCGCGCGTCTGTTCGGTTACAGGACCATCCGCTTCGAGTGAGCTGCCGCACGAACCGGCGACCCGGGCGCCAAGGCCGGGCCCGGGCGCGCACACGGCCGCACAGCCCGCGCGGCGCCACGTGGTGCCGTTTCGGTGGCGAAATCGGTCACGGCGCTGCGATAGAGTGGCCGGCATGCGCCGTCCCGTCGCCTTGCTCGCCTATGGATTTCTCTTGCTCGCCGCGGCCTGCGGTCCGTCCTCCTCCGGCAACGGTGACGACACCGGCGGCGGCGACGGCGGCCAGACCGTCGACGCCGATCCCACCGCGCCCGACGCGCCCCGCGTGATCGACGCCAGCTCGATCGACGGCTCGATCGCGTACCCGGACGCGATGCCCTACGACGACGGCGGCTCGTGCACGACGTGGATGTGCGAGAACCCGGTGGTCGACGGCTGCATGCCCGGCACCGCCGACGTCTGCGGCAACGGCACCGACGAGGACTGCGACGGCGAGGTCGACGAGGGCTGCGCGTGCCAGGCCGGCGCGGTGCAGTCGTGCTTCCGCGGCCCGCCCGGCCGCCGCGGCGTCGGCTCGTGCGTCGACGGCATGCAGACCTGCGTCGGCTCCGGCGAGTTCACCTACTGGGGGCCGTGCACCGGCGGCATCACGCCGAGCGCCGACGCCTGCGACAGCCAGGACAACGACTGCAACGGCTGCGCCGACGACAACCCGGCGTGCTGCGTGGTCGAGCTGGCGTGCCCCGGCCCGGGCGACATGCCCGACGGCGCGCCGTTCGACAACTACGTCATCGACGGCACGATGTTCTTCGGCGGCGCCGTCACCTCGTGGGCGTGGGACGTCACCGGCGGCCCGTGCGATCAGCTGCTGCAGTCGTCGGTCGGCAGCGTGACCTACACGCTCAGCGGCCAGACCACCTCGACGCTGACGTTCCGGCCGACGCTGTCGGGCGACTACACCGTCCACGTCGTCATCACCGCCGCCGACGGCACGGTCTACGAGTGCACGTTCATCGTCCACATCAAGGGCCCGGGCCTGCGCATCGAGATGTGCTCGGACAAGACGGCCGACACCGACATCGATCTGCACGTCCACCGGCCGGGCACGACGACGCCGTGGTTCTCGACGACCACGACCAGCAGCTCGGTCAACCCCGACGACTGCTACTACCGCAACTGCAAGGCCAGCTCGACCACCGCGCTGGCCAACTGGGGCTACGCCAACAGCCCGCTGCCGGAGTGCCAGAACGGCCCCGACGGCACCGGCTGGACCACCCTCGGCTACTGCCGCAACCCGCGCCTCGACATCGACTCGATCTACGACAGCGGCGTGCCCGAGAACGTCAACATCGACGTCCCGGCCAACAACGGCACCTACCGGGTCATGGCCGCGTACTACAGCGGCAGCTCGACCGCCGGCACGCTGGTCGCCCACCCGATGGTCAACGTCTACTGCGGCGGCCACCTGGTCGGCTCGTACGGCGCGGCGCCCGACGTCGTGACCACGTTCGACCACTCGGGCGGCTGGGGCGGCGGCGACATGTGGCGCGTCGTCGACGTCACCCCGCAGGTCGCGACCACCGATGGTGACGGCGACGGCTTCGTCGACACCACGGGCTGCACGCTGAACCCGCTGCACCCGCCCGGCATGACCACCGGGTACTGGGTCACCGACGGCGACCGGACCTACTAGGAGCACGCGCGCCCCCGCGCCGGCACGGACACCGGGCGGCGCCCGGCCGCTCGGCGTCACTCGGTCACGCGCGGCGGGCGCGGCGGTCTGCGGCCATGTTCAAGCGCCTCTTCGGCAAGAAACCCGACCGGCGGACGCCCTCGCCGGAGCCCCCCGATCTGTCGCGAGCGGGGTTGACCTCGCTCTTCGGCGTCGGCGGCGTTCGTGAGACGACGAACGTCGTCTTGACCCGGATGCCGACCCTCGTCGACACCGCGACGAGATTCGGCGGCGTGCCGGGGTACCTCGAGGCGACCGCGTGGCCTCGGTGCCCATCGTGCAAGGACCCCATGATGTTCGTCGGCCAGGTGGAGATGGGGCCGGCGCAGCCGCTCCGGTATCCGCGTCCGGCGATCCTGTACATCTTCCTCTGCCAGTCGGATCCGACCGCCGAGCCGTCATGCGAGACGTGGTCGCCCGCGTCGGGGTGCGCCGCCGTCTTCGCCCAGGAGGGCGTCGCCACCACGCTCCGCCCGCCTACCGAGGACTTCGTGGATCGGGCCCGGGTCGCGGAGCTCGTCGCCGACGCCCACGCGCGGCCGGACCCGGCTCGCTGGGAGCTGCTCGACCAGCGCGGGCACAAGGACCACCACACGACGCTGTTCGGTCAGTACGCGTGTGCCTTCCGGTCCGAGCTCTCGGTCTGCGGTCAGCCCATCGACGGGATCACGCGCACGCAGGCTCACTACGCCGCCATGGCGGCCCTGAGCAAGGACCGCGCGATGTTCATCGGCGGCTTCCCGGACTGGGTCCAGGGGCCGTCGTCGGCCCGCTGCGCCTGCGGCAAGGCCATGGAGTCCGTGCTCCAGTTCGGCGCCTTCGACGAGGCCCTGAACCTCGGCGACGCGGGCGAGGCCTACGTGCTGGCGTGCCCGGATCGCTGCGCGCCATCCTCGTTCGCGCTCGAGTGGCAGAGCTGCTAGTCCTCCGACCAGAGGATAGGGATCCGCCACGGCGGCGAGGAGCCCCAGGCGCGAGGCTAGCTAGCCAGCTCCGCCACGGCGAAACCCGCCGACCTAGAACCGGTACGCGACCCGGAGGAAGCCGGTGGTCATCAGGATCGACGGCTGCGACACCTCGGTGGTGCCGTCGAGGACGGTCAGCGCCTGCTGGGCCAGCTCGACCGTGGCCATCGCGTACCAGTTGCGCTTGAGCCGGTAGAACGCGGTGCCGCCGAGGCTGATCGTCCGCACCGACGAGGTGCCGTAGCAGGTCTCGATGTCGGCCACCGAGCAGGCGGCGCGGGTCTCGTCCGCGCCGGTCATGAAGCCGAGGTCGCCCTCGACCTCCATGCGCCCATCCTCGAGCTCCTTGTTGGCCGTGACGCGGACGATCGTCGAGGTCGAGCGCGCCGCGTTGCCGCCGAGGCCGGGCAGATCGAAGACCCGGCTCAGGCTGCCGGCCAGCCGCAGGTCACCGTAGAAGTGGCGATCGACGGCCTGGAAGAAGATCTCGGCCGACTCCGCCGCCGGGATGGTCTGGTCGATGCCGCCGGGGTTGGCGGTCAGCGTGATCTCGGGGCGGCGCCGCACCGCGCCCGCGACCGACAGCTCCCAGCGCAGGGTCTTGCCGAGCGCCGTCGACACCGACACCCGGGCCGAGTCCGACGCGATGCGCTGGACCGCGACGTTGTTCTGGATGACGCCGACGTTGCCGGGGTCGCGATCCTCGAGCTGGGTCTGGGCCTGGACGTCGAGGGTCTCGGTGTCGACGCGGTGGTAGGCGGCGTTGACGTGGATGCGCAGATCGGGGCGCCAGTTGACGCCGGCCGACAGGTTGGTGATACCGAAGCCGGCGGCGCCGACGATGTCGACCACCGCGTAGTGATACACGTCGAGCTGCGACGACCGCCGCCAGTAGCCGTTGCTGGTCACGAACAAGCGCGGCTGCTCCATCGTGCCGGTCGCGACGTCGTCGGACAGCGGCACGATCACGACGCCGCCGATCGCGCCGTAGGCGCGGGTGCTGCGGTACGCGGCGCCGCCACCGCCGGCCACCGGCGTCACCCGCTTGCCCGGGTTGCCCATGGCGTCGACGCCGACCGGGTAGTCGGTGGTGACCGACCGCGAGCCGCGCACCGGGTACAGGCCGGCGAAGCCGAGGTAGGTCCAGCGCCGGTTCTTGGCGTAGTCGAGCCGGACGCCGTCGATCTTGACGCCGGCGAGGTCGAGGACGGTCTGGCGACCGAGGAACAGGTCGGTGCGGGTCGAGCCGCGCACCAGGTACAGGTCGCGGAGGTCGTACTCGTTGCCGCCGAAGGTGCCGGACTGGGTCGACAGCTCGTCGGGGCCACCGTTGCCGGTCGAGTCGATCGTCGAGACCAGGCGGGCCCGGGCGTCGACCCGGGCGTCCCAGCCGCCGCCCTTGATGTGGCGGGCGTCGAGCTGGGCGCGCAGGTCGGTGAACCAGCGGGTCGGCGCCGCGTTCTCGGCGCCGACCGTGGCGCCGGTCAGCGGATCCGAGATGCCGGCGGCCTCGCGGTGCGCGAAGGTGGTGCCGGTCAGCGAGCCCTGCCACAGGGTCTGGTCCTCTTGGCCGTCGGCCTCGACCTTGTCGACGAAGAAGCGATCGTCCATGCCGTCGCCGTCGTCGGCGTCGGCCGCGTCGTCGCCGTCGTCGGCGCGCGCCGCGGTCGCGCTGGCGACCACCGCGGACGTCGCCAGCGCCGCGGCGAACAGCGTGCGCGCTAGCGACATACCGACTCCCGGCCGTAGGTCCCGACCCCGGCGCCCGCGGGCAGCCAGGAGTTGGGCCCGGCGGCACGCGGCGCCGGCGCGGTCGTGCCGGCCGTCACCGACATACCGACTCCCGGCCGTAGGTCCCGACCCCGGCGCCCGCGGGCAGCCAGGAGTTGGGGTTATGGCAGGTGGCGCAGGTCGTGTAGCCCTGGTGCGCGGCGTCCTTGCGGATGGCCTCGTCGCGGTGACACGACACGCAGGTCGGCACCAGCGCGCCGAAGTTGCCCGACTTGTGGCAGTCGGTGCACGGCATCGCGCGGTGCAGGCCGGTGAGGTTGCAGCCGACGGTGGTGTGATCGAAGCGCGCCGGCGTGAACGACCACTGGGTGTGGCACTCGCCGCAGCGCGGCGACAGCGAGTTGCTGTGGACGTCGTCCTGGCGGTGGCAGTTGATGCACAGGTTGCCGGTGCCCTGCATCGGCCGGTCGTCGCGGTGGCAGCGCTCGCACGGCAGGTTGTCGTGCGCGCCCTTGAGCGAGAAGTCGCCGACGTCGTGCAGCGGCTGGATGTCCTCGAAGCCCTTGGTCGAGTGGCACTGCTCGCACAGCGTGCCGTACTGGCCCTTGTGGATGTCGGGCTCGGGGTGGCAGCCGTAGCAGTTGACCGGCCGCGGCTTGAAGCTGATCGAGGGGTGACAGTCCGAGCACCGGACGGTCAGGTGCTTGCCCTCGAGCTTGTAGCGCGACATCGTGTTGTGGTTGAACTGGTTGTCACCGGTCTCGAGGTGACAGCGCTCGCACTTGTTGCCGAGCCGACCCTTGTGGGCGTCGTCCTTGGCGTGGCAGCCCTCGGCGGAGCAGTTGCGCGGGGTCTCGGCGTACTGCCGCTTGGGGTGACAGTCGGTGCACTGCGGCACCTTCTTGTGCAGGCCCTTGAGCGGCCAGTCGGTGTCGTCGGTGTGATCGAAGCGGACCGCGTCCCACATGCCGGGCGAGTGACACGCGGTGCAGGTCTGGCCCAGCGAGCCCTTGTGCAGCGAGTCCTCGTGGCAGCGCACGCCGCACTCCATCGGCGTGTCCTTGTACGAGTCCTTGGGGTGGCACTGCACGCACTTGACGAACTTGTGCGACTTGACCAGCGGGAACCGCGACTTGGGCCCGTGGTACATCTCCGTCGACTTCTTGGTCAGCTCGATCTGCCCGGCGCCCTTGTGGCAGTTGGTGCACTGGCTGTCCTTCCACTGGCCGTCGTGGACGTTCTTGTGCTGGTGGCAGCCCATGCAGCCGACCCGCTTGGCGTCGAAGCGCTCGAAGTCCGACGGTGACTTGCCGCGGTGGCAGGCCCGGCACTCGACCTCGGCGTGGCGCCCGGTCAGCTTGAAGCGGGTCTTCTTGTCGTGGTTGAACGCGGTCGGCTTCCACGTCGACGACGGGTGGCAGGCGCCGCACGCCGGCGGGTCGCCGAACTCCTTGAAGCGGTCGCCGTGCTTGGAGTCCTTGGCGTGGCAGCCCTCGCACGAGCGATCCGGCTTGCGCTCGCCGAGCTTCTTGGTGTGGCAGTCGTAGCAGGCCAGCTTCTTGTGGGCGCCGAGATCGAACTTGGTCTTGCGGTCGTGGTCGAACTTGTAGCTGTCGAGCGACTTGTAGCTGGGCGAGTGACACCAGCCGCAGTCCTTCTTGCCGAACAGGTGGTTGTCGTGCGGGCTGTCGTGGCAGTTGGCGCAGTCGTCGGGCTTGGCCGGCTTGAGGTTGAACAGCGCCTTGGGGTGGCACTTGGCGCACGACACGTCGGCGTGCGAGCCCTGCAGCGGCATCGCGGCGTCGCGCTTGTCGTCGTGGTCGAACTCCATCCGCGACTTGTGCGGCTTCCACACGCTCTGGCCGTGGCAGCGCTCGCACGCCAGCATCTCGCGGCGCTCGAAGCCGTGCGGCTGGTCCTTCTTGTGGCAGCTGCCGCACAGCCGGTCCTCGCCGAGGAAGACCCGCAGGCCCTGCTGGTCGGTGCGCTTGTGGCAGTCCTTGCAGTCGATCGCGCCGTGCTTGCCCTCGAGCTTCCAGCCGGTGACGTCGTGATCGAAGCCGCTCTGGCCGCCCTTGACCGACCGCCAGCCCATGATGTCGTAGCCGCGGCCCTTGTGCTCGTTGTGGCACGACTCGCACTGCTTGCCGCGGACCTGGGCCGAGGCGTGGAAGCCCTTGCGCGAGTCGATGCGGGCCTTGAGGTCGCTGTGGTCGTGGCAGCCCAGGCACTTGTCGTTGGACAGGTCGCGGCCGCCGGTGTGGCAGTCGTTGCAGTGATCCTGGCCGTCGATCGAGGCGTGGCTCGACGACAGCGGTCCCGGCGACGAGCTGAAGAAGTCGTCGGCGCGGGCGGGCCGGGCCACGCCGAGGACGCCGAGCAGCAGCCCGACCGCCACGACGAGCACGCCGAGTCGGACGCGCCGACGCATCTCCCGGCGGGCGGTGGAGAGGCGGGCCATCACGAGGAGTCTACCAGGCACGAGGCAGCGAGATGTAGATGTGAGCCGCCGACAGCGCGACGAGGAAGATCGTGAACGGCACGTGGACCCACTTCCACGCGCGCAAGAGCCGCTGCGCCTGGGGCGCGGTCACGCGGCCACGATCGATCAGCATGCGGTGGCCGGTGCGCTTGAGGATCTCGCGCCGCGCCTTGCCGGTGACGCCGAGCCGGGTCAGCCGGCCGCGCCGCGCCAGCCAGCGACCGGGGCGGCGCGCGTCCTCGGCGAGCAGCCACGCCAGCGAGTACAGGACGCTGGCGCGGCCGGCGGCGGCGTCGGCGCGCTCGCGGTGGCGGGTCAGCTCCTTGTCGATGTCGGCCATCGCGACCGGGTTCTGGCCGCGGTAGCGGGCGAACGCGCGCTCGTGGTCGAGCTCCTCGAGCTCGTTGCCCCGCGACACGCTGGGCACCATCGTGTACAGGTAGCGGCCGATCGCGCCCGAGACGACGACGATCACCATGCTCCAGAACGCCGACGCCACCCACGAGTCGAGCTTGAGCGCCGAGTGCAGGCCGATGAACATCGGCCCGACCCACCCGGCCATCATGTGGAAGTCGAACCACATCGTGTTCGACGCCAGCCACCGGAACAGCCGGACCCGTCGGAACATCGGGTAGACCGCGGCGACCAGCATCAGGCCGGTGCCGATGAAGCCGCACCACACCGCGAGCTGATCGCCGGAGCGGTACGACACCTTCTCGACCACCGCGGCGACCGGCAGGCCGACCAGGTCGGGCATCTTCTGCAGCTGGTGGAACTGCCACGACATCGTCGGGGCGTACAGGCGCAGCAGGATCTCGGTCAGCGCCACCGCGAAGACCGCGAGGCCGACCACCCAGAACAAGAGCGGCGCGTAGCGGCCGCGCCGGACCTTGGCCTTGCCGCCGTCGCGCACCGCCAGGCCCTCGGTGAAGCCGTAGGTCGGCAGCACCTCGCGGCCCTCGGGCAGGATCTCCTGGTCGTAGCCGGCGCGCGCCGCGGCCCGCGCCAGCGGCGTCCGCTCGCGGAACAGGTCCTGCGCCGATACCTCGATCAGCGAGCCGGTCGGGCACGCCGAGACGCACGCCTGGTCGCCGTAGGTGGCGCAGTGGTCGCACTTGTTGGCGATGCGCCGGGCCCGCGCGACCCGCCCGGTGCCCGGCCCCGAGGCCAGCGCGCCGCGCTTCTCGAGCCGCTTCTGGAAGTCGAGCCGGAACGTCGCGTTGCCCGGGTCGGAGACGTCGACCATGTCGATCGCGCCGTACGGGCACGACTGCGCGCACGCGGTGCAGCCGGTGCAGGTCGCCTCGTTGATCACGACCTCGCCGCGATCGGCGTCGAACCGGATCGAGTCGTACTGGCACGGATCGATGCAGCGCTGATCGCTGCAGGTGCGGCACGTGTAGACGAAGTCGAGCAGGCCGAGCTGGTAGCCGCCGAGGGTCAGGCGGCGGGCGCCGTAGCGCTCCTCGCAGGCGTCCTCGCACTGCTTGCAGTCGATGCAGAGATCGAGCTGGCGGACCCGCACCATCTCGCCCGCGACCGAGATGCCCTGGCGGACGAAGAAGTCGAGGACCTCCTGCTTGACGCCGGTGACCTGCTGCAGGCGCTCGCGGGCCAGCAGCACGGCGCGGCGGATGCGGGCCTCGAAGAACGGGTGCCGGACCGCGAGCTCGGCGATCGCGGCCTGGCTCATCACGCACAGGGACGACGGCGCGGTCGTGTAGAACGCCACCGGCGCCTGGCGCGACACGCTGAGCGCGCCGGCGTTGAAGAGGTCGCCCTCGAGGAACAGCGCCACGTTCTTGCGGGCCAGCCGGGCCAGCGGCAGCGGCTTGATCAGCGACTCGGCCTCGCGCTCCTCGTCGGTCAGGCCGTCCCAGCGCTCCTGGGCGGCGCGGCGCTCGGCCAGCTCGCGCTCGTCGAAGACCGCGGCCGCGACCTGGCCGGCGGCGAGGTAGACGACCGGCGCGGCGGCGCCGGTGCGCAGCCCGATGGGGTCGGCGATGAACAGGTCGCGGTCGAGCTCGCGCAGCGCGACGTCGCCGCTGACGATGTTCTCGGCCAGCACCTGGTTGGGGATGCCGTCGAACATGGCGAGCCGACGCAGCGCCGCGTAGCTCGCCTGGAGCTCGGGTGGTAGCATCGGCGGGCCGTCGCTGGGGACGGTCCTCTCGATGGCCAGGTTGGTCATGAAGCCTTGGGCGCCAGAGAGCGCGGCGGGCGGAGCGGACACCACGACCGGTTGTAAGCAAGTGGCGCGCCCATGCAGATCTGCCGCGAAATCCCTGGCGATCCTACCAGCTACCGGCGCGGATGGGGGCGGTCGAGCCAGCATCGGGGGGACCCGCGACCCCACGGGTGGGACCGATGGTGCCTCGCGCTCGCGATCGCGGTGGGGATCGGCACCGCCGCGATGTCGGCGACGGCCCACGCCGGCGACGGCGAGCCGCCGCCGCAAGCCCAGCCGACCCTGCGCGCCAGCAGCGATCTCGACGGCGGCTACCTGTACCTCGGGCCGGTGGGCGCCGCGATCTCGATCGACGGCGCGTGGGACGGCACCTTCGGCGCCAGCCTGAGCTGGCTGCGGGTCCGCGAGCACCGCCCGGTGGCGGCGGCCGGGGTCAGCCTGGGCGCCGCCCGCTACTCGGCCCGCGACGGCGGCCGGGTCTGGCTCGAGGGCATCGCCGGGACCCGGCGGGTCCTGGGCGTCCTGGCCGGGATCACCGCCGGGCCGCTGCTCGAGCTGGGCGATGTCCAGCACGCCCGCCCGGGCGTGACCGGGGGCATCTGGCTGTTTGCCGGGGTCACGCCGTTCGTGCGAGCCGGGTTCGTCGCCCAGGCCGGCGGGTTCGTCGAGGCCGGCCTGCAGGTGCCCCTGCCGGTGTGGCGCTTCTGAGCGGCGCGGGACGTTGACAACGAACCCGGCCAGCGGTAACTACTGCGACCTCAAGACCGGGGCGTAGCGCAGTCTGGTAGCGCGCTTGGTTCGGGACCAAGAAGTCGGAGGTTCGAATCCTCTCGCCCCGACTACCGGGGGGAGCCCAAAAAGGCTCCCCCCGGTGTCGTTCCGGACGCCGGGATCGCCGGCGCGGGACGGCGTCGGATGCCCGTGGGCCGCTTGTGGGGCGACGCGGAGCGCTCCCGCGGCCCGGTGGCGGCCCCGCGCGAGCTCACTCCCGGCGCGGGGCGTGACCCGCGCCGCTGTGGCTGATCGCACGCGAGTTCCCGTCAATCCCCCCAACAGGGTATGTAAACCCCGGCGATCCCCTGCAGTTACAGTCATTACAACATCACTGGATCCGGCGGTGGGAGGCTGTGTTATGAGAGGGGACCTGGTCGTTTTTCGAGAGGCCGACGTGGTCGCGCAAGGCTCCGCACGGAAGGCACGAGAGGTCCCGCAGCTGTCGATCCTGGTCGTCGATGACGACCCGGACGTCTGCGAGTACCTCCAGGACTTCCTCACCTCCGAGGGCTACTCGGTCACGGTCATGCAGGACCCGACCCGCGCCATCGACGCGATGCGCGAGGAGGAGTTCCACGTCGTCGTCCTCGACCTGATGATGCCCAAGCTGTCGGGCATCGATCTGCTGGGCCAGATCCGCAGCACCGACGACGACATCGCGATCATCATCCTCACCGGCTACCCGAGCCTGGAGACCGCGACCTCGTCGATCGAGCACGACGTCTCGGCCTACCTGCGCAAGCCGTTCTCGCTCGACGAGTTCCGCGAGGCGATCTCGCGGATCGCCAAGAAGAAGGGGCTGATCCTCCGCCGCGAGGACGAGCTGCACGCCACGATCGGCCGCAGCATCCGCGAGCTGCGCAAGGCCCGCGGCTTGACCCTCAAGCAGATGTCGCGGCGGACCAAGCTGAGCGTGTCGCTGCTGTCGCAGATCGAGCGCGCCGAGTCGTCGGCGTCGGTGTCGTCGCTGTTCAAGGTCGCGACCGCGCTCGACGTGCGGATCACGGATCTGTTCGGCGGGTTCTGATCCGCTCGCTGCGCTCGCTCCGCGCGAAGGGAGCCCCGCTCCCCTCGCCCTCCCCAGCGGAGCTCGAGACGCGCGCTGCGCTCGCTCCGTCCGAGGGGAGCCCCGCTCCCCTCGCCCTCCCCAGCGGAGCTCGAGGCGCTCGCTGCGCTCGCTCCGTCCGAGGGGAGCCCCGCTCCCCTCGCCCTCCCCAGCGGCCCGATGACCGCTCAGCCGCGGGCGGCGGCGGCGCGGGCCTTCATCGCGGCGATCGTCGCGGCGTAGTCCGCGGTGCCGAAGACGCCGGAGCCCGAGACGATGACGTCGGCGCCGGCGGCGACGACCTCGCCGATGTTGTCGAGCTTGACGCCGCCGTCGACCTCGATGTCGACGTCGAGGCCGGCGTCGTCGATCATCCGGCGCAGCTCGCGGATCTTGGCCAGCGCCGAGCCGATGAACGACTGGCCGCCGAAGCCGGGGTTGACCGACATCAGCAGGACCATCGCGACGTCGGGCAGCACCCAGCGGATCATCTCGAGCGGCGTGTGCGGGTTGAGCACGACGCACGGCCGCTTGCCGAGCGACGCGATCTGCCCGATCGTGCGGTGCAGGTGCGGGCAGGCCTCGACGTGGACGCCGATCAGATCGGCGCCGGCGCGGGCGTAGGCGCCGACCCAGCGCTCGGCGTCCTCGATCATCAGGTGGACGTCGAGCGGCAGCGTCGTGACCCGCCGCACCGCCTCGACCACGACCGGGCCGATCGTCAGGTTGGGGACGAAGTGGCCGTCCATGACGTCGACGTGGACGTAGTCGGCGCCGGCGGCGGCGATGGCCTCGACCTCGGCGCCGAGGCGGGCGAAGTCGGCGGACAGGATCGACGGGGCGATGCGGACGGGGCGGGACGCGGACGGCATGCGGGGCCTCACGGCGAAAGGTCGAGCTGCAGGTTCTCGCGCGAGCACACCAGGCGCAGGCCGCAGCGCTGCATGTTGACCAGCGACGGGTTGGGCTCGTCGTGGATGGGCTCGCCGGTCTCGGTGCCGACGGCGGTGCAGCCGGCGGCGAGGGCGTCGTCGATGCGCCGCCACAGCAGCGCGCGCTGGCCGCCGCGGCGACGGTGGTCGGCGCCGATGCCGGCGAGGCCGAGCCACGCCCACTCGCCGCGGACGTAGCAGCAGCCGCCGCCGACCACCAGCGGGCCGTCGAAGGCGGCGTAGACCCGCCAGCCCGGGCGCCCGAGCAGGCTCAGCAGCCACGGCTCCGCGGCCGGCGGCATCGCGAACACCGCGGTCAACAGCGACGCCACCGCCTGGCCGTGGGCGTGGTCGTCGGGCGCGATCTCGCGCACCGTCAGCGCCGAGGTGATGACGTCGGGCCGCGGATCATCGGGGCGCAGCAGCATCTTGGCCCAGCGCGCCCGCCGCGCCGGCGCGAAGCCCGCGGCGGTGAGGCGCGCCCGCAGCCCGGCGTCGGTGGCGGGCCCGACGTGGACCCAGCACGACGGCACGCCGGCGGCGCGGTAGTGGCTGATCACCGCGGCGAGCTCGCCGTAGGTGATGGCGCGGCGCGTGCCCAGGCCGATGACCCGGTTGAACATCGTGATCGGCGCGACGCCGCAGCGCACCGCCGCGCCGTCGGCGACGTCGGCGACCTCGATGCGTAGGACCGGCGGCGAGGCGGCGGCGAGATCTCGCCAGGCCGCCACCTCGATGTCGTCGGCCAGCCGGACGTCGTCGAGCGCGGACACGGCGGCAGGCTAGCACGCGTCGCGCGTGAGGCGGGCCATGTAGAACGCGTCGGCGCCGTCGAGGTGCGGCCACGTGACGCGCTCGTCGCGCAGGCGCAGCGTCGGGTGGCGAGCGCGCAGCGCCGCGATCTGCGCGGCGCCCTCGGCGCGGGTGAAGGTGCACACGCTGTAGATCAGCGTGCCGCCGGGCGCCAGCCGCGCGACCATGGCGTCGAGCAGGCGGGCCTGCAGCGCGGCGGCGGCGGCGACGTCGGCGGCGGCGAGCCGCCACTTGGCCTCGGGGTGGCGGCGCAGCACGCCGAGCCCGGTGCACGGGGCGTCGAGGAGGATCAGGTCGTAGGCCGCGGCCAGCGGCGCGGCGGGATCGAGCAGATCGCAGGCGACCGGGTGCACCGCGGTGAGGCCGAGCCGGGCCGCGGCCTCGGCGGCGAGCGCGAGCTTGGCGGGCGCGACGTCGGCGGCGTCGACGACGACGCCGTCGGCGACGACCTCGGCCAGGCCGGTGGCCTTGCCGCCGACCCCGGCGCAGGCGTCGAGGACGCGGGCCCCGGCGGGCAGCGCGCCGGCGTCGGCGAGGGCGTCGACGTACTGGGCGCCGAGATCCTGGACCGTCCACAGCCCGGCGCGGAACGATGGCGACGTCGCCGGATCGCCGAGGCCGGTGACCCGCAGCGCGGTGGCGGCGACCAGCGGCGCGGTCGCGGCCGGCTCCGCCGCGGCGCCGTCGCCGACCGCCGGCGCGACCGCGCCGCCGGTCGCGGCGTCGTCGACGGTGGCGCCCTCGGCGACCAGCGCGGCGCGGACCTCGTCGACGGTGGCGCGGCGCCGGTTGACCCGGATCCACAGCGGCGCCGGCCGGGTCAGCGCCTCGGCGGCGGCGGCCAGCGCCGCGGGCTCGCCCAGCGCGGCCGCCAGCTCGTCGACGATCCACGGCGGCATCGAGCACGCGACCTCGAGCTGCTGCCGCGGATCGTCGGGCAGCGGCGGCTCGCCGGCGGCGGCGAGCTTGCGCAGCACCGCGTTGACGAAGCCGGCGACCTTGGCGCCGACGCCGCGGCGCACCGCCGCGACCGCGTCGTCGACGGCGGCGTGGGCGGGGACGCGATCGAGCAGCAGCAGCTGGTAGGCCGCGACCCGCAGCGCGATCAGCGCCGCCGGCGGGGTCCGGCCCAGGGTCGCGTGGCGGGCCAGCGCGCGGTCGAGGCGGGCGCGGTGGCGGAGCACGCCGTAGACCAGCTCGGCGGCGAGCCGGCGATCGCGGTCGGCGAGGCCGCTACGCTGCAGCTCGCCGTCGAGCGCCAGCGTCGCCCACGCCCCGCCCTGCTCGACCCGGGCCAGGACCCGGCGGGCGACGTCACGCGCGGTGGTCGCCACCGGCGCCTCCGGGGGCGGCGGGCCGCGCGCACGCCAGCACATCGCCGACCGCGATCGCGCGGCCCTGCGCGAACTGCGCCGCGGTCAGCCGCTTGCGCGCCGGCGCCTGCCACTCGGCGATCGCCACCGCGCCGGGCGCGCACGCGACCACGACGCCGCGGCCGTCGATCGCCAGGACCGTGCCGGGCGCCGCCGCGGCGCCGCCGGCGTCATCCTCGGGGACGGCGCGGGCGCCGAACAGCTTGACGGTCTGGTCGCGCAGCGTCGCGTAGGCGCCGGGCCACGGATCGAGGCCGCGGATCGTCGCCGCCACCGCCACCGCCGGTCGCGCGAAGTCGATCGCGCCGTCGGCCTTGTCGAGCATCGCGGCGTGGGTGGCGCGGGCGTGATCCTGCGGCGTCGCCACCAGCGTGCCGGCGGCGAGGCCGTCGATGGCCTCGAGCAGGGCCGCCGCGCCCAGCGGCGCCAGCTTCGCGAACACCGTGCCCGCGGTGTCGTCGTCGCCGATCGGCACCCGGCGCTCGAGCAGCACCGGCCCGGTGTCCATGCCCTCGTCGAGCTGCATGATGCAGACGCCGGTCTCGGCGTCGCCGGCCATGACCGCGCGCTGGATGGGCGCGGCGCCGCGCCAGCGCGGCAACAGCGAGCCGTGGACGTTGACGCAGCCGCGCGGGAAGGCGTCGAGGACGGCGCGGGGCAGGATCTTGCCGTAGGCGACGACGACGCCGAGCTCGGCGCCGGTGGCGCGCAGCGCCTCGGCGACCTCGGGCTTGCGGGCCGAGGTCGGCTGCAGCACCGGGACGCCGGCGCGCTCGGCGACGACCTTGACCGGCGGCGCGGTGACCTTGCCGCCGCGGCCGGCCGGCTTGTCGGGCTGGGTGACGACGAGGACGACCTCGTGCCGGGCCAGCAGGGCCTCGAGCGACGGGACCGCGAAGTCGGGCGAGCCCATGAAGACGACGCGCACGGCGGACTTCTAGCACGGCGGCGCCGGATCCAGGCCCCCGGCGGCGGCCAAGCGGCGCCCCGGCGCCCGGTCGGGCGCGCCGGCCGAGGCCCGGTCAGTCGCGCAGGTGCTCGAGGTAGTGGCCGCGCAGGCCGTCGTCGCGCAGCACCCGGAACGCCTCGTCCAGCACCGACTCGATCTCGGCCAGCTCGACGGCCAGCTCGGCGCGCAGCTCGGGCGGGAAGGCGTCGGCGTCGAAGTCGCGCCGCGCCGCCTCGTAGGCGCGCTTGATCTCGAAGCCGGTGGCGTCGCGGCGGACCCCGAGCAGCGCGAAGTAGTCAGCCTCGTCGACCAGGCGGTGGCGGGCGCGGACCCGCTCGCGGTCGATCGCGAGGTCGGTCTCGCCGACCAGCGCGGGCGCGTCGTCGTCGCCGCCGCGGCGGCGCACGGTCGCGACCCCGAGCACCACCAGGCTCCACGCCAGCTGGTAGACCGAGACCAGGCCGGCGCCGGCGGCCTCGGCGAGCGCGGCGAGATCCGCGGTGCCGTCCATGGCGGCGAGGACGCCGCGCTCGTCGCTCGACAGGTCGGCGACCGAGACCATCGTGCCGGCCTTGTCGCGATCGGCGACCTCGACCACCGTGCCGGGCGGCCCGAGCAGGCGCTCGAGCACCGCCGGATCGAGCTTGCGACGGACGCCCTCGAGGACCATCGCCGCCGGGTGCCGCGACAGCCGGATCCGCTCCGACGCGGCGCCGTCGCCGGGCACGACCCGGTAGCTGCCCTCGTCCCAGGCGAACAGCGAGTAGATGATGTCCTCGACGTGGCGGCGCACCGCGGGCAGCAGCTCGCGGCGCTTGAGGAAGCCGCGGTCGACCAGGATCTCGCCCATGCGGCGGCCGCTCTCGCTGACCAGGTCGCGGCAGCCGGCGTACTGCTCGGCGGTGATCTTGCCCTCGCGGTACAGGAGCTCGCCCATGCGATCGGCGGCCAGGTTCGACGACGCGAACACCGGGCGACCGCCGTCGAAGTAGATCGCCTTCTCGACCGCGGCGTCGCCGGCGCCCTGGGTGAAGACGATCTTGCCGGTGAACTCGCCGACGAACATGCGCGCGATCAGCACCGCGGCGTCGGCGACGCCGCGGACCAGCTCGCCGGCCTCGGCGGTCGACCGCGCGCTGCCCTCGCCGAGGGTGCCGTCGGGCACGCCGGGGCTGGTCGGCAGGCCGTGGTCGTCGCCGGCGAAGGTCGCGCCGCCGAGCTCGTAGACCTCGGTGCCGCTGCCGCCGCCACCGCCGCCGTCGGGCGCCTCGTCGATCTCGGCGAGGTCGATCTCGGTGCGGAAGTCGTGGTGGGGCGCGACGTCGACCGCGTTCTCGACCGGCAGGTCGGTCTGGCGGAACAGGCGCTGCGCCATCAGCGACATCTTGCGGCGCAGCTCGCGCGCGAAGTCGCCGCCCGACGGCGGCGCGTCGCCGAGCAGCGACGCCGGCGGCGCCGGCACCGGCCGGCTCACCGACAGCCCGGCGAGGTCGGCGTCGAGGTGGTCCTCGACGGCGTCGAGGTCGTCGAGCGCGGCGGCCGCGGCCGCCGCCGCCGCGACCCGCTCGGGCTCGTCGTCGGCGACCGGCGTCACCGACGGCGCGGCGGACCAGGCGCCGTCGTGGTGGCGCTCGGTCAGATCGAGCGCGCTGTCGACCGGCGCGACGTCGCCGGCGTCCATGCCGCCGGCGGCGCCGTCGGTGAGGATCAGCGTCGGCTCGCGCGCCGGCATCGGCGGCGGCGTGTCCCAGCCGTCGCCGACCGCGGCCGGCGGGGCGGCGGCGGCGGCGGGCAGCTCGTCGGACTCGCCGGCGGCGCGCAGCGGCCACGACGTCGACTCGGTGCCGTCGAAGCTGCCGTGGGTCTCGCTGAGCACGGGCGCCTCGACGCCGGGCGGCAGCGGCCGGTCGCCGGTGTCGTCGGCCAGCTCGGGCGGCGTCGCCGCGGGTGGCGCCGTCGCCGCCGCCGCGACGTCGACGATGTCGCGATCGTCGATCGTCACGGCCGCCACCGGCGGCGCCTCCGGCGTCATCGCCCCGGGCGGCGCCACCATCGACGGCGGCGCGATCGCGCGCGTCGTCGACGTCGACGATGTCGCGATCGTCGATCGTCACGGCTGCGCCCGGCGGCGGCGGCGGATCGTCCGGCCGCGCCGCCACGCCGCGCCGGCGCGGGCGCGGCGGCGCCCGCGGTGGCGTCGACGAGCAGGTGCTGGCGGGCCTCGAAGCTCGACACCGGCCGGGTCGGCAGCTCGCCGGCGGCCATCGGCGCGGTCACCGCGCCGTCGACCACCGCGGCCGCGACCGCGGGATCGACCTCGCCGCCGGCGGCCAGGATGGCCTCGACCGGCACCGAGAAGCCGCCGCTGGTGCGGCGCACGACCTCGTCCTCGACGTGGTGCTCGATCTCCTCGTCGAGCATGGCCTCGAACCGGTCCGAAACCGTGCGCGGGCGCCGCATCGCGCCGACGCCGGGCTCGGTGCCCGCGCCGGTGACCAGGACCGCGCGGTGCTGCCCCGACACCCGCGTCGAGCCGGCCTCGGGCAGCACTGCCACCGGCGCGGCGCTCGGCGCGGCGGCGCCGGCGGCGCGAGCGCGGCGCGCCACCGCGGCCCCGGTGGTCACCGCGTAGCGCAGCGCCTTGGCGGCCAGCGGCCGGGCCACGAACCGGTCGGCACGGAAGTCGGCGGCGTCGAGGGCGTTGCGCACCGGCCCGCGCAGGTCGCCGATCAGCACCACGTGGAAGGTCCCGGCCGCCGCGGCGTCGCGCATCGCGCCGATCAGCGAGCGGCCGTCACCGGCGTCGAGGGTCGCGGTCATCACGACCACCTCGGGGCGCTGCTCGACGAACGTGCCCAGCGTGCCGTCGGCGCCGTCGTCGACGACGATGCGGGCACCGGGCAGGACGGCGTCCCCCAGGGCCGCCCGGATCTCGGCGGTATCGCTGGGGTTGCTGACGACGAGGATGGTGGCGGGGCCGTCCACGAGGAGCGAGATCGGGGGCAAGGAGACGGGCGGAAGCACAACCAGCGCGCAGGGCCCGTCCCTCTTGGTTCCCGGGACCTACATATTACATGGCCGACACCGGGTCCACGTCCACCCCGACCCGGATCCCGCCGGCGACCTCGGCGGTGGCCAGGGCGCGGATCACGCGGCGCAGGGCGCCGCGATCGGCGGAGCGCAGCCACAGCTGCCAGCGGGTCCGGCCGCGCAGCCGCGCCAGCGGCGCCTCGACCGGCCCCAGCACCTCGACCGCGCCGGCGCCCGGCCCGGCGCCGCGCGCCACCGCGGCCGCCAGCGCGCCCAGCCGCTCGGCCTCGGCGACGACGCGCGCCGGATCGGGGCCGTCGATGCGCAGCGCCGCGATCCGGCCGTGCGGCGGGTAGCCCAGCTCGCCGCGGCTGACCAGCTCGGCGTCGAAGAAGCCGACGTAGTCGTGACGGGACGCGCACGCCACCGCGGCGGCCTCGGGCTTGTAGGTCTGGATGATGACGCGGCCGGCGCGATCGCCGCGGCCGGCGCGGCCGGCGACCTGGGTCAACAGCTGGAACGTGCGCTCCGAGGCGCGGAAGTCGGGCATCGACAGGCCGGTGTCGGCGAGCAGCACGCCGACCAGCGTGACGCCGGGGAAGTCGTGCCCCTTGGTCACCATCTGGGTGCCGACCAGGATGTCGGTCTCGCGCCGCGCCACCTTGGCCAGCACGCCCTCGACCTTGGCGCCGCTGGCGACGTCGCGATCGAGGCGCGCCACCCGCGCGGTGGGGAAGCGGGTCGCGACCGCCTCGGCGATCCGCTCGGTGCCCAGGCCCTTGCGATCGATCGTCTCCAGCGCCTTGCACGACGGGCACGCGTCGGGGACCCGCTGGCCGAAGCCGCAGTAGTGGCACATCAACCGGTCGCTGAAGCGGTGGTAGGTCAGCGACACCGAGCAGTGCGGGCACCGGAACGCGTGGCCGCAGGCCCGGCACATCACGAAGGTCGCGAAGCCGCGCCGGTTGAGGAACAGGATCGCCTGATCGCCGGCGGCCAGGGTCTCGCCCAGGGCCTCGGCCAGCGGCGCCGACAGCATGCCCTCGCCGTCGGGCAGGTAGGTGCGCAGGTCGACGATCTGGACCTCGGGCAGCGGCCGCGCGGTGGCGCGCCCCGGCATCGACAGCAGCTGGTAGCGACCGGCGCGCGCCGCCGCGAACGACTCCATCGACGGCGTCGCCGAGCCCAGCACGCACACCGCGCCGGCGCGCTGGGCCCGGGTCAGCGCGACGTCGCGGCCGTGGTAGCGGACGCCCTCGTCCTGCTTGAACGAGGTGTCGTGCTCCTCGTCGACGACGACGATCGCCAGGCGCTCGATCGGCGCGAACACCGCCGAGCGCGCGCCCAGCGCGATCCGGGCGTCGCCCTTGCGCAGGCGCTGCCACTCGCCCAGGCGATCGCGATCGGTGAGGCCGCTGTGCAGGACCGCGACCTGGTCGCCGAAGCGGGCGCGGAACCGCGCCGCGAGCTGCGGCGTCAGCGAGATCTCGGGGACCAGCACCAGCGCGGTGCCGTCGCCGCCGAGCGCGTGCTCGATCGCGTGCAGGTAGACCTCGGTCTTGCCGCTGCCGGTGACGCCGTGGAGCAGGAACGCGGCGAAGCCGGTGCCCATCGCGCCGGAGATGGCGTCGAGCGCGGTGCGCTGGTCGGCGGTCAAGGTCGGCGGCGTCACCGCCGCGGGCAGCGCGTCGCCGGCGACCGCGGCGGTGGGATCGATCTCGACGGTGTCGATCGCGACGACGCCGGCGGCGACCAGCTCGCGCAGCGCCGGCGCCGCCTTGGGCACCGCGAGCGCCAGCACCGCGACCGCCATCGCGCCGCCGGCGGCGGCGAGAGCGTCGACCACGGCGAGCCGGCGCGGCGCGCGGGCCAGCCAGGCCTGCGCGGCGTCGACGTCGTCGGCGACCAGGCGCGCGATCCGCTCGGTGCGGGGCCGGACCCGCGCCTTGCTGCGGCCCTCGCCGAGCTCGACCAGGCCGGCGGCGATCAGGCGATCGAGCTCGCCGCGGTCGCGGCCCAGCTTGCTGCGCGGCACCGGGCGCTGGGCCAGCCGCGCCAGCAGGTCGCGCTGGCGCGGCGGCAGCGCCCCGCCCTGGCCGTCGATCGTCGCCTGGCCCGCGGCGGTGAGCCGCGCCACCGGGGCGGCGACGATCTGGGTGCCGGCGGGCAGCGCGCCGCGCAGGACCTCGCCGGGGAACGCCTCGTAGTAGTCGGCGATCCACAGGCACAGCGCGACCAGGTCGGCGGGCAGCGCCGGCTCGTCGTCGAGGACGTCCTGGACGTCGAGGACGCGCGCGACCGCCGCCGCCGGCGGCTCGCCGGCGCGCACCACCACGCCGCTGACCGAGCGGGCGCCGAACGGCACCAGCACCCGGCTGCCCACCGCGACCGGGCGGTGCGCCCGGTAGTGGTAGGTACCCGGCACCGGCAGGCCGACCGCGACCTCGACCCAGTCACTCACCGTGGGGCGCCCCCGTCGCGCCCGGCGCGATCACCCCGCGGCCTTCTTGGCCGACGCCACCATGTCCTCGAGCATCGCGATCAGCGGCGCGCGCAGCTCGTCGCTCTTGAGCGCGTAGGCCAGGTTGGCCTTGAGCCAGCCCAGCTTGTCGCCGGCGTCGTGGCGGGTGCCGGTGACCTGGACCCCGTAGAGCCCGGTGTCCGAGGCCGCGAGGCCCTGGAGCGCGTCGGTGAGCTGGATCTCGCCGCCGACGCCGGGCTTGGTGTCGGTCAGGAGCGGCCACACCGCGGGCGGCAGGACGTAGCGGCCGACGATCGCCCAGCGGCTGGGCGCGGTGCCGGCCTTGGGCTTCTCGACCATCTGGCGGATGCGCAGCCGGCCGGCGTCGTCCCAGTCGCCGGCGACGATGCCGTACATGTGCTCGCGGCCGGGCGGCACCTCCATGATCGCGATCGCGCCGGCGCCGGTCTCCTCGTAGACCCGGGCCAGCTGGCCGATGCCGGGGTCGTCGTCGTTGTCGATCAGGTCGTCGCCGAGCAGCAGCGCGAACGGCTCGGCGCCGATGGCCTCGCGCGCGCACAGCACCGCGTGGCCGAGGCCGAGCGGGGTCTTCTGCCGCACGGTGATCAGCCGGACCATCTCCGAGATCCGCTCCATGGCGTCGGCGACGTCGGCCTTGCCGCGCGAGCGCAGCGTGTGCTCGAGCTCGTAGGCGTGGTCGAAGTGATCGACCAGCGCGACCTTGTTGCGGCCGGTCACCATGACGACGTCGGTGATGCCGGCGCGGACCGCCTCCTCGACCACCAGCTGGATGGTCGGGACGTCGACGATCGGCAGCATCTCCTTGGGGATGGCCTTGGTCGCGGGGAGGAACCGCGTGCCCAGGCCTGCCGCCGGGATCACCGCCTTGCGCACCTTTGGGGTCATGGCGCGGCACTCTACCTGACCGGACCGACCCACGTCGTGGGGCGGTGCTACCGTCGGCCGTGGCCGAGTCGCGCCCGTTCCCCGCCACGCCGCGCCGGCTCGCCCAGGCCCGCCGGGCCGGCCGCGTGCCGTGGTCGCCGGCGCTGGTCGCCGCCGGCGGCCTTCGCCGGTGGCGCGCTGGCCCTGGCCGCGACCGGGCGCGCCGTGGCCCGGGCCGCCGGCAACGCGATCGCGGGCGGCGTCGCGACGGCGACCGGCGGCGATCCGGTGGCGGCGGCGACCCGGACCGGCGTGCCGTCGGTGCTGGCGACGCTGGCGGCGCTGGTGGCGCTGCTGGTGGTCGCGGCGGCGGCGGCGGCGGTGCTCGCCCACGTCGCCCAGACCTGGGGCCTGTGGCTGCTGCCGCGGCGACGCGACGCGCGCCTGCCGGGGCCGCGCGACGACGCCGCGCGACGCGCCGGCGTGGCGGCGCTCGACCTGGCCCGCGCGGTCGCGGTGGCGGCGGCGACCGCGGCGCTGGCCGGCGGCGCGGCGGTGGCGCTGGCGACCCGGATCGGCCAGCCGGCGCCGACCACCGGCGCCCTCGGCGCCGACCTCGCGGTGGTGCTGCTGGCCCAGGCGGCGGCGGTCGGCGTCGCCATCGGCGTGGTCGACTGGCTCGAGCGGGCGCGCCGGCTGCGCGCCGACCTGGCGATGACGGCGCGCGAGGCCCGCGACGACCGCCGCGACGCCGAGGGCGATCCGCGGTGGCGCCGCGAGCGCCAGCGCCGCGCGTCCGCGACGGCGCCGGCCGCGACGAGGCGGTGCGCACCGCGACCGTCGTGCTCGTCGGCGCCGGCGTCGCGGCGGCGGTGGCGTGGCACCCGCGGTGGCAGCCGGTGCCGCGGGTGGTGGCGGCGGCGCGCGCGCGATCGCGCGGTCGACGCCCTGTGCGCGCTGGGCCGGCGCCACGGCGTCGCGCTGCACGGCGACGATCCGCTGGCGCGCGCGCTGGCCCCGCCGAGGGCGCGCCGGTGCCTGAGGCCGCGCACGCCGCGCTGGCGAGGATCCTGGTCGCGGTCGAGCGCGCGGCCTAGCTGCGCGCGGCGCGCCGGCGCCATGCTGGCGGCGCGGGCTCAGGGCGCCAGCGCGCGCACCGCGCCGTCGAGCGAGCGCGCCGCGGCGCCGCCGCCGTCGGCCAGCGCGATCGCCAGCACCCACAGCCCGGCGGCGACGAACGCCAGGACCGCGGCGCCGCGCAGCGCGGTGAGCCTGGCGGCGGCGCCGCCCCAGGCCCGGCCGATCAGGCCGAGCGCGACCTCGACCAGGGCCGCGGCGACCAGCGCGGGCGCGGCGAGCGCGACGCCGGCGGCGAACAGCGCCGCCACCGCGGCCAGGACCTGGTGGGTGGCGCCGACCCGGTCGAGGCCGCCCAGCAGCGGCAGCACCCGGTAGCTGCCGGCGAGCGCGGTGACGACGATCAGGTGGCCGTCGACCGCGAAGAACACGAGCACGGCGAGCAGCCCGACCAGCAAGCCGCCGGTCGAGGTCGGGCCGCCGGGCCCGGCGGCGTCGCCGTCGAGGGCGCCGCCGACCGCGCCGCCCATGAGGCGCCCGGCCATGTCGGCGGCGATGAACGGCACCGCGACCACCAGCGCCAGCACCGCGCCGATCGCGAGCTCCTTGAGCCCGATCGCGACCAGCGCGGCCGCCGGCAGGGTCGCGATCGTGGCGGCGGCGGCGGGCGGCTGCAGCACCGCGAGCGCCACCGCGCCCAGCGCGGCCAGCGCGACGCGCGTGCTCCACGGCGCCAGCGGGCCGCCCCACACCGGGACCATCGCCATGGGGACCAGGCGCAGCGCGACCAGCGCGACGACCAGCGGGGTCCCCGGATCCATCAGCTCATGCTGCCCAGGCTGGGGATCATCGCCAGGACGTGGCTGGCGAACGCGCCCAGCTGGCGGGCGATGAACGGCGCCGCGACCGCCAGCGCGCCGGCCACCGCGACCACCCGGATCGCCATCGCCACCGAGGCGTCCTGGACCTGGGTCACCGCGCCGAGCACGCCGGTGACGATGCCGGCGAGCAGCGCCCCGGCCAGCGCCGGCGCCGCCAGCGCGAGCGCCAGCAGCACGCCCTCGCGCAGCACGCCGATGAGCGCCTCGGTCCAGGTCACGAGTACCCCAGCACCAGGCCCTCGACCAGCAGCCGCCAGCCGTCGACCGCGACGAACAGCAGGAGCTTGAGCGGCAGCGACACCACCGCCGGCGACGTCTGCACCAGGCCGAGCGCGCCCAGCGACATCCCGACGACCAGGTCGATGACCAGGAACGGCAGCAGCAGCAGGAAGCCGATCGCGAACGCCTCCTTGAGCTCGCTGGTGACGAACGCGGGCGCCAGCACCCCGAGGCTGTCGTCCGCCGCCGGCTGGGCCCGACCGCGCAGCTTGCCGGCCAGGGCCGCGAACGTGGCCCGGTCGCGGGCGTGCGCGTGGCGCACCAGGAACGCGCGCACCGGCTCGGCGGCGCGCCCGGCCGCGACCAGCCAGCCGCCACCGTCGGCGGGCCACTGCCGGTCGGCGAGCCTGAACGGATCGGCGGCCGCCGCCGGATCGGGGGTGGCCGAGGGGTCAGGGCGGCCGGCGTCGCCGGCGGCGGGGTCTCGTCACCGCCGGGCCCTGCCTCGCCGGGGAGCGCGGGCGCACCCGGCGTCGGGGTCGTCCGGCCTGGGGCATCCGGCGCCGGCGCGCCGGCGCCGCCGCCCGGTCCCGGCGTCGACCCGCCCGCGTGCGGCGCGATGGCGTCGACCACCTGCTCGATCACCGGCGACATCACGAACAGCGTCAGCACCAGCGCCAGCCCGGTGACCACCAGGCCCGGCGGCACCTGCGGGCTGCCGAGCGCGTTGCGCACCAGCCCGAGCACCACGCTGAGCTTCACGAAGCTGGTGAGCATCACCAGCAGGACCGGCCCGATCGCGAACATCGCGACCACCGCGACGTCGCGCGCCGTGTCACCCACGCCCGGCTCCGCCCTGCCCCGTCTGGCTCTCCTTCTCCCCCGTGCCCGTGCCCGTCCGGTTCTCCATCTCCCCCGTGCCCGTGCCCGTGCCCGTCCGACTCTCCCCCGTGCCCGTGCCCGCGCCCGTGCCCGTCTGGCTCTGTCTCTCTCCCCCGCCCGTGCCCGTGCCCGTGCCCGTGCCCGTCCGGCTCTGTCTCTCTCCCCCGCCCGTGCCCGTGCCCGTGCCCGTGCCCGTCCGGGTCTCCGTCTCCGTCTCCCCCGTGCCCGCCCCGCCCCTCCTCCTCGCCAGCGCGCTCTGGATCGCGTCTCCGAACGACGCCGCCAGCCCGCGCGCCCTCGGCGCCACCTCCAGCCTCGCGCGCACCTGCTCGGCGTCGAGCTCGCTGAGCACCGACAGCCCCATCTCGCTGGTCCCGACCAGCAAGGTCTTGCCGGCGACCTCGACCACGTACAGCGACCGCCGCGGCTCCAGCGGCACCCGCGCCACGACGTCGAGCACCTGGCCGCCCCGCGGCGACCACAGCCGGCGCGTGCCGAACCGCACCACCAGCCACGCCGCCACACACACCAGCGCGAGCACCAGCAGCGACCCGACGAGCATCTCGCCGTAACCACCGCTCAGCCCGGCCGGGTCCGGCCCGGGCCCCGGCGCACCGACCGCTGCGGGGAGCATCACGCGCGGACGCTACCGGATCGGTACGACAGCGCGCCTCACTACCGGAAGATATACACAGCGCCGCTCTGCTGAGCCGATGCATCCAACTGGTCGCCGTCAATCCCGGTCGCACCGCTGATTTCGTTCGGCATCCCTACGCCAACGCTGTCCGGGGACGCGCAAACGTGCAACCCAAACTGAACACCGTGGCCAGCATTGGACGCCTTCAGGTAGTGAACTTGAGACCAAGAGCCGGCCTCACTTCGGAAGACATACGCCGCACCGGCGCTGCTCGCCCCGTTGCTAGCTTGGTCTGCGTCAACCCCAGAGGCCGCGCCATCCTCACCGCCAGCGCCAACGACGATGAACTCGCCGGAGATCGCCACCCCGTGGCCGAAGCCGTCGCCTGCTTCGCTGTTTGACGCCTTGAGCAACGCCGTCTGAACCCACGCATTTCCGACATGCTTGAAGACGTACGCCGCTCCGCTGCCGGGCGCAGATTCATCGATGTCGGGAGCGTCGACTCCTCTTCCGGAACTTGAGTCGGCGGGATCAGTCACGACGATCGTGTCGCCCTCGATCCCGAAATCCCAGCCGAACTGAGAAGGACTGCCGGGAACATCTGGAACCAAAGTGTGCTGATCCGTCCAGTCTCCGCTGAAGTTGCGGAACACGTGCACCCCAGACCCATCATAGGAGCCAACGACGAGCACGTCACCATCGAGCGCGACCTTCGCAGGTAGGCCGACTGGCCAGGGCACGTTGTCTTCGATCTGCCATGTAGATCCGACGAACCGGAAGACGTGGACGCTGTCGCTATTGTCACCACTGCCCCCCACCGCGATGACGTCTCCAGACGCGGCGACGTAGCCTCCGAACCCCTTCAACTCGCTGCATTGCGAGGGGCGGAGGATGGCCTTTTGCTGCCAGGTGGAACCATCGCGTCGAAACACGTAGACGGCCCCACACTCAGGCAAGGTGCCGGACATCCCGTCCTCACCGGGTGCACCAACCGCAACAACATCTCCGACAACGGCTACGGCCGTCCCGAAGTGATCCGACGCATCCGCATTGCTCGCCTTCAGATACGCTTCCTGACGCCACACGCCGCCCTCGCGCCGAAAGACGTACGCCGCGCCGCTCTCGAGGCGATCATCGTTGTCCTCGGGGCCATTGATCAGGCGGCTTGCAGACGATTCCGCGCGAGCCCCAACCACCAGCGTGTCGCCGTCGATCGCGATCGCCGCACCGAAACCATCAAACGCACCGGTGTTGGAAGCCTTGACGTAGGCGTGCTGCGTAGCAGGACCAGCACGGAGGGCCACCAACTCGAAGCTGCGAGAAACTGAGTCCTCCACAATGTCGACTGCAATACTGTTGCTACCGACCTGCAGTGGAATTTCCTGGGATGCAAGGCCCGAGCTCGCCGGCTCACCATTCACCGCGATCGAAGTGGCGTCATCGGCGACAACCGTCACAGCTATCGCCTGGGTTAGCAGCGAGGTACGCAGGGTCTGAGATAACGCCGATTGGTCGAACGAGAACTCTACCGGAGCCGAGACGGACACGTTGACTGACGGACCGACGCAGCTCACGCGCACGGCGTCCACATCCTCGGTTCCGATCGCGGCTGCTCCCTCGCTCACTTCGCAGACGTGATGTGCAGGGGGCCGTACCACCGTCACCTCATACGTCTCACCGGGATCTAGAGCATCCAGAAACTCGAATGCAGCGTTGTCTGCGACCTCGAGCACCTCCGACCGGTCTCCGACACTGAGCCGCAGACTCGTACGTCCGCCGCTCCAGACGCCCGACACCTCACCGCCGACACGGTAGCCGATATCCGCCGGACGGTCGAAACCACACGCGCCGACGCTCGCGGCCCCCAGAACCAGTCCAAGGACCGCGAGGCGACTACTACCAACCGTCTTTGCACCCACCATGAGGGCAGGCTAGCAGAACAAGACTAACCCCAGAGATCAGTTGGGTTGAGCCGGGTAGCCGCAGTGAGTGAACCAGTTCCGGCAATGCCGTTCTGTGACGCGATGGCGTGCGCGTCGCGCGACGCGTCGAAGAGCTTCGGGCTGGCGCGGCGCCACGCGACGAACGTACTGCTTCTGGAGTGCCCAGCCTGATTCGATCGGGTTGAAGTCCGGCGAGTACGGGGGCAGGTAGATGACTCGAACTCCGCGAGCTGCACAGGCGAGCGCCACACGTGGGTCGTGATGCGCACGCAGGTTGTCCATAACCAAGACGTCGCCGCGGCGGAGCTTCGGCAGCATCTTGGCCTTCAACCAGGCCACGAAGCGGTCCTTGTTCGCTGTTGCAAACATGCTGGTCAGGACCACCCACCCGGAGAGACGGATCGCACCGAGCAAGGTGAGGTTCGTGCCCCAGTTCACCGGCACTCGGTCGATGAGCTCCTCTCCACGCTTCACCCAGGCGTGGCTCCGACTCATCGATAGATTCATGCCCGACTCGTCGAGGAAGACGAGCCGCTTGACCGGCACGCGGCGGATCTTCCTCAGGTAGGCCGCACGCTTTGCGACGACGTCCGGCCGTAGACTCTCCAACGGCCGTCGGCGCTTTTTTTTACAACGTAGCCGTGTCGGCGCAGCGCGCGCTTGATGCTCGAGACGTGTACCCGTTCGCGGCGAGGGCGCGTGCGGTTGAACTCGGCGGTGATCTCGCCAGCCGTCGCGTCACGAATGACCGCCAAGGCCGCTTCGAGATCGCCGAGCGAGATCCGAGAGGGCACGCCGCCAGCCTTGGGCGACGGCGTGAGAACGCCAGCGCGGCGATGCAGGCGCACCCAGCGCTTCACCGATGCCTCGCCGACCGCGAACCGGGCGGCGACCTGGGGGTAGCTGCCAACGCCGGCTTCGTACGCTGCGACCGCACGTGCCCGCAGCTCGACCGAGTGCGCTTCTGCCATGCAGCCAGCAGATCAGAGCCGGATCCAGGTTTCAAGACCTCGGATCAACCCAAGCGAACACTGGGGTTAGTTGCAGGTACCACCAGTATCGACGATGTCACCGGGCCGCGGCAGGATGCGACGCTCGTTGTCGAACGTGTTCGTAGTCATCACGCCGGTGATGGTCGCGAAGCAGGTGTCGACCGGGTACGCGGTCTGGTAGTCGTAGGCGTCGTCGTCCATGACGATCGTGTTGGTGCCGTCGGACAGGGTCCGGCGCTGGCCCGAGGTGGTCACGACCGTGACCTTCATGTTGGCCAGCTGGACCAGGACGCCCTCGTACGGCTCGCCGTTGGTGAAGTCGGCCAGCGTCGCCGCGGTCTGGTTGGTGATGGGCGTCGGCGCCGTGCCCGGCGCGGACACGAACGTCACCGCGCCGCCCTGATCGCTGTAGGCCAGGATCTCGGTGAGCGGGTTGCCAGTGTTGTTGGGGTCGTACTCGGAGACCGTGCCGTGGACGTCGACGGTCGCACCGATCACGAACTCGCCGGTGAGCACCGCCGCGCCGGAGCCGCGGTAGACGTAGACGCCGTTGTAGGCGGCAGCCGCCGGATCGTCGGCGACCCACAGGTGCTTGCCGTCCTTGCTGATGGCCGTGATGACGACCCCGCTGAGCGTCACCGCGCCGCTGACCGTGCCCATCTGGACGTCGGACACGGTCGTGTCGGTCTGGCACGCCGGCAGGACCTGGCAGCTGAAGTCGGCGCAGTCGGCGAAGCCGTCGGCGTCGTCGTCGATGCCGTTGTCGCACGCGGTGGCGTCGGACTCCTGCGCCGGGCAGCCCGAGCCGCCGGTGGCGATCTCGGCGGTGGTCCGCGGCAGGATCTTGTAGTTGAAGAAGTAGTCGCCGATGCCGGTGACCGAGGCCAGGCAGTCGTCGACGGTGACCGGATCGATCAGGGCGGTGAGGCTGGAGTCGACGCGCACCGGGCCGGTGACCTGGAACTCGACGAAGGTGGTGTCGGTGGAGCTGATCGAGCGCAGGCCGCTGGTGATCGAGACGTTGTTCACCTGCAGCAGGACGCCCTCCCACTTCTCCCACTCGGCGTCGCGGTCGGCCTGGTCGAGCATCTGGCCGATGGCCAGCGAGTCGACGACCGCGGGCGCCGGCACGGTGCCGGTGCCGACGACGGTCACGACGATGGCGCCGCCGTCGGGCGGCACCAGCTCGGTGGTGGTGCGGCCGGTGGTGTCGTCGACCAGCGCGAACTCGTCCTTGACCACGCTCTCGAGGTCGACCAGATCGCCGACCTGGAGATCCGCGACCGCGCCGAGATCGGCGCCGTAGACCAGCACGCCCGAGTACGGGCCGCCGGCCGGCTCCTCGACCCAGAAGTTGCCCTTGCGACCGCCGTAGTTGTCGATCGCGGTGACGACCACGCCACGCACGTTGATGGCGGCGCCGTCGACCGGCAGCGTCCCCTGGATGTCGTAGATCGACACGTCGTCGGGGTTGGTGCCGCCGTCGGGCTGGGTGTCGTCGCCCACGACGTCGTCACCGGAGCCGCGGCAGGCGGGCAGCACGGCGACGGCCAGGGTGGTCAAGAGGGCGGCAGCGAGGGTCAGGGAGCGGGTCATGAAGGTACTCCAGGGCTTAGGATCGGCTCTCTATAGCCCGAAAACGACAGCCGCCCCAAGCGGGAAAGCTGGGGCGGACATCACAGTTTGCCAGCGTCTTGATGACGCGCCGGCGACCGACGACGAGCTCAGGCCTCGGGCGCGAGGCCGACCAGCTCGACGAGCGCCATCGACGCCGCGTCGCCCTTGCGGATGCGCGACTTGAGGACGCGGGTGTAGCCACCCGGCCGGGTCGCGAAGTGCGGCCCGATCTCGTTGAACAGCCGGTCCATCGCGGCCTGGGTCTTGACCACGCGGCGCGCCATGCGCTTGGCGTGGACGACCTTGGTCCGCTCGGCCGGGCTCATGCCCTCGCCCTTGGCGATCAGCTCCGAGACCTGCACGCCCCACCCGATGGTGTTGTCGGCGTGCCGGCGGAGCTCCTTGGCCTTGGCCTCGGTGGTCTCGATGCGACCGTGCACGAAGAGCGCGGTCACCAGGTTGTTCCACAGCGCATCACGGTGCGCCGAGTTGCGGCCCAGCTTCCGGCCAGAATTACGGTGACGCATGACGAATCACTTCTTCAGCGGGTTGGGACCCGGCCAGTTGTCCAGCTTCATGCCCAAGGAGAGCCCCATCTCGGCGAGGATCTCCTTGATCTCCTTCAGCGACTTGCGGCCGAAGTTCTTGGTCTTGAGCATCTCCGACTCGGTCTTCTGCACCAGCTCGCCGATGTACTTGATGTTGGCGTTCTGGAGGCAGTTGGCCGAGCGCACGGACAGCTCGAGCTCGTCGACGGTCCGCCACAGATTCTCGTTGAGCTTCTCGGCTTCCTCGTCGCGCGGCGCCTCGACCGGCTCCGCCATCTCCTCGAAGTTGATGAACAGGTTGAGCTGTTCCTTGAGGATCTTGGCGGCGAACGCGACCGCGTCATCCGGGCGGATGGCGCCGTTGGTCCACGCCTCGAGCGTGAGCTTGTCGTAGTCGGTCTGCTGACCGACACGCGCGTTGGTGACGGTGAAGTTCACCTTCTTGATCGGGCTGAACAGCGCGTCGACCGCGATGACGCCGACCTCGAGGTTCGACGAGTGGCGCTCGGCCGGGGTGTAGCCCCGCCCGGTCGCGATCGTCAGCTCCATCGCCACCTTGCCGTCCCGGGCCATCGTGCAGAGGCGATGGTGCGGGTTGAGGCAGGTCACGCCGTCGACCAGGGTGATGTCCCCGGCGGTGACGACGCCCTCACCCTGCTTGTCGAGCCGGACCGTGTAGGTCCGATCGTGCTCGACCTTGAACAGGGTCTCCTTGAGGTTGAGGATGATGTCGGTGACATCCTCGACGACGCCGGGCAGCGAGGTGAACTCGTGCAGCGCGCCGTCGATCTTGATGTGGGTGATGGCCGCGCCCTGCAGCGAGGACAGCAGCACGCGCCGGAGCGCGGTGCCCAGCGTCGTGCCGAAGCCACGCTCGAGGGGCTCGCAGCTGAACTTGCCGTAGGTCTCGGACCGCTCCTCGATCTCGAGCATGCGCGGCCGGATCAGGTCGCGCCAATTCTTCGCCATGAAGGCGGTCTGCTCTGGGGTCGGCTCCATGCGTTCTCCTATCGAGGGCGAACAATCACTTCGAGTAAAGCTCGATGATCAGCTGCTCACGGATGGGCAGCGTCACGTCCTCGCGGGCAGGCATCTGCTTGACCTGACCCTTGAAGCCGTCCTTGTCGAGATCGATCCACTGGGGAACGCCCCGACGGTCGACCGCGGCGAGCGCCTCGCTGATGCGAGCGATCGTCCGCGACGACTCCTTCACCGTGACCACGTCACCCGGACGCACGAGGTACGACGGAATGTCGACCCGCTTGCCGTTGATCGCGAAGTGACCGTGGCGGACCAGCTGGCGGGCCTCGGCGTGATCGCTCGAGAAGCCCATCCGGTACACCACGTTGTCGAGCCGGCGCTCGAGCAGCTGGATCAGGTTCTCACCGGCGACGCCGCGCATGCGGGTGGCGCGGTGGTAGTAGCCGCGGAACTGGCGCTCCGCGATGCCGTAGATGCGCTTGACCTTCTGCTTCTCGCGCAGCTGCTCGCCGTAGTCCGACCGCTTCTTGCGGCGGGTCTGGCCGTGCTGGCCGGGCGGATAGGAGCGGCGCTCGTAGCCACACTTGTCGGTGTAGCAGCGCTCGCCCTTGAGAAAGAGCTTCATGTCCTCGCGCCGGCAGAGCCGGCACACAGCACCGATGTAACGAGCCATCGTCTAGGTCCCCTGGGTCTTCCGGTGGGAGGTCAGACCCGCCGACGCTTGCGCGGCCGGCAGCCGTTGTGCGGCACCGGGGTGACGTCGCGGATGAGGTTGATCTTGAGGCCGACCGCGTTGAGCGCGCGCAGGGCCGACTCGCGGCCGGCGCCCGGGCCGTTGATGAACACGGTGACGTTGCGGAGCCCGTGCTCCATCGCCTTCTTGGCCGCGTCCTCGGCCGCGAGCTGGGCCGCGAACGGGGTCGACTTGCGCGAGCCCTTGAACCCGCAGGTCCCGGACGACGACCACGCGATCACGTTGCCGCTGACGTCGGTGATCGAGACGATCGTGTTGTTGAAGGTGGCGGCCACGTGGGCGACGCCGGTCTGGATGTTCTTCCGGACCTTCTTCTTCTGCTTGCCCTTGGGGCCGGACGATGCAGTGGACATCGGTGGGATCGAGCTCCTCTAAGTCTGCGTCTACCGTCGCGCGTCGGATGACGAGGACGGCCTCACTTCTTGGTCGCGGCGCCCTGCTTCTTGATGGCCATCCGACGCGGCCCCTTGCGGGTACGGGCGTTGGTGTGGGTGCGCTGACCGCGCGCCGGCAGGTTGCGGCGATGGCGCATGCCCCGGTAGGTGCCGAGGTCGATCAGCCGCTTGATGTTGAGCTGGACGTCGCGGCGCAGGTCGCCCTCGACGCGGAAGTTGGCCTCGATCGCGTCGCGGATGCGACGGACGTCGTTCTCGTCGAGATCGTCGGTGCGCTTGTCCGGCGAGATGCCGGCGTGGTCGAGCACGACGTTCGCGGCGCGACGGCCGAGTCCGTAGATGTACGTGAGAGCGATCTCGATCCGCTTGTTGCGGGGGAGGTCGACACCGGCAATACGAGCCATCGCGAGACTCCTTGACCTAACCCTGCCGCTGCTTGTGGCGCGGGTTGGCGCAGATGATACGGACGATTCCCTTGCGCTTGATCACCTTGCACTTGGGGCAGATCGGCTTGACGGAGGCTCGGACTTTCATGGCTTCACTCGTCGGGGGATCGTCAGGTTGCTAGCTGTGCTTCAGTCGCGACCGGGGTCGCCGGGACGCGAAGAGGCCCGTGTGAGTACCCACGGGCCGTCGTCGAGAATCGCGATGGTGTGCTCGAAGTGGGCGGAGAGCTTCCGGTCCTTGGTCACCGCCGTCCATGCATCGTCGAGGACTTCGACGTCAGAGGCACCGGCGTTTACCATGGGTTCCACTGCGATGACAAGACCTTGCTTGAGGCGTTTTCCTTCGTTGGCACGCCCGTAGTTGGGGACGCCGGGATCTTCATGCATGGCCGTGCCAATTCCGTGACCCACGAACACCCGCACGACCGAATAACCGTTTGATTCCGCGAGGGTCTGTACCGCGTGGCCGATATCGCCGAGCCGCTTGCCGACCCGGCACTGGTCGATGGCCAGGTTGAGTGACTCCCGGGTCACGTCCACCAGCTTGCGGGTCGACTCGATGACGTCGCCGCACAGGATGGTCCGGGCCGAGTCCGCGCAGAACCCGTGCTTGAAGATGCCGAAGTCGATCCCGATGATGTCGCCGTCCTGGAGGACGTGCTCCTTGCGGGGGATGCCGTGGACCACGACCTCGTTGATCGAGGTGCAAAGCACGGCGGGGTAGTCGTAGTAGCCGAGGAACGCGCTGGTGACCTTGTGCTTCTCGATCAGCTTGGCCGCCAGCTTGTCGAGCTCCCAGGTCGAGACCCCCGGCGCCACCGCCGCACAGACCTCGTCCAGGATGGACGACACGACCAGCCCCGCCTCGCGCATCAGGCGGATCTCGTCCAGAGACTTCAGCTGGATCCGCATCGCGCCCGCCCCGCCCTGCTCAGCCGCGAGGCCGCCCACCGCCGCCGGCGCGGCCGCGGATGCGCGGCCCCTTCGGCCCGGTGAAGCCCTCGTAGTTGCGGCTGATCAGGTAGGACTCGATCTGCTGGACGGTGTCGAGCGAGACGCCGACGACGATCAGCAGGCCGGTCCCGCCGAAGCTGAACGGCACCTGCATGTACTTCTGCAGCAGGGCCGGGATCATGCAGACCACGGACAGGTACAGCGCGCCGGCGAAGGTGATCCGGTCGAGGACGCGCTTGATGTACTCGGCGGTGTGCTTGCCCGGGCGGATGCCGGGGACGAAGCCGCCGCTCTTCTTGAGGTTGTCGGCGATGTCGACGGGGTTGAAGACGACCGACGTGTAGAAGTACGCGAAGAAGATGATCAGCAGCGTGTAGATGACGTTGTAGCGCCAGTCGGCCGGGTGCAGCGCCGCCGCCGCCTGCTGCAGCCACGACGAGTGCGCCATGTTGGCGATCTGCGCCGGGAACATCAGGATCGACGAGGCGAAGATCGGCGGGATGACGCCCGAGACGTTGATCTTCAGGGGCAGGTAGCTCTGGGCACCCGCGTACATCTTTCGCCCCACCTGCCGTTTCGTGTACTGCACCGGCAGCCGCCGGTGGGCACGCTCGAAGAAGCAGATCGCGGCGATCGTGCCGAAGACCAGCAGCGACAGCAGGACGAAGGTCAGGCCCGAGAAGCCCTTGCGCGACAGCAGCTGGGCGAACGCGTCGGGCATGCCGGCGACGATGCCGGCGAAGATGATCATCGACGAGCCGTTGCCGATGCCGCGCTCGGTGATCTGCTCGCCGAGCCACATGATGAAGGCGGTGCCGGTGGTCAGCGTGAGGATCGTGACCAGGTGGAACGACAGGCCCGGGCTGGTGACGACGTCGTGGCCGCTGCCCGACAGGCTCTCGACGTACTGCGCGATGAACCAGGCCTGGATCGCGGCGAGGGCGATCGTGCCGTACCGCGTGTACTGGTTGATCTTGTTGCGCCCCTGCTCGCCTTCCTTGTTGAGCTGGTCGAGCTTGGGAATGACGACCGTCAAGAGCTGCATGACGATCGACGCCGACACGTACGGCATGATGCCGAGGGCGAAGATCGAGAGCTGCTTGAGCGCCCCGCCCGAGAACATGTCGAACATGCCCAGGAACGAGCCGCCGCCGCCCTTGGAGATGACGTTCGCCATCTCGACCCGGTTCACACCCGGGATCGTGACGAAGACGCCTACGCGGTAGACCGCGAGCAGCGCGAGCGTGAACAGGATCCGCTTGCGGAGCTCGGGGACCTTGCCGATGTTTCCGATATTGGAGGCCACGGGGACCTAGGTTCTAGCGCTACTCGACAACTTCGGCTACCCCGCCAACCGCTTCGACCTTCTGCCGGGCGATCGCCGAGAACTTGTGCAGCTTGACGGTCAGCTTCTTGGTGAGCTCACCGTTGCCGAGCACCTTGACGACCTTCGCCTTCTTCGGCAGCAGGCCCTTGTCCCGCAGCGCCTGGACGTCGACGGTCTCGCCGGCCTCGAACTTGTCCTCGAGGGTGCTGACGTTGACCGGGAACTGCTCGACCCGGAACGGGTTCTTGAAGCCGCGCTTGGGGTAGCGGCGCGCCATGCTCAGCTGGCCGCCCTCGAACGCCCACTCGGCGCCGTGGTGACCGGGGCGGGCCTTCTGGCCCTTGACGCCCTTGCCGGAGGTCTTGCCCGTGCCCGAGCCGCGGCCACGACCGAGCCGCTTCTTCGGCTTGGTCGCGCCCGGGTTGGGGCGGAGGGTGTGCAGCGTGGTGCCCATGATGACTTCCTTCACTCCACCGGCGCGACAGTGACGAGGTGGCTGACCTTGAGGATCATGCCGCGGATCGAGGTGGTGTCCTCGAGCACGACCGACTTGTGCAGCTTGCCCAGCCCGAGCCCGGCCAGCGTGCGCCGCTGGGTGTCGGGACGGCCGATGCCGCTACGAACCTGGGTGACCTTGAGCTTGAGCGCCATGACTAGCCCCGGATCTCGGCGACGGTCTTGCCGCGCAGCTTGGCCACCTGCTCGGCCGAGCGCAGCGACTTGAGCGCCATGACGACCGCGTGGATGACGTTGTGCTTGTTGGCCGTGCCGAACGACTTGGTGAGGATGTCGGTGACCCCGGCGACCTCGAGGACGGGCCGCGCGCCGCCACCGGCGATGACGCCGGTACCGGGAGCCGCCGGACGGAGCAGCACGCGGGCCGCGCCGAACTCGCCCATGATCTCGTGGGGGATCGTGCCCTTGACCAGCGGCACGCGGAACAGGTTGCGCTTGGCGCGCTCGTTGCCCTTGCGGATCGCCTCGGGCACCTCGTTGGCCTTGCCCAGGCCAGCGCCGACGTAACCGTTCTGGTCACCGACGACGACCAGCGCCGAGAACGAGAACCGACGTCCGCCCTTCACGACCTTGGCGACGCGGTTGATGTAGACGACCTTGTCGACGAGCTCGCCGACCTCTTCGGGATTGATGATCATGGGCGGGTCTTCTTGCTGGGGGGCGTACGGGGTCGTCGATCAGAACTTGAGGCCGGCCTCGCGGGCGCCGTCAGCGACTTCCTTGACGCGACCGTGATACATGAAGCCGTTGCGGTCGAAGACGACCGCCTCGACGTTCTGGGCCATGAGCTTCTTGCCCAGGGCCTGACCGACGAGACGAGCACGCTCCTTCTTGTGCTTGCCCTCGGCCGCCGCCTTGATCTCGCTCTCGAGGTCGGACGACGACGCCAGGACGCGGCCGGTGGTGTCGTCGACGGCCTGCACGTAGATGTGCTTGGCCGAGCGGAACACCGACAGGCGCGGGCGCTCGGAGGTGCCCTCGATGCGCTTGCGCACCGACGCCTTGCGGCGGAGGTGGCGGCGCAGCTTCGGGGTGACGATCTTGACGTGACCCGCCATGGCTACTTGCCCTTGCCGGCGGCCTTACCCGCCTTGCGGAGGATGGTCTCCTCGACATACTTGACGCCCTTGCCCTTGTACGGCTCGGGCGGACGGAAGCCCCGGATCTCGGCGGCCGCCGCTCCCAGGATCTGCTTGTCGATGGCCGAGAGGATCACGATGTTCTTGTCGACCTTGGCCGACACGCCCGCGGGGAGCTTGTACTCCACCGGGTGCGAGTAGCCCAGGGTCAGGACCATCGTGTCGCCCTTGACCTCGGCGCGGTAACCGACGCCGTTGATCTCGAGCTTGCGCTCGAAGCCCTTGGTCACGCCGGTGACCAGGTTGGCGGTCAGCGCCCGCATCAGGCCGTGCGCCGCGCGCACGTCCTTGTGGTCGCTGGAGCGGGTGAACGTGACCTCGTTGCCCTCCTGCTTGATCTCGATCGCCTTGTGGCGGCGGATCGTCAGGGTCCCCTTGGGGCCCTTGCAGGACAGGGTCTCAGGCTTGATCTCGAGCGTGACGCCCGTGGGGATCACGACAGGCTGCTTGCCGATACGCGACATGGCTCACCAGACCTCGCACAGGATCTCGCCGCCCACGCCGCGCTTGCGCGCCTCGCGGTCGGTCATGAGACCCTGCGACGTCGACAGGATGGCGATGCCGAGCCCGTTACGGACGCGCGGGACGTCCTTGGCCGGCACGTACTTGCGCTGGCCGGGGCGCGACACCCGGCGCAGGCCGGTGATGGCGCAGCCGGAGCGACCGTCGTAGCGCAGCGTCACGGTGATGCTGCCCTGCGGCGAGTCCTCGGCGGTGGCGATCGCGTCGAGGTAGCCCTCCTGGCGGAGGATCTCGGCGATGCGAACCTTCAGGTTCGAGCGCGGGCAGGCGACCGCCTGCTTGCGGGAGCGGATACCGTTGCGGATCCGCGTCAGGAAATCGGCGATGGGATCGGTCATCGACACGGTACGGTCCTCCTACCAGCTCGACTTGACCACGCCCGGGATCTCGCCGCGCAGGGCGAGCTCACGGAAGCAGCAGCGGCACATCTCGAACTTGCGCAGGAACGCGCGGGGCCGACCGCACCGCTTGCAGCGGTTGCGCACACGGACCTTGAACTTGTGCTTCTTCGGGAGCCTGTCGACGAGAGTGCTCATGCGGCCGCTCCTTGCGCGGGAGCCGTCTGGCGGAAGGGCATGCCGAGCTGGGCCAGCAGGGCCCGCCCCTCCGCGTCGGTCTTGGCGGTGGTAACGATGCTGATGTTGAGACCCTTGATGGAGTCGATCTGGTCGTACTCGATCTCGGGGAAGATGATCTGCTCGCGGACGCCGAGCGTGAAGTTGCCACGCCCGTCGAAGCCCTTCGGCGACACGCCGCGGAAGTCGCGGACGCGCGGCAGCGCGACGTTGCACAGCCGGTCGAGGAACTCCCACATCCGCTCGCGGCGGAGCGTGACCATGACGCCGATCTTCTGGCCCTTGCGGAGCTTGAAGGTCGCGACGTCCTTCTTGGCCTTGCACACCACCGGCGCCTGGCCGGTGATCGCCTTGACCTCCTCGACGGCGCTGTCGATGATCTTGCTGTCCTGGTTGGCCCGACCGAGGCCCATGTTGACGGTGATCTTGACGACGCGCGGCACCTGCATGGTGCTGGCGTAGCCGAAGTCCTTCATCATGGTCTCGCGAACCTGCGAGTCGTAGACCCGCTTGAGGCGGGGCGGCTGGTCGCGCTTGTAGGTGGGCGCGGGGCCGGCATCGGCCGCCTTGGCCTTCTTGCCGGCGGCGCCCTTGGCCTTCGCCTTGGCGGCCGCCGCGTCCTTCTTCGACTTGTCGTCGTCCTTTGCCATCGTCTGATTCCTAAGATGGGTCCAGGGGGCTCACAGCCCGGGGTTCGGGAACTTCGTCCCGCTCTTCACACCCACGCGGATCTTCTCGCCGTTCTCGACGACGATCCGGGTGCGGGTGCCACGGCCCAGCTTCTCGTCCCAGAGGAGCACGTTCGAGACGTGGAGCGTGCCCTCCTTCTCGATGATGCCGCCCGCCGGGTTCTTCTGCGTGGGCTTGGTGTGGCGCTTCACCATCATGACCTTCTCGACGATGATGCGCTCACCGATCACGCGGAGCACCTTGCCCCGCTTGCCCTTGTCCTTGCCCTTGGTGACGACCACGAGGTCGCCTCGACGAACGTGTGCCATCACAGCACCTCCGGCGCGAGCGAGATGATCTTCATGAACCGCTTGGCGCGCAGCTCGCGGGCCACCGGCCCGAAGATGCGGGTGCCGATCGGCTCGTTCTCCTTGTTGATGAGCACGGCGGAGTTGCCGTCGAACTTGATGAAGCTGCCGTCGGGACGGGGCAGCTCCTTCGCGGTCCGGACGATAACCGCGCGGGCCACGTCACCCTTCTTCACCTTGGCGCCCGGGATGGCCTCACGGATCGAGACGATGATGACGTCGCCGATCGAGGCATACCGCCGGCGGGTACCGCCGAGCACCTTGATGCAGAACACCTTCTTGGCGCCGCTGTTGTCCGCGACGTCGAGGACGGAGGTCGCCTGGATCACGACAGCGCCTCCTTGCTCTTCTCGATCGTGCGCAGGACGCGCCAGCGCTTGGTGCGCGAGTACGGCCGGCACTCGATGAGCTCGACGGTGTCGCCGACGCCGCACGTGTTGTGCTCGTCGTGCGCCTTGTACTTGACCCGGCGCGACACGAACTTGTGGAAGCGGCGGTCGCGGACGCGGCGGATCACCGTGACGACCACGGTCTTGTCCATCGCGTTGGAGGTGACGGTGCCGACGATCTTGCGCGGGTTGCCGCGCGTGGCGGCACCAGCCTCGGCCTGGGGTACGGTCGACACGGCTCAGCTCTCCTTGTTCTGGCGAGCCTTCTTGGGCGGCGCCTGGGTCTCGAGCCCGAGCTGACGGGCGTGCAGGATGGTGTGGATCTGCGCGACCTCGCGGCGCTTGTGGCGCAGCTGGGCGGGCGAGGCCACCTGGTTCGTGTGCATCCCCAGCTGGATGCGGAACAGCTCGTCGCGGGTCCGGTCCAGGGCGACGAGCAGCTCGTCGTCGGGCAGATCGCGGAGCTGCTCGAGGGCGTCGGAGGTCTTGCTCATAGCACCGGCTCCCGGGAGATCATGTGGGTCTTCAGCGGCAGCTTGTGGTGGGCGCGCAGGAACGCGGCCGCCGCGGTCGTGGCGTCGACGCCCTCGACCTCGAAGATCACGCGGCCCGGCTTGACCACCGCGACCCAGCCTTCCACCGCGCCCTTGCCGGTACCCATGCGGGTCTCGGCCGGCTTCTTGGTGATCGACTTGTCGGGGAACAGCCGGATGTAGATCTTGCCGGACTTCTTCACGGCGCGGCTGATGGCGACGCGAGCCGCCTCGATCTGACGCGCGGTGATCCAGCCCGGCTCCAGGACCTGCAGGCCGAAGTCGCCGAACGACACCTCGTTGCCGCCCTTGGCCCGCCCGTTGGTGCGGCCCTTGTGGCGCTTACGAAACTTGGTGCGCTTGGGGGAAAGCATGGTGAGTCTCCGTCCTCAGTACGCGAACTAACGGGCGTCGCCGCCGCGGCGCGGGGCGTCCTTGGCCTGGCGGCCCGGCAGCACCTCGCCGTGGAAGATCCACGCCTTGACGCCGACGCTGCCCTGGGTGGTGCGGGCCTCGGTGAAGCCATAGTCGATGTCGGCGCGCAGGGTGTGCAGCGGCACGCGGCCCTCGCGGTACCACTCGGTGCGCGACATCTCGGAGCCGCCCAGGCGGCCACCGGAGTGAACCTTGATGCCCTTGGCGCCGAACTTCATGGCGGTCTGGACCGCCTTCTTCATGGCGCGACGGAAGGCGATGCGGCGCTCGAGCTGGGTGGCGATGTTCTCGGCCACCAGCTGGGCGTTGGTCTCCGCCTTACGGATCTCGATGATGTTGAGGAAGACCTCGTTGGAGGTCAGGGCCTGGACCTCCTTCTTGAGGGTCTCGACCCCGGCGCCGCGCTTGCCGATCACGATCCCCGGCCGCGCCGTGTGGATGTTGATCTTGCACTTGTTCGCGGCCCGCTCGATCTCGATGTACGCGACCCCGGCGTGGTTGAGCTTCTTCTTGATGAAGCCCTTCAGCTTGAGGTCCTCGTGCAGCCACTTGGCGTAGTTCTTCTCCTCGTACCAGCGCGAGGACCAGGTCTTGATGATGCCGAGCCGGAACCCGATCGGATGCGTCTTCTGTCCCATGGTGGTGCCTCTTGGGTCCTACTCGTCGCTGACCACGATGGTCAGGTGGCTGGTGCGGTGCTGGATCCGGTTGGCGCGACCCATCGAGCGCGGCATCCACCGCTTCTGGATGGGGCCACCGTCGACGGTGATCGTCGCGATCTTCAGGGCCTCGACGCCGACATCGCCGCCGGACTGATCCTCGGCGTTGGCCGCGGCCGACCGGACCGCCTTGGCGATCAGGGCGGCGGCCTTCTTCGGCATGAGCTCGAGCATGCCGACGGCATCCTCGACCCGCTTGCCACGAACCAGGTTGGCGACGACGCGCATCTTGCGCGGCGACATCGGCAGCCCACGGACGAATGCTCTGGCCTGCATCGCCATTACCTCTTCCGCTCGCCGCCGTGGCCGTGGAAGGTGCGGGTCAGGGAGAACTCGCCCAGCTTGTGGCCGACCATGTTCTCGCTGACGAACACCGGGATGAACTTCTTGCCGTTGTGGACGGCGAACGTGACACCCACCATGGCGGGCGTGATCGTCGAGCGCCGCGACCAGGTCTTGATGACGCGCTTGCTCGGGTTGGTCTCCTTCACCGCCGCCGCCAGCTTCTTGCTGATGTACGGGTCGATGAAGGGTCCCTTCTTGACGCTGCGGGGCATGGCTTCCTCTTAGGTCTCCGCGCTCACTTGCGCCGGCGGACGATGTACTGGTCGGTACGCTTGTTGTAGCGAGTCTTGTAGCCCTTGGTCGGCTTGCCCCACGGGGTGCAGGGGTGCCGGCCGCCGGAGCTGCGGCCCTCGCCACCACCCATGGGGTGATCGACGGGGTTCATCGCGACGCCACGGTTGTGCGGGCGACGGCCCAGCCAGCGCATGCGGCCGGCCTTGCCCCACTCGACGTTGGCGTGCTCGGAGTTGGAGATCGTGCCGACCGTGGCGCGGCAGTCGATGTGGACGCGGCGCATCTCGCCGGACGGCAGCCGGAGGGTCGCCCAGGTGCCTTCCTTGGCCATCAGGACGATCCGCGTGCCGGCGGCGCGGCCCATCTGGCCACCCGCGCCGATCTTGAGCTCCACGTTGTGGATCTCGGTGCCGACCGGGATGTGCTTGAGGGGCAGCGAGTTGCCGGGCTTGATGTCGGCGGAGTTGGCCGAGACCACCTCGTCACCGACGCCCAGCTTCTGCGGGCACAGGATGTACGCCTTCTCGCCGTCCGCGTACTGGAGCAGCGCGATGCGCGCCGACCGGTTGGGGTCGTACTCGATCGCGATGACCTTGGCGGGGACGCCGGTCTTCTGGCGCTTGAAGTCGATGCGGCGGTAGCGCTGCTTGTGGCCACCACCGCGGAACCGCGAGGTGATGCGGCCCGCGTTGTTGCGGCCGCCGCTCTCGGTCTTGTGCTCGACCAGGCTCTTCTCGGGCTCACGCTTGGTGATGTCCCCGAAGTCCTGGCTCGACATGCCGCGACGGCCCGGCGAGGTCGGCTTGTACTTGATGATCGCCATCGACCTAGACTCCCTCGAAGAACGAGATGGTGTCGCCCGCCTTGAGCGTGACGAACGCCTTCTTCCAGGACGGCCGCTGGCCCATGAAGCGACCGACCCGCTTGTGCTTGCCGCGGACCACCAGGGTCCGCACGTCGGTCACGGTCACCTTGAACAGCGACTGGATCGCGGCGCGGATCTCGATCTTGTTGGCGTCGCGGGCGACCTCGAAGACGACCTGCTGGGCGTAGTCGTCACCCTCGGCCGGGGCCTCGGCGGCGCCGCCGGTCTCGCGGAGACGCGCGCTCTTCTCGGTGAGGAGCGGGCGCTTGATGATGCTCTGTGGGGCTCGCATGGGGGCTCCCGATCAGCTGGCCTTCAGGGCCTGCTCGACCTGCTTGGCCGACGCCTGGGTGAGGATCAGCGTGTCGTGGCGGAGGATGTCGTAGACGTTGAGGCCCTCGGGGGCCAGCCACTGCGACGACGCCAGGTTGCGGGCGCCGCGGGTCAGCAGCTCGTTGTCCTTGGCGTCGACGATCAGGACCTTGGAGGCGGGCTGGGCCATGCCCAGCGCGGCCAGGGCCGCGGCGACCGCCTTGGTCTTGCCCTCCTCGAGCGCGAACGCGTCGAGGACGATCAGCTTGGACTCCTTGACGCGCAGCGACAGGGCGGCGCGCAGGGCCTGCTTCTTGACCTTCTTGTTGAGGCGGTACTCGTAGCTGCGCGGCTTGGGGCCGAACACGCTACCGCCGCCGACGAAGTGCGGGGCCTTGCGGCTACCCTGGCGGGCGCGGCCGGTGCCCTTCTGCTTCCACGGCTTGGCGCTCGAGCCCTTCACCTCGCTCATGCGCTTGGTGGAGGCGGTGCCGGCGCGCCGCTTGGCGAGCTGCCACTTGACCGCCTCCCACAGCAGGTGCTCGGAGACCTCGGCGCCGAAGACGGCGTCGTCGAGCTCGATGGAGCCCACGCTCTTTCCGGCGGTGTTCTTGACGTCCAGCTTCGGCATGACGCTTCCTGGTCCTCAGGTCTTGATCTCGACGTCCACGCCCGCCGACAGGTCGAGCTTCATCAGGGCGTCGAGGGTCTGCTGCGTCGGCTCGAGGATGTCGAGCAGCCGCTTGTGGGTGCGGATCTCGAACTGCTCACGCGACTTCTTGTCGGTGTGCGGCGAGCGCAGCACGCAGTACTTGTTGATCTTGGTGGGCAGCGGGATCGGGCCGGCGACCTTGGCGCCGGTGCGCTTGGCGGTCTCGACGATCTCGCCGGCCGACTGATCGAGCAGCTTGTGGTCGTACGCCTTGAGGCGGATGCGGATGCGGGGGGTAGTCATGGGTCGGTTCTCTCGGCCGGGACTAGACCAGGATCTTGGTGACGACGCCGGCGCCGACGGTGCGGCCACCCTCGCGGATGGCGAAGCGCAGGCCGTCCTCGGCCGCGATCGGCGCGATCAGCTCGATCTCGACCGCGATGTTGTCGCCGGGCATCACCATCTCGGTGCCCTCGGGCAGCGTCACGACGCCGGTGACGTCGGTGGTGCGGAAGTAGAACTGCGGCCGGTAGCCCTGGAAGAACGGCGTGTGACGACCGCCCTCCTCCTTCTTCAGGACGTACACCTCCGCGGTGAACTTGGTGTGCGGCGTCACCGAGCCCGGCTTCGCCAGCACCATGCCGCGCTCGACGTCCTCGCGCTTGATGCCGCGCAGCAGCAGGCCGACGTTGTCGCCCGCCTGGCCCTCGTCCAGCAGCTTGCGGAACATCTCGACGCCCGTGCAGGTCGTCTTCTTGGTGTCACCCAGGCCGACGATCTCGATGTCGTCGCCCACGTGCACCACGCCGCGCTCGATCCGCCCGGTCACGACCGTGCCACGACCCGTGATCGTGAAGACGTCCTCGACCGGCATCAGGAACGGCTTGTCGACCTCGCGCTTCGGCTCCGGGATGAACGAGTCACACGCGTCCATCAGCCGCTGGATCGACGGCGCGCCGTAGTCGCTGCCGTCGCCCTCCAGCGCCTTCAGCGCCGAGCCGCGGATGATCGGCGTGTCGTCGCCCGGGAAGTGGTACTTCGACAGCAGCTCCCGCAGCTCCAGCTCGACCAGGTCCAGCAGCTCCTCGTCGCCCGCCCCGATCATGTCGCACTTGTTCAGGTACACGACCATCGCCGGCACGTTCACCTGGTGCGCCAGCAGCACGTGCTCGCGCGTCTGCGGCATCGCGCCGTCCGGCGCCGACACCACCAGGATCGCGCCGTCCATCTGCGCCGCGCCCGTGATCATGTTCTTGATGTAGTCGGCGTGCCCCGGGCAGTCGACGTGCGCGTAGTGCCGCTTCTCCGACTCGTACTCGACGTGCGCCGTCGCGATCGTGATGCCGCGCGCCTTCTCCTCCGGAGCCTTGTCGATCTGGTCGAACGCCGTGAACTTCGCGAAGCCCTTGCTCGCCTGCACCTTGGTGATCGCCGCCGTCAGCGTCGTCTTGCCGTGATCGACGTGGCCGATCGTGCCGATGTTGACGTGCGGCTTGTTGCGGACGAACTTTTCCTTGGCCATGACCGTTGCTCCTGAGAGTGCGTGGCTCGGTGCCTGAACGAGTGCCTATCGGGCCTGATACCGTCGTCCGGCAGACACCAGCTCGTCGCGGATGCCGTGGGGGACTTCGGCGTAACTTCTGAACTGCATCGAATACGTCGCCCGACCTTGGGTCCGCGAGCGGAGGTCGGTCGCATAGCCGAACATCGCCGCCAGCGGGACGAGCGAGGCGACGGTCTGTACACCATGCCGCGACGCAATTCCAGTGATCTTTCCGCGTCTCGCGTGGAGATCGCCGATGACGTCGCCGACGAACGAATCCGGAGTGATCACCTCGACATCCATGACGGGCTCGAGGAGCGTGGGTGACGCGTGGCGGGCGGCCTCGACGAAGGCCTGGAATCCCGCAAACTTGTACCCACTGTCGGACGAATCGACGGGGTGCTCGCTGCCGCCGACGAGGGTCACCCGCAGGTCGGTCATCGGGTAGCCGGCGAGCACGCCGCGGTCGACGGCCTCGCCGACGCCGGCGGCGACCGCGGGCAGGTAACGCCTCGGAACCGCACCGAGGGCCTGCTCCTCGAAGGTGTAGCCGGCGCCGCGGGCGCTGGGCTCGACGAGCAGCTTGACGTGGCCGAAGCCGACCGCCGGGCCGAGCCGGGGGTGGACCTTCTCGGCCTCGGCGCGGGCCGTCACGGTCTCGCGGTACGCGACCCGGGGCTGGCCGACGCGGACGTCGACGCCGTGCTCGCGGCGCAACCGGTCGACCAGGACCTCGAGGTGCAGCTCGCCCATCCCGGAGATGACGGTCTGCAGGCTGTCGGGGTCGACGCGGACCCTGAACGACGGGTCCTCCTCGGCGAGCCGGGCCAGCGCGGCGTCGAGCCGGGCCTGGCCGGCCTCGCTGTCGGCCTCGATGGCGACGCCGATGACCGGCGACGGGAACTGGATGGTGTCGAGCAGGATGGGCGCGGTGGGGTCGCAGAGCGTGTCCCCGGTGGTCGCGGTGCGGACGCCGACGATCGCGCCGATGTGGCCGGCGCCGAGCTCGACCACCTCCTCGCGGTGGTTGGCGTGCATCCGGACCAGGCGGCCGATCTGCTCGAGGCGGCCCTTGGTGGCGTTGAGGACCGACTGGCCGACCCGCAGGCGTCCGGAGTAGACCCGGAGGTAGGTCAGCTGGGCGCCGCTGCGGCTGGCCTCGCTGTCGACCTCGCCCAGCGGCATGATCTTGAACGCCAGCGCCGCCAGCGGGCCCTCGTCGGTGGCGCGGCGGGTCACGACCTCGCCGGTCTCCGGGTGGCGGCCGGCGACCGCGGACAGGTCGGCGGGCGACGGCAGCAGGTCGACGACCGCGTCGAGCAGGTCGTGGACGCCCTGGTTGCGGTAGGCGGCGCCGACCAGGGTCGGGACCAGGCGCCGGGCCAGGGTCGCGCGGCGCAGGGCGGCGACGACGTCGGCCTCGCCGAAGCTGCCCGCGAGGTAGGCGTCGAGGAAGGCCTCGTCGGCCTCGGCGACGGCCTCGAGCAGGCGGTCGCGGGCGGCGGCGACCTCGCCGGCGAGCTCGGCGGGGACCGGGCGGTCCTCGAACGACATGCCCATCGAGGCGTCGTCCCAGACCCGCAGGCGGCCGCGCAGCAGGTCGATGACGCCGACCAGCGTGTCGTCGGGGGCGTAGGGCAGCTGCAGCAGGGCGGCGCGGACGTCGAGCCTGGCGGCCATGCCCTCGAGGACCGCGGCGACGTCGGCGCCCTCGCGGTCGCACTTGTTGACGAACGCCAGGCGGGGCACGCCGTAGCGATCGGCCTGGCGCCACACGGTCTCGGTCTGGGGCTGGACCCCGGCGACCGCGTCGATCACGACGATGGCGCCGTCGAGGACGCGCAGCGAGCGCTCGACCTCGACGGTGAAGTCGACGTGGCCCGGGGTGTCGATCAGGTTGACCTGGTGGTCACGCCAGCCGAACGTCGTCGACGCGGCGGTGATCGAGATGCCCCGCTCCTGCTCCTGCTCCATCCAGTCGGTGAAGGCGGCGCCGTCGTGGACCTCGCCGATGCGCGAGATGACGCCGCTGTAGAACAGGACCCGCTCGGTGGTCGTGGTCTTGCCCGCGTCGATGTGGGCGAGGATCCCGATGTTGCGGATCCGGGCGGTCGGGGCAGCCGACGCGCCGGAGGCACGGGAGGACGACGACGCGGTGGCCATGGACGATCGAGGAGCGGCGGCGAGGCGACGAGGAGCGAAAGGCGGGGGTCGGGCGCGAGCGGCGGGGCCGGCTCGGCAGATCGGGTCCCGCCCGGGGGCGTGGAGGCGATCCGATTTCGGCCCGACGGTTCGACGATGTGGTCGTCGCCTTTCGAGCCCCCTTGCGTTCAAGCCTGTTGCGTTCCTCGCCTCCTCTAGCAGCCAGCTGCTTCGATCGTCGTCGTGAAAACGTGGTGGGGGCCGGAGGATCCCGGCGCCCGGGGCGCTACGCTCGCAGCGCCCGGGTAGCCCGTTGGTGGGCTACCGGCGCTACCAGCGATAGTGCGCGAACGCCTTGTTGGCGTCGGCCATCTTGTGGACGTCCTCGCGCTTCTTGACCGCGTTGCCACGGTTCTGCGCGGCGTCCACGATCTCGTTGGCGAGCCGCTCGACCATGGTCTTCTCGTTGCGGGCGCGCGAGTACTGGATCAGCCAGCGCATGCCCAATGCCAGCGAGCGGTCGGGGCGAACGTCGACCGGCACCTGGTAGGTCGAGCCACCGACGCGGCGGGACTTGACCTCGACGCGCGGGCGGACGTTGGTCAGCGCGCGCTCCCAGACCTTCAGGGGATCGTCCTTGGCGCGCTCCGCGACCAGGTCGAGCGCCATGTACACGATGCGCTCGGCGGTCGCCTTCTTGCCGTCGCTCATCACCACGTTGATGAACTTGGTGATGCGACGGCGCAGGTCGGCCGGCGCGTCGGTGAACTTGGGGTCCGGCAGGACCTTACGCTTGGGGACTTCACCTTTGCGGGGCATGGCTCAGGACCTCACTTCGGACGCTTGGTGCCGTACTTGGACCGGCTCTGCTTGCGGTTGGCGACGCCCGTGGTGTCGAGCGTGCCGCGGATGATGTGGTAGCGAACGCCCGGCAGGTCCTTGACGCGGCCACCGCGGATCAGGACGACCGAGTGCTCCTGCAGGTTGTGCCCCTCGCCCGGGATGTACGACGTGACCTCCATCTGGTTGGTCAGCCGGACACGCGCGACCTTGCGGAGCGCCGAGTTCGGCTTCTTCGGGGTCGTCGTGTAGACGCGGGTGCAGACGCCGCGCTTCTGCGGGCAGGACTTGAGCGCAGGCGAGGCCGTCTTGGCCTTCACCTTCTCGCGGCCGTGGCGGATGAGCTGATTGATCGTGGGCATGGAGCGTGTTCGCCTGAGAGCTGCGCCGAAGCGGGGTCGGTCGGAGTCGGAAAACCACTGGCCTTTTTCAGGACAGGGGTGTCGCGGAACCGCGAGATTCTATGGATCCGCCTCGGCGTGTCAAGCCGTTTGGGCGGTCCGACGGGACGGGCGGGTCAGGATCAGTGGGTCCACTTCTCCTCCTTGTGCTCGTCGCCGTCATATTCGTGAGCGAGGACGAAGTGATAGGCGACCTCGCGGGCGTGCTCGCCCTCGACGACGCACTCGAACAGCCACTCGCCCTCGGGATCGCTCGACTCGGTCTGGACGTACGCGATCTCGCTGGGGAAGACGACGAGCTCGCCGACCAGCTCCTTGCCGCGCGCCAGCTGGACCACCAGGGTCTGGTCGTCCTCGTTCGCGATCGTCCAGTGGAAGTCCTCGTGGTCGAACAGCACCGCCTCCGGGGTCCCGGCGCGCAGGATGCAGTTCACGTGGCCGCCGAGCCATTGCCAGAACTTGTCGAACGGCAGCGTCGTGGCCACCGGGGTCAACCGCTTCGACGGGGGAGACATAGGCGGCGGACCATAGCGCCGCGGCCGTGGCGGATCCAGCGTCGATACCAGGGTCTCGCGGGCTACGGCAGCGGGGTGAAGGCGCGGCACGCGTCGCTGCCCAGCTCGTCGGTGCGACACTGCCGGTACAAGGTCACGGCGTCGCCGGACAGCACCGCGACGTCGTCGAGGCCGTCGCCGGTGAAGTCGGCGACCTCGAGCCCCAGGGGATCGACCGACAGCGGCAGCGCCCGGATGTCGACGAGGTCCGCCGCGGCGGCGTCGAAGGTCGCGAGGACCAGCAGCGGGCCGCCGGCCATGGCGTCGCGGCACACCGCCGCCACCTGGGGGCCCCCGGTCTGCTGGGTGTCGA
>JACKDR010000025.1 GCA_020633495.1 Kofleriaceae bacterium | reverse complement strand
GTCGACGGTGACGTGGTCGTGATCCGGGTGCCAGCAGTCGTAGTCGGTGACCATCGCGACGGTCGCGTAGCAGAGCTCGGCCTCGCGGGCGAGCTTGGCCTCGGGCATGTTGGTCATGCCGACGACGTCGCAGCCGAGCTGCCGGTGCATCCGCGACTCGGCCAGGCTCGAGAACTGCGGCCCCTCCATCGCGACGTAGGTGCCGCCGCGGACCAGCGCCAGCCCGAGCTCGGCGCCGGCCGCGGCCAGCGCGTCCATCGTGCGAGCGCAGGTCGGGTGCGCCATCGAGACGTGGGCGACGACGCCGTCGTCGAAGAAGGTCTTGGGGCCGCGCAGCGTGCGGTCGATGAACTGGTCGACCAGCACGAACGTGCCCGGGGCCAGGTCCTCGCGCAGCGACCCCACCGCGCTCATCGACACCACCGTGGTGACGCCGGCGCGCTTGAGCGCGTCGATGTTGGCCCGGAAGTCGATCTGGTGGGGCGGGATGCGGTGGCCGCGGCCGTGGCGGGGCAGGAAGACCACCGGCTGGTCGCCGAGCGTGCCGAACAGGAGCTCGTCCGACGGGGTGCCGAACGGCGAGTCGACCCGCCGCCACGCCTGATCGGTCAGGCCGTCGAGCGAGTAGACGCCGGAGCCGCCGACGATGCCGATCACGGAGGGTGCGTCCATCGCGGCGACGTTACCCCAGGCGCAGCAGCTCGGCGACGTCGCGGGCGCGCAGGCCGAGCAGGTACAGGACCCGGGCCAGGCTGCCGTGGCTGATCGCGGTGTCGGCGGCGGCGGTCAGCTTGGGCTTGGCGTGGAAGGCGATGCCCAGGCCGGCCCGCTGCAGCATCGCCAGGTCGTTGGCGCCGTCGCCGATCGCGATCGTCTGGTCGAGGTCGCAGCGCTCGCCCTGGGCGATCATGTCGAGCAGGTCGGCCTTGCGCTGCGGCGTCACGATCGGCTCGAGGACCCGCCCGGTGAGCCGCCCGCCGGCGCGCTCCAGCGTGTTGGCGTAGGCGTAGTCGAGGCCGAGCCGCTGCTTGAGCGCGACCGCGGCGAACTGGAAGCCGCCGCTGATCACCGCGGTCCGGTACGACAGCCGCGACAGCACCCGGACCAGGGTCTCGGCGCCGTCGGTCAGCGGCAGCGACGCCGCGACCTCGTCGAGGTGGCGGACCTCGAGGCCGGCGAGCAGCCCGACCCGGGCCCGCAGGCTGGCCTCGAAGTCGAGCTCGCCCTGCATCGCCCGCTCGGTGATCGCCGCGACCTCGGCGCCGACGCCGTGGCGGCGCGCCAGCTCGTCGATGACCTCGAGCTGGATCAGCGTCGAGTCCATGTCCATGACCACGAGCCGCTTGGCGCGCCGGCTCAGGCTCTCGCGCTGGACCGCGATGTCGACGTCGCCGGCCTCGGCCAGCAGGTGGCGGCGCAGGTCGCGCAGCCGGGCGTCGAGCGCGGCGCCGGCGACGTCGCCGTCGACCGCGGCGGCGGCCGCGGCCGCGCCGCCCGGCGCGTCGGGCAGCGACACGATCAGCTCGAGCGCCGACAGATCGCTGTCGCTGAGCCGGTGGACGCGCTCGATGTTGGCGCCGTGGCCGACCAGGACCCGGGCGACCCGGTGCAGGCCGCCGGCGTCGAGGCGGTCGCCGAACACCGTGACCGCGAGCTGGACCACGCCCGGACCGTCGCCGTCGCCGTCGCCGGCCACCGCGTCGCCGGGCGTCGGCAGGTCGCGCACGGTCAGGTCCTGGCCGAGCCGCGCGCACGCCGCGCGCACCGCCGCCAGCGTCCGATCGCGGCGCGCCGCCGGCAGCGCCACCAGCAGGCACAGCGTCAGCTGGCCCTGGACCACCACCTGCTCGACGTCGAGCAGCTCGGTGTCGCTGGCCATCAGCACGCCGGTCAGCTCGGCGGTGATGCCGCCGTGGTCGCGCCCGGTCACGGTGAGCAGCACGCGGGCGGCGACGGCGGACGACATCGTCGCGAGCATCGGCGGCCGCTCGCCGCGGCGCAAGCGGTGGATCCGGCTCAGGTGCGGATCCGATCGCGCGCCGCGGCCCCCGGCGCTTCCCGCGCGGCCCGCGGTCGGCGAGGATGCCCCCGATGTCCGCGACACGCCACGACGTCCTGGTGATCGGCGGCGGCCACAACGGCCTGGTCGCCGCCGGCCTGCTGGCCAAGCGCGGCCGCCAGGTCACCGTGCTGGAGCGCCGTGACGTCGTCGGCGGCGCCGCCGTCACCGAGACCCCGTTCGGCCCCGACTTCAAGGTGACCGCGCTGTCCTACGTGGTCAGCCTGATGCCGCCGACGGTGCGCCGCGAGCTCGAGCTCGAGCGCTTCGGCTACAAGGTCTACCCCCAGCACCCCTACGTCGTCGCCTACCCCGACGGCCGCTCGCTGATGATGTGCGACGACCCGGCGCGTCGCGCCGCCGAGGTCGCGAAGTTCTCGGCCGCCGACGCCGACGAGCTGCCACGGTGGGACGCGTGGCTGGCCCGGCTCGGCCAGGTCCTGGGCCCGCTCTTGACCACGGTGCCGCCGCGCCTGGGCTCGAAGCACCCGCGTGATCTGTGGGCGGCGCTGGCGGTGGCGTGGAAGCTGCGCAAGCTCGACGAGCGCGGGGTCGCCGACGTCACCCGCCTGATGACGATGAGCGTCGCCGACCTGCTCGAGGAGCGGTTCGCGTCGCCCCAGGTCCGCGGCGTGCTCGCGGTCAGCGGCATCATCGGCACCTGGGCCGGGCCGCGCTCGCCCGGCACCGCGTACGTCATGGCCCACCACAAGATCGGCGACCTCGGCGACGGCCAGGTCGGCGCCTGGGGCTTCCCCGAGGGCGGCATGGGCGGCGTCACCCAGGCGATGCGCCGCGCCGCCGAGGCGTTCGGCGCCACGATCCGCACCGACGCCGAGGTCGTCCACATCAAGGTGCGCGACGGCCGCGTCACCGGCGTCGTCCTCGCCGGCGGCGACGAACTCGACGCCGACGTCGTCATCACCACGACCCACCCGCAGCACACCTTCCTGGGCCTGCTCGACCGCGCCGCGCTGCCCGCCGACTTCGTCACCGACCTCGAGCGCTGGAAGACCCGCAGCGGCACCGTCAAGATCAACCTCGCGCTCGACCGCCTGCCCGACTTCACCGCCCGGCCCGGCTTCGATCCCGAGGTCCACGGCGGCACGATCGTCCTGGCCGACTCGCTCGACGAGCTCGAGGCCGGCTTCCAGGACGCGGTCGCCGGCCGGCCCGCGGCGCGGCCGTTCGCCGACATCTGCATCCCGTCGGTCTTCGACCCGACGCTGGCGCCGCCGGGCAAGCACGTCATGTCGATGTTCACGCAGTGGGTGCCGCACGGCTTCGCCGACGCCCCGCACCCGGCCGAGCTCGACGCCTACGCCGACCGCGTGATCGCGCGGGTCGAGGCCCTGGCGCCCGGGTTCACCGCCAGCATCCTGCACCGCCAGGTGATCGGCCCCCACGAGATGCAGACCCGGTTCGGCCTGATCGGCGGCAACATCTTCCACGGCGAGCTGTCCGCCAGCCAGCTGTTCCACCTGCGCCCGGCGCCCGGCTACGCCGACTTCCGGACCCCGATCCGGGGCCTGTACCAGGCGTCGTCGGCGACCCACGGCGGCGGCGGCGTCACCGGCATCCCGGCGCTGCAGGTGGTGCGGCGCGTCCTCAAGGATCGCTGACGCCGCCGCGCCGGCCGCCGCGATCGAAGCCGCGGCCGCGCGCCACCGGCGCCCGCGGCGTACCGCCGTCGCGGCGCCGCTGGTCGAGGTGCGCCAGCCGCCCCCGCCAGTCCGCGATGTGCGCGGCGGTGACCCAGTAGCCGCAGCCGATCACGATCGCGACCAGCACCGCGGCCGCCCAGCCCCAGGCATGATCGAACCACCAGACCGCGACCGCGGCCGCGGCGCCGGCGATCAGCAGGCCTCGCAGGCGGCGCTGCACCCGCCGGCTGGCCTCGATGTAGCCGTGCAGGCGGGCGCGCTCGTCGGTCACGTCGGGTTCGATGCCCGGCGGTGGTGCCGCGCTACCGCGGCGCGTGGTCGCACCCGTCATGGCGCCCGCTACTGCGCCGGGAAGAAGTCGGCCAGCGGCGTCGCGTCGGCGGCGGCGCCCAGCCGCGGCAGCCCGAGGCCGTCCTCGAAGGTGGCCAGCAGATCGTAGTGATCGGCGTGGACGTCGCTGACGTAGCCGTCGTGCTTGGCCAGCGGCGACAGCAGGATCATCGGGATCGGATCGTCGGGCGCCAGGACGCCGGACAGATCGTCCTCGTCCCACACGATCACCAGCAGGCCGCGATCCTGGTACGCCGACGACATCATGATCCGGGTGACCTCGGCGTCGAGCCAGGCGTCGCCGTTGGCGTAGTTCTGGGCCCCCGCCGGGAAGGGGTCGTGCATGTCGCTGACCAGGTTGGGCGCGATGAAGTTGAAGCGGCGCGGCGTCGCCGCCAGGTCGTCGGGGAACTCGAGGTCGTAGTCGACGACGCGGTCGGCGCAGCGGGTGGCGTCGTCCTGCAGGCTCTGGAAGTACAGGAACGGCACGTGGCGGACCGCGTAGTCGCCGCTCGAGGTCAGGTTGCACGGCGTGCCCATGTCCTCGGCGTAGGCCCGCCACGACACGCCGGCGGCGTCGAGCTGATCGCCGAGGTGCTCGCCGTCCTGCGGGCAGCCACAGTTGTGGACGACGGTGTTGCAGCTCAGCGCGGTGCAGGCGTCGCCGGTGGGGTTGCAGTCGCAGGCGATGCCGCCGGTGCCGCCGCCGACCAGCGCGACGTAGTTGGGCAGGCTCGGGTGCTCGACGCCGTGGTAGTCCGACGACACCGCGCCCGACGCGAACAGGCCGTGCAGGAACGGCGTGTTGTCGGTCTGCGCGAGCGTGTCCCAGCTGGTGTTCTCCATCAGGATGACGAAGACGTGCTCGAAGCGCGGGATGCCGGTCGCGGTCCGGCACACCGGGACGTCGTTGGCGGTGCCGCAGGTGGTGCCGTCGGGGCAGCCGCCGCACGCGTCCGACGGCGCGTCGATCGTCGCCGGCGCGGCGTCGGCGGTGACGGTGTCGTCGCCGCCGATCGGGCTGGGGTCGTTGCCGCACGCGGCGACGGTGGCCAGGGTCGCGAGCAGGTAAGCCAGGGAGCGCATTGGTAGATCCTACTTTCCTCCGCCTTTGGGGCGGGCTGTCGCAAGACCCCCGTTCAAACCGTGCGTGCGGATTTCCCGCACACGGCTTACCGGTGGTCGGTCAGGGAGCGGCATCGTACGGTCGCCGGGATAGCGGACAGTCCCGCGCAAGCGGTGGAGCCCGAGGCGAACGAACTCATCGCGGGTCCAGCGCGCCATCTCGCCGGGCCGCAGGTTCCGGCCCTTGCGCTTGCGCACCAGGGCACGGAGCCGCTGCCAGACGTAGCTGTCGAGCTGATTGAACTTCCGCGCGGCGTTGCCGGTCTTGAAGTAGTTGCCCCAGCCGCGCAGCACCGGGTTGAGCGTCGCGATCGTCTCGCGAAGATCCCGGTGACACGCCGCTCGCGGGGTCAACTCCTTCACGCGCTGACGCACCCGCTTCATGCTCCGGTCCGACGGCCAGCGCTGCAGGAAGTAGCGTCGCTTCTTCTCCGCGGCCCAGATCCGTCCCGACATGCGCTTGTGCAGGTGACACCCCAGGAAGTCGAAGCCCGCCTTTCCGTCGGCAAGCTCGACTCTCCGGGTCTTCTCCGGGTGCAGTTCCAGCTTCAGACGCTTGAAGATGATCTTCACGCGCCGTTCCGCTTCCTCGACCTTCGCCTTCGTATCGCACAGGATGACGAAGTCGTCCGCGTACCGGACGAGCGTCCCCAGGTGGGCACACTGCCTCGTCCACCGCTCGTCGAGGAACGCCAGGTAGATGTTCGAGAGCAACGGCGAGATCACGCCGCCCTGCGGCACTCCGCTGAGCATCGCGATCGCGCGCCCCTCCTCCATCACCCCGGCCTCGAGCCACATCCGGATCAGCCTCAGCACCCGCCGGTCGCTCACCCGCCGCCTCACGCGCTCCATCAACACCCCGTGATCGAGGCTACCGAAGAAGTCGCGGATATCGGCGTCCAGCACGTGGTTGCCCCCGCGCGCCCCTCGGACGCGCAGGACCTCCAGCGCCTGCGTCGCGCTGCGACCGGGCCGGAACCCGTATGAGCAGTCCTGGAAGTCGACCTCGAAGATCGGCTCGAGCACCAGCTTCGTTGCCGCCTGCACCACGCGATCGCGCACCGTCGGGATCCCCAGCCCTCGCCGTCCTCCGTTCGCTTTCGGGATCCAGCACCGCCGCACCGCTTGCGGTCGGTACGTGCCTGCGCGGAGCCGCTCGCCGAGATCCGCGATGAACGCGTCCTCGCCGAGCGTGCGGATCGCGGCAATCGACTCCTCGTCGATACCCGCCGATCCACCGTTCCGCGCGACCCGCCTCCACGCTTCCCGGAGGATGTCAGCCCTCCAGATACGGTCGTACAGCGCGTGGAAGCGCCTTCCCGGCCCTCGCTTGGCCGCCTCCCCCAGACGTCGTTGCAGCCGCTGCACGTGGTCGACCGGCATACGACGGTCGGGGGAGTTGGATCGCCGGCGGGAGGGGTTACCTGTTCCGCGTTCCGCGACCATGCCCTTGTGCCTGCGGCCTTCGCCGTCATGACCACCCCAGGGACCCTTCCCTCCGCCGGCGTTCTGCGGCGCCGGCCTCCTCGGTACTACGATCCCCTCGGACTTCCGCTGCACCGCGGTCGCACCGGCACTCGGCCTCCTCGATTCGCGTCGCCCCGACAAGGGCCGTGCAGACGGATCTCCCGTGTTCCGTGCTTCTCCTTGAACGCGTGCTGCGCCCCCTACCCCGGAGGGACGCGACGACCGCTTCGGATCTCGATCGTCGCGCGTGGCCTTCGCCGTGACATGAGCGGCTCGGCTCCCCCATTGTTTCTCTGTCGAGGCTGCAGGCTTCACTTCATGTTGCGGCCCGCGTTCTTGCTCCCCGGTGTTCCCGGGCTCCTGACGCCGCGCTTCGGCACCGAGGATCTCTCCTCGCTCCGGCGGCCTGCTACCCGGCGCTCCGACGCCTACCGGGACGGGACTTCCACCCGCTGGAGAAGCGCAGCAAGACGCATCCTGCCCCTGCGGGCCATCGGCGTCGTCACGGCGCACCATGGCGCGCAGCCTAGCGCCGGCGACGCGACCACCACAACGACGAATCGGGCGGCCGCGCCGACCGCGGGGTCAGTGGGTCAGCAGCGCGCGCGCCGACGGCGCCAGCGTGTCGACCATGAAGTCGTGGACATCGAGCAGATCGGCGGGCGCCAGGCGCGCCGCGACCAGGCCGTCGGCGACCCGCCGCACCATCTCGAGCGCGCGCAGGTACGAGCGCGCGTCCGGGTTGGCGCCGAGCGCCAGCCGCGGCGCCATGAACCGAGCCTGCTTGCTGATCGTGGCCGGCCGCACGTAGAGGTGCTCGCCGGGGTGGACCAGCGCGCCGAACGCGGTGATCAGCGACCACGTCGGCGCCCGCTTGCTGGTCAGCGCCAGGGTCGCGACGAAGCGCTCGAAGCGCAGCGCGAAGATCGTGTCGGTCCACAGCAGCTCGTGCAGCGCCTGCACGAAGCCGCCGTGGCGCGACGGCGGCAGCGTGCGCAGCGGCTCGAGCTGGGTCGCGCTCACCAGGTCGGTCGCCGCCAGCATCTCGATCAGCGACGCCACGACCTCGCTGGCGGTGCCGTCGTCGAGCGCGCGCTGCAGCGTGGCCTCGGCGAGCCGCTCGGCCGCCTCGGCCAGCGCGGGGACGCGGTGGCGCTTGAGGCGGCGGCCCTGCTCGACCCCGCGTCGCGCCGCCTGCCAGGCGTCGCCGGCGAAGCCGTCGGGGTGCTGGATCCGGAAGATCGCGATCTGCTCGTCGAGCGTGACGTCGGCGGGCGCCGCCACCGGCGCCGCCCGATCGGTGGCGAGGTCGCCGAGCTGCAAGGTCAGCTTGGCGATGACCTCGCGCGCCTGATCCGCCGGCGCGTCGACCTCGTCGAGCAGCTCGTAGAAGCCCTCACCGAACACGCGAAGCTTGCCGTCCTCGAACTGATAGCCACGTCGTGGCCCGCGCTCCCACGCGAGCATCCCCAGGCCCCACTCGGTGGCCTTGCGGTGCTGGTACAGGGGGACGATCGGGGTGGTCGTGGGGTCGTTCTGAGGCATCAGGCTCCTTGGATCTCGGTGAGTTACGCGTCGCGTCAGGACGCACGGAGGACCGGTCGCGCCGTCTCGATCGAGCGAAATAGCGCAACGAATTCGCGACACTGTACCACATGTCCGTGCCCCGGACAACCGCATTCCCGGGGCCGGACGGGCCGCTGGCCGCCACCCGCAGGAAGCCGGGCGGCGACCCGCGATCGCCCGGGCCCCCGCCGCAGTCACAAGGACTCCGCCGCCGCTTCCATCCGCCATGAGCTGGCTCGACGACATCAACGACACGGTCTCTGCGGGCGGCGCGTGGCTGGGCGACGCGCTGGGCGCGGCGCCGTCGGCGTCGGCGCCCCACGCCGCGGCCCCCGAGGCCCACACCGACCAGCCGGCCGCCGAGGACCGCGGCTTCCTCGACAGCATCGTGCACGGCGTCGGCGAGCTCGGCCGCGGCCTGCAGCAGGAGGGCCTCGGCGCGCTGGTCGATCCGTTCGGCGCGATCGATCGCCAGGAGGCGCAGCAGGAGCTGGCCAGCCGCTTCAACGTCGTCGCGCCCGGCGCCCCGGGCGCGGGCTCGCAGAACACCGTCACCGAGGAGCAGTTCCAGGAGATCTCGCGCCAGTACAGCGACATCCGCATGGGCCGCTCGAACCTGCAGCTCAACACCGACGGCATGACCAGCGAGGAGGCCGACGAGTTCCGGCGCCGCAGCATGGCCGACATCGGCGACATCCTGCAGACTGACTCGGGCCGCGGCCTGATCGGCGAGCTGTCCGAGGGCGCCCTCGACGCCGACGGCGAGACCCACCGGGTGACCCGCATCGGCAAGGCCGCCGACGTCAACAGCTCGGTGGGCGGCGGCCGCTGGAACGACGACGAGACCCACAAGCGCGGTCACGCCAACTACGTCCCCGGCGAGAACGCCCTGCCCGACTCGATCGACGCCCGCAGCGACGTCACCCTCTATCACGAGCTCGTCCATGCCTATCAGTCGACCAACAACAACTGGGACACCGGCACGGTCGGCAGCGACGCCGCCGCCCCCCAGGACAGGGGCATCGACGAGTCCGAGTACCAGGCCGCCGGCCTCGGCAACCACTACCTCGATCCGTACACCGAGAACGAGTACCGCCGCGACCGCATGGACATCGGCGCCCGCGGCAACGGCATGCGCACCCTCGGCGGCAGCGACGCCGACATGCACGAGCGCGACTACTACAACGCGCCGCCGTCGTGACCGCCGCGGCGCCGGCGTGCTCGCGCTCGGCGTCGCGATCGGCCTCGCCGCCTGCGGCCGCGCCGACCCGCACGCCGCCGCGACCGAGCCCGGGGCGACGCCGGCGGCGCCCGGCGCGCCGCGCCCCGAGCCCCGAAGGAGCGTCCCCGTGTCCCCTGCCCCCGTCACGCTCGAGGTCACGCTGACCGGCGCGCCCGACGCCGTCGACGTCGCCTACACGATCGCCAACACCTCCGACGCGCCGGTGTGGCTGCTCGACACGCTGCTGGTCCGCGACGGCGGCGCCTGGCAGGCGGCGCCGGCCCGCGCGATCGTATCGCGCGGCGAGCCCGGCCAGGTCCGGTTCATCCTCGGCTACCTCCGGGCCGGCAGCCAGCGGCCCGAGATCGAGCAAGGCGTCGCGGTCAGCATGCCGCCGGCGGCGCACCGGCTGGGGCCCGGCGAGCACGTCGACGGCGGCTTCCAGGTGCCGCGGCCGCTGACGCCGTGGCACCCGTACCTCGAGATGGCGCGGCTGCGCGACCCGGTGCGCGCCGTCGTCGAGATCGGCTACCTGGCCGGCGACGAGCCGCGCTGGGACCAGCAGCCCGCCGCCCCGGCCGGCGCCCGCGTGCCCGACCTGCCGTCGGTCAACGCGCGCGAACAGTGGGCGTCGTCGGCCGAGCAGCCGCTGCCCTGACGCCGCCTCGCACCGCCGCGCGCTCGCGACCGCGCCGCGACCGTGGCACCATCGCGGCGTGGCATCGCGCGACGCGCCCTCGGCTCCGGACGCGCACGACGTGACCGCCCCGGCCACCGCCTCGACCTCCGACGGCGTCGCCGCGACGCTGCCGTCGGCGCCGGGCGCGCCGGCCGAGCGCGCGCCGCGGGCCCTGGGCCGCTACCAGCTCGGCGAGCGGCTCGGCGCCGGCGGCATGGGCCAGGTGTTCCGCGCCCACGACCCGCAGCTCAACCGCGAGGTCGCGATCAAGCTGCTGCACCGGCCCGACGGCGCCGGCTCGCAGGCCCGCGAGCTCGAGCAGCGGCTGCTGCGCGAGGCCCAGGCGATGGCGCGACTGACCCACCCCAACCTCGCCGTGGTCCACGACGTCGGCGTCGATCGTGGCGAGGTCTTCCTGGCCATGGAGCTCATCGAAGGCGAGACCCTCAAGGCGTGGCTGACGGCGCGCCGGCCCTGGCGTGATCGCCTCGACGCGCTGCTCGCCGCCGGCCGCGGCCTCGCCGCCGCCCACGCCGCCGGCGTCATCCACCGCGACTTCAAGCCCGACAACGTCCTGGTCGCCCGCGACGGCACCGTCAAGGTCGTCGACTTCGGGCTGGCGCGCGGCGTCGGCGACGTCCCCGAGGTCAGCCCCGAGGCGGCGCGCGCCGACGTCCTGCGCTCGCCGATGACGGTGACCGGCGCGGTCATGGGCACGCCGGCGTACATGCCGCCCGAGCAGCAGGCCGGCGAGCCCGCCGACGCCCGCGCCGATCAGTTCAGCTTCGCGGCGTCGGTGTACGAGGCGCTGTGGCGGCGGCGGCCGTTCCCCGCCGGCGCCGCGATCGCGCACGCCGACGGCCACGATCCGCTGGCGACGCCGCCGCCCAGCGACGATGGCGTGCCGCCGGCGCTGTTCGCGGTGGTGCGCCGCGCCCTCGCCCACGACCCCGCGGCCCGCTACCCGTCGCTCGACGCCCTGCTCGACGCCCTCGCCGCCGCCGCCGCGCTGCCGCGGTCGCGCCGGCGCTGGCCGCTGCTGGTCGGCGGCGCGGTGCTCGCCGGCGGCGTCGCGCTCGCCGTGGTCAGCCGCGGCGGCGGCGCCGCCACGCCCGCGCCGCCGGTCGCGCCCGACGCCGCCGCCGGCCGCGGCCTGAGCGGCGCCGAGATCCGCGGCGCGATCGACGCCCACCAGCGCGAGATCGACCGCTGCTACACCGCCGCCCGCGTCGCCACCCCGACGCTGCCGGCGGGCCGGGTCGTGATCACCTTCTCGATCGGCGCCGACGGCCGGGTCAAGCGCACCGCGATCGACGATCGCGAGGCGCCGACGCCGGAGCTGGCGGCGTGCGTCGCCGCGGCCAGCCTGAGCTGGCGGTTCCCGCCGCCCGACGGCGGCGCCGTCGAGGTCGCCTACCCGTTCGAGTTCGCCGCCAGCGCGCCCCTCGCCGTCGAGCTGCGCCCCGACGGCACCCGCCGGGTGTCGCGCGCCGCGCTGATGACCTGGGCCAGCGCCGGCTCGATCGGCGCCAACCTGGTGCCGTCGACGGCGAACGGCAAGCCGCTGGGCATGCGCGTCTACGCGATCGCGCCCGGATCGCCGCTGCGCCCGCTCGGCATCGAGGACGGCGATCTGCTCCTCCGCGTCGGCGGCGTCGCGCTGACCGACGACGTCGCGATGCTGGCCGCGCTCACCGAGATGTTCCCCACCGCGACCCGGCTCGACGTCGAGCTGCGCCGCCGCGACCAGCCGATGACGCTGCGCTACGAGCTGACCGAGTAGCGACGCCGCCGGCTCACGACGCCGGCTCGACGTCCTCCCACAGCTGGTGGACCGCGACCACCGCGTCGCTCCAGTCGGGCTCGGCGGTGGCCAGCAGGTCGAGGACGGCGCGGCCGCGATCCGGATCCGGCTCGGCGCCGGCGGCGCGCGCCAGCGCGACCCCGCCGTACTCGAAGAACCGGTAGAACGCGGCGAGCCGGGTCTCGACGACCTCGCCGTCGACGACGACCCGGGCGTCGACCAGGCGCATCGGCCAGCCCTTGGCGGTGTGGCGGTCGACCATGCCGCCGACGGCGAGGGTCGCGCCCGCGGCCAGGCCGAGCCGCAGCGACGCCTGCATCCAGCCCTGCAGATCGTCGGGCAGCGCGATCAGCGCGCCGATCGTGATCGACACCGGCGCGCCGTCGCCGACCGCCACGATCCGGGTCGGCGACGCCGCGCGCCAGGCCGCGGATCGGGCCGCCGGGATGCCGAGGGTGAACCTCATCGCCACCGAGACGCTATCATGGCCACCGTGCTGCCCAACATCCTTCCCGGCTGGCAGGTCCGCTACCTCGCCGACGGCGTCGCGCTGTCGCCACCGCCGGGCGTGGCCCGCGGCGGCATGCGGATCCGCGAGCGCATCCAGCCGCTGGCCCGCGCCCGCGACGTCGTCGCGACCGCGCGCGACCAGATGGCCGGCTTCGGCGCGCTGACGGTGTCGCCGCTCGAGACCTTCCCGACCTGCGAGGGCGAGTACGCCGCGGTGTGCACGATCGCCGCCACCGGCGGGCCACGCCCGTACGAGCGCACGATCGGCCTGGTGTGGGGCGACTACGCCTACACCCAGATCGACGGCGGCACCGACGACGACGCGGCGTTCGCGCAGTACCGCCAAGGCGTGCGCGACCTGACCTACTACCACGCGCTCGGCCTCGGCGAGCAGCGGCGGCGGCGCTTCGCCTACGCGCCGCCGCCGGGCTGGCGCGGCTACCCGCGCGGCCTGATCACCGAGTGGTACGCGCCCGGCTTCCCCGCCGATCACGGCTTCATCAGCGTGTTCCCGGCGCGCGCCGGCGGCGACACCGCCGCGGCCGAGCTCGACCGCCTGCTGCACGAGATGTCGTGGTTCGGCTTCGCTCGCGACGCCCTCGACGAGCCCGAGCCGATCGGCTCCGACGACGGCCTGACCGGCCACGCCTGGCGCCCGGTGGGGCGGTTCGGCACCGGCCCCACCCTGCACTTCGAGGTCGCGGTCCTGCACGACGATCGCTTCACCTACGTGCTGCGGCTGGAGAGCGACGACGCCGGCCTCGCCGGCCACCGCGACGCCTTCGCCGCGATGATCCGCTCGGTCCGCCACCTGCCGGTGCCGGCGCCGGCCACCGGGACGTCGCCGTTCCTGCACCTCGTGACCTGAGCCACGGCCGCGGTGGTTGACCGCCCCGGTGGCGGCTCCGTACCATCGAGGTCACATCCGGGGGGAGAACCGGGGCGCCCGGGCCGTATCAGGTCCCGAGCACCGCTCGTCCACCCGTACCCGGACCGAGGAGACCGACCACATGGGCGCCTGGGACACCCTCAGCAGCATCGGCGACGGCATCGTCAACGCCGGCAGCGCGGTCTACGACGGCGCCGCCAGCGCGGTCGAGACCGGGGGCCGCGCCCTGGCCAGCGGCGCCGGCTACGTCATGGACGGCGCCGCCGAGCTCGGCAGCATGGCCGCCGGCCTGGGCAGCCGCGCCGTCGACGGCATCGGCGATATCGCCTCGGGCATCGGCTCGGCGGCGGCCGGCGTCGGCTCGTCGATCTACCACGGCCTCACCGACTGGCACTTCGAGGACCGCGCCGCCCACAACGGGCCGGCCCCGAGCAGCGCCGACCTCGCCGACCCGTCGCAGGGCTGGGAGCACCTGCCGCCGTGGATGAGCGTCTACCACGACAACGGGGTCGGCGCGCCCGAGGACAAGTACATCAACCCCGACGGCCGCGAGTCGGTGCGCGACGGCGACACCGGCGCCGAGGTCACCGACCCGCGCTACATGGCGACGTACAACTACGTCAACCCGATGTCGTGGGACAACGTCCACGGCGTCGGCGACGCGGCCGAGTTCGCCGGCCGCGGCGTCGGCCACTTCGCCGCCGACATCCTGCCCTACTGGATCGGCGGCAACGTCCGCGGCGACGGCTGAGAGGTTGTGATCTTTTCGGGCGGTCCGGATCGACATCCGGACCGCCGGTTGATCTGCTCTCGGCATGAGCCAGCGTGATCTGTTCGACCAGGACGGCGAAACCTCGAACCCTGCCGGGACAGAGCGTCGGCGCGGAAAGCCGCGGCTACGGACCGTGTTGCGTGAGCAGCTGGGCCTGGAGGTGGTCGACCTCGACACGCTGATCCCGGAGGACCATCCGGCCCGGACGCTGTGGGCGGCGGTGGAGCAGCTGGACCTGACGCTGTTCTACGAGCCGATCGAGGCCCGTGAAGGGGTCGCCGGGCGGTCGGCGACGGACCCGAAGATGCTGGTGTGCCTGTGGCTGTACGCCACCGCGGACGGGGTGGCGTCGGCGCGGGAGCTCGACGAGCTGTGCGTGCGGCACGCCGCGTACAAGTGGATCTGCGGCGGCGTGAGCGTGAACCACAACTTGCTGGCGAGGTTCCGAGTGGGGCACGAGCGAGCGCTGGACGAGTTGCTCACGGAGGTGCTCGGCAAGCTGATGGCGGCGGGCTGGTGACGCTGCGCCGCGTGGCGCCGACGGGATGCGCGTGCGGGCGTCTGCCGGGGCGGCGTCGTTCCGGCGGAAGCTTCGTTGAAGGACTACGTCAAGGCGGCGCGCAAGCATCTCGCGGCGCTCAAGGCGGAGGCCGCGGCTCCCGGGCATCGCGATCGCCACGAGGCGGCGCAGCTGCGCGGCGCCGAGGACCGTCGACGGCGCGTCGAAGAGGCGCTGGCGAAGATGCCCGAGGCGGAAGCGATCAAGCGTCGACAGAACGACCCGAAGGACCGCAAGAAGGAGCCGCGCGTGTCGACGACGGACCCGCAGGCGCGGGTGATGAAGATGGGAGATGGCGGGTTTCGACCCGCGTACAATCTGCAGATCTCGACCGACGTCGATAGCCGACTCATCGTCGGCGTGGGCGTGAGTACGGCGGGCAGCGACGCGCGCCTGGCGCGACCGGCCCTCGACGACATCGAGCGCCGCACCGGCGACCTGCCCGAGGAGCTGTTGATCGACGGCGGCTTCGTGTCGATCGAGCAGATCGACGCCGCCGAGGGCCGCGGCGTGACCGTGTTCGCACCGGTGCCCACACCGCGCAAATCGACCGCGGATCCGCACGCGCGCAAGAAAGAGGACACCGACCGGACGGCCGCGTGGCGAGCGCGGATGGAAACCGACGAGGCCAAGGATCTACAAGCGCGCGCAGCGACCGCGGAGACCACGAACGCTGACCTCCGCTGCCGCCGCGGGCTGGACCGACTGCTGGTTCGCGGGCCCCACAAGGTCACCAGCGTCCTGCTGTGGGGCGCCCTCGCCTACAACCTGCTCCGGGTGCCGCTGGCCACTCTGCTCGGGTAGTCACCACCCCTCGTGGGCACCGTGGCGGCGAAGCGCCGCCGGCGGACCACCGGTCGCGCGCTCGCCCGTGCCATCCGATCGATAGGATTACAGGCTCTGAGCCGAGCGTCTGCGCGAGGCGGTCTCCGTGCAGGCGCTGCGAGCCCGTCTGCGGGCGAGCGAGCCGATCGACAGAGCGTGTGAGGATGAAATCCTCCCACGCTCTGAGCGCGCGGCCCCTACGCGCCGGCCGCGGCGACCGCCGCCGACGACGACGCGGTGGCGGCCCGGCGCCGACGCCGGGCCCGATCGGCGGCCTCGCGCTCGGTGCCGAGGTAGGGCCGCCGCGTGCCCATCACGTGATCCATCCACGGCCGGGTCACGCACCAGTTGCTGTGCGGCTCCGGCCCCATGTGGTGGTCGTAGTGCCACGGCAGGCGATCGCGCGCCCACGCCGGATCGAGGTGCGAGCGGCGGTGCTTGCGGTAGTAGTCGAGCGCGCTGTACCAGAGCGTGCCGACGAAGAACGGCGCCACCGGCAACAGCGGCGCGATCGCGACCGCGCTGGTGGCGAGCGCGAGCGCCTCCTTGGTCTGGCCGTTCCAGCGCAGCAGCCCGGTCTTGTAGGCGTCGTCGACGTGACCGTGCTGGCGCGACGCCCGGTGGTGCTCGTGCCAGTGGAAGCTCCAGAAGCTCTTCGGGTTCTTGCCCAGGCCGTGCAGCACGTACTTGTGGAAGGCCCACTCGGTGGCGTTGGCGACGGCGAGACCCAATGGAATTCCGAGCATTTGCATCATCCTCGAAGCTGAATTCGAGTTCGTATTATTGGTCGGACCTTTCGATCCGTCAACGACAAAATCGCGGCCCGGCCGTCAGCCGTGCTCGCGGTGCCGGCTGACCCACCAGCCCCAGGCCAGCAGGATCCAGGCGCCGAACGCGAAGATGACCAGCGCCCGGGCGTCGGGCGGCGGCGGCCCGAACACCGCGCCGAGGTACATGCCCAGCAACGTCACCACCAGCGCCCACCAGCCGATCGATCCGACGCGATCGCGCGCGCGGGTCGCGCCGGCGTAGAGCCACACGCCGATCGCGAACATGCCCAGCTCGACGGCGAGGCAGCCGGGCAGCGACGTCCACAGGCCGAGCCCGACGCGCGGCCCACCCGGGTACAGCGGCATGTCCGGCAGGTGCGTGACCCAGTCGAGCACCCAGTGGCTGGCCACGCACGCGCCCAGCACCACGGCCTCGCGGCGCTGCCGCGTGATCGCCAGGTAGCCGAGGGCGAACAGGATCGACCAGGCGATCGACGTCACCAGGCTGTGCGACCAGCCGATGTCCTGCAGGTCGAGCGGGCTCACCGCGGTGAGGCCGGGGACGATCGCGACCTTCTCGACGCCGGCGGCGACCAGGATCGGGAACAGGATGTCGAGCACCTGGGGCGCGGCGAGCAACACCGGCAGCGACGCGCGCGGCGCCACCCGCTTGGCCGCCATCCCGACCGCGAAGTGGCCGATGAACATCGCGCGACGGTAGCGCGAACCCGGCGGCGGCGGGGCCCGCGGTCGGCCCGCACGGCGCCCGCGCGGCGCGCCGGCGGGCCTTGCGTCGGCCGCGACGCCGGGCGCAGACTCGCCGGGCGATGGACGCGGCGGTGCTGCCGGCGGAGACCCTCAGGGCGATGGTGGAGGCCGCCTCCGACGGCATGTTCGTCACGGACGCCGCCTTCCGCATCGACTGGGTCAACGACGCCGCGTGCGCGATGCTCGGCCGGTCGCCGGCGCAGCTGGTGGGCACGACGATCGCCGCCCTGCTCGACCCCGAGGAGCTGGCCCGCGCGCCGCTGCGCCGCCACGACCTGCTCGCCGGCCGCGCGACGATGACCACGCGCACCTTCGTGTTGCCCGACGGCGAGCGGCGGATCCTCGAGGTCAGCGCGACCCGCATCGCCGGCGATCGCCTGCTCGGGCTGGCTCGCGACGTCACCGCGCAGCGCCGCATGACCGCGCAGCTGACCCAGGCCGACCGGCTGGCGTCGCTGGGCACGCTCGCCGCCGGGGTCGCGCACGAGATCAACAACCCGCTGACCTACGTGCTGCTCCACCTCGACGCCCTCGCCGCCCTGGCCGGCGCCTCGACGTCGCCGCTCGCGCCCGAGGTCGCCGATCACGCCGCGACCGCCACCTCCGGGGTGCGGCGGGTCGCGGCGATCGTCCGCGATCTGCGTGCGTTCTCGCGCGGCGGCGACGACGATCTCGGCCCGGTCGACGTCCACGGCGCCCTCGAGCTGGCGCTGAGCACGGCTGGCCACGAGCTCCGCCACCGCGCCATGGTCGAGCGCCGCTACCGCGAGGTGCCGACGGTGCTGGCCAGCGAGGGCCGCCTGGCCCAGATCTTCGTCAACCTGCTGATCAACGCCGCGCAGGCCCTGCCCGACGGCCAGCCCGACGACCACCGCGTCGTCGTCGCGACCACCGCCACCGGCGGCGAGGTCCACGTCGCGATCACCGACACCGGCACCGGCATCGACGAGGCCCACCGCCGCCGCATCTTCGAGCCGTTCTTCACCACCCGCAGCGTCGGCGTCGGCACCGGCCTCGGGCTGTCGATCTGCCACGGCCTGGTCGTCGCCCTCGGCGGCCGCATCGACGTCGACACCGCGCCGGGGCGCGGCAGCACCTTCACGGTGACGCTGCCCGCGTTCGTGGCGGCGACCGCCGCCCCGCCAGCGCCGGCGCCCGCCCCGACCGCCGCGGCCGCGGCGCGCCGCCTGCGCCTGCTGTTCGTCGACGACGAGCCCGCGATCGGCCAGGTCGTCGCGCGCGCCTTCGCCGACACCCACGAGGTCGTGCTCGCGGCCTCCGGCGGCGACGCCCGCGAGCTGCTGGCGCGCGACCCCGACTTCGACGTCGTGGTCTGCGATCTCGTCATGCCCGGCATCGGCGGCCTGCAGCTGCACGCGTGGCTACGCCAGGCCCACCCGGCGCTAGCGGCGCGGCTGGTGTTCGTCAGCGGCGGCCGCATCGGCGACGGCGGCGACGCGGCCACCGCCCTCGCCGATCAGCCGGTGCTGGACAAGCCGTTCACGCTCGACGCGCTCGAGGCCGCGATCGCGGCGATCGCGGTGGCCCCGCGCCGGTGACGCGGGGCCGCGCGCCGTCGCAGCTCAGAGCGGCTCGCTCGCCCGCAGACGGGCTCGCAGCGCCTGCACGGAGACCGCCTCGCGCAGACGCTCGGTTCAGCCGCTGGTCGGCAGCACGACCAGGCCGCGCGGTCGCGGCCGCGGCGGCGCGCCGGGCGCCGCCGGGCCGGCGTCGCCGACGACGGCCTCGACCTCGCCGAGGTCGAGGCGGGCCCGCACGCACGCCAGCTGGGTCGCGGCGAACGCGGCGAAGCTGGGCACGGTCGCGAACGGCGGCGGCACGAACCGCGCCGTCACCGGCCGCGCCGCCAGCGTCGCGCCGGCGGTGCCGTCGGCGACGTAGGCCGGCCAGTCGTGGGCCAGCGTCGCGGTCACCGCCTCGCCGTGGCCCCAGCGCGGCGTGATCAGCGCCTGGTAGCGGAACGCCTCGGCGAGCCGCGCCGGGTCGGCGTCGGGCGCCGCGGCGGCGACGAACGCCGCGGTCAGCGCCCGGGTCTCGTCGAGGAAGGCGTCGTAGCGGCGCAGCGCCGCGGTGGCCAGGGCCTCGTCGACGTAGGCCCGGGCGTCGGGCGCGTCGTCGGCCAGCGGCAGCACGAACGGCTCGCCGGCGCGGATCGACGCGACGTAGCGATCGACGATCGCGCCGAGCTCGGCGTAGACGGTGCCGGGCGCCGCCGCCACGGTGGCGTCGGCGAGGTGCTCGAGGTAGTCGCGCAGCGCCGCGCCGGTGCCCTCGGCGACGTGGCGCAGCACGACCCGCAGCAGGCGCAGGTTGTACAGCGCGGCGGCCACGAACGCGAACCGGTAGGTGCGCGCCCACGCCTCCGGCGGCAGGTCGGCGGTCGCGATCACGACCTCCTGGTACTCGTCGACGATCGGGTCGAAGCCCGGCGTCGAGGTCTGCCAGCGGCAGCGTCGGGTCTGCAGGCCGTGGCGGGCCCGCGACGCCGGATCGCCGAGCTCGGTGTTCTCGATCAGGCGGCACAGGTAGAGGACGAAGTCGTGGCGCGGCAGCCCCGGCATCGCCCGCGCCACGGTCTCGGTGAACGACGCGTAGGTCTGGCCCGGCAGCCCCAGGATCAGCTCGTTGAAGGTCGGGATGCCGCGATCGCCGCAGACGTCGCGCAGCCGCATCGACTCGTCGCTCTGGATCCGGTCGCGCTTCACCGTGGCCAGGACGTGATCGTCGAAGTCCTGGACCGCGAGCCCGACCCAGCACGCGATCTTCGCCGCCTGCAGGATCTCGATGGTCTCGAGGTTGCGCGCGTGATCGTTCTTGGTCAGGTAGAAGTAGAACGAGGTCGGCGCGCCGGTGCGGGCGCGCAGCCCGGCGAGGAACCGCGCCAGCTCGACGTCGCGCGGGCGGATCCCGAAGTTGGCGTCGGCCAGCATGACGTGGCGGAGGCCGTGGCGCGCCACCCACTCGAGCTCGGCGTGGACGCGCGCGAGCGGGAACTCGACGACGTGCTTGGTCAGCGACCAGTCGCAGAACGTGCAGCTGAACGGGCAGCCGCGGTTGGTCTCGCACAGCGCCATGTCGAAGCGGCCGCGGTGGCGCGCCCACAGCTCGTCGAAGGTGCCGTCGAGGTACGGCGACGCCGTCGGCGCCAGGTCGTGGAGGCGCCCCGGCGGCGCGGTCAGCCGGTGGACGCCGTCGCGGCCGCGGATCGCCAGGCCACCGACGTGGTCGAGCGCGCCGCCGCGGCGCCGCGCCCGCAGGATCTCGCGGAACGCCAGCTCGCCCTCGCCGAAGACCAGGACGTCGACCGCGGGGTGGGCGTCGAGGAACCGTCGCGCCGCCTCGGGGCGCCGCGGCACCGACGGGCCGCCGGCGACGATCAGCGCGTCGGGGTGGGCGCGCCGCGCCGCCGCCGCCACCGCCAGGCCGTAGGCCGCGTTCCACGGGTACAGCGCGTAGCCGAGGACGTCGGGCCGGTCGTAGCCGGCGACGACGCGCTCGACGGCGTCGCGCTCGATCGCGATCGTGAAGCTGGCGCCGGCGGCGACCTCGGCGTCCTGGCGGGCGGCGGCGACCAGGCACCCGGCGGCCAGCGGCAGCGCCGGCGTGGCGTCGATGCCCTCGAACTGGTTCACGACGACGCGCATGCCGGCGCCATCATCGCACGGGCGGGCGCCGGCGCCGCGGCGATCGGCTACGATGCCGGCATGCCGGCCGCGCCGGATCCGGTCACCGCGTTCGCCCGCGACGGCGTCACCCCCCTCGGCCGCGTCCTCGACGACGCCCAGCTCGAGGTCGCGCGCGCCGCGTTCGCCGACGCCCAGGTCCACGGCGTCACCGGCGGCTACGCGCGGATCGTCCACGACGCGTGGCGCCGCGCTCCGGCGCTGGCGGCGCTGATCCCGCAGCTCGGCGCCGCGGCGTGCGCGGCGATCGGCGAGCCGGCGCTGGTGCTGTTCCACGACCACCTCCTCGACAAGCCGCCCGGCGGCGACGACATGGCGTGGCACCAGGACTTCTCGTACCTGCCGCTCGACCGCGCCGGCGGCGTCACGCTGTGGGTCGCCCTCGACGACATCGACGTCGCCAACGGCTGCCTCTACTACGTGCTCGGCAGCCACGTCCACGGCGAGCGCCGCGCCGCGTGGGGCCTCGGCGATCCCGACGACCCGCGCGCCGCGCTGCCGCCCATCGACGTGCCCGCCGGCGAGCCGGGCGTGCCGATCGCCGCGACGGCGGGCACCGCCCTCGCCCACCACACCCTGTTGTGGCATCGATCACCTCGCAACGACAGCGCGCGGCCGCGCCGCAGCTGGGCGCTGTCGTTCGTGGTCCCCGACGCGCGCTGGTCGCCGCGCCACGCCCCGCACCCGCGCAGCGCGGTGGCGCCCCGCCACGACGGCCAGGACCTCGAGCCGGACCTGCCGCGGGTGACCGCGACGATCCAGCGGTGACGCGCGGCGTGCGCCGGCGCGGCATCGCGGTAGGCTAGCTGCATCATGAGGTGCTCGAACCTGCTCATCGCCCTGGGCTCGGTGGTCGCGGTCGCGAGCGCGCCGGATCAGGCGTTCGCGGGCCGTCACCACGGCGGCGGCTCCAGCCGCGCGTCGCACAGCGACCATCGCGCTTCGTCTTCCTCCGCTCGCTCGTCGTCGCGCGGCACCGCGCGGCCGGCGGCGAGCTCGCGCGGCGCCGCGCGCAGCCGTCCGCCGCGGGCGCCGTCGCCCGGTCCGCGGGCCCAGGTCCGCGATCACCGCGGCGCGCCTGACGTCGGCCCTAGCCGGCCCGGCAGCCACGCCGGCGGCGGCCACGCCGGCGGCGGCCACGGCTACTACTACGGCGGCCACTGGTACGGCTGGCCGTACTACGGCTACGGCTACGGCTACCCGTACGACCCGTACTACTACGGCGGCGCCTACGTCGGCGGCGCCTACCTCGCGGCCCCCGCGACGGTCGCGCCCACCGCGCCGCCGCCGCCGGCCCGGCGCGCCCTCGGCCTCGGCGTCTTCGTCGGCGGCAACGGCACGCGCGATCACGGCGCCGTCGAGTCGGCCGGCGATCTGGGCGTCGCGCTGCGCTGGCGCGGTCGCGGCGCCGAGCTCGAGCTCGAGCTCGGCAAGCGCACCACCGACGCCGATCGCGTCGATCGCCACGGCGGCGTCAACCTGTACCTGCCGCTCGGCGACGTCACCCGGGCCCACCCGTACCTCGTCCTCGGCGGCGGCGTCGGCGGCACCGAGTGGCCGACCGGGACCACCGCGGCGCTCGCCTACGGCTCGCTGGGCGGCGGCCTCGAGGTGCCGCTGTCGCCGCAGGTGTCGATCGGCGGCGACGTGCGCGGCACCGTGCGGCGCTTCGTCGACGACGCCGGCCTGCAGGCCCGCGACGACGAGGCCGCGCTCGAGGGCCGGCTCGCGGTCACGCTGTTCTTCTGATCCGATCGGCCGCGCGCCGCGGTGATACCCTGGTCGCATGCGCACGCTGCGATCGGGGTCCCTGGGGCTGTTGCTGGCGGGGGTCGCGCTCGGCGCGGGGTGCGGCGGCGCCGGCGGCGTCGACGTCGACAACCCGCTCGCCGATCCGACCGACGGGCCGCCGGCCGGCAACCCCGACGGCACCTGCCCGATCCCGGCCGAGGCCGCCCCCGAGGACACCTCGACGCCCGACCACGTCGTCGGTGACGGCACGCCCGAGAGCTGCACCGGCGCCGCGTTCGTCGCCGCGGTCGCGCAGGGCGGCGTGATCACCTTCGACTGCGGCCCCGACCCGCTGACGATCTCGGTCGACGAGACCGCGAAGATCTTCAACGACACCGGGCCGCGGATCGTCATCGACGGCGGCGGCAAGATCGCGCTCGACGGCCGGGGCCGGACCCGCATCCTGTACATGAACACGTGCGACCAGGCCCAGCACTGGACCACCGACCACTGCCAGAACCAGGACCACCCGCAGCTCACGGTCCAGAACCTGACCTTCGTCAACGGCAACTCGACCGGCCTCACCGACGAGGGCGGCGGCGGCGGCGCGATCTTCGTGCGCGGCGGGCGCTTCAAGATCGTCAACAGCCGCTTCTTCTCCAACCAGTGCGAGCCGACGGGGCAGGATCTCGGCGGCGCCTCGGTGCGCACGCTCAGCCAGTACCAGCCGGCGGGCGCCAGCGAGCCGCTGCCGGTCTACGTCACCAACGCGACCTTCGGCGGCGATCCCACGCTCGGCAACACGTGCTCCAACGGCGGCGGCCTGTCGAGCATCGGCGTGTCGCACACCGTCATCAACAGCCTGTTCTCCGACAACCACGCCGTCGGCACCGGCGCCAACCCGGCGCGCGACGGCACGCCGGGCGGCGGCAGCGGCGCCGGCATCTACAACGACGGCAACACCTTCACGCTGCGGCTGTGCGGGGTCGCGATGCACGACAACGACGCCAACGAGGGCGGCGGCGCGATCTTCTTCGTCTCCAACGACCGCACCGGTCACCTGATCATCGAGGACTCGGTGCTGCGGGCCAACCCGTCCCGCGGCTTCGAGACCGACGGCTACCCCGGCATCTTCGTCCTCGCCGCTGAGCCGCCGCAGGTCACCGGCTCGACGATCGAGTAGGCCCCGGGCCCGCGGGTCGCGGTCGCTCGGGCCCGGCGGCGCTCCCGTCGACGACGCACGGCGCCGCGCGCGCGGGGTGCGGCACAGGCGCGCGGGTCACCGCCGCGCCGCGGCGCGATCGCGCGCGACGATTGCGCGAACACCGTCGTCACCCACGAATTTCTCGCGCGCGATCCGGCGAAGTGTGGTGTGGAGTGCAAATATTACTCAGAGCCTTTCTGAGCACGTTGTACGTGGAGACCACAAATGTGCTGAGTGTGGAATCGAATGATTCCGTGACACTCCATTAGTCACGCTGAAAGAAACGTAAGAGTCGCCGCGTATCTTACGTCTTCCCGCCTACATCGATTGTTCTTCAGCGTGGATTTCAGGAGGTCCCATGCTGTCGAGTAGGCTCTTGTTTGCGTCGGGATTCGCGCTCGCGGTCGCTGGCTGTGCCGCGGACGAACCCACCCAGGAACCCACCGGGGAGGCCCAGAGCGCCCTGTCCCAGGTGCCCCAGAGTTCGAACCCGTACACCCTGTTCGAGACGCTGCAGGTGCGTCCCCTCGCGCTGTCTCCCGACGGCAAGCGGCTGTACGCGGCCAACACCCCTGACAACCGCCTCGAGATCTTCGACGTCACCTCGCACGGCCTGCGCTCGGCCGGCTCGGTCGCGGTCGGCCTCGAGCCGGTCGCGGTCGCGGCCCGCAGCAACGACGAGGTCTGGGTGGTCAACCACCTGTCGGACTCGGTCAGCGTCGTCCGCGTCGACGGCTTCGGCGGCCCCCGCGTCGTCCGCACCCTGCTGGTCGGCGACGAGCCCCGCGACATCGTCTTCGCCGGCCCGCACCGCGACCGCGCGTTCATCACGACCGCCCACCGCGGCCAGAACACCGGCGACCCCTACGATCTCCAGACCCCGGGCGTCGGCCGCGCCGACGTCTGGGTCTTCGACGCCGACCACCTCGGCGCCGCCGCCGGGGGCGAGCGGCTGACCAAGGTCACGATGTTCGCCGACACGCCGCGCGCCCTCGCGGTGTCGCCCGACGGCCGCACCGTCTACGCCGCCGCGTTCGCGTCCGGCAACCAGACCACGTCGGTCTCGGTCGAGGCGGTCCAGCACGTCTACGGCGGCAGCCAGCCGGTGCCGGTCATCCACCTCGGCCCGTACACGATCCCGCAGCCGCCGACCGGCGAGATCGTCAAGTTCCGCGACGGCCACTGGCTCGACGCCTACGGCGCCAACTTCGACGCCTTCGTCAAGGTCAAGCTCCCCGACCTCGACGTCTTCGCGATCGACGCCGCGGCCAACCCGCCGGTCCAGACCGCGTCGTTCGCCCACGTCGGCACGACGCTGTTCAACATGGCGGTCAACCCCAAGAACGGCCGCGTCTACGTCACCAACACCGACGCCCGCAACGACGTCCGCTTCGAGGGCCACACCCCCGGCTTCACGTCGGTGCGCGGCCACATCGTCGACAACCAGATCACCGTGATCGATCCGGCCGGCGGCAGCGTCCAGCCCGTCAACCTCAACCCGCACATCGACTACGACGCCGACGGCACCGCCGAGGAGCGCGCGCTCAGCGTCGCGTTCCCGCAGGACGCCGTCGTGACCCGCGACGGCAAGCGCCTGTACGCGGTGGCGCAGGGCTCGGCCAAGCTGGTCAGCTACCGCACCGCCGACCTCGAGGCCGGCGCGGTGACGCCCAGCCTCGACGACCAGGTCATGCTGTCGGGCGGCGGCCCGACCGGCGTCGTCCTCGACGAGCGCCGCGACCGCGCCTACGTCCTGACCCGCTTCGACAACAGCATCTCGATCGTCGACCTCGACGACAACGCCGAGGTCGGCAAGGCCTCGATGTACAACCCCGAGCCCGAGAGCGTCGTCAACGGCCGCCAGTACCTCTACGACGCCGAGTTCACCTCGGACCACGGCGACAACGCGTGCGCCAGCTGCCACATCGGCGGCGACAACGACCAGCTGGCGTGGGACCTCGGCAACCCCGGCGGCCTGCCGCTCGAGATCACCGAGCTCGGCAACGTCATGGCGATCCCGCCGGCCGCGATCATCGCGCTCTTGCCCAGCTTCGCCCCGGTCTTCGACTACTACATGCCGCTCAAGGGCCCGATGACGACCCAGAGCCTCCGCGGCATGGACAACCACGGCGCGATGCACTGGCGCGGCGACCGCAACGGCGCGATCGCCCAGACCGGCGCCCCCGTCATCGATCCCGAGACCGGCGCGCCGATCGTCTCGGCCCAGCCCAACGCCGGCATCTTCGACGAGCACGCCGCGTTCACCTCGTTCAACGTCGCGTTCCCCGGCCTGGTCGGCCGCGACGAGATGCTCGACCCCGGCGACATGGACGACTTCGCCGACTTCATCCTCCAGGCCGAGTACCCGCCCAACCCGGTGCGCAACCTCGACAACTCGCTGACCGCGGAGCAGCAGGCGGGCCGCGACTTCTACTTCAACCACCTGATGCTGCCCAACGGCGCCAGCGTCGAGCTGCCGTCGGACCGGTTCCACAACTGCAACGGCTGCCACACCCTCGACCCCGCCGGCAACGCGGGCCTGACCGATCACCCGGGCTTCTTCGGCACCGACGGCAAGCTGTCGTTCGAGTTCGAGACCCAGATCTTCAAGGTCCCGCACCTGCGCAACGAGTACACCAAGGTCGGCATGTTCGGCAGCTCGCTCGACTCGCTGCAGCCGGGCACGATCATCCTGCAGCAGGGTCCGGCCACCGACGAGATCCGTGGCTTCGGCTTCCAGCACGACGGCTCGCTCGGCCAGCTCGAGCACTTCTTCACCGGCCAGGTCTTCCTCAAGACCCTCGACCCGGTGCAGCTGGCCGACGGCTCGGTCGTGCCGCCCAACCCGTACGGCATCCCGTTCGTCGATCCCAACTCGCTGTCGAGCCCGACCGGGCCGGTGATCCTCGAGGACGGCGGCTTCCAGCTGCGCCACGACATCGTCGCCTTCATGTTCGCGTTCGACAGCAACCAGGCGCCGATCGTCGGCCAGCAGATCACCCGGACCTGGGGCAACGGCAGCACCGCCGACCCGCGGATCGATCTGCTGGTGGCGCGTGCCGAGGCCGGCGAGTGTGACCTCGTCGCCCAGGGCACCGGCTGGCTGCTCGACACCGGCTACGTCTACCAGGGCGGCGCGTTCCAGCCCGACCACAGCAACTGGCCGGCGGTCTCGCTCGCCGACCTCAAGTGGCTGATGCCGTGGTGGTACCAGCAGGTGACCTTCACCTGCGTGCCCACCGGCTCGGGCGTCCGCATCGGCATCGACCGCGACGGCGACGGCTGGGCCAACGGCGACGAGGTGGCGCGCCACCGCGATCCCGCCAACCCGGCCAGCCACCCGTAGCGGTGGCGGCCGAGGCGGCGCGAAAAATCGCCGCCAGGGTTCACGCGGCGGCGCACGGACTGCGCCGCCGCGTCGCGCGTTTCGGTGGCGCCCCGCGCGACGATGGCGGCGTCGCGGTGGTTTCGCGCGCCTGGCCCGCGGCGGCCCGGCTGGCGCGGCGGGTGCACGGTCGTGGGGTATCCACCGACAGGAGGCCGCGATGCCCCACCCCACCGCGCCGGAGCGCACGTCATGAAGGCCGGGGAGCTCTGCACCCGGGAGGTCGTGACCGCCTGGGCCGGCGAGTCGGTGGTCGACGCCGCCCGCCGGATGCGCGACCACGACGTCGGCACGGTGGTGGTCGTCGAGGACGTCGACGGCGTCACCCGGCCGGTGGGCCTGGTCACCGACCGCGACCTCGTCATGCGCGTGCTGGCCCGCGGCGAGCCGCTGGCGGCGCTGCTGCGCGACGTCATGGATCCCGCGCTGGTCACCGCCACCGAGGACGACGACGTCGACACCGTGCTGGCGCGCCTGCGCCGGCGCGCGGTCCGCCGCGTGCCCATCGTCGATCGCACGGGTGCGCTGCGCGGCGTGCTCAGCCTCGACGACATCGTCGGCTGGATCAGCGAGGAGCTGCGCGACGCGGTCCGGCTGATCGAGCGCCAGGCGCCGCCCCACGCCCGCTGAGCGCGGCCGGCGCGGCGGCCGGCGTGGCTGCTACGATGCGGCGTGGTCGCGCCCTACCCACCCGAGCCAGAGCCCGCGCCCCGGCGCCGGCTCGTCCTCGACCTCGAGCCGTGGACGACGCCCGGCCGCGCCGCGCTGATCGCCGGGCTGATCGCGATCGGCCTGCTCGGGCTGTGGATGGCCCTCGACGGCGACGGCTACCTGCGGCCGCTCGACGACGCCAACCTCGCCTTCCACGAGGCCGGCCACATGTTCTACGGCCTGTTCGGCGCCGGTCCGGCGCTGTACGGCGGCACCCTCGGCCAGCTGACCTTCCCGGCGCTGGCCGCGGCCAGCTTCTGGTGGCGCCGCGACGCGGTCGGCGCCGCGGTCGCGGTGGCGTGGCTCGGCCAGAACTTCCTCAACATCGCGCGCTACGCCGACGACGCGCGCGCCCAGGCGCTGCCGCTGGTCGGCGGCGGCGAGCACGACTGGTTCCACATCCTCGGCCGCTGGCATGCGCTCGACGCCGATCACGCGGTCGCGGCGACGTTCCGCGCCGTCGCGTTCGGCCTGGTCGTCGCCGCCGCGGCGTGGCTGGCGTGGCGCGGCCGGGCCGCCCTGCGCGGCGCCGCCGGCACCTGAGCCGGCGGCGCGCGCCGCGCCTGGGCCCGCGGCGCGACGCGGCCTACTCGTCGCCGTCGTCGTCGTCGCCGCCGGCGTCGGCGTCGCCGTCGTCGTCCGCGATCGGCTCGATCACGCCGCACGCCTCGGCGGCGCCGACCTTGCCCTTCTTGTCGGCGTGGACGACCAGCGTGTGGCCGATGATCGACGTCTCGCCGTCGAGCATGAGCTCGACGTCGCCGGCCTCGAGCGCGCCCGGCTCGGCCTTGGTCGCGGTCACGGTCAGCACCGCCGCGGCGGCCTCGGCCCACGCGGGGCCGACCTTGGCGGCGTTCTTGCCGCACTCGGCGCCCTCGTGGATCACGACGTGGTAGGTGCCGGCCTTGAGGCCGGCGAGCGGCCCCTCGGAGGCGATCTGGACGCCCTCGCCTTCGGTCTGATCGAAGCGGACCACCGCGGCCTTCATCTTGGAGCCCTTCACCGGCGTCAGCGCGGCGCGCGCGTGCCACTGCTGCGGCGGTGGCGGCGGCGGCGGCGGCGGCGGCTCGGCTTCTTCCTCCTCCTCGGGCTCCTCGGCGACCGGCGGCGGCGCCGGCTCGCTCGAGGTCTTCTTGTGCGACGCGCCGCCACAGCCGGCGACGATGAACAGGCTCGCGACCCAGACGCTGCTCTTCACGGATGGACTCCCCGGATACGGTCGGGGAACGGCCCGACCAGGTCGCGCGCGGTACACGCGGCGTGCCAGCGGTCACCCCACGCCGGACGCGGCGGCGCGGCGGCAGCGCGGCGCACCGTGGCAACTTGCAACGGCGAGGCTCGCAACTCGCCACGGCCATGGCATCGCGCCACGGCCATGGCATCGCGCCACGGCGCGGACACGGCACCGCGCGCGGTTCAGCGCGTGCGAGGGTCTCATCCTCCCCCCGAGGGTGGTCGTCGCGCGCGTCGCCCGCGCGGCGCCCGCTCATCGTCGCGTCACCGGCCGCATCGATTGCTCGATCCGCGGCGCCAGCGACCGGTCCATGGGGGCCGCGTCGGCGCGGCCCACGCGGACCGCGGCCGGCTCGTCCGGTTCGTCGCTGGTTCTCGGCGGCGCGCCGTACCGCCGGCCATCGGCGTGCACGAACACGACCTGTCCCGACGCCGACCGCGTGATCTTCAAGCGGCCCACATGGACCGCGTCGTGATGGCCGCCGCACAGCGAGATCAGGTTCGCCAGCGTATGCGGACCGCCCTGCGCCCGCGGCTGCACGTGGTGGACCTCGACCATCGCGCAGCCCGGCAGCCCGGCACCCGGCAGCGGCCGTGGTCGCGCGCGACCACCGCCGCGCGCACCGGCGCCGGGATGGTCTGGGTCGGCGTCGCGCCCAGGTGAACGTCGCCATCGACCCGGCCGAGCACGCGCGCGTCGCAGCGCGCGCGCTCGACGACGGTCGCCGGCACCTCGACGGCGCGGCCGCCGCCGTCCTGGGTCACGCGCTCGCAGTCGGGGCACTGCATCAAGGCGATCTGGTACGCCGCGCGCCCGCGCTTGCCGGCTCCGCTCGATGGGCCCGGCGCGCCAGCGAGCATCCCGAGGCACAGCACCCGCAGCAGCTCGTCGTCGGGCACGGCCTCGCCGCGCTCGAGCTCCAGCGCCAGCCTCGCGTCGCGCCACAGCGCGTACGTCTCGGCGCTGACCTCCAGCGAAACCACGCGCCGGACCTCCGCCGGATCCACCGGATCACCGGGCAGGTCACCCGGCTTGCGCCCCGCGACCAGGGTCTCGATCTCGTGCACCGTCTTGCCTGCCGCCGCGTCGAGCCACACCCGCTCGGTGTCCTGGCGAACGACCCGGGTCAGCTCGCGCACCGCCGAGTACGACTGCTCGCCGCGGGCCAGCGCCGCCGCGGTCCGCGGCAGGACCTGCAGCGCGCTCGCGACGCGCAGCCGCTCGCGCGCCGCCCGCGGCCCGTAGCCCAGCGTGCGCTCGAGGTACTCGTGCAAGCTCGCGAAGCCGAACCGGCGGTGCAGCTCGACCTGCTGCGCCAGCACCAGCCAGCGCGCCTCCTCGGCGTCGAGCGCGGCGCGCCGTCGGGCGACGCCGCGCAGCTGGCGATCGAGCTGGCGCCAGTCGGGGGCTGCGTCTCGGTCTCCGAAGCCGACACCGTCGAGCCCACTGGACACCACACCCTCGTCGTTGTCGCGATCGAACATCTCCACTCCTCCCTGCGCACGCGCGCATTCCTTCTCTACCACGACGATTTCGGGCCTCCTGTCGTCGCCGTGGCGCCCCGCAACCGACCTCGACCCTTCGCGTCGTCGTCGCGGTCCGCTTCTCGGCGCAGCGGGCCGAGCTGCGCGCCTCGTCGACGATCAGCAGCGCCATCGCGCCTGCGTCTCGGCGTCGGCCGCGAACGCCGTCAAGGACAATCGACCGCGATCGTCCCGGGCCGTGTCTTTCCTGTCCGGTTCCCGGACATCGTGAAGCGCCGCTCGCACGGCCGTCGCGATCCCGGCGACCGGCCCGCGCCCGCAACGCTCGCGCCCCGCGCCGAGGCGCCGGGCCCCCGTCTTCGGGCCCGGCGCCGGTGGTGGTGTGCTGCACCCACGCCCGCGCCAGCACCACGCTCATCGGGGAGCCAGCGACCGGCTGGGCCGGAGCCTCAGCCCGCGCAGCCACGCCCCGACCGCGCCGCACCACGCCCCGACCGCGCCGCACCACGCCCCGACCGCGCCGCACCCCGCGCCGCACCCCGCGCCGCACCCCGCGCCGCCGCGGCCCCGCGGCCCCGCGTCCCCGCCCGCGTCGAACCGCGCCGGCCGGCCAGCCAGCCGCGCCGCGCCGCGCACCCTCCCGACCATCCCCGCCGCCCTCTCCGGAGCCTCCGGGAGCCAGCACCGACGCGCGACGTCCATCCACCACGTCCACCACGTCCACCCCGTCCACCACGTCCACCACGTCCACCACGTCCACCCCGTCCACCACGTCCACCACGTCCACCACGTCCACCACGTCCACCACGTCCACCACGTCCACCACGTCCACCACGTCCACCACGCTCACCCGCTCTGTCGACCGGCTCGCTCGCCCGCAGACGGGCACGCCGCGCCTGCACCGAGACTACCGCGGGCAGACGCGCGGCTCAGCCGCCGGTGGCGCGACCACGGCCGCGCGCGATCATCCCGCGGGCGGCGAGGTAGGCGCCCTGCACCACCCGCAGCTGCTCGACCAGCGCCGGCGCGCTCGCCGGCCGCTCGTCGGGATCCTTGCGCAGACACGCCCCGATGATCGCGCGGACGCCGGGATGGACGTCGTCGGGCAGCGGCCGCGGCGCGTCGGTCACGACCGCCAGCATGTCGTCGCGCGCGGAGGCCCGGGGATCGAACGGCAGGTGGCCGGTGATCATCTCGTACAGCAGCACGCCGAGGCCCCACAGGTCGGTGCGCTCGTCGACCCGATCGCGCGCGACCTGCTCGGGCGCCATCACCCGCGGCGTCCCGGCCACGCCCTCGGTGGCGTCGCCGGCGTCGCCGGCCGCGCCGTCGAGGCGCCGGGCGATGCCGAAATCGATCAGCTTGGGCACGACGCGGCGATCGATCCGCGCCAGCATGACGTTGTCGGCCTTGACGTCGCGGTGGAGGTAGCCGGCGCGATGGACCGCGGCGATCGCCTCGGTCAGCGCGATCGCGACGTCGAGCGCCTGCGAGGTCAGGAGCGGGCCGTGGGCCAGGCGCTGCGCCAGCGTGTCGCCGAGCGCGAGCTCCATCACGAAGTACGGCCGACCGTCGGGGTCGTAGCCGAAGTCGAAGACCTCGAGCAGGTTCGGGTGGCGGATCGCGCCGGCGATCCGCGCCTCGCGCAGGAACAGCGCGTGCGCCGCCGGCAGGTGCCCCAGCTCCGGCAGCAGCCGCTTGATCGCGACCAGCCGCTCGATCGCGGTGTGCTCGGCCAGGTAGACCCGGGCCATGCCGCCCTCGCCGAGCAGCCCCTTGAGCTCGTAGACGCCGAGCCGCTGGCCGGCCATCGTGCCGCGCGCCAGCCGCGGCTCGGTGCGCGCGCGCCCCCGCGCGCGCGCTGCCGGTCCTGCCCAGGTGGTCGTGGAAGCTCGTAGCTGCATGTCCATGAGCGTTCCCTCCGCGCCTCCCAGCAAGCACCGGCGGCCGGCGGAGGGCAACTTTCCGACCGACGCCGGGCGATCGCGGCGGCGGAGCCGCTGTCGTCGCGGCGACTTGGCCGCGCCGGCCGCGGCGGTCAGGTCGCCGGCACGCGGAGCCGCAGCCGGTCGGCGGCGGCGCTGGCGGCCTCGACGTCGGCCAGCGTCGCGCCCCAGCGCAGCGCCAGCGCGGCGGTGGCCTCGCGCGCCAGCGTGCGGATCGCGAAGACGCTCGAGGCCAGGCGGCGCAGCTTGTGGGTCTGCGCGATGCCGTGCACCGACGCCCACAGCAGCGCCGCGCGCTCGGTCGCGTCGCCGGGCGCGAGGACCTCGCACGCGACCGCGTCGGCGATGATCTCGGCGGCGTGGCCGAGCAGCGCCATCCACCGCGGCATCACCCGGCGCGCCCAGTCGTCCGACACCACCGGGCGGGTGTCGCCGACCAGGACGCTGATCAGCTGGATGTGTGGCGAGTCGTCCTCGCGCAGGCGGACGTAGAGCCGCGCCCAGCCGAACAGCGCGATCAGCGGGCGCAGCGCCGGCGCGGCGCCCTGGATCACGTCCGAGCGCGCCCACGCCTCGCGGCTACGCGCGACGATGGTCGCGAGCCCGGCCAGCGAGCGCTCCTGCAGGCGCACCACCAGCTCGTCCTTGGACGCGACGTAGCGATACAGCGCCGCCGGCGTCACCGACATCGCCTCGGCGAGGCGACCGAGGGTCAGCGCGTCGGCGCCCTCGACCGTCAGCATCGACATCGCCTGGTCGAGGATCTGGTCGAGCCTGGCGTCGCGGCGTCGCGCACGGTTGCCGGCGGCGGTCATCGTCCGCGCCACCATACGCCGGACCGTCGACGCAGAGCTACCAGTCATCGCTAAAGTGATTCATCATTACTATTTTTTATAGTCTTTTCAGCAGATTATGAGATTCATTTTGACAAATAAATCTGGAAAGCGATATCTCGCGCGCATGCACCCCGCTCACACCGACCTCATCGACATCGTCACGTCCTGGTACCTGCGCCGCTTCAAGCTCGTCCGCGCGCTCGGGTTCGTCTGCGTCGGCCTCGTCGGGCTCGTCCTGGTGATGGTGCTCGGCGCGGCGCTCGAGGGCAGCGCGGGCATCGGCGTCCCGCTGACGCTCGCGCTCGTGCTCGGCGTCCCGAGCGCGCTGTTCGCCCGCTACGCGCACCGGCGGGTCACCCACGTCGGCGACCACGCGCTGGTCGCGGCGCTGCGGGACCGCCCCGCCGACGTCGAGATCGTCGAGCGGTCGTGGACGATCGTCCCCGACCTCTCGGTCGCCGGTCTGCTGGCCGGGCGCAAGGAGCGCACGCCGTGCCTGCGGCTCCGGGTCCGCAGCTCGGGCAAGCGCTACCTGATCCCGATGACCGACGCCCAGTGCGACGGCTTCACCGCCTGGCTCGCCCCCGCGACCCCCGCGACCCCCGCGACCCCGGCGTCGCAGGCGGCCTAGGCTAGCCGTCGCGCGGCGCGTCGCCGGCGCCGCGACCGCGCCACCACGCCCGCAGCCGGCGCACCGCGGCCGTCACGCGCAGGTGCGGCGCCAACCCGGTCATCCGCCGCTGGTTGCGCCAGAACCGCCACTGCAGCAGCGCCGACAGCGCCAGGCCCAGCGCGAGCAGCACGGCCACCGCGGTCCCCGACGGCCGGGCCCGCGCCATCAGGTAGTCGAGCTCCGAGAACGGGCGCCGCTGGTAGCCGCGGGTGATCTCGTCGCGCAGCACCGCGAGGACCGCGGCGCCGTCGAAGGCGCCGAGCAGCTCGACGCGCCGGGCCAGCGCGCCCTCGAGCTCGTCCTCGGCGCCGGTCGCCTTGTTCCAGGCCATGACCCGGGCCCACGCGATCGCCGGGAACCGCGGCGCGCCGATGACGAGGACGACGTCGTTCTTCTTGCCGCCCAGCCACGCCGCGGCGAGGGCGTCGAAGTACGCCGGATCTTCCTCGGCGACCACGACGACGATGACGTCGACCTGCTTGGCGGCGCCGAGGTCGGCGTTGAGCTCGTCGAGCGCGTCGTCGAGCTCGAGCATGTCGGCGGGCGCGAGGTCGACGAACAGGAACCGGCGCACCTGCCAGCCCGAGACCCGCGGGTACGGCGGCAGCCGCGACCGGAACCGCCGCAGCGCTGGATCGCGGTGGATCAGCGCGTCCGGGTCGGCCTTGACGTAGTTGGTGAACCGGTGCTCGACCGCGGTCGGCTCGCCGAGGCGGATGTCCAGGTAGCGCGCCGGCGTCGGCGACCCCGGCGGGTTGCAGCCGTCGTAGTAGACCTGCTCGCCGTTACTCGAGTAGGCCTCCCAGTAGACGTCGCTGCTGTGCTCGTAGCAGGTGTCGCAGTGCTGCGAGCAGCTGCGCTGATCGCCCTCGCCGGTGCAGACCTCGTGACAGTTGCAGTCGTAGCTGTGGCAGCAGCTCGACGTCCCCGAGCCGGCGCTCGCGATCCGGCCGTTCCAGATCTCGGTGTCCTGGACGCCGAGCCACCGGGTCGCGTAGTAGCCGCCGACGATCAGCGCGCCGACGACGCCGATCTGGACGACGACCTCGAGCGGCGTGATCCGCCGCTTGCCGAGGAAGAACGCCGCGACGCCGACGACGACCGGCGGCAGCAGGAGGAGCAGGAGCAACATCGGGGCGCCGCGGCAGCATACCCGGGGCCGAGCGCCGCCGCGGTCCGGGAGGTGGTCCGGACTCACCCCGTAGCGGTCAACGCGCCCGGCCACCGGCGACGCGCGGGCACTTGGTCGACGATGAGCCGCGCGGCGCCGCGCGGATTGAGTAGACTGTCGACGAGCGGCCGGGGTGCGCCGCACGTGAACGAGATGGGAGATCCGACGCCGTCATCACCTGGGGTCGTCGCCGTCGACGTCCTCGAGAGCCTGCTCGAGGGCTGTCAGGTGATCGGCTTCGACTGGACGTACCTGTACGTCAACGCCAGCGTCGTGCGCCAGGGCCGGCGCCACGCCGACGAGCTGCTCGGGCGCACGATGATGGCGAGCTACCCGGGGATCGAGACGACGCCGATGTTCGCGGCGCTCCGCCGCTGCATGACCGAGCGCGTCCACGATCGGATGGAGAACGAGTTCACCTTCCCCGACGGCAGCACCGGCTGGTTCGAGCTGCGCTTCGTGCCGGTGCCGGAGGGCGTGTGCATCCTGTCGCTCGACATCACGGCGCGCAAGCAGACCGAGGCGGCGCTGGCGCGCAGCGAGGCCCAGCTGCGCCACGCCCAGAAGATGGAGGCGATCGGCCGGCTCGCCGGCGGCGTCGCCCACGACTTCAACAACCTGCTGTCGGTGATCCTCAGCTACGGCAGCATGCTGCTCGGCGAGCTGCCGGCCGGCGCGGCCCACCACGACGACGTCGCCGAGATCGTCGACGCCGCGCGCCGCGGCGCCGACCTCACCCGCCAGCTGCTGACCTTCAGCCGCCACCGCGCCACCGAGCCCGCGGTCCTCGACGTCGGCGAGGCGGTCCACGAGATGGACCGCCTGCTGCAGCGGATCCTGGGCGCCGACATCGAGCTGGTCGCGGTGCCGGCGACGGCCGTCGGCCGGGTCCGCGTCGACCCCAGCGACCTCGAGCAGGTCGTGCTCAACCTGGTCGTCAACGCCCGCGACGCCATGCCGGACGGCGGCCAGCTCACGATCGAGACCTCGGCGGTCGTCCTCGACGACGGCTACGCCGCCGAGCACCTGGGCGTGACGCCCGGGCCCTACGTCATGATCGCGGTCTCGGACACCGGCATCGGCATGGACCGCGCGACCCAGGAGCGCATCTTCGAGCCGTTCTTCACCACGAAGGCGCGCCACAAGGGCACCGGGCTCGGCCTGGCGACGGTCTTCGGCATCGTCCAGCAGGCGGGCGGCACGATCTGGACCTACAGCGAGCCGGGCAAGGGTACGACGTTCAAGGTCTACCTGCCCCGGGTCGACGCCGAGCCGACGCCGATCGGCGCCGCCGAGGTGCCGGCGCCCCGACACGGCACGGAGTGCGTGCTGCTGGTCGAGGACGACGACCAGCTCCGCGTCGTCGCCGGCACGATCCTGCGCCGTCACGGCTACCAGGTGCTCGAGGCCCGCAACCCGGGCGAGGCGCTGCTGCACGCCGAGCAGCACCCCGCGCCCATCGACCTGCTGCTCAGCGACGTCGTCATGCCGCAGCTCAGCGGCCCCGACCTCGCGCTCCGGCTCGCCGACCTGCGCCCGACCATGAAGGTCCTGCTGATGTCGGGCTACACCGACGACAGCGTCGTCCGCCACCACGTCGTCGACGCCACGGTCGCCTACCTGCAGAAGCCGATCACGCCGGCGACCCTGACCACGCGGGTCCGCCAGGTGCTCGACGACGGCGCCGACCGCGACCGCGACCGGGCCGCGACGCGCGACGCCTGACTCACCCGGGCGCGGCGACGGCGACGCGCAGCGCGCGCGCCAGGTCGCCCTTGCGGGCGACGACGGTGGCGTCGAGCCCGAGCCAGGCCGCGACCCGGCGCAGCTCGGCGGCGAGGGCCGCGGCGACCTCGGCGCGGTCGACGCCGGGCTCGGCGTGGGCGGCCTGGACCCGCAGCGTCCGGGTCGAGCGCTCGGCCTTGAGGTCGACGCGCGCCACCAGGCGGTCGCCGAGCAGGAACGGCAGCACGTAGTAGCCCCAGCGTCGCTTCGCCGGCGGCGTGTAGATCTCGATGCGGTAGTGGAAGCCGAACAGGCGCTCGGCGCGGGGCCGGTACCAGACCAGCGGATCGAACGGCGACAGCACCGCCGCGGCGGCGACCCGCCGCGGCAGCCGCGCCCCGGGCGCCAGGTACGCCGGCTCGGCCCAGCCGTCGACCCGCACCGGGTCGAGCTCGCCGGCGTCGACCAGCTCGGCGACCCGGCGCTTGCCGGCGCGCGCGGGCAGCCGGTAGTAGTCGACCAGGTCGGCGGCGGTCGCGACGCCCAGCGCCCGCGCCGCCAGCCGCAGCAGCTCGCGCTGCGCGCCCGCGACGTCGAGCCGCGCGACGTGGTGGTCGCCGACGACGCGCTCGGCGAGGTCGTAGAGCCGCGACCGGTCGGCGCGCCGACCGGCGACCGCGACGGCGCCGAGCGCGAGGTGGCCCTCGAGCGCCGACCGCGCCATCGTCCACGCCCAGTCCTGCCGCCGCGGCGTCGGCGCGCCCGGCGGATCCGGGATGTCCTCGGCGGCGAGCGGGCCGCGCGCGCGCACCTCCTCGAGCACCTCGGCGGCGAAGGCGGCGTGCCGGCGCATGAACGTGCCCAGCGCCCAGCCCCGGCGATCGTCCTCGTTGCGACCGCGCATGAGGTGGAAGTGTTCGACCGGGATCACCGACGCGACGTGCGCCCAGTGCTCGGTCAGGGCGCGGCGCTGATGGATCAGGCGGTCGAGCGCGGCCCGGTCGTAGGCGCCGAGGCGCGAGAACGGCGGCAGGTACTGCGCCGGCACCAGCACGTTGAGCGGATCGAGCTGGAGCAGGCCGAGCCGGCGCACCGTCGCCAGCACCGCCGCGGCGCCGACCCGCGCCGGTCGCGGCCGGTCGAAGCCCTGCGCGGCGAGCGCGACGCGACGCGCTTCGGGGGCGGACAGGTCGGCGCGCATCGTCGGCACTGTAGCAACGCCGGCGGCCCCGGCGCGCCGCGCCGCCTCACACCTCGAGCTGACAGGCGGCGCAGCCGAACCGCGCCGTCGGCGCGTGCCATGCCATCGGCGCCGCGCAGGCCGGGCATGGCGGCGCCGGTCGGCCAGGCTCGCCGACGCGCGGGTCGGCGGTCGCGGCGGCGCGCGCGGTCCAGCGCCCGAGCAGCAGGCCCCGGCGCCCAGCGCGAGCGCCCCGACCACGGCGAGCGGCGCCCCCGACGCCAGCGCGAGCCCTCCCAGGCTCGCCGGGCGCGCCGCCGCGAACAGCGTCGCGGCCGCCGCGAGCAGCGCGCCGAGCCCGATCGCCCAGCGCGACGGGGTCAGCCAGCCGCGGCCGCGCACGCCAGCCGCCGCGAACACGACCGCGAGCGCGCCGGCGATCGTGCCGAGGGCCGCGAGGTCGCGCACCAGGGCGCCGAGCGCGCCGAAGAAGCCGCCGCCCGGCGCGGCGTGGTCGTCGAGCTGGGCCATCGAGCGCGCCACGCAGGCGCCGTCGGCGCAGGCCCGCATCCCGAGCAGGTCGATCTGCACCCGGGCGCCGCCCCGCTGGCCGGTCCACCACGGCGCCAGCGTCACCGCCACCACGAGCAGCGCGACGCCGGCCACGGTCACGGCGACGCCGGGGACGCGCCCCGGGTGCGTGACCCGCGCGCCCTCGAACGCCGGGTCGTAGGCGGCGAGCACGCGCGCGCCGGCGACGGCGAGCAGCGCGCCGGCGAGCGACAGGACGGGCCCGCTGCCGTGCGGGATCGGGTCGAGGACCCGCGGCACGACGGCGACCGCGATCGCGACGACCAGCGCGAACGCCGCGGCGGCGGCCGTCGCCGCGGTGGTGAGCAGCCGCGGCGGCGCGACCTCGCGGCGCGCCGCGTGGCCGGCGAGCGCCAGCGCCAGCAGCGCGGCGACCACGCCGACGCCGGTGGCGACGCGACCGACCACGACGAAGGTCGCGACCTCGTCGCGCGCGGCGCGGTCGAAGACGTCGTCGCCCGGGGTGGCCCGCGCCAGCGCGCCCACGGGCGTCACCGCGCAACCGGGCGCGGGGTCGCCGGCGAGGTCGGCGCCGCAGCGCTCGATCGTGCGCAGGCCGACCGCGGTCCGGGCCTGATCGCCGCCGTCGAGGCGCCACCAGCGCCGGGGCACGATCGCGGCGACGATCAGCGCCGCGGCGACCGCGACCAAGATGATGCCGGTGACGCGGCGGGGCACAGGTCAGGGTCTCGCGCCGCCGCGCCCGGCTCCAGCCGCGGCGGCGGCAAAGCCCGGCCCCGGCGCGGCGCCTCAGAGATTTCGCCGCGTTACAGAGCCGACGCCAGCCTCCAGGGAAGGCTTCCAGGCCGAGCCCCGTAGATGGCAAGATCGACTCTCACCACGTCCCGACTCCGGGGGGAGCCTCCATGTCGTTCGATTCCGACGCCGCCAGCGGGCCGTTCTCCGCGCCGATCAACTCGATCCTCTCCGAGAGCTTCGGGCAGTCGCTCGACGTCATCGACGTCGACCGCGGCGACGACGTCGCCAACGACGCGCTGAACGCCGAAGCCTACACGATCGGCAACCGGATCTCGCTCGGCAGCGGCATCCGCGAGGACGTCAACGACCCCCACTCGATGGAGGTCATCGCGCACGAGGTCGCCCACGCCCTCGCCGGCGGCGGCTCCGGCGCCAAGATGATCGACGGCGGCCGCGACGACGCCGGTGAAGCCGGCGCCCACGCGGCGTCGAGCCAGTTCCGGGACTTCATCGCTGGCGGCGGCCGCGGCCGTGCGCCCCGGCTGTCGCCCGCCCACGGCGGCACCGCGATGATCCACCGCTGGGAGGCCGGCGAGCACGCCGACGCCGTCGACCACGCCGCCCAGACCGTCACCGCCGGCGGCGGGAACGTCGATCCGGCGGTCGCGGCGGCGATGGCGCGGCCGATCACGCTGTCGAACGGCGTGACCGTGACCCAGGGCCAGATCACCGCGATGATGGGCGACTTCTACGGCGCCTACACCACCGGCGCCGACGGCGTCGAGCACTTCGACCCGATGGCGTCGTTCAACGCCATGGACACGGCCGACCCCGAGGAGATGCGCGCGCTGGTCGCCCACATCCAGACCGAGCAGGACAGCGTCACCGGCGCGATCCAGAACGGCACCGAGTTCGAGCACAGCGACAACTCGGAGCTCGAGGCCATCACCCGCGGCCGGCACCTGCAAACCGACGAGCACGGCACCACCACCGGCCTGTCGTTCATGGAGCTGGCGCAGAAGAACACCAACCACTTCAACTCCGCCGACGAGACCAGCCCGGATAGCAACATGGGCGCCTACGGCGCCCTGCACGCCGCCGCGATCCAGACCGCCCGGGCCGCCGCCGACCCCAACGCCACCCCCGCCGAGCGCGAGGCCGCGCAGCAGCGGGCGCTGGCGCTCGAGGCCAGCGCCCAGCACTTCGAGACCGATCGGTTCTCCGCCGGCCACCAGTTCGACAAGGACCAGATGGTCCAGGACAACGGCGGCGGCGTCGAGGGCAACCTGCGCTCGCGCGTCATGCACGACCGGCTCAACAACGAGGGCGTCCAGATGCACAACGGCGACGACTCGTGGTACGGGCGCGGCGACTCGCACTGGGCCGACGAGGAGAACGCCACCAACCGGATGCACTCGGCGCAGGCGACGATGGCGTCGTACGGCGACATCACCGCGGTCATGAACGGCGACACCGCCGCCGCCGACCCGGCCAACCCGCTGGCCACCGCGCACCAGTCGGTGCCCGAGTGGAACCAGGCGCTCAACGACCGGACCCAGCGCCAGGGCGCGGACCTGGGCTGGGGCGAGATCCTCTCGGAGGTCTCGGGCGACGTCGCCGTGGCGCCCGCCATGGGCGCGCGCTGGCTCGCCAACCAGGCCCACTCCGCGGAGGACGCCATCGGGGACGCCGCCACGTGGCTGAGCAACGCCCCGGAGCGCGCCGTGGACTGGACCGCGGACGCGCTCGGCACCGTCGCCGACGGCGCCTCCGCCGCCTGGGACTGGACCACCAACGCGGCCCACACCGTCGCCGACGGCGCGTCCGCCGCCTGGGACGCCACCACCGACGCCGGCGGCCGCGCCCTCGACTGGGCCGGCGACGCCGCCAGCACCGTCGGCCACGGCATCGCCGACGGCGCGTCGGCCGCCTGGGACTGGGCGAGCGGCGCCGCGACCACCGCGGGCAACGCGATCTCCGACGGCGCCAGCGCCGCCTGGGACGCCACCTCCAGCGCCGCCAGCTCGGCCGCCCACACGGTCGCCGACGGCGCGTCCGCCGCGTGGGACGCCACCACCAGCGCCGCCAGCACGGTGGGCAACGCGGTCGCCGACGGCGCCAGCACCGCCTGGAACGCCACCACCGGGGCGGCGCGCCGCGCCGGCAGCGCCGTCGCCGACGGCGCGTCGTGGGTCGGCGACCGCGCCAGCGACGCCTACTCGGCGTTCACCGGCCTGTTCGACTGAACCGAGCGTCTGCGCGAGGCGGTCTCGGTGCAGGCACTGCGAGGCCGTCTGCGGGCGAGCGAGCCGATCGACAGAGCGTGTGAGGATGAAATCCTCACACGCTCGGAGCCCGGGCCGCAGCCGTCGCCGGATCGTCAGCGCTCGACGTGATCGTGGGGCCCGGTGATGCCGCGCCCGGCGAACCAGCGCCGCGCCGCCGCGGCGTGCAGCGGGAACGCGAAGACCTCGTCGAGGCCGTCGGGGCCGAAGACGATGCCGCGGCCCGAGCACTCGGCGCTGGCCACGAACGGCGGCAGGGTGGCGGCCGCGAGCGCCGCGGTGGTCGCGAACATGAGGATCCGGTCGGGCCGCGGCGCGGTCGACACCGCGTCCATCAGGGTCACCGACGCCTCGTCGACGACGACGCCGGTCTCCTCGACGACCTCGCGGGCGGCGCCGGCCTGCCATCGCTCGTGCGCCTCGACGAAGCCGCCGACCAGCGCGAGCATGCCGACGCGCGGGCCGATCGCGCGACGCACGACCAGCAACCCGGTGCGATCGCCGTCGACGATCGGCACCAGCGCGACCGCGACCGGGATCGGATTGGCCCAGACCACGGCGCCGCACCCCGGGTTGGCGCAGGTCCGCGGGTAGACCTGGGTGTCCGCGAACGCGGCGCCGCAGGCATGGCAGAACAGGTCACGGGCCGGTGCCATCAGGTCGTCCTCCTCGAAAGGTTCGCACGGCTTCGATGCGACCGAGCGAGCCGAAGTCGCGCGGCGTCGCCGCACCCGCGCCGCGCCGCGCGCGCCGCACCGGCATCCGCGGGTCGGCCCAGCACGCGCCCCTCCGGGCCACGGCAGCGCCCCCCGCGATGACGCACCTCGGCCGGGCGGGTCTTGCGCGCGCGCCGGGCGCCGCCGTAGCACCGGCCCATGTCGCGCCGCCCCGCCCTGCTCGCCTCGCTGGTCTCCCTCGCCGCGGCCTGCGGCGGCGCCGGTGGCGCGCCCGGCGCGCCTGGCGGCGGCCCCGACGGCGGCCCCGGCCCCGACGCGCACGCTGGCGCCGACGCCGCCACCGCGGCGCCGGTCACGGTCGTGACCCTCAACCTGCGCTGCTTGATCGACGACTGGGACGCGCGGCTGCCGCTGATCGCCGACGGCCTGATCGCGGCGGCGCCCGACGTGATCGCGCTGCAGGAGGTGTGCGCCGCGCCCGGCGGCCGCGACGCCCTCGAGGAGCTGGTCGCGGCGCTGGTCGCGCGCGGCGCCGGCGACCCCGCCGTCACGCGCACGACCACGCACCTGGCGTGGGACACCTACGACGAGGGCCTGGCGATCCTCGCGTTCCACCCGATCGCCGCGGTCCGGGTCGAGCCGCTGACCGGCGGCGCCCTGCCCCGCAAGCTGCTGGCCGCGCGCATCGCGGGCCCGGCGGGCGCGCTCGTCCTCGGCGCCACCCACCTCGATCACCAGAGCGACGCCGCGCGCGCCGCGCAGGCGGCCGCCGTCGCCGCCGCGCTCGACGGCTTCGCCGGCGACGCGCCGACCCTGCTGCTCGGCGATCTCAACGAGGCTCCGGGCGGCGGCGTCACCTCGACGCTGGAGGCGGCGGGGTTCACCGACGGCTGGCGCGCCGTCCACCCCGACGACCCCGGCGCGACGTTCCCGTCGGTCGCGCCGGACGCGCGCATCGACTACGTCTGGCTGCGCGGCGCGGCGGCCACGACGGCGACCCGGATCCTGGTCCCGACCGGCGACGTCGCGGCCTCGGATCACCTCGGCGTGCGGGTCACGATCGCGGCGCCGTGATCACCGGCGCCGCGCCCGCTCAGAACGAGATGTAGTAGCCGCCGCCGAGCCAGCCGCCGCCGGCGCCGTCACCGTCGACGACCACGCCGGCGCCGTCGCGCCGCACCAGCGCGCCGCCGCTGATCAGCGCGTGGCCGTCCGGCGACACCCACGCCTGCTGGACCCGGTCCTGCCACGGATCGTCGGCGACGAACGCGTGGCTGGCGGGATCGTAGATGCCGTACTCGATGTAGCAGCCGTCGCCGCACGAGTACGACATGACCACCCGCCACAGCGACGTGCCGGGGATCGCGGAGGCTTGCCCGCACATGTCCTCGTCCTCGCACGGCGCCTCGGGATCGACCGCGACGCGCTCGGTGATCTCGGCCGGCGACGGCAGCGCGATCGCCCGACCGGCGCCTCGCTTCCACAGCGCGGCCAGACGCGCCTTGACCTCGGCCGACAGCGGCACCGCGGCGACCGCGGGCCCGAACTCCTCGTCGTCGGTCCAGGCCCCGGAGTCGCCCTCGAGCACCGGCTCGTCACCCATCGCGATCACGATCCGGTAGTACGCCGGGTGGCCGATCGACAGGGTGTCGTCGCCGGGATAGTAGATGCTCACGCCGGGCTCGCCGCTGATGACCTCGTCGGGCAGCCCGGTCACGATCTGCTCGGGCGTCGGCGCCGCGACCGTGGTGTCCAGCAGCCAGATCGTGCCGGCGTTGCCGAACCAGATCACCTGGGCGCGGTCGTCGACCAGGGCCCACGACACCGGCGGCGGCGCCAGCACCTCGCGGCGCGCGCCGTCCGCTGACACCGCGATCAGGCCCTGGGCGGACGGCAGGATCGCCACCGGGGCGCCGAGCTCGGCGGTCAGCGACGCCGCCAGCGAGTCGGCGGCGGCGACCGGCCCGCCGCCGGCCGGGGTCGAGCCGCCGTGCGGGCAGGCCGCCAGCGTCGCGAGGCCGGCGGTGACGAGCGTGGCGAGGAGACCGCCCGGGATCGGGGACCGTGTGCGCATGCCGGCAGTGTCACCCGCGCCGGGCGCCGCGGGTGTCGGCGCGCCCGGTTTCGTCGCCACGCGCCGCCGATCGGCGCCGCGTCCGACGCCGATCGCCGGGTGGCTCAGCGCGCCGTGGCCGGCAGCGCCTCGAGGGCGCGCGCCAGGTCCGGGCGCGGCCCGATGTGCTGGGTGGCGCGCCCGTGCGGGCCGTCGACCTGCGGCGTGCCGGTGGCGACCAGCAGCGCGCGCATCGCCGCCGGCGTCAGCGGCGCGCCGGTGGCGGCGCGGTGCACGCCCTGCAGCAGGATCGCGGCGCCGGCGACGATCGGCGACGCCGACGACGTGCCCGAGAACTGATCGGTGTAGTTGCGGGTCCGGACCTGGCGATCGCACTCCTGCAGGTCGCCGTAGTCGAGCGAGGTGACGCGCCGGCCCCAGCCCTGGACGTCGACCCGGCTGCCGTAGTTGGAGAAGTCGAGGCGCGACCGGTCGGTCCAGCCGGCCCGCGCCGGAGCGCCGGCGCCGACCAGGATCGCGCCCGAGTCGCGCCGGGCGCGATCGAAGGCGCCCCGGTAGGCGCGGTGGTCGAGGTCCTCGCCGCCGTTGCCGGCCGCCTCGACGACGATCACGCCGCGGGCGGTGGCGTGCTGGATGACCTCGAAGACGTCGCGCCAGTACTCGACCGGCACGTAGCGGCGCCGCGGCCCCTGGCCCTGCAGCTCGATCAGCAGGACGTCGCCCGGGCGCAGCGCGGCCTGGGCGGCGTCGATCGCGACCGCGACCGGGGTGTCGAAGATGCTCGCGGTGACGACGCGCTCGACGTCGGGCGCGATGCCGACGACGCCGATGCCGTTGTCGCGCCCGACCACCTCGCCGAGCACGGCGGTGCCGTGCGCCTGCCAGGCCGGATCGGCGACGGCGCGCCCCGCGACGTGGTGGATGCGGTCGCCCGGCAGATCCTCGTGGTCGCGGTTCCAGCCGCCCTCGATGTCGGCGAACCAGACGCCCTCGCCGCGGCCGCCGGGCCGCGGCCACGCCGCCGCCGCGTCGATGCCGCCCGGCGCCGCCGCCAGGTAGCCCTGCAGCGCGTCGTAGCGCGGCGTCCGCAGCGGACAGCGATCCGCGTCGGCGCCGGGCGCGTCGTCGGCCACGTCGTCGGCCAGCGTGATCACCGGCGCGACGAAGGCGTCGACCACCCCGGGCCGCGCCACCAGCCACGCCGCCAGCGCCGCCGCGTCGTCGGGCGACGCGGTCAGCTCGATCCGGACCCAGCCGGCCAGCGCCGGCGTCGACGGGCGCGCGAACAGCGGCGCCACCGCGGCGACCTGGATCGACGCCGCGCCGCGCAGGCGTGGCGCCAGCAGCGCCTGCACCCGCGCCGGCGCGTCGGGGCCGGCGACCTCGACGTGGATCGCCGCGGCGCCCGCCGCCGGGGCGCGGTCCGCGGCGGTCGCGGCGCCGGGGCACCGCGACGGTGTGCGCAGCGCGACCCCGACGCCGACCACCGCGGCGGTCGCGCCGGCGACGATGGCCGCGGTGCGGCCGACCGACGCCAGCCGCGGCGGGCGAGACGTTCGCAGCATGCGTCGATGCTAGCGCACCGGGCGGTGGCTCGCCCGGTCGGGCGCGCGCCGCGCGCCGCCGGCCGCCCGCACTCTGCCGGATCCACGTGCATCGCAGCGCACAACCGCGGCGCCGCGGCGCGACGCCCGCCCGCGGCGACCGCCGCGGTGAGAAAGGCCGGGAACATCATGGTGATGCCCCCGGGATCGCGTGTGCTACCGACGATCCAGCGCGCCGAAATCGTTCCCGCCGGCGCCGGTGACCGGCGTTAATCCTCGACAGCCGCTCCGCTTTGAGGCACATACGCCTGCCTGAGCTACGCGACTCGAGAGGGGCCGACCATCTTGGCCCCCGCGTGCAGCGACTGCGACAACGGAGAGTGCGACGATGTCTGAAGGTACGATCAAGCGTCTGACTGACAAGGGTTTCGGTTTCATCGAGAACGGCACGGGGACCGACATGTTCTTCCACATGTCTGCCGTCGAGGGCGTTCGTTTCGATGAGCTCCGCGAGGGCCAGAAGGTGTCCTACACCGAGGGCCGTGGTCCGAAGGGCCCGCGCGCCGAGAACGTCCGCGTCCTCTAGGTCGCGCTTCGATTCGGTGAGAGAGCCGGCCTCGTGCCGGCTCTTTTTCGTTTCGGCCGCCGGCGTCCCGGCGCGGCGCCACGTCTAGGTGCCGAACCAGAAGTCGCCGAGATCCTCGAGGCTGACGTCGGGCGGCTCGAGCCGCTGCAGGTACCAGGTCAGCGTGCCGTAGCGGTGCAGCAGCGCGTGCCGGAGCAGCCGCAGCGGCCGCGCCGGATCGTCGAGCTCGGCGGCCGACGCGCCGTAGCCCTCGCCGAAGGCGCGGAACGCGGCGCGATCGCCCCGGGTCACGAACAGGCCGACCGCCGCGAGGTCGTACTCGGGATCCCCGATCATCGCCTCGCCGAAGTCGATCAGCCCCGACGGCCCGGCGATCGCGCCGTCGGCGCCGGGCTCGACCAGCACGTGCCCCGGCCCCAGCTCGGTATGGAGCAGCGCCGGGCGGAACCGGCGCGCCGGCGCGCGGTCGCCCTCGACCAGCAGCGCCTCCAGCTCGGCGACGCGGGCGTCGTCGAGGCCACCCGCGCGCTCGCGCGCGACGCAGCCGCGCCGCTGCGCCGCCGCCAGCTCGGCCCACGCCGGCCCGATCGCCAGATCGTCGACCCGCACCGCGTGCAGCGCCGCGACCGCGACGCCCACGGCGTGGGCCAGGCGCCGCCGTGCCCGCGGATCCAGCGCCGGCCAGACCTCGTCGATCGCGACGCCGCCGACGCGGGTCGCGACGAAGTACGGCCAGCCGTCGAGCTCCCCGGCCGCGATCACCGCGGGCGTCGCCACCGGCAACGCACCCTCGACGCGGCGCAGGGCCGCGACCTCGGTGGCGCAGGCCGCGCGCATCGTGTCGTCGGGCGCGTGCAGCTTGACGCAGTGGCGCGGCGACAGCAGCACGACGCTCGACCCGCTGGCGGCCGGCGTGAAGCTCGCGGCCGGTGACCCCGCCGCGGCGAGCTGGTGGCGAGCCGCGATCGCGGCGGCCGCCGCCGTCCACACGGTCGCGCCCGGCGCGCGCCCGGCGATCAGCGCGCGCCGGAAGCCGTCGGCGTCGAGGAGCTCCGGCAGCAGCGACACCGGCGCAGGCTACCCGAGGCCGCCGGCGCCGGCTACCGCGCGGCGCGCCGCGCCTGCAGCTCCGGGTGATCCTTCCACGCCGGCATCGTCGCCATGAAGTCGAGGGTCTGGCGCTCGAGCTCGGCGCGGCTGGCGTCCGGCGCGCGCCGCGCCTGCCACTGCACCATGCGCTCGAAGCGCTCGGCGAACGGCTGCAGGTGGCCGTCCGCGTCGGTGCAGTACGCGCAGTACGGGCCGCTCTCGATCGGCATGCTGCAGCTCTGACAGGCGGTGCGGGGCTCGGTCATGGCGGATCTCCTCGGTGTCGGGGGGTGGCGGGCGCGGCGGCGTCGACCAGCCGGCGCATCGACGCCAGCAGCGTCGCGCGCTCCTCGCGGCTCAGCCGCGCCATCGCGGCGCCCAGCAGATCGTCGGCCAGCGGCCGGCGCGCCGCCGCCACCGCGGCCAGCCCGGCCTCGGTCAGCCACACCAGGTGGCGCCGCCGGTCGCGCTGGTCGACGAGGCGCTCGAGCAGCTCGCGCCGCACCAGCCGCTCGATCATCTCGCTGGTCGCCGCCTGCGACCGGTCGAAGTGCGCCGCCGCCTCCTGGACGGTCAGCGGCCCGGCGCCCTCCAGGTGCCGGAGCAGCATCAGGCCCTCGGTCGACAGCGCCGGCTCGCGCGGCGATCGGCGCGGGTAGCAGCGGTCGTAGACGTCGGCGTACAGCCCGACGAACTCGGCGGTGGCGGCCGCGACGTCGTCCATGCCGGCACGATCGGTCGCCGACGATGCATCGTCAACCCCGATGGATCGACGGCGCCTCAGCGACGCGTGGCCGGGACGCCGAAGCGGTCGACGAACCAGCCCTCCAGCGCCGGGTCCCCGGCGACCCGCGCCCGCACCTCGTCGACCAGCCGGTCGTCGTAGCGATGGATCGCGAGCGCCGCGAGCGCCGCCTCGGCGTCGGACGGCCGGTCGCCGTCGACCAGCTCGAGCAGCAGGGCACGCGCCCGCGGCCGCAGGCTCAGCCCCAGCGCGGCGATCACCGGCGCGCGCTCGTCGCCGCGCGCCGCCGCTGCCAGCTCCGCGGCCAGGACCTCGACGGCGTCGTCGTGCGGCGCGGTGCCGAGCGCCACCCGCCACCGCGCTCGCGCGCGGCGGCGTCGTCGCCGTGGCGCGCGGCCTCGGCGGCCCGGACCGCGAACGCCGGCGCCAGCACGAACAGGCCGTGCAGGCACTCGGTCCAGACGTCGGCGACCTCGTCGCCGGCGGCGACCCGCAGCAGCAGCAGCGCGGCGCCGTCGCGCTCGCCCCGGTGCGCCAGCGCCCGCGCCGCCGCCAGGCGCACCGCCGGATCGCCGTCGCCGAGGCCGGCGCCGGCGAGCAGCAGGAAGTCCGGATGACCGAGCCGCGCCTGGCCGAGCAGCCCGCGGGCCCGGACCCGGGCGCCACCGTCGACGGTGCGGCCGCGCGCCCGCTCGGCCTGGACGTAGCCGGCGGCGTGGGCGAACAGCGCCGCGTCGTCGTCGTCGAGCCGGTCGAGCGCCTCGAGCACCGCGTCCTTGGCGACCGAGCCGGCGTCGAGGGTCGCGGCCCGCGCCGCCGCGAGGTCGTGGTAGGCGGCGCGCAAGGCGTCGCCGAGGCCGGGCGTCGGGCCGCGCGCGAGCGCCCGCGCCGCCTGGGCCACCAGCGCCGCACTGCGCGACCGCAGCGCCCGGGCCAGCACGTCGCGCGGCCGCGGCCCGTCGAGCGGGGCGCCGTCGCGGGTCACCTCGGTCAGCTCGCGGGCCAGCTTGCTCGTCGCGGTCGCCATGATCGATCGCCGCGCCGCCGGCGCGGGCGCGTCATCGTACACGCCGGCGCCGGCACCGCGCGCCCCGCCCGCCCGCTCAGAACGGGTTGGGTGCGACCATCACGGCGCGGGAGCCGGTGGCGGCGACGTCGCCGAGGTTGTGCGCCGTGGTCCCGAAGCCGACGTAGCTGCCGTCGCCGCTCGCCGCCGGCCCCCGGACCTCACCGTCGGGCACGCCACCGCCGGCGACCGGGGTGAGCGTCCGGCTCTGCCCGGTGTAGCGGTCGTGGACCAGGATGCGGGTCGGCGCCAGCGGGTACTCGATCGCGAACCAGCGCCCGTCGTCAGACATCGCGACGTGGCCGGCGTCGACGCCCTGGGTCGCGGATGCGGTGCTGACCCGCCAGGTGTTGCCGGTGGTCCGGTCGTGGACGAACGCGTCGCGGTGGCCGTTGCCGTCGTTGGCGACCAGGTTGGCGGCGTCCGACACGAACGCGACGTAGCGGCCGTCCGGCGACATCACCGGCCACCGGGACACGCCGTCGGCGGCGATGCCCGAGGTGCTGCGGCTGATCCGCGTCGTGGTCGCGGCGGCGCGATCGCGGACGTAGACCTCGCGCCACGCGATGTCGTCGCCGATCACGCCGGTCGACGGCGACACGAACGCCACGACGCTGCCGTCGCCGCTGATCGCGACGCCGTGGTCGAGCTCGGCGCCGACGTCGAGCTCGGCGCCGTCGTTCGAGACGCTGACCCGCTCGGTGACGCCGGTGTCGAGATCGTGGACGAAGGCGTCGGTGGCGCCGTTACCGTCGCCGGCGACCAGCGTGTAGGCGCGCGACAGGAAGGCGACGTGGCGGCCGTCGGCGGACAGCGCGCCCTGCCAGGCCCCGTACAGGGTCGGCTGGGCGCCGTCGCTCGAGACGTCGACGATCGTCGTGGTCCGGGCGTCGAGGTCGCGGACGAACAGGTCGTAGCCGCTGTACAGATCGGTCTCGACCAGGTCGGCGGCGTTGGACGCGAACAGCACCCGGCGGCCGTCGGCCGACAGCTGCGGGTAGTAGCAGGTCCCGGCGGCGCCGCCGGTGCGCGTCGCGCTGACCAGCTCGACGTCGCCGCTCAGGCGGTCCGCGACGTAGCAGTCCGAGCCGGTGTTGGTGTCGGCGGCGACCAGCGCCTGGTTGGTCATGAACGCGACGAAGCGACCGTCGCGCGACAGCGACGGCGTCCAGTAGGTCGCCGTGACCGTGCCGAGGTCGCCGATCGCGGCCAGCGGCACCTCGGCCGGGAACCGGCCGACGCCGACGTACAGCGCCGAGGTCGCCTCGTGGCCGCCCGGGTCGCGGATCGTGTAGGGGATGACCTCGGTGCCGGTGAAGCCGGCCTCGGGGACGTAGCGGAGCGCGCCGTCCTCGGCGGTGACGACGCCGTGCGCCGCGGCGCCGTGCTCGACCAGCGCCAGCGCGTCGCCGTCGGGGTCGGTGTCGTTGGCCAGGACCTCGATCGAAGCCTCGGTCCCGGGCGCCTGCTCGGCGACGTCGTAGCGGGCGATCGGCGGATCGTCGACCGGGGTCACCGTCACCGAGATCGTCGCCTGGGTGGTGGCGACGCCGTCGGAGACCGACACCGTGAAGGCGTCGGCGCCGGCGTACTCGGCGTCGGGCGCGTACGCCCAGGCCTGGGCGCCGCCCTCGGTGACGGTGCCGTGGACGGGCGCGGCGTCGAGGTGGAAGGTCAGCGCGTCGCCGTCGACGTCGGTGGCGCCGAGGCCGAACTGGGCGACGACGTCCTCGGCGGTGGTGATCGCCGTCGTCGCGATCACCGGGGCGTCGTTGACCGGGGTGACGGTGATCGTCACGGTCGCGGTCGAGGTCAGCGCGCCGTCGCTGGCGGTGAAGGTGAACGACGTCGTGCCGTGGAAGTCGGCCGGCGGCACGTAGGTCAGCTCGGGCGCGGTCCCGGTGACGACGCCGACGCCGGGCGGGTCGGCGGTGAACGTCAGGGCGTCGCCGTCGGCGTCGGTCGCGGTCAGGACGATGTCGGCGACGCCGTCCTCGGCGAGGCTGACCGCCTGGGCCGCGGCGACCGGCGCGTCGGGCACCGGCGTCACCGTGATCGCGACCTCGATCGGCCCGACCGTGACGGTGCCGTCGCTGACGGTGTAGGCGAAGCCGTCGGCGCCGGCGAAGTCGGCGGCGCCGGCGTAGGTCGCGGTCGTGTCGGCGGCGGTCACCGTGCCGTGGATCGGCGCGGTCACGATCGTGACCGCGAGGGCGTCGCCGTCGACGTCGTGGGCGTCGAGCTCGATCGCGGCGGCGACGTCCTCGGCGACCGTCACCTGCTGGGCGTGGGCCACCGGGGCGTCGTTGCTCGGCGTCACCGTGAACGTCACGGTGCCGGGCGCTGAGGTCAGGACGCCGTCGCTGGCGGTGAAGGTGAGCGCGTCGTCGCCGTGGAAGTCGGGCGCCGGGTGGTAGACCAGGGCCGGCGCCGTGCCGGTCACGGTGCCGTGGGTCGGGCCGTCGACGATCGCGAAGGTCAGCGGGTCGCCGTCGGCGTCGCTGGCGGCGAGCGTGGCGTCGACCTCGCCGTCCTCGACGACGGTGATCGTCCGCGACGTCGCCACCGGGGCGACGCTGTCGGCGACGGTGATCGCGACGGTCGCGACCTCCGAGGTCAGCGCGGCGTCGCGGACCACGAAGCGGAGCTCGTCGGGGCCCGAGTAGCCGGCCTCGGGCGTGTACGTCAACGCCGGGGCGTCGCCGGTGAGCGCGCCGTGCGCCGGCGCCGCCGTGACCTCGAAGGTCAGCGCGTCGCCGTCGACGTCGGCGCCGCCCAGGGTCAGCGCCAGCGCCGCGTTGCGGCCGGTGACCACGGTCGCGGCCTCGGCGACCGGCGCGTCGTTGACCGGCGTGACGTCGACGACGACGTCGGCGACGGCGATCGCGTCGCCGTCGCTGACCTCGTAGGCGAAGCGGATCTCGCCGACGAAGTCGGCCGGCGGCGTGACCCGGACGCCGCCGTCGACCACGGTCGCCGTCGCGTCGGCGGGGGTGACCGCGCGCAGTCGCGGCGTCAGGCCGTCGGCGTGGGCGTCGTTGGCCAGCACGTCGACGACGACCGCCGTGTCCTCGGCGGTCTCGGCGTGGTCGTCGACGGCGACCGGCGAGGGGGAGCCGTCACCGCAGCCGGCGGCCAGGACGGGCAGCGCGGCGGCGGCGACGAGGAGCAGGTGACGGAGGGACGAGGGGACGAGGGAGGGCACGTCCTGGTGTGGCCTGACCGATCGCGCGCCGTCACGTCATTCCCCGGCACGTGCCGGCAAGTCTGCGCTGACTGAGCCGCCCTCGTGGCGCGCGCCACGCCGCGGCGACGTGACCCGCAGGTCATCGCGATCGCGCGGCCGCGGCGCCGCCGGGTCAGTCCTGGAACTCGTCGCGCGCGCAGCTCGTGGTCTCGACCAGCTCGAGCGTCGCCGTCGCCGCGATCTGGTGCAGCTGCGGCGCGCCGTCGAGCCGGTAGACGCGGAGGTCGAGCTGGGCCTGGCCGACGGTACCGGTCGAGGTGTCGGTGCGCCCCGCGGCGATCACCTGCCCCTCCTCGACCAGCAGCGCGTCGCTGCCGCGGATCTCGGCGCCCGGGACGACGTCGACCGCGCCGTCGTCGCGGACCCGGAACACCCGCGCCGACGACTCGCCGTAGCGCGGGAAGGTGACGGGGACGTCGGTGGCGCCGAACGCGACGTCCCAGCCGCCGGCGGGGTCGGCGCTGGCCGCGACCACGCCGCCGTAACTGAGCTGGTCGTAGCCGCGCACCGGGCCGGCGCCGTCGGCGTCGAGCACGATCGTCACGACGTCGCCGTAGGTCGCGCCGTCGCCGATCATCAGCGCCCGCGCGCCGTCGGCGGTCGGCACCAGCCGCGCGACCGCGGCCTGGCTGGCGAGCCGCTGCGGCTCGGCGTCGATCGGCGCGAGCGCGCGGGTGTAGCGGCGGCCGACCAGATCGTTGCCGGCGCTGTCCTCGGGCGCGACCCGCGCGCCCCACACCGCCCACACCACGTCGCCGGTGGCCACCACCGACGCGACGCCGCGGTACTCGTTGCCGGCGCCGGTCTCGACGACGTCGCCGACCGCGCCGCCGTCGGCGTCGAGCCGCGCGATCACGCCGTGGGTGACGCCGCTCTGGAGCTGGCCCGACACCACGAAGCCGTCGCCGGTCCAGGCGCCGGTCGTCCACGACACGCCGGGCAGGACGCCGTCGCGGCGCGCCCGCACCGTGCCGTCCGGCGCCAGCAGGATCGCGTCGGTGCGCTGGGTCGCCTGGTTCGCGCGCAGCACCAGGTGACGATCCGGCGCCGACACGACGACGCCGGCGAAACGCGGGCCGTCGCTGTCGACGCGGTCGGCGCCGATCGTGCCGTCGGCGTCGACCGGCGCGGCGTGGACGCCGTCGTTGGCGAACCACACCAGCAGGCGCTCGCCGCCAGCGCTCAGCAGCAGGGGCGCCGAGGGCGGCGAGCCCTCCCATGAGGAGTAGGTCTCGAGGTGGTAGCCGGGGTCGCAGTCGTCGTTGCTGTCGAGGATGCAGGCGGGCAGGACGGAGGCGGCGAGGAGGATCGTGGCGAGCGAGGCGGGCTTCATGCCCCTCGAGTAGAGCAAAGGTCGGACCAATTGACGCCAGCAGGATCACGCCCGGTTAGCGCGCCCCGTGAACGCCACGTCACGAGGGGCCCGACGGCCGTCCACGGTCGCCCTGCAGCGTCGCGCGGTGGCGATCACGCCGGCCGGCAGGCCGCCGCGATCGCGGTTGACATGATTTAACTCATCGGTTAAATGTGCTGAAACCGCTAAGCATTCAGGCGATGAACCCCGCCCCCACCCTCGACCGCACCTTCGCCGCTCTCGCCGACCCGACGCGGCGCGCGATCATCGCGCGTCTGGCGCTCGGCGACGCCTCGGTGACGGAGCTCGCGGCGCCGTTCGAGATGAGCCTGCCCGCGATCTCGCGCCACCTGAAGGTGCTCGAGCGCGCCGGCCTGATCACGCGCCACCGCGACGCCAAGCGACGGCCATGCTCGCTGCGCGCGGAGGCGCTCGACGACGTCACCCGGTGGGCCGAGCACACCCGTCGCGCCTGGGAGGCGCGGCTCGATCGCCTGGCCGACTACCTCGCCACAGACAAGGACGATGACGATGACGACAAGTGAGCCGACCTGGTCCCTCGATCGCGAGATCGTGCTGACGCGCGTGCTCGACGCGCCCCGCGAGCGCGTGTTCCGGGCCTGGACCGAGGCCGATCGCCTCGGCGCGTGGTTCGCGCCGCGCGACTTCCGCTGCACGATCCGCCACGCCGACATCCGGGTCGGCGGCACCCTCCGGTTCGACTACGTCGGCGCCAACGGCGTCACCTATGACAACCGGATCACCTTCCTGGAGATCGCGCCGCCGGCCAAGCTGGTGTTCGATCACGGCGCCGACAAGGACGACGACCCGGACCTGTTCCGCGTGACGATCACGTTCGACGCGCAGAGCAACGGCAAGACGGTGCTGACGCTGCGCCAGCTCCATCCGACGAAGGCGCTGCGCGACGCCAAGATCGGCTTCGGCGCGGTCGAGATCGGCGACACCACGCTCGACAACCTGGCGGCGTACCTCGCCGGGGACCCGGCCGCGTCGTGACGCCGGCGCGACGGCGCCGCCGCGCGTGATCGCCCACGCGATCACGGGCCGATCACGCGCCGATCACGCGCACGCGCGTGGCGCGCCGACGCCTCGCGCGCACGACGTCGCGCGAATTTCTTCTTTGACAAGCACGACGCCGTCGCGTAGGAGCAATAGAACAACGCGACGCCTCGTGCGTCTCACCCCCCAACGACCATGACCACCACGTCCTCGAAGATCGTCGTCAGCGACACGCGCACCGGGATCCCCTGCGATCCGCGCGGGCGCTATCCGCGCGATCGCTGGCATGTCCTCGGGAGGCCTCCCGAACCGTAACCGACCGCAAGGTCACTCGGTTCACCAAGGCCACCCGGGACTCCCGCGGTGGCCTTGCTGCTTTCGGCCATCGCGACCACGCGATCGCCGCCCTCCCCCACCACCCGCGTCCCCGCGCCGACGAGGTCGTCGACCTCGCGGCCGATCGCGCGACGTCCGCCCGACGTGCGCCCGCGCGACGTCACGCCCGACGTGCGCCCGCGCGACGTCACGCCCGACGTGCGCCCGCACACCGCCCCGGCGCTGCTGACAACCGAAGAGCCACGACGCGGGCGTCTCGCCATGGACGCCCACCCCGCGTGATGTCCGGTCCCCGGACATCGCGCCGCGACGCGCCAGCGCCCGCTGGGCCGGCGACGGACCCCCGATCCGTGCCGGCGTGGACGACACCGCCTCGCGCTCACGCGGACCTGATGTAACAGCAGCATGCCGGGCCTCCACCCCGGTCGCGCGGGTGCGAAGCCCGCGGTCCGCACCATGGCGGCGAGGCGCCGGCCGTCCCCCGACGGCGCCGATCCGAGCCGCGACGCGCGCCCGCTCCCCCCGGCGGCGCGCGTCGCGGCGGATCCCTCGCCGCCCCGCTCTCTGCGTTGCCGTCTGGGACGAGACTGGACTCCAAACCCGGTCCGCGAGGTTCGATTCCTCGGCGACGTGCCGCGCCTCTGGAGCATGACGGCCATGCACGGGTCCCGTACACCCGCGATGCCGGTTCGAATCCGGCCAGAGGCTCGACCACGGGGCTGTAGTCCGGTAGGGACCCGGGCCTGATTGTAGATCAGATGTCACGCCGTGACCGTCCTGGCTCGACTCCAGGCAGCCCCACTCACGATCACTGACGGAGCGTAGCGAAGTGGTATCGCGCCTCGTTCGGGACGAGGAGATCGCTGGTTCGATCCCAGTCGCTCCGACTCGAGAACCCCATCGACGAGACCCCACACGCACTCCACTTGGTTCGACTCCAAGGCGCTCCACCCTATGGAGCGCACGCCCGACGGCCGGGCATTCCTCTACGAAGGGAACAACACCCCACGGTCTCGTCACTCGGGTTCTCGGCCTGGGTCCATAGCTCAACGGCCAGAGCGTTCGCCCGATAAGCGAGAGACGAGAGTTCGATCCTCTCTGGACCCACCGCCGCCATGGCTCGTGATGCGATCGGGATCGCAGCTCGACTGTCCATCGAGTGAAACGGGTTCGACTCCCGTACGAGCCGCCGCCGCCGCCGCAGTGCCGCTGGTGCGCACGGTCGCCTGGTACGCGACAGGTCGGGGTTCGATCCCCCGCGACGGCTCGACCCACCACCGTCTGTCTGGACGACAGCTCAGGCCTACGAAGCCTGCTGGCCAGGTTCGATCCCTGGCGGTGGTACCGCGCGCGGTCACGCGCGTCCTCGCCGGGGAGCTCGCCTGGGGGCGAGAGCGGTCCTACACACCGCCCACGGAGGGTTCGATTCCCTCACCCGGTACGCGATGACCGCGCGCGCCGCCGCTACGGCGCGCAGCGGAAGCCGACGTAGAGCGTGTCGTCGGAGTTGACGTCACCGTCGGTGTTGAGCCCGAACATCTGCACCGCGGTGCCGTCGAGCGTCATCTCGGTGCAGGTGTCGTCGGCGCCGACGCCGGTGGCGCAGGTGCCGACGCTGACCTGGCCCCACTTGGTCGGCGCGCCGGTGCAGGCGTCGCAGCTGTCGCGCCAGCCGAAGAACAGCGAGCACTGGCTGCCCAGGTAGGCCGCGAACGCCGCCGCCGGATCGCCGCAGGTGAAGCTGCCGTCGGCGCTGGTGCCGGTCACGAACAGGCCGTCGGGGCACATCGTCGTCGACGTCACGCCGGCAGCGGCGGGCGGCTCGCACGCCAGCCCGAGGTGGAGCTTGTCGTTGCCGTCGACGTCGCCGTCGGTGTTGATCCCGATCAGGTTGACGGTCTCGCCGCCCAGCGTCGTCGTCACGCAGGTGTCGTCGGCGCCGGCGCCGTTGACGCAGGCGGCGTCGTTGGCGTGGCCCCACTTGGCGGGCGGCGTCGTGCAGCCGTCGCACGAGTCCTGCCAGCCCAGGTAGACCGCGCAGCGCGAGCCGACGTAGCCCACCGCGGCCTCGGAGATCGGCGCGCACATCCACGCGTCACCGGAGCGACCGTGGACCGCCCAGCCCGGCGCGCACGGCGCCGGCTGCAGCGGCCGCGGCGCCAGGATGCAGTGCAGCGTCGTGAACAGCTTGTCGTCGTCGTTGACGTCGCCGTCGAGATCGAGCGTCGCCAGCGTCACCGGCGCCTCGGGGTCGTCGAGCGTCGCCGCGATGCACGCGTTGCCGCCGCCGGAACCGGGCGAGCAGCCCAGCGGATCGATCTCGCTCCACTTGGCGGGGCCGTCGGTGCAGCCGTCGCAGCTGTCGCGCTGCCCCACGTACACCGCGCACCGCGACCGCACCGCGACCGCGGTGGCGTCGTCGACGGTGCCGCAGGTCAGCTCGCCGTTGCTGGCGACGGCGGTGGCGACCTGGCCGTCGGGGCACGCCGCCGTGGTCCCGCCGGCGTCGGGCCGGGTCCGGTCGGCGTCGGCGGCGCCGCCGCCGTCGCTGGCGACCCGGGCGTCGGCGCCGGCGCCGGCGCCCGAGCTGGGGCAGCCGGCGGTGGACAGGAGGGCGAGCAGCAGCGCAGCGATCGACGCGGGCTTCACGCGGCCGACGGTAGCGGAATCCGGGCCGTCGCCGGCGGCCAAACCGCCACCCGCTCGCGCCGCGATCGGCCCGCCCGGCGGGGCCGCGCCGCGGCCGGCCCCGAATCCGCTTCGGTCGCCACCCCTGGTCGAGTGAAACATGTTTCACTCCTACCATGGACGAGCCCTTCGGAGATCAGCACAAGGACGCCCTGCGGCGCCTGGCGTCCAGCCTGCGGTCCCTGGTCGAGTCGTCGGTCGCCCTGACCGCGCCCCTGGCCGAGCTCGAGGCGCTGGCCGCCGACGCCGACGCGCTGCGCGCCCGCGCCGCCGCCCACGCCGGCCAGCGCCCGTTCCCCGCGTACGCGGCGCCGGTCGACGGCGACCTGGCGACGATCCTGCCGTGGGGCGTGATCAGCGGACCCTACAACCCGATCGCCGCGCCGGTCATCATGCACATCGACGACGGCAAGGCCTACGGCACGGTCACGTTCGGCCTGCCCTACGAGGGCCCTCCCGGCGGCGTCCACGGCGGCGTCGTCGCGATGGTCTTCGACCAGATCCTGGCGTTCGCCGCGGTCGCCGCCGGTATCCCCGGCCACACCCGGTCGCTGACCACCGCGTATCGCCGGATCACGCCGCTGCACACCGAGCTGCGGTTCGCGGCCTGGGTCGAGCGCACCGAGGATCGCAAGGTGTTCGTGCGCGGCGACTGCCACGCCGGCGACACCCTGGTCAGCGAGGCCGACGCCGTCTTCATCCGGTTCCGCGACGACGACGCCCGCGCATTCGCGACCTGAGTCGCGCTCAGCGACCGGTCGCACACACAGGTGGGCCGCCGGTGGCGGCCCCGGCCGTGCTACGGATGCTGCAGATCCGCCCCGGAGGTCCCGATGCACCGCTCCCTGCTCCGCCCGTCCCTGCTGATCCTCGCCGGCGCCCTCGCCCTCGCCGGGGTCGCGGCCTGTGGCGACGATGGCGGCGCCGCCGCCGACCTCGACGACGGCTGGGTGGTGACCAGCCCCGAGGCCGAGGGCATGGACCCGCAGGTCCTCGACGGCGCGCGCGCCTACGCCTTCGCCGACGGCAAGAACACCCAGGGCGTGGTCGTGGTCCGGCACGGCCGGATCGCCGCCGAGTGGTACTGGGATCACGCCGACGCCAGCTCGTACGCCGCGAGCTGGTCGATGGCCAAGAGCGTGACGTCGGCGACCATCGGCATCGCGCTCGATCGCGGCCTGATCCCCAGCCTCGACGTGCCGGTCGCCGACTACCTGCCGTCGTGGCAGGGCACCGACCACGCCGCGATCACGCTGCGCTCGGTGCTGACGATGACCTCGGGCCTCGACTGGCTGGAGTCGTACGCGATCTCCGAGTTCAACGACTCCGACGTGATCGCGATGGTCGTCACCGAGGGCAGCCAGCTCGAGGTCGTCGAGGGCCAGCCGGTCGCGTACCCGCCCGGCGAGCACTTCAACTACTCCAGCGGCGACGCGATGCTGCTGTCGGCGGTGCTCGAGGGCGCCACCGGCATGACCGCCGGCGAGTTCGCGCAGCAGGCGCTGTTCGCGCCCCTGGGCATCGAGACCGCCGACTGGTGGCGCGACGCCACCGGCAACACGCTGACCTACTGCTGCCTCGACATGCGCAGCCGCGACTTCGCGCGCTTCGGCCAGCTCTACCTCGACGGCGGCGAGCGCGACGGCACGCGCGTGGTGTCGGCCGACTGGGTCGCGGCGTCGACCGCGCCGTCGCCGGCGTACGCCGGCTACGGCTACATGTGGTGGCGCCTCGGCGCCACCGACCCGGCGCTGCCCGCCGACACCTACGCGGCGATCGGCCACGACGGCCAGTGGACCTACGTCATCCCCAGCCTCGATCTGGTCGTGGTCCGCAACGGCTACTACTTCAAGTCGCCGGGCGACTCGATCGCGGTGCCGAACCTGTTCGACCGCTACCCCAGCGAGGGCCTGGTCCAGGACGCCGGCACGACCCCGCCCGACAGCTGGGACGACGCCGCGTTCCTCGGCCCGATCATCCAGTCGATCCAGCCCTGATCTGGACGGGCCGGCTCACCACCACGCCATCAGCACCGCGGTCAGCGCGAACGTCGCGGCGCCGACCACCACCGCGCTGCCCATCGCGCTCTGCGGCGGCAGCTGCACCGGATCGACGACGCCCGCCACCGCGGCCAGCTCGACCGCGCGGCCCGCCGGCACCAGACGCCAGCCGTCGCCCGCGACCGGGGCGGCGTCGGCGTCGGCGGCGTCGGCGTCGGCGTCGGCGTCGGCGTCGGCGTCGGCGTCGGCGTCGGCGTCGGCGGCGTCGGCGTCAGGGGGCCGCGTCGGCCGGGCGCGCCGCGGCGCGCACCAGCCGGCCGCGCGCCAGCACCTGCTCGCCGTCGGCGATCCGCCGCTCGTGGTAGCCGTCGACGCCGCCGCGCCACAGGTGCAGCTCGGTGGCGCGGCGCACCCGGTCGCGGACCAGCGACGCGGCCTCGAACCGGTCGCGCGGCAGCTCGTGGTGCCGGATGACGTGGCTGCCGACCACCACCGCGAGCGGCTCGCCGAGCGCGACCCGCTCGCCTTCGACCTCGATCGCGGCGGCGTCGACGGCGTCGTAGCCGAGCTCCTGCTGCTCGCGACCACCGGCGTAGCCCATGCCGGCGATCGCGGAGATCCGGCGCTCCGCCCGCAGGGTGCCGCGCAGCACCACGTCGCCGCCGTCGACCCAGGCCGCGCGCGGCGTCACCGGCGCCGCCAGCGCGGCGGCGACCCGGGCCCGCGCCAGCCGCGTCCGGCGCCACACCGCCAGCTGCAGCGTCGTCACCAGCGCGGCGCCGCCGGCGACGAACGCGGGCCAGTGGGCGTGGCTGACCAGGGAGGCGAAGTCCGGCATGCGTCACCGCCAGCGTACCCGCGGCGCCGCCACCCGGCACCGCCGCGGGCGACGGCTCACGTCCGCTTCGCGGGCTTCTTCTTGCCGGCCGCGTTGAGCGCGGCCGCCGCCTTGATCAGGGTCTTGAAGGCCCGGGCGTTCAGCGTCTCGCCCTCGCGGATGTCGATGGCGCGGCGGACGTTGCCGTCCAGGCTCGAGTTGAACAGCCTGGCCGGGTCCGGCAGCGACGCGCCCTTGTGGAACGTCAGCTTCACGACCGCCTTGTACGACTCGCCGGTGCAGATGCCGCCGTCGCGCTCCCACACCGGGGTCCCGCGCCACTTCCACTCCTCGACCACGTCGGGGACGGCCTCGTGGATCAGGGCCCGCACCCGGGCCAGGGTCTCGCCGCGCCAGTCGTCGAGCTCGGCGATCCGCGCGCTGATCAGGGTGGAGGCGTCGGCGCTGGCGCCGGCCGCCTTCGGTTGCGTCTTCTTCATGCTGCCTCGCGATCGGGGGGGCCCGATGATACCCGCGCGGGCGCGCCGCGGGGATCGGGCGCGTCCCGGTCACATCGGCGGCGCCCCATCCGTCATCCGGGTACGGCGCTCGCCGCCGCCAACCTTCCAGGACGAGACCAGACCCATGAAGATCAAGCTGACCACGGTGCACGTCGACGATCAGGCCCAGGCCCTGCGCTTCTACACGGAGGTGCTCGGCTTCACCAAGAAGGCCGACTTCAGCCAGGGGACGTTCCGGTGGCTCACCGTGACCGCCCCCGACGATCCCGACGGCCCCGAGCTGCAGCTCGCGCTCGCCGACGACCCGGCGGCGAAGGCCTACCAGCAGGCGCGGTTCCAGCAGGGCCAGCCGGCGCTGATGCTGTTCACCGACGACCTCGCCGCCGACGTCGCCCGCATCGAGGCCGCCGGCGGCCAGTTCACGACGCCGCCCACGAAGGCGACCGGCTCGACCATCGCCAAGGTCGAGGACACCTGCGGCAACCTGCTGCAGCTGACCCAGCTGGCGCGCTGGTAGGCGCCGCCGCCTGGCGGCGGTCGGACGCTCACGGGGGCGTCGCGATGTCGAGCGCGTCGAGCCGCGCCCGGTCGGCGATGACCTCGGCGGACGCGATCCGCCCGCCGTCGAAGGTGAAGCGCAGCGCCCGCAGCAGCCGGCCCTTCGGCGCCATCACCAGGCCGATGGCGCCGTCGATCAGCGCCGGGGCCATGCGGGTCGCGAGCTGGCCGTACGCCACCGCGCCGGTCGCCCAGGTGCGGGCGCCGCGGACCTCGCGCACGGTGCCAGCGTCGTCGCCGGTGCGGACCACGACCTCCGGGGCCAGCACCGCGATCAGGCCCTCGACGTCGCCGCGCCGCAGCGCCGCGATGAACGACTCGACGACGTGGCGCTGGCCGGCGAGCTCGGCGTCGCGCGGCGTCGCGCCGCGGACCCGCCGGCGCGCCCGGCTCGCCAGCTGCCGGGCCGCCTCGGGCGAGCGCGCCACGATCGGGGCGATCTCGTCGAACGGCACGTCGAACAGATCGTGCAGCACGAACGCCAGCCGCTCGGCCGGCTCGAGGCGATCGAGCACGACCAGCAGCGCCAGGCCGACGTCGTCGGCGAGGACCAGCTCCTGCTCGGCGTCGCCGGCGGCGGCGCGATCGGGGCGCGCCGCCAGCGGCTCCTCGCGCCGCGACGCGCGCGTGCGCAGCATGTCGAGGCAGAGCCGCGCGACGACGGTGGTGAGCCAGCCGCGCGGGTTCGCCAGCTCGTCGGGGGCGGCGCGGTCGAGGCGCAGCCACGCCTCCTGCACCGCGTCGTCGGCCTCGGCCAGCGAGCCCAGCATGCGGTACGCGACGCCGCGGAGGTGGCCGCGGTGCTCCTCGAAGTCGATCACCACGGCGCGAGCCTACGACGCCCGGCGCGCCGCGCCCACGCTCAGCGTGCCAGCTCGGTGAGCTGGACCAGGTTGCCGCAGGTGTCCTTCAGCATCGCGATCGTCGATCCCGTCACCTTGGTCGGCGGCAGCGTGATCTCGGCGCCGGCTGCGCCGATGAGGGCGACGTCGGCGGCGAGATCGTCGGTGAAGAACATCACCGCGGGCTGGCCCTGCTGGAACAGCGCCTTCTGGTACGCCTTCGCCGCCGGCGCGTCGTTCAGGGCCAGCTGCAGCGCGCCGCCGTCACCGTCGCCCGGCGCGGTCACGGTGAGCCACCGGTAGGTGCCGTTGCGAACGTCGTCCTTCTTGGCGAAGCCGAGCACCTCCGTGTAGAAGCGCAGCGCTCGGTCCTGGTCGTCGACGTAGACGGTCGTCAGCTTGATCTGAAGCCCGGCGGCGTGGGGCGCGGCCTCGTCCGCGGGCGCGCCCGGGGCCTCCGCGGCGGCGGCGCGGGCCCCGGGCGGGCACACCGGCGGCGGCGCCGAGCCGGCGCAGGCGGCGGCGAGGACCGCGGAGACGACAATCATCCTGGCTACATGGAATCGCATTCGGGAGCTCCTGAGGGGTCGTGGGTGGGCGACGTCCGCCGCCCTCCTTCACATAACGGAACCGGCGCGCCGAGTGTGACCGGGTCCGCGCACGATCCGCACCCGACCCGCGGTGGCTTCCCAGGGAACCCATGCCGCCGCGTGGGCGTACGATGGATCGCGCCATGGCCGACTACGACCTGCCCCCGGTCCCCGACGTCCAGCTCCAGATGCCGGAGCTGACGATGCCTGGCCCGCCGCCGCTGTCGCTGGGCGGCGACTCGCACCTCACGCTCGACCCGCAGTTCCTCGGCCCCGGCGGCGGCTCGCCGTCGGCCATGGCGCTGGCGTTCGGCCACTACACCGATCCGCCGATGCCCGGCCTGCCGCCGCTGCCGGACATGCCCGGGCCGCCCGGCGTGCCGCCGTACCTGCAGCCCGGCCTGGCGCCGGGCCTGCCGCCGCTGCAGCTGCACGGCCTGCCCGGCCCGCTCGACGACGCGGTCAACCCGTGGCTCCGCGATCCCATGGGCGTCGCCGAACAGGCCGAGCGCGAGCGCCTCGCCATCCCGCAGATCGATCCCGGCGTCGCCGCGCAGCAGACGATCATCCACTCGCCGACGTTCCGGTTCTGATCCCCGACGGCGGCGACGCCGATCGCGATAGGCTCGGCGCATGCGCGCCGCCCCGATCACGTTCGCGTTGTTCCTCGGATCTCTCGCCGGGTGCGGCGCCGCCGCGCGGCGCCCCGCCGCCCGCGGTGCGACGCCGATCGTCGAGGGCAAGCCGCCGGCGACGGCCCACCCAAAGGTGCCGATCGACGCCGCGACGCGCACGCGGCTGGTCGAGGCCGCCGCGGCGGCGATGGAGGGCGGGTACGTGTTCCCGGAGCTGGGCAACCAGGCCGCCGCGCACCTGCGCGACCAGGCCGCGAAGGGCGCGTACGACGCCCTCGTCACCGCCGGCGCGCTGACCGACCGGCTCACCGCCGACCTGCGCGAGCTCACCCACGACAAGCACATCGCCTTCATCGTCTCGGCGCAGCCGCTGCCGCTCGTCGACGACGACGTCGCCCCGTCGCCGGAGGACCTCGCCGCCGAGGCCCGGGCCGAGGCCGTGGCCAACTTCGGGTTCACCCGGATCGAGCGGCTCGCCGGCAACATCGGGTACCTCCGCCTCGACGCCTTCATGCAGGCGGCGCTGGCCGGCGACACCGCCGAGGCGGCGATGCGGCTGCTCGCCCACACCGACGCGCTGATCATCGACCTGCGCGGCAACGGCGGCGGCGACCCCCAGATGGTCCAGCTGATGGTGAGCTACCTGCACCCGGCCACCACGCAGATCCACATCAACGACTTCTACCTCCGCGACGGCGACGCCACCGTCCAGTTCTGGACGCTACCGGCGTTGCCGGGCCCGCGCTACGCCGGCGATGTCTACGTGCTGACCAGCGGCAACACGTTCTCGGCCGCGGAGGAGTACGCCTACGATCTCCAGGTCGAGCACCGCGGACACGTCGTCGGCGAGGTGACGGGAGGCGGCGCCAACCCCGGCGGCACGGTCCGCCTCGACGACCACGTCGCGATGTTCGTGCCTTTCGGCCGCGCCATCAACCCGGAGACCAAGACCAACTGGGAGGGGGTCGGCGTCCAGCCCGACGTCGCGGTGGCCGCGCCGCTCGCGCTCGACACCGCCTACCTCGCGGCCCTGCGCTCGCGCGTCGGCAAGGGGGCCGATGCGAATCTCGAGGGCGAGATCGCGACCGCGATCGCCGACGCCGAGCGGCGGCTCGCCGACGCGGCGCGGCCGGCGCGGCCTCGCCACGGTCGGTAGCGCGAGGCGCCGCCTCGATCGCCGGTCAGCGCCCGGTCGTGGCGTCGTCGGCGGCGACGACCACCGTGACGCGCACCAGGAGGTCGTCGCCGAGCGGGTACACCACGGTGCCGCGGTACGGCAGGTCGCTGTCGTTGACCAGGACCTCGTCGCCCGGCTCCGCGTGGCCGAGCGAGTGGTAGCCAGGCGCGTAGCGGTAGCTCATCCCGAAGCTGCGGTCGAGCGCGCCGCCGCGACTGGCTGGCTCGAACTCGCACGTGCCGACCGAGCTGCCGGCGGGCGCCCACAGGCACGCGATGCGGTAGTCGGCGACGCTGGCACGACCGTCGAGCGCGTTGCGCCCGTACGGCACCCCCGGCGGCGAGCCGTCGTGCGAGCAGTGGTCCGGCAGGATCTCCCGGCACCGCGCCGCCGACGTCGTCGTCGCGACCTGGTAGGCGGTGCGCATGGCGTCGACGACCCGCGGTGGCAGCTCGCCCCGGGGCTGCCATCGCGGCGCCTCCTTGCCCTTCGAGCAGCCGACCGCGGTCGCCAGCGCGAGCACGACGCCGACACCGAGCCGGCGGCGGCGGCGCCGGGTACTCGTCGCGGCACGTTCGTGATCGTCGTCGGTCATCGCGCCTCTCCCGTGGAGGCCGCATCGTACCGTACGATCGGTGGGCGTGCTCGTTGCGTTGCGGGCGCGTCCGCGGTCGCGGCCGGCGCGTCGCCGGCGGGCATCCGGCCGGTCAGCACGTCCTCGACCGGCGATCGTCCACCGGCGCCGGCGCCGTCGACGCGCCGGCCCGACGGCGGGCTACCTGCCGCAGGGGTGCGCCGTCGCCGACTCGCACGTGCAGTCGAGGCAGCCGTGATCGGCGCAGGTCCCGCACGCGCGCGCGACCTGCCGGCGCAGCGCCTCGCGCGCACGAAACACCCTGACGCCCGCGTTGTTGCTCGAGATCCCGACCTCGGCGGCGTAGTCCTTCACGGCCACGCCATCGATCTCGATCCGGCGCAGCGCCGCGGCGTACTCGGGCTTCAGCGTGCCCGCGAGCTCGCCGACGCACTTGCAGACCACGCCGCGGAGCTCCTCGTCCGAGGCCGCCTCCTCCTGCTCGGCCGCGAAGGCCTCCAGGCGGCGCGCCGCGGTGGCGCGCCGGCGATGGTGATCGACGATGGCGTTGCGGAGCACGCGGTAGAACCAGCCGGTCGCGCTGTCGCGGATGGTGTCGCCCTTGGCGAGGCTGCGCACGAACGCGTCCTGGAGGATCTCCTCGGCGACCGCGCGGTCGCCGACCCGGCGTTGCACGAACGCCAGGAACTCGCGGTGGCCGGCGACCAGCGTGGCGACGACGTCCGCCGTCAGCGGCGCGTCGGCGTCGGCGTCGGCGTCGGACACGTCGGACGGCTCCGGCACGTGGTCGCACATGGAGGAAGCGTACACGAAGCGCCACGGCGCCGCGGCCGCGCCGGGCGTGCCGCGCGGCGCACGAACAGCGGGCCGGGCGTCGCGGGCGACGCCGGCGGCGTCGCCGGGGCGTGGGCGCTAGAACTCGAGCTCCGGCATCGGGTTCTCGTCGCACATCGGCTTGGTGAACGAGTCGATGACGCCGAAGACGCCGGTCGGATCGAGGGTCGCCGCGATCGCCAGCAGATCGGGATCGTCGGCGACGGCCGCGCGCGCGGCGATCAGCTCGGCGGCGCGCCGCGCCACCTCGTCGGCGTAGGCGTCGGCGATCTTGTCGACGAAGCGGTCCTGCTCGACCTGGAGGTAGGCCGCGGCGTCGACGTTCATGGCCTGCTTGGCGGTCAGCTTGCCGGCCTTCTTGGCCAGGTCGACCGCCAGCGACTTGGCGAGCTTCTTGAACGCCTCGCTCTTGCCCTTGCTGGCGATGAACGCGATGACCCGAGCGCCGAGGCGCTCGCGCAGCTCCTTGGCCATCTTGCGGCCCGCGGTCTTCATCGTGTAGCGCAGCCCGGCCTTGGCGCCCTGGCCTGCGACCTGCCCGGCCTTGATGGCCGCGTTGGCGGCGCCGCCGGTCAGCACCGCGCCGGCGACGTTGGCGACCAGGATGCCGACGTTGAGCGTCATGTCGGCGGCGGTCTCGACGCACACGCCCAGATCCTGGGTGCACAGCGCGCCGCAGTTGAAGGGCTGGCCGGTCGCCGGGCACGAGAAGTTGTCGACGTGCTTGTAGCAGGCCGGCACCTGCTGCCGCAGGTGCTCCTTGACGGCCCACCGGGTCAGCGCGTCGACGACCGCCTCGTCGAACGGCAGCGGCGGCGGCTCGACCACCGGGAACGGCGTGGGCGCCTTGTAGGTCTCGGTCGGCAGCACCGCGTCGTCGAAGTGCCAGTGGGCGCTGGCGTCCAGGGGGTTACCGACCAGCGTGACGCCGCCGTCCTTGGTCGCCGCCAGGAACATGCCGGTGTCCGGGTTGCGGACGACGTACCAGACGCCCCACGCGGGCGGGTCCATGTGCTCCCACAGGTGCTCGATGCGCCACTCGGAGTTGGCGTCGGCGGCGCCGACCACGACCTCGCCGTCGGCGACCTTGAGCACCAGGTCGGCCTTGTACCAGGCGTGGATGTGGACGTTGCCGTCGGGCAGCGGGCGCAGGAAGAACGCCGTCGTCCACGCGCGCCCCTGGTCGCTCCCGGTGAAGCTCGGCCGCGTCGGATCGGTGAACGGCAGCTCGGGCAGGTCGATGTACTCCATGTGCTTGGACCTGACGTCGGTGTTGCTCATGGAGTAGGCCGGCTGGGCGTCGGGGTGCCCCTTGCACAGCGGGCTCGTCATCTCCTGCGACGGCGGCTCGGTGGGCGGCTTGGGGTGGTACGGCTCGACGTAGGTGACCCAGTGCTGGGCCAGCTCCGGCGTGCCGAGGTCGGCGAGCAGCACGCACTGGTTGTGCGAGCTGATCGTGCTGTTGCGGTCCTGGATGCGGAGGTAGTTGAAGCCGCGGCAGGCCTCGTCCCCGGTGCAGGCGTCGTGGCAGCCCATCAGGCCCTTGGACTGGGTGTCGAGGGACCTCAGGACCGTGCCGCCGAGCTTGGTATCCTGGGCGTAGCTGCCGTGCACCGGGAGGACGGCCACCCGCTCGGACTGGACGTGCGCGTACCAGGTGTCCCCCGCCCGCTTGGCGCCGGTCACCGTCGACATCAGGTGGCACGACCCGTCCCAGGTCTCCACCGAGTAGCCCTTGCAGCTCCAGTCCTCGTCGCACGCGCGCGCGCACTCGCGGTCGGCGGCGCGGTTGCTGACCGCGAGGACCTTGAGCTCGGTGCCCTTGAGCTGGAGCAGCCGGACGGTGGTCCCGGCGATCGGGACCGGCGGCGGATCGAAGTCGAAGTCCGGGTTGATCCAGCTGACCAGGTTGGCGGCCTGCGACGCGCTGGCGAGCGAGCTGAGCAGCCGGCACTTGTGCATGGTGGTGTGCTCCACCGCGGCGGCGCAGCGCTCGTCGGCCTTGCAGGCCGCGATGCACTCGCGCTGGACCGTGTCGAGCCCGGTCTTGAGATCGAAGGTCTTGTAGACGGTGCCCTGCAGCTCGTACTCGTCCTTGACCTCACCCGGCTTGGGGATCTGCAGCGCGCCGACAGCGCCGACGCGGGTCCAGACCTCGCCGCCGTCGAACTCGATGCGATCGGCGGACACCAGGCGCGCCATGAGGCGGTCGTCCTGGCTGACGAGCTGGCCAGGCTGCGCGACGCGGTCGGGGAAGGTCTTGGTGACCTGGACCCGCCAGGTGTCGCCGCAGACCAGGGGCTGTGCGCTCGCGACGCCCGGTGGCTGCAGCCACGCGCCCCCCGGCTTCCAGTCGGGCTGCTTGGCGGTCTCGGCCGCGACCACGATCTCGAGCTGGCTGCGCCGCGTCGGGCTCTGCCGGACGTCGAGCCTGACCCCGTCGCTCGTCTCCCAGGCGCCGGTGACGTCGGGCTCGTGGCCCGCGGCCTGCCGGGAGCACTCGATCTCCTCGGGTGTGGAGTGCTTGATGAGGAAGCAGCCCACCAGGGCGATCCCGACGGCGAGCAGCGCCGCCACGGTCCGGACTCGAAGCAATCGTCGCATCGGCCGCGATGTTACACCGAGGCCGCCCGCGGGTGCGCCGACGGCGCGACACGCCGTGCCGGTCCCCTCGCGCTGCGGTAGCGGCCGCGTGCTCCCCGAGGCGCCGCGACGAGATCCTCGCCGAGATCCTCGCCGAGATCACGCTGCGCCCGCGCGACGCGTTCGTGCCGCTGCGGGACGCGCGCGTCGTCGCGCGACCGCGCTCGCGGCAGCGGTTCCGGCGCCGCGCCCCGTGGCCGCGCCCGGGCGCTCCCCTGAATATGGCCGCCGCTGGCCCGTATCTACAGCTTGCCGCCGTCCACCCGCTTGCCTGGAGACCTCATGCTTCGCTTCCTCGGCGCCGCCGCCCTCGCGACCGCCACCGCCTGCACCATCCAGCCGGCGGCCCCCGCCACCTCCTCCACCGCGCCCACCGCGACGACGTCGGAGGGCGCCGCCACCCCCGGTGACACGGCCGCGGCCTCGACCGCCGGCGACGGCGCCGCCACGACGGCGACCGCCTCGGGCCAGGCCTACCAGCTGTCGTACGGCTGGCGCGCCGGGGACGTCCACCGCTACCGCTACGCCGAGACCGTCGAGGTCGAGGCCTCCATGGGTGGGGGCGGCGGCATGGGCGCCGACATGACCGGCGGCATGGGCGCCAGCATGGGCGGCGGCATGGCCGGCGGCATCTCGATCTCGATCGACGCCACCAGCGACGTCGCGCTCCACGTCCTCGACGTCGCCGACGACGGCTGGGCCCACGTCACCCTCGACCTGACCGCGTACGACCTGTCCACCGGAGGCCAGCGCCTGCTGGCCCTCGACGCCCTGCCCCGCGCCGCGCGCACCGCCGAGGCGTGGATCTCGCCGCGCGGCGAGGTCGTGTTCGCCAACGTGGTCCTGGTCGCGTTCGAGGGCGAGACCATGGCGGTCGCGTCCACCGCCCGCGCCGCCGATCGCGCCGCGGCGCGCGCCCGCGTCAGCGCCAGCGTCGGCGACCAGGAGCTCACGATCGAGAGCGAGATCGACCTCCAGGCCGGCACGTCGAAGGCCAAGGGCAGCTCGCGCAGCCGCAAGCGCCGCCTCGCCGCCGACGCCACCACCCTCGACGTCATGCCGCGCCAGCTGCTGCAGATGATCGTCCTGCCCGACGACGCGATCGCCGGCGGCAGCCACGTCGAGGTCGCGACCCCGTTCGGCGCCGCGTCGGTCACCCTCACCGAGCTCGACGACCAGCGCCTCGCCTACGACACCGTGATCCAGTCGGCGATGGCCGGCGCCTACCAGATGGACGCCCAGATCCGCACCATCGTCGGCCACGCCGACGGCGTCGCCACCCTCGCCGGCGCCAGCGGGCACAGCACGATGGACATGGACGTCGGCGGCGTCCGCCAGTCGGTGCGCCACAACTTCGAGCTGACCCAGCTCGACTGAGGACCGGGCCCTGCTCGCGTCGTGGCCCGCCCTCACCCCGGCCGCGCGCGGGCGGATCACTTCCGCGCACGACGCGGCGCGCTGGTGCCCGCGGCGCCCTTGCCGTACATTGCCCTCGGTGGCCCATGGGTAAGGTCGTCATGTACGCATCGGTGTCGGTGGACGGCTTCATCGCCGACGAGCACGACCAGCCCGGCCCGCGGTTCGACTGGTTGACCGGCGGTGACGTCCCGCTCGACGACGGCGGCGTCCTGAAGGTGTCGCAAACGTCCTACGACTACACCCGGCCGTACTGGGACCAGATCGGGGTGACCGTCGTCGGCCGCCACGTCTTCGACCTCACGGACGGCTGGGGCGGGAAGCCGCCGGGCGGCATCGACCACGTGGTCGTCGTGACCCACCGACCGGCGCCCCAAGGCTGGGACCCCGGGGCGCCGTTTCACTTCGTCGACGGCGTCGAGGCCGCCATGGCCAGGGCGCGGGAGCTCGCCGGGGACCGCATCGTCGAGGTCGCCGCCGGCGACGTCGGTGGCCAGGTGCTGGCCGCGGGCCTGATCGACGAGGTGCGCATGGACGTCGTCCCCGTCGTGCTCGGGGCCGGCAAGCGCTACTTCGGGTCGGTCCACGCGCCGCACCTGCTGGAGGATCCAGACATCGTGATCCGCGCCAACCGCGTGCTTCACCTGCGCTACCCCGTACGCCGCGGACCGATCTGACCGCGCCGCGCCGACCAGGGCGCGGCGCGCTCGGTCGTCCCCGAACGTCGCGCGGCCTGCGTCCTCGATCCGTTCGAATCGCCGCGCCGCCGCTCACGCCCACGGCGGCGAGCCGGCGGCCCACAGCGGCGCGGCGCGCCGGACCGCCCGCACGGATCACGGGCGCGGGCGATCGCCGGCAGCGCGACCGCAACCGCCGCGACGTCGGCGCGGATCGCGTCCCACGTGGTCACCGCCGCGTACTCGACGGGATCGCGGCCGCGCGGCGCGCGGATCCGGCCGGCGTGGCCCAGCACCGCCGGGATCGACGCCGCCTGCTTCGCCGCCTCGATCACCGCGCGCGCCACCGCCGCCCGGTCAGCGAGCGCCGCCGCCTCGCCCGCCGCGGCCAGCGCGCACGTCGCGTGGTTGGCGCACGCGCCGGCCGGCGCGTCGGAGACGGCGAGCCGGTGGCAGGCGCTCGCCCTGGCGTCGCGCAGCCGGCGCGCGAGCGCCGCGGCGCCGGCCTGCCCCGCGGGCGCCCTGACCGCCGCGCCGACGACCAGCGCCAGGCCGTCACGCCACGCCGCCCGGGCGCTCGCCGGCGCGTGGCCCTCGACGCGCATCGCCGCGCGGGCGGCCAGCACCAGCAGCCCGTCCCGCCCGAGCGGCTTCAGCTCCCCGGGCTTGATCGACCACGCTCGGACGCTCATGGCGTCACCGTCGTCGGACAAGCCGCGCCACGATCAGCGAACATCCCGGGAGCCTACCCCCGCCGGAACGGTCGCCGAACCTCGCTGGCGATCCGTATCTTTTCGGTCGGCTCGCCCGTCTTCCAGCCATGACCGACACCTCACTCGACACGCTGTCCGGCGCCCTGCGCGCGTCGTGGCAGCAGTTCCTCGACGTCTACGAGCCGCTGCGCCCGCAGCTGTACCGGTACTGTCGCCACCTCACGCGCAGCCCGTGGGACGCCGAGGACCTCGCGCAGGACACGATGGTCCGCGCGTTCGCGACGCTGGGCCGGATGGGCGCCGCGCCTCCCAACCCGCGCGCCTGGCTGTTCCGCGTCGCGTCGAACCTGTGGATCGATCGGGTCCGCCGCAGCCGCGAGACGCCACACCCGGCCGAGGAGCTCCCGGCAGGGACCGCGACGCCCGAGCCGCGCGCGCACCGCGAGGCGGTGGGGACGCTGGTCGCGCAGCTGTCGCCCCAGGAGCGCGCCGCGGTCGTCCTCAAGGACGTGTTCGAGCTGTCGCTCGACGAGGTCGCGGAGGCGCTGTCGACCAGCGTCGGCGCGGTCAAGGCGGCGCTGCACCGCGGCCGCGGCAAGCTCGTCGAGCCCGACCTCGCCGAGCCGCGCGCGGCGGTACCCGCGGTGATCGACGCGTTCTGCGACGCGTTCAACGCGCGCGACGTCTCTCGGCTGACCGCGCTGCTGCTCGACACCACCGCCGTCGAGGTCGTCGGCGCGAGCACCGAGTATGGCCGGCGCGGCCGGATCCTCGACGGCATGCTGTTCGGCAGCGCCGTGATGGCGGAGGCCCACACCCACGGCGGCGCCCAGGCCGAGCTGTTCCGCGGCGTGCTGCCGGACCCGCCGCGCAGCGAGCTCCGCGTCCACCGCGGCGAGCCGCTGCTGCTGGTGTGGTACGCCCACGCCGACGGCGACGCGGTCCGCGCCATCAACCGGCTCGAGGTCGACGGCGACCGGATCGTCGCGGTGCGCAACTACTTCTACTCGCCGGACTTCCTCCGCGAAGCGTGCGAGGAGCTCGGGGTTCCGTGGCGCAGCAATGGATACCGGTGGTGGCCCCACTGCCCGAAGCCCGACCCGGGGGCGTGACGGCGGGATCGCGCGCCCGCGCGCGGACCTGCCCGTCCCGCGGCCCCGACGCACACATCCCGGTCGAATCCCGGCCGCGCCCGGCAGCCTTCGCCGCGGCCGTGTCGCCCTGGTCGGCCATCGCGACGCGCGTTCTCCGTGCCCCAAAAAGCGGAACGCCTGGCTATCGGCGAGATAGCCAGGCGTTCCAACGTTCGTAGCGGGGGCAGGCCTCGCAAGTTCAACAACGCGATCTTCCTCGACTATTCGTACCCATACCGGACGTAAGCCGCAGTCAAAGCCGGATTGGCCTCGTCAGTCGATCTTCGCGCGGAAACATTTCTCGCCCCGATTACGAGGACCGTTGCCGGCGACGTTATCGCCCCACTTGGCGTGGAACACTCGCCCGCCAACTAGGAACGCGACTTCCGAGGTCCGGGCTCAGTCGTCCTTGGGGGGAGCTCCTTGGCCTCCGGCGCACCAAGCCTTGGCCCTGCATTGCCGAGCCGCTCGAGCAATGCATCAGGTTGGTATTGCGTGACCTGGTCGATGACGCGGTCTCGTAGGCGAGGCAAGTCCTCCCTCATCCTGTGAAGCAGGATCGAAACGTGTTCCGCGTACGCCTTGAAGACGGACCTATAGCCCTCAACGAGTTCGGCGAAGACTTCCGGAGCCGTCTCTCTGAGCGGGATCAGTTCGATCATGAACTTTTTTCGCCTCTCGTTGTTGTCCTCATGGCGCCGCTGCGCCTCGTCGAACTGGTCGGAGTAAAGCTTCTCGAACTCCACAGAGAGGTTCATGACACGCTCCGCGTGCAAAATCTTGACGTCACTCACGAATGCAATCAGGTCCTTCACCGCTGACAGCTTGAATTCCTGCTCTTCCTTCCATAGTTCGTACTCAAGACGCTTCGCCGCAGCTTCGGCGTCTTCGTGCGCGTTCAGCTCCAGGATCTTCCGTTCGCTCCGCGCACGTTCAAGCTCGGCTTCGCGCTCGGCGCGTTCCCTCTCTAGCCTTCCTCGGACCTTCTCGAGAGATGCCGGATCGTTCCCGGTCGCGCGCTCGACAAGCTTCAGCGGAATGTCGAGCAACGAACCAGCAGCCTCCAGAATCTTGTGCCAACCAGCCATTGGCGTTCCTTTCGCGGCCGCCGCGTCAGCGGCGTTCAGACCGACGGGCGATGACGCGGTCAAGCAGTAGACGCTCGTTCGCGCGCCTCAACTCCTCGAGACCGCGTGGATGCCCGTCGAACAGGGCATTCACCAGTTTCACATCGAGTGCTACCAAGCGTCGCATATCGGCATATGCGCCTTCGGCCAAGCGAACGAAGTCGCCACCATACTCGGGGTGAGCGCTCTTGCCCGCATCAACGGTGCCTTCTATGATCTCCTCAAGGCGTGCATCCAGGCTCAGCACGTTGCCGCGCAACATCGCCTGCAGAAATTCGTCGGTCTTGTGCCAGCGCACCTTCTCCACCCGCAGCCTTCGCGCGGCGGAGAGCATCGCGGCTGCACGATGAATCAACGTGCTATTTCGTCCCACGAAGAAGCAGCTCCCGGCATTGCAGGTACAGCGTATGCGCCTGTGAGGCCCGCAACGATCTGGTGACGAAGCTCCTAACAGCCGCAACCTCCACGCCCGTCCCGGCCCAGAGCGCGTCAATCGCTGGCAGATCGACCAAGAGCCACGCACGCTCCTCCTTGGCGACGCTGGTCCATAGGCCTCGCATCACCTTCACCGTGTCGTCGTCAACTGCACTACGGGTCGATGCTGCCGCCTTCGTAGTCGGGTGCTGTCCCGCCGCCGATTGCACGTCCACATCTTCGGCCATGCGGCGCCGCGCAACTAGCCCGACCTTCGCCGTGTGTGGTGGCTCACTGTGCCCCCCCGACGCTCGCTCTGCTTCGATGGAAAGTCTGATCCGGGCGACGGCATCGTCCCCTAGTGGGGACATGTGGCTTCTCACTTCGAGCCCGAGCGCGCGGATCTTCCGCAGGAGATCCTTGTTCCTCATCCCGAGAAGCTTCGCGATCTCGTAGACGCGCATCATGCTCACTCATCGTGCAGGCGGGCGAGTTGCTGATAGGTGCCATCGATGAATCGATATGATCGTTCAAGATCTTGGCGATGGTCCTGAACGATGCGATCCAACGTCTGCTTTAGCAGCGCCCCCTGTGCGCCTCCCTGTTCCTCCGGAATTATCTCCTTGAGCCCGGCAAAGATCTCCTTCAGGTCCTTCTTGTAGAAGGTCAGGTACTCGGTGCGCAGCTGGCTCTGCTGGTCCAAGAGCCACTCCAGCTCCTTTGCGTTCTCGGCGACCAATTTGATGAGACGCTCCAGCGCTGCGAAGTCGACTGCTTCCCGTGTCTCAGGCTTGTCATCGGCAGGCATGCATCCCCCTGGAATCTGGTTGTCGCAACCGGTCGAACAGGTCTCTTGAACGCCATGGGCGTTATCAATTCGCGCCTGATCGCAGCCGCGATCTGTGGACCGCGGCAAACACTCTAACGCCTCCCACAGCCAACCCCATTTCGCTTCCGCGTCGCTCACATCAGCTCTCCGAGTCGTTGCCAAAGAAGAGGTCGTTGAGCTGTTGCGACTTCCCGCGCGTGGAGCCGACAACGAAGACGCGACGGGTCACCTTGACGTCCTCGTCGAAGTGTCGCCCGAGGAACTCGTTGTCGGGGCCGGAGTCGGACACCTCGATCGCGTCTGCGGTCGCGACGAGGATGGCCGTGAGGTCGTGCTGTCGCGGGACGGCGTACTCGCGGCCAACGCGATGCTGGGTGCCCTCCAAGAGCTGCTGGATCAGGTCGATGACCCGGGCCGGCACGCCCGGGCCGGCGCCGAGCCAGGTCGAGAGGCCGTCGACATCGGGCCGGTCAACGCCGAGAAAGAAGGTCCAGCCGGGCTCCTTCGGCTTCTCGTTCACAATCGACAACGCGCCGGCGAGCACCATGACGGCAAGGTGCTCAAGCTTGAGACCACTGCCCTTTCCATCGAACTGGAGCACCAACACCGGCTTGTCCACCTCGATGGACCGTGGCTCAAGGAGCCGAGGAATGATCCGGTGGCCTCCAGCGGGCGAGTCCGCGGCGTCCTCGTCAGGTGCATCGTCCGCGGGGTCACTCTCGTGCCCATCTGCTGGCGCGCGCGCAATGTGGCTGGCGCCGTGGCGAATCACTTCGCCGCGACGGATGGCGCTGTTGATAGCCGAGCGCAGCGCGGACGCGATGACTCCGTCGGCGCGGAGCCTCTCGAACGCGACGCCCATGTTGTCGCGCGCCCACTCCGCCGCGGTGCGGATCGCCTCGTCGCGCGCAACGGGCTCTTCGCGAAGGCCTGCAACCAGCGCATGACGCCAGTCGTCCGAGGTCATCGCCTGGGCGTCCTTGATCGCCCGCACGAGCCCTCGGCGGGGACGATCCAAGACCCCCGCCTTGACTGCCGACTCGATCGCCGAGAGCACCTCGGCGTACAGTGGGCCGTCCGCCCGCAGGCGCTGGAAGGCTACGTGCCCGTCATCGCGCAGACGCAACGCCACCAGCCGGACCGCCGCGTCCTTCTCGACTTGCCCACGCGTCCAGAGCGCAGCGAAGACCGCCGCGTGCCGTCGCTCATCGTCCATCGAGTCAAGCGGGACCGCCTCGGCTGCGGCCTTCGAGCGCCGCTGTCGGCTCCTGTGAAGCCAGTCGTCGCCACCGCCTTCCTCCAGGTCGACGTTGAGCTTGATGACATCGTCACTTTCCATCTCAACCTCGGCCTCTCCGATCGAGGCATCCACGTGCCTCCTCTGGCGGCCAACAGGGACACGAACATCGCTTCCGTGCGTTGCGCGAATGCGTTGAAGCAGCACAGAGGCGGGCTCGTCCTTCGGGTCCTGCGGCACCAGCTCACCGCGAAACGCCCTAGCCAGAACTGATGTATCAAGCACCGCGCAACGACCCCGCGCAGCCTCCAGCGCAGCCTCCATGCTGGCAAGCGTGGCGAATGAAGCCGAGATGCGACCAAGCAGCTCGCGTTGCTCTTCCAGGGGCATCAACGGAACCACAAGCTTCCGCATCGATCCGATGTTGAAGTGCTGCTGTGCGACCCCCACCTGCGCATCGAGCACCTGCGCCTTTGCGTGCTGCGAGTTAACGAAGTGGCAAAGCAGGTCCGCAAGCACTGACGGGACGAGTCGACAGATCACGAGATCTGCGCAGTTGGCATCCAACAGCTCGTCGGGAATGACGCATGCGGTTCCGGGTGCTCCGGATCGCACTACGACCAGATCGCCCGGCCGGAGTGACGATTTCCTGAGCTCGGCATGAAAGTCTTCCGGGATGTAGAGGAGCCCATCGCGGTCGAATCGGTTCTCGCGCACGTTCTGTGAGCGCAAGAACGGAATCCCCTTCGAAACGTACCGATGCTTCATCGGTCCGACGTGGCCCACCGTGATGTCCCAGGCGCACTCATCGGCAGCTGCCCACGCCCACCCGTTGGGGAGCGCCGATCGCAGCTCCTCTGGTACCGTCTCCGTTGCCTCGCGGTAGTTCGACCGAGTTCGACCATGAGCAGCTTCGTTGGCGACCCAGCTGGCGCGGCGTTCGGCGCGGATGCGGGCGAGGAGCTGGTCGGCGGGTTCGACGTTGGGGTTCTTGGCGCGCCAGTCTGCCGTGAGGTCACCGCGGAAGGCGGCGGCGAGGATGGACTGGCGCAGCTTGTCGAGCAGCGGGGGCACCGCATCCAGCGCCTCCTTCGCCCGCCGACTCCGCGCCGTCAGCTCCTCGATCTTGGCAACGATGCGGCGCTGTTCGTTGAGTGGAGCGACCGGGACGGAGATGCGGCTCGCTTGCTTGATTGTCAGGGTCTCAACTGTTGTTCCAGATGCGCCCCTGCTCAAGGTGGCGTGCCAGCTTGGCGAGCGAAAGAACTGGCACAGGAAGTCAGGGTCCATGCCGTGCTCGTTCTTGAATATGAGCACGCTCGCATCCTTGAAGTAGAACTTGTCTCCCTGCCTCACGCGATAGGGAACACCAATGGTGCCGACGCCGGTGATCATCACATCGCCCGCGGCCGGAACCATGCCGTTCGCGGACAGCTCCTCGAACAACTCCTCGGCGATGAAGAGGTCGTTATCAACGGACCCATTCTTCGAAAGCTTGACGATCTCCCTCGCTCGGTAGAAGGGGACTCCGCTCTTCTGCCAATCGCTCTGATGTACTCGTCGGCTGGAGCCGACGGTGCCAAGCTGCCCCAGTTGCGCCAACGCCCAGCCTGGCGGCAGCTGACTCACGCAGCAACCTCGTCGTCGCCAGCGCCGCCTGGCTCATCGCCCGCGAGGACGGCCTGCAACGCCTCCATCTCGACGATCGCCGTCTGGAGGTTGGCCATGATCTCGGCGGCGATCTCGTCAGGCTCAGGAAGGTCTTCGGCATTGTGATGTCCATCGTCCTTCAGCCACGTGATGTCGAGGTTCTCGCCGCGCTTCGTGATCTCATCGCGGGTGAATCTGCGGAAGTGTCCTTCCTCGCCCTCATCCTTCCGCTTTGACTTGCCGAGCGGATCGTCGCCGAACGCCTTCTCGAAACCCGAGAAGTGCTCGCGCGTGAACGGCGTGCGCTTGCCGAACGCGGGGGCGTTGGTGCGCATGTCGTAGATCCACACGGCCTTGGTGTTGCCGGTGTCCTTCTCGCCGCGGGTGAAGAACAGGACGTTGGTCTTGACGCCCTGGGCGTAGAAGATGCCGGTGGGGAGTCGGAGGATGGTGTGCAGGTCGCACTTGTCCATGAGGTCGGCGCGGATCTGGGCGCCGACGTTGTCCTCGAAGAGGACGTTGTCGGGCAGGACCACCGCGGCGCGGCCGCCGGGCTTGAGGCCGCGGTAGATGTGCTGGAGAAACGCGAGCTGCTTGTTGGACGTGGGGAAGGTGAAGTCGTCGCGGGTCGGAAGGCCGCCGCCCTTCTTGGTGCCGAAGGGCGGGTTGGTGAGGATGACGTCGGCCTTGGGGAGCCGCGTGCCGTCTGGCGACAGCGTGTCGCCAAGGATCAGCTCGCCCTCGATGTCGTGGAGCATGAGGTTCATCAGCGCCAGGCGGTGGGTGTCGTGCACCAACTCGACGCCGTAGAACGCCTCGCGCTTCTGGAACTGCTGCTGCTTCTCGGGCAGCGTGAACAGGTCGTCCGTGGCGGCCTTGACGTAGCGGTCGGCGGCGATGAGGAAGCCGCCGGTGCCCGCGGCGGGGTCCTGCACGCGCTCACCGGGCTGCGGCTTGATCAGCTGGACCATCGAGTCGATGAGTGGGCGCGGCGTGAAGTACTGGCCGGCGCCGGACTTCTTCTCGTTCGCGTTTTTCTCGAGCAGCCCCTCGTAGAGGTCGCCCAGGCCCTCGGTCTTGGCCGAGTACCAGTCGAGATCGTCGATCGAGTCGACGAGCTTCTTGAGGTTGCGCGGGACCTTCAGGGCGCTGGTGGCGTTGACGTAGATGGCCTGGACGCGCGTCGAGCCGTGGGTGCCCAGGTGGAGCAGCAGCGCGCGGTAGAAGTTGAGCTGATCGAGGCCGTCCTGGCGCTCGAGGTCATCCCATCGGTAGCCCTTGGGGAGCTGGGTCTCGGTCCCCGTCTCCTTGGCCATCTTCAGGAACAGGAGATAGGTCAACTCGGTGACGTACTGGTGATACGTGATGCCGTCGTCCCGCAGGACGTTGCACAGGTTCCACAGCTTCTGGACGATGTCTTGGGTTCCCATGGTGCGCTCGTTCAGGCGGCAGCTTGCCAGAGCGCCTCGTGCAGGTCACCCAGCACAGCCTCCAGCTTGCCCTCGAAGACCTTGTTGATCCGGTTGAAGCCGCCCTGACTCTTGAACTGGCCGCGGTCGAGGGCCTCGCGGTCGACCACGGTCTCGACCCGCAGCTGCTGGCCGATGCGCTGGAGCCACTGGCGTTGCGGGGCGGTCCACGGCTGGCTCGCGAGGATGGTGGCGAGGGCCTGGTCGACCCGCTGCGGGTACGGCACCAGCGCGTCGCCCAGGGCGGCGCGGCGGATGAACCCAACGATCGACGCGGCGATGTCCTGGTTGGTGGTCTCGCGCCACGCGGACTGCAGCGCGGCCTCGGTGTAGCCGGCGGCGTCGAGCGCCAGGCGCAGCTCCTTGAGCTGCTGGCGTGTCAGCTCGCGGGGCCGCTGGGTCACGACCAGCAGCGCCGGGATCTTGTTGAGGTTGGCGGCCAGGAAGCTGGCGAAGCTGTCGAGGTAGTCCTTCGGCTTCTCGCCCTTGCCATAGCCGCGCTCGACGCCGCGCAGCTCGTCCTCGTGGTCCGAGATGATGAGGCGCCCGCCATCACCGGTGCTGCGATCGAGGAGCTCCACCACCTGGGCGTGGGCGGCGAACCACGCGGCGGCGGCCTCGGCGGTGCCACCCTTGAGCTGTTTGACCAGCGCCGTGGGGCTGAGGCCGGCGGCGGTCTCGAAGTGCTCGGCGGCACCACCCTTGATGCGGCGGTGCTTGGTCTGGAGCTTGGCCAGGATCTGGTCGAAGACGTGCTGGGCGATGTCGGCGTTGCCGGCCGTGGCCAGCTCGCCGACCAGCTGCTGGAAGGTCACCTGCGGGTTGGCGACCACCGGCTTCATCGTGTTGACCGGCTCGAGGGCGTCGTAGAGGTCGACCGCGTCGAAGATCTGGAAGACCTCCTTGCCGATGTCGTCACAGCGGCGGGTGGCGCGGCCAAGCATCTGCTCGTACAGGATGCGGCTGCGGACCCGCCGCAGGAACACGATGTTGCTGATCGGCGGCACGTCGATGCCGGTGGTGAGCAGGTCGACAGTGACGGCGATGTTGGGGTTGCGCTCGTTGCGATAGCGGCGGATGAGCTCGAGTGGCTTGTCCGAGGCGCCGGTGATCTTGAGGACGGCGTTGTCCTCGACCTCCCCGTAGCGAGCCGCCAGCGCCTCCTTCAGCAGGCGCACGACCATGTCGGCGTGGCTGTCGGTGGCGCAGAAGATGAGCGTCTTGCCGTCGAGGCTCGGGTCGATGTGCCGGGCCAGCTCGGCGCACACCACCTTGTTGAAGTTCTCGGTGACGACGCGGCGGTTGTAGCTGTCGATCTCGAGGTTGACCTCGTCCGGCAGCGTGACGGTGTCGAGGACCTGCGAGCGCGGGTCGTAGACCGCCATCTCCTCGCCGGCCTTCCAGCCCATGCCGTCCTGGCCGAGCTTGGTGACGATGCGCACCGGCGGCTCGTGATCGACGAGCATGCCGTCGATGACGGCCTCGCGGTAGCTGTACTGGAACACCGGGCGACCGAAGATCTCGGTGGTGTGGAGCGCCGGGGTCGCGGTGAGCCCGACCTTCACCGCGTCGAAGTGGTCGAGCACGCGCCGGTACTTGGAGATGTAGTCGTTCTCGTCGCGGAACTGCATCTCGGTGTCGCCCAGCTCGCGATCCAGCAGGTAGCCGCGGTGGCACTCGTCGACCACGATGCAGTCGTACTGGTCGACCGGCGGGATGTCGTCCTCGACGGTGGGGAACAGGATCCGCTTGACCATGCCCTGGATGGTCGCGATGTGGAGCTTGGTGTCGGAGTCCGGCTTGATGTCCGCCAGCTCCTTGAGGTCGAAGATGTCGGTGAACGTCTGCAGGTTCTCGAGGCGGGCGTCCTTGAAGGCGTCCGCGGTCTGGCGACCGAGCGCGCTGCGGTCGACCAGGAACAGCATCCGCCGGAAGCGCTTGGTCTTGAGCAGGCGGTACGCGAGCCCGATGCACGTGCGAGTCTTGCCCGTGCCGGTCGCCATGGCGACCAGGCAGTCGCGCTGCCCGTCGGCGATGGCCGTCTCGACCGCACGGATGGCGGCGAGCTGGTAGTCGCGGAGCCCGAGGTACGCCGTCGGCTCGGTCTCGAGCTGCTCGTGCGCCTTGTCGAGATCCTGGCGCAGCGTGGCGGCGAGGCCCTCGGGCGTGTACCAGCCTTCGAGGGCGCGGGGACGGTTCACCGTGCGGCGCGCGTCGAGGAACCAGATGCCGCTCTTGTCGATCAGCTGGCGCAGGAACGGGCGGCCATTGGTCGCGAACAGGAACGGAACCTTGTACTCGCCCCACGGGCCACCGGGGGAGAGCTGGTCGGCGGGCACCGTGTATTCCCGGCTGTACCGCTTGGACTGCTCCAGCGAGCCGGCGACGTCCTTGTGCTTGCGCTTGGCCTCGACGACGGCCACCGGTTGCAGCCCGATGAACAGGACGTAGTCCGCCGGGCCCTTCTTGGTCGGCCACTCCGCGATCGCCAGGTTCTTGTTCTTCTGCGGACGGGCGCCGCTGGCGTAGGTCAGCTCGGCGCTGTCGACCTCCCAGCCGGCGAGCCGGAGCTGCTCGTCGATCAGCCGGCGCGTCGCCGCCTCGTCGAGCACCACGTCTTCGGCAGCCGCAACGGCCTCCTGCACGATCGCTGCGGTCGTCGGCGCCGGCGCGCTCGCCGCTGCCGACTGCAGTGCCGCAAGCTCCTGCGCGAGCCGCGCCTGCTCGCGCTCCGCCTCGCTGGCGAGCGCCTCCCAGACCGCGCGCTCCTCGGCGACGCGTCGCGCCTGCTCCTCGGCAGACATCCGCGCGGCGGCGGCCACCTCCGCAGCGGCGCGCGCCGCCTCCGCCGCGGTCTGCTGCGCCGCCAGCTCCTTCCGCAGCCGGTCCAGCTCCGTCGCCAGCGCCACGCTCTCCGCCTTCGGATCAGGCGGCGGGACGAACGGGCCCGGCCTGAAGTTCCGATCCTTGAACACCCGGTGGAACCACACCGCGATCTCGCGGGCCATGCGGAGCTGGTGCAGCGCCTCCCGATGGTCACCGCGGAGGTCATGCGTGGCGGCGTTCCCCGCCTTCCGCAGCCCGTGGAACAGGTCCGCCAGCTCCCGGTTCAGCAGCCCTGCGTCGCGCAGCCGCGCCAGCAAGTCGACCTGCTTCTCCTCGGTCGACACGTACAACCCCACCTTCGCCGCCGTCCGCTGCGCCAGGACCTCGCCAAACTGCCTCAGCTTCACAAGGCAGGTCGCAGGGTCATCGACGAAGTAGCGCTCAGCGAGCGCAGCGAGGTTGTCCAGCAGCGCGTCGTGCGCCGCCAGGAACGCGAAGTTCGTCGAAGTGCGTGCGGTCGCCACCAAGGTTCCCCAGGCCTGGACCTTCCATCCTACAGGGCGGGGAATCCCGGTCCAATCGCTGCGCGACCCACACGGCACGGCCCGTGGTCACCGCTGCGGGGTGAGCGGGCGGCCAGTCCTGTCAGGTCTCAGGATCAGCGGCGACCGCAGCCTGACTCGACCCCGCGCCGGCCTCCACCTTATCAACGGGGCCATGCAGGAAGCCTCGGGCCACCGCTACCCGGACGAGGCGACCTGACTTCTTCTCTACTGCGTTCTTTGCGATTCCGCGGAAGTCGACAATCGCGTGGCTCGGATCATCGTCGCCGTCGGGGTCCAGCGTTAGCGGCGCATCGTGGGCAGCGAGCTGTTCCGCGCCACACTCAGCGACGGATACGGCAAGCACCCCACACGAGCGACAGCCGGGACGGGCGACGAATCGTGTGAACGCACTCTCCGGCTCGGTGCTCGCACCGCGGTTGACGGAGAGCATGCCGGCATCTTTCGACGTCGGGCGAAACACCTGACTGCTCGGCCGCCCATCCCGAACAAAGGCGGGGTGGACTTGGCGGAGGAGCAACTCGGCGTCGTCTTCTAGCTTCTCGCCGACGTTCACCCGCCCTCCGGTCGTAGCAAACGGCCAAGCATGGCGCTCAGCCGCAACATGCCCGAGAGATCTGCCGCGAACGACGCCTCCTCGGTCTCGTCGTGCGTGGTGGCATTCGCCAAGACGTCCGCGCGCGTGACCCCAGCGTCGAAGGTCAGGACAACGTCCCATGCTCGTGCGGGCCACTCGGCCCGGATCTCGCCGTCCGGTGTCGGGTAGACGAACGGATTCGGTAGTCCGAAGCTCGCAACGAGTGGCTCCAGGATGTCGCGCGCTCGCCCGAGGGACGCGGTGTCGTACGCGGGTCCTTCGCCATCGAACCAACCAGCCTCGAGGCGACCAAGCGATGAGAGTTGATCGACCACAGACACCTCGCAGTCCTTCTGTGGCGGGCCCTGGAGAGTCGGAACCACCTGCAGATGTCGTGGCATCGGACCGGCCCAACTCGCGGGCCCCATCGGCGCAAGCACTGGGCCACCACGCTGGATGTTGAGGATGATCTCTCGGCTCTGCTTCACAAAGGCGCGGCCGAGGTGATTCTCAACAACCTTGACAGTCGGCGTCGACGTGAAAGTGAGTGTCGACGAATGGAAGACCGAGAGCACCAAGTCCTGCAACACCTGATCGGCTTCGAGGTTGCTCACCTTGAGCCCGAGTTCAGCCGCTTGATCACGGTCGATGAATCGCCCGTGCGTCTTGAAGTGCTGATGATTCGCGAGGTGTTTCGCGATGCGCTCGCCCTTCTCGACAGCGTCGGGCTCCCCTCGAAACATGTACTTCGATAGCCAAGAACCGACGAGAGACTTCGCGAGATCCTCGTGATAACGGCACTCGGCAAGCAGTGCAGGCCCGTACTGCCGGAGCATCGGGATCCACGAGGGCAGCTTCCTCGGTTCCGCCATGCACTCTTCTTGCGCCTGCTTGAACTGTTCCTGAATCGCCGCCGCCGGAGCTTGCACCACCTGACCCTCGAGCTCGACGAATAGCTGTGGATCGATCGGTCCAATCGAGGAATGGCGCCCCATCACGATCTCGTCGGCCGCGCACGCGAGCATGGTTGCGGCTGACATCGCCGCCTGCGGCACGAACACGCGAATGCAGTCGAACTTCTTCCTCAGGTAAGAAACCACCGCCTCGGTGGCTTCAGCAGAGCCGCCCGGCGAATGGAGGACCAGATCGAGATTCGGCCCACGAAGGCCATGAACGACCTCCATCAACGCCTGCACGTCCTCAACGTTGATGCTGGCTGCTCGTCCGCCGCCTTGTGTCGTCGTCCAGTTGGTCGTGTAGGCGATGACGTTGTTGCCGGTGTGCTCGTGGAGCTTCAGCAAGTACCGGCGGCGAATGATGTCGAATGGACTAGCCCCAGCCGGCGTTGGCGGACCGGCTGCGTGCTGCTGCGCCTCGACCTCGACCTGCAGCTCCTTGAGTATCTCGCCCCAGGTCGGCACGTTACCGGGTCGAGTTCGTCGCCGTGAAGTAGACGACCGTCTCCATGGCGCGCGCGTATGTTGCGGCACCCTCGTTCGAGGCGTCGAAGCGCTCCATGACGGAGATTACGTCCATGACGCCGGGCATCGCCGCAGCCTGCTCCATCAACGGACGAAGCGACTCCGCGGCCTCACGCTCGTGGTCCTGCTTGGTCTTCGTCGTCATCGGGCACCTACCATTGCCAGTGGACGCAGGTCTAGTACCCCGCGCCCGGCGGATAGTCTACGTCGACTCGGGGCCGGAGTGGAGTTTGCCACCTGGAAAGGTACTGATCCCGGTGGGCTGGACATTCCCGGGACTACCTGATCGGTGAGGACGCCGAGCCGAGGGCCCCCTCCGACCGGGAGGCAAGCGGCTGGAGTCATTCCCGATCGAGGCGGAGGCGGCGAGCGGACCTTTCAGGGATCCAGAGCAGGGACAGCACCCCGCTCGTGGCAGGAACGGGGATCGCGTCCTCGACGATGTCGACGTTTGGGTCCGCGTCGTGCTCGAACCACGCATCCGCGGGAACTGGCTGCGGCCCCCCGGACGGTCGGCCGTCGCGGAACCAGTCGAAGGCAACTCCGGCGGCGCAGAGCCGGCGACCGCGCTCTATGAATGGCGTGAACGTGTCACTGCGGGCGGCCCAGACGATGCGGCCGGCACGTGAGAAGACCACGGCGCAGCGCTCGCTGGTCAGCTCGACGAAGCGCAGGGCAGCGGCGACGAGGGAGACGCGGTAGGTGTCGGCGATGGCGCGGGCGTCGTCGAGGCTCACGGGCGAGACCTCGCACTGGCGGCGGAGGAAGCGGGTGGGCATGAGCAACTCAGTGGCGAAGGCGTTGGCCTCGGCCTCGGCGCCGCGTTCGACGTGGAGCGCGCCGGGCGCGCAGGTCGGGACGGCGGAGCTGCGGTGGGCGAGCTGGCGGTGGCCCAGCTCGTGGGCAACGCTGAAGCGCTGGGCGCCCTCGTGGTCGATCTTGGTCGACAGGCGGATGATGCCGATGTCGCCGGTGCCGACGAGGCGCGCGTCGGCGCCGGGGAGGCCGCCGCGGCGCACGTCGAGCCCGTGCAGTGCCGCGATGCCCTCGACGTCGATGTCGGCGGCATCGCGGATGCGGAGTCGATCGTGGATCGCCGTGGCGGCCTTCCGCGCCCGTCGGATGGGCAGCGGAGCTAGCCTCACGACACCGGACCCTTGCGGGCGAGCACCTCCTCGATGTCGGCGAGTAGGGTCCGCAGGTCGTCGTCGGACATGTCCGCCAGGTTGCGGTGCGCGAGCTGGAGCTGGCCCCCGAGCGCGGCCTGGAGCTGGGCGATGCGGGCGCGCAGGGCGTCGCCGGCGAGCTGCAGGACGCCGGCCTCGCGGTCTGCGCGGCGGCGGCTCTCGGCCTTGGCGTGCTCGAGGTGGGCGCGCCAGGCCTGGGCGAACGCGACGTCGATCATGGCGCGCATGCGGTGGGCGGAGGCGGGATCCGGGGTGACGTCGGTGGGGACGTCCTCGGGGGTGCCGTGGAGCGCCTCGATGGTGCGGTAGGCGCGCTCGTCGTCGCGGGCCTTGGTGTCAGTAGCCATAGCTGACCTCGAGGGCGTCGGCCGCCCCGTCTCGGATGGTGGTGGGGAGGGCCTCGACCATGCGGTCGAGGCGACGGCGCGCGTTGCGGTACTGGGCCTCGGTCAGGTCGGTGCAACCGAGGATGTCGGCCCGCTCCTCGCAGCCGGCCTCGTACGCGTCGATGAGCTGGGTCACCTGCGCATCGCCGCGGGCCAGGATGCGCAGCCCGGCCAGGAGCTGGTCGCTGGCCTCGACGAGGCTGGCGGCGCGCTTGGGACGCCGGGTGCGCTCGTTGCCGTTGCAGGTCATCGCGGCGTCGAGCTGGGCGTCGTCGCCGTGGCTGTCCTCCAGCGACAGCCGGCCGACCGGTGTGGTCTGGAGGCGCTTGTGCCGGGTGACCTCGTAGGAGCTGAGCGAGCGCACGACGCCGCACAGGTGCTTTGAACAGGTCGACCTCGGGATCCCAGGCGCGGTGACCAAGCACGGTCAGGGTCGCGGCCTCGGTGGCCATGTGCTCGGCCTCGAGCTCGTCGTCGAAGCACGGGATGCCAGCGACGCGCTTGGCGCCGACCCGGCGCAGGGCGTAGCGCTTGACGCGTTCGAGCAGGGCGTCGGTCAGTTCGTGGTGCAGGCGATCGAGCAGCGCGGGCGCGGGCGGAGCGGGCTTGCGGACGTCCGTCATGTGGGGGCGACCTCCTAGATGGAGGGACACCCTCGCATACTGCTCTGACGTTCAGGCTGCCGTGCAAGACCTGTAAGTAACTGATCTTGTGTCGCTTCTGTTTAGCCCCACAAACATGGCGCCAGGTTTTCCGGCTCGGGCAGCCGGTCGTTCACGGCACGTCGAGTGCGGGCTCGGTCGGCACCGCTGGGTGCCGGAGCAGCGGCCCGAACATCGCTTCCAGGCCGACGTCCGAACCCTCGTCCGGGTCCACGACGCGAACCCCTCGCGACGTGAGGTCGTGCAGTCGCATGCCCAGGAACTGGATCGCCAGTAGCACCGCCTACAGCTGGGACGCACCGCTGATCGCGCGGAGCGACTCCAGGCCATCGAGCGCCACGGCGCAGCGCGCTTCCGCCGCGCTCACTTGCTGCCACGTCGGCGACACGCTGCGGCGGTAGCACCGACGGAGCCCGCCGGCGGTGCCGGGCCGAGGTCAGCCCGGCGCGCCAGATTGCGATCGATGATCGAGTGCGCGACCTGCGGCGCGATGCCGCCGGTGTGCGACCGCTGCATCGAGGCGCGGCTCGCGAGTCTGCGCGGCGTGGCGGCGTCGCGCGGCATGCGCTGGGCGGACGGTGTGCGCGTGCGGATGCCGATGCGCCGGGCGCCATCGCGGTGGCCGGGATGGTCGGCCTCGGATCGGGTCCGCGAGATCGCGCGGCGGAAGGTGGCCGGGCCCACTCACGACGATCGCTTGGCGGAACGGCTCGCCGAGGTGTGCGCGGCGGAAGCAGCGCGCTGGTGGTCGCGGCGGCGACAGGGTGGCGGCCAATGACCACTGCTGCGGACGCGGGCGTGACCTCATCGCCGTGCGATCGCGGGCTGCTAGCCGTCAGCTTCCCGCAGCCCGGCCAGGAATGCGTCGAAGTCGTCGGCGATGAGGTAGAGGTTGGCTCGCGTCGGTGGCGTGTGCTCCGCGTCGTGGTCCCAGAAGTAGACGCGCCCGGCATCGGTACCCGATGTGGCAATGACGAGCGCGTTTCCGCCCGGGTCGTGGCCGATAGCCAGGAACTCGGCCGGGATTCGCCCCGCGTAGATCGTCTTGTAGAGACCCAGGTCCGCCGCGCCGAGGAACTCCGAGACCAGCCCGGGCTCGGTGTCGCCTCGGCGCCGGCTTTCTCTCCGGAAGACATTGGCCGTGGGATATCCGCCGCTGTGGATGGCAAGGAAGCGCCGGTAGGGGGCCGGCAACGCAACGCCCAATGTCCGCTCCAGGGCCGCCAATGCGGTGTCGTCAAGGCCGGGCTCGGAGTCGAGGATCGTCGTCATGGCGGGCAGGTGATGCGCGAGGGAGCGCGAGAAGGGCTTCTTCCGATCAGGGGAGGTCGGCGAAGAACTGCGCGACATCGAAGTTCGAGATCGTGCGCGCGAGGCTGAGCGGTGACGCGCCATGCTGGTTCGTGCGAAGCGGGTCGGCACCGCTGGCGCAGAGCAGCGCGATCAGGTCGCCGCGACCGCGTGACTCGAACACCGCGCGGCACAGGGGCGTGTTGCCGTGGTCATCGATCGCATCGACCTCGGCGCCCGCGCGGATCAGGATGTCTGCGACGTCGACATGCCATTCCTGCGCTGCGAAGTGCAGGGGCGTGTTGTTGTCATCGTCGCGGGCCGACGGATCGGCGCCATCGCGGAGCAGTTGCTCGACCGCAGCTCGATCCCCGTCAACAGCCGCGTGGTGCAGCGGCGTGCGTCCGGCACGATCAACGCCAGGGCGGGAGTCCCGCTTCGGCCGCTTCGGGGGCATCGCGTGAGAAGTCTACGCGGTTCCGCGAAGTTCCGCGGCGGCGTCTCGAAAAGTGATCGGGGCGTGGGATCAGATCGCGAGTTGTTCGCAGACAGGAGTGTGGACGGACTGGTCGCTCTCGATGGTCGAGGGCGCGGGACCCCGCCACGACCAGGAGTCTGCGATGTCCGAGCTTGCGTACGACATGAACGGCGACGCGATCGTGCTGCCGGCGCACGCCCAGTACTGGCGGGTGCGCCGGTTCCGGAGCCCCGGGAGCCGTGGGGCGCCGGAGGTGGTGACGACCCGCGAGGGCGCACCGATGATCCTGCCGATCGACGTCGGCTTCATCGAGTTCAAGGAGACGGTCGAGAACGTGCCCGGGCGCTACCGGCTCGATCCGATCGATGACAAGCGGAAGCTCATCAGCAACGCGCCCGCGGCGTACCTGACGATCGCGGAGCTGCCGCCGCGCAATGGTGTGGGGCTGGCCGACGGTGGCGCGACGCTCGATGGGCCGGAGGCGGCGCTGCGCGAGCTGGCGCGCGCCAACGTCGAGATGGCTCGGGTCAACGCCGACGTCAGCCGCAACATCGCCGATCGCTTCGCCGGCATCATGCAGGCGGCGGCGGAGGTCATCCGCGCCGCCGACGGCGCGGGCATCGTGGCGCGGCTACCGCCGGTGGCGGCGGAGGCGGATGTCGAGCTCGAGCTGGGCGACGACGAGCCCGAGGAGCCGCAGGAGCCGACGCTGGCCGGGCTGGCGGCGCAGCTGCTGCCGATGATCCAGATGTGGCTGCAGGTAAAGCACGCCAAGAGCGCGGCGGCGGCGACGGGGACCGCGGAGGCCGCCACGGTGGAGCCGGGCGAGGCCGCGCCGCCGGTGCGCAATGCGGCGCCGACGCCGGCCCAGATGGCGGACCTGCTGGCGGTGCAGAAGCTGCTGTCGCCCCAGGAGGCTGCGGTGGCGCAGCAGACGGCGATGAAGCTGTCGGCGGAGGACCGCGCCGAGCTGCTGGCCGAGCTGGAGACGATGACGGTCGAGCAGGCCGCCGCGTTCGTGCGGTCGATGCTGCCGACGATGAAGGACGCGGCGTCGTGATCGACGCGCCGCTCAACGACCGCGGGTGTCTCGACGACATCACGGCGACGATCGCCGAGCTGGCCGAGGCTGGCGATCCGGCGCTGGCCGAGGTGGCGGCGTGGTTCGACGACACCCGCGGGCTGGCGCGGTGGATCCGCTCGCTGCCGCAACGCGACGACCTGGGCGCGCCCAGCGACGGGCCGCGGGTGCCGACGTGTCACCCACCGCAGCGGCTGCGGATCGCGCCGGCGGATCCCAACTGTGTGGAGCGCGCGGCGCTGTACCTGGGCGCGGCGGAGCTGATCGATCCGCGCCCGGTGCGGGCGCTGACCACGATCGACGTGCCGGGCGGCCGGCACACGCTGCCGGTCGAGGATGGCGCGCCGGTGGTGCTCGATCCGGCGGTGTCGCGAAACGCGGCCCGCGCCGAGCTGTGGCGCGCGGCGCGGACGCGCAACGGCGCGGCGCCGGTGGCGATGTCGCCGACCCAGGCGGTCGACTGGATCGCGCTGCTGGCGGCGGAACCGGCGGGCTGCTTCGCGGGTGGCGTCGATCGGGTGCGTGCCGGGCACCGGGCGATGCGCGCGGTGCTGCGCGGCGAGGCCGTCGACGCCGACCAGGTCGCCGACATGGCGTTCGTGCTCGGCCTGGCGCACCACGAAGCCCACCACTACGGCGACACCGGGCGGTGCATCGTCGGCACCACGGCGATCGCGATCGACCGCATCGAGGGCGAGACGCGGCGCAACGCCGGCCCGGAGCTGCACGTCGGTCGCTACCGGGTCCGCCCGGATAGGGTCGTGCTCGGCAAGCTCGGGCGCGTCGGCGGGCGGATCGGCTACCGGGTCGGGCTGGCGGCGCTGCGCGCCAAGCTCGCCACGCTCGGGATCAGCCCGCCGGTGGTCGACGCGCTCGAACGCGAGCTCAACGCCGAGGGGCTGTCGCTCGGTCCCCTGGCCGCCCATCCGCCGATGCCCGGCACGCTCGCCGCGATGACCCCCGATGCGCTCGCCGGCCGCTGGCTGGCCGCGCGCGTGTAGCTCCCACCTCGGCGCGCTCGGCGCCGTCCCCCCTGCCACCTGCGTGCGCCTCACGGCGCGGCGCGGGAGACGACCGGATCCGTCCGGCCGCCCGGAGACCTCTATGTCCTGTCACGCCCCCGCCTCGAAGAAGCCCCACCAGAACCCCACGCCCCTGACCCCCGCCGAGCGCGCCGTCTACGACGCGATGTGCGGCGTCGGCCGGCCGACCTCGGTCACGCTGACCGAGGAGACCTTCGCGCTCGCGGCCTGTCACCTCGAGGACTGGCCGCTGGCCCACGCCCGGCTGCGCCGCGCCCGGCGCTACCTGCTCGCGCAGCTCCACGGCGCCGACGGCGGCGCCGCGCCGACCGAAGACCTGTGGTTCGCGGCGCAGTGGATCGTCCGCGCGCTCGACGCCGACCTCGGGCTGAGCACGGTCGAGCTGATCGCGCTGTTCGACGCGATCGGCCTGCCGATCGACGCGCTGCCCGTCCGGGCCCAGCGCGAGGCGCCGCGATCGCGGGCGGCGCGTGCGGCGGTGGCTCGGCTGCGCCGCCTCGGCCTCGAGCTCGGCGCCGCCACCGATTCGGACCTCGATGTCGAGCTCTGACCAGACCACGTCTCTCCATCCCCCTCACCCGAAAGGAACGCTCTGATGTCCAAGCCCACTCGCTCCAAGCCCCGGCATCGCAACGCCGGACCGCCGGCCGCCCCCCGGCGCCGCCCCATCCGTCGCGGCCCGTCGCCCGACTTCAGCATGACGCTGGCGTCGGTCGCGGGCGGCGGCGGCGGCGCGGTGCTCGGAGGCTTCCTCGCCAACCAGGAGGTGCTCAGCCCCGAGACCGTCGGCCTCGCGATGACCGTCGGCGGCGCGATCGGCGCGTACACGCTCGACGGCGCCGCGCGCGTCGCCGCCAACGGCATCGCCGCCGCCGGCGCCGGGCAGCTCGCGCTGTCGCTGATGCAGAAGCGCGCCACGGCGAAGGCGCCCGCGGCGCCACCCGCGCTGCCGCCGGCCGAGCCGGCGCGGCAGGGCTACCGGCCGCGCGTGCTCGCCAACTTCCAGAGCATCGCGCCGGAGGTCGCGACCCGCCTCGGCTACGCCGACGACGACCTCGACGCTGGCTACGACCCCGGCGAGTGACCCCGCGATCGGTGCCTGGCGTCGCGTGATCGGCCCGTGCGGTCGAGAAAGGACCTTCCCATGGACGAGTACACCGAGATCTACTTCCTCGACGACGACGACGTTCGCAACGCGCCTCGCGGCGGCAACAACGACCATCGGACCGCGCAGCGCCCGGGTGGGCGCGTCATCGTGGCTCCGGCTCCGCGCCCGCGGAGCCGGACCGCGGTGGTCGCCCGCCCGGCGCGGGTGGTGCAGACCGAGCCGGCGCAGCCGGCCAGCAACCGGCCGTTCGCCAACGTGACCACCGGCCAGCTCGTCGAGCTGGCGACGATGGTGGTCGCGGCGGTGATGCCGCTGCCGGCCGCGCCGGTGGTGCAGGGCAACCCCAGCACCGACATGACCAACCAGCTCGCGTACACCAGCGCGCTGGCCCTCCACGCCAAGCGCGACGAGCAGCTCCGCACCGTCGGTGCGCTGGTCGGCAAGCTGGTGGGCTGAGGAGGTGGTCATGGCGAGCAACCTGCCTGCCTCTCCCGGGTCGACCGTCGCGGCGCCGTGCCGCGACAGCTTGCTCGGGTGGCTGTGGAGCCTCATCGGCGCGCGATCGCCGGCCTACGTCGGTGCGGGACAGCCCGCGTCCGGCCCGGGCTGGTGTGGCTGGGGCTCGACGACGCCGACCTACCAGGTCGCGCCGGTCGAGCCGGCGCCGACCGAGGGGGATGGCGAGACGGGTGCGCTGGGCTCCGGCGACGGAGCCAGCGTGCCCGCCCAGATCGCCATCGTCATCCGCCGCGAGTGACGGCCGAGTAGTCCCGAACTGACCGAGACCCCGTAACCCCAGGACCGCGCGTGGTCGCTCGCGCGACTCCAGGCACCGATCGCATCCGTCCGTCCCCCGCCGCGGCGTTCCCGCGCCGCAGAAGGAGTCCCCTCCATGTCCTCCCCCGATACCAACCTCCTGCTCGTCGCCGCGCTCGGCGCGGGCGGCCTGTGGCTCTTCCACGATCGCGAGAAGCACCGGCGCGCCGCCGAGGACGCGACGACCGCGCTCGCGATGGTGGCGCCACTGGTGCCGTCCGCGGCGGCGCGGGTCGCCGCGGGGCCGGTGCCGGCGAGGCGCGCCGAAGGGCGCACGCCGACGGCGCGCGCCGAGCGCATCAAGCTGGCGTCGCGCAGCTACGATCCGCTGTTCGCCGCGTACGGCGGCGACATCCCGGTCGCGTACCTGCGCGCGCTGGCGGCCCACGAGTCCGGCCTCAACCCGCGCGCCACCGACGGCCCCGCCTGGGGTCTGCTCCAGGTCGTCGAGGTCGTGCGCAAGGACTACAACGCGCGCCACGGCACCCGCTACGAGCGGCGCGACCTGCTCGATCCGGCGGTCAACATCGCGATCGCCTCCGACGTCCTGACGCGCATCATCGACGGCTACGCGCGCTTCCATGGCGACGCGCCGAACCTGCAGGTCGACTGGAGCAACCCGCTGTTCATCGAGCTGCTGACCCTGGGCTGGAACGCCGGCTTCTCCGAGCGCGGCGGCGTCGGCCGGGTCGCGAGCCACCTGTCCCGGCGCGGCTTCGTCGACTTCACGCTCGACGACATCGTCGCGACGGCGAAGCAGGCGGGCGCGAGCCCGAACCTGTCGAACCCGCACAAGGCGCGGTTCGCCAGGCTCGTCACGACCCAGTACCTGCGCGAGCGCGCCCGCGACCAGGCCGAGGGCGTCACGCCCAACGGCGCTGGGGCGGATGCGGACGCGGCCACCGCTGCGGCGGCCGCGCCGCAGGCCGAGGCGCAGCCGGTCACGAACCCCGCGCAGGTCGATGCCGCGCTCGGCGAGGTCGGCTGATGGCGTCCCGTCGACGCAAGCGCCACGAGACCGTTGCCACGCTCGGTGGCGCCGCGCTGCTGCTGTGGCTGCTGCTGCGCGGCGAGGGCGCCGGCCGCGGGCGCAAGCCGCGCCGGGACGAGGCCGCATCGCGCGTTCGCATCCGCATCTCCGATGCCGGCATCACCGTCGACGGTGAGCCGGCCACCTTCGACGAGGCCGTCGCGCGCGCCACAGCCGCCGGTGCCGCCGAGGTCCTCGCTACTGGCGCCGCGCGCTACGGCACCGTCGAGGCGCTGACCGGCGCGCTCCGCGCTGCGGGCGTCACGGTCTGGCAGCTCGGAGGCGCCCGTGCGTGACCGGGCCTTCCCGTGGCTCACGATCGCGGGCGGTGCCCTGACCGCGATCGTGCTGCGCCCGTCGGCCGCTCGCGCGGCGGCGCGCCACCATCCGAGCCGCCCGCTGTTCGACCTCGGCCGGCCGACGCCCTCGACCGTCCGGACGATCGTGTCGAGCGGGTGGTCGCGCCCGCGCGGCGACCGCCTGCACCGGGCGCTCGACATCCCGCTGCCGCTCGGGACGCCGGTCCTGGCCCTCGATCGCGGCGTCGTCGCACGCGTCCAGCGCGTCGACGCCGGCGACGCCGGGCGCTGGCTCGCGGTCCGCCACCCGTCGGGCCTCACCTCGCGCTACCTGCACCTGTCGCGAACCCTCGCCGACCTCGAGCAGCCGGTCGAGCGAGGCGACGTGATCGGCTTCTCCGGCAGCACGGGCAACAGCGCGGCCCCGCACCTTCACCTCGACCTCCGCGTCCCCGCCGCGCTGCTGCCCTCGGTCGAGCGCGCCGTCAGCAAACCGCGCACCGGCTGGGGTCCAGCGATGTCGCCCTGGGGTCACTCGATCCCCGGCGAGCCCTGGGTGCCCGTCGACGGCTACCGCCCGATCGTCGAACGCGACGCCCGCGTCGCGGGCATCCCGCTCCACGGTCCCGGCCTCCGCAACGGCGCGCTCGTGTACCACCCTGTTGGCGAGCGCGGCGAGCCGTACCCCGACTGGCTCCGCGCGCTGCGCGGCAGCTCCGGCGTCTACATCATCCGCGACCGAGCCACGCGAGAGATCATCTACGTCGGCGAGTCCTCGACGGGGCGCCTCTACGCGACGCTCACGCGGCACTTTCAAGGATGGCGCCGCTGGAAAGGCTTCTGGCGCGGCCAGTACGCCGAAGGTCACGACCCCGGCCTCACGTACCCGCGCGGCGCGTGCGAGGTCGCGGTGCGTGTGACCTCGCCCGCCGACGCCCTCAACGACGAAGCCCGCCTCATCCGCCGCTTGCGTCCCCGCGACAACGTCATCGGCCAGCCGACCGACGAAGAGGCCATCCCGTTCTGACCTCCCTACCCCACCACGGAGCCCACCATGACCGACCTCCTCGACTGCATCCGCATCGCCCTCGCCGAGGGCGCCACCCCCGAGCAGAAGCAGGCCGGCGCGACCGCGTGCTGCGCAGTCTACGCCGCGCTGTCGCCGCCTCCGGGTGTGCCGGTCAGCGTTCCGCACGCGCCACAGACGCGGCCCCACATCGACCAGATGCTCGATCTGGCTATCGCGAAGCTGCGCTCGATGCTGCCTCCCGACGCCGCAGCTCAGATAACGAGCGTCTCCCTCCGCTTCCCGTTCCTCGAGCCCGGAGCCGCGGAGTGATCACCCCGGACATTGAGCGTCCCTGCGCGTTGTCTTACAATTCGCATCGTGAACAAGGACACGTCGATCACCTTCCGCATCCCGGCGGAGCTGAAGGCCGCTGCGGAGCGCGCCGCCGAGGCGGACTGCCGCTCCGTGGGGCAGCTCTGCACCTTCCTCCTCACGAAGCACCTGGAGGCGGTCGGTGAGTGGCCACCCGCCAGGAAGCGAGCACCAGGTCCGCGAGCCCGAACTGACCGACGCTGACCGCGAGTTCCTCGACTACCTCGTCACCAAGGCGATCGCATCATGCATCCGAAGCTCAAGATTGAACGTGCAGGCATCTACGCCCGCTTCTCCAGCGAACTGCAACGCGAGTCCAGCATCGAGGACCAGGTCCGACGCTGCCGCGAGTTGATCGCGATGGCCGGCGGCGACGCCGCCAGCGCCGAGGTCTTCCCGGACTTCGCGGTTTCGGGCGCGAGCCTTCAGCGGCCAGGGTTCGAGGCGCTGATGCGCGCGGTCAACGAGGGCCGGGTCGGCGTCATCGTCACCGAGGATATCTCGCGCATCTCGCGCGACTTCGCCGATGCCGCGTCAATCTTCAAGAGGCTGCAGTTCGCGGATGTTCCCCTGATCAGCGTCGCGGACGGCATCGACACGAGCAGCAAGAACGCCAAGATGACGTTCTTCATGCAGAGCATGATGGCGGACGCGTTCCTCGACACGCTCCGCGACAAGACGCTCCGCGGCCTGGAAGGTCGCGCCCTGCGAGGGTTCGCAACGGGCGGCGTGCCGTTCGGCTACCGCACCGTCCCCGAGGCCGACAAGCTCGGCAACGTGATCGGCCACCGCATCGAGATCGACGAGGAGGCCGCCGCGATCATCCGGCGCATCTTCGCCGAGTACATCCATGGCGGATCGTTGCTGGGCATCGCGCGCAAACTGAACCTGGAGGGCATCGCGTCGCCACGCGCCGGGACCAAGCACAAGCGCTTCGGCTGGGGCGTGTCGACGATCCGCGCGATCCTCTACAACGAGCGCTACGCGGGGACCTGGCGCTTCAAGGAGAAGCAGTGGGTGAAGGTTCCGGGTACCAACAAGCGCATTCCGCGCAAGCGCGCCGCGGACGAGGTCATCACGATGGACCGGCCGGACCTGCGGATCATCGATCAGGAGACGTGGGACGAGTCCCAGGCACGCCTCAAGGCGGTCCACCGCAAGTACACCCAGGGCTCGAAGACCGAGCGGATCATCTCGCCGAAGCGGTCATCGTACCTGCTCTCCGGCATCCTGGTCTGCGACGAGTGCGGGGCGCCGATGAGCATCCTCGCGGGCAGCTCGGCGACCTACTACCGGTGCAGCACGAACCGGACGAAGGGCACCTGCGCGAACAACGTGAGCCTACGGGAGGACGTGCTCCGCCGCGGTGTTCTGCGATCGCTCCGCGAGCGGCTGCAGAGCCAGGACGGCATCGCCTACGTGCGCAAGCGCATCGCGGAGGAGCTGCGCGACTACTCGCGGAACCTCGAAGCCGAGATCAAGACGCACCGCGAGCGGATCGAGCGCACCGAGAACCGGATCAAGGGGCTCGTGGACTTCATCGCGGACGGCGACCGTTCTGAGGCGGTCGTGTCCGGGCTCCGCGATCTGGAAGCGCAGGCGAAGTCCGATCGCGCCACCGTGGAGCGGCTACGGCACGAAGCCCAGGAGCCGCTACGTCTCCCAAGCATCGACGAGATCGGCACGATGGTCACCGATCTCGAGGTCCGGCTCGGCGACGACCTCGACAACGATCGCGCGCGGCTACGCCGCTGGCATCGCGACGGCGAGATCCGGATCGTCAGGACCACCGAGGGCGTCTTCGCGAAGGGCACGCTGCTTCCATGCTCGATCCTCCTCGACCCGGGGCCCGAAAAGCGGAAACGCCTGGACTATCAAGAAGATAGCCAGGCGTTGTCCAACTTTCGTAGCGGGGGCTCACGCTGCGAAAGTATCTACCCGGTACTACTTGGTTTTGATCGCCCTGCGTCGGCTCCGCGGGTAGGCAAAGGTGGGATGCCTCTGGGCGTCGCGGGCAGCAGGCGAAATTGCAGCGATTTCCGGCGCGCGGTTTCTCGTTATGGCGCCGCAGCGGTGATCCCAAACCGCTGCGGCGAGGATCGCGATCGTCGCGATCAGCAGCGGCGAGCCGGTCGCCCCACCGTCGGCGATTCAGGCCGAGCGGCTCGCGGGCGGCACGAGACGCCAGCCGGGACCGATTCGTCGTTCACGTCGCCGTCGTCGTCGTTCTCCTCGACGTCGGGGACCTCGCCGCGCGCCGCGATGAGCAGGCCCCGGTGCGTCGCTTGCCGATCCCGATCGATGACGTCGGCGTCCCAGTACGGCAGCGCTTCCCAATACGCTTCGGCGCGCTCGGCGCCGCACTCTACGGCCTGCTCCCACGCGCGAACGATGGAAGCGGCGATCGCCGCGTCGAGCGGTTGCTTTCGCGTTCGGAATGCGCTGGAGAACTTCTCGCGCCACGTGGTGCGGTTGACAGTGGCGAGTAGCTCGCGCATTCCGGCGACGTCACTAGAGCCGTCGTTGTCGATCAGCACCGGCGCCGTGTCGTAGCGGAGAGGCATCGCGTGGGGAGACCAGAACGCCTCGCGCCGATCGACGAGCGATCGGACGTCGACCGGCGGCGTCAGCATGACCAAGCGGAACCCCAGGTCCCCGCCTTGGGCAAACGCCAGCCGGGCACCGGCCGCGGACTGATCGGCTAGGAGGTTCGTTCGGTGACACCCCGTCAGCCCGAAGCTGCCGAACTCGTAGAGCGGATCGGTACGCTTGTCGCCGGAGCGGGGCCGGCGCAAGTGGACGATGATCACCGGTGCGCCCATGGCGTTAGTTGTTCTCCTGGACGAGTTCTGGTCCCTGCGCCTCGAACCATGCGAGGAAGCGTTTGGCTTCAAGAAACGTGGGCGGGATGGCGCTTCGCTGAAGGTAGCCATCTCTGCAGGAAAGGTTCCCCCACGAGGCGAGCAACTCGGGGAAGACCCGGTACGCCCGATCGCGCCAGTCGCCGATCGGAAGGCAGCGACGCAAGCGACCGCTGACGGCCGGGGCCGCACGCACGATCACGTCGTTGGGCGTCGGCGTGACTCTGCGCGTGTGCGCGTTCTCGTGCCAGCGAGCCGGCTCCACGGTCGCGAGCTGTACGACCTCGATCACTCGATAGAGGCCAATGATCGCGTAGATGAGCTTTCCGGCGCGCTCGGCGCCGCCGGGTCGACATGGACGAAGCCCGGCGTAGAACACGACGACGTCGTCTGCAGCGAGCCGGTTGATGATGTCGCCGCGAGAGTTGGGGTTGTTCCCGTACGAGAGGCGTTGGAAGTCAGGATCGAGATGCATCTGGCGCCCGAGCAAGGCACCAGGGAGGACGCACGCCTTCGCATCCACGACGCGCCCGTTCGCGAACGCCGCGAGCGCGCTGACGACCGTCGCGTAAGGAGTCGCGAGGTCCGGCAAGGTCTCACGCCCCTCGGGAATCGGGACGTAGACGAACTCGTGGGACTCGGGATCGACTGGGCCGTTCCAGTTTCCGTACGCCTGATCGATCCCCATGCGAACGAGGACGGCCCGCACAGCTCGATGGTACGCGCCAACGCGCGTCCTGTCTCGGCTCCTTCATGACGAGCGATGCTGAACGGCGGCGCGCCTCACTCGGGGGCCTCGTCGTCGGCCCCCGCGGCATCGCGCTTGACCTCGCGCTCCCAGCGGCGCCCGAAGTACTCGCGCCGACCGCGCGCATCGAGGCCCCGAGCGTAGGCGATCTCGTCGTCGCTCCACGGCCAAGATTCGACGACCCGGTTCCGAACAATCCAGTAATGGGAACGGCACGGGAAGCCCCAGCTCCCCACCGACGGAAACAGCGAGACCGCCTCACCGTCGAAGGTCAGCTCCCAGAACACCGGCGCCAGCGGCGTGACGACCTGGTTGCCGCAACCGCAGTAGCACTTATGGACGACTGTCGCGTACTCGATCGAGATGTACAGGACGCCTTCTTCGACCAGCTCGGGGACGAACTCGACGAATCGCGGCTCGAAGGCGGTCCTACGCGGCATCAGGCTGCTCGTCGCTGGTCAGCAGGTTGCAGTCGATGGTGTACGTGCTGTGGTGCTCGCGCTCGCCGTCCCGGTACACCCCGAACAGCTTCTTCCAGCGGATCACCGCAAGCACCGCGTTGAGGGCGTTGAGGTCGGCGATCTGGATGTTCCGGCGGTAGTCGTCGTCAGGCGCCCTGGGTGCGACCGGGATACGCTTGCCGCCAAGCACGTGGTCCCGCTTCTCGGCGGATGCCGTCGTCACACGGACCGTGCCCACCAGCGAGGCCGTCTCTTCAACCAGGTTCACGCCGATGCCGGCGTCGATGAACGGGGTGCTACGGGCGACGAGGCGTTCGATGATCACGCGACGTGATTCGCCGTCATCGACGCAGATGAACACGAAGTCGACACCATCGAGCAGATGCAGCGTCGCTGCCTCGATCCGCACGTCGTGCGCCTTGATATGCTTGTGCATCTTCCCGTATTGGGCGGCGAGGTAGCCGACCTTGGTCGGCTTCACCTCTAGGTCGCTGAGCGAGGCGGCGCCGGGTGCGCGGAACGCGTTGTGCGAGTAGAACGGATCATCGTCGAACAGCCGGATCTCCTTCACCGGGGTCTTCGCCACGAAGTCCAGCACGTACGCCCCGGTCCCTCCGAGCCCGACGATCGCGATCGTCAACGGCTTCAGCTTGTCCGACACGGCGTTGATGCCGGCGCGGCTGGAAGCCGTGTCTGTGTAGACGAACGGCGCATCGTCGTCGGTGACGGGGACCGTTCGGTTGGTTGCGGCTCGGACCGTGGCGTCCAGCGACTCCGCGGGCGCGCAGATGATGCCGATGTACCGCTTGAACTTCTCGTAGTAGTCCGGCTCGACGTACCGCCCACCCTCGACGCGCGGCTTGTTCGAGAGGTGGATCGTTGCGACCAGGCCGGGGCGGATCTGGGTGCGCACGTCGCTCGCCTTGATGCCGACCATCAACTCTCCGTTTCGGTGGCACGGCGGCGCACCAGCCCAGAGCGCGGTGTGGTCGTTCGGCCGGGCGAGCACGCCGGGCTGCCGCTCCGTGAAGGCGCACGCTAGCGTTCCGATCCGGATCGTCGCGTTCGAGTCCACATAGGGGACGTGGACGAGCACGTAGCCGTGGCTCACCTCGATCTCGTAGCCCTCGTCGCGAAGACGGCGGAGATCATCGTTACGAGCGATCAGTGGGCGTGACATTGATGGTCATCCCCTCCTTCAGCTTGAGCCGGTCGCCTTGGGCGAGCTCGCCCTCCGGCTTGTTGCCCTCGCCGCGCTTGTAGGTGACGGTGTACACGGTCTGGTTGTCGTTGAAGACGGCGTTCGGATAGTCGAGCCGGACCACGTCCTCGTAGGTCAGCTCCTTCGTCTGGTCCGTGGTCACCGTCTTCTGCTTACCGTTCACGACGATGTGGAACTCATGCGTGGTGCTCATGCGCGTACTCCAGGGCGAACTGCTTCGTCGCCGTCACCGCTACCGACCTTGGCAACGCAGACGTCGACGTTGACCACCCTAGCCGCGCTCTCTGACAAGGGCCTCAGCCAGGAATCTCTACACCCCCCGGGGATCGCCCCTGAACGTCTGAATGGATTGCGCTTTTCGCGCAAGGATGCACCGGTAGCGCCGGCCCCGCTGTTCAGCGCGCAAGGTGGTTGGTCGACTTCGCCGCCTTTCTCGCGGCCTCGATCTCGATGCGCTGGTCTGCGGCCGACAAGGCCAACCAAGCGCAGTTCGGCGCCCACCGCCCGATGGGATGTTCCCCTCAGGATCGCGATCCAGCCACCTTCAGTGCAGCTACGGCAGCCGCCGGCAGCGGGCGGAGCCCAAGCCGGATCTGGATCTCGGGGTGCATCTCGCGGATCCAGATTCGGTCGTGTAGGCGCTGCGTCTCGCCCTCCACCTGAGAACGCCCGTGCATGATCCGCCAGTTGTCGAAGACCACGATGTCGTTCCTCCTCGGGAGGTATTCCAAGCCGCGTTTTGCTAGGCGTTCTTGGAGCCGGTCGTGGTCAGCCTGCACGTCGGGGTGCACTTGAATGATGTCGTCGACGCGGTAGCGCCAGGCTGCGCTGTACGGCGTGCGCAACGAGATCAGCGGACCCCGGAAGGCCCCGGTGGACTTCTTGAACTCGGCAGCGTCGGGACGGCTCAGCCTCGCGATCATCGCGATGCGCTCGTCCTCCGGGATCTCGAGGAGTACCTGCGCGATGTCCCAGAACTGGCTGCGGGCGCCCAGCTCAGCGTTCACGACGTACCGGAACATCAAGAGCTGTGGCGTCGTGGGATCCTGCGTACCGTCGACGTGAGGCCCTAGGGCGAGTGAAGAGTTGCCAGTGGTCGGCGGCGCTTCGCGTGTCGGCGCGATTCGTTTCACGGATCCGACCACGGCGTTCTGGTCGTCGGCCGGCACGCCGAGCATCGCCGCGATCTCCTCCAGCACCGGATCCTTGGCGCTGAAGCCGCTCGCGCGGATCAAACAGATCCCGAGCCTCTCTAGGCGCGACAGGACGCGTTTGATCTCATCATCACCGATCCGCTCGCAGTCGACGAGGTAACCCTCCTCGGTCTGCGGCAGCGACACCCATGGCTTGATGTGCTCAGCGGATAGATCGGCGTCGGCAATGTGCAGCTTCGGATCCGATGTGTATGGCGTCACGTTCTCCCTCGCAGTCAGCGTGCCCTTCGGCCGGGCCTTGAGCTTCTCTCGTGAAGAATGCGAGAAGCGGATGATCTCGGCGATGTCGAACATCGCCTCCCCGTCGTTGCTGCAATCAGTGCAGTACCTCGCGTCGACATCGTTCAGGGTGGTGCACCCCCGGCACTTCTTGCAGGTGGCCGTCTCGAGGACGCCAACCGCGACGTAGAGCCGCAGGATCGCATCGGCCTTCGCCTCGTCGATCACCAGCACGCGCGCGACCGCCGCGACCTCCAGGATCGCGCTCGGCCCGCATGTGATGAGCCACCGGTGGGCAGAGGCAAGCTCGTCCCGCAAACAAGGATGACTACTTTGCAGCCGCCCTAATTCGGTCGAGAACATGCCGCACGTCCTCCTCGCGGTTGTCGGTGGGGAAGTTGATGCGCTGCCGATCTCCTCCTACGAGGTAGACGTGAACGTCACCTTCGAGTGGGTTCTGTTTGGTGGGCAGAAAGTAGACGTTGCCGCTGTGTCCCGTCCCGCCCGTCGTGCGGACGTTGACCAGCGCATCATCGACGACGGCTTCCTCACCGAGTAGCGGCTGATCCTTGTGCTTGCTCTTGGCGATGACGCGCCGCCCCTGCGTGGTCGCGTAGTCGATTCCATGACACCGCAGGCTTGCGTCACCCCCTTGCTCGTCCATCTCGAAGCGAACGATCGCCCGCCCAATATCGACGCGAGAGAACTGCGACAGGTCGACCCAGTCCTTCAAGAGGTTCGCCATCCGCGCTTCAGCTTCGTCGTAGTCGTTGCCCGACGGAAGCTGTGAGACCTGCAGGTGCGCGACGTTCTCGACGAGGTCCCACTCGAATGCAATCAGCCCGCGGGTGGTTCGCTTCCGGTACGCTTGGTACTCGATCCGCTCGTCGCCGATCGTCTCCTCCTCGTCGTGGTCCTGCGCACGCTCCCGCGAGACACGTTTCTCGACAGCGACGACGCGGAGCCGCGCCCCATCCTGGTACTCGATGCTGGTGAGCATCAGCTTCTCAGGCAGGAACAACGGGACCTGCTTGCCGACGTACTTGGCAAGCTTGGCCTGAGCGAGCACCTTGTGTGCTTCGTCCGCCTTGCGCCAGCGTCGCACGATGGACAGCGGCGGGCCCTCATAGAGAAACACATGCTGCCGGGCCCACGGCTCGGCGTCATCCAGAAGCCCGATGAGATCCCGGAGAGCGACATGGCCCGCGTCCATCGCCTCGAAGAGGTTGTCGAGCAAGTCCCCCTTGTTCCCGGAGCGCCCCTCGACCTGGCGCGTGCGCATGAAGGAGAGCAGCTCGTCACGACGGAGGTCGTCGAGGAACTGCCGCAGCAGCGTACGGTCCTCCTCGGATAGGTCGGCGCTTCTCAACTGGCCCCCGCCGGTTCGGTGACACTCGGGTTGATCCGATCGCGGGCGACCTCATCCACCGCGCAGCTCGCCGCGCACACCAACCGCGAAGCATCCTTCGCAGCACAGATGGGATGAGGAAGGAGAAACACAGCCCCATCGTGAGCAGATCTCTTGCCAGCTGCAAGATCTCGGGAGGGGAGGGATCGGCACCTCACCCCGCAGCGGTGAATCTCGGCCCGGTTTTTGATGGGCTGCGCGAACGTGTCGGGTGCGCGCGTCCCCTGGCCCGTCCGTTCAGTTCGGCGCGGAAACGCCCGTCACGCGGCGACCGCGCAGACGCCGGGGCGCAGGATGAGATGGCTGATGTAGCCGGCAGGCACCTGGTCCCGGTACAACGCGCCCGTCGTCGCCTCTAGCAGGAACGCTCCGCGCTCGTCGACACCCTCAACCCAGGCGTGGCCTTGGCACCCGCGTCCGTCGCAGAAATGGCCGACAATCACGTCGCAGTCTCCGCCACCAGCGAGCACCACCGATGCGGCCAGGATCGCGAGGTCGTCACAGTCGCCGCCACGGCGCTGGAGAGTGAGAGCCGGCGGGCACCACATATCGCATCCCTCCGGGTCAGGGATGTAGCGCAGGGCGCCGCGGCGGAAGGCCCGCTGCATCCAGCCCGCGACCCGATTGGCGAGCGCGTGCTGAATCACCGGGTGGCGCAACGGGCGACGAAACAGGTGGATGACGTCGTCCGGGCGGACCAGATCCTGGATCGCGTTGCAGCGGTGCTCGGACGTGACCTCGACGCACCAGCACGATGGGCACGCAGTCTGAAGCGCCTCTGCCGCGAGCATGCCATCGACAGTATCACCACCCTGTGACGGGTCAGCGGTGCTTGGCGTTCGCTGCGCCCGCTTCCGAAGGCGCTGCGACTCGGGCAGCCTGCCGGAGTAAGGTCCGTGACAGCCGGGCGCGCCGGATAGTACCCTGGGTCCTGGGGATGGCGCCCGACGAGCCTGAATGGAAGACGCGCAAGCGTCGCATCGATCCCCGGCTGGACGCCCTGGGGTGGAAGCGCGCCAGGCGTGGCACGAGCCCGATCGGCCGCGCGTACCGTACCGAGGAGGAGCCCACGGCGAACGGGCCGGCGGACTACGCGCTCTGGCTCGACGGCGCCGCCGCCGGGATCGTCGAGGCGAAGAAGCTCACCGTCGGCCCGCAGAATGTCCTGACCCAGGCCGCGCGGTATTCGCGCGGCTTCCAGGGCGGCACCTACAACTTCGACGGCCATCGCATCCCGTTCCTCTACTCGACGAGCGGCGAGGTCACCTGGTTCCATGACGTCCGGCACCCGCTCAACCGCTCGCGGCGGGTCGCCGACGTCCACACGCCCGACGGGCTCCGCGAGCTCCTCACCCGCGACCTCGACAGCGCTTGCGCAAAGCTGCTGGCCACGCCGAACGCGCACCCGCGACTCCGTCCGTACCAGATCGCCGCGAACACCGCGGTCGAGCAGGCCATCGCCGACCGCCGCCGCGCGCTCCTGGTCGCGATGGCCACCGGCGTCGGCAAGACCTTCACCACAGTCAACCAAGCCTACCGGCTGATGAAGGCCGGGGTCGGCCAGCGGATCCTGTTCCTCGTCGACCGCCGCGCGCTCGCAGCACAGACGGTGCGCGCGTTCTCATCCTTCGAGGCCGAGCCCGGCCTCAAGTTCGACAAGATCTACGAGGTCTACTCCAACCGCTTCCAGCGGGAGGACTTCGGCGAGGACGAGAAGTTTGATCCGAAGCTCCTGCCCGAGAGCTACCTCACCAACCCCAAGACCGGCCTCGCCTACGTCTACGTCACGACCATCCAGCGCATGGCGATCAACGTGCTCGGTCGGGACGCCGCGATCGGCAACACCGAGGAGGGCGCCGACCCCGACGCCGACAAGCTCGACATCCCGATCCATGCGTTCGACGTGATCATCGCCGACGAGTGCCACCGCGGCTGCACCGCCGCCGAGCAGTCGGCGTGGCGCAGCACGCTCGATCACTTCGACGCGATCAAGATCGGCCTCACCGCCACGCCGGCCAAGCACACGACCGCGTACTTCCAGCACCTCGCCTACCGCTACAGCTACGCCGAGGCCGTTCGCGACAACTACCTCGTGGACTACGACGCCGTGGCGGTCCGCTCGGACGTGCGCATGAACGGGGTCTTCCTTCGCGAGGGCGAACAGGTCACCGCGGTCGATCCGGAGTCCGGCACCATCCAGCTCGATCTTCTGGAAGACGAGCGCGAGTTTCCGAGCAGCGAGGTCGAGCGCCGCATCACGGCACCCGACTCCAACCGCAGGATCGTGGCTGAACTGCGCAAGTACACCGACGCGCACGAGGCACGCACCGGCCGCTTCCCGAAGACTCTCATCTTCGCGGCCAACGACCTGCCGCACACCTCGCACGCCGATCAGCTCGTCACCATGCTCCGCGACGAGTACGGCCGCGGTAACGCGTTCGTTGAGAAGATCACCGGCCGGGTCGACCGACCGCTCCAGCGGATCCGCGAGTTCCGCAACCGCCCCAACCCGGGCATCGCGGTCACCGTCGACCTGCTCTCCACCGGCGTCGACATCCCCGACCTGGAGTTCATCGTCTTTCTGCGCCCGGTCAAGAGCCGCATCCTCTTCGAGCAGATGCTCGGGCGCGGCACGCGCAAGGGCGAGCGCTTCCCGGACAAGGACCGGTTCACGGTCTTCGATTGCTTCGACGGCACGCTCCTCGAGTACTTCCGAAGCGCCACCGACATCACCGCCGAGCCGCCGGACAAGCCGTCCCGCACGATCAGCGAGATCATCGACGACATCTGGGCCAACAAGGACCGCGACTACAACGTCGGGTGCCTGGTCAAGCGTCTCCACCGCATCGACAAGCAACTGAGCGGGGAAGCGCGCGAGATGATGGCCGCCTACATTCCCGACGGTGACCTCAGCGGCTTCGCCAAGGCGCTCCCAGCCGCGCTCCGCAAGGACTTCACCAAGACCATGAAGCTCCTGCGCGACCCGACGTTCCAGGATCTCCTTGTCAACTACCCGCGACCACCGCGCCGCTTCTTGATCGCCGACGCGATCGAGGATCAGGTTTCGTCGCGCTGGACCTTCCGCGACGCGGGGGGCGTCGAGTACAAGCCCGAGGACTACCTGACCGCGTTCGAACGCTTCGTGCGGGACAACCCGGCCCAGATCGAGGCCATCCGTATCCTGCTCGACCGGCCTCGAGACTGGGGCTACGAGCCCCTCAACGAGCTGCGCAAGAAACTCGTGACCACCTCGCCGCGCTTCACCGTAGACAACCTCCAGCGCGCCCACGAGGCGCGTTACCACCGCTCGCTCGTCGACCTGATCTCGATGGTCAAGCACGCCGCCGACGAGCACCAGCCGCTGCTCACCGCCGCGGAACGCGTCGAGCGTGCGTTCTCGAAGGTGACCGCCGGGCAGACGTTCACCGAACCGCAACAGGCGTGGCTCGAACGGATCCGCACCCACCTCGTCGAGAACCTCTCGATCGAACCGGACGACTTCGACCTGATCCCGATCTTCCAGCGCGAGGGTGGGCTCACGGCGGCGCGCCGCGCGTTCGGCCCGCGCATCACCACCCTGCTCCAAGATCTGAACGAGGCCATCGCTGCATGAGTGACATCGTCGGAAAGCTCTGGGGGTTCTGCCACACCCTCCGCCATGACGGCATCGACTACGGGGACTACATCGAGCAGATCACGTACCTGCTGTTCCTCAAGATGGCCGACGAGCGCGGCGTCAAGATCCCAAAGACCTGCGACTGGCCGAGCTTGCGCGCCCTCAGCGGGACGCAGCTCACCGACCACTACGCCGACGCCCTGCGCGCGCTCGGCAAGCAGCCCGGGATCCTCGGCGACATCTATGCCGGAGCGCAGTCGCGGTTCTCGAACCCGGTGAACCTCAAGAAGCTCATCGGATTGATCGACGAAACCGACTGGACGAGCCTCGGCGTCGACGTGAAGGCGGAGGCGTACGAGGGGCTCTTGGAGAAGGCCGCCGCCGAGGGCAAGAAGGGCGCGGGGCAGTACTTCACACCGCGTGTTCTGATTCAGTCGATCGTGCGTTGCCTCAAGCCCGACCCGCGCGCGCGACCGGACTTCACGGTCTGCGACCCTGCCTGCGGCACCGGCGGGTTCCTGGTCGCCGCGTACGAGTGGCTCGTCGAGCAGACCAAGGGCGGCGCCCTCGATCGGGACGTCGCCAAGCGCATCCGTCGCGGCACGTACCACGGCCAGGAGCTCGTCGCGCGCCCGCGGCGCATGGCGCTGATGAACGTGTACCTCCACGGTGTCGAGCCGGACGTCGTCCTCGGCGACACGATCTACGAGCCGCCGTCGAGCGCGCGCTTCGACGTGATCTTGACCAACCCACCATTCGGGACGCGCGGCGCCAACCAGGCGCCGGAGCGCGACGACTTCACCGTCTCGACATCGAACAAGCAGCTCAACTTCCTCCAGCACATCCTGACCGTGCTCAAACCGGGCGGTCGAGCGGGCGTGGTGCTGCCTGACAACTGCCTGTTCGAGGACCAGGCCGGCGAGGTGTTCAAGCTGATCATGGAGGACTGCGACGTCCACACGGTCCTGCGACTCCCACGCGGCACGTTCACGCCCTACAGCCAGGGCGTGAAGGCGAACATCGTGTTCTTCACGAAGGGATACTCGACGGAGAACGTATGGATTTACGACGCCCGCACAAACGTCCCTGGGATCACGAAGAAGGACCGACCGCTCACTGCCGCTCACTTCGCGGATTTTGAGCGGTGCTACGGGAGCAACCCCGACGGCAAGGCCAAACGCAAGCCCTCCGACTCCAAGGAGGACCGTTGGCGCAAGTTCCACATTTCCGAGGTCAGGGAGAAGGGCTACAAGCTCGACGGGTTCAAGTGGCTCAAGGAGGATTCCCTCGACGACTCCGGCGATCTGCCCGAACCCGACGAGCTAGTGACCGACGCGCTCGCCGAATTGGAGGCCGCCACGGCAGGGCTCCAACGAGTCGCGCTGATGCTGAGCAGGAGCGCATGAGCCGCGCCGAGTCTGACGAGTTCATCGCGGGCGTCGCGGCGCTGTCCGTTGGCTACGACGGTCGCGAGGCCCCCGAAGGATGGACATGGAAGAAACTCACCGCGCTCGCGAGGCTCGAGAGCGGTCACACGCCGAGCCGGAAGCACCCGGAATACTGGGGCGGCGATGTGCCTTGGGTCAGCATTCCCGATGCGAGAGTCCACCACGGTGGCGTCATCCACGCGACCGACGAGAACGTGACGGAGGAAGGACTCGCCAACTCGGCCGCTCGCTGGTTGCCCAAAGACACGATCTGCTTGTCGCGAACGGCGTCCGTAGGGTACGTGACGCGACTAGGTCGCCCGATGGCGACCAGCCAAGACTTCGTGAACTGGGTATGTGGTCCGGCGCTGGATCCTGGCTATCTGATGTACGCGCTCATGGCCGAGGGATCCCACATCCGTGAGTTCGGAAAGGGGAGCACCCACACCACGATCTACTTCCCCGAGGTATTGGCGTTGCACCTTGCGCTGCCACCCCTGGCGGAGCAACGGCGCATCGTAACCAAGGTCGAGGCGGTGCTCGGGGAGGTGAGCGCGGCGAAGGAACGGCTCGCCAAGGTCCCCGCGATCCTCAAGCGCTTCCGTCAGGCGGTCCTCGCCGCCGCCTGCTGCGGCAAGCTCACCGAAGAGTGGCGAAGTGCCAATGGCGGCACGCCAGTCGATGGCGATGTACCACCGGGCTGGACCGCGACGCGACTTGAGCCGATGCTGCGCGATGCAAGGTATGGAACGTCGGCGAAGTGCAGCTACGAGAGTCGCGGAGGCGTGCCGGTGCTGCGCATCCCAAACATTGCGCGAGGGGAACTCGATCTCGATGACATGAAATTCGCGCCTGACACCAGCGAGGACTGGGCCAGGGTGTGCGTTGAACCCGGTGACATCCTGGTCTGCCGAACCAACGGGAGTCTCGACCTGATCGGCAAGGCCGCGGTCGTGCCGGTGTTGCCCACATTGACGTCATTTGCTTCCTATCTGATCCGCCTGCGATCCGACGAGGGCACGCTGCTCCCTCGGTACCTCCATTGCTTCCTCACGTCGCCGTCGGGACGCGAACAGCTCACGCGGCATGCAAAGACAAGCGCGGGGCAGTTCAATATCAACCTAGAGATCCTGCGTGGCCTCGAGATCCTGTTGCCTCCCCTTAACGAGCAGGCGGAAATCCTGCGACGAGTGACAGAGCTTTTCCAAGTCGCCGACACCATCGATCGCTCGGCCAACGCTGCGCGTGCGCGCGTCAACTCGCTTCCTCAGGCCATCCTTGGCCAAGCCTTCCGCGGTGAGCTAACCCCAGTGTTCGCTTGGGTTGATCCGAGGTCTTGAAACCTGGATCCGGCTCTGATCTGCTGGCTGCATGGCAGAAGCGCACTCGGTCGAGCTGCGGGCACGTGCGGTCGCAGCGTACGAAGCCGGCGTTGGCAGCTACCCCCAGGTCGCCGCCCGGTTCGCGGTCGGCGAGGCATCGGTGAAGCGCTGGGTGCGCCTGCATCGCCGCGCTGGCGTTCTCACGCCGTCGCCCAAGGCTGGCGGCGTGCCCTCTCGGATCTCGCTCGGCGATCTCGAAGCGGCCTTGGCGGTCATTCGTGACGCGACGGCTGGCGAGATCACCGCCGAGTTCAACCGCACGCGCCCTCGCCGCGAACGGGTACACGTCTCGAGCATCAAGCGCGCGCTGCGCCGACACGGCTACGTTGTAAAAAAAAGCGCCGACGGCCGTTGGAGAGTCTACGGCCGGACGTCGTCGCAAAGCGTGCGGCCTACCTGAGGAAGATCCGCCGCGTGCCGGTCAAGCGGCTCGTCTTCCTCGACGAGTCGGGCATGAATCTATCGATGAGTCGGAGCCACGCCTGGGTGAAGCGTGGAGAGGAGCTCATCGACCGAGTGCCGGTGAACTGGGGCACGAACCTCACCTTGCTCGGTGCGATCCGTCTCTCCGGGTGGGTGGTCCTGACCAGCATGTTTGCAACAGCGAACAAGGACCGCTTCGTGGCCTGGTTGAAGGCCAAGATGCTGCCGAAGCTCCGCCGCGGCGACGTCTTGGTTATGGACAACCTGCGTGCGCATCACGACCCACGTGTGGCGCTCGCCTGTGCAGCTCGCGGAGTTCGAGTCATCTACCTGCCCCCGTACTCGCCGGACTTCAACCCGATCGAATCAGGCTGGGCACTCCAGAAGCAGTACGTTCGTCGCGTGGCGCCGCGCCAGCCCGAAGCTCTTCGACGCGTCGCGCGACGCGCACGCCATCGCGTCACAGAACGGCATTGCCGGAACTGGTTCACTCACTGCGGCTACCCGGCTCAACCCAACTGATCTCTGGGGTTAGTCCCGTCCGAGGCCGAGCTGGCGCGTATCGAAGGCCGCACCTATGAGACGGCCGAACAGCTCTTGGCGCGCGTCCTCGGCGTCAGCTCGGACGGTGCGCAGGTGCATCGGGGGAAGCGCCGTGCGAGTTCGGCGGACGTTCCCCGGGAGCCCAAGGGTGGGTCAACCATCATGAAGCTCAAGGCCGACCTTGAAGCCAACGGTGGCGACGACCCGCTCCGCAAGGCACGGCCGAGGCGCGTCGACTCGAACGTCGTGAAGGAGTCCGAGGACCTCGCCGAGAACGCCGACTCCGCGGCGGCGGCAGCGACCGCGCTGGAGTACCTCGACGATGACGCGCGGCACGCGGCCGTGTTTGCTGCGCTGTGGCTGCGCGGGCACGTCGAGAAGGACGCGGCCGTGCGAATCGTCGCCGACCACCTGCGCGAGCGCGGGCACGTGAGCTTCCAGCGTTTGCGGACGGACGGGCAGCTCTACGCCACCGTGCTCGGCGCGGTCGAGAGGGCAGTCAAGTTGGGCGTGCTCGATCGGCCGCGGCGAGGACACGTGCGTGCGATCAAGACCGCGCAAGCGATGACGACCGACGACTGGCGCAACGCTCTCGTCTCCATCCTGGACGGCGAACCGATCGAGCGCGAGGACGCAATCCGCCGCGCCGCAGAGTGGGCCCGCAATAACATGGGCGTGGAGTTCGAGCGTTTGCGCACGGACGGCCACATCGCCACGGGCCTGCGTTCCGCGATCAACAGCGCAATCCGGCGCGGAGACGTCGTCCGGTACGGTGCCACTCACCTCGCCCGCGCGTCGGTTCCGCCTGTGATCGCTGAACAGGTGGAGCCATACAGGCCGGGCATCGACGGAACCTTCAACCCGCCGCCGCCGCGACTGCAGCCCATCGAGCACCACACGGAGCCGCGGGTCGTTGACGCCGACAAACCAGGGGCCCCATCGGGGAGGCGAGATCAAGCCTCGTCGGCGAGGTACTGAAAAGACTGCGGTGGCGTCGCCGAGCCAGACACTTCCTGTAGTCGCAGCGGCTTGGAATAGCGCTTCGGACTGCGCACCGCGATCGCGACGGCTTCGCCACGGCCGCTGAAGTAGGACTGGAAGAACGCGCGAGAGATGCCCGACGCGGCTCTGGTCCGCCTCCACAGAGCATCGGGAGACTCGCGCAAGATGCCGCCCACCTCGAATTCCCCGATCACCTTACCCACCGGCATGGTCGCGTAGATGACGACGACACGGACCGCCTCGTTGCGAGGGGCGGCCTTGCGGTACTCGTACCGCTTCGTGCCGTCGAGGATCTTCTCAGCGTACTCAGGCTTGATCGATAACAAGACTCGCACTGATACCTCCGCGCTCGATGATCACCTGGAACCCCGCGTCGGTGAGCGACGCGAAGCCCGCGTATGCCTTTTCGTCGATCACCCCGTGATCGATCAGATCACCGCGGGTGAGCCTCTTCTTGAGCGCCGCGTTGTAGGCGAAACGAACCAGGTTCGGATACTTGCGGTTCGCCCAGAAGCGCCGCAACTCGTCGTCGGTGAACACACTGTACGGCGCGCAGTACTCGAGGAGAGCGTCCACGCTCGGGAAGGTCGCGATGTCACGAACCTCCTCCACGGTACATATGGACGTCGCGACTGAGCGAAACCGCGCTGGCGCGGCGTTGTCACCGGTCCGGTAGATCACGAGCAGGTCGCCGCGCCGGAGATTCGCCGTTCCCTGCATCGCGGTCAGGTAGACCTTGTGGATGCTGTTCGTGTGTGAGACGTCCTTCACGACGTCGGGCGACTCGTTGTGCAGCTTCGAGTCGGGCAGCAGGCGCGTGTGCCAGTCCGGGTAGATCGCGAGCAGGAACTTGCGACCGGCCAGGTTGATGAGCGGGTAGTCGGTGACGACGTCACCACTGAGGCGCCGCAGCGATCGCACCATGACGTCTTCGACCCCGCCCGCCCCCGACTTCTCCGCGACCTTCGCGAAGCCGTAGCGTGCAAACAACTCGACCAGTGATCCCGGCAGCGTGAAACTGATCCACTCCGGCGGAGTGAAACTGATCCACCCGTTTGTTCAGTGGTCGCCGGCAGCCTAGCGCTTCTTCGGCGCCTTCGGGGTGGGCTTTGACGACTCGGGGGAGTCCGTCGGCGGCGGAGTCGGGGCGGCCTCACCGCCGCCGTCCTGGTCCGCCCTGCGCTTCCGCATGCGGTAGCTCTTGCCCTTCGTCGTGATTACGGTCGCCGCCTCGGCGAGGCGATCGAGGAGCGCAGTGGTGAGCTTCTCGTCGCCGCCGAACACGCGCGGCCACTCGCCGAACGCGAGGTTCGAGGTGATCAGCACGCTGCGGCGGCCGTGGCGCTGCGCGAGCGCGTTGAAGAGCAGCTCGCCGCCCTTGTGGTCGAACGGCACGAAGCCGAGCTCGTCGACGATCAGCAGATCGACGCGCTCGAGCCTGCGGCGGAAGCGGCCGAGCTCCTTCGCGTCGCGCGCCTCGATCAGCGCGCACACGAGATCGGCGGCGCGATGGAAGGCGACGCGACGGCGCTGCCGCGCAGCCTCGATGCCGAGCGCGATCGCGAGGTGCGTCTTGCCGGTGCCGATCGGCCCAACGAGCAGCACGTTCTCGCCGCCGCGGATCCAGTCACCCTTCGCGAGCTCGGCGATCTTCGCCGGCGCGATGCCCTCGGCGATCGCGAAGTCGAACTCGTCGAGCGTCTTCGTCTCCGGGAAGCCTGCGCCACGGATGCGCTGCTTCACCGCAGACTCGACGCGCGAGTTGACCTCGGCGGCGAGGATGTCGTGCAGGTAGTCCTCGAACGACCAGTGCTCCTCGCGCGCGTGTCGCGCGAGCTCTTCGAAAGCGCGCGCGAGACCGGGCATCTTGAGCTGCCGAGCCTGCACGCGGATCAGGTCCGCGACGATCGCGGCGCGGCTCACGAGGCACCTCCGAGCAGCGCATCGTAGTCGGTAGCGCGACCCGCCTCGACGTCGTGGCCCGACAGCGCGGCCGGCAACGCGTCGACGGAGAGCGCGACCGGCAGCGGTGCGTTCGGCTGCAGCGCGAGCAGGACCGGATCGCCGTTCTCGATCGCGGCGCGCACGCGCGCAGCGACGACGTGCTCGCCGAGATCGACGATCGCGCCGAGGACGCGCGCGAAGCGACGCGCGGCGTCCTTCGGGCCGTGCTCGTCGACGAGGGTGCGCCACAGCTCGGCGTACGGCTCGCCGAGGTCACGGATCAGCTCGTCAGCGACCTGCCGCACCGCCTGCGGCTTCTTCCGCAGCTCGCGGAGGTAGTGGCGGTAGTCGACCTGCTTCTTGCCCGGGCGCACCCGCGGGTGGATCACGACGCGCTCGTCGGGGCCGACGATCTCGATCGTGTCGGCGCCGGCGAACGCGCGCACATCGAGGCCCGCCCACTCGGACCAGACCGAGTAGAACGCGCCCTCGACGCGCACGAGGCTGCGCCGCCAGACGCGTGGATGGTGCACCACCGCGGCACGGAACGCCGTCGGCGGCAGCGGTAGCATCCTCGCCTGCTCGTCGGCGAAACGCTCGGCCACGGTGCGGCGCTCGCTGTCGCGCTTCGTCGCCGCCCGCGCGTCGAGCCGCGCGAGTAGCTGCGCACTGACCGTCGCGAGGTCCGGACCGGACGGGATCGGCACGAGGTGCTGCCACCGGATGCCTTTGCCGCGGGCCTCGACGCCGCCCTTGTCGTGTCCGGTGCCCGGGCGCGCGAAGCACGGCTCGAGGAGGTAGTGGTTCGCCATCGCGACGAACCGCAGCGACAGCTCGCGCTCGCTGCCGACGAGGATCTTCGTCACCGCCGGCTTGAGGTTGTCGTACAGCGCGCGATGCGCCACGCCGCCGAAGTGCTCGAACGCGCGCACGTGGCCGTCGAGGAAGCAGACCTGATCCTGGCGGCCGTACAGCCATGCGAAGTCGCGGCCCGAGTGCATCAGCCGCATGAGGAACATCCACGCCTTCTGCCGCTTGCCGCCGACGTCGACGAGGACCTCGAAGAAGTCGACCTCGGCGAGGTCACCGGGCCTGTACGTCAGCGGCACGAACACTTCCCGCCGCACGCGCTTCCACTCGGCGACCAGCTCGCGCACCGTGCGCTCGCCGACGAGCTGTCCCTCGCCGAGGAGGATTTCGTGCAGCCGCACCGACGTGAGCCGCTGCTTGCCGCCCGTCCAGTGCTTCGCTTCCTCGAGCAGCTCCGCGACGCGCGACCGCACCCGGTCCTTCACCGGCGACGGCCTCGTCGTCTCCTTGCGCACGCCCGGCGGCGCGCCCTCCACGTACCGCCGCACCGTGTTCCGCGAGATCCCCAGCTCCTGGGCGACCCGCCGCACCGACAGGCGCTCGACGAGCACCTTGTGCCTCACAACGTAAACCTGATCCATCGGAAGCATCCCTTTCAGCGGACGCCCCGCCCCTGACGGGCGGGCTCCGCGGTCGGGGGTGGATCAGTTTCAGGCTGCCGAATGGATCAGTTTCACGCCGCCGGTATCAACCAGCTTCGTGTGGCGCGGAAACACGGTCACGTAGACCTCGTCGACCGCCGCCTCGATCGCGTGGTCGAAGACCTTCTTCACGAGACGCTCGCCGAGGCGGGTACCGTGTGGGTTCACCTTGAGGGTCCCGATCTTGAGCCGCTTCGCGGTGGGAAGCGCCGGCTGCACGTCATCAACGGAGCCGCCCTCAAGCTTCAGGTACAGGAAGCCGTCAATCCCGCCACCGTCGCCCCGGAACACGTAGGCCGGCTCCGACGCCTTGCGCGCGAACCACTCGTTGAAGCCCGGGTAGTCGGCGCGAAGGCTGTCGAAGAACGGATCCGAGACGTCCACGCGGCCGGCAGCCCCCCAGCTAAGCTCGCTCATACGGTGATCATGCACCCGCGGTCACGGGAGGTCGTAATTCCTGAGACCACGTGCCATCGATCTCGCCGCTCAGGGGTGATGCCGGCGCCTCTACCGGGGGCCCGCGGCGGTCCCGAGGTCGAGAGTCTTGCGCGGAGGCTCTCCCTTCACGGGCTCACCGCTCCGCACGTCGGTCGCGGCCTGTGTTCCCTTGCCATCGTTCTTGGTCTTCGATCTTGGGCGCCGCCGCTCCTCGGTAACCGCAGACGCAGCACGATCCACCACCGGCACGCCCGCGTCGACCAAGGAGACGAGCTCCAGGCGAGCCACGGCACCCTCGGCAACTACGAGGCGCTGCTCCGCCGACGCGTAGCCGGCCAGCTCGGCGCGGATCGCCACTGTCGATCCCTCCGGTAGCGCCGCGATCGCGGGCGCCGGGCCGAGCGTCTCGCCGTCGAGAGTTACGATCGCTCCCGCGGGCTCGGTCTCGACGCGAATGCGCCGCAGCGTCGGAGCCGGTGGCGGCGGGGAGCTCGGGGCCGCCGGGTTGTTGCTCGCCCGCGGCTCGGGGGACGGCGCGGCGGCCGGCGTCTCATCGTTGCGGTCGCCGCCCGGGCTGCTGTCGAGCGCCAGGCCGACCACAACGGCGACACCCACCACAGCGGCGCCGACCGCCGCGAGAGCCACGCCCCGACGGCGCGCCGATGGAGCCGCCTGCCCGCCGCGCGGCTCGATCGCGCCAGCGGCAGCACCGTGTGTCGTCGGACCGGAGGTGCCGGTGAGCGGCGGCGCTGGCGGCGGTGCCCCGACGGTTAGGACGGCAGTCGGTGGACGGTCGCTCGCGTTCTTCCGCGTGGCGTCGACCGGCGACGCGCGCTGGTAGAGGTCACTCGCCACGGCGCGCACGATGCGCTCGCCATCGGGCAGCTCGTCGGCGAGCGCGAAGACCAGGTCGCGGACGCGCTGGATGCGCGCGTCGACATGCACGGCGATGCCTCTCTCGAGGATCGGAAACCACCCGTGCGGCACGTCGTGCGCGGCTTCGAGCTCGAGCACCTGTCGCGCCAGGAACGGGTTGTCTCGCTGGAGGTTCAACGCGGCCAGGAGTGGGTTCGAGGCGTTCGAGGCGTCGACCGCGTACGGAAGCCGGCCCGCGATCATCCGCACCGCGATCATCGAGAGCGCGTAGATGTCGGCGCGCCCGTCGACCCCGGCGAAGTCGACGACCTGCTCCGGGGCGACGTAGTACGGCGAGCCGGCGACGAAGCCGGCGTGCGTGAGCCGCGCGCCGGTGCTGCTCGGCGCCTTAGCGAGCCCGAAGTCGACGATCTTGACGAGCCGCGCCTCGCCCTCGACGAGGAACACGTTGGACGGCTTGAGGTCGCGATGCACGATGCCGGCGGCATGGAGCACCTCCAGGCCGTCGGCGATCTGCGCCAGGATCCGCAGCGCGTCCTCGGCGCCGAGCTTCTGGTAGCTCGCGAGGTAGCCCTCCAGATCCCCGCCGTCGAGGAACTCCATCAGAATGTACGGGCGGCCGTCGGGGAGTTGCGCGACGTCGTAGATCTCGACGAGGTGGCGGTGTTTGACCTGCATACCCGCCACGGCCTCACGCAAGAAGCGCTCGACCATGTCCACGCGCGGCAGCAGCTCGGGCCGGATGATCTTGACGACGGCGCGGCGCTTCGGCTCCAGGTGATGGCGCGCCTCCCAGACGGTCCCCATGCCGCCCGCATCGCTGAGCAGGCGATGGACGACGTAGCCGCCGATGCGGGTGCCGAGGAGGTCCATCGCTTCCTTAGTTGGCCAGCGGGTTGAGCCCCACGATGAAGCCGTCGACGCCACCGACCGCGTTGTGCCCGATGCCGCCGAACTCGGCAAAGCCTTCGAAGTGCCCCGCGCCGTAGAGCCGACCGTCCGGCGCCACGGTGACGTCCATGCCGTTCTCCTGCCCGGTCCCGCCGAGGCGGATGGAGCCGAGGTGATTGCCCGTCGCGCCGTCGAAGGTGCCGAGGAACACCTCCATGCCGGCCGCCGCCGTCAGATCGCCGCCGCCCAGGTTGATGGTGCCGGCGAAGCTTCCGATGACGCTGACGTCGTCGGCCGAATCGACGGTGAGGGCGCCCGCGATGTCCGTCGTCGTGCTGTTGAACGACTTGGACCAGTCATGCGCCCCCGCGAGCGAGTATCGCGCGAGGAAGACGTCGCGGCCGGACTGCGAGGTCAACGGGGTCGGGCCGCCGAAGCTCACGGTGCCCTGGAACGATCCGGTCAGCAGGATCCGGCGCGCGCTGTCGACGGCGACATCCGCGCCGCCGTCGGTCAATGTCGAGCCGAACCGCAGCGAGAACAGGTGCGCCCCGGCCGCTGCGCCGAGTTTCACGAGGAAGGCATCGGAGCCGCCCGCGCTCATGAGATCCGAGCCGCCGTAGTTCGTGGTGCCCAGGAACTCTCCGGTGAGCACCACGTCCCCAGCGCTGTCGACCGCGATGGCAGCCAAGGAGTCGCTCGCAGCGCCGCCGAGCCGCTTCGACCAGACGTGCGCGCCTGCGGCGTTCCCCAGCTTCGCGACGTAGAGATCCCCAACGCCCGCGCCCGCATTGGTGAGGGTCGCGCCGCCGAAGGTGAGCGACGCGGACGAGAAGGTGCCGGCTACGACGATCTCGTTCGCGCCGCTGACGGCGATCGCCGAGCCGCTGCCGTCGTTGCCGAGGCCGCCGTACCTCGCGGACCAGATGTGCGCGCCCGTCTCGCCGTCGAGCTTGACCACGAAGATGTCGCTGTCCCCCGCGCTCATCCGATTTCCGCCGCCAAAGTCCACGGTCCCCTGGAACTTGCCCACGACGAACACGTCGCCGTTCGCGTCCACGGCGATGCCCTCCGCCGAGTCGAGATCGGTCGAACCGAACCGGACGGCCCAGACGGCGGTCCCTGTCGCCGCGTCGAGCTTGGCGACGAATGCGTCGTTGCTCCCGTCGCTCGTCAGGGCTTGGCCACCAATATCGACCGTGCCCTGGAACCACCCGCTCGCGAAGACATGGCCATCCGCGAACACGACGTCCCGCGCATAGTCTCCCGTCGAGCTACCCACCTGATTGAACCAGAGCGCGTCGCCCGGCACGCCGAACAGGGCACCGACCATCGAGTTCTGCGTGAGGTTCACGCTGCACCCCGTGTTCCCGGAGCACGCGTCCGACCAACCGAGGAAGACGCTCCCCGACGGCGCCGCGGTCAACTGGATCGTGGTGCCGTCGTCGAACTCCGCGGAGCACGCCACTGCCGGGCAGTCGATCCCAGCCGGTGTCGAGGTGACGGCGCCATCCCCGTTGCCGCCGACGGCGACGGTCAGCAAGTGACGACCGTCGTTGCCGCCATCGGGGTCTGGCGTGTCGCCGTCCGGGTCGGTGCCGGCGTCCGGATCGACGTACGGATCGCGATCGACCCAGCAGCCGCCCAGCGCGGCGAGGGCGCATACGGCTGCGACTGAGACGTGGTGGCGCATGATCAGAACCTCCCGATCACCTGTACGCCCGCGGCGGTAGGCGAGACCAGCGGCCTGGCGCTGACCGTCGAAGCCGACCGCTCGGGCCCCGTAAGGAACCAGAGCGCTGCGGCTCCCGCGATTGCGACGCCACCGACCGCGTACGCGATGTTCGCGTTGCGCGCGGCGTCCTCCGCATCCTGGAGCAGCTCGTTGGCACGGTCGGCGTCGGCACAGGCAGTCATCGGGCAGAGGGTCGCGGCATCATCCTCGTAGCCGCTCGAACGTATCCCGAACACCACCCCGGCGCCCAGCGCGATGAGCCCACCCCCAGCCAGGAAAAGGGAGGCTTTCCGACCAGTTGTGAGGCGACTCACGGGTTCCCGATCCCGAGACGGTGCTTCGGGCAGACGCTCGGTCGCGTCGCCCGAGGCCGTGGGCTCGGCCTCTGTGGGCGGCTTGTTCGCCGCGTCATCCATCGCGCGGATGATCTCCTCGACCTGGGCGCGGATCTCGGCCGCGTCCGGGCCGTCGCCGATCTTGGAAAGGAACGTCCGGTACGCACGCGCGGCATCGGCGTAGCGCCCGGCCTTTCGATGTGCGAGCCCGATGTTGAGCCAGAAGATCGGCGCTGGCTCGATCAGCGCGCCTGCCTCGTACTCCTCGATCGCCTCGTCGTAGTGCTCGAGATCCAGATGGCGGTTGCCGATGCGGAGGTGATCGAGCGCCTTCGCATCGGCTGGGTTGTCGACCGGGCTCGCGTACGAGGTCACCGCCAACAAGGCGACGAGCAGAACGACGGCGATCGAGATGATGGATCCTCGCTTCATTTCACTCACGTCGCCTCCGATCGATCCGCCGATGCTGGCCAGTGGCGCTCGAAGTAGCGGGCGATGATCGAGTCGTCGATGCCGCTCGGCAACCAGCCTGCCGGGATCTCCTTGTCGCTCAGCAACGCCTGGGTGATCTGGCCCAACACTGCACCAAGGCGCTCGTCCTGAAGGCAGCCCTGCCATGCGACGAGCGCTCGCCGGACCGCCTTCTGCGGCTCCCACCCATGCTCAGCGGGCCATCCTCCAGCGACCTCGTGAAGATGGCGGACGAGCAGATCGCGCGCGCAATGCTCGACGGTGTTGCGCTGCTTCGCCTCTTCGACGAGCGCCCACTGGACCTGAATGGGAGCGACGTCGCCTCCGCCAAGATCGCTTGAAAGCTGCACGATGGTCCGTGTTGGCACCGAGGCGGCGAGCTCGGTCAGCGTCGAGAACCCGCGCGCCCGAACGAGATCGAGCAGCCGCTCCTGCCATTCGCCTCGCCAGGCATGGCCGCGCCCCGGAGGGTATTTGCCGTAGTCGGTCATGGCGCCTTGTAGTGCACGTACGGGAGGTGATCGATGCCGAAGCGTACCCGCAGATCTTCCATGATCTCTAGGATCTCAGCGCGAGAGAGCTTCGCGTCCGGCCCCTGCGCCGCCTGGAGCAGGGCCTCTTCGTCGCGCAACCGCCGCATCAACTCGGTGTTCCATTCGTGGTCCTTCCAGTGGCGGCGCGCCA
>JACKDR010000024.1 GCA_020633495.1 Kofleriaceae bacterium | reverse complement strand
CGCCGCGTCGGTGGGCGGCACGGTCCGCGATCTCGACGGCGCGCCGGTGCCGGGCGCGTGGGTGTGCGGCAGCTCGGCCAGCGAGGACGTCAGCGACGACGACGTCGCGGAGCCGCGGTGCGCCACCGCCGACGCCGCCGGGGCCTGGCACCTCGACGGCCTGTGGCCCGGGCCGTGGAGCTTCGAGGCCGGCGCCGATCATTTCGTGCCGGCGGCGTGGCGCGATCCGGCGTCGCGCCGCCGCGAGCTGCCGCTGCGCGCCGGGCAGGCCCGCACCGGCGTCGACTTCGAGCTCGCCGGCGGCGCCGCCCTCGCCGAGGGCGTCGTCCTCGACATCACCGGCGGCCCGATCGCCGACGCCCACGTCCGCGTCGGCGGCGATCGCTGGGGCGGCGCCGGCGGCACCTGCTACACCCGCAGCCGCGACGACGGCACGTTCGCGTGCTGGGTCCAGCCCGGCGGCACCCGGGCCTCGGCGCGCGCCGATGGCTACACCTGGGGCTGGGGCCAGGGCGTCGCCTCGGGCGCGCGCATCGAGATCCTGCTGACCCCGGAGTCGAGCCTGGGCGGCGTCGTCGTCGACGCCGCGACCCGCGCGCCCGTGCCCGGCGCGACCGTCAGGCTGTCCGGCGAGTGGGGCCCGTCGGGGCGGGTCTTCACCGACGCCGACGGCCGGTTCCGCTTCACCCACCTGGCGCCGGATCGCTACCGGCCGATCGCCGAGATCGCCGGCGCCTACGGCGAGGCCGCCGAGAGCGTGCTGATCGGCCTGGCGCAGAGCCGGGACGATCTCGTCGTCGAGCTGCACCCGGCCGCGACGGTGTCCGGCAAGGTCGTGGTCAAGGGTGACGGCGGCCCGGGCCAGGACTGCTGGGTGTCGCTCAACCGCGACGACGGCCGCAGCTACAACGACGGCACCCACGACGACGGGCGGGTCGAGCTCGCCGCGGTGCAGCCCGGCAGCTACGAGGTGTCGATGTGGTGCGATCGCAGCCTGTCGCTGGCGCCGTACCCGCCGGTCGTGGTCGGCACCGAGCCGGTCGAGGTGGTCTGGGAGGTCGACGCCGGCCTGCGCGTGCGCGGCACCGTCAAGGACGAGGCCGGCCAGCCGATCGCCGACGCCCAGGTCTGGGCCCGCACCGTCGGCGGCGATCCGCGGGCGGCGCGCGCCGGCGCCGGCGAGACCACCGGGCGCGACGGCGGCTTCGAGGTCGAGGGCCTGCGCGCCGGCCAGCTCGAGATCTCGGCCTCGGCCGAGGGCTACGTCGACGCGCCCGAGCCGACCAAGCTCGAGCTCACCGGCGACGCCACGGTCGAGCTGACCCTGGCCAGCGGTGGCGTCGTCGAGGGCACGGTCCTCGACGTCGACGGTCACCCGGTGTCGGGCCCGGTCACGGTGCGCGCCCGCGGCGACCAGTGGGGGGCCCGCGCCACCGCCCGCGACGACGGCGGCTTCACCGTCCGCGGCCTGCAGCCGGGGCCGTACCGGGTCACCGCGACCCGCCGCGGCGACGCCCTGCGCAAGCCGGGCACCACCGACGACGATCTGCAGGGCGAGCGGGTCACCGTCACCGCCGGCAAGACCACGCGGGTCAAGCTGGTGGTCGAGGCCGGCGGCGGCCAGATCACCGGTCGCGTCGTCGACAGCGACGGCCAGCCGATCACCGACGCGTTCGTCAAGGCCGAGCGCGAGTCGGACGCCGCCGGCACCCAGCGCGGCTCGGCGCTGCGCGACGCCCGCTGGGGCTGGTCCAAGCAGCCCGCGGTCACCGACCTCGACGGCCGCTTCGTCGTCGACGACCTGTCGCCGGGCACGTACACGGTGCTGGCGTACCGGCGCGGCGGCAGCGAGGCCTCGGCCGAGGGCGTCGCGGTCGGCGGCGACGTCACGCTCACGGTCCTGCCGACGGCGTCGCTCGAGGGCACCGTCACCGGCGGCGACGCGGTGCCGCGCGAGGTCGCGATCACGGTCCACGAGCCGCAGCGCGGGCTGGCGCGCACCGAGGAGTTCTTCATGACCGGCGGCCGCTGGGCGATCCGCGATCTGCCCGCGGGGAGCTACAACATCGCGGTCAAGGCGGTCGAGGGCGACGCCGCGCTCGAGAAGGTGGCGCTGGCCGAGGGCGAGCACAAGACCGGGCTGGTGCTGACGCTGGCGGCGTCGGTGACGCTGACCGGGCGGGTCGTCGACGGCGACACCGGCGAGCCGGTGCCCGCGATGGTCGTCATGGCTCAGCCGGTCAAGGGCGGCGGCCGCTGGGTGTGGCGCAGCGACGACGACAACGTCTCCGACGCCAGCGGTCGGTTCGAGGTCCGCGGCACGGCGCAGGGCAAGCTGTCGGTGTGGGTGTGGCCGAAGGACTGGGGCGCCAGCGACTACGCCCGCGGCGGCCGCGTCGTCGAGGCGCACGGCAGCGGCGCGGTCGACATCGGCGACGTCCAGGTGCTCAAGCGGCGGACCCCGCGCGGCGTCCGTGGCGGCGATCTGGGCTTCACGCTCACCCAGCAGCCGCCCGACACCGAGCCCGAGGACATGGTCCTGTCCGTCGCGTCGATCCGCGCCGGCGGGCCGGCGGCGCGCAGCGGCCTGCAGGTCGGCGACGTCATCGTCACCGTCGACGGCAAGGGCGTGGCCGGCGCCGACGCCTGGCGGTACTGGCCGCTGACCAGCGTCGTCGAGGGCACGACGATCGAGCTCGGCCTGGCGCGCGGCGCCACCGTCGCGATCCGCGCCGCCGCGCCGGAGTAGGGCGGCCGCGCCGACGCGGGCGCGCGCCCGGCAAAGGCTCGCGCGTCGGCGAATCGCCAGGCGTTCTGCGCGGTTCGGTCACGAGATCGCCGCGGCCCCGGCGTCGCGGCGATTGTCCTTCCCCGATCCCGCCGTCGCTGTGTAGTGTCCGCGGACCGTCGACCGAGGGGAATCGATGTCCGCCGTGATCTGCCGTCTCGCGCCGCGCGCGCCCGCCGTCTGCCTGTCGCTCGTGCTCGTCGCCGCCGCGGCGCTCGCCGGGTGCGCCTCCAGCACGCCGGGCGGCGGCCACGTCGACGCCGCGCCGCCGGACGGCGCGGTGGTCGACGCCCAGGTGCCCGACGCCACGCCCGACGCCGAGCCGTGCATCCCGGATCCCGACGGCGAGACCTGCAACGGCAACGACGACGACTGCGACAACCGGATCGACGAGGGCTACGTCGGGGTCGGCGACGCCTGCGAGGTCGGCATCGGTAGCTGCCTGCGCGCGGGCACGACGATCTGCACCACCGACGGCACCGACACCGTCTGCGACGCGGTGCCCGGCACCCCGACCGACGAGCTGTGCGGCACCTCGATGGACGAGGACTGCGACACCTTCGTCGACGAGGGCTTCCCCGACCTCGGCATGATCTGCACCGCGGGCGGCGGCGCCTGCGTCGCCTCGGGCGTGATCGTGTGCTCGGCCGACCGGCTGAGCACCGAGTGCAACGCCATGCCCGGCACCGGCGGCGTCGAGACCTGCAACGGCGTCGACGACGACTGCGACGGCAGCGTCGACGAGGACTTCCAGATCAACCAGCCGTGCGACGGCAGCGACGGCGATCTCTGCAACGAGGGCGTGTGGGTCTGCGACGGCGCCGGCGGCCGGATGTGCACCGACACCACCGGCACGACCGTCGATCTGTGCGGCGGCGGCGACGAGGACTGCGACCCGGCCAGCCCCGACGGCAGCGAGGATCCGGCGATCGGCACGCTGTGCGACGGCCCCGACAGCGACCTGTGCGAGGAGGGCGTGCGGAGCTGCTCGAACGGCAGCCTGGTGTGCTCGGACAACACGTCGTCGACGGTCGATCTGTGCGGCAACGGCGACGAGGACTGCGACCCGGCCAGCCCGGACGGCAGCGAGGACCCCCAGGTCGGCGCCCTGTGCGACGGCCCCGACAGCGACCTGTGCGAGGAGGGCGTGAAGTCGTGCTCGAACGGCAGCCTGGTGTGCTCGGATAACACGTCGTCGACGGTCGATCTGTGCGGCAACGGTGACGAGGACTGCGACCCGGCCAGCCCCGACGGCAGCGAGGACCCCGCGGTCGGCAGCCTGTGCGACGGCGAGGACAGCGACCTGTGCGAGGAGGGCGTGCGGAGCTGCGCCGGCGGCAGCCTGGTGTGCTCGGACCACACGTCGTCGACGCTGGACCTGTGCGGCAACGGCGACGAGGACTGCGATCCGTCGAGCGCCGACGGCAGCGAGGACCCGGCGGTCGGCGTCGCCTGCGACGGCGAGGACAGCGACCTGTGCGCCGAGGGCGTCCGCCAGTGCAGCGGCGGCGCGCTCACCTGCTCGGACCACACGTCGTCGACGCTGGACCTGTGCGGCAACGGCGACGAGGACTGCGATCCGGCGAGCGCCGACGGCAGCGAGGATCCGCTGGTCGGGGTCGGCTGCGACGGCGAGGACAGCGACCTGTGCGTCGAGGGCACCCGGCAGTGCACCAACGGGGCCCTGAGCTGCTCGGATCACACGTCGTCGACGCTGGACCTGTGCGGCAACGGCGACGAGGACTGCGATCCGGCCAGCCCCGACGGCAGCGAGGACGCGCGGGTCGGGGTCGCCTGCGACGGCAACGACGGCGACGTCTGCGTCGAGGGCACCAACCAGTGCACCGCCGGCGCGCTCACCTGCAGCGACACCACCGGCACGACCTTCGAGACCTGCAGCGGCAACGCCGCCGACGAGGACTGCGACGGCCTGGTCGACGAGGGCTTCAACCGCAACGACAACCCGGCGTGCCCGACGTACACGCTGGGCACGATCAGCGGCGACACCGGCGCCCAGGTCCTGACCGACACCTGGTACGACGAGGAGTTCGACGTCGTCCACGTCACCGAGAACGACTCCAGCTTCGGCGGCGTCTACCTGTCGGCGACGATCTCGCTGTACAGCCCGCCCGGCGTCGACTTCGACCTCTACGTCCGCTGCGGCAACTGCTCCGGCGGCAGCGCGTGGCAGAGCTCGACCACCCACGGCCTGACCGGCCACACCGACACCGTCTACATCCGCGGCGACGACGACTGGCTGAGCGGCGAGACCGACGACTTCGACATGATCATCGAGGTCCGCCACTACAGCTCCAACCGCTGCGCCTACTGGAACCTGACCGTCACCGGCAACACCTCGGTCAGCAACGTCACCTGCGACATCTGACCAGCGCCGCCGCGATCGCCGCGACCTCGCAACCGGTGCGCGCCCGACGGCCTCGCGCGCAGGTCGAGCGCGCCCGGGCGACCGCGGCCGCGTGACCTCGCGCGCTTGCGATGGCGTGGCTCTTGCCTGCTGTAGGTGGTGGACCTACGCGAAGGAGGCGGGTCATGGCAAATCTCGTCAAGCAGGCAGAATCACAGGCCCCCGGGATCGATCCGTTCCGCACGATGCGCGAGTGGCTGCGGTGGGATCCGTTCCGCGAGATGGCGCCCCGGCTGGGCGCGATCGAGCTGGAGGGCTGGAACCCGAGCTTCGAAGTCCGCGAGAACAAGGAGGGCTTCGTCTTCCGTGCCGACGTGCCCGGCGTCAAGCGCGAGGACCTCGAGGTCTCCGTCGTCGGCAACCGGCTGCAGATCATGGGCAAGCGCGAGATGGAGAAGGAGACCAAGGAGGACACCTTCTACGCGTTCGAGCGGTCCTACGGATCGTTCCAGCGCAGCTTCACGATGCCCGATGGCTGCGACTACGACCACGTCCGCACCGATCTGGCCGACGGCGTGCTGACCGTCGTGGTGCCGAAGCGCGCCGAGGCGCAGGCCAAGAAGATCCCGATCGGCGGCGCCGCGACCAAGTCGTGAGCACGGCGCGGGTGGCACATGCGATGCAGCCCGTGAGGACATGTCGACCAGGACGGCCACGGTCACCGCAGGTGCCGGCGCGCCGGCCCCGGCGAAGGCGCCCGACGAGCTGGCGCGGCGCCTCCGCCTGGGCGGCAACGCCCGGCTCCGCAAGCTGCTCACCCGCGGGCTCTGGATCGCCGCCGCGCTCGCGGTGGCGATCGCGATCGGGCGGTGGTGGCGGGCCCGCGGCGCGACGCCGCCGCCCGCCTACGTCACCGCGCCGGTGACGCGGGGCGAGCTCGACGTCACGGTCAGCGCGACCGGCGCGCTCGAGGCGCGCAACCTGGTGCAGATCGGCTGCGAGGTGTCGGGCCGGATCGCCAGCGTCGAGGTCCGCGAGAACGACGTCGTCCACGCCGGCCAGGTGCTCGCCGAGATCGATCCCGAGCTGCTCGACGCCCAGGTCGCCCAGGCCCGCGCCCAGCTGGCCCAGGCCGAGGCCGCGCTGGTCCAGGCGCGCGCCACCGATCGCGACGCGGCGCGGACCCGGGCCCGCACCGCCGGGCTGTTCGACGCCGGCGTGGTGTCGGCGGCCGATCGCGACGCCGCGGCGACCGCCGCCGAGCGCGCCACCGCCGCGGTCGCGGTCGCCCGCGCCGACATCGAGCGCGCCACCGCCGCGCTGCGGATCGCCGAGACCAACCTGACGCGCGCGGTGATCCGGTCGCCGATCGACGGCGTCGTGCTGACCCGCGACGTCGAGGTCGGCCAGACCGTGGTCGCGGCGTTCCAGGCGCCGGTGCTGTTCCAGATCGCCGAGGACCTCGCCGCGATGAAGGTCTCGGTCGACATCGACGAGGCCGACGTCGGGCTGGTCCACGAGGGCCAGGCCGCGACCTTCACGGTCGCGGCCTACCTGGGCCGGACGTTCGACGCCCGGGTCGCGACCGTGCACAACGCGGCGCGCCTGGTCGATCGCGTGGTCACCTACGAGGCCGAGCTGGAGGTCGACAACCACGACCTGCTGCTCCGCCCGGGGATGACGGTGACCGCGCAGATCGTGGCGCGCCGGCTGCCCGACGCGCTGCAGGTGCCGGGGGCGGCCTTGCGGCTGACCCCGCCCGGCCAGGCCGCGCCGGCCCCTGGCGACCCGCCGCGGCTCTGGCTGCTGCGCGACGGCGCGCCGGTGGCGGTGCCCGTCGAGGTGCTGGCCCAGAACGATACCCACGCCGCGGTCACCGGCGCCGGGATCGCGCCGGGCGCCGCGGTGATCGTGGACGTGAGGTGAGCCATGACCACCCCGCTCTTGTCGCTGCGCGCGATCTCCAAGGTCTACGGCGTCGGCGAGGCCGAGGTCCACGCCCTGCGCGCGATCGATCTCGACGTCGCCGAGGGCGAGTTCGTCGCGCTGATGGGGCCGAGCGGCTCGGGCAAGTCGACGTGCCTCAACATCCTCGGCTGCCTCGACGTCGCGACGTCCGGCGAGTACCGCTTCCGTGGCCAGGCGGTGTCCGGGCTCGACCGCGATCAGCGCGCGCTGCTGCGTCGCCACTACCTGGGCTTCGTGTTCCAGGGCTTCAACCTGCTGGCGCGGACCTCGGCGCTCGAGAACGTCGAGCTGCCGCTGGTGTACCTGGGCGTCGGGCGCCGCGAGCGGCGGCGGCGGTCGCTGGCCGCGCTGGCCGCGGTCGGCCTCGAGGGCCGCGAGCGCCACACCCCGTCGCAGCTGTCGGGCGGCCAGCAGCAGCGGGTCGCGATCGCGCGGGCCCTGGTGACCGAGCCGTCGCTGATCCTCGCCGACGAGCCCACCGGCAACGTCGACTCGGCGCGCGCCCACGAGATCATGGGCGTGCTGGCCGGGCTCAACCGCGATCGCGGCATCACGATCGTCATGGTCACGCACGAGCCCGACATGGCGGCCTACGCCCACCGGGTCGTGCGCTTCCTCGACGGCCGGATCGCCGCCGACGAGCGCCAGGTGCCGTGGCGCCCCGAGGATCACCTCGACGACGGCGCCGACGATCACGCGGCGCACGGCGCCGTGGTGGCCGCGGGGGTCGGCGGCGCGGTGGCCGCGACCCCGGAGGTGGCGCCGTGATCGTCTGGAACGCGCTGATCCAGACCCAGCGCCAGCTGCGGCGCAGCCCCATGCGCTCGGCGCTGACCACGCTGGGCATCCTGATCGGCGTCGCCGCCGTGATCGCGATGATCGCGCTCGGCCGCGGCGCCGCGGCGCGGGTCGGCCAGGACCTGTCGGGCCTGGGCCAGAACCTGCTGTTCGTGGTGCCGGGCACGCCGGGGCAGGGCGGTCCGGGCGCGCGCGCGGTGGCGCGGCCCTTCGACGTCGCGGACGCCCGCGCGATCGCGCGCGAGGTCGGCGGCGTCGCCGCGGTGGCGCCGACCGTGACCCGCGGCCTGCGCACCGTCTACGGCGGCGCCAACTGGTCGACCACGGTCACCGGCTCGACCGAGGACTACTTCCGCGTCATGTCGTGGCGGTTCGCCAGCGGCCGCACGTTCACCGACGCCGAGCAGCGGGTCGGCGCGCCGGTGGTGGTGTTGGGCCAGACCGTGCGCCACGAGCTGTTCGGCGCCGCCGATCCGCTGGGCGCGACGATCCGGGTCGGCACCGTGTCGCTGCGCGTGATCGGCGTCCTCGCGCCCAAGGGCACGTCGACGTTCGGCCAGGATCAGGACGACTTCGTGGTCGTGCCGCTCACCACCCACCAGCGCCGCATCAGCGGCAGCCGCGAGGTCGACGCGATCTTCGTGTCGGCCGCGGCCCGCGCCGACACCGGCAAGGTGCGCGCCGACATCGAGGCGCTGATGCGGGTCCGGCGCCGGCTCCACCCCGGCGACACCCCCGACTTCTTCGTCCGCGACATGAAGGAGATCGCGGCGACGATCGGCTCGGTGACCGGGGTCCTGACCTCGTTGCTCGCCGCGATCGCGGCGGTCAGCCTGCTGGTCGGCGGCATCGGCATCATGAACATCATGCTGGTGGCGGTCAGCGAGCGGACCCGCGAGATCGGCATCCGCCTCGCGGTCGGCGCCCGCGGCCGCGACGTCATGGCCCAGTTCCTGATCGAGGCGATCGTGCTGTCGGCGCTGGGGGGCGTCGCCGGGATCGCGGTCGGGCTCGGCGGCGCCTACGCGGCGACCGAGAAGATCGGCCTGCCGCTGCAGGTCGATCCGACGCTGCTGCTGTTGCCGTTCGGGTTCTCGGCCGCGGTCGGGGTCGTCTTCGGGTTCTTCCCGGCGCGCAAGGCGGCGCGGATGAACCCGATCGAGTGCCTGCGCTACGAGTAGCGCCGCGGCGGCCGCGCGGGTGAGGCGGTCCTCCTCACGCGCGACGGTCAGTGGGCGTCGCTGAAGCGGTCGTTGCGCTGGCCGTTGGTGCGGTCCCAGTGGAAGCGCAGGTTGAACGAGCCGTAGGCGCTCAGCGGCTCGGCGTAGGCGGCGCGGGTGATCTGCTCGTAGCTGCTCTCGTCGAGGTCGGCGGGGCCGGGCAGGGCGCGCTCGGTGACCGACAGCGACAGCGACAGATCGACGTGGGCTCCCAGGGTCCACTCGATGAAGGGCGACGCCGAGACGGTGTGGCGGCGCGCCGGGTGCAGGACCTCGCCGCGCACCGACAGGTACAGCCCGACGCCGATCTTGTCCTTGCGGATCGTGCCGCCCGCCGACAGCCCGTGGATCGGGTACTGCGCGAAGCGCTCGTCGAGCTCGTTCCTGACGTTGTAGCGATCGACCTGCCAGCCGGCCAGGTACGCGACCGCCAGCCGGTTGCCGCGCGGATCGTCGGCGGGGAAGTGGTCCCACTCGATGCCGCCGCGACCCTGCCAGGTCAGCCGGAACTGGCCCGCCGGATCCTCGTGCCACAGCGACGACGTCGCGGCCACCGACCAGTGCGGATCGAGGTGGCGCTCGGCGAAGACGTCGGTCCCCACCGAGTACTGATCGGTGTCGAGCGACACCTCGGCGCCGTCGATGATCAGCGGCGGCTGGTGGCTGAGGCCGAAGTTGCTCGACACGCTCAGCGACAGCTGCGAACGGGCGTCGATGCGCGACACCCCCAGGCTGCCCCAGCCGTTGACCGACTGGTAGCCGTGGGTCCAGCTGCCGTAGCCGCCGAGCTGGGCCTCGAAGCCCCACGGGCTGGTCGCCGGCGCCACCACCGGCGCGGCGGGCGCCTCCAGCGTGATCGCGACCGCGTCGGGGTGCAGCGCGGCGACGTAGAGCGCGACGCCGCGGACGAACGCGGGCTGGAGCTGGCCGCGCTGGGTGTCGTCGTCGCCGCGGGTGTCGAGGTCGACCTCGATCTCGACGACCGGCGGCGCGCCGCGCAGGTCACCGACGAAGCGGAGCTGGACGTGGTCGGCGTTCGCGATCGGCGTGACGTTGTAGTAGAGGACCACGTCGGCGTCGCTGCGCGGCGACGACAGGAACAGCGGGTCGTGCTCGACGAAGCCGAGCAGGAACGCCGGGCACGCCTTGGTGCGGCCCCAGCCCTGGCACTCGATCGCGATGCGCAGCGGCGCCGCCCCGGGTGGCGACGACGGCGGCGGCGGCGGCGGCGCGGCGTGGCCGATCCGCGCGGCGAACGCCAGCGCCAGGATCAGGCCGAGGAACAGCGCGAGCCGGGGGGGACGAGACATGTGCGAGGGTGACACGCGCGGGGCTGGGGTCGTTGCCGGCGCCCGGCATGTTGCCAGAGGTTGCCCGCCTCGCGCACCGGTTGCGCCGGCCGCGGCGCGGTCGCGCCGGTCCGTTCGCGGCCGGGCCCCCCGGCCGCACGCGGTCGCGCCGCGGGCCGCTGGCGCGCGCTCGCGCCTGGCCCGGCCGATGCAACGTCGTGGAGCTGGACCTCGCCGGAGGGAACTCATGAACCGCATCGGCTACGGCTTCCTGTTCGGGATGGTCGTGCTCGGCATCGGCGCGCTGCTCGCGGTGGACCTGCTGTTCGGGGTCGAGCTGGCGGTGGTCCGCGCCGTCCTGGCGCTGTCGCTGATCGCGCTGGGCGCCCGCATGGTCGTCCACACCTGGTCGCGCCGCCGGCCCCCGGACCTCGCCGGCGAGGCCTGGCTGGCCGATCGCCGGTTCGTCGCCGAGTCGCTGGAGGGCGACGCCCACTACGACGTCGTCTTCGGGCGCGGCCTGATCGATCTGACCGGCGTCGCCGAGCCCGACCGCGACGTCACCGTCGAGGTCGACACGATGTTCGGCCACACCGTGGTCAAGGTCGACCCCGCGATCCCGTACGACGTCGAGGGCACGTCGGCGTTCGCCGAGGTGCGGATGCCGGATCGCAGCGCCGCCGCGGTCGGCAGCGTCCGCTACCGGGCCCCCGCGGATCACCCGCCGCGGCTGCACCTGCGGGTGCACGCGATCTTCGGCGCCTGCGAGGTGGTCGAGGCCGGCGTCGCCGCGCCCGCGGCGTGACCGCTACGGCGCGCCCGGCAGGGTCGGGCCGGGCGTGGCGTCGAGCGCGTCGAGCCGCAGCGGCGCCGGCAACGCGATGTCGATGAGCGCGACCGAGACGTCGTCGTCGCCGCCGCGGCCGCGGGCCAGCGCCAGCAGGCCGTCGAGGGCGGGGCGGGCCGAGGTGCCGCACAGACGGTCGGCGAGGTCGTCGCTCGACAGGTGGTCGTAGAGGCCGTCGGTGCAGGCGAGCAGGCGGTCGCCGGGCTGCAGGCGGACGTGGACCTGGTCGATCGCCGTGGTCGGGCCGATGCCGATCGCGTTGGACAGCACCGACCGCATCGGCGACTGCTCGGCCTCGGCCGCGGTGATGGCGCCGGTGCGGCGCATGACCTCGGCGACGGTGTGATCGTCGGTGACCTGGCGCGCGGTCGCGCCCCGGATCAGGTAGACGCGACCGTCGCCGACGTGGGCGATGAAGGCCTCGTCGCCGAGGATGACGATCACGTCCAGCGTCGTGCCCATGCCACGCACCGCGGCGTCGGCGTCGCCGTGGTCGAGCACCGCCTGGTTGGCGCGCTGGACCGCGCGATCGAGGATCTCGCGGACCGCGCGCCGGCCGCCGGGATCGCGGCGCGAGCCGTGGGTGACCAGCGCGCCGCGGACGGCGGCCAGGTGCTGCCGGACCGCGGCGAGCGCGACGGCGCTGGCGACCTCGCCGCCGGGGCGGCCCCCCATGCCGTCGGCGACGATGGCGAGCCGGCCGTCGGGGCTGACGAAGACGGCGTCCTGGTTGACGCCGCGGGCCGGGCCGGCGCAGGTGCCACTCCAGGCCCGGAGCGCCACGCGCGGATCCAGCATTCGGCCGGCGTCATCCACGGCACCACAAGTGCCCGTCGGAACCACTTCGGTCGCAGCTATTTTGCAAGCGACGGAGATCACAGGGACACCCCCTCCGGCCCGGGTTGGGTATGCTGCCGGCCGTGAGTTACCGCGACGAGCTCGACGCCGCCCACGCGCGGGTGGCGGCCCTCGAGGTCGAGCTGGAGCGGACCCGCGCCGAGCGCGACGAGGCCCGCGGCATCCGCCCGGCGACGACCGCGCTGGTGCCGACCGGCGGCGAGCAGGCCCTGGTTCGCGGCACGCCGGCGGGCGCGGCCGCGCCGCGCTGGCTCGGCGGGCCCGCCCAGGTGGCGTTCCAGCGCGAGGTGGTCGGGGACCTGCCCGAGTCGTCGCACACCGAGCTGATCGAGTGCATGCGCCAGGCGCTGGGCACGGTGGGGACCACCACCGTGCTGCCCGGCTCGCTGGCGTGGACGACCAACGCGCCGTCGAACTCGCTCATGGCGATCGTGAGCGTCTACATGACGTCGCGCGACGGCCACGTGAAAATCCGCGCCGAGCAGCGCCTGGGGCCGCTGATCGGCGCGATCTACGGCGGCGTCGGCGGTGGCGTCGGCGGCGGCGGCCTCGTCCTGCCGGTCGCGGTGGCGATGGTCAACCCGGTGCTGGTCCCGGTGGCGCTGGCGGGCTGGCTGGGCGCGACCTACATGGCGTGTCGGCGGCTGTTCCGCAGTCGCGCTCGCAAGCACGCGAACCGGTTGGACAAGCTTGTCGACGACCTCGCCGAGATCACGGCGCGGCACATCGCCCGGACCGCGGCAGCGGCAGCGTCCGGCAACGACTGATCGGGAGCGGCCGACGGCCGCACGTTTCGGACGTCACGAATCCGCTCCGTCTGGCTCGAACTCTGCGAATATCTCTCTGCACCGGGGGGCGTGTCGCCCCACCCCAACGCCATCGGGAGAGCTGAAGTCATGTCCAACGATCCGAACAAGCCTGGCGGTCCTGCGAAGACGATGATGGGCTGGATGCCGAGCCAGGCCCCGGGACAACCCGGGCAGCCGGGCGCGCCGCAGCCGGCGTGGGGCCAGCCGCAGCAGCCGCCCGCCGCGCAGCCGCCCGCCGCGCAGCCGGCGTGGGGTCAGCCTGCAGCCTCCCGCGGCGCAGCCCCGCGGCGCAGCCAGCGTGGGGCCAGCCGCAGCCTCCGCGGCGCAGCCGGGGTGGGGCAGCCGCAGCCGCCGCCGGCGGCGCCGCCGCAGTGGGGTCAGCCGCAGCCGCCCGCGCAGCCGCCTGCGGCGCAGCCGCAGCAGGGGCCAGCCGCCGCCGGCGCAGCCGCAGTGGGGCCAGCCGCAGCAGCCGCCGGCGGCGCAGCCGCAGTGGGGCCAGCCGGCGTCGCCGATGCCGGCCGCGGCCCCGGCCTGGGGCGCCGCCGCGGGCGCCGCGCCGGGCTTCGGCGGATCGCCGCAGCCGCAGCCGCAGCCGCAGGCGCAGTGGGGCGGACCACCCGCGGGCGGGCCGCCGCCGGGCCAGGCCGCGCCGTCGCCGTTCGGCGGCGCGCCGTCGCCGATGGCGGGCATGTCGTCGTCGGCGCCGTTCGGCGGCGGCGCGATCGCCGCGGCCGCGGCGTCGGCGTCGGGGCGTCCCGGGCTGTCGCCCGACGCCACCGCCGGGGTCTCGGAGCGGGTGCGCTTCATCCGCCTGACCTACCTCCACCTGTTCGGCGCGATCCTGCTGTTCGCCGGGCTCGAGTGGCTGCTGATGAAGAACGCGTTCGTGATCGAGCACGTCAGCGTGCCGATCCTGCGGTTCGCGCTCGGTGATCGCTACAACTGGCTGGTCGTCCTGGCCCTGTACATGGCGGTCGGCTACGTCGCCGACTACTGGGCGCGCCACGCCACGTCGCGGGCGATGCAGTACGCCGGCTTGATCCTCTACGTCATCGCCGAGGCGGTGATCTTCTTGCCGCTGCTGGTGCTGGCCGAGATGCAGGCCGCCGACTACCTGCGCGCCACCGGCAAGGAGGCGCACATCATCCGTGACGCCGCGTTCCTGACCCTGGCCATCTTCGGCGCGCTGACCGCGTCGGTGCTGATCACCAAGAAGGACTTCTCGTTCATGCGCGGCGCCCTGGCGATCGCCAGCGGCGCGGCGCTGATGCTGATCGTCATCTCGATCATCGCCGGCTTCAACCTCGGCATCCTGTTCTCGGTCGCGATGGTGCTGCTGGCCGCCGGCTACGTCCTCTACTACACGTCGCAGGTGCTGGCGCACTACAACCCGCAGCAGTACGTCGCCGCGGCCCTCGCGCTGTTCTCGGCGGTCGCGCTGATGTTCTGGTACATCATCCGCATCCTGATGAAGCTGCGCGAGTAGGCGCCCGTCGGGCGGTGGCGCGGCGGTCAGCCGCCGCGCCACGCCGCCAGCGCCCAGCACGCGATCGCGGTGGCGTGGTAGCGGCGGTAGGGATCCTCGTCGACCGCGAGCGCGCCGAAGCTGCCGTCGCCGCGCTGGGCGCGCAGCAGGCTGGCCGCCCAGCCGTCGACCGCGGCGTCGCGGACGCCGGCGAGGGCGAGCATCAGCAGGCGCTCGCCGAACAGGTCGACGTCGAGCGCGGCCGGGCCCGGCGCCGCCGGCTGCGCGGCGCGCAGCTCGTCGAGCAGCGGCGTCAGCGCGGCGGCGAGGGCGGCGTCGTCCAGGCAGCCGTGGTCGTGGGCGATCAGCAGCGCCCACGCCGCGTGGGTGGTCTGGTAGCCGCCGTCGTCGCGCATCGGCCCGGTGACGTAGGCCAGGGTCGCCGGGCGCAGGCCGTGCTCGGCGCAGTGCGCGGCCTCGGCGAGGACCCGGTTGGGGTTGACGCGGGGCGCGCCGGCGGCCGGGACCTCCCAGCCGCGGGCCGACGACGCGGCGGCGCGGTAGCCGGCGTCGAACAGGCGCCGCAGCGGGTTGTCGTCGTCGCGGTCGGCGACGGCGCGAGCCGCGGCGTCGGCGGCGCGCAGCGCGTCGTCGTCGTACCGGCGCCGGATCGCGGCGATCATGATGGCGGCGTCGTAGCGGAGCTGGGCCGGCGGGAACGCGGCCAGCCAGGTGGCGGCGCGATCGATCGCGGCCGGCACCGCGTCGCGCCTGGTCGCGATCGCGTCGGCGGGCGCGGCGGCGTCGGCGGGCGCGGCGACGGCGGCGGCCGCGTCGTGGCGCGCGGCGGGCGGGCGCGGCTCGCCCTGGCAGCCGGCGGCGGTGACGCCGAGCGCGGCGATCGCGGCGGCGACGCCGCGCCGCGGGCTGAGGATCCGCATGGCTCGGTTGTAGTCGATCGGGCGGGGGCGCGGCGGCGCCGTCAGCGCCCGACGTCCTGGTCGTGGTACGCGAACGACCAGCCGACCGCGCCGGGATCGTGGAAGACCGAGCTGCGCAGCCGCAGGTGGGCGGCGTCGAGGACCTCGTACTCGACGACGACGTAGCTGTCGTCGTCGTCGCGCGCGGGCGTCCGGTCGAGCGTGCCGGTCAGGAAGTAGCGGCCCTCGATCGTGCGCAGCGTGACGACGCCGCGGTGGCGCCACGCGCCGGGCTCGCCCGGCGCGCCGGCGCCGCGATCGTGCAGCCACTGGCCGGCGTCGGGCGCGCCGATCGGGGTCAGCGTCAGCGGCGCCGCGTCGTCGTGGAGCCAGGTGCCGCCGATCGCCGGGCCGCGGTCGTGGGGCACGACCCGGGCCGCCGCGGCGAGCGCCTCGATCTGGGCGGCGCGGGCGCCGAGGTCGTCGCGGGCCAGGACGTCGATGGGGCGGGGCGGGGTCGGGCCGCGGGTCGCGCCCGCCACCGCCACCACCGCGATCGCGGCGAGCCCGGCCGCGAGCAGCGCGCGCGGTGGCGGCGGCGCGGCCACGAGGTCCGGGCCCGGCGCAGCGCGGCCGCAGCGCCGCGACGTCGCCGATCCGGTCGCGGTCGAAGGCGTCGAGCACCGCGAAGACGCGCGGCGGCAGGTCGGCGCGGCCGGCCAGGCCGCGCAGCAGCGCGGCGACGTCGTCGCGGAGCGAGGCTGGCGCGGCCGCGCCGAGGGCGTCGGCGAGCGGCACGACCGCGCCGCGATCGCCGAGCCGGGCGCGGCGCAGGCGCGGCGGCACGGCGGCGGCGCCGTCGTCGGCATCGTCGTCGTCGTCAGGGCCGGCCGCAGCCGCCGTGATCGCGTCGACCGCCGCGAGCGCCTCGTCGACGTGGTCGAGGGCGTCGCGCAGGGCGCCGCGGTCGAGGGCGTCGCGCAGCGCCGTGGTCGGCGCCGCGGCGATCACCAGGACCGCGGTGGCCTCGACGACGGCGAGCCGGACCACTGGCTGGACGCCGCGCGGCGCGCGTGCGGCCAGGGCCCAGGCTCGGGCCAGCGCCCGGGCGCCCTCGGGCCGCGCCAGGTCGATCACCAGCGCCTCGCACGGGCGGTCGAGATCGCGATCGACGGCGCGGCACCAGCGCAGCGCGCTGTCGTTGCCGTCGCCGTCGCCGTCGTCGTCGTCGAGCGCCTCGCCGAGGACGCAGCCGGCGGCCTCGGCGGCGGCGGCGGCGCTGGCCCCGGCCCCGGCCCCTGGAGGGGCGCCGTCGTCGAGGCGCAGCCGCGCGATCGCCGGCGAGCTCACGGCGGGGCGTCCCCGGCGCGCCACACCGGCTCGCCCTCGGCGGCGGTCTGGGTGATCCGACGGGTGGCGCGATCGACGACGACCTTGCGGACCAGCGTCAGCGCGCGCGCCGAGTGGATCTCCAGCTCGATCAGCGTCGGGCCACGGCCGGCGCGGGCGCCGGGCGCGACGTCGACCTCGCCGGTGATGAAGCGGCGGTCGCCGACCCGCGCGATCCACGCCGGGCCGGCGGTCGGCGGCCGGACGTCGCGGCGATCCGCGGGCCGGTCGTAGGCGATCGCCAGCCACAGCGCGTCGCCGCGGCGCGTGATCGTCAGGTCGAACGGCAGCACGTCGGCCTGCACGAACCGCCACGCCCCGGCGACGTCGGGCGCGTCGTCGGGCGAGACCACCACCGCGTCGGGGCCGCGCGAGATCAGGACGTGCTCGGCGGGGGCGGCGGCGCCGCGGCCGGCGGCTGGCGCCACCACGCCGCGCCGGCCAGCGCCAGCGCCGCCACCGCGGTCGCGGCGATCGTGCGGCGCCGCGTCCGCCTCGGCGCGAGCAGTGGCCGCAGCGTCGCCCGCAGCTCGGCGGCGGTGGGCCGGCGGTCGGGATCGGGATCGAGGGCACGCGCCAGCGCGTCGGCCAGCGCCGGGGCGCGGCGCCGCAGCTGGGCGAGGCGCGCCGCCGGGCCCAGGGCGCGGGCGGCCGGCGCGCTGCCGGCGCGGGACAGCATCGTCGTGGCGCTCGCGGTGACGGTTTCGCAGGCGGGCGAGCCCGGCGACCCCGGGGCGGTCGCGACGCGGCCGGCGCTGGCGGTCAGCGCCTCGATCAGGACCAGCGCGAACGCCCAGACGTCGGCGGGGGCGGTCGGCGGCTCGCCGCGCCACCGCTCCGGCGCCATGTACGCGGGGGTGCCGGCGAGGCCGGAGCTGGCGTCCGCGGCGGCGGCGCCGCCGCTGCTCGCCGAGGACAGCCCGAAGTCGAGCAGCATCGTGTCGCCGTCGCGGGTGCGCAGCAGGTTCTCGGGCTTGACGTCGCAGTGGACCAGGCCGCGGGCGTGGGCGTGGGCGAGGCCGTCGAGGACGTCGTCGGCCATGCGCGCGACCTCGCGCCGGCGCATCGGGCCGCGCCGCAGCCGCCGCGCCACCGGCTCGCCGTCCAGCCAGGCCAGGACCAGCACCGGCAGGCCCCCGATCAGGCCGGCGTCGTAGATCGCGACGATGCGCGGGTGGTCGAGCGCCGCGGTGCCGCGGGCCTCGCGGGCGAGCGCGTCGCCGAGCGCGGCGACGTCGCCGTGCTGGCCGACGCGGAGCACCTTGATCGCGACGTCCCGTCCGAGGCGCAGATCGCGGCCGCGGAAGACCCGGCCCATGCCGCCGCCGCCGACCTCGGCGTCGAGGCGGTAGTCGCCGAGCTGCACGGGCAGGGCGGCGAGCGCGGCGAACCGCGCCGCCAGGTCGGGATCCCGCAGCGGCGCGGCGGCGACGCCGCGCAGCAGCTCCGCCATGGAGCCGAGCTCGTCGGCGAGGCTGTCGAGGTCGTCGTGGGACCCGGTCACGGCGGCTGGGCGAGGACGGCCATCGGCGGCGAATATAGACCAGGGCCGTCGGATCCCGGCCCTCGATCCGCGGTGCGCGAGGCCACGCCTGCCGGCAAGGGTCGGGCCGGCGCGACGCCCGGGCGCGCCCGCGGGCGCCGGGCGCTACTCGCTCTCGGCGTCGTGGGCGTGCTGGACCGCGGCGCGCATCGCCGGGGCCAGGGCCTCGAAGTCGAGGATGATCTTGCCGTGGTGGACGTCGCGGACCGCGGTCGCCGGGACCACGAAGTCGCCGGCGCCCTCGACGTAGACCACGAGCTCGGTGGGGTGGACCTCGCGGACCGCGCCGACCTCCTCGCCACCATCCTCGAGGTACGCCTGGTCACCGATCTCGACGCGGGCTTGGCGGGTCATGATGAGCGAGTGATACCACCACGGCCGTCGCGCTGCCCAGTGCCGCGGCCCGGGCTGGACTATCCTGGCCCCATGCTGACGATCGAGGAGGTCCGCTTCGGCCAGGGCGGGTCCGGCTACCTGGCCTGGCCCACCCGCGCACGCGCGCCGCTGCCGGCGGTGGTCGTGCTCCACGAGGCCGCCGGCCTCGACGATCACGTCGTCGACGTCACCCGGCGCGTCGCCGCCGCCGGCTACGTCGCGCTCGCGCCCGATCTGTACGCCCGCGACAGCATCCGGCCCGAGGCGCTGACCCGCGAGCGCATCGAGCCGATGGTCGCCGTCCTCGACGAGCTGCCGTTCGCGCAGGCGATGGATCCGGCGGCGCGCGCCGCCGCGTTCGAGGCGCACGCGCCGGGCGACGCCGCGCGCCTGCAGGAGACCTGCGACGCCATGTTCGCCGCCGCCGCCGACGTCGGCGACCTGCTGCCCACCGCGCTCGCCGCGGTCCGCTACCTGCGCGACGAGGTCGACGCGTCGCGCGGCCAGCCGGTGGCGGCGCTGGGCTTCTGCATGGGTGGCACGCTGGTCGGGCGCGTCGCCGCCGCCGACCCGGCGCTGGCCGCCGCGGTCGTGTTCTACGGCCGCGCCCCCGGCGACGACGAGGTCGCGGCGATCCGGTGCCCGGTGCTGGGCTGCTACGGCGAGGACGACCCGCGGGTCAACGCGTCGGTCGACGGCCTCGAGGCCGCCGCGACCCGCCACGGCGTCGCCTTCACCCGTGTCGTCCACGCCGGCGCCGGCCACGCGTTCTTCAACGACACCCGCTCGACCTACGTCGTCGGCGCCGCGCGCGCCGCCTGGGTCCGGACGCTGGGCTTCCTGCTCGAGCACCTGACATGACGATCGCCGCTGGCACCGTGCTCGACGGCCGCTACCGGCTGCGCCGGCCGCTGGGACGCGGCGGCCTCGGCGAGGTCCACGAGGCCGAGGACCTGCGCACCGGCGCGGCGGTCGCGATCAAGCTGCTGCTGCCGGCGCTGCGCACGCTCGAGGGCGCGCTGCGCCGGTTCGAGCGCGAGGCCGCGGCCGGCGGCTTCCTGCAGCACCCCAACCTGGTCGACGTCACCGCGCTCGGGGCGCTGCCCGACGGCACGCTGTACCTGGTCATGGAGCTGGTCGCCGGCGAGGATCTCGGCAAGCTGATCGCGCGCGGGCCGGTGCCGCCGCGGCGGGCGCTGGGGCTGGTGCGGCAGGTCCTCGGCGGCCTGCACCACCTGCACGCGCTCGGCCTGGTCCACCGCGATCTCAAGCCCGACAACCTGATGATCGCGACGGGCGCCGGCGGCGAGGTCGTCAAGATCCTCGACTTCGGCCTGGTCAAGCTGATGGGCCACGCCGAGGCGCTGCTCGGCGCCGAGAAGCTGACCGCGACCGGCGTCGTCTTCGGCACGCCGCTGTACATGGCGCCGGAGCAGGCGCTGGGCCGCCCGGTCGACGCGCGCGCCGACCTCTACGCGATCGGCGTCATCCTCTACGAGCTGCTCACCGGGCAGCCGCCGTTCCGCGCCGCCGACGCCCACGCGGTCATGAAGATGCACGTCGGGACCCCGGCGCCGGCGCTGGTCGAGGCCGGGCCCGGGGCGTGGAGCACGCCGGCGCTCGAGGCGCTGGTGGCGCAGGCGCTGCGCAAGGATCGCCGGCAGCGCCACGCCGACGCCGCCGCGATGATCGCCGCGGTCGACGCCGCGGCCGCGACGCTCGGGCCGGGCTAGTCGTCGCGATCGCCGTCGCCGCCGCCGCGATCGCCCTCGACGGCGCGGCGGGCGCGGACCTGCTCGCGCAGCTGCAGCGCCGCGGCGTCGCCGGGATCCTCGCGCAGCAGCTTGTCGAGCTCCTTCTCGGCGTCCTTCCACTTGTGGTCGAGGACGCGGTCCTGGATCTTCTGCCAGCGCTTGGCGGCGCGCTCGTCGCGCGGCTGGACCCGGATCACGCCGTCGCCGCCGGGGCCGCCGGGGCCGCCGGACAGCGGCCCCAGCGCCGGTGCCGCGGTCGGGCGCGACGGCCCGGCCGCGGGGCGAACTGGCGCGGCGGCGCCGTCGTCGCCGCCGCCGCGATCGCGCCCGGCGGTGGCGGCGACGATGCCGATCACCAGCGCGGCGGCGCCGATCGCCAGCGCGACCCGTCGCCACGACCGCGGCGGCGTCGCCACCAGGGGCAGGGCGGCGCCCGACACCGCGGTCGCGAACGCGCCCGACGCCGACGGCGGCGCGGCGGCGGCGGCGCCTGGTCGGCGACCGCGACGCCGCGGCCGGTCGCGAGCGCCGCGGCCAGCTCCTGGGCGCTGGGGCGATCCGCCGGCGCGCGGGACAGCGCGCGGTCGATCGCGCCGGTGATCGCCGGCGGCAGCGTCGGCGCGCGGGTCGCCAGCGGCGGCGGGCCGGCGTCGAGCGCCTCGAGGATGCCGGCGTAGTCGCGGTCCCCCCACGGCGCCTCGCCGCCGAGCACCTCGTACAGGGTCGCGGCCAGGCCCCAGACGTCGGACGCGGCGCTGAACTCGCCGGCCTCGAGCGACTCGGGCGCCGCGTACGCGGGCGAGCCGAGGAACTGCCCGGCCAGGGTCAGCGTCGAGTCCGGCACGTGGGCGACCCCGAAGTCGGCGAGGCGCCACACGCCGTCGGCGTCGCGCAGCACGTTGGCCGGCTTGACGTCGCGGTGGACGATGCCCCGCGCGTGCGCGGCGGCCAGCGCCTGCGCGATCTGGATGCCGAGCGCGCACGCCTCGTCGAGCCCCACCGGCGGGCCGTCGTGCAGCCGCTCGCGTAGCGCGCCGCCGGTGGCGAGCTCCATCACCAGGTACGGCGTGCCGTCCTGCTCGCCCATGTCGAAGACGCGGATCACGCTCGGGTGCGACAGCGCGGCCACGGCGCGGGCCTCGTTGAAGAAGCGCGCCGACGACAGCGCCGCGTGGCGACCGACCCGGGTCACGGTCTTGATCGCGACGTCGCGATCGAGCATCTCGTCGCGGGCGTGGAAGACCTCGCCGGCGGCGCCGGCGCCGAGCCGCGCGACGGTGCGATAGCGGCCGAACCGGGGCAGCTCGGTGGATGGTTCCGAGGACGTGGTCATCAGAAGGGTGCGCCCCCTGCCGGCGCCGCCCCAGTCTACCGCGGCGTCGCCGCCGCCGTGCGCCGCTGACAGCCCTGGCGCGCGCTGACACCGCTGTCACCACAGCGACTGACATCGACGTCGACGTGGGTGGCGCCGCGTGCGGGGTCGCGGACTTGCGGCCGCGCGCGCGCGACGCGGCGGTGGCACGCGCCGTGCTGAAGGCCCCGGCACACCTCATGGAGCCCACGATGAACGTCCACACCCATCCTCGCCTCTACGCCGTCGCCCTGGTCGTCGGCGGCCTCGCCGCGGTCGCGCTGGTCATCCTGCTCGGCGGCGTCGAGGTCGGTCACCGCGGCTCGACCCGGGCCGCCGCGCTGGTCGGCTTCGGCGGCGCCGCCGTCGGCCTCGGCCTGATCCAGCTGGCGTGGCCGCCGCCGCCGCCGACCGACGCCCGGGACGACAGCGGCTGGTTCGAGCGCGCGTCGCTGGGCCAGAAGATCGTCTACGTCGTCGTCGGAGCCGTCGGGCTGCTCGCCGCGATCGTCGTGCAGCTGGTCGCGACCGGCAAGTACTAGCCGGTCGCGCGCCGCGCGCAGCCGGCTACAGCCGGTCCCACACGTACGCGCGCTCGATCACCGGGTGGCCCGACACGATCGAACGCGCCTGGTGGGCGGCGCGCCCGCCGAGCGCCTCGTAGAAGCGGCGAGCGTGGTGGTTGTCCTCGAGCACCCAGACGATCATCGAGCGCATGTGGCGGGCGTACAGCCACGCCGTCACCTCGCCGAAGAAGCGCCGGCCCAGGCCGTGACGCTTGGCGTAGTGCTCGAGGTAGATCGCGTAGACCTCGCCGGCCCACGGGCCCGGGCGGCGTCGCGGCCCGGCCTCGCAGAACCCGATGACGTCGCGGTGGGTGGTGTCGTATGCGACCAGGTGCAGGCAGGTGTCGTCGCGCAGGATCCGTCGCCACTTGCTGGCGCGCTCGCCGACGTCGAGGCGGTCGAGGACGCCGTCGAGCGGCAGGATGCCGCGGTAGCTGGCGCGCCAGCTCCGCACCAGCACGCGCGCGATGCCGTCGGCGTCGGCCGGCTCCGCGGCGCGGATGGCGAAGCGGGGCGCAGGATCCGGCTCGTACGACAGGGGACGGGTCACGACACGAGGTCAGGCTAGCAGGCGGGCCGTGACCTGGCCCGGCCCGGAACGGCAAGCCAGCGGGATCACGAGCGTCCCGCGGTGCCGCGGGGTAGCATGGCGGCCGTGCCCGCACCGCTGCGCATCGGGGTCGTCGGCGCCGGATCGATCGGCTGCTACGTCGGCGGCCGCCTCCTCGCCGCCGGCGCCGAGGTCGTCCTGGTGGGGCGACCGCGGCTGGCGGAGGAGCTCGCGCGCCACGGCCTGACGGTCCAGGACTTCGGCGGCGCGGCGGTGACGATCGAGCCGGCGCGGGTGACGGTCGCCACCGAGCTCGCGGCGGTGGCCGGCTGTGACGTCGTGCTGTGCTGCGTGAAGAGCGCGCAGACCGCGGAGGTCGCGGCGGCGCTGGCGACGGTGCTGCGCGCCGACGCCGTGGTCGCCAGCCTGCAGAACGGCGTGCGCAACCCCGAGGTCCTGCGCGCCCACCTCGGCGCGCGCCCGGTGGTGCCGGCGATCGTCGGCTTCAACGTGGTGTCGCGCGGCGACGGGCGCTTCCACCGCACCACCAGCGGCGCGCTGATGCTCGAGGCGTGCGCGGCGCCGGCGGCGGCCCGGCTGGGCGACGCGCTGCGCGGCGCCGGGCTCGACGTCGCGGTCGAGGCGGCGCTGGCGCCGCACCAGTGGACCAAGCTGCTCATCAACCTCAACAACGCGGTCAGCGCGCTGTCCGGGGCGCCGACCCGCGCGATCCTGCTGTCGCCGGGCTACCGGCGCGTCGTCGCGGCGGTCGCGCGCGAGGCCCTGGACGTGCTGCACGCCGCCGGGATCCGGCCGGCGCCGATGCGCGGGGTCCCGGTGCGGTGGATGCCCACGGTGCTGGGCCTGCCGACGCCGCTGGTCCGTCTGGTGACGCGCGCCCAGATGAAGGTCGATCCCGAGGCTCGATCCTCGATGTGGGAGGACCTGACGCGGCGCCGGCCCACCGAGGTCGACTACCTCAACGGCGAGATCGTCCAGCTCGCCGCGCGCCACGGGCGGCGCGCGCCGCTCAACGCGCGGGTGGTGGCGCTGGTCCACGCCGCCGAGGCCGCCGCGGCCGGCTCGCCCGGGCTCGACGCCGCGACCCTGTGGGCCCTCGTGACCGCGCCCGCGTCGGCGGCCCCGACGCGGCCGAGGCGCCGACGTGACGGTGCGGCGCGCGGCGGCGACCGCGGCGGCGGCGCTGGCGCTGGCCGCGCCGGCCGGCTGCGATCCGAAATCGAGCGAGCCGACGCCGGCGCCGGTGCCGGTGCCAGCGGTGAAGGCCGCGCCGGTCGCGGGGGCGCCCGCCGAGGCGCCCGTGGTCGAGGCGCCGGCGGTCGACGCGCCCGCGCCGGGCGCGGCGCCGCGGCGCTTCGGCGACGCCATGGCCGAGGTCGGGCGCCGCTTCGAGCGCGCCGGGCGCGCGGTGATCGCCGGGCGCTGGGACCTCGCCGACTACGACCTCGGCGAGCTGGGCGAGGTCTTCGACGACGATCTCCGCCACGCCGCCCGGCCCGAGGACGTGCCGAGCGATCCGCAGCCGGCGATCGCCGAGTTCGCGGCCACCGCGCTGCCGCGGCTGCAGGCGGCGGTGCGGGCCCACGACCGCGCCGGCTACGACGCCGCGGTCGCGGCTGCCGCGCAGGCGTGCAACGCCTGCCACGAGGCCAGCGCCAAGGCGTTCATCGTGGTGCCGTCCGCCACCGGCGCCGCGGTCCCGGAGCTTTCCCCGGTCGCCGACGAGTAGCGGGCGCGCCGGCGACGCGCCGGGGCGTCGCGACCGGCCGCCGCGATGTGGGCGCGGCCGCGACAGCGACGCCCGACGGGGCCGAGGGCTCACATTGAAGGGCGCGGCCGCGAAGGGCTAGCGTGGCGTGTGGCAACCTCCCGGCGTCGCAGGCGTTCGCATGGTCTGAACCTGATCGTGATCGCGGCGCTGGCCGCGGCCGCGTGCGGCGGCGGAGGCGGCGGTCCCGACGACGCCGGCGGCGGCGACGACGACGGTGCGGTCGTCCCCGACGGCGTCGGCGGCCCCGACGCCGAGGTCGCGATCTGCGGCGACGGCGTGCTGACCGCGCCCGAGGCCTGCGACGACCACGACGTCGCCGACGGCGACGGCTGCTCGGCGACCTGCGCGATCGAGCCCGACTTCGCGTGCCCGACGCCGGGCGCCGACTGCGTGCGCATCGTGACCTGCGGCAACGGCCACATCGAGGGCACCGAGACCTGCGACGACGCCAACACCCGGGACGGCGACGGCTGCTCGTCGAGCTGCCAGCGCGATCCGGGCTGGGCGTGCCCGCAGGCCGGCACGGCGTGCGTCGCTGCCGCGTGCGGCGACGGCATCGTCGCCGGCTTCGAGGAATGCGACGACGCCGACAACGGCGCCGGCTGCGTCGACTGTCACCTCGAGCCCGGCTACTGGTGCCCGACGCCGGGCGCGCCGTGCGAGCCCACGGTGTGCGGCGACGGCGTCGCCCAGGGTCTCGAGGAGTGCGACGACGGCAACGCCGTGGTCGGCGACGGGTGCACCCCGGGGTGCACGCGCGAGCCGGCCTGCGCCGACGGCGTGTGCCAGCCGGTGTGCGGCGACGAGGTCCTGCAGGCCGGCGAGCAGTGCGACGACGGCAACCCGTTCGACGGCGACGGCTGCTCGAGCACCTGCCAGGAGGAGCCGGGCTTCGCCTGCGAGGAGGTGACGCTGCCCGACCCGGCGTCGCTGACGATCTACGCCACCGTGCGCGACTTCATCGCCGCGTGCGGCACCGGCGCCCGGCTCGCCGCCGGCGCGACCGGCGCCACCCCGCCGTACGGCCACCCCGACTTCGAGTGCTTCGGCGGCGCCGCGACCGGCATGGTCGCGACCACGCTCGACGTCGACGGCAAGCCGGTCCGGGTCGCCAACGCCCAGACCTCGAGCGACGCGTCGTTCGCGCAGTGGTACCGGTCCGATCCCGACGTCAACAAGACGCTGGCGCTGGCGATGACGCTGCCGTCGATCGGCGCCGGGGTCTACCGCTTCGACTCGACCAGCTTCTACCCGGCGACCGGCCAGGGCTGGGACGTCGACCTGTCGTGCGGCGGCGCCTGCGAGCTCCTGCACAGCGACGGCAACGGCGCCGGCAACCAGGACTTCCACTTCACCAGCGAGCTGCACTTCTGGTTCGCCTACAACGGCACCGAGAACCTGGCGTTCTCCGGCGACGACGACGTCTGGGTCTTCATCAACGGCCACCTCGCGGTCGACATCGGCGGCGTCCACGGCCGCCAGGACGGCTCGGTCGACCTCGGCAACGCCACGGTCGCCGCCAACCTGGGCCTGGTCGCCGGCCGCATCTACGAGGGCGTCGTGTTCCAGGCCGAGCGCCACACCACGCGGTCGCAGTACCGGCTGACCCTGAGCAACTTCAACCGCACGCCGTCGACCTGCGCCGACGCCTGCGGCGACGGCGTCACCTCGTCGCGCGAGGTCTGTGACGACGGCGCCGGCAACGGCCTCGGCGACGGCTCGGCCTACGGCGGCTGCGCCGACGACTGCACGCTCGAGCCGTACTGCGGCGACGGCGTCGTCGACGCCGCGTACGGCGAGATCTGCGACGACGGCCTCAACCTCGGCGGCAACGCGTCGTCGTGCGCCCCCGGCTGTCAGTCGATGGGCGCGGCCTGCGGCGACGGCGTCGTCCAGACCTCGGCCGGCGAGCAGTGCGACGACGGCAACACCGTCGACGGCGACGGTTGCTCCAGCGCCTGCGAGTACGAGGTCAACTGACCGGGCGCCGGCGTCACCGCCGCGTCGACCAGCCGTCGGAGAAGATCGTGACGCCGGGGTGGAGCAGGACCGCGGCGTTGTTGTCGACGCTGACGCCGAGCGACAGCAGCACCGAGCGCGTCAGCCGGTAGCCGCCCCCGATCGTGCCGACCAGCTCGGCGCCGGTGACCTCGGAGAACGCCGAGCCCTCGGCGTCGGGCACCGCGCCGGTGTTGCCGAGCACCTCGGCGAAGACGTCGACGCGGCCGAGCTCGAGGCGGCCGGCGGCCGCGGCGCTCCAGATGTTCTTCACCGGGATCATGATCGCGTCGGGGGCGCCGATGATCGCGTAGCCGCCGTTGAGGTGGGTGTCGAGGCGGCCGAACCGCTTGCTGAGGATCACGTAGAACGTGGCGTCGGTCTTGCCGGTGCCGATCTGGGGGTCGCGGGCGGCCGGCAGCTTGACCTCGCCGGCCAGCGCGATCGCGGGGATCCGCGCCCCCTCGTCGACGACCCGCCCGGTGACCGTGGCCTCGACGTCACCGAACCCGGTGGCGCCGGCGCCGCTGGCCGGCGCGATGTGGGCGAACACGACCGGCTCGACCAGCAGCTCGACGCGGTCGACGAGGCCGGCCTCGGCGAACAGCGGCAGGGCCGCCTCGGTGCCGTCGGCGGAGAGCTGGTACTCGAAGCCGGCGCCGGCCTCGAGCTGGCCAGGCTCCAGCGAGCGTGACGTCTCGGTCTCGAGCTCCTGGGCGCGGGCGTGACGGGACAGGCCGACCGCGACGAGCACGGTCAACGCGGCGAGGAAGGCGCGTGGGGTTGGCATCGCGCGACCGTAGGGCGCGGCGGATGAGAGCCCGATGAGAGCTCGATGAAGGATCCGTGAAGGACCGAGCGAGGCGGCGCCGGCCGCGCGGGCGCGGCGACCGGCGCGGGACGCTCAGAGCGTGTGTGGATATTCATCCTCACCCGCTCTGTCGATCGGCTCGCTCGCCCGCAGACGGGCTCGCAGCGCCTGCACGGAGACCGCCTCGCGCAGACGCTCGGCTCAGCGCGTGTGTGGATTTCATCCTCACCCGCTCTGTCGATCGGCTCGCTCGCCCGCAGACGGGCTCGCAGCGCCTGCACGGAGACCGCCTCGCGCAGACGCTCGGCTCAGAGCGTGTGTGGATTTCATCCTCACCCGCTCTGTCGATCGGCTCACTCGCCCGCAGACGGGCTCGCAGCGCCTGCACGGAGACCGCCTCGCGCAGACGCTCGGCTCAGCGCGTGTGTGGATTTCATCCTCACCCGCTCTGTCGATCGGCTCGCTCGCCCGCAGACGGGCTCGCAGCGCCTGCACGGAGACCGCCTCGCGCAGACGCTCGGCTTCAGGGCAGGGCGGCGACGAACGCGCCGATCCGGGCCGTGACCTCGGCGGCGGTGCGCGGGTGGGCGTGCGGGCAGTGGCCGCCGTCGGGCAGGATCGCGAGCTCGGCGGCGGGCAGGGCGCGGCGCAGGGCGTCGAGCTCGCCGGGCTCGGTGCGCGGATCGTCGGCGCCGTGCACGATCAGCACCGGCGGCGCCAGCGCGGCGAGGCGGCCGCCGTAGAAGTCGTCGTCGGGGCGGGCCGCGATCGCCAGCCAGGCCCGGCCGCCCATGCGCAGGACGTCCTGCCAGCGGTCGCCGTGGTCGCCGTGGAGCACGGCGGCGACGCGCGGGCCGAACCGGGTCGGATCCTCGGCCATGTCGGTGAAGAACTGGCGCGAGCCAGGCTTGGCGCGATCGACGTGGATCGCCTCGAGCACCAGGCCGCGGTAGCGCGCCGGATCGCGCAGCCCGAGCAGCGCGGCGATGACGGCGCCGTCGCTGTGGCCCCACACGACGCAGCGATCGATCCCCAGGGCGTCGAGCAGGCGCTCGGTCTCGATCGCGGCGGCCTCGTGGAACCGCGGCGGCAGCGCGTCGATCGCGGTCGACGCGCCGTAGCCGGTGCGATCCGGGATCACCAGGCGCGCGCCGGGCAGGGCCGCGGCGTCGACCGGGTAGATGTCGTAGCCCCAGCCGCCGTGGAGGTGGACGACCGGCACGCCGGCGCCGGCGAGGTCGCGGACGCGGATCCGGCTGGCGCCGCCGCCGGCCAGCGGCGAGTCGAGGGTCACGTCCACGGGCGCACCGCGGCCGTCGCGCCAGGGAGCCGTCGCATCGCGGCACGCTAGCACGCCCCCGGGCGCGGCCGACGGGGCGCGGGGTGTGGCGCTGGACGCTACACGTGCGCCCGGTCGTGAGCGCACGCGCCGGGTTGCGCTGGTGCGGACTCCCCCGTGCAACGGCGCGGGGCGCCGGCGCCAAGGGTGCGGCGTCACGTCGGATCCGGCGCGGCACACCGCTTGCTGTGTCGGCGCCCATGATGTCGCGGACTCGAACCCTCGCTCTGATGTCCTGCCTCGCCGTCCCGCTGGCAGGGCTGACCGCCGGCTGCGCCGATCACGCCGCTGGCGATGACGACGTCGGCGTCACGTCGCCCGACGCGGGCGTCGACGGCGACGTCGGCCTTGCCTGTGCCGACGACCCCGGCCCCGGCGGCGCGCTGGTCTTCGATGGCGTCGACGACGTCGCGCGAACCGCGCTGCGCCCCGAGCTGGGCCTCGATCGCTTCACCGTCGAGGCCTGGCTGCGGCGCGACGGCGCCGGCACGACGTTCACCAGCGGCGCCGGCGGGCTGCGCATGGTGCCGATCGCGGCCAAGGGCCTCGGCGAGGGCGACGGCAGCAACGTCGACTGCAACTACGCCTTCGGCCTGTGGGGCGACGTGCTCGGCGCCGACTTCGAGGACCTGGCCACCGGCGGCAACCACCCGGTGGTCGGCCACACCGCGGTCGCGCCGGGCGTCTGGCACCACGTCGCGATGACCTTCGACGGCGCGGCGCTGCGGGTCTACCTCGACGGCGAGCTCGACGGCGAGACCGCGACCACCGCGACGCCGCGCGCCGACAGCATCCACCCGTTCGCGATCGGCGGCGCGGTCGCCTCCGACGGCACGGTCCACGGCCACCTGGCCGGCGCCCTCGACGAGGTCCGGGTCTGGGGCTACGCCCGCACCGCCGACGAGCTGGTCGACGGCATGTACCAGACCATCGCGGTGGGCGACGGCCTGATCGGCCGCTGGGCCCTCGACGACGACGGCGGCGACCCCGCGACCGCGGCCGACAGCGTCGGCGACGCGCCGCTGACCGTCACCGGCGCGACGCGGACCCCGGACGACGTCGCGCTCGACCAGGGCGCGCCGCCGGAGGTCGCGGCGACCAGCCCGGTCGACGGCGCGATGCACGGCCCCGACGTCGCGCTCGACGTCGCGCTCGAGCTGGCGACCCCGGCGCCGGTCGACGTCACCTACCACCTGCGGCCGCTCGACGACACCGACGACTTCACGATCGTCGTGCTGCCCGACACCCAGATCTACACGCTCGAGGGCCGCAACCTCGAGCACTACTTCCACGATCAGACCCGATGGGTCCGCCAGCACCGCGCCGAGTACAACATCGTCGGGGTCATCCACAACGGCGACCTCATCAACAACGAGCCCAAGCTGTACCAGTGGGGCGTCGCCGACGCCGCGATGGGCCGGCTCGAGACCCCCGAGGCCGAGCTCCCCGACGGCATGCCGTACGGCCTGGCGATCGGCAACCACGACAACAAGCTGCTCGGCAGCAACACGGTCCCCGACACCACCAAGTTCAACCGCTACTTCGGCGTCGACCGCTTCGCCGGCCGCGCCTACTACGGCGGTCACCACGGCGCCAAGAACGACGACAGCTGGGTCACGTTCTCGGCCGGCGGCGTCGACTTCGTGGTCGTGAGCCTGATGTACGACCTCGACCCGGATCCCGCGGTGCTGGCGTGGGCGCACTCGATCTTCGCGATGCACCCGGACGCCTTCGGCATCCTCAACACCCACTACCTGCTGGGCTCGGGGGGCAACTTCGGGCCGCAGGCCCGGCAGATCTACGACGCGCTGCGCGACCTGCCCAACGTCCACCTGATGACCGGCGGCCACATCGCCGCCGAGAGCCGCCGCGTCGACACCTTCCACGGCCACGCGATCCACTCGATGCTCGCCGACTACCAGGGCCGCACCGACGGCGGCCAGGGCTACCTGCGGCTGTGGGAGTTCTCGCCGGCCCGCGGCACGATCGACGTGCGCACCTACTCGCCGACCCTCGACCGCTACGAGACCGACGGCAACAGCGAGTTCACCCTCGACGTCGACCTGCGCGGCTTCGGCGGCCCGTACCGCGACCTCGTCGTGGCCGACGCCGACCCGACCGAGCCCGGCGCGACCGCGGTGGTGGTCGAGGGCCTCGTGCCGGGCACGACCTACGAGTGGTACGCCGACGTCGACAGCTGCGGCCTGCACGCGCGCACGCCGCTGCAGCGCTTCACCGTGGTCGACTCGGCGGCGACGGCCCGCCGGATCAACGCGACGCTGCCACTGCCGATCCGGCTGCCGCGGCCGCGCCCGGTGCCCGACGGCCCGGTCGACGCCACCGGCCCCGACGATCCGACCCTGGCGGACTGACGTGCGCGTGGTCCGGCCGACCTCCGCCTGGCGCGGCCTCGTCCGCGAGCCGCTGGTCCACTTCGTCGCGATCGGGGTGATCCTGTTCGCGGTCGACGCCTGGCGCGGCGGTGATCGGCGGGCGTCGCGGCCCGCGGTCGTGGTCGCGACCGCGGCGGCCGGCGCGGCGGTCGCCGCGACCTCGATGGCGCCGCCGCCAGCGCGCGCGCCGATCGTCGTCGACGCGGCGGCGCGAGCGCAGATCGCCGCCCGGGCCGAGTGCCACCTCGGGCGCGCGGCCACCGCCGCCGAGCTCGTCGCCGAGACCGAGGCGTGGATCGACGAGGAGCTGCTGTACCGCGAGGCGCTCGAGCGCGGCCTCGACCGCGACGATCCGATGATCCACGAGCGCCTGGCGTCGCGCATGAGCTACGTGCTCGCGCAGGCGACGATCGTCCCCGAGCCGACCGAGGCCGAGCTGCGGGCCTGGTTCGCCGCCCACCGCGACCGCTGGACCGTCCCCGAGCGGCTCGACTTCACCCACGTCTTCGTCGCCGGCACCGACGACGCCGCCGCCGCCCGGGCCGACGGCGTCGCCGCGGCGCTCGCCGCTGGCGCCGCGCCCGAGGGCCTCGGCGATCGGTTCGCGGCGGGCCACCGGTTCCGCGGCCGGCCGCTCGCCGACCTCGCGCGCGCGTTCGGCGACGAGTTCGTGGCCGGCCTCGACGACCAGGTCCCCGGCGCCTGGGTGCGGCGGCGGTCGCGGTTCGGCCTGCACCTGGTGCGGGTCGATCGCGTCGTCGCCGGCCGGGCGGCCGACTTCGCCGCGGCGCGGCTCGACGTCCGCGAGGCCTGGCGCCAGGCCCGCAGCGACGCCGCGGTCGCCGCCGCGGTGCGGCGCGAGCGCGCCGGCTGGGAGATCGTCCGGCCGTGACCCGCCGCCTTCGTCCCCGGCGCGGCGTCGCCGCGGCGGTCGCCGCGATCGGCGCGGCCTGGCTCGCGCTCGCGGTGATCGCCGGCGGGCGCGCCGCGGCCCACGATCTGCGCCCGGGTGTCCTGGCGCTGGTCGAGGTCGGCCCCGGCGACTACGCCGTGCGCTTCGTGGCGCCCGTCGACAACCTCGGCGAGTCCACCGACGTGACGATCGTGTGGCCCGCGGGCTGCGTGGCCGATCGCGACGGCGCCCGGCTGCGCTGCGCCGAGGGCCTGGCCGGCCCGCTCGTGGTGCGCGGCATGCACGGGCGGTCGATGCGCACGGTGGTCCAGGTGACCCGGCGCGACGGCGCGCGCGCCGAGTGGATCGTCGGCGCCGACGCGCCGAGCGTCGACCTCGGTGCCCCGCCGCCGCGGGCGTGGCGGCCGTGGCTGGCGCTCGGCGTCGCGCACATCCTCGGCGGCCTCGATCACCTCGCGTTCGTGATCGGCCTGCTGCTGGTGCTCGACGGGGTGCTCGATCGTCGCCTGCTGGCCACGATCAGCGCGTTCACCGCGGCGCACTCGCTGACCCTGGCGCTCGCCGCGCTCGGCGTCGTCGGCGTCGCCGCGGCGCCGGTCGAGGCCTGCATCGCGGCCAGCGTGCTGCTGGTGGCGCGCGAGGCCACCCACCGCGAGCCCACCGTGATCCGGCGCTGGCCGTGGCTGGCCGCCGCCGGCTTCGGCCTGGTCCACGGCCTCGGCTTCGCCGGCGCGCTCGGCGACCTCGGCCTGCCGCGGGCGTCGCTCGCGTCGAGCCTGGTCTGGTTCAACCTCGGCGTCGAGGTCGGCCAGCTCGCGGTGGTGGCGACGGTGGTGCTGCTGGTGCGGCTGGGCCGCCGGCTGGTCGCCGGCCACCCCGCGGTCGGGCCGCGCGCCCACCGCGTCGCCTGCTACGCCCTCGGCGGCGTCGCGGCCTGGTGGTTGCTCGGGCGCGTCGTCACGATCGCGGTCGCCGGCGCGTGACCGGCCGCGGTCAGCCGCCGTGCTCGGCCAGGGCGCCGTCGATGCGGGCGCGCAGCCGGGCGTCGTCGACCGGCTCGGCGGCGAGCCAGCGCAGCGCGGCGACGGTCTGGTCGGGGAACTCGCCGTCGCGCGCCATCGCGAGGTCGAACAGCGCGGCGCGGTAGCCCTGGTCGGGCGCCGCCGCGCGCGCCGCGGCCATGACGTCGTCGAAGCGCGCGGCGTCGAGGTGGTACCCGGTCAGGAGGCGCAGCGCGTCGACGTGGACCGCGCCGCGGCCCGGGTCGGCGAGCAGGGCGATGACCCGCGACGTCGCGTCGTCGTCGGGGGTCCGGCGCAGCGCGGTCAGCGCGGCGCGGACCGAGGCCGGGTCGTCGCTCGCGAGGTACGGCACGATCGCGTCGACCTGGGCCGGGTCGCCGGCGTTGCCCAGCGCGCCCAGCAGCCAGCGGGCGTGGGTCGGATCGGCGGTGGCGTCGAGCTCGGCGCGCAGCTGCCGGGCGATCGCCTGGGCCTGCGGCGTGCGCGCGCCGTCATCATCGACCAGGCGGCCGGCGATCGCGCCCAGGGCGTAGGTCATGGCGCGCTTGCTCGGGTCGTCGGCGCCGGCGGCGGCGTAGCGATCGGCGAGCCAGCGCGCGGTCTCGGCGGTCGGCGTCTGGATCATCGCGGTGCGGGCCATCAGCGCGGCGACCGGCGGCGCGTCGCCCGGCGCGCCGTCGTCGATCAGCCGGCGCAGCACCTGCTGCGCCTCGGGGCTGCCGGCGGACACCAGGATGTCGGTGACGAGCAGGCGGCCCATCGCCCCGGTCTCGGGGCGCGCGAACAGCGCGGCGAGGGCGGCCCGGGCCGCGGGGTCGGTCGCGACCAGCGCGGTGGCGCGCCACATGAAGCGGCTGTGGTCGGGCATTGTGCCGCCGTCGCCGAACTTGCGCAGCAGGTCGGTCAGCTCGGCGGCGGTCAGGCCGTCGATGCGCTGGGCGAGCCGGGCGTCGTCGCCGGACCCGACCAGGGGCTCGCCGGGCGCGACGGCGCGCCGCGCGGCGGTGGCGGCGCCGGGGGGCGGCGCCGGCCGCGTCGCCGGGTGCTCGTCGACCAGCTCGAAGCTCAGGGTCCGCGAGGTCTCGCGGAGTCGATCGTCCGGCCGCGCCGCCGGCGCGATCGCGACGTGCTCGTCGCCGGCGACGCGCAGCAGCGCGCCGCGCGCCGGATCGACGACGACGGCGTACCGCGAGGTCACGTCCTGGACCACGTCGTCGACGGCCAGGCCCTGCAGGCGATCGAACCGGCCGCGGCGCCGGTCGGCGCACAGCTGGTCGGGGTGATCGCAGGCGGTCACCTGGTAGGCCACGCCGCCGCGGCCGAGCGTGGTCGCCTGCTCGGTCGACCACGCGTCGCCGGCGCCGAGGACCACCTCGATCTCCTCGGTGACCACCTGCACGAGCGCGTCGAACACCGGCGGCGCGTCGACGGCGGCCGCCAGCCCGAGGATCTGGCCCGACGGCGCCAGCTCGACCTCGAGCTCGGGGCCGATCAGCTGGGCGCGGGCGTCGTCCAGCGACGCGAAGACGTCGGCGCCGGTGAGATCGAGATCCGCGGTGTCGACGCGGGTGAACGAGATCGCGACCACGACGCCGCGCGCGGTGGTGCGGACCGCGCGCATCGCGACCAGCGCGTCGAGCGCGAGGTCGCCGCCGACCCGGGTCGCCGGCGCGGCGTCGTGGACGTCGGGCATCATCGCGGCGCGCTGGTCGGCGCGCAGCGACAGCCGGTAGACGCGCTCGGTCCCGACCGGCCAGCGAAAGCCGCGGTCGGCGGCGGCGCGGTCGGCGGCGGTCGCGGGGGGCCGCCCTGCCAGCACGACGACGGCGGCGACGACGGCCGCGACGACGACGGCGGCGACGACCGCGGCGGCGAGCCGGGGGCGACGGCGAGAGAGGCGAGGGGCGGGCGAGTCGGCCACGGAGAGCTCCTGTCGGCGAGTGGTCGGAACGGATACGGAAGAGGACGGAACGGGGACGAACGAGGCGCGCGGCGCGGGCCACCGGCGTCGGTGGCCCGCAGGAGGAGGCGCGTCGGCGCCTCCTCTCGCGCACCGCGCCCGGCTAGTGGCTGTCGAAGACCAGGTCGAGATCGGCGAGGCTGATCGCGTAGTCGTAGCTGGCCAGCGGCTCGTTCCAGGCCGGGCCCTGCCACGAGATGATCGTGCCCTCGGCGCCGGTGCAGAACGGGCACACGCCGAGCTCGGCGAACGCGGCGATGCGTCCCGACAGCGTGCTCAGCTCGAGGCCGATCTCGGCCCGGGCGTGGAAGACATCCTCGGTGGGGGCGTCGGGCTTGGCGTGGACCTCGGCGCCGGCGACGAACGGCAGCGCGCCGTGCAGGATGGCGATCTGGCCCTTGACCCCGGCGCGCACCACCAGCGCGTCGACCGCGGCGGTGGCGAAGCCGTCGACGCCGAACCACGGCGTCACCTGTGCGGCGACGTCGAACGTCGGGCGGCCGCTGCTGCACGACGTGGTCGCCTGCTGGGCGACGGTCACGCCGGCCTGGCCGGCGAGGCCGAGCTCGACCTTGATGGGCACCCCCAGCACGGTGAACCAGAAGCTCGCGCCCTCGCTCAGCGTCGGGGTCGCGAAGTTCATCGGCGCGCCCGGCACCAGGTCCTCGGCCGGCACCTCGTTGCCGAGGATCTTGACCGTGACCGAGTCGCCGGCGGGCGCGGCCTCGGCATGGACGCCGAGCAGCGGGAAGTCCTTGTCGAAGATCCGGACGTCGGTGCTGGCGTCGCTGGCGAACCGGCTGCTCGTGCTGCAGCCCGCGTAGCCGCCCGGGTTGGAGTACGTGGTGCCGTAGGCGTAGGTGAGCCCGAAGTAGTTGTTGCCCAGCGTGTCGCCGCCGCTGAAGCTGTGGCCGGGCGGGCGCACCTTGCCGGTCGCCGGGTTGACCAGCGGCGCGCCCGGCAGCTCGCGGACGTGGCGCTCGGCCGCCGCCTTGGCGAACTCTGCCAGCTTGGCCCGGAACGTCGCGGCGTCGTCGAAGTAGCGCTCGAGATCGGTGGTCGAGCTGGTGTAGCCGTGGCCGTCCGCGCTGTAGTCGTCGCCGATGCGGGTGATGTCGCGGCAGGCCCGGTCGTAGCTGCCGTCGCGCAGGAGCGGGCAGTTGTTGATCGGCGCCAGCGGCACCCGCCACGCCACGTCGGCGATGCCCGAGAGGTCGGTCGACGTCGGCACCGACTGGAGGCAGGTCTGGTACGTCGACTCGGTGGCCTCGGCAAAGCCGCCGGTGGTGGCGAAGTAGAAGCCGCGCGGCGACCAGTCACAGGGCGTCGTGCCGCTGTCGAGGCAGCCCCACGTGTCGGCCTCGGTCAGGAGCGCGCCGATCTCCTCGAGCAGCGCCGCGCCGCGGCCGGTGCTCGCGATCTGCTGGTTGCAGGTCGGGGTCGCGTACGACACCGTGCCGCCGAGGTCGAACATCACCGGCGTCCCGACCGCGAGCAGGTTGTAGCGAGGATCGGTCTGGGACATCGGCGCGCCCCGGCCGAGCGCGTCGTAGGGTCCGAACAGCCCGGCGTCGGCGTCGTACGGCGGATCGACCGCCCAGAAGAACTGGTCGAGCGGGCTGCCGACCTCGGGCTTGGCGCACGGCGGCGCCTGGATCGACAGCAGCTCGCGGACCTTGTCGGCCAGGCGCTGCTGCAGGCCGTGGAGGTAGTCGAGCTCCTCGTCGGCGTAGCCGTCCTGCGCGTAGTGGGGCATCCGCGCCGTACCCCATGGCGTCTTGACCTGGATGTAGCCGTCCAACACCGGGCGCCGCCGGTGCATCGTCGACATGCTGGTCCGCATCGCGTCGTGCCACGCCCAGGTCTCGGTGACCCCCTCGTAGTGGGTGGCCCGGTCGACGCGGTCGAGCATGGCGTCGTCGGCGAACAGGGGCGAGCTGAAGTGCTGCTGGAGCAGCTGGACCACCGCGGGCTGCGAGCCCATCGCGATGAAGGCGTTCTTGGCGCGCGGCGCGCCGTCGGCGCCGAACATGGTGCCGAACCCGCGGTGGCCGGTGCCGTAGAGCTCCGGATCCGCGAGGTGGCGGGTGCCGATCGACGCCTCGCTGGTGGCCGGGCCGTAGGCGACGTCGACCGCGGCGCGGAAGTCGCTGCCGACGCCGGCGACCGCGTCCTCGTAGCGGCTGACGTCGAGGTACTTCTCGAACGTGTACTCGGTGCACGACGCGACCTGGTCGCCGTTGCTGCTCCACAGGAAGCGCGAGAACAGCGACCACAGATCGCCGCGTAGGCGCTGGACGCGGTAGCGCTCGCGGAAGCCCTTGTAGGTGTCGCCGCCGCCGCCCGCGGTCTTGGTGCGATGATCCTCGGGCTCGACGACCGCGCTCATGATGCCGCCGCCGATGGTGTCCGGCGACATGCGGTCGTCCATCCAGCCGTCGTCGACGCCCTGCTCGTAGCGGACCTCGAAGTCGTCTCCGAGCAGGGTGGCGCAGGTCGAGCCGTCCTCGCGCTGCGCCTGGCCGCAGATCGAGTCGAGGTAGTCGTGGTTGCGGCACAGCTCCATGGTCGGGACCGGGCAGTAGGAGCTCGCGTGCGCGGCCTGCGGGGCGGCGAGCACGCCGGTCAGCAGGGCGCCGGGGAGCGCGAGGTGGAAGAGGGTGGGTCGAGGGCGTCGCCTTGGCTTCATGGGCGCCGGCAAGAGCACGTCGCGGGCCAGCACGAGCCGGGGGATCGCGGCGCGCGGGCGGCGCGCAAGTGCGCGGACGCTAGCGCCGCGCGCGTCGCGGGGCGTACCGGCGGCGTACCACCGGCGGCGCCGGGCGTACCGGCGGCGTACCAGGCGGGCGTACCGGCGTCGTACCAGCGGCCGGACCGCGGGAGCCGGGGCACCGCCGGAGCCGGTCGCGGCGGTGGTGATCACGCCGGAACGAGCGCGCGGGATCCGGCATCGTCGATGCAACCGGGGCGCGCCTCGTGCGAAGGTACGCCCGCAGCGTGGACGTGACGATCACCAGGAGCGGCGCCGGCGACGAGCCGGACGCGACCGCGCCCCCGGCCCGCCGCTACGCCCCCGGCTCCGCGGTGGGTCGCTTCGTGCTGCTGAGCCGGCTCGGCAGCGGCGGCATGGGCACCGTGTTCTCCGCGTTCGATCCGCAGCTGGATCGCAAGGTGGCGATCAAGCTGCTGCACCCCGGACGCTGGGGCACCGAATCGCTGACCGAGGGTCAGCAGCGGCTGCTGGTCGAGGCCCGGGCGATGGCGCGGCTCGACCACCCGAACGTCGTGACCGTGTTCGACGCCGGCACCAGCGAGGGCCGGGTCTACCTGGCGATGGAGCACGTCGCCGGGACCACGCTGCGGGGGTGGTTGTCCGCGGCGCCCCGGAGCTGGCGCGAGATCGTCGGGATGTTCGTCCAGGCCGGGCGAGGCCTCGCCGCCGCGCACCGCGCCGGCCTGGTCCACCGCGACGTCAAGCCCGACAACGTCCTGGTCGACGACGACGGGCGCGCCCGGATCACCGACTTCGGGCTGGCGGGGGCGACCGGGGCGTGGCGCCGCGGCGACGACGACGCCGCCGACGATCTCGACGACGCTGACGACGACGGCGAGGGGGACGGCGGCCAGGCCGTGACCCGGCCTCGCCGCGGTGCCAGGGCCGACGCGCCCGACGACGTCGACGCGCCCGACGACGACGTCGCCGACGGCACGGACGACGAGGACGACGAGGGCGACATCGCGACCGCGCCGACCCGGTCGCCGATCGGATCGATGACCCGCACCGGCGCGCTGGTCGGCACGCCGCGCTACATGGCGCCCGAGCAGCACGCCGGCGCGACCGTCGACGCGCGCGCCGATCAGTTCGGCTACTGCGTCGCGCTGTACGAGGCGCTGTGGGATCGCTGGCCGTTCGGCGACGAGCCCGGCGACGACGCCGCCGCCGCGGTGGGCGCGGGCGCCGCGGCGCCGCCGGACGGCCGGGTGCCGGCGCGGATCCGCCGCGCCGTGATGCGCGGCCTCGCGCTCGACCCGGCGGCGCGCTTCTCGTCGATGGACGCGCTGCTCGCCGAGCTCGAGCGCAGCACCGCGGCGCGGGGCCGCATCGCCCTGGGCGCGGCCGTCAGCGCGGTGGTCGCCGGGCTCGCGGTCGCGGCGACCGTGCGCGCGGGCGGCGACGGCGGCGCCCGCGTGTGCCGCGGCGGCGACGACGTCCTGGCCGCGACCTGGCGCCCCGAGGTCGCCGCCGCCCTGGCGAGCCACTTCCACGACACCGGCGCCCGGCTCGCCGACGATCAGGCCACGCGCACGATCGCGGCGCTCGACGCCTACGCCGACGCCTGGGTCGACGCCTGGGTCGACGCGTGCCGCGCCACCCGGGTCCAGGGCGCCCAGTCCGAGGCGGTGCTGGACCTCCGCATGGCCTGCCTCGATCGCCGGCGCGGCGAGCTCGACCAGCTGGTCGGCGCCCTGGCCGCGGTCGACGCCGACGGCGTCCTCGGCGCGGTCGGCGCCGTCGAGCGCCTCCCGGCGGTCCGCCGCTGCGCCGACCTCGACTACGTCACGCGGGCCGTACCGCCGCCCGACGACGCCGGGGTCGAGGCCGAGGTCGCGGCCATCCGCCACGATCTCGATCGGGTCGCGGCGCTGCTCGAGCTGGGCCAGATCGCCGACGCCCTGACGGCGGCGACCGCGGCGGCGCGGCGTGCCGACGACGTCGCGTACCCGCCGGTGCGCGCCGAGGCGCTGCTCCTGCTCGGCGACGCCCAGCAGCGGACCGACCAGGCCGAGGCCGCCGAGGCGACCCTGGCCCGCGCCTTCGCCACCGCGCTGGGTAGCCGCCACGCCGAGGTCGCCGCCGACGCGGCGATCGCGTACGTCGAGGTGGTCGGCAACGATCGGTCCGACCTGGCGCGCGCCACCCGGTGGTACGAGGTGGTGGCGGCGCCGGCGGTGGAGGCGCTCGGCGCCGACCGCGACGCTCGCGGTCGCCTCGGCGTCGCGATCGCGGTGGTCGAGCAGCGCCAGGGCGCGTACGCCGAGGCGGAGGCCCACGTCCGCGCCGCGATCGACGACCTCGAGGCCGCCGACGGCCCCGACCATGCCGAAGTCGGCGGCGCCTACAAGATCCTCGGCGCGGTGCTCGCCGGCGCCGAGGACGACGCCGGCGCGGTCGCGGCGTTCCGGCACGCCGTCGAGATCTTCGAACGGACCCGCGGCCCGCAGCACCCGGCGGTCGCCGGCGCGCTGGTCAACGTGGCGATCGTCCAGGAGCGCCGCGGCGAGGTCGACGACGCCGAGGCCCGCGCGGCCCGGGCGCTCGCCATCTTCGAGGCCGCGTACGGGCCCGACTACACGGCGAACGCGTCGGTCCACGGCGTGCTGGCCAGCCTGGCGCTGCGCCGCGCCGCCTACGACGACGCGGCCGCGCACTACCAGCGCGCCGCGGAGCTGTGGGCCGCCGCGCACGGCGCCGACGATCCGCGGGTCGGCCAGATGGAGAACGGCCTGGGGCTGGTGGCGCTGGACCGGCACGACTACGTCGGGGCGCGTGCCCACCTCGAGCGGGCCCTGGCGATCAAGGAGCGCGCCCTCGGTCCCGACCATCCGAGCGTCGCCGGGACCCTGCTCAACCTCGGCCTGGCCTGGGACGGTGACGGCCACTGGCGCGAGGCCGCGCAGGCGTACGCCCAAGCTCTCGCTTGCGCCGAGGCCGCGCTTGGTCCCGACCACGCTCAGGTCGCGGATGTCCTGCTCGGCCTGGCGCGGGTTCACGCGCACGCCAGCGACCTCGCCCGCGCCCGCGCCGAGGCCCAGAGAGCGGCGGCGATCTACGAGCACGCCCACGGGTCGGGCCACCCCGACCTCGCCGTCGCACTGGCGGTCGTTGGCGAGATCCGGGTCCGCCAGGGCGCACGGGTCGAGGGCCGCGTCGCCCTCGAGCGGGCGTTCGCGATCTGCGAGGCGACCACGTGCGAGGCCGACGACGTCGGGCCGCTGTACCTCCACCTCGCCGATGCGCTCGACCGCGACCAGCGAGGCCGCGCCCGCGGCCTGGCGCAGCGGGCCGCGGATGTCGCCGCCGCGCACGGCGACGCTGACCTGCAGGCCGCCGCCGCGCGATGGCTGCGCGAGCACCCGCCGTGACGCCGCCGACGCCGACGCCATCGCTGGGCCTGGTGCTGGCGCGACGGAGGGCGCGCGGCGCCGTGGTAGGGTCGCGCGGCCCCGTGAAGCCCGCGTTGACCCTGACCCGCGACGCCGAGCGGCGAGGGGACGGCACCCTCGTCACCGCCCCGCAGCTGTACCGCCTGCTGCGCTGCGACGATCTGCTGGCGCCGCCGGCCCGCTACCGCCTCCACGGCCTTGACGAGGTCGAGCTCGGGCGCGGTGCCGCCGCGCCGGGGCGGTCGGCCGTGGCCCGCCGCCTGCGCGTCGACGTCGCCGACGGCCGCATGTCGGGCGTGCACGCCCGGCTGGTCCGCGAGGTCGGCGCCTGGCTGGTCGTCGACGCCGGGTCGAAGAACGGCACGTTCGTCAACGGCCAGCGGGTCACCAGCCACGCGCTGCGCGATGGCGATCTGCTCGAGCTCGGTCACACGTTCTGGCTGTTCCGCGACGCGGTGCCGGTGCGCGCCGACGAGCCCGCGGTCGTCCACGGCGGCGAGCTCGCGCGCCCGGCGCCCGGGCTGGCGACGATGCTGCCGGCACTGGGCTACCTCTTCGACGATCTGGCGCGGATCGCGCGGTCGGTTGCGCCGGTGCTGGTGCTCGGCGAGAGCGGGACCGGCAAGGAGCTGGTGGCGCGCGCGGTCCACGCGCTGTCCGGGCGCGCCGGCGAGCTGATCGCGGTGAACTGTGGCGCGCTGCCGGCCGGCCTGGTCGAGGCCGAGCTGTTCGGCATCCGCAAGGGCGCCTACTCGGGGGCGGTCGCCGACCGTCCGGGTCTGTTTCGGGCCGCCGATGGCGGCACGCTGCTGCTCGACGAGATCGGCGATCTCGAGCTGGCGTCGCAGGCGGCGCTGCTGCGGGTGCTGCAGGAGCGCGAGGTCCGCGCCGTCGGCGACACGCGCTCCGTCCCGATCGACGTCCGCGTCGTCGCCGCCACGCACCACGACCTCGCCGCCGCGGTCGCGGCCGGGACGTTCCGCGCGGATCTGTACGCGCGGCTGTCGGGGTTCGTCGCAGAGCTGCCGCCGCTGCGCGAGCGTCGCGAGGATCTCGGCCTGCTGCTGGCCGACCTGCTGCGCCGCCTCGCGCCGGCGCGGGCCGCGGGCACCGTGCTGCACTTCGAGGCCGCGCGGGAGCTGCTGTCGTACCGCTGGCCCCTCAACGTGCGCGAGCTCGAGAAGTGCCTCGAGTCGGCGCTCGCGCTCGCCAGCGACCGGATCGAGCTCGCGCACTTGCCGGTGGCGATCCGCGCCGCCGCCGCCGCGGCGGCGACCGCGACGGCTCCGGCGTCGGTGGCGTTGGTCGCGCCAGCGAGTGCGGCCGCGGCCCCGGCCGCGCCGCCGGTCGGCCGGACCCGGGACCAGCTGGTGGCGCTGCTCGTCGAGCACGGTGGAAACGTCGCGGCGGTGGCTCGGGCGCTCGGCACCTCGCGCTCCCAGCTGCACCGGCTCGCCGCGCGCCTCGACGTCGACCTGGCGCGGTATCGACGCTAGCAGGGTACTTGAACGCGCTGCGCTTCGTCGACCTCACGGGCACAGGAGTCCTGCCGCGCGCGGCGGCACGCACGCTGTTCGAGTCGGCGAGTACAGTGATGGTTGGTGCGGCTCCTGCCCCGGTGTGAGTCCAAATGTTCCGGCCGATGGCAATCGACGGCACCTCTTGGAAATGTTGAAATATGAACTACTTGTGCATGAAGCATATGTATCGTGGACCACTCGGCTTACGTGTTGCCCCGGGCAAGCGCTCATGTACAGTGCGGCGATGAAGAAGCTGAATACCAAGACTGATCGCATGACGCTTGCCCCCCTCGAGAACAGCTCGCTGGGCTCGGTTCGGGGTGGTGAGACCTCACTCACGTCAGTCGCCGCGAGCATCGGATCGGCCGTCACGACCACCAGCACGAGCACGACCACGACCACGACTACCTCGTCGGGGGGGTTGGGGCGGGGGGGGAAGTACTCGGACCAGGTCTTCGACCTGAGCACCCACCAATAGGACAAAGAACGGCAGCGGGCCAGCGCTGTGCCGCGTCCAGCGGCTGCCGGGACCTAACCCCAGTGTTCGCTTGGGTTGATCCGAGGTCTTGAAACCTGGATCCGGCTCTGATCTGCTGGCTGCATGGCAGAAGCGCACTCGGTCGAGCTGCGGGCACGTGCGGTCGCAGCGTACGAAGCCGGCGTTGGCAGCTACCCCCAGGTCGCCGCCCGGTTCGCGGTCGGCGAGGCATCGGTGAAGCGCTGGGTGCGCCTGCATCGCCGCGCTGGCGTTCTCACGCCGTCGCCCAAGGCTGGCGGCGTGCCCTCTCGGATCTCGCTCGGCGATCTCGAAGCGGCCTTGGCGGTCATTCGTGACGCGACGGCTGGCGAGATCACCGCCGAGTTCAACCGCACGCGCCCTCGCCGCGAACGGGTACACGTCTCGAGCATCAAGCGCGCGCTGCGCCGACACGGCTACGTTGTAAAAAAAAGCGCCGACGGCCGTTGGAGAGTCTACGGCCGGACGTCGTCGCAAAGCGTGCGGCCTACCTGAGGAAGATCCGCCGCGTGCCGGTCAAGCGGCTCGTCTTCCTCGACGAGTCGGGCATGAATCTATCGATGAGTCGGAGCCACGCCTGGGTGAAGCGTGGAGAGGAGCTCATCGACCGAGTGCCGGTGAACTGGGGCACGAACCTCACCTTGCTCGGTGCGATCCGTCTCTCCGGGTGGGTGGTCCTGACCAGCATGTTTGCAACAGCGAACAAGGACCGCTTCGTGGCCTGGTTGAAGGCCAAGATGCTGCCGAAGCTCCGCCGCGGCGACGTCTTGGTTATGGACAACCTGCGTGCGCATCACGACCCACGTGTGGCGCTCGCCTGTGCAGCTCGCGGAGTTCGAGTCATCTACCTGCCCCCGTACTCGCCGGACTTCAACCCGATCGAATCAGGCTGGGCACTCCAGAAGCAGTACGTTCGTCGCGTGGCGCCGCGCCAGCCCGAAGCTCTTCGACGCGTCGCGCGACGCGCACGCCATCGCGTCACAGAACGGCATTGCCGGAACTGGTTCACTCACTGCGGCTACCCGGCTCAACCCAACTGATCTCTGGGGTTAGGTCGCCGGGGATGGGCTCCGCGCGTGGCCGTGTCGACGTTGGCTGGGTGCACATCAGGCAGCTGGCTGCTCAGCACGATGCCTTCCGCAGCCGCACGGACCTGATCGCCTCGTGGCGTGACGTGCTCGGTTGCACCGATCCCTTTGCTGCTGTCGTCCGCGCCGGTCGCAGCATCCTGTCTATCGTCTTGTCTCGCAGGCAGCGGGTCTGTCCGGTGGTCCCACGGGCGTAGCATCGCCGCGAGTCCAAACACGCCGGCGATGCCTACGATTCCGAGCGCGAGCGCGCCAGCCATCTTCCGGTTCACGGGTAGAACATCCCTCCCCCGGAGAAGCCGGTGGTACACGTCTGGCCACCTTTCAGACAGATGTCCTTGCAGCCCGACCTGTCGCAGCGCCGGCCGTCGAGACAGTCGTCGACTCCGTAGTTCGTCGTCATGCAGGCCGCGCTGCCTCCCACGAGCTCCGTGCAGTCCCAGCAGTAGGATCCGTCGTCATCGCTGCCGCCGCCCGTATCCTTCAGCGCTGCTTCTGCCCGCCCCGGCGCGCTCGCGCCGACGGAAACGAGAGCCGTCGAGAGCGCCATGCCGGCAAGGACGGCGGCACTGAGAAGTCCAATCGTCTTGAGATCTCGAATTGAAGACACTAACTCCTTCTGCTGCTTGAACGCAGTGAGACCGCCCTACACCTTGGTCGATCGCCAACGCGCTTCCTTCGACGTCGCGACCTGCGCCGGTGCACGCGACCGGCAACGTGGGGCGGCAGAAGCTGGCAATCGCCAGCTGTGTTTCGAGTGCTGCCATGCGTTGGCGTCGAACGTGAGCCCGTGGTCGCCTCGTCTGTCGTCGAGAAGGACTAGTAGCTTGACAGCGTCGGTGGCTTGCGAGTATGGGTGCGCGCATGAAGAATCTGATGAGTGTGGCGTGTGCAGTTGTCTTTGGATTTCTCCTCTCCATGGTGCTTGCCGGAACGAGTCAGGTGCGCGCGGTCGGTGCGCCGAAGACCACAGGCGGTGGCGGCGGGACGTGCGGCGGCGGACAGCCCCCGAGGTGCTATCGTTTCGAGTGCCCAGATCCCCAAACGTGCCCGAGCAAGGATCAGTGTCTCGGCCGCTACAACTGCTACAAGAGCGAGGATGCGAACGGGATCCCGAAGTGCTGGACGGGCTCGAGTTGCTCCAGCGAGGTCCGCGGTCCGGTGATGTACTGAGGATTCAAGAATGTCCGGCACATCATCAGCTTGCACGTCCAATGACCAAGTGAGCGGTGCCATGAGCAAGACAGCTAAGGGCAGCCTCATCGTGGGCGCGCTGGTAGCGGTGGTCGTTGGTGGCTTGATGTTCGGCCGTCGGCACAGCCCCGGAACTCACATCGGTGGCCCGACCTCCGAGCAAGTCGCCACCAAAGAATCGAAGTCTGGTGATCGTCGAAATGGCGCCGAGGAGCTAGGCCCTCACGCTGGCGATCCAAGGGCTGCGACACAGGGGCCGCTTCGTGCCCATGCGGTCACACCGCCAGCCGTCGTTCATGTCGAGAGCGCAGGAGGGGCGGAGGTCGTCGAGTCGCCTTCGGGGGAAAGGCCGCGGACCGCTGAAGAAGAGCGACACACCGAGCAACTGGCGGCGTACTTCACCGACATCCTCAAGCCCAGAGCCAAGGACTGCTGGCTTTCCCTTCATGGCCAAGGTGAAATCGTCTTCCGCTACACGTTCGCGATCGTCAACGGTCGTGCTTACCCGGCGGTCATGGACGATGATCCTGATGCGGTAGCGGACGTGGTAGCGATCGAAGAGACGACCTTGCCATCCGAGACAGCCTCGGCGGCGCTTGCTTGCATGCTCAGCGCCGTCGACGGCACGTCGTTCGAACTGGCTGCGATGTATGGTGAAGCGTCGACGGCGACCTTCCAGACGTGGGTTGTCGCGAATCCGTAGTCGACGCGACGGACTCCTGCGGGGGGCGCAACACCCTGTGGGCGGCGTAGGGCGGTTCACGTGGGGTGGCTCGCAATGATGCTGCCCTTCGACGGGGGGCAAAGGGTTGTCGGTCGGACCACGGTGTCGGTGTGCACCGCATCCGCTTGCAGCGACCATCGCTCACGCCACGCGACCCGCGCCTTGCAGCTCGCCGCGCCGGGCGTACCGTTGTCAGGAGGCGATGGTGCTGCCCGACGGTGCGACGCTCGCGGTGATGCTGGTCGTGGTCCCGGTGGCCCTGACCGTGCTGCTGAGCATGATCGCCGCCGACACCGCGCCCCCGCTGATCTTCGCGTGCTGCCGGTGCCAGCGGCGGTTCCAGCGCAAGGCCCACCGGCCGCTGGCGCGCGCGTGCCCGTGGTGCGGCGCGCGCGACTGGAACCTGGGTGACGCGGCGACGCGGCCGCCGGATCGCGGCGCCTGAGCCGGGCCGCGTCCCCGGCGTCAGTCGACCGGCATCGGGCCGAGATCGTGGACCCGGTAGCCGGCCTCGGTCAGCAGCCGGGCGGCGCGGCCGCTGCGGCGCCCAGAGTGGCAGTACACGACGACGTCGCGGTCGCGGGGCAGCTCGCCGAGCCGGCCGGCGAGGTCGTCGACCGGGATCGAGCGCGCGCCGTCGAGGTGGCCGCCGGCGTACTCGTCCGGGGTCCGGACGTCCAGCAGGGTCGCGCCGGCGGCGACCAGGCGGCGGGCCGTGGCGGGGTCTACCCGCTCGGCGGCGGCCTTCGCGGGCGCGGCCGCCGCGGCCGTCGACGGCGCCGGGGCCGCCGGCGCGCCGGCGTCGTGACCCGAGCAGCCGGCGGCGATCAGGCCCGTCGCCAGCAGCGCGGCGCCGAGCAGGGACGAGGAGGAGCGAGGGCGTTGCATGTCCACCAGAACAGCAAGCGGCGGGCCAGGCCGCGGTTGGCGCCACAGGCCGCGCCGCGCGGGGTCGAGCCCGGGGCGCGCAACGTCGTGCAACGTTCCGCCGCGGCGCCGGCGCGCTCAGAAGGTCGCGACCGCGCGCACCGCCAGCTCGCCGGCGTGCCGCGACGCCCCGGTGGCGGCGTCGTCGAAGGCGGTGACGCTGCCGAACACCGACCACCGCAGCCGCGCCAGCGACGCGTTGAGCCCGACCGCCGCGACGTGCTGGGCGTCGCCGGCGGCGTCGAGGTCGGGATCGAAGCGCTCGCCGCGCGCCGCGATCTGCAGGGCGTGGTCGGCGAGGCGCACGGGCAGGGTCCACGCCACCTCGACGCTGACGCCGGCGGCGTCGCGCCGCGCCGGATCGTCGACGCCGCGCGACCGCAGGTACATGGCCTCGGCCTGGGCCCACGCCGCGCCGCGCGCGACGGTGGCGTCGGCGCCGATCAGGCTGGTGACGCGCTCGACCCCGATCGGCGCCAGGGTGCGGCCCAGCGTGCCGGCCGCCAGGGTGGCGTCGTCGGCGGGGCTGCCGGTGTCGATCGCCGGATCGTGCGAGCGCAGGTACGACGCGCCGACCGCGAGCCGGTCGCGGGCGCCGCCGAAGACGCGGCGCCCGGCGTCGACGACGACCCGGGCGGCGACCAGGTACTGACCCGCGGCGGGCGCGCGGGCGACCCCGTTGCCGAGGCGGCCGCTGCCGCCGGCCAGCGCGACCCGGGCGTGGACCAGGCCGTCGGCGAGCCCGCCGGGCCCGGTGTGGATCATCGCGCCGACGTCGCGGAACGCCAGCTTGGTCATCGCGTACACGTAGCGCGGGCGATCGAGCATGGTCAGCTGCGGCGCCAGCGTCGTCGCCGACGCGCCGATCGGCAGGCGGAACTGGCCGAACGTCACGCCGACCGCGTCGACCGGCTGGTAGGTGGCCTGGGCGTCGAGCAGCGGCGACCCCGGCAGCATCAGGCCGAGCCGCGCCAGCACGGTGACGCGCGGCGCCGGTCGGGCGTCGACGCGCAGCACCGCGAAGCGCAGACGGACCGCGTCGGTCGCGGCGCCGGGGCCCGGCTGCGACCACGGCGTCCACCACGGCGCGACCACGCCGTGGACCTCGACGCCGAGGTCGCGCGGCGGCGGCGCCGCCGGCGGCGGGAACGCGGCGACGTCGACCGGCGCCGGCGGCAGCGGGGCGGCCTCCTCGGCGGCGGCGGGCGTGGCGCCGAGCGCGGTCCCGGCGATCAGGGCGAGCACGGCGCCGGCGCGGCGGGCCCGGGGCGACGTCGATGGGGCGTGCACGTCAGTACCGCGCGTCCCGCGGCTTGCCGCCCTTGGGCCAGTCGCCGTCCTTGCGCGCGAAGTCGGGGCGCGGCTGGTGGATCACGAAGTCGGCGACGTCGTAGGCGTCCTGCGGCGACAGCCGCCCGCGCCCAGCGGCATGTTGGCGTGGATGAACGCGGCCGCGGTGTCGAGGCGCGCCATGCCGGCGCCGATGTTGAACGAGTGGTCGCCCCACAGCGGCGGGAACGTGTAGACCCCGCCGGGGAACTGCCCGGCGCCGTCGGCGCCGTGGCACGCCGCGCAGGTCGTGGCGTAGACCTCGGCGCCGTGGGCGCGGTCCGGCACCGGCGGCGGATCGATCTTGGCGAAGCCGCGCCCGGGCAGCGACGCACCGCTCTTGACGCCCTTCGACAGGAAGCTCATGTACGCCTCGATCGCGATCATCTCGTCGCTGCGCGGATCGAGCGGCGAGCCGTTCATGCTGCGCTCGAAGCAGCCGTTGATGCGATCGGCCAGGGAGATGACCCGGGCGCCGCGCGAGCGGTACTGCGGGAACAGGCCGGGCATGCCGACCCACGGGCCGGCGTCGGCGACCGTGCCGCCGGCGAGGTGGCAGCTGGTGCAGTGCAGCTTGTCGCCGACGTGATCGGGGAGCTCCTCGTAGGTGTGCTCGACGATCTGCTTGCCGCGGCGGATGGCGTCGCCGAGCGGCCCGTCGGGGATCGTCGCGACATCGACCGGGTGGTAGGGCGATCGCGAGATCACCGTGGTGGTGGCGGCGGCGGGGACGGGCGTGCCGGCGGTCGCGCGCTCCTCGGCACGACAGCCGGCGAGCGCACCGAGGGCGCCGAGCGCGACGAGCGTCGCGCGCGTTGCGAAGCGGGACATGCGCGAGCTCCGTTGCAGCGCGCGTGCCGTCGCGGGTGGACGCGCGTGGGCGCGCCGTGGCGCGACCGACGGTGCGGCACGACCGCGCAGCGAAGCGGTTTGCAACGCGCGTCGTTGCAGCGTTTCAGCGCGCGCCGCGGCGCGCGACGCCGCGGGCGATCGCGGTCAGGCGCGGGCGCGCAGCGGCGGGGCCGCGTCGCAGATCGGGCAGCGCTCCGACACCACCGCCCAGTCGCAGGCGTCGCAGGCGATCGCGACGACGTGGAAGCCGGGCTCGCCGAGCTCGGCGCGCGCGGTCGGCGGCGCCGGGCGCCCCGGGCCGCGCACGGTCACCGTGCCGGGCGCGAACGCGATCAGCGTCAGCTCGAGCTCGTCACAGCTCGGGCACCGTCGCGGCACCTCGAGCCGGGTGACGTGGCCGAGGCCGTCGGCGAGGCCGCCGGCGCGGTGGCAGCGGGGGCAGTCGTCGGAGGCGTAGGCGTCGACGCCGCAGGCCGTGCACCGGATCCGGTAGACGCCGTCGATGAACGCCTCGCCGTCGTAGGCCCAGGCGCCGTCGTCGCTGGGGTCGGCCAGCATGACCGCCAGCTTGCGGTCGACGTAGGTCGACACCTCCAGCTCGCTGCCGCCGCAGCGCGTGCACGCGGCGACCGTCCGTGCGAACGCGGCCTCGTCGAGATGACTCACGCCGGCAATGTACCGGTGATCGGCGACCGGGGCAGGGCCGCGGCCCCGGATCTCGCCGGCGCCGCGCGCCCCGATCAGCGGAAGCCGCGCGCCGGGGTCGCGCGCTGCAGCCAGTTGCTCGCCGGGTACGCGGCGCCGCCCGGGACGACGTGCAGGGTGTAGGCGTGGCGCGACGTCGGTGACCGGTTGGGCCGGCTGGCGTGCGGCGCCAGGCCGTGCAGGACGATCAGATCGCCCTGGCGCGCCTCGAGCGGGATCAGCTCGGCCTCGTCCCACGGCGTCGGGTCGAGGACCTCCATGCGGGTGCGGCGGCCGTCGCGCACGAAGCGGCTGCGCAGGCCGCCGGCGTGGCCGCCGGGGATCGCCCACAGGCAGCCGTTGTCGACGGTGGCGTCCTGCAGCGCGAACCACAGCCCGATCACCCCGGGCGGCTCGGTGTGCAGGAAGGTCGCGTCCTGGTGGATGCGGACCTCGCCGCCGATGAACGGCTGCTTGAAGATGTACATCGACTGCATCAGGCGCGGGTCGTCGACGCCCAGCGCCGCGACCAGCGCGGCCAGCTCGGCGGTCCGCGAGAAGCCGTCGAACACCGGGTCGAGGTCGTGCAGGGCGTGCCCGATCTTGTTGATCGCCAGCGCCTTGTCGCGGCGCAGCCGGCCGGCGTCGTCGACCGCGTCCTCCTCGAGGAAGCACCGGACCTGGTCGCCCGAGTCGAGGAAGTAGTCGTCGGTGGTGCGGACCTGATCGCGGGTCGAGAACACCGAGCCGAGCTCGTCGGCGTCGACCGCGTCGACCAGCGCGGCGGCGCGCGTCCGCAGCGCGTCACACGCCGCCGGCGCGACGAACCCGGGGAGCCGCAGGAAGCCGTCGGCCTCGAACCGTGCGCGCTGCTCGACAGAGATCAACCCGACCACCAGGACGCTCGATGACTGGAGCCGCTGCGGAGATTTGAACTCCGGACCTACGGTTTACGAAGGCATTCTGCGATGTTGCGCGACCGATGCCGACGCAGATCCACGGCACCACCGCGGACCGTAGCATTGCACCGACGCGCATCGATGTGGAGCCTCGTGGTGACCAATCCAACCTGGTGGATCCGATCTTGCGCGGCCTCGTTTGCGCACAGGTTGGCTGGGTGGCCAAGCGTGACATCGGTGCCTTGCGCCGACGGCTTGCCAAGCTGCTCTTGCAGCTCGGATCCCTCGGATAGCGGCGAAACGCTGGGACCCCAGGCGCACTGATGCCATCCGGCGTGCTCGGCCCTGGGCGGGTCGAACGCACCAAGCAGGATTACCGGGCGAGTGCACGTCGGCGGTAGGTTGTGTCGCAGGCCCCAATCTCACCGCTCCGGCGAGCTATCGTCTGTGAGACGTCGCTTGTGGCGGGCTTGCGTGCACACAGCCAGGTCGAAGCGACCAGTCGTTGAGCCGTGGAGCCCTTCCCGGCACGCGGGTGTCGAGCAAGCCACCGACCTTCGCCAGCCTTCTCGGCCGACGGCCCAGCGTGCCGTGATCGATCGTGCGCAACCTCATTCGTCACATCGCGCAGCTCTCCCTCGTCACGTACGAGGATTTCGAGTGGGCCAGCGCCGCCAGGAAAACGGCTTGCCGAACTCCACATCATCTAGCGCAGCACGTGTCGGAGCCTCCTCGGTACACGGTTGCCCACACGCTCGTCGCCATGAGCGCATCCTAGAGAAGGACGCGCCCTGTTCGCTGAAGCAGCTCCTGTTGCCTTCAGCCCTTGACGGTGCGCGACGTGAGGATTGCTGGAGCAGCGTGTTCGCCGTGTCGATTGCTGTGGACGGAAGGTCCTGCTCGGCTGCGACCCAGAGCTTCGGCGTCGCAGACCAACATCGCTGCTCGCTGCCCGCATTGCCGCTGCTCGACGAGCACACTTGACCGTCGTCCTCGAGCGCGCACGCCCGGGTCGGGCAAGCGCGACAGGTCGGGCCGTGCTGCGCTCGGTCGCGCATGAGGCGAGTCGCGTACGGAGCCTTCAGTGCGATCGGCGGTCGACAAGGCTCGTCCCTCGATCGCAGATCGACACGTGACATCGTGTCGCTGCTGGCGCTGATGAACTCCCGCGCAGAAGCTCTTGACGTCTCATGTGGAGTCGTGCGACGGCATAATACGGAGAGAGAGCGAGAGAGAGCATGGCGCCGCAGGTGCCGCCGCCTTCATTCCGGAAGAGGGGAATATGCGCAAGCGTGTTGCAATCGAGTCAACTGCCCGAACCGTCGGTGTGCTGCTGCTCGCCACGCTCTTCCTGTCGCCCCCTGCGGCGCAGGCGGACGACGAGTCCACTGAACACGAAGAGCCAGCGCCTGGCCCCGTGAGTGAGGACTCCGACCCACCACCCATGGGCGCCGAGGCGGTGGAGCCAGGGCACGAACCCTTCACTCCGTACCCCGCTGACGAGGGCTCGCTTACCTGGAACGACTACAGCGAAGCCGAACGAGCTGCACTCGAGGCGACACAGCAGTGGGCAGAGACGCAGAGCGGCGTAGACGTCCACAATGCGTTTTCGTCGGCCGTGCGGACGACGGACGCGCAGAGACAAGCAGAGGACGCACGCCGTGCAAGTGGCCTCGTTGGGCTCGACAGGATCGGGGTCGTAGAATGACAGCCCGCGTGCAACAACGTCTTGTGCTCGCGACTCTCTGCGGGTGCCTCGTGGCTGCGTGCGCAGCGTCGCACTCCGACGAGGGCGTTCGCGTGCACAACGAACGCTCTGGCTACAGCGTTGTCGCGCCGCGTGGTTGGCAGGCGCATGAGGCCTTTGGTTCCACCATCTACGTCGACCCCAATGATCAGCACCGTAGCGTCGCGATCCGATCAGTCGCTATCCGCGGAGACGTCAAAGCCGGAGGTGCACTGACGAGTACTGGCGCCGCAATCTCCGCCCTGCCCGAAGTCGAGCTGCAGGGCCAAGAGTCGATCACTGAGCCGATGCCTGGTGCGCTCTACTCACTGACCTTTGCCCCTCCGGGATCTGCGACGAGATATCGACGACTGCATGTAGTCTTGCAGGGGGAAAGCCACGTGTTTCACATCATCGAGACGGTCCCCGCAGCCGACGAGCTAGATATAGAGACTCTGACCGGCATCGTTGCTGGCTTTCGCGAGGAGGTATGAAGGTGCACAAGAACTCAATGCTATTCCTCCTCGCAGCTGTCGCCCATCTCTGTCTGTTCACTGTCGGAATCGTGCACGCCGCTGAGATCTGTGGGGACGGGCTCGACAACGACAGCGATCTCCTAGCTGATGAGGGCTGCAGCCCATACGAAACAACTGGGGCCTGTGAGCAGCCGCTTGGCTGCGAGGAGGCGGGCGCAGTCGCTCCGGTCAGTGGCGCACTCGTGTACGAGCTCGTGCCCGACCTCTCCGTCGCGACTCCGTATGGGCCCAAACTCGAGTTCAAACGAACGTATCGCAGTATGGCGGCACCAGGGGGGACTCCCCCCGCATACCGAGTGCCACTGGGCGCGCATTGGGCTCACAACTACATGTCGTGGCTCGACAAGGACACCTCGCCGTCGCCGGACCAAGTCGTAATCCATCTCACCACGGGTAGGGAGGTGCTGTTTCAGTACGACACGACAACATCGGGATATGACTACTATACACCGCAGGAGGGGTTTCACGTTGACTACCTGCGACAGTCTACGTCCACGCCGTACGGTTGGGAAATGCGGACTCTAACCGGTGAAGTCTATGCCTACGACACGACGGGATCGGTCGGGAAACTGACTGAGATCCGCGATTCGCTCTCGACGCCAAATGTTGTCACAATTGCGTATGATGGAAATGGTCAAGTCTATACAGTCACCGACGCTTCGTCGCACAAACGTCTTCTGTTCGAGTATAGTTCCGGTCTCCTGTCCGCAGTTCGATACCAGACCGTCGACGGCGCCACGGTCGTGACCCGCGTGAGCGCGACATATAGCTACGACAGCGGCGAACTTGCCGCATTGGCGCTGGGCGGAGTGACGACGCAAACGCTGGAGTATGGAGGGGGGCAACTCGAGAGCATTCTTGACGGCGATGGCAACGCCATCCTGAACGTGGCGTATCTGGCAAACGGCAAGGTCGCGCGGTCGACTGCGCCAAGCGGCGAAACTGGCTTCGAGTATGCCTCGAACCGGTCTGAATGCTCGGGAGGCACTGTCATATACTCCAATCGCACGGGGACAGTTGCGTGTGACGATGACAGCGATTGCGGGTCGGACTTCCTATGCGGAGGCGAAACAGATCCCTCGAGTGCCAACACGGGCGTTTGCTACCGTGCCGCGCGATGCCTGCAGACCTCGTCCCCCACGGAGGACCTGATCGACACAGTCGCGGCCCTGCCCGTGGCTGGCCTGGGGACGGGGTGTACGGGCGCATGCGTTGAGAATACAGAGTACAGTTGGTCAAGCACTCATGAGCTTGCGGGGAGCAAGGACGCGAATGGTGTCTGGACGAGCTACCAGCGCAACGCAAACGGATTGGTGGCCATCGCAGCGCGAGGAGACACAGACGACGAGCCTACGAACGACGCAAGCGGCTTCAGAACCTGGCTCTTCTATGCCGACTCGGACTTCCCAGGTCGGGCAACTGAAGTCCGTACGCTCAGCGAGTTGAAGACCTATACCGGTTACTGTGACGGAACCACTACGACGGACTGCGCCCGCACTCTCTACACGTGGAACTCGGACGGACTACTCGGGGCGCGCGAGGAGATTGGATTTACGCTGAATGCGGCAGGTGCAACGATCTCGTACGACTATACGACGACGTTCACCTATGACAGCTACGGCCGTTTGACGTCGGTCGATGGGCCGCTGTCCGGCTCGAACGATGTAACGTCCTACACGTACTGGTCGTCGTCGGACGTTCTTGCGGACGGCTATCTGAAAGAACTGAAGCGCAAGAAGGACGCTACTTCCTATCTAACGACGACATACAGTGACTACGGTATCTGGGGCAAGGCGGACGCGGAGATGGGGCCCGATGGAACGTACAACTGCATGTCACGCGATGCAAACCATGGGAAGTTGACGGAGCGCCGAGTCGCGATGGCGGGCCAATCGTCGTGCGCAACCGTCGACACATCCGACATTAGGACGAAGTTCGTCTACGATTCATGGGGGCGGCTTACAAAGACGGAGCATCCCCTGGGAAATTGCACCTTTCACGTATACGACGGCCGAGGTCGGATTGTCGCGACGAAGGAGCGCGATGACTGCACACTTTCCTCCGCCGGCGACACTATTGAATATACGTACAGTGACGACAGTCAGGTCGCCAAGATTGAATTCAAGAATGCCGCTGGTAGCGTCGTGCGTCGACAGGAATGGGCGTACTTCGACGGCCGACAAGTGTCTGGTCTCGAAAATCCCGTGTCAACGTCGTACAGTACAGCCTATACATACTCGGCTACTGGCGAACGAACGTCTGTGTCTTTCGAGAACTACCTTGGAAAGACAGAGGTCCTGCGCGACGTACTTGATCGCGACGACGAGTTTCGACGCTATACGGGAACCAGTACGTACGATGCCTGGCTCCTCTCGTATCCGTTCCAGCGCACTAGTGCGAACGAGGTGGAGGATGACGACGGGAAGACCTCAGTGCGCATGTGGGACGACTCAGGGCGTCAGGTCAAGTCCACGAACCCGGACGGAGGTACTACCGTCTATGTATACGACGCGGGCGGTCGCGTCACATCTCGGGTGGAGGCCTTTGGTGCGGCGGGGCAAGTAACCCACGACTTCACGTACGACAATCTCGGCCGCGTTCTCACCGAGGACTATGGGACGGAATACTGTGGGGCAGGTGAGCCGGTGGATGTGGCATATACATATGACGCGCCCCCGGTCTCCTGCCCTACCGGGGGCTTGTGCTCGAACACCGAGGGCCGCCTGGCGCATGTTCGAACCACGTTGCTTTGCAGTAGCCTGTATCCAGATCACACGCTCGACCAAGAGACCTTCTACGCCTACGACGACGCTGGTCATACTGTGCAGGAGTTCATCCGAGATGACTCTGGTCGCACGGCCGTTCAGGCGTACGAGTGGGACAAGAACGGGCACAACACCAAGGTAACGTTTCCGAGTGGGACGTATGTGGCGTGGACGATGGGAAGCAGTGGCAGCAACTCAGACGCCGAGAAGATCTACGGTATGCGTCGATATGCTGGGACGACGACGTGGTTGGCAACCGCGACGAAGTGGATGCCATTTGGGCCGCTCGATGAATATGAGCAATACAACGTCACGGGCGGACCCACCTACTACTACCACATGAAGGCGGACCTTGAGTGGAATCTCGGGTATCGGCCGTCCAGCGTGCTGTACAAGAACACGAGTGGAACGAGCCACTTTCGTATTGACTACAGCGAGGATGCGAAGGGGCGCACTGCGGTGCGCGACTACTCCTACGCCGCTGCTGGCGTACAGGATGAGTACCTGCAATACGACCTACTGGATCGGTTGCTCTGTGACGCTGCAGTTTCCGGTGCCTGCCCGACAAGCGGGTCGAATCTCAAGACGAACGTGAACGGAAGTCCGCCATACACCGCGAGCGGTGATCGTATGCAGCTTCTTCATCGTGGAGCGGCCTACGGCACGTACACGTATGCATTCAGCCTTGCTAGTGGGAAGGACCAAATCTCCTATATGACGTCGTCTCCGAGCACGGGCACGACCTACTTCGCGTGGGATGACCGTGGAAATCGGACTGCGGACGACTCAACCGCGTACTCGTACGACGCGAGGCACTATTACTACGACGGCAGAGCGAACGTTCGCCAAATGACCGGGTATCGATACAGTTGGCCTTGGTGGTATAGCTACACGATTACGAACGCGTATGATCAGAAGGGTAGGCGGGTCTTCAAGAGCTACGTCTCTGGGGGGAGCGAAGCGCAATGGTTCTTCTACTACGACCTGGATGATCGTCTCGTAGAGGTCCGCTATACGCCAAACATATCATCGCCGTCGACGTATACGATCTTCCAATTCTACTGGATGGGGGAGCGTCCAGTGGCATACTGGCAGATTGATTACCCGAGTGTAACAACGACGCGTAGATACTACGTCGCCGATGACGACAATCGAGTACTTGAAGTTTGGTCGTGGCCGACTTCCGGCGCATCCGCCCGGGTGTGGGCTGCCAATCCTGATAGAGGTGGATGGGACGAGGTTGTCGCAGGGGCGACGCTATTTCAGCCGCTCCGGGGAGCGAACGGCCGTGAGTACGAGGAGGTTGAGACTACGGCCTGGAATGGGACGACGCCTCTCCGGCCGCCGCTTCGCATTGGCCGCGCGGGCGCTGGATACTCGTTCGACCCGTTGACGGGCCTGGCACTTGTGGCAGGAGACGATGGGAGCGACGGAGCGGATCCGTCCTGGACTGGGGCGTATGTGCCTCGAGAGCGTGTGCGCAGGCCGCGGTCCCGCCTAGGAAGTCCTGTGCTTGGGGGCGGGCTCGCGGCGAGCGAAGAGGATACGTTGCTGGCAGGGCTCGATCTCGGCATAGGGACAGGCTCCGCTGACCGTGCAGGGTGGTCCGATCCGCTGATGCTGCGACTCTCGGGGGAGATTGTGCAGCCGCCAAGCGGCGCCGACGTGTTCGGACTGCACCCGAGCTTTGATCCGGGGGATGCAACGGAGTGTGAGCGGCATGCAAACGAGGGGTTCACCGGCCGGACGGGCTGTCGGCTAGCCGCTCTCGAATGCAAGCTGGACGTCTTGCTGGGGACAAACGCGCCCATCGAGCAGTGCTACACGCCCCTGGAGCGCTACTGCCAGGAAATGGTGCTCTGGTGGTTTACAGAACAGTTGAAGGATTGCGACGAATGGGACTTCAATCACAACGGGTACTAGCCCTGCGTTGCAGGGGGACGCGGAGTGCAGCGCTGAAGAGAGTGGCGCGAGGCAATGAGGCTTGGTAGCATCGCACACATGAGTCTGTCGCGCAGCGTCGGCGCAGCCACCACAGTTGCGGTCTTGGGAGTGTCGGCGCTTGCGGTCGCGGAACGAGCTCGCCCGCAACGCGACGCGGGTGTGGTAGACGTGCGCTCGAAAGCGCAGCAGCGTAGCAAGGTCGTCGCTCGCCTCGAGCAGAACGAGTCGGTGGAGGTCGTGAGGGAGAGAAAGGGGTGGAAGTACGTTCGCCTCGATAATGGCCTGACTGGTTGGGTGAAAGGGGAGAAGCTCGCTGAGGTTGCCCCCGCCGCGACACTTCGAACAAGCCGGGTTGCTGGCAGCAAGGACGTTCCACCTCGCCCTGTCGCCTACGGCGACTATCGCATCTACATGTTCGACATGGGGACGGGGCTATCGGTACTCGTGCAGGGGACCGAGTTCACCTTGCTCTATGATGGTGGTTCCATTGATGGGAAAGAGGTGCCCGATAGGCTCTTGGCCTACTTGTTCGCAACTGTGGGCCCGAGCGGTGGTGACGGGTGCGTTCCTGGGGGAGACGACTGGAACGCGGAGCCCTCGACGCTACGGATCGATCACCTGATTCTGAGCCACGCCGCTCGCGAGCATGCGAGCGCACTGCCACGCGTGATGGAGTGCTACTCAGTCGCGAACGTGTGGGACCAAGGCGTTGGTTCTGGCGACGGTGAAGGTGCGGAGTCGAAGTCGTACACAGCGTTCCTGGAGGCTGTTGCAGCCGAGCAGGGGGTTTCATACCATACCTATGCTGCGCCGGATGCGAATGCCAGACTGACAATCGGAAGTCGTCAAGTCCCATTGCAGGGCAGCTGGGTTCGATTCTCTGAAGGTGGATTTGCGGTTCTCGACGACGTTGCGGGTTTCACTGTGCTCGATTCTGGAGTTGAGGCGCAAGATCCGTCTTCGATTGTCATTCGCGTTGATCTCGGAGGCGCGAGCATGCTGTTGACCGGCGACGCTGATAGTGGTCGGTCCGGGCGTCCTGACGACCCGCCGGATGGCGCCGAGAAGAGGCTTGTGGCGCAGCACTCCCGAGCGATCGACGTCGACATCTTGCAGGTTGGACATCATGGGAGCGACACCGGGACCCGGACGGCGTTTGTTGATGTTGTGTCGCCGTCAATCCTGCTTCTGAGCGCAGGGCCATATGACATGACCAGCGCGCGGGCGCCGAGCGAGGAAGTCGTGGATGCGCTCGCGAAGACGGGCGCAACGTTGCTGCGCACCGATGTGCATGACTCTGGTCCGTGTGATGACTGGGACCACGTGGGTGACGACGTCCGTGGCCCAGGGGGGTGTGATGCGTACCTGATTGAGGTGGACAACCCGTAGCGACGTGATCGCCCCGTGAGAAGGCTCGGTTCGCGACGATTTCGGGGGGGGCAATCATCCGATCCGCTACGAGGTGCGCCTCGTGCAGGTGAGCGCCCTGAGACGACCATCAATGAATGCGTGTGCGGAGTAGTCGTGAGCGCCCGCGCTGAGGGCCGTGGACTTCACGCTGCCGGGACAATATAATTAGCTCCCACCCCACGACGATCCTGCTGCGGCTCCGGGGAGTAACTGTGAAACGGTGGAGGCCGAAAGCCCGAGACGTCGGGCAAGCCCTTCAAGCGGGTTCTGTTCATCGAGTGCTTCGATCGCGTCTGCTACCACCGTCGGTACTTCTACTGCGGGCTCATGAGGCTCCAGTCTGCGAACGCCACCCGCGTTGTACTTCTGGTTGAGTTGCATGCAGGCGCGACGGTAGGTCGCCTCACCGAAGCGACCCAGGTCGTACGCCCGCCGCACCAACGCACTGAGCGACACTCCCCATCGGCGTTTGAGTTCCTCGAAGTGTCCCCAGACAAGGCGATGCGGGCACTCCATGAGGAACGTCTCACGTGGCATCAGGAAGGCGCTCGCAAATCGGTTAGCCTGTCGCTCGACCGCCTGCGAAGCTGGCATGACGTCGGCGTGCATCACGAGATGCCCCAGCTCGTGTGCGGCGTCGAACCGTGATCGGCTCGGCGAGTGCTTGTCCATGACGAGGAAGACGAGCGGCCGGCCGGCGTGCCACAACGAAAACGCGTCAACTTCTTCGCAGCCGGCGGCGATTGGCGCGACGATCACGCCTTTTGCCTCAAGTAGTCGCACCATGCTGGTGATCGGGCCCATTCCCAACCCCCACGCGCGCCGAACCTCAATCGCAAGGGCGTCGATCTCCTCAACTGTGGCTGGAGATGCGCCCAGGCGAGACACATCATCGGAGGGCAGCTCGACGGCTTCCTCAAGCTCGGACACGAGTTCGCACAGCAGAGTCGCCGTTGAGAGAAGTCGGCGACGGTCGCGTTGAGTCGCCGAGCGCAGGCTGCGGAAGTGACAAGCGTCCAGCGGAATGGGGGCGGCGGTCCGCCGTCGGGTGAAAAATGCGATGGGCAGCCCGAGCGCCAGCGCAGTTCGCCGCAGAGTCTGCGGGTCTGGTCGCGCACGACCAGACTCGAATTGGCTCACCGCGCTCGGCGTCTTCTCGAGGAAATCGGCGAGCTCAGTCTTGGTCAGGCCGCGGAGTTCACGGGCGATGGTCAGGCGAACGGGGTCGAAGAGGTGTGTGGCGGAGAGAAGGTCGTCGGAGCCAGTCACGGTTCGCCGTGCTTCCGGGGGCGACGACGGACTACGGCCACAGCGACGTCTTCGGGGGCCGCCGCAGGTGGGGGCATGGGCATGGGCATGGGCATGGCAACGGCGGGCATGGGCGCGATTGTCGCTGAGTAGAGTTCGTGCACATGTCCCCATGCGACGGCCCCATCGCCGGTGCGCACAGGAATGCAGAGATGGACGCTCACCAGGCCAGCTTCAGGATTCCCAATGTGTGCAAGCACGACCGTGGAAGCCTTGTTGAGATCCGGCTCGAGCCCGGGCAAGAAGGGGGAGGTGCACCGTTGCACACCTTCCGTCTCCGGGTTCGGGAACGAACGCCAAATGTCGGCACCCACCGTCTTCCCCACGCGGTGGCAATACACCTCGTAGCGACCGATCTTGTGCACGAAGTTGGGATGCTCCTGCACCAGCGTGATCAGGTCGGGGTTGTCTTCGGCGGCCTCGGAGAGCTTGTGGCCGCCGAAGCGGTACACGTCGGTTCCGAACGTGTTGGCGTCGCTGTACGGCTTCGACCTGTTGAAGTTGTCAATGGCGAGTTCGTACGTGGAGCTGACCAGCTCGACGAGCGTTTCGCCGATCTCGAGAGTGAAGGTGTCTGCGAAGTCGGCCGGTGGCGAAACCATGCCCTCCTAGTTACGCCAACTGCGCTGCCCGTGTCCAATTCTTAAGCAAAAAAGAAGCAGCGCGGGGATCTGTCGCGTGCGGTAGCAGGGAGTTAGCGAGGGGGCTCGGCCAGCTGCCAACCCCAACTTCGGCGCTTCCGTGCCACCCCTACCGGCGTGACGCGATCCCTGGGCTTTGTGGCGGCCATGCGGCGGATGATTCCACCGCGATGGCTGCGCCAACGTCTTGGAATCATGCCCGAGTCGACTTCGCGGAAAGAACTCCCGAAGAGTCAGAGCACCTTGGTACACTTCCGACATGCCCGACCCGAAGCCGTCCTTTGACGCACTCCTCGAAGCGAAGCGACGTGCTGACGCTGAGCTAAGGGAGCTGCGAACGTCAAGTGGCCCCAGCTTCTTGGAGCGCCACGGCATAGCTCCACCCGCAGGGGCGGTCACGACTGCCGAAACGCTTGAGAAGAAGCAGTAGGGGCTTCTGCACGGCGCATCGTGGCGAGGCACCATTCGTTGACATGATGTACGCTGAGTCAGACTGGGAGCGGCGCAAGGCAATCTCGAACGATGAGCCATACCGCTCCAGCGTTCGGCGCGACTCCGCCCGGGTGATCCATTGCGCTGCCTTCCGTCGTCTTCAGGGCAAGACACAGCTCTTCCCTGGCGTCGAGTCCGATTTCTTCCGCAATCGGCTGACTCATTCCCTAGAGGTCGGGCAGATCGCGAAGTCGATCGCGTATCGCCTCAATGGGACGGTTGCGTTCCTAGCAGAGCCGGGCTTCCAGATAGACCCCGATCTTGCGGAACTCGCCGGCTGGTGCCACGATCTGGGCCACCCGCCATTCGGTCACAATGGTGAGACTGCACTGGACGAACTGCTTCGTGAGTCGGCCGGTGGGTTCGAAGGCAACGCTCAGACGCTCCGGATTCTCGGCACGCTTGAGAAGCGGGACACATTGGGTGGCCACTCGTCGGGGATCTCCGATAGTGGGCGAGATGAGCGCCTCGGCCTGAACCTGTGCGCTCGGACGTTGGCGGCGATCCTTAAGTACGATCTTGAGATTCCATCTCGAAACGATGACCGTGGTGCGGGTAAAGGCAGCGTGGTGAAGGGCTACTACCACGAAGAGCGTTCCCTCGTAGCATGGATAAAGGAGAAAGTGCTGTCCGGCCGTCGCTACACCGGCGACTTCAAGACGGTTGAGTGCCAGATCATGGATCTCGCCGACGACATTGCGTATTCGACCTACGACCTTGAGGATGCGTTTCACGCGGGGTTCATGACCCCGCTCGATATCCTTGCCGTGCCGGCCGATGTCATAGATGCCGTAGCAGCAAGAGTCCAGCGTGCAATCGGGGAGTCGTTCGAGGCTAGCGACGTGACGGACATGCTACGGCTGGTCTTCCGGAGTCTCGGTGCGACGACCGATGCGACGGAAGACAACTCGCTGAGCCACGCGGTGGCCGTGCAGACAGCATCACGCAACCTGTCAGTCGACGGCTACTTGCGTGCTCAATTTACATCCTCCTTGATCACGAAATACATCAATGCCGTTGAGTTCCTGCCGAATAACGAGGTGCCTGCTCTCTCTCGCGTTTGTCTGAGACCTGAGGTGAGAGCTGAGGTGGAGGTGCTCAAGAATGTCAGTTTCGTTGGGCTCATCCTTCGCCCGCGATTGAAGCTCGCTGAGTATCGCGGCAAACAGATTATCAAGGAGATGTTCGAAACTCTGCGTGGGGCGGATGGGGGCCTCATGCCCGACGACTTCCGCTCGGTCCATGCGCGCCTTAACCAACCCTCAGCTCGGGACCGAATAATCTCAGACTTCATTGCTGGCATGACCGATCGGTATGCATCCGAGTTCCACGGTCGACTGCGCTCCGAGAGTCCTCAGAGCATCTTCAAGCCGATCTGACCTCGTATCGCAGCCGCGTCTGGCTCGACCGTCGAGGGCTCCGCGGCGATGTCTATGGGGCCAATTGTAGAGCCCTATAGATGTCCGCCAGCTCCGCTGGGAGAATCTGCAGACGTTCGAACGCATCCGAGAGTTCGCGTCGGCTCGCAGACGGAATGGCTGCGTTGACCGAGGCGAGCAGCTGATGGCCCTGCATATCGAGGAGCCAACGCGGGTATTGCAGCGTGCAGCTGTCGACTTCAGTCAACATGGGCACGTCAACTAGATCGTCGCTGCGCGCGACGTTGCGACCGTCTAGGTGCGTGGACACGATTGAGCAGACCGTGTCAACAATAGCCTGTAGGCTAGCGACTGGAAGCCGTCTAAGCTCGGATTCGTCTCCCTTGAGAATCAGGGGGAGGCCGGGCACTGTGGGCGCGGTTCCTCGATTGAGCATGGCGCAGAAGATATTCAGGGGATCAGCAAGATAGTTCTCGATCGCGTAGCGTCCGAGAACGAAGATGTCAGCGGTGCTCTGGTTGTTGGTGTCCCGATCGATGAGCCCGCGCACGCATGGTCTCAGGCCTGCGGCCCTGAACTGCTCAACGAGCGCCTGAACTCGCGACGAGCCCCCTCCGACCTTCGTGCCGAGCGGACTTGGCACGAATACCAGGGATGGCTTGCCGGGAATCTCATGCCGGCGTTTCAGGACTTCGAAGGCATAACTATGAAAACGCTGGTCGTCACTGTCCTCCACGAAGACGACGCGCTCGCCGAGCACAAGAAGAAGAATGTTGGACGAGAGCGACGTGATCGCATGCGCTCGTGCGCAGGGTGTGATGGCAGTGTGGCCGCGGCGTGTGTTCTGAAGCTCGAAGATGCTCGCTTCCGGCAGCAGCGCCAGGGTGTCGAGACGGTGGGTGCTGAGAATGATGCGGCAAGCGTGGCGTGCTGTGATTCTCTCAAGCGCTTCGACGTATGCCGGCAGTTGGCTCGTGTGGAGATGCGCATCAGGCTCGTCGAGGAGCATGAGCTCGCATGTGTCGTTGTGGTTCGCCGTGCCGTACAGCGACGAAACGATGCTCAGTAGCGCTTGCTCGCCGGACGATAGTGCGGAGAGGGGGTATGTCTCTCCCGTGTGTAGGTCTTGGCAGCGAAGCGTGAAGCTTTGTCGAACCGTGGTCGGAAACGTGAGTTCGTAGGGGAAGCCTGATTCGCGGAGCAGTTGGTTGATTTGCAGCCACGGCGGCGGGCCGAGCTGCGCGTGAACCTCCGGATGGCTCTTGCCTTGGAAGACCAGATCGGTGGCGTGCGCGTGGTAGGTGTAGAAGAGTTGCGCAAGGCTCGCCGCCGAGAAGTCTGGTGTCAACGCAACGGATGCATACGTGTCCTGCTCGAGAACGCTCTCGAAGTCGCTGCGCGACAGGTTCGTCAGTGAGCGGCCGAATCGTTCGACAGCGCGTTGCGCGAGCCGTTCGAACGCCCGACGATGAGGGTCTGCGGGGCCCGGTGTCGTGCCCTGGTGCCAGCCGCGTGCGCGTTCAAAGATATTCCCGCTGATCGCACCTACGTTTTCTGGTTGTTGGTAAGAGGCTGTGTATGCGACTCGCGACCGATTCAGGTCGGGCGTGATACGTACGATACTCGCTCCTTCGTTGCCCTGAGCGTGAAGGAAGAGTAACTGAAGAAGCTGCGACTTTCCGGCTCCGTTTCTTCCGGAGATGGCAGCGAGCGGAGGCACATCGGGCCAGTGGAATGGCCCAAGGGAGCGCCAGCGCGACGCTAGCGTGATGGACATCCTGGGGGGCGGATTTGGCGCGGGGGGTTGCATGCAAGTGTCCGGCTCGTTGGCTGGAAGAGGTGCGCGCCGTTCTGCGCGATGTCGCCATGCTGTTGTTGCGTACTAGCGCTTCAATTGTCTGCAGAGCCATTCTTGAGGCAGTGGAAGCCTTCATCGTTGCGTGCCTTCACTTCGGACTCCCAAAGCTCGAGTTCGTCGACCCCGAAGCTCGCCATTGCGCGTCGTGCCGTGGCGATCTCCGCGCACAAGAGGCCATTCGTCTTCGCGATCGCGTGGGCGATCCGCAACCTCTGACCGGACCATGGCACGTTCAGGCGATCGAGCAGGCGGAATGCTCGCTCCCGCGCACCTGCTTTGAGGAGCGTCGGGTCGTCGACTTCCACGAGCCAGATGAGGGTCGCAATGAGCGTCTCCTTCGCCTCTGCGCGGTTCTGCTGAGCGCTTGCTGCCCTCTTTTTCTCTTTTGACGACATTGATGCTGCGTTCGCGGCTGGCGTCGACGCATCAAGCTTCTCAGCCGCGGCTGCAACGTGCGCATATCCAACTTCGGTTGTCAGGCACCGAGCTGCGTCGCTGGCGATGATCTCCGCATACCGACTTTCGCCGGGCAGTGAGGCCGCGAGGTACCTCATGGACTTCTCGCAGTCCGACAGTAGGGATGCGATATGGCCAACGATTGCAAAGGGGCGATATGTTGGGGCGCCGCTGTTCCAGCGGATTGGGTTCGCGGTCGTGATGTCTATCGTCTCCTGGAAGAGGTTGTTGAGTCGCGTCGATTGTGAGGACGGCATGTCGTATAGGAGCCTGTTGGGCACCGCTCCTTGTGTGCGTGGCCAGAGGTCTTGGACCGATCTGACGATGTCCAGTGTGCGACCGGCGCTGAGCTTCGATTGCAGGATCTGAATGATCGCGTCTTCGTTGATGGGGGCTTTCGCCACTAGTGGCGGGTCGAGCGGCAGCGCGTCGACGCCGGCGTCAATGGCGATGTGCGGGGGCGAGTCCTCTCGTGCGAGTGCGCGTACTGTCAGCTCGGGGGTCAGGAACGAACAGCCCGCAATCTTGACCGACGGGGCGCGGTCTTCGGGGCAGTCAGCGTAGTCATAGTTGCCTCGGACTATATGCTCGCGATCGTCGTCTATCGACTGCTCCGGCGAGTCTCCCCTAAAAGTGCAACCTGTTCCGCCGCGGACGCGATACGATGTCCAGCGCTTCTGTGGGCCGATTGCGAGCGCGGCGACGGCGACCGATCCGGTTGTGGCGAGGAGTGAGAGTATGGCGACTGTCTTGCTCCGCGTGCAGAATCGGCCGATTGAATGCCGGAGCCCGGAGAACCGCTCCCTGAAGCGATTGATGACGCCTGAGACAATGCCCGTGACCGTGACGCCGGCGAGACCAAGGAGGGCTGTGGCGACTGGCCACGTGGGTGTTAGGCGAGTTGCATAATATGTGTAGTCTGCGAGCAGAAGAAGGAGGAGTGTCGCCGCAAGGAGGAGATATAGCGAAAGTGCGAACTGGGGGCGTGTTTCCGGCAGGAAGCCGGCCCATGCGGCCTTGAGCGCTCGTATGGTCCCGTATCGATCGTCTTCGCGGTCGAGGAGTCCGGTTTCGAGAACTACGGAGATGCGGTGAGCGAGACGCCGCGGAACGGGGTGGGATAGTCGTCGCGATGTCTTCTCGATCTCGCTCCGAAAGTGCTTGCGGTCGGAGGCGATCGGGGCGCCCTCGGGACTGATGAACATGTCAAAGAGCGCGACCACGCACGCGTACACATCGTTCGAGTACCGGCGCACAAGCTTCTTGAGCTGCTCAGGGTTGCTGTTGCGCCCGACCTTGAGGAGGTCTGGAGGGAGGCATCGCTGAACACCGGGGATATTCGTTGTCGATCGGTCGTTGAAGAGCTGATTGTCGTAGTACGCGATGTCGAAGTCGGCGAGGACAGCTCGCTTGTGCGAATCGAGGAGGATGTTCTTCGGCCTAATATCGCGATGGATGACGCTCTGCTCGTGCGCGATCGCTACGGCTTCAAGGAGGTCTCCGAAGATGACTTCACGCTCGGCGGTCGATAGCTGGTTGGCGTCCAGGGCTTCAGCGAGGTCGCCGCAGTGTAGGTCCATTGTGAACCAGAGGTATCCACTCTCCGTGATTCGCGGCGGGGTCCTGAGCTGGATGACGCGTGGCTTGTCGCGCAGTCGTTCCATTGCAACCGCGCCCTTGTAGAAGCGCTCTGCGGCTTCGAGACGGTCTTCGGATAGGAACTTCGCCGGGCAGAACACGCGAACGGCGCAGCTGGCGCCGGTGGCAGTGTCTGTCGCTTCCCACACCTCCGCGTACGTGCCCTTGCCGCGGCGCGTGGTTAGGAGGAACTCTCCGAGGCGCATTCCGGCGCTTGGGCTTGTCCACGAGTTGCTGAGGTCGAGGTCTGCGAAGCGCGCGTGCGCGTCGAGCGGGATGTCGCCTGATGAGGCGACTTGAGCACCGAGGGGAATTCCGGACGTCGTGTCAGTGGTTGGCATCGCGGGCGGAAGCCTCCGTGGCGCGGTCAGGGGGCGCGATGTGCCGTGGCCGCGCAGCAACGCGGCCGTGGTTGGTCGCGAGGGGAAATGGCGACGCATTCACGTGGACGCGGATGAACCGAGCCCGGGCGCGGGGGAACGCGCGTGTCTGGAGACAGGAGCGCGGCCCTGACGTGATGAGACAGTGGGCCTGGCGGCGGCTGTCGCCGCCGTGCCGCGTCCCGCTACGACATCGCGTGGCGACTATCGGCCGTGTTCCGTCATCAAAGGCTGCACGGAGGCGCACCTTGTGGAACGCGGGTCTCGGATGAGCCTTGATCGTGGAGCCGATGGGCGGTTTCGAACCGCCGGCCTGCTGATTACGAATCAGCTGCTCTACCCCTGAGCTACATCGGCAAGGGGACCAGCTCTTTACACGAACGGCAGGCGGTTGGCAAGGGCACCCGGCGGCGCGTGGAGCTAGCATGCGCACCCCGGGCCCTTGCGGCAGGTCTTGCCACAGGAGATGCAGGAGTCGCCACATGGGCAGCCTTTGCGACACACCTTGCAGCACGACCGTGGGGCCGGGCTCGCGGCCGGCACCGGCGCGTTGGTTGCCCTGTGACGCGTCCTTGTGGGGGCTACGCTAGCGTCGAGGGGTGGTGGGGGTGCGGGGGGTGGGGCGGCGTCGTGGACGGTGGGCGGAGCCGCTGGTTCGGGCCGGGACGGTGGGTCGTCGCGGCGCTCGCAGCCCCCGATGAGAAGCAGGGTCAGCAGGGCGGTGGCTAGGCGCCTCATCGTGAAGGCACCGAGGCCAGCTTGAGGGTGATCTGTTCATCCGGGCCGAGCCCGAAGCTCGTGGGGTTCGACACCTGGAGGACCGCCTGCGTCGTGACTGTGCAGGTCGAGTGGACGCTTGTGTGCTCCCCGCTGGCGGGTGTGGGTGGGTCGCAGGTGACGTCCCCCCCCCACTGGATGCCGAGCCCGTTGGGCGTGCTGCTCGCGCTGAGCGCGTAGGTCCCTGGGGCGAGGTTCCAGGTCTGGCCATCGCCATCGCCAAGCCGGAGCGCCTGGTTCAGCAGGATCTTGGGGTGAGCGAGCTCCTTCTGCTTGAACTTGCGACCGGGGATGCTGCGGAACACCAGCTTCACCGCCACCGGCTCGCCGGTGGTCTCGTAGGCATGCGCCACCTGATCCGGGGTCATCGCGAAGATCGCGTCACCCTTGGTCGGGCGCAACCCAAGGCCGTGCATGTGGACCTTGTAGTTGCCGGCGGTCTGCAGGCTCTCGGCAGAGCCAGAGCCCTGCTGGAGGATTACGGTGAGCGAGCTGCCCATCGTGTCGTAGTCGCCTTCGACGAGCATGTCGTACGCAGCGCCTCGGTGGACTTCCGCGAGGTAGAAGGCGGCGTCCTTCGGCGGCTCGTGCATGCGCTTCGACTCGTTGACTGCGACGACCTCCTTCACCTGCATCGCTCGGTAGAGCAGGTACTCGTGGGCCGCGCTGCGGTGGGTGCCGAATTGCAGAAAGAGGAAGTTGAAGCCCGCCTGCAGGTCCATCTCCGTGCGCAGCTGGATCAGCGCATGAGTCATCTCGTCGCGGCGAACGTGCTTGGGGGCGTGGTCCTCGAACAGGTTCGGCGCGCCGTAGATCGGTTTGAGATCCGCGTCGAACATGGCGCCGAGGTCCCGCTCGTCGATCGTCGGGAACGCCTCGCCCAGCGCCTCGACGTCGGTTCGCTTGCCGCGTGGCGGTATCCACCACGTCTCCTCGCTGGGCTCCAGCGCCGTACGTGTGGTTGCGGGCCTGGCGGCGGGCAGTGGCGCCGGCTGTGCCGCGGGCGCGTTGTCGGAGGTGGCGGCGACCTCTGGAGTTGCTGAGTGGGTCAGTGCGAGGGCGACGACGACCGTCGCGAGAATGCCGGCGCCGCCGAGTCCGGCGATCAGCGGCCAGTTAGCGCGGCGTCGGTGTTCGCCTGCGGGGGTGACGACGTCGTCATCGAGCGTGCCTGGTCGCGAAAATGTCCAGGCCGTGGTTGCTTGCGCATCGGAGTCGTTGTCGACAGCAGCCAACGGCGTTCCGCAACGCGGGCAGAAGCGCGCGGTGTCCCCGAGATCCATCTTGCATGCATCGCAACGCATTGCGCCCCCCTACCCAATGGTACGGGGACGCTCTGCCCGCGTCATCACCCCGAAGGGGTGATGCGAACTGGTGCGCTTCGTGACGCTACGCGGCCTCGCGCAAGTCCTCGTGGTCGCCCCACGAGTCATCGTGTCCATCGTCGTCGACGCCCGGCACATCGGCACTCGTGGCATCTTCGTCGCCGTGCGGCGCCCCGATCTCGGTGCCTTTGGTCTTGCGCCAGTCGGCTCCGGTGTTGGCCGGCGACCTCGCGAGGGCCTCCTGGATCGCGGCGAGCAGTTCGGTCGGCATCGCACGGACGAGGTTGGCGAAACGGCGCGCCGCGTTCTTGTAGCGCTGTTCGGGCCATCCGGTCGCGCCACGGACGGCCGGCTCGCCGGTGACGCCGACCTCGAGGTGATCGATGAGCGTGACGAGGTCTGCGGAGCCGGGGCGGGCGGTGGCCGCGCAGCGAAGCCAGAACCAGGCCTTGGTGTGCAGCTCCTTCAGCATGACGGCGCCGTCCGGACGCCTGCGCTCGTCATCGCGTGCCAGTGACATGGCGACCTCGACCGAGTTCTCGTCGTCCAGGTCGACCTCGTGATAGGAGCGCATGCGCTGCTGCTTGAGGCGGTGGCGGTCGTGGTAGACGCGCGAGTAGATGACGCGGCAGAGGTGCCGGTACAGCGGGAGCGCGTTCACGCGATCGGGGTCCCAGGTGCGGACACCCTGCATGGTGTCGAGGATCGCCGCGGAGACGTAGTCGTGTGCGCAACGCAGGTCTTCGATGCCTTCGGCCTGGAGGTGGGCACCGATCAGCTTCTCGCAGTAGCCGAGCGCGATCCCTTGGGTTTGTGGCGTCAACTCGCTGCGGAACCGGGCCATCCACTCTGCACTCATCTCGATCGGCTTCTTCGCGGGCATCTCGACGCTTCCGTTGGGGGGAGAGCGATTGTCGATCGGGGGCCTGACACGTGGTCTGCAACGTCCGGAGCGCGGACGTGCAAGTGCTTGAACGCGCGCCCGAATTAATTGGCCGGGATTCTGTGGGCGCGGAAGCGGGCCAGGAGGGGCGAAGGCGGACGAGCTGGGCGGGATCAATGGAGGCCGCGCGTCGCGAACAAGGGTGGCCGTGCCGGGTGATCGCGGAATCGACAGGGCGACCTGCTCCTCCCGCGCGCGTGGATGGGTAAGGGGATCAGAGATGCCGAACAGGACGCCGATCGGGAAGTTTGAGAAATCGACAAGGCGACCTGCTCCTCCCGCGATCGTGAACGGGTAAGGGGATCAGAAGGAGACGTCATGCACGAGCTGGCCAACGACATCAACGGCGATCCGGTCGAGGTCCCCGAGGCGACCCGGTTCTGGCGACTGCGCCGGCACCTGGGCGGCCGCGGGGCCTCGGTGGTGGTGACCAACGACGACCACTCGGCGGTGCTGCTGCCGGTCGGGGCGTCCTACGCGGAGTTCCACGAGACGGTGAAGGGCGCCCCGGGGAAGTACACGCTGTATCCGTGCGACGAGCACGGGCGGCCGATGAAGGGGGCCGCGGTGGCGCACGTGTACCTCGGCGAGGCGCCCCGCAACGCCAACGCTGCGGCGCAGGCCGGCGGGGACGCGATCACGCAGCTGATCGGGCTCCTGCGCGAGACCGTCGATGCGAACACCGCCATGTGCAAGGAGGTGATCGGGAAGTACGCGGGCACGCTGACGTCGAACGCCGAGTTGATCCGTGCGGTTGATGGTGCCGGTGTGCCCGCGCGAGTCCCCGGCGCCGTGGCGGAAGCGGGGTCTGACGATGACGACGAGGAGGTGGTCGAGCGCGAGCCGACGCTGGCCGAGGTCGCGATGAAGCAGGCGTCCGATGCCTTCCTGATCTGGATGAAGCTCCGCACGGAGGGCAAGGCCACTGAGTCCGGAGGTGCCGAGTCGGCGCGTGTGGTGGAGGACGGGACGTCCGCGCCGGGGGCCGAGGCGGCGAAGGGCGAGTCGAGGGCAGCCGCTTCGTCGCGAACGGCGGGCCAGAAGGCCGGGGCGGCACCAGGAGTGCCGAGCGCCGCGCAGATGGCGCACCTGCTGGCGGTGAAGGCCAAGCTCGAGGCCCGGGAGGCCCGGGTCGTGGAGACGGCCATCGGCAAGATGTCGGGCGCGGAGCGGGCGGGGTGGATCGCGGAGCTGTGCGCACGGTCGGTCGACGAAGCGGTGGTGCTTGTGCGGGACGTCCTCACCCAGTCGAAAGCTGCTGCCAAGGCGCCGGGAGGTGGATCGTGATCGTGGCACCGCTCAACGATCGGGACTGTCTGGGCGCCATCACGGACACGATGGGCAGCCTGGCTCGGGACCGGGATCCGGCCCTGGTGGCCCTGGCGCAGGAGCACCCGACGCGGGCCCGGCTGGTGCGGTGGATTCGCTCGCTGCCACAGCGGGACGATCTGGGCGTGCCGTGTGACGGGCCCAAGGTGGAGGCGTGTGAGCCTCCGCAGCGGCTGCGGATTGCGCCCGCGGATCCAAACTGCTTCGAGCGCGCCGCGATCTACGTTGGGGTGGCCGAGCTGATCGATCCGGCGCCGGAGCGCCAGCTGGCGACGGTCGACACGCCGGCCGGTCGGCACACGCTGCCGATCGAGAACGGGGAGCCGGTGGTGCTGGATCCGGCGTTCCAGCGCAACGCACTACGCGCGGCGGTCTTCCAGCTGGCGACGCGCAATGGCGCGGCTCGGGTGGCGCTGACGCCGGCCCAGGCCGTGGACTGGGTCGCGTCGCTGGCGATCGAGCCGGCCGTGCGTTTCCAGGATGGCCCGCTGCGGGTCCGGCGCGGGCATCGAGCGCTGTGCCAGGTCCTGGCGGGCCAGCCGGTCGGGCGCCACCAGGTCCGCGACGTGGTGTTCGTGCTGGCGCTGGCGGAGCGTGAGGCGCGGGCCTTCGGCCGACCGGGGCGCTGCATCGTCGAGACGACCGCGCGGGCCGTGGACCGGCTCGATCTCGTCGCGGCCCGGCCCCGCAACGCGGCCGAGTTGCGCCTCGGTAGGGTCCGCGTGCGGCCCAACGTGCCGGTGCTATCGGCGCTGGCCCGCGTCGGCGGTCGACTCGGCTACCAGGTGGGCCTCGCGGCGCTGCGCGAGAAGGTCGCGGGGCTCGGGCTACTCGGCCCCGTGCTGTCGACGCTGGAGCACGAGCTGAACCGCGAGGGGATGTCGATGGGGCCGCTCGCATCTCCGCCGCCGATGCGCGGCACGCTGGCGGCGGTGACGCCACAGGCGATCGCCGGCCGGTGGCTCGCCCGGAAGTTGTAGCGGCATTCTCAAGGATTTCGGCGCGCGCCTCGTGGTGAGGCGTGCGCCACCAAACACCGTCGCGAGCGCGAGCGCGCAGCGACAGGAACGGCCGCGCTTTGCCCGCGGCCGGAAGGGACACGACCATGCGCACTCAGACCAAGCCCACTCATCTCCACCTGCTCCGTGGCGCCTGCCGCGCGAAGCCGGCACGGATCAATCCCGAGGCGGCGATCGACGCGGTCGACGACCTGGTCGGCTGGGCCTTCGGCCTGGCCATCCGCAGCGTCGACTCGCCGGACGACCGCGAGCGCATCCGGTGCGCGCGTCGCTACGTCCGTAAGTCGCTGCGCGGCCGGCCGGCGCGTCGCCCGATCGAGGACCTGATGTTCACGGCCGGCGTTCTGGCGCGCGTCTGCGAGAGCGAGCTGCGCCTGCCCGAGGGGACGATCGTGCGGCTGTTCGACGAGCTCGAGCTGCCGACCGACGCGGTGCCGCGGGTGATCCGGCAGCCGACGCCGTGGGGCGGGCCGGTGACGCGCTGCCCGACGCCCGTGCCGCGGACGCCCGAGGAGGAGGAGGCGCACTGGCATTCGCTGTGGTTCGACGTGCGCGACCAGATCGACCGCGGCGATCACGGCTACGAGGACAGCGTCGACGACGAGGACGCGGCCACCGCGCCGTGCATGCACTGCCACCCGTCCGCCCGCAAGGCGGCGTGAACCCAAGCCCAGGAGAGAGACCATGGCCAAGCCCAAGCAGAAGAGGAAGTATCGCAACGCGGCCCGCCGGCCGTCGTTCAAGTCGCCGCCCACCGGGTGGCTCGGCAGCACCGTCGCGTCGCTGATCGGCGGTGGCGGCGGCGCGGTGCTCGGTGGCGTGCTCGCCAGCCAGGACATCGTCAAGCCGGAGACCGCCGGGATGCTGATGGCGGTCGGCGGCAGCATCGGCGGCGTGTTCGCCGACGGGCACACGCGGACCGCGATGCACGGCATGGCGGGGGCGGGCGCGGGGCAGCTCGCGCTGGCGGTGATGGCCGACCGGAGCACGCCGCGCGCGGAGCCGCGCGCCACGGCGCCCGCGCCGGCTGCGGTCGCGTTGGCTGCGCCGCCGGTGCCGCTGCCGCGCCCGGCGGCGATGCCGGCCAACGCCCGGGTCGGCGGATCCGTCTACGACATCTTCCGCGACGCGCAGAGCGAGCTGGAGATCCTCGATGACGACGAGGCCCGGTTCGCCGTCGAGGAGTTCATCGACTCCGACGGCTACGAGGTGGACGCGGCCTAGCCGCTGAACGAAACGCGGATCGGTGCTCTGGGTCGTGCGCGCGACCCCAACGGCCGTCGAGAAAGGATCCCCCATGGACGAGTACATCTACGGATACGACGACAACGTTCTCGACGACGAGCGCAACGCGGGGCGTGATCACCGCAAGGATGGCCGCACGGCGCGGCCGGTGCCCGGGATGGGGATGTCGCCCTTCGGGCGTCGGCCCCGCCCGAGCTACCCGGCGAGCGCCGGGACCGGCTCGCGGCAGGTCGTGATCTATCGCGACCCGACCGTGCCGCTGCAGCCGCAGCGCACGGGCCTGCTCGCCAACATCACGACCGACGAGATCGTCGAGCTGGCGGCTCAGGTGTTCGCGTCGATCCAGCCGCTGCCGGCGGGCCCCACGGCCACCGGCGATCTGCGGGTCGACCTGGACAACCTGATCACCTACCAGAGCGCGCTGGCGCTCCACGCCAAGCGGGACGAGCAGCTGCGGACCATCGGGTCGCTGCTGTCCAAGCTGATCTCCAAGTAGGCGGAGGACCATGATGGACTTCCTCAAGCCGATCACCCCGCAGTACCAGGGGAGCCCGGTGCAGCCGAAGGCCAGCGGAGGGCTGCTGTCGCAGCTGCTCTGCTACCTCTTCGGCGGCGGGACCCCCGCCTACCAGGGGAGTGGACAGCCGGTGTCGAAGGCGTGCGGCGTGCCGGGCTTCCCGGTGACGCCGGCCTACAAGGCGCCGGTCGTGGAGACGAGCGAGCCGACCGGTGCGTCGGTCGCCATGCCGGTGCCGGACGACGGCGTCGGCGAGGTGGCCGTCGAGCCGGTGCAGGCGACGGGGCCGATCACCATCGTCGTTCGCTGAGCAGAGCATCAACCAACCGATCGACTGACTGACTGAACCATGACGGTCGTCGGTCGCTCGCACGACCCAGGGCGCCGATCCGCGCTCCGAGGAGGAATCTATGAGCGAACAGGGCAACACGATGCTGACGTTGGCCGGCTTGGCCGGCGTCGTCTACTTCGGGCATCGCTGGCTGACCGACAGCGAGCGGAAGCGGCCGGGCGGGGAGGCCGACGCCGACCCGGTCGAGCCGGTCGCCGCCGTGGCATCGGCACCGGTCGCCGAGCCGGTGTCGAAGCCGTCCCAGGTCGAGGGCGCGAACGGGCGGGGCCATGTGTCGCGCCGGTTCGACGCGGTGTTCGCGACGCACGGTCGCGGCATCCCGCTGCCGTACCTCCGCGCGCTGGCGGCGCGCGAGTCCGACCTGCGACCGGACCTGACGACCGGGCCGGCGTGGGGCCTGCTCCAGGTGGAGCCGGTCGTCCTGGCTGACTACAACAAGCGTCACGGGACCACGTTCCGCCGCGCCGACCTGTTGAGCCCGGCGATCAACGTCGCGGTGGCCGCGGACGCGCTGCGGGTGATCATTGCCAGCTACCGACGGTTTCATCCCGACGTCGTCAACCTGCGAGAGGACTGGGACAACCCGCGGTTCGTCGAGCTGCTGACGTTCGGCTGGAACGCCGGCTTCTCGGAGCGGGCGGGTGTCGGCCGCGTGGTGACCTACCTGGGGCGCCAGGGCGTCGCCGACGTTACGGTCGACATGGTGTTCGCGCACGCCGCGGCAGCGGGCGCCGTCGGGCACCTGTCGCGGGAGGGCAAGCTGCGCTTCGCGAAGGCCGTTACCCGGCTGTACCAGCGCGAGCGGGCGCGCACCGACACGGCGGCGGTGGGTTGAGCGATGGCCCGGGACGACCACAGCGGGCGGAACCTGGCGCTCGCGGCCGGTGGCGGCGCGTTGCTCTGGTGGCTCCTGCGCCAGGGCCGGGGCTGGGCTGGCGCGGGGCGGGCGGTGTCGCCACCGGTGCCGGCCGTGCAGCCGGTCCGCATCCGCGTCGATCAGGCGGGCATCTCGATCGAGGGCCGGCCGGTGAGCGTCGTCGAAGCCGTGGCGGAGGCGCGGTCCGTGGGCGCGGCGATCGTGATGCCGACGGGTGCGGCACGGCAGGGCACGCTGGATGTCCTGCTGACGGCGCTGCGCGACGCGGGGCTGCCGGTCTGGACCCGGGACCCTGCGGCAGCCGCGATTGCGGGAGGCCGTCATGGCGCGTGATGGAGGCGCGGCGGTCGTTGGAGCCGCGCTCGCGGTCGGCGCAGGCGCCCTGTGGTGGCGCCGACGTGCGGCGACCGCGGGGCCGGCGCCGGAGCTCGCGCCGCCGGTCACCCCAACCGGGTCGCCGTTCGCGCTCGGCCGACCGGTGCCGGTCGCGGTTCACGCCCTGGTCTCGAGCGGGTGGTCGCGCGCGCGTCGCCACGGGCCACACCGCGCGCTCGACATCCTGGTGCCCCTGCGGACGCCGGTCCAGGCCGTCGCCGACGGCGAGATCATCCGCGTGCAGCCGATGGATGTGGGCGACGCGGGACGGTGGGTCGGTGTTCGTCACGCGGCCGGCCTGGTCTCGCGCTACCTCCACCTCTCCGCGTTGCGCGTGGTGGTCGGCCAGCACGTCGGACGCGGCGACGTCCTCGGCTGGTCGGGCGACAGCGGCAACAGCCAGGTGCCGCACCTTCACTTCGATCTCCACGTGCCGGTCGCGATGCTGCCGACAGTGGAGGCTGCGATCGGTCGGCCTCGCCCGACCTGGGGCCCGGAGCTCGACGGCTACGGCTGCGCGATTCCTGGCGAGCCGTTCGTTCCCGTCGACGCGTATCGCGCGGACGTCATCCGTGACGCGCAGCGCGCGGGCGTGCCGCTACGCGACGCCGCTCGGCGGCAGGCCTCGGTCCGGTTCCTTCCGCCCGCGGAGCCGCGCAACGGCAACCTCGTCTACCGCGCGGTCGGCGAGCCCGGCGAGCGCTACCCCGACTGGGTCCGCGACCTCAAGGGCAAGTCCGGCGTCTACGTCATCCGCCAGGGCGGCGACACGGTCTACGTCGGCGAGAGCCACACCGACAAGCTCTACGAGACCCTGACGCGTCACTTCCAGATCGTGCGCCATGAAGCTCAGGAGGTTCCGATGACCTGACAACGTCATCCTCGTCCGGCTCGGACCGGATGGAGAAGGGGGCCGTGAACGTCGCCGAGGAATGGATCGGCGGCCTGCAAAAGCCGAACGGCCTTAACTGCCAGCCTCGGGCTGGCTACCGCAGGTGCCAAGGTGAATCAGCGAGGACGAATGTCACCGCACGATGAAGTTGGTGTTGGAACCCTCTGTACGGAAGTGAAACCGCCCGCAAGGGCGGACGTAGCCAGAGCCTGGTCGCATGAGCTTGGGCGACTGGGTGTGCCGCTCACGCGGTACGCCGTCGATCTGATCCGAGTTGGTCGATGGTCCGCGCTGCCAGGGGCAAAGCCAGCCACCTACCGCACCACGGGGACCTCTTGGGAACATGGGAACCTCGATCGGAGCGCAGAGCCCGCGAAGCTCTGCAAGCTGCCACGTCCAGTGACGTCTCCGACGAGGGGCAGAGCCTTCGTAGTAGTCGGAGCGCGGGAAAGCCGCGCACATGGCGAAGGGAGGCAGTGAGGTGCGTACGACGACCAAACCGCAGGGGACTCGGCCCGTGTATGCGGCGTCCCGGTCCGACAAGGACTGGCTCCTGAACGTGCAGCGGAAGTTGTACACGCGAAGCATGGAGAACCCCGACTACGTCTTCGACAAGCTGTGGGGTCTGGTGACAGACGAACGCAACTTGCGAATCGCGGTCGCGCGAGTGACCCGAAACCGGGGCAGTCGCACGGCCGGCGTAGACGGGCTCACGATGAGGAAGGTCTTGATCAACGGGGTCGATGCATTCGTCGCTGATGCGCGCGCGGAACTTCGATCTGGCGCCTACCGGCCGAGTCCGGTCCGACGCGTGATGATCCCGAAGAACGGACAACCGGGGAAGTTTCGCGCCCTCGGTATCCCCACCGTGAGGGATAGGGTTGTGCAGGCAGCGCTGAAGAACATCCTCGAGCCGGTGTTCGAGGCGGATTTCTATCCGACCTCGTATGGCTTCCGGCCCGGCAGAAGCGCTCACGGAGCGTTGGAGCATCTTCGATGCCTCCTGCGTCCTCGTGAGGCCGGACCGGAGGACGAACGCCGGCTCACATACCAGTGGGCCATCGAGGGCGACATCAAGGCGTGCTTCGACAACATCGACCATCACGCGCTGATGGTGCGGCTGCGCCGTCGGGTTGGTGATCCGAAGGTCAGCCGACTTGTCTTGGCATTCCTGAAGTCCGGCATTCTCTCCGAGGAGCAGTTCACTCGGAGCGAGTCCGGAACGCCTCAAGGTGGGATCCTCTCGCCGCTGCTCTCCAACATCGCCCTTGGGGTGTTGGACGAGCGGTACATGCGTCACGTGTGGCCGCGCCGGACACGGTATCCGAACCGGAACGGCTGGACGAAGACGTTGACGTCGGCGGAGAAGATCTCGGCGCGGGCCGTTCACACACGGAAGGACGACCTTTCCGTGCGACGCGTCCCGATCGCCTTCCCCATCCGGTACGCGGATGACTTCATCATCCTCATCGCCGCGCCACCGGGACCTGAGCAGTTCGAGCAGGCCCGCGAGGTGGCGATGAGGGAGAAGGAGGAACTGGCGGCACTCTTGAAGAGCGAACTCGGGCTTGAGCTCTCGGAGACGAAGACGCTCGTCACTCCGGTGACGGAGCCGATGCGCTTCCTGGGGCACCATGTTCGAGTGCGGCGCCATCCCGTGAACGGGCTCATGGTGGTCGCGACGCTTGTCCCGAGGGTCGCCAGCCACAAACTGCGCGAGCGAATCAAGGACCTGTTCCGAAACGTCACCTTCGGAAAGAGCCTTGCGAACCGCCTGCAGGAACTCAACCCGCTGTTGAGGGGATGGAGCCACTTCTACTGCCATGCGTGGGGAGCGAAGCAGGTGTTCGCCTCGCTCGATCACTACGTCTGGTGGACCATCTTGAGGTGGCTCCGGAAGAAGCATCGCCACGTGAACATGGCGACGCTCGTACGACGCTATGGGAAGAGGTCGCCGACCGGCGGCCTGTATTGGCGGGATGGGGAGGTCGAGCCGTTCAAGATGGCTCGGCGGCGCGTGCAGCCCTTCCAGTTGGGTTGGATGAAGACCCCCAGCTTTGCGATCACCTGCGGAGAGCCCGATGCGTAACGAAAGGCGCACGTCGGGTTCGGGAATGGGGGCCGCGGAAACGTGCGCGGGAAACCGCGCGTCCGCGCCGCGGCCCCACTTTCATTGGCGACGCTGGAAGGGCTACTGGCGCGGCCAGTACGCCGAAGGCCACGACCCCGGGCTCACGTATCCGCGCGGCAGCGTCGAGGTCGCCACGCGCGTCCTGCCCGGCGACCGCGCGCTCCGCGAGGAGGCGCGGCTCATCCGCCGCCTCAAGCCTCGCGACAACCTCATCGGCCAGCCGGAGCTGGAAGCAGCTCCGTTCTAGCGGCCAGCAAGGAGACCCCATGCAGCCTCTGATCGACACCATCCAGGCCGCGGTGGCGGACGGCGCCACGGCGGAGCAGCGCAGGGCGGCGGCGGTGGCGTGCCGCACGCTCCTCGCTGCGTTCGACGCCGAGCCCGGCAAGCCGATCGCGGCGCAGGCCGCGGCGACCGCGCCGAGCCTGCTCGCCGTGCTGGGACGGCTCGCACCGGACCAGGCGCTCGACCTGCTGATCGCGAAGCTGCGCGCGGCAGTACCGGCTGCGGAGACGCAGGTGGCCGAGAAGCCCCGCGGCTTTCACGTGCAGCTCCTTCACGTGCCGCCGGGGGGCGAGCCGTGAGCGGCCTTGAGGACGCGCTGCGCGAGATGCTCCGCGGCGTCGTGCGCGACGAGCTTCGCGCCGCCCTCAACGACCAGCGCGGCGCACCGCTGCGCCAGCTCGCGGCCGGTGACGCCTACCTCTCGATCACGAAGGCGGCACGCCTCGCAGATGTCGCGCCGGGCACGATCCGGACGTGGATCCGGCGAGGGCGACTGCCGGCCAAGCGGGCAGGGCGAGTCTTCCGGATCGGTCGAGCTGACCTGGAGGCGTTCCTGACTCGATGTGCCGGACGCGAGCCGGACGCCACGGTCGTGAAGCGCGCGCGGGAGATCCGCCGGGCCGCTTGATCGGATACCCGATGTAATACACGATTGCCTTCATGGCGAGGCGTGTCCCGAGTGCAGAAGAGCTAGCTCGTCGAGGGCCAGGAGGATCGAAGCGGGTGATGGCGATCAGACTCGACGAGCCCGATTTTCAACGTCTGGTGGCGCATGCGAAGCGGGTCGGGATCGGCCACACGTCCCTCGTGCGTCGCATCGTCGAGGACTGGCTTGCCGCGCAGTCGCCGCGGCAGGGGAGGAAGTAGTCACATGACCAAGGTGGCAGGTCGGCGCGTCTACGCCCGCGGCACCCGGCTCTGGGTGCGGTACCAGGACGCAGCCGGAAAAACCCAGTATCGAAGCACCGGTCTCAAGGTCGGCCAGGAGCGCGAAGCGCGCGCGATGCTCGACGAGATCGAGCGGCAGATCGCGGCGGAGCGTCGGCCCACGCTGGCCGTCGCTCCGTTGGCAGTTTCCATGTCCGTCGCCGAGTTCGCGGCGGCGTGGATCCAGGGACGCCAGCATGTTGCTGGCGTGAAGGACGAGGACGCGCGCCTCAAGAACCACGTGCTGCCGCTGATCGGCGCGATGCCGATCGCGGACGTGCGGCCGCGACACATTCGGGACCTCGTCCTGGCGCTGCGCGCGAAGGACAAGCTACCGGGGAACGGGCAGAAGAAGGCCAAGCGCGAGAAGCTGGCGCCTCGGACCGTGAGGCACGTCTTCGCGACGCTGCATCGAATGTTCAAGTCGGCGATCGTCGAGGAGTTGATCGAGTCGAACCCTGTCGTGGTCGAGAAGAACATCCTGCCCAAGAACGTCGACAAGGACCCCGAGTGGCGTGCGACTGCGGTGTACTCGCGCGGCGAGCTGGAGGCGCTGATCTCCGATGATCGGATCCCGTTGTATCGGCGGGTCATGTACGCGCTCGAAGGGGTCGGCGGCATGCGCCATGGCGAGGCGGCCGGCCTGCGCTGGCAGGTCTATCACCCACAAGTGGAGCCTCTGGGGAAGCTGGTGATCGCTCGGTCGTATGCGAAGACCACCAAGACGCAGATCCCACGCGAGATGCCGGTGCACCCGGTCCTCGCGCGCCTGCTCGCCGAGTGGAAGCTGTCGGGGTGGGAGGCGAAGTACGGGCGCCGTCCCAGACCGGACGATCTGATTGTCCCCACCGAGGCGTTCGGGGTCCGCGGCCCTGCGAACAGCTACAAGGAGCTGCTCGAGGATCTCGACATGCTCGGGTTCCGCCCCCGACGCGGTCACGACCTGCGGCGCACGTTCATCACGCTCGCCCAGGTCGATGGCGCGAGCCGGGACGTCCTCACGTCGGTCACCCATGGACGCAGCGCGACGGACATCATGAGCCTCTACACGACCTGGCCGTGGCCCGCGGTGTGCGCCGAGGTTGCGAAGCTGAAGCTGTCGCTCCGCCCGCGGCTTGCCAGCAACATGGTCGGTGTGGTTCTCGGTGACGACGACGACACGCTTGTCGAGGCGAACCCGTTCGGCGAGATATCCGTCCCTGCGTCTTCGCGGACTGTCCCCGAAACGAGCGGGGACATCTACGGGGACAGCATCCTCGATCTGTCCGAGATCCTTGCAGCTTCCGCGGAGGAGCAACGTGTTACGAAACCGTTGCTCTACCCCTGAGCTACAGCGGCGGAGGGGAGGGGGTGCTTGACTACCGCAAGGGCGATCGGAAGGCAAGAGGGACGGCGGGTTGCGGGGCGCCGGCTCGTCGCCGGCGATCGCGCCGCGGTCGACACGACGGCCGGCGGCCGGCCGCGGGGCCGGCCCGTCGGTGCGGGCGCGCCGGGGGAGTCTCCGAGGCCCGGACGAGATGTCGGCTTCGGTGGGCGTCGACCGCAGGCCGACCGCGACCGAAGTCCTCTGAGCCCGCGAGATCGCGGGGAAACCCGGGTGACAGGCGAAGGTTGGCGAGGCTACGATGGTTACAGAGGGGGCCCATGGGACTTTTCGACAAGCGCGACAAGAAGCGGAAGGACGACTTCGACTCACCGGTCGAGCAGATCGACCTGGGGGCAGTCACCACGCCAGCGCCGGCCACGGCGTCCGGGGCGACCCGCGCCGACCGGGCCGAGGCCAAGGCGGAGCCCGAGCCGGCGGTGACGCGGGCCGAGGCCAAGGCCGACGCCGAGCCCGCGTACCCCGAGATCACCGTCAAGAAGGAGACCATGCCTCCACCGATGGCGACGCCCGACACCGACGACTACGGCATCGACAAGGCCATCGAGCTCATGCGGACGCTGCCGCAGGAGAACGTCGAGCTGGTCGTCCAGGTCGTGAAGTTCTCCCTCGAGTCGGTCGGCATCAAGCTGCCGATCATCATCGAGGACGCGATCCGGCGCCAGAGCGACATCCAGGGCCGCATCGGCGTGCTCAAGGGCGAGATCGCCGAGCACGAGGCGGAGATCAAGCAGCGCAAGGAAGAGATCGAGCGCCTCGAGTCGGACCACAAGGAGACGTCGATGGTCCGCGATCGCCTCGAGCTGGCCGAGAAGCTCGGCAAGCCCGGAGGCAAGGACGCCGGCAAGGACACCAAGGACGCCAAGGACGCCAAGGACGCCAAGGACGGCGGGCACGGTGCCAGCGGGTCCGGCGCGATCCCGCGCGTCACCAAGCAGACCACGCCGCCGCCGATGTCGGCGTCGTCGCCGTCGACGTCGGGCTTGCCGCCCCACGGCGCTCCGCTGAAGAAGCCGTGACCCCGACGGGGCCGCCGCGCGATCCGCGGCGGCCCGAGAGAACGCCGACATGCTTCGCCATCATCTGACCGTCATCACGCGCGACAACCGCCTCAAGCGCGAGGTCCAGCGCGTCACGGCCGCGACCGCGTCGACCGCCGACTTCGGCCCGGACCTCGCCCTGCTGGCGGGGGATCGTAAGCCGGATCTCGTCATCGTCGACGCGCGCACCGAGGCGCCGCCCGCCGGGCTCAAGCAGAAGCTGCCCGACGGCGCCCAGGTCGTCTACGTCCTCGACGAGGAGCGGCTGCTCGACGGCCTGACGTACTTCGACGACGCGCGCGTCACCAGCATCATGGGCCACGGCGCCCGCTTCGACGACGACGAGTTCATCGCGTCGGCGACCAAGGCGCTGCGCGGCAACGTCTTCGGGCTCAACAAGTACTTCCCGTGGGGCGTCACCACCTACTCGGTGGTGGTGAAGAACTACGAGCAGAAGAACAAGGCCATCGACGTCATCCTCCGCTACGCCAACCTCGCCGGCGTGCGCGGGCCGGTGCGCGACCGCATCCAGACCGTCGCCGACGAGCTGATGATGAACGGCCTCTACCACGCGCCGGTCGACAAGGACGGCAAGGAGCTGTACCGCGACCGCACGATCAAGGACCTCGCCCAGCTCGACGAGGTGTCCCCGATCGAGGTGCAGTACGGCTCGAGCGGGCGCTACTTCGGGATCTCGGTGCGTGACGGCGGCGGCTCGCTGACCCGCCAGCGCGCGATGCAGTACCTGTCGAAGGCGCGCGCCGGCACCGCCGACGTCGAGAAGAAGGTCGGCGGCGCCGGCCTCGGCCTGGTCAGCGTGCTGCGCTCGGTGTCGAAGCTGATCATCAACCTCGATCCCGGCAGCTCGACCGAGGTCATCGGCCTGTTCGACATGGAGCTGTTCGCCAAGGGCAAGGTCGGCGCGCGCTCGGTGCACCTGTTCACCTCGCGCGGCCTGCCCGAGCCCGAGGTCGAGGACGAGCCGGCGCCCGAGGCGCCGCCACCGGTCGAGGCGCCGCCGCCGGCGAAGGCGGCCAGCCGCGCCGGGGTGTGGATCCTGGCCGCGATCCTGCTGTCGGTGGTGACCGCGATGGCGACCGCGGTGGTCATCAAGAAGACCAGCAAGGCCAAGGCGCCGGCCGAGCTGAAGTGCCCGCCGCCGTCGACCACGCCGGCGCCGGGGCCGTCGACCGGCGTCACGCCGGGCCCGGGCGCGTCGCGCTAGCCGACTAGCCGTCGCCGAGCAGGGCCCGCGCCGCGGCGCCCGGATCGGGCGCGGTCCACAGCGCGCGGATCGCGGCGACCGCGTCGGCGCCGGCGGCGCGGGCGGCGTCGGCGCGACCGGCGTCGTCGACGCCGCCGATCGCGCACAGCGTGGCTGTCGCGGCGGCCGCGGCCAGGCCGGCGCGCGCCGCGGTGATCGCGACGACGCCCAGCGGCGCGCCCATGCCGGCCTTCGACGGCGTCGCCCACACCGGGCCGAGCACGACCAGGTCGGCGCCTGGCGCGGCCGGCCGCGACCGCGGCGTCGGCGGCGTGCCGCGAGCACGCGATCGCGAAGCCGGGCCCGGCGCCGGCCCGGGTCGCGAGCGTCCGCGCCTCGACGACGCCGAGGCCGCGCTCGGGCAGGTGGACGCCGTCGGCGCCCGCCGCCAGCGCGACGTCGAGGCGATCGTTGACCAGCACCGCGGCGCCGCGCGGCCGGGCCACCGCGACCACGGCGCGGACCAGCGCCAGCAGGGCGCCGCCGTCGAGATCCTTCTCGCGCACCTGGATCGCGACCGCGCCCGGCGGCGCCGCCGCGACCACCGCCGCGATCGCGCCGACCAGCGCGCCCGGCGCCGCCGCGGCGACGCGCCGGTCGGTGACCGCGTACAGGTGGACGCCGGCGAGCCGGCCCGCGCTCACTCGATCAGGCCCGCGGTCGGCGACGACGCGTTGGCGTACGACCGCGCCGGCATCCGGCCGGCGCGGAACGCCTTGCGGCCGCCGTCGACGGCGAGCCGCATCGCCTCGGCCATCAGCACCGGCTGCTGCGCCGCCGCGATGCCGGTGTTCATCAGCACCGCGGTGCAGCCCAGCTCCATCGCGACCGCGGCGTCGCTGGCGGTGCCGACGCCGGCGTCGACGATCACCGGGACGTCGACGTTCTCGATGATCAGCCGCATGTTGTGCGGGTTGCGGATGCCGAGGCCCGAGCCGATCGGCGCCGCCAGCGGCATCACCGCGAGGCAGCCGGCGTCGACCAGGCGCTTGCACGTCACCAGGTCGTCGCCGCAGTAGGGCAGGACCTTGAAGCCCTCCTTGACCAGCCGGCGCGCGGCCTCGACCGTCGCGGTGTTGTCGGGGAACAGCGTCTTGGGATCGCCGATGACCTCGAGCTTGACGAGCTCGTCCATGCCGAGCTCGCGGGCCAGGTGCAGCGTGCGCACCGCCTCGTCGGCGGTGTAGCAGCCGGCGGTGTTGGGCAGGAGCACGTAGCGCGACCGATCGATCGCGTCGAGCACGGTCGGCTCCTTCGACGTCAGGTCCACCCGGCGCAGCGCCACGGTCACCATCTCGGTGCCCGAGGCGTCGAGCGCCGCGCGGGTCTCGTCGAGCGAGGCGTACTTGCCGGTGCCGACGATGATGCGCGACCGGAACGTGCGGTCGCCCAGGGTCCAGGTGTCGTCGGCGGTCGAGGTCGAGGTCGTCGAGGTCGTCATCACGGCTCCGCGGTCGAGGAACGGTCGGGGTGTCAGGATCCTGAGGTCGGCGTGGTGGCGGGTCGCCACCTGGGGGCTAGCCACCACCCACGAAGGTCACCAGCTCGAGCTGGTCGCCCGCCGCGAGCTCGGTGTGGGCATGCTCGGCACGTGGCACCACCTCGCGGTTGCGCTCGACCGCGACCCGGCGATCGCCGAGGCCGAGCCGCTGGATCAGGGCGGCCACGGTGGTTCCGGCCGGGATCTCGTGGGCTTCGCCGTTGACCACCACGCTGATGGAAGAGGGCGCCATGGAAGGTGGCGGGACGCTAGCACGAGCCGACCGGCACCGCGGCCCGGGACGCCGGCGGGCGACGTCGCGGCGCATGACGCAGCGCGAGAGACGTGACGATCGCGACATCGGTGTCCCGGACGTTCTCGGAAATGTGAAGCAGAGGTCACGGGATCCGCGATGACGGGCCACGTCAAGTGACGAGGATCGTTGCGCAGGGGGATCTCGACCACGCCGGCATCCCCTTTGCTTTGTCCTGCAGTCATACGCCGGGCCCCCTTCGCAGCGCCCTCCCACCGCCCGGAAGGAGTTCCCTTATGAGCTTCGGCATCGTCCGCTCCCCCGTCTCTGTCCCCACCGCCCTCGCGACCCGCCCCCTGGGCAGTCACGAGGACCCAGCCCGCATCCGCGCCACCATCGCCCGCGCCCCCCTGTTCGCGGCCTTGCCGATCTCGGCGATCGAGGACCTCACCGGCCGCGTCGCGGTCCGACGGGTCCCGGTCAACGCCACCGTCGTCACCCAGGACGAGCCCGGCGACTCGATGTTCGTCATCATGAGCGGCCGCGTGAAGGTCGTCATCTTCGGCGAGAACGGCCGCGAGGTGACGCTGTCGCTGCTGCGCCCCGGCGACTCCTTCGGCGAGATGTCGCTCTTCGACGGCAGCACGCGCTCGGCCAACTGCGTCGCGATCGAGCCCACGACGCTGCTCGTGCTGTCGCGCGACGATCTGATGCGCCACGTCCAGTCCCACCCGCGGACCGCGCTCAACCTGCTCGGCGAGATGGCGCGCCGCCTGCGCCGCGCCGACGACACCATCGCCCAGCTCGCGCTGTGCGACGTCAACGAGCGCCTGATCCATCGCCTGGTCGGCCTCGCCCGCGAGGAGGGGTCGGAGTCGCCCGACGGCCTGGTGGTCCGGCGCCGCCCGACCCAGCAGGAGCTGGCCAACATGATCGGCAGCTGCCGCGAGACCATCTCGCGGGCCTTCAACCAGCTGGCGCGCGACGGCCTCATCATCCCCAAGGGTCGGTCGCTGGTCGTGACCCCCGCCCTGATCGAGAAGGCCGAGCGCAAGAAGGCGGCCTGAGCCGCGCCGGCCGCCGGCTGCCCGGGGACCTGACCGGGCGGTCTGCGTCCCCCGGATTCCTTCAGTGATCCCGGGCGTTACCTTGACAGTGACGTCCCCTGAGCCTGTAATCGCCTCGGTGCCCGAGGCCCCCGATCACCGGTCCGCCGGCGTCCCCGAGCGCGTCGACGCGCCCGAGGTCGACGCGACCACGCGGCTGCCCGCGCACGCGATCCGGCCGACCCGGGTCGAGGTGTCGCTGGCGGCCCTCGCCGACAACGCCCGCGCGGTCCGCGGCGTCGCCGGCGTGCCGCTGTTCGCCGTGGTCAAGGCCGACGGCTACGGCCACGGCGCCCTCGGCGTGGCGCGCGCCCTGTCGCGCGCCGGCGTCGTCGATGGCCTGGCGGTCAGCCTGGTCGAGGAGGGCGTCCAGCTGCGCCAGCAGGGCGTCAAGCTGCCGATCCTGGTCATGGGCCCGGCGCTGGGTGGCGGCCACGACGAGCTGGTCGCCCGCGACCTCACCCCGGTGGTGTCGGACCTGGCCGATCTCGAGGCCCTGGCCGCGGTCGGCCGGCGCCGCGGTCGGCCGGTCGACATCCACCTCAAGGTCGACACCGGCATGAGCCGGCTCGGCGTCCCCGACGACGCGGTCGGCGAGATCGTGGCCGGCGCGCGGGCGGCCGGCGGCGTCGCCGTCGTCGGGCTGATGACCCACCTCGCCAACGCCGACGTCGACGACCCCGCGGCGCCGGGCTCGATGACGCGGGCCCAGCTGGCGCGGTTCGGCGTCGCCGAGCGCGCGGCGCGGGCCGCCGGCGCGGCGCTGCGGGTCCGCCACGCCGCCAACAGCTCGGGCGCGATGGCGTTCCCCGAGGCCCGCCTCGACCTGGTGCGGGTCGGGCTGGCGCTGTACGGCAACGGTCACTGGCCGGCGGACGACACCCTGGCGGCGCCGCGTCGCCAGGTCATGCGCCTGGTGACCGAGATCGTCCAGCTGCGCGACGTCGCCGCCGGCGCCACCGTCGGCTACGGCGGGCTGTGGCGGGCCGAGCGGCCGTCGCGGGTCGCGGTGCTGCCGCTGGGCTACGCCGACGGCCTGCCGCGGCGGGCCACCGGCACCGCCGCGGTGCTGATCCACGGCCGGCGCTGCCCGCTGGTCGGCGCGATCAGCATGGACATCGCGATCGCCGACGTCACCGACCTCGCCGACCACGGGCCGCCCGCCGCGATCGGCGACGAGGCGGTGCTGCTCGGCGAGCAGCGCGGCGCCCACATCACCGTCGCCGAGTACGCCGGCCACGCGCAGCTCACCGAGTACGAGGTGACCTGCGGCATGTCCAAGCGCGTGCCGAGGATCGAGCGGTGACCACCGAGCCGGAGTCGTCGCCGCCGCCGGCCGCGCCGCCGTCGCCCGCTCCGCCGTCGTCGCCGTCGTCGTCGTCGGGCGGCCAGCGCCGGACCCCGCCGGCGGAGCGCGGCGGCGAGACCTTCGGCCGCGCCGTGTGGGCCGGCGTCCGCGACGCGTTCAACCCGCTGGTCCGGTTCCTCGACGTCGTCGGCGGCCACGTCATCCTGCTGCTGCGCGCGCTGTCGTGGCTGCCGCGGCGGCCGGTCCGCGCCGGCAACTACCTCGAGGCCGCCGAGTACATCGGCTTCGGCAGCCTGCCCATCGTCCTGCTGGTCGGCGCCTTCACCGGCATGGTGATGTCGCTGCAGTCGGTCTACGCGTTCCGGCAGTTCGGCCTCGAGTCGGTCGCCGGCGGCACCACCGGCAAGGCGATCGCGATCGAGCTGGGCCCGGTCCTGACCGCGCTGATGCTGGCCGGGCGCGCCGGCGCCGGCATCGCCACCGAGATCGGCACGATGCGGATCTCCGAGCAGATCGACGCGCTCGAGTCGATGGCGGTCAACCCGGTGCAGTACCTGGTGCTGCCGCGCATCGTCGCCGGCATGGTCGTCACGCCGCTGCTGACGCTCCTGTTCTTCATCATCAGCATGGCCGGCGCCTACCTGGTCGCGGTGGTCTGGCAGGGCGTCGACCACGGCCAGTTCATCTACAACGTGAAGGATCTGGTGCGTCCGCTGGACGTCGTGCAGGGCGAGATCAAGGCGGTCATCTTCGGGTTGATCGTGATCCTCGTCGGCTGCTTCCAGGGCTTCCACGCCACCGGCGGCGGCCGCGGCGTCGGCCTCGGCACCACCCGCGCCGTCGTGATCGCGTCGGTCACCGTCCTGGTCACCGACTACTTCCTGTCCGACATCCTGCTCCAGGTGCTCGGCCCGCCGGTGGGCAGCTAGTGGCGACGTCGTCGCGTCCCGCCGCCGGTGCGGCCGGCGCCGGCGCCGACGCCGACGCGCACCTGCGCATCGCCGACCCGCGCTGGCACATCCGTGTGCGCGGGCTCACCAAGCAGTTCGGCGACAACCTCGTGCTCGATCACCTCGACCTCGACGTCGAGCGCGGCAAGGTCAACGTGATCATCGGCGCGTCGGGCGCCGGCAAGTCGGTCCTGATCAAGCACTTCATGTGCCTGCTGCGCCCCGATCGGGGGTCGGTGTGGGTCGACGGCACCGACGTCTTCGCGCTCGACAGCCGCGCGCTCGCCCAGTTCCGCCGCAAGTTCGGCCTGGTCTTCCAGTTCGCGGCGCTGTTCGACTCGCTGACCGTCGAGGAGAACTGCGCGTTCCCGCTGCGTGAGCACACCGACAAGAGCCGCGCCGAGATCCGCGAGATCGTCCGCGACCGCCTGGCGGCGCTCGGCCTCGACGGCACCCAGGCCAAGTACCCGGGCGAGCTGTCGGGTGGTATGCGCAAGCGCGTCGGCCTGGCCCGGGCGCTGGTCCTCGAGCCCGAGATCCTGATGTTCGACGAGCCGACCACCGGGCTCGATCCCCTGGCGACCCGCAACGTCGACGAGATGATCCTCTCGACGGTCCAGCGGTATAACGTCACCTCGGTGGTGATCTCGCACGACATGGCCTCGGTGTTCCGCATCGCGGACCGGATCGCCATGCTGCACCAGCACAAGATCCTCACCTCCGGGACGCCCGACCAGATCCGCGCCCACGCCGACCCGTACCTGTCCGGCTTCGTGCGCGCTTCCGGCGTCGGCGCCGCCGGCGGCGCCGAGGAGCCGCGATGAAGGCGGTCTCGGCGGGCGTCAAGGTCGGCATCCTGTTCCTGCTGGCGGCGATCGGCGTCTACGGGGTGTGGAAGAGCATCGGCACCAGCCCGGCCGGTGACTCGAGCTTCCGGCTGTGGGGCCAGTTCCACGACGCCTCCGGCCTGCCGGTCGGCTCGAAGGTGGTGGTGGCCGGCCTGCCGGTCGGCGAGATCACCGGGCTCACGATCGACGGCCGGTACGCGCGCATCGACTTCCACATCCGCGACGACGTCAAGGTCTACTCCAACGCCGTCGTCTACAAGAAGTCGAGCTCGCTGCTCGGCGACTACTACCTCGAGATCGATCCCGGCTCCGAGGTCGTCGAGGGGCCGGGCGGCGCCGGCGGCGTCGACGTCGACGTCCCGGTCCGGCTCAAGAACGGCGATCAGGTGCCGCGGGTCGTCGAGTCGACGACCGTCGACGCGGTGCTGCGGCGGGTCGAGGAGACCCTGCCCAACGTCGACCAGGTGCTGGCCAGCATCAAGGACCTGGCCGAGGACCTGCGCCGCCTGGTCAAGGGGCCGATCGCGTCGATCGCCGGCAACGTCGACGCGCTGGTCCAGAAGGAGTCGGGCACGGTCTCCGACATCCTGGCCAAGGCCAACCGCACGATGGATCGCTTCGACCAGATCAGCCGCGACCTGCGCGAGATCAGCGCCGGCGCCGACGATCGCATCGCCCGCCTGCTCGACAACCTGGAGGAGGCGTCGGCGGAGGCCAAGGATCTGGTCGCCACCGCCAAGGGCGAGGTCGAGCAGACCGGCGCCAAGCTGCGCGACAAGCTCGACCTGGTCGACGACGTCATCGCCCGCACCGACAGCATCGCGACCAAGGTCGACGAGGACCGCGGCACCCTGGGTCGCCTGGTTAACGATCCGACGATCGCCGACAACGTCGAGGAGATCACCGAGGACGCCGGCAGCTTCCTGGGCACGCTGTTCGGGCTGCAGGCCTACGTCGGGCTGCGCACCGAGTGGAACGTCTTCGCCGGCGGCTCCCGCAACTACATCTCGGTCGAGCTCTACACGCGGCCGGACAAGTACTACCTGGTCGAGCTCGAGCGCGGCCCTCGCGGCAACTACCCGGCCGTCACCCTCGAGATGGACCCGACGACCAACCCCGATCAGTGGGTCCGCCGCGCCGTCATCGAGGACAAGATGCGGTTCACGTTCCAGTTCGCCAAGCGGTTCAGCTGGCTGACCCTGCGCTACGGCATCAAGGAGTCGACCGGCGGCGTCGGCGCCGACGCCGACGTCACCGTGCCGTGGCTCGAGCGCGAGCTGCACGTCTCGGCCGACGTCTTCGACACCACGTTCGACCAGCTGCCGCGGGTCAAGCTCGCCGCCGCGCTCGAGATGTTCCGCCACATCTACATCCTGGGCGGCGTCGACGAGCTCCTGAACCCGCCCGATACCCTCGACGTCCTCACCGGCACCGACGACGTGCCGACGATGTTCGATCACTTCCGGTTCGGCCGCGACTACTTCCTCGGCGGCATGGTCCGCTTCAACGACGAGGACCTGGCCGCGCTGCTCGCGGTCGGCGGCTCGGCCCTGTCGGGCGCGGGCAAGTAGCCCGGCGCGGCGACCCGCTCACGGCGACGCGGGCGGGTGCCACTCGCAGACGTACGGGTGCGGCTCGTCGCACGCGACGTCGTTCCAGCGGCCGCGATCCGGCCCCGGATCGTGGACCCCGAGCATGACCGCGCAGTCCTCGCCGTCGCCGTCGTCGCCGCCGTCGTTGGGCTCGCCGTCCTTCCAGTGGACGTAGTCGACCGCGGCGCCGTCGACGGTGCGCCACACGCCCTCGATCGCGGCGTCGGTGATGCCGAGCCAGATCCGGTCGCCGGCGACGCGAGCGTCGGCGAAGCGCCGGACCACGCCGTTCTCGGCGGCGTCGTCGACGACGACGAGGTGGGCGCCGGCGACGTCGTCGTCGCAGTCGGCGGCCGCGGCCTCGAGCGTGGCGGGCGCGAGCACCGGGCGGTAGCGGACGTCGGTGCCGCTGACCTGCTCGTAGCCGGGCGCCGACGGCACGGTGGGCGCGTCGGCGCGCGCGGCGTCCGCGGCGGGGCCGCCGTCGGGCGCGCCGGGCGCGCCGGGCAGCCCGCCGGCGTCGAACGCGCAGGCGCCGAGACCGATCACGGTCCACGTCAGGGTGTGCAGGGGGAGGCGGCACATCCGCGACAACCTTTCCGACCAGGGATGCCCGGTGTTAGCACCATCGGGCGGCGGTTGGGGGCTACGCTGGAGGCGTGGCCGTTGACAGCGTCTTGCTGGTGACCAGCGATCAGCAGCGCGCCGACACCCTCGGCGCCTACGGATCGGCGATGGGCGCGACGCCGGCGCTGGATCGCCTGGCGGCCGCCGGGGTCACGTTTACCGATGCGGTCTGTCAGCACCCGTACTGTCAGCCGTCGCGGTGGACCCTCCTCACCGGCCTGCACCCGCGCGGCCACGGCGTCTGGACCAACGGGGTCGATCCCCCCGACGAGGTCATCCCGCGCGGCCTCGCCGCGCGCGCCGCCGCCGCCGGCGTCCGCACCGCGTTCGTCGGCAAGGCCCACTTCGCCACCAACGGCGTGCTGCGGCGGTCGCGGTCGCGCCACGCCGAGGCCCTGGTCAACGCGGCGCGGCTGCCCGCCGACTGGACCGGGCCGTACATGGGCTTCGACCACGTCGAGCTGATCCAGCTCGGCCACTTCCCGTTCGGCTACGGGCCGGCGCCGCTGGGGCTGCACTACGGGCGCTGGCTCGGCCGCGACGGCCGGCGCGCCGCCTGGCGTCACTTCCTCGACGCGTCGCCGGCGCGCAAGCTGCCGTCGTCGCCGCGCGCGCCCCAGACCTGGCACGCCGCGCTGCCCGAGGCGCTGCACCCGACGACGTGGGTCGCCGATCGCACGATCGAGGCGCTGCGCGCGCGCCGCGACGCGCCGTTCTTCGTGTGGGCGTCGTTCCCCGATCCGCACCACCCGCTGGATCCGCCGGCGCCGTGGTGTCACCGGTTCGCCGCCCGCGACATGCCGCTGCCGCGGCGCGATCCCGCCGAGCTCGACGGCAAGCCGCCGTGGCAGGGTCGGTTCTCGCGCGGCCTGGGCCCGTGGGCGCGGGCGCTCAACGTCGCCGGCGGCCGCCTCACCGACGCCGAGCTCGGCGCGATGAGCGCCGCCTACCACGGCATGGTCGCGCAGATCGATCACGCCGTCGGGCGCATCCTCGGCGCCGTCGACGACCTGGGCCTGGCCGGGCGCACCGCGGTGGTCTTCACCAGCGACCACGGCGAGCTCATGGGCGATCACGGCCTGATGTTCAAGGGACCGTTCCACTACCAGGGGCTCCTGCGGGTGCCGCTGGTGGTGCGCGCCGCCGGCTGGGCGGCCGGCGCGCGCGTCGACGATCCGGTCGGCCTCGTCGATCTGGCGCCGACCCTGGCGCGCTGGCTCGGCGCCGCGCTGCCGCGCGCGCACGGTCGCGATCTCGACGACGTCGTCGCCGGCCGTCGCCATCCCGACGCCGCGATCACCGAGAACGATCACCGCATCGGGTTCCGCGAGCACGTCCAGACCGTGACCACGGCGGCGGCGCGGCTGTCGCGCCACGTCGGCCGCCCCTACGGCGAGCTGTACCTGCGCGACGACGATCCCGGCGAGCACGTCAACCGCTGGGACGATCGCCCGGCGCTGCGCCGCGACCTCGAGGCGCTGCTCGACGAGCGGCTGCCGCCGTGGGAGGTCGCGCAGCGGCCGCCGGTCAGCCGGTCGCCGGCGTGAGCGCCGGCGCGCGCCGGGCTACTGGCCGCCGCCGCCGCCGCCACCACCGCCGCCACCGCCGCCGCCGCCGCCACCGCCGTCGGTGATCGTGATCGGCGCGTCGAACGTGGTGTCGGCCAGCGTCGCGGTGCAGCCGCCGGGGACGAGCTCGCCGGTGGCGCCGTCGATCTCGGCGAACGACACGTTGGCGATCGAGCCGGTGAGGTTGGTCGTGATCGAGTCGAGCGTCAGCGTGCCCGACTGGGCGTGGAAGAACTGCGCGCCGCCGGCGGTGGTGCTGAAGTCGGCGATGACGCTGACGCACGCGCCGCAGGTCGCCAGCGACGTCTCGGGCCCGGCGATCGTGTACGTGCCGGTGGTGACCGGGCCGGTGAACGCGCCGGCGCCGTCCCACAGCTCGATCTGCAGGACGTCCGGGGTCGCCGAGCCGTCGAGGTCGGCCAGCAGCCGCAGGATCTTCAGCGTGCCCTGCGAGCCCGGCTGGTTGCGCTGGTCGGCGGTGACGCCGGTGAGGGTCGTGGCGCCCATCTGCGCGGGCAGCAGGCAGGTCGCCGCCGCCGGACCGTCGGGTTGATCGGTGCCGGCGTCGGGGGCGCCGCTGGTGTCGTCGCCGCCGCCGGGGATGGCGTCGACGGTGCAACCAGCGGCCAGGAGGGAGAGGAGGAGGGCGGGGTGGGCGAGGCGGCGCATGACCGTGGCCTTCGCAACTCGCGTGCCGGGGCGCGGCGTCCGGGTTCCGGACGGTTGCGACCCGCGGCGAGCGCCGCCTGGGGCCTGTCCCCGGGGCTCGAAACCCCGCGAGGTCGCCGTGTTACACGGCTGTCATGGCGGCGGCCCGGGCGCTCACGGGGTCACCGGCAGGGCCGGGTCGCACTCGCAGACATAGCGGCGGTTGCTGGTGCAGCCGAGGTCGTTCCACTTGGCGTTGGTCTTCTGCTCGACGCACTGCTCGCCGCCGATCCCGAAGTTGTCGGGCTGGTTGCTGTCCCACTGGAAGTAGGTCTGGGTGGTGCCGAGCACGGTGATCCAGGTGCCCTCGACCGCCTCGTCGGACAGGCCGAGCCACACCGCGCGGTTGCCGGCCAGGGTGTCGATCAGCGCGTTCTCGGCGTCGTCGTCGATGACCGCGACGTAGGTCCGGCCGGCGCGGTCGTCGCCGCAGTCGGCGAGCGCGTTGGCGGCCGAGGTGTTGCTGTCGACGAAGCGGTAGAAGTGGGGGTTGCCGGCCGCGCCCGACGGCGCATACCCGGTCGGGCAGGGCGGCGTCATGGCGTCGATGGGCATGGCGTCGATCGGCATGGCGTCGATCGGCATGGCGTCAATCGGCATGGCGTCGATGGGCGCGGCGTCGACGGGCGCGGCGTCGACGGGCGCGGCGTCGATGACCGAGCCGTCACCGCCGGCGTCGGGCGTGACCGTCCGGCCGTCGACGGTCACCGCGGCGTCGATCGGCCCGCCGCCGTCACCGCCGGCGACGCCGGTGCCGTCGAAGGCACAGGCGGCCAGGCCGATCACGGGGAGCACGGACCACGAGCGCATCACCGCAATCCTACGGGGTTTCGCCGCCGGCTTCGTCCCCGATCCGCCGGTGGCGCGCAAGTGCCCGGAAACGGGTGCTTGACACCCGGGTCGCCCTCCCTATACTGCGGCGCTCTTTTCCGCAGCCCCGCGTCTCATGACCGCCCACCGCCACAGCCCCGGCAGCCACCACGGCCCCGCGACCGACCCCGGCCCGTTCCGGGTCCTGGTCCGCGAGCTGCCGTGCCACCGCACGGTGCGGGTCGACGGCGCGTTCGTGGCCGGGCTGCTGGCCGGGCTGCCCATGCGCGACGCCCTGGGCCTGGCCGCGGACGACCCCGAGGCCGGCGCCGCCGAGCTCGACGTCGATCTCTACGCCGACAACGCCCACGTCTTCGTCGCCGGCACCCTGCGCGGCCACGAGGTCGTGGCGTGCAGCCGCTGCGTCGGCCCGGCGCGGCTGACCCTCGACGAGACCATCAGCGCCACGTTCATGTCGCCCGGCGAGCTGGCGGCCGCCCGCGCCGCCGACGAGGCCGCCGCGGCCGCGGCCGGCGCCGGCACGACCCGCGACGGCGCCGCCGCCGACGACGAGGACGCCGGCCTCGAGCTCGCCGCCGAGGATCTCGACGTCTTCGCCTACGACGGCGAGTCGGTCGACCTCGAGCCGATCGTGCGCGAGCAGCTGGTGCTGGCGGTGCCCTACGCGCCGCTGTGCAAGGAAGACTGTCGGGGCCTGTGCCCGCAGTGCGGGATCGACCGCAACGTCGAGACCTGCACCTGCCAACCGCCCGGTGACCCCCGCTTTGCGGCCCTTGGGGCCTTGAAACTGCAATCCTGACCGAGGATACGTACGCCATGGCTCTGCAGAAGCGAAGAAGAGGACCCGCCCGGACCGCCCAGCAGCGGTCCGCCTGGATGCGCAAGTCCGGCCAGAACCGGCCGCTGGTCCAGGGCTGCCCCAACTGCGGCTCGCCGCGGATCCCGCACCGCGTCTGCGCCGGCTGCGGCTTCTACAACGGCAAGAAGGTCGCCAAGGCGCGCTCGACCGAAGCGGCCGAGTAGGCCCCTGACCCGCCGGCTCCGGCCGGCCCCCACGCTGCATGATCATCGCCCTCGACGCCATGGGCGGTGACCACGCGCCCGCGGCCGAGGTCGCGGGTGCGCTGGCCGCGGTGCGCGCCGCACCGCTCGACGTCCTGCTGGTCGGCGATCCGGCGCGCCTGCGCGCCGAGCTGCGCCGCGCCGGCGCCACCGGGCGCGATCGCCTCGAGGTGGTCGCGGCGTCCGAGGTCGTCACCATGGACGACCACCCGGCGGCCGCGTTCCGCGCCAAGCGCGACTCGTCGCTGCGCGTCGCCTTCGATCGCGTCAAGGCCGGCGACGCCGCCGCCGTGGTCTCGGCCGGCAACAGCGGCGCCGTGCTGGCCCACGCCCTGTTCGTGCTGGGCCGGCTGCCCGGCGTCGAGCGCCCCGCGATCTGCACGGTGTTCCCGACCCCTCACGGCCCGGTGACGCTGTGCGACGCCGGCGCCAACGTCGACGTCAAGCCGTCGATGCTGGCCCAGTTCGCGCTGCTCGGCGCCGCCTACGACCGGGTCGCGCACCACCGGGCGCGGCCGCGGGTGGGCCTGCTGTGCAACGGCACCGAGGCCGACAAGGGCACCGAGCTGACCCGGGCCGCCCACGCGCTGCTGGCCGGGCTGCCCGACGACGCCGGGGTCCGCTACCTGGGCTACGTCGAGGGCACGGCGCTGTTCCGCGGCGCCGTCGACGTCATCGCCACCGACGGCTTCACCGGCAACGTCGTGCTCAAGACCGCCGAGGGCCTGGCCGAGGCGTTCCTCGGCCTGGTCCGCCGCGAGCTCGACGGCACCGCGCGGGGCCGGGTCGGGGCCGCGGTCGTGGCCCCGACGCTGTCGGCGCTGCGGCGGCAGATCCACTTCGCCGAGACCGGCGGCGCGCTGCTGGTCGGCGTCGACGGCGTCGTCGCGGTGTGTCATGGCCGCAGCGACGCCACGGCGGTCAAGAACGGGCTGCTGCGGGCCCGCGAGTTCGTCGCCGGCGAGGTCGTGACGCGCCTCGCCGCAGCGGTGCGCTCGCTCGCAGCATCGCCGGGGCAGGGGCAACCGGGGTAGCCGTCACCCGCGTTACGCACCGTGTGCGGAACGTTTTTCGCAGCGATCGCATGCCACTACGAAGCGATCCGGGCTTTCCTCCCGGCGCGGTTCCGTGCGAGAACGCGGCCCGATGAAGACCGCGCTTCTGTTCCCCGGACAGGGCTCGCAGCGGGTCGGCATGGGCCGCGACCTGGCGATCCGCTACGAGGCGGCGCGCCGGGTCTACGAGGAGGCCGACGACGCGCTGGGCTTCGCGATCTCCAAGCTGTGCTGGGAGGGCCCCGAGGACGACCTCACCCTCACGATGCACACCCAGCCCGCGATCCTCACGACGTCGATCGCGGTGCTGCGCGCGATCGAGTCCGAGCAGCCCCTGCCCTTCGACCTCGTCGCCGGCCACTCGCTCGGCGAGTGGACCGCGCTGGTCGCGGCCGGCGCGCTGCGCCTCGCCGACGCGGTCCGCCTCACCCACCTGCGCGGCAAGCTGATGCAGGAGGCGGTGCCGGTGGGCGTCGGCGGCATGGCCGCGCTGATGGGCCTCGACGCCGCCGCGGTGCGCGGCGTGTGCGCCGAGGCGTCGGCGCCCGGCGAGCCGGTCGAGGCCGCCAACTTCAACGGCGCCGGCCAGATCGTCATCTCCGGCCACGCCGCCGCGGTCGAGCGCGCGATGGCCGCCGCCAAGGCGGCGGGCGCCAAGCGCGCGGTCGCGCTGACGGTGTCGGCGCCGTTCCACTGCAGCCTGATGCAGCCGGCCGCCGACGGCATGGCGCGCGCCCTCGCCGACGTCACCGTCGCGGCGCCGCGCGTGCCGGTCGTGACCAACGTCGAGGCCACCGCCAACGACGACCCGGCGCGGGTCAAGGACCTGCTGATCCGGCAGATCACCGCGCCGGTGCGCTGGGAGGAGTCGGTGCAGGTCCTCGACGTCGCCGGCGTCACCTGCGCGCTCGAGCTGGGCTCGGGCGCGGTGCTGCGCGGCCTGGTCAAGCGCATCGCCCCCTCGATCGAGGTCACCACGATCGGTGAGCCGCACGAGGTCGAGGGCTTCGTCAAGGGAGGCACCTGATGGCGTTCGTCGACAAGGCGCTCGAGGGCCGCGTCGCCCTGGTCACCGGCGGCTCGCGCGGCATCGGCCGCGCCATCTGCGAGGCGCTGGCCCGGCGCGGCGCCACGGTCATCGTCAACTACGCGTCGCGCGAGGACGCCGCGCTCGCCACCGCCGCCGCCTGCGAGGCCGCGGGCGGCAAGGCCGCGACGGTCCGCTTCGACGTCGCCAAGTCCGACGAGGTCGACGCCGCGATCAAGCAGATCGGCAAGGACCACGGCGGCCTCGACATCCTGGTCAACAACGCCGGCGTCGCGGTCAACGGCCTGGTCATGCGCTTCAAGAACGAGCAGTGGGCGCAGACCATGGACGTCAACCTGGCCGGCGCGTTCCACTGCACCCGCGCCGCCACCACGATGCTGCTCAAGGCCCGCGACAAGGGCCGCATCGTCAACGTGACGTCGGTGGTCGGCGAGAGCGGCAACGGCGGCCAGGCCGCCTACGCCGCGTCCAAGGCCGGCCTGATCGGCCTGACCAAGGCGCTCGCCCAGGAGCTGGCGTCGCGCGCGGTCACGGTCAACGCGGTGTCGCCCGGCTTCATCGAGACCGACATGACCGCCGAGCACCTGCCCGAGGCCGCGCGCGCCAAGCTCCTCGAGAAGATCCCGCTGGGACGCATCGGCGCCGCCGCCGAGGTCGCCGACGCGGTCGCGTTCCTGGTCGGCCCCGAGGCCGCCTACGTGACCGGGCAGATCCTGCGCGTCAACGGCGGCCTGTTGATGTAGCCCCGTAGAACGATCCATAGTCCCGACCCGCTCGCCGCCCGTCGCGCCGAGCCCGAAAGCCCCGAAAGGACCGTCCCATGTCGCCCGAAGAGATCGAGACCAAGGTCAAGGAGATCATCTGCCAGCAGCTCGAGGTGTCCGCCGAGCAGCTCCGCCCCGAGGCGTCGTTCGTCGACGATCTCAAGGCCGATTCGCTGGCCGTCGTCGAGCTGGTGCTCGCCCTCGAGCAGGAGTTCAAGATCGAGATCCCCGAGGAAGACACCGAGCAGATCAAGACCGTCAAGGACGCCACGAACTACATCAAGTCGCACGCCAAGTGAGGCGGTTCCCGGGGCCTGGCCCCGGGGCCCCGGGCGGGCGTGCCGTGGAGGACCCATGCGCCGAGTCGTGATCACCGGAATCGGTCTGCTCACCCCGGTCGGCAACGACCTGGAGTCGACCTGGCAGGCCCTGCTCGCCGGCAAGAGCGGCGCAGGGCCCATCACCCTGTTCGACACCGAGAACTACGCGACCCGCTTCGCCTGCGAGGTCAAGGGGTGGGATCCGCTCACCTACCTCGACAAGCGCGAGGTCAAGCACCTCGATCGCTTCCTGCAGTTCGGGGTCTCGGCCGCGATGGCGGCGATGGACGACGCCGGCTTCGAGGGCCGGCGCGTGCCCGAGGCCGACGCCGACCGCTGGGGCTGCTACATCGGCGCGGGCCTCGGTGGCGTCAAGACCATCGAGGACACCCACGACTCGGGGCGGGCCAAGGGGCCGCGGTACGGCTTCTCGCCGTACTTCGTCACCGACATCATCATCAACATGATCCCCGGCATGGTGTCGATCCGCACCGGCGCCCGGGGGCCCAACATGTCGCACGTCTCGGCGTGCTCGACCGGCTCGCACTCGATCGGCGAGGCGATGCGGCTGATCCGCCACGGCTACGCCGACGGCATGATCGCCGGCGGCGCCGAGGCCACGATCACGATGCTCGGCGTCGGCGGCTTCAACGCGATGCGCGCGCTGTCGACCCGCAACGACGATCCGACCAAGGCGAGCCGGCCGTTCGAGAAGGATCGCGACGGCTTCGTCATCGCCGAGGGCGCGGGCGTGGTCGTGCTCGAGGAGCTCGAGGCGGCCAGGCGCCGCGGCGCCCGCATCTACGCCGAGGTGCTCGGCTACGGCGCCAACGCCGACGCCCACCACATCACGGCGCCGGCGCCCGAGGGCATCGGCGCCCAGCGCTGCATGCGGCAGGCGCTGGCCGACGCCAAGATCGACGCGTCCCGGGTCGGCTACATCAACGCTCACGGCACCTCGACCGAGTTCAACGACAAGAACGAGACCGCGGCGATCAAGGCGGTCTTCGCCGACCATGCCGCCAAGCTGGCGGTGTCGTCGACCAAGTCGATGACCGGCCACATGCTCGGCGCCGCCGGCGCGGTCGAGGCCGGGGTCTGCGCGCTGGCGCTGTCGCGCGGCGTCCTGCCGCCGACGATCAACTACGACACGCCGGATCCGGCCTGCGACCTCGACTACGTGCCCAACCAGGCGCGCGAGGTCCGCGTCGACGTCGCCGTGTCCAACAGCTTCGGCTTCGGGGGCACCAACGCGACCCTCGTGGTCGGGCGGTACCAGGGCTGATGCGCTGGTTCGCCGGCAGCGATCACGCGGCGGTGCCGCTGCGCCGCCAGCTGGTCGCGCTGTTGCGCGCGCTCGGCGACGAGGTCGAGGACCTCGGCACCGACGGCGAAGCCTCGGTCGACTACCCCGACTACGGCGCGATGGTCGGCCGCGAGGTCGCCGCGGCCCGGGCTCGCCACGAGGACGACGTCTTCGGGCTGGTGCTGTGCGGCACCGGCATCGGCATCTCGATCGCCGCCAACAAGGTGCCCGGCGTGCGCTGCGCGCTGTGCCACGAGGCCTTCACCGCGCAGATGTCGCGCGCCCACAACGACGCCAACGTGGTCGCGCTGGGCGCCCGCGTGGTCGGCTCCGGGGTCGCCGAGACCATCGTCCGGGTCTTCCGCGCCACGCCCTTCGAGGGCGGCCGCCACGCCAACCGGGTCGCCAAGATCACCGCGCTCGAGGGAGGCGGCTAGGCCGTGCGCTGCCCGTTCTGCGGCGCGCTCGAGGACAAGGTCATCGACTCGCGGGCGTCGCGGGACGGCGCCGAGATCCGTCGCCGGCGCGAGTGCGAGGCCTGCGATCGTCGCTTCACCACCTACGAGCGCATCGAGGAGTCGATGCCGGCGGTGATCAAGAACGACGGCCGGCGCGAGCCGTTCGATCGCAACAAGATCGAGCGCGGCCTGATCCACGCGGTCAACAAGCTCCCGGTGTCGCAGGCCGACGTCAAGCGCATCGCCGAGGAGGTCGAGCGCGAGATCGGCGAGCTCGGCGTCCCCGAGATCGCGTCGCGTGACATCGGCGAGCGGGTGCTGCCCAAGCTGCGCACCCTCGACAAGGTCGCCTACGTCCGGTTCGCGTCGATCTACCGCGACTTCCGCGACCTCGAGGACTTCGCCGAGGAGCTCGACGAGCTCAAGAGGGGGGCGTGAGCGGGCGCGCGCCCGCGCGCCCCGCCCGCGGCGAGCCCACCGCCGCCGACGTCCGCTGGATGCGGCGCTGCCTGCAGCTGGCGGCCCGCGCCGAGGGCCGCACCGCGCCCAACCCGGTGGTCGGGTGCGTCGTCGTCGACGGCCGCGGCCGCAAGCTCGCCGAGGGCTGGCACCGCCGCGCCGGCACCGCCCACGCCGAGATCGTCGCCCTCGACGCCCTGGCCGCGGCCGGCCGCCGCGGCGACGGCGCCACGCTCTACGTCAACCTCGAGCCGTGCAACCACCACGGCCGCACCGGCCCGTGCGCGCCCGCGGTGGCCGCCGCCGGGATCCGCCGCGTCGTCATCGGCGCCATGGACCCGGTCGCCGGCCACGCCGGCGGCGCCCGCTGGCTGGCCCGCCACGGCGTCGAGGTCGTGACCGGCGTCCTCGGCGACGCCAGCGAGGCGCTGAACCGGCCGTTCTTCACCTGGGCCCGGCTCCGCCGCCCCCACGTCGTGCTCAAGGCCGGGGTCTCGCTCGACGGCCGGGTCGCGACCCGCACCGGCGCGTCGCGGTGGATCACCGGCGAGGCCGCCCGCGCCGAGGTCCACCGGCTCCGCGATCGCCTCGACGCCGTCCTGGTCGGCATCGGCACCGTGCTGGCCGACGACCCCCGGCTGACCGTGCGCGGCGTCGCCGGCGGCCGCGACCCGGTGCGGGTCGTCGTCGACAGCCGGCTGCGGACCCCGGTCGGGGCCGCGCTGCTCGCCGGGGCCGGGCAGGGCGCCCGGGTCATCATCGCGACCACCGCGGCCGCCCCGGCGAGCCGGCAGCGCCGCCTCGAGGCCGCCGGCGCCGAGGTGTGGCGGCTGCGCGATCGCGGCGGCCGGGTCGACCTGCGCGCCCTGGTCCGCCGGCTGGGCGCCGCCGGCGTGCTGTCGGTGCTGGTCGAGGCGGCCCCGAGATCCACGCCGGCCTGGTGGCCGCCGACCTGGCCGACGAGGTCCAGCTGTTCGTGGCCCCGCTGATCCTCGGCGGCCGCGCGCGCTGGCCGCGGCGGCCCGGCGTGGGTCGGCGGCGACGGCGTCGCCCGCCTGGCCGGCGCCCTCGCCTGGCCTTCGACGGCGCGCCCTGGCGCCTCGGCGACGACGTCCTGCTGGTGGCGCGGCGGCTGCCGGCGCCGACCGGCCTGGCGCGGCCGCGGGCGCGCCCTGGGGCGCGCCGGTGACGAGCCGACTTCACGCCGGTGCCGCGGCGCGCCTGTGGTAAGACCCCCCCGTGTTCACCGGCCTCGTCGAGGATCTCGGCACCGTGGTGCGCGCCGACCGGCGCGGTGACGCCGTCGAGCTGATGGTCCGGCCCGACGCCATGCCGGTCGCCGAGCTGGCCCTGGGCGACTCGGTGTGCCACGACGGCTGCTGCCTCACCGTCACGGCCACCGACGGCACCAGCTACGCCGTCCTGGCCGGCGCCGAGACCCTGGCCCGCACCACCGTCGGCGATCTGCGCCCCGGGGCCCGGGTCAACCTCGAGCGCGCGATGCGCCTGGGCGACCGCCTCGGCGGCCACCTGGTCGCCGGCCACGTCGACGGCCTCGGCACGATCACCGCGCGCCGCGACCTCGGCGCCAACATCGTCTACACCGTCGCCGCCGCGCCGGCGCTCTTGCGCTACGTCGTCGAGAAGGGCTCGATCGCCCTCGACGGCATCAGCCTGACCGTCAACCGCGTCGACGCCGCCGGCTTCGACGTCGCGATCATCCCGCACACCGCCGCCAAGACCACCCTGGGCGCCAAGCCCGCCGGACGTCGCGTCAACCTCGAGGTCGACGTCATCGGCAAGTACGTCGAGAAGCTGCTGGGCGGCCACCTGCCGGCCGGCGCCGCCTCGACGATCGACCCCGAGCGCCCCCTGAGAGGCCTGCCGTGACCACCACCCCCCTCACCCCCGCCGACCCCATCGAGCGCGTCCAGCGCGCGCTCGACGAGATCAACGCCGGCCGCATGGTCATCCTCGTCGACGACGAGGACCGCGAGAACGAGGGCGACCTGGTCCTCGCCGCCGACAAGGTCACGCCCGAGGCCATCAACTTCATGGCCAAGTACGCGCGCGGCCTGATCTGCCTCGCGCTCGACGACACCTTCATCGACCGCCTGCAGCTGCCGATGATGGTCCGCGACAACCAGGCGACCCTGGGCACCGCGTTCACGATCTCGATCGAGGCCCGCCACGGCGTCTCGACCGGCATCTCGGCGCGCGACCGCGCGATCACCGTGCAGGCCGCGATCGCCGACGGCGCCCGGCCCGAGGATCTGGTGTCGCCGGGCCACGTCTTCCCGCTGCGGGCCCGGCCCGGCGGCGTCCTGGTCCGCACCGGCCAGACCGAGGGCTCGGTCGACCTGGCGCGCCTCGCCGGCCTCAAGCCGGCGGGCGTCATCTGCGAGATCATGCGCGACGACGGCGAGATGGCGCGGCTGCCCGAGCTGATCGAGTTCGGCAAGGAGCACGACCTCCTGGTGCTGACGGTCGCCGACCTGATCGCGTACCGGCTGCGCCACGAGCGCATCGTCCAGCGCCGGACCTCGGGGCCGCTGCGGCCCGGCATGCTCGGCCCCGGCGAGCCGTTCGTCGGCTACCACTACGACGCCGAGGTCGAGGACACCGAGTACCTGGCGCTGGTGCGCGGCGACGTCGCGGCCGCCAGCGCCGCCGGCGCCGAGGTCCTGGTCCGGGTCCAGTCGCTCGACCCGGTGGGCGATCCGTTCGCGGTCCGACCCGAGCACGACGCCGCGCTGCGCGCGATCGACGACGCCGGCCTCGGCGTCTACCTGTACGTCTTCAACCGGCAGCGGACGTCGCTGGGCCGCGCCTTCCAGAAGGCGATCGGCCAGCGGTCGTCGGCGCCCAAGAACCCGGCCGACTCGAGCGAGGCGCTGCGCGACTTCGGCCTCGGCGCCCAGGTCCTGGCCGATCTCGGCTGCCGCAAGATCCGCCTGATGTCGAACACCGACCGCCGCATCCCCGGCATCGAGGGCTTCGGCATCGAGGTCGTCGATCGCGTCGCCATCCCGGCGGGCCCGGCGGCGCGCCGCATGCCGGCGACGTAGTTGGTGATAGAGTCGCCGCGATGCCCAAGGTCGTCGAAGGTACCCTGTCCGCAGCCGGGCTGCGGATCGCCCTCGTGGCGAGCCGCTTCAACGCGCTGATCGTCGAGCCCCTGGTCGCGGGCGCGGTCGACGCGATCGTCCGCACCGGCGGCGCCGACGGCGACGTCACGCTGTACCGGTGCCCCGGCGCCTGGGAGCTGCCGCAGGTGGTGCGCCAGGTCCTGGCCAGGGGCGGCGTCGACGCGGTCGTCGCGCTGGGCGCGGTGATCCGCGGCTCGACCCCGCACTTCGACGTCGTCGCCAACGAGGCGTCCAAGGGCATCGCCCAGGCCGCCGCGACCTCGGACATCCCGGTGGTCTTCGGCGTGCTGACGGTCGACACGATCGAGCAGGCCATCGAGCGGGCCGGCACCAAGGCCGGCAACAAGGGCTTCGACGCCGCGATGGCCGCGATCGAGATGGCCAGCCTGTTCAAGGCGATCCGCGGGGGCGGCTGATGGCGCCCGGCAGCCGGCGCAAGGCCCGCGGCTTCGCGCTGCAGGTGCTTTACGCCCGGGACGTCGATCGCGCCACCGACGTCGGCGGCGCGCTCGGCGTGTGGGGGGCCAGCTTCGAGCTCGACGTCGACGAGCCGGCGCACCAGTTCGCGACCGAGCTGGTGACCCGCAGCGTCGAGGAGCTGGCCGCGATCGACGAGGTCATCGCCAGCGCGTCGCGCAACTGGCGGCTCGAGCGGATGAGCCGGGTCGATCGCAACATCCTGCGGCTCGCGGTGTGCGAGCTGCGCAGCTTCACCCAGACGCCGGTCAAGGTCGTCATCAACGAGGCCGTCGAGCTGGCCAAGCGGTTCGGCACCGCCGAGTCGCCCGCGTTCGTCAACGGCATCCTCGATCGCATCGCCGCCGGCCTGGGCCGGTCGTCGGAGTCGTAGCCATGGCGGCCGGCGGCGGGGGCGGCGGCAAGCCGGCGGCGGGTAGCGACAAGCCGGCGGCGGGCGGCGCGGCGGGCGAGGGCGGGGCGACGGCGGCCGGCGGCGCGCCGGGCGGCACCGAGCGGCGCAGCGCCGGGCGGGTCGCGATCCTCGCCGCGGATCTGGCGAAGTGGGACGAGACCTCGCGCGACACGCTGGTGTTGCCGGTGTTCCGCGACGAGCGGCCGCTGCGCGGCGCCGCCGGCCTGGTCGACTGGCGGCTGTGCGGCCGCCTGTCGCGTCTGATCAAGAAGGGCAAGGTCTCGGGCGAGCGTGGCGAGACCCTGATGATGCCGCCGGGCCGGCGCCTCCGCTTCGGCCGCCTGATGATCTTCGGCCTCGGCGAGTCCAACGACTACGGCGAGGCCCGCTTCCGCGAGGACGTCCGGTGGATCCGCAAGGTCGCCGACGACGCCGGCGTCACCGAGTACGCGGTCGAGCCGCCGGGGCGCGCCACCGGGCTCATCGGCGCCCGCCGCGCCCTCGAGCTGTGGCTCGACGAGGCCGGCAAGGACGGCCTCGAGCCCCGGGCCGTGACCCTGGTCGACTCGCCGAACGGGCACAAGGACATGGCCGACCTGCTGCGCCAGCGGCGGGACTGACGTGACCACCGAGCACGACGGCGGCGCCGCGCCGTCGCGGCTGACCGTGGTCGCGATCCTCACCGTGCGTGCCGCCGAGGCCGCCGGCTTCCGCGCCTACGAGCGCGAGGCGGCGCGGGTCATGGCCCGCCACGGTGGCCGCATCGAGCGCACCGTCGTGGCGCCCGGTGGCGGCGACGACGCGACGTTCCGCGAGGTCCACGTCGTGACCTTCCCCGACGCCGCGGCCTTCGCCGCCTACCGCGCCGACCCCGACCCCGCGCTCGCGGCGCTCGCGCCGCGCCGCGCCGCCGCCGTGATCGCGACCGAGCTCCTCGTCGGCGCCGACGGCCCCGACTACCACGGCTAGCGCGCTACGCCCTCGCGCCTGCGCCGCTCGGGCTCCGCTCGAGGTGAGCGAACCACGTCGACCACGCGACCTGACCCGGTTCGTGTTGCGGCGAATCTCCGACGGCCGTCGGTCGAGCGCTCGGGGTGAGCGACGTCGAGCGCGGCCGCCCGGGGGGCGCGCGCCCTGCGCGACGCGGCACCCGGACGCACGAAGGACCGGGGTCGCCCCCGGCCCTTTGGTCACGAACGGTCGCGCGGTGCGCTAGTTGCGCGCCAGCATCACGGCGGTCTGCGAGTACGACGACGCCGCCCAGAACATCTCCAGCGCTTGCAGCTTGTCGGCGAGGTCGCCCTCGCGCAGGACGCGCGCGTTCTGGTAGGCGATGCGCGCCTGCACCGGGATCGAGCCGGCGGCGACCTTGGCCGCGCGCGCGTTCTCGCGCGCCTTGCGCTCGGCGGTGGTCAGCATGTTCATGAACGCCTTCTCGTGCTCGACCGCGGTCGGCCGGCCGGTGTACGGGTCGTTCTGGACGCCCAGCGAGTACCACTTGCTGATCAGGGTCGACGCCTTGAAGTAGCCCAGCTCCTCGGCGGCCAGGCCGAACAGGCCCCACGCCAGCGAGTCCTCGCCCCACTCGCTCTTGAGGCTCTCGGGCATGCCGCTCATCTTGGTGACGTTCGACGACACGTACGCGGTCAGGTAGTCGGGCTCCATCATCGCGACGCGGTTGCGGGTGGCGTCGTCGGTGATGCTCAGCAGGGTCTCGAAGTAGGTGACGTTGGCCGCGGCCGCCGACTGGAAGCTGGTGGCCAGGCGGTGGACGTTGGGCAGCGAGCACATGTAGTTGAGGCTCTTGACGCCCTCGATCGCCATCGACTCCTTGGCTGCGGCGCTGTTGGCGACCGCGCGTGCGATCGAGATGATCGTCGGCGCCACCATCTGCACGACCGCCTCCGCCATGTCGGGCGACGCCAGCTGGTCGGCGGGCACGCCGCCGAGCTGATCGAGGAACTGCTTGGTCATCGCCGTGGTGTCGCCGGCGTGCATGTACGACGCGAGGCCGGCGATCGCCTTCTGGAACGCCGACAGCATCTGCAGGTGGCCGCCCATCGTGTCGGGCTTCATCGTGCCGACGTCGCGGATGACCGCCTCGGTGGTGTTGGCCAGGCCCTCGAACTCGTGCAGCCGCGCCTTGGCGCCGACCAGGTCGCCGGACGCGACCAGCTCGAGGATCTCCGAGGTCGCGTTGGCCGACGCCGCGTACATCCAGGCGTCGACCATCCGCTGGTAGGCCAGCGGCGCGAAGCCCTGCTTGCGCATCTTCTCGGCCGACTCGGCCTCGTTGCGGGCGACGATCGCCAGCGAGATCAGGCCCTGCGGCAGGCGCCCGGCGCTGTCGAGCTCGAGCAGGCGGTCCCACTCCGAGCCCAGGTCGGTCTGCCACTGCGTGTAGGCCGCGTCGTAGGCCTCGACGACCTCGGCCTCGAGGTCCATCTCGTTCTCCTCGACGGGGACCGGTCGCGGCAGCTTCTTGCCGGTCATCAGCTCGTAGGCGGCGTAGACGTCGGGGACCTCGACCGCCTCGGCGCCGGCGTCCTTGGCCAGCTTGACCAGGTCGACCGCCTCGCCGGTGTTGAGGTCCTGCGAGTAGCGCATGCCGATCGGGAAGCCGAGCCGCTTCTTGCCCAGCTCGATCGAGCCGGTGAACTTCTGCGGGATGCCGCCGACCGGCCCGATCGTGCCGTCGGGGTTGATGATCCCGGTCATCGTCGCCTTGGGATCGATCGTGGTGCCGGTGATCGCGGCCAGGAAGCCCGCGGTCATCAGGCCCGACGCCGACGCGCCGTCGACGTTGCCGCCGGCCTCGGCGGTGAACTTGAAGTCGGTCAGGTCCTTGTTCAGCGTGGTCGAGCCGATGAACGCGGCCAGCCAGACGCCGGCGCGCCACTGCGGGCCGATGCCGCCGGCGAACTCCTCGTAGAAGCCGACCCGGACCGAGCCGTCGCTGTTGGGCGCCGCGGTCAGCTTGACCGGGCTCGAGCCGCCGGTGACCGGCTGGCCGAGCCGGACCCACATCGAGTCGACGGTGACCGTCGCCTCGGCGTCGGACAGCGCGATGGCGGTCGAGCCGCCGCCGGCGTCGGTGCCGAGGACGATGGCCTGGTTGGGCGGCGCCTTGGTCTTGAGGGCGTCGACGGTGGTGGTGCCACCGGTGGTGGCGCCCCCGCCGGTGGGCTTCTGGGCCGGGCCACAGGAGATGACGGGCGCGGAGACCAGCGCGGTGAGTGCGATCGAAGCGATGACGCGACGGACGAGCAGCATCGAGATTCCCCCCTTCGGGAAAGACGAAACGTCGACGACGGTACCAAAAACTTGCGCGCGACGTCCCGGTGGCGCGCTGAATACGGCGTGGCGCGATCCATCGACCTCGACCGGGCGGTCGACCTGTACCTCGACCACCTCAAGGTCGAGCGCGGGCTGTCGGTGCACACCCTCGACGGCTACGGCCGCGACCTCGGCAAGTTCCTGACGCTGCTCGCCGACCGCGGCCGCCGGGTCGCCGACGACGTCACCGCCGCCGACGTCACCGACCACCTGATCGCGCTGGCCGAGGCCGGGCTGTCGACCCGCAGCCGCGCCCGGGCGCTGGTGCCGATCCGCGGCCTGTTCCGCCACCTGATCGCCGAGAAGTGGCTCGACGCCGACCCCACCGAGCTGGTCGACGCGCCCCGGCTCGGCGCCCGCATGCCCGGCGTCCTCGGCGAGGACGCGGTGGCGCGCCTGCTGGCGGCGCCCCGCCGCGACACCCCGCGGGGCTGCCGCGACGCCGCGATGATCGAGCTGCTCTACGCCACCGGCGTCCGCGTCTCGGAGCTGATCGGCGTGCCGCTGGGCGACGTCAACCTCGGCCACGGCTTCGTCCGGGTCACCGGCAAGGGCAAGAAGACCCGCCTGGTGCCCATGGGCCAGCCGGCCCGCGACGCCGTCGCCGCCTACGTCGCCGAGGTCCGGCCGCGCTGGGTCCGCGACCCGCGCGAGCCGGCGCTGTTCCTGACCGAGCGGGGCAAGCCGATGACCCGGCAGGGCTTCTGGAAGCTGCTCGGCCGCTACGCCCGCGCCGCCGGGGTCCGGCTGCCGCACGGCGAGGTGTCACCGCACAAGCTGCGGCACTCGTTCGCCACCCACCTGCTGGAGCGCGGCGCCGACCTGCGCGCGGTCCAGGCCATGCTCGGCCACGCCGACATCGCGACCACCCAGATCTACACCCACGTCAGCCGGGCGCGCCTGGTCGAGCAGTACCTGGCGCGCCACCCGCGGGCCAAGTAGCCACCCCCGGTCGTTCTGCGGGGTTGCGGTCGTCGGGGCGGGACGACATAGTCCCGTCGATGGACTTCTCCCCCGCGAACATGCGCTGGGTCGTGCAGGCGATGATCATCCTGCTCCTCTCCATCTGCGTGCACGAGTTCGGCCACGCCTACGTGGCCGACCGCCTCGGGGACGACCTGCCGCGCCGGCAGGGGCGGGTCAGCCTCAACCCGCTGGTCCACGCCGACCTGATCGGCACGGTGGCGTTCCCCCTGATCGGCCTGCTGTACATGGGCGGCATCGGCTTCGGCTGGGGCAAGCCGGTCCAGGTCCAGCCGACCCGGTTCAGCCGCCGCTTCGCGATGCGCACCGGGCACATGTTCGTGGCCTTCGCCGGGCCGCTGATGAACCTGATGTTCGGCACGCTGATCGCGATCGTCCACGTCGCGCTGCTCAAGTGGCAGGTCATCGACTACGCCCACCCGCTCAACCGGGCGCTGCACTACGCGGTCGGCCTGAACTTCATCCTGTTCTTCTTCAACCTGGTGCCGGCGCCGCCGCTCGACGGCGGCGCGGTCACCGAGGGCCTCTTGCCGTCGCGGTACCTGCCGGCGTTCCAGAAGTTCTCGGTCTACGGGCCGTTCGTCCTGATGGCGGTCATCCTCATCCCCGAGCTGTCCCGGATCTTCACCTACCCGGCGAACCTCGTCACAGTGAACCTGTATGACTTGCTGGCGCAGGTCTTCAGCCTGCGATGACGAGACCGCGGTGATGACCGACAGCAGCTATCAGGTCCAGCTCGACGTGTTCGAGGGGCCGCTCGACCTCTTGCTCCACCTGGTCAAGAAGCACGAGCTGGACATCCTCGACATCCCGATCGCGTTCGTGACCGAGAAGTACCTGGCCTACCTCGACGCGATGGAGGGCCTCGACATCGACGTCGCCGGCGAGTACCTGGTGATGGCGGCGACGCTGTGCCACATCAAGTCGCGCGAGCTCTTGCCGACGCCGGACGCCGACGACGAGGAGGCCGAGGAGGGCGGCGAGGACGGCGACGGCGAGGAGGCCGACCCGCGCGCCGACCTGATCCGCCGCCTGCTCGAGTACCAGAAGTACAAGGAGGCGGCGCTGTCGCTGGGCGAGCGCCCGGTGGTCGGGCGCAACGTGTGGTTCCGCGGCACCGCGCTCGAGGACGCCGTGGCCGAGAACGTCGACCCGGACGCGGTCGCGCCGCTGGCCAGCTTCCCGGTCCACAAGCTGATCGAGGCCCTCGACCGGCTGATGCGCCGGGCCAAGGTCAAGATCACGCACAACGTGCTCATCGACCGGCTGTCGGTGAGCCAGAAGATCGCCGAGCTGACCGACCGCCTCGAGCGCGAGGACCGGTTCACGTTCACCTCGATGTTCCGGTTCGCCAAGCTGGCCGAGGACGGCGAGCCGGTCGAGGTCTCGCTCGACGAGCTGCGCCACGACGCCGTGGTGACGCTGCTGGCGCTGCTCGAGATGGCCAAGCTGCGGCTGATCGCGGTGCAGCAGAGCCTGGGCGTCGACGGCGAGGACGACCGCTACGAGCCCGAGATCTGGATCTCGCGCGCCACGTCCGCCGACGAGCTGCGCGACAAGGTGGCGCACGGCGTCGCCAGCTCGGACGAGTACCGGTAACCAGGCGGATTCCCGCGGGGCAGGGGTTCCCCTTGTCACACGGGTGCGCTAAGAGCAGCCGGTCGGCAGGATCGTACCGTTGAGCAAGATGCGCCAGAAGCGAAAGGCTCGGGGCCGCGCCACGCGTGAGGCGGCGGACGCGCTCGCGCGCGCCGCGGGCGATGACCTCGAGGTCGTCGAGGAGGGCGAGGGCGAGGGCGAGGCGGCGGACGACGCCGCGGTCCAGGCGGCGGCCGGCGCGGCGCTCGACGAGGCCGAGGGCGCGCCGCGCGACGAGGACGAGGACGAGGACGAGGACGAGGACGAGGACGAGGACGACGGCGACGGCGACGGCGACGGCGATCGCGACGCCGACGGCGAGGCGGAGCCCGCGGCGGCCGATGCCGATGCCGAGGCCGAAGACGGCGACGGCGAGGCGGGCGACGCGCCGGTGGACGGCGACGCGCCGGTGGACGGTGACGAGCGCGCCGACGAGGTCGCGGCGTCCGACGGCGACGACGGTGACGTCGACGTCGACGTCGACGACGACGGCGAGGTCATCGCGGCGGCGACCGCGACCGCCCACCCCAGCGCGGCCAGCCTGGAGCCGGCGCAGTTGCGCTGCCTGGTCGAGGCGCTGCTGTTCGCCGCCGAGAAGCCGCTGTCGCCGGCGCGGCTGCGCCAGCTGACCCGGGTCCCCGACATCACCCGCATCCAGACCGCGCTGGCCGAGCTGCAGGAGGCCTACGCCGACCGCGGCATCGTCCTGCAGGAGGTCGCGGGCGGCTACCTGTTCCGCACCCACCACGACTACTCGACCTGGGTCCAGCAGCTGATCCAGGGCCGGCCGGTGCGGCTGTCCCGGGCCCAGCTCGAGACCCTGGCCATCGTCGCCTACCGTCAGCCCATCACGCGTCCGGAGATCGACGACATCCGTGGCGTCGACTCGGGCGCGACCCTCAAGATCCTCCTCGATCGCGCGCTGATCCGGATCCTGGGCAAGAAGGAGGAGCCGGGTCGGCCGATCCTGTACGGCACCACGCCCGAGTTCCTCGACTTCTTCAGCCTCAAGGACCTGCGCGAGCTGCCGACCCTGCGCGAGTACTCGGAGCTGACCGAGGAGAGCCGCCAGGTGGTGGCGCGAACCATCGGCGAGACGCCGTCGGCCGCCACCGTCGCCGCGGCCGCGGCGGCGCGGCCGCAGCCGGAGGCGGAGGCGGCGACCGAGGGTGAGGGCGAGCGCGAGCCGGAGGCGGCGACCGAGGGTGAGGGCGAGGCGTCGGCGCCGGCCGAGGCGGCGGCGACGGAGGCTGACGCCGGGGCAGCGCCGGGCGCCGAGGACGAAGGCGAGCGCGAGCCGGAAGGGACGACCGACGCTGACGCAGACGCCGCGGCCGAGCTCGACGGCGACGCGCCGGCCGACGCGGCCGAGGTCGCGCCCGACGACGTCGACGCCGACGCCGAGGCCGCCGCGCCCGGCGACGACGAGCTCGACGCGCTCGCCGCGGACGCGCGCGAGGACGTCCCCGACGGGGACGTCGACGATGTGATGGTCGCGGACGACGCCGACGCCGATCGGCTCGGGGCCGAGGCGCAGGTGGCCCAGGCGCGCATCGACGCCGCGGTGGCGGCCGCTGACGCGTTCGACGCGCCCGACGACGGCCTCGATCCTTCCGCCGACGACGCCGCATCATGAAGAACGAGATCCGACTGCAGCGCTTCCTGTCCCAGGCGGGGGTCGCCGCGCGCCGCAAGGCCGAGCAGCTCATCACCGAGGGCCGCGTCACCGTCAACGGCAAGGTGGTGCGCGAGCTCGGCACCAAGGTCGACGCCAACGGCGACAGCGTCGCGGTCGACGGCATCGGGGTCATGCCCGAGGAGCCGTTCTACGTCCTGCTCAACAAGCCCAAGGGCTGCATCACCGCGGTCACCGACGATCGCGGGCGGCCCACGGTGATGGACTACCTGCCCAACGTGCCGGCGTCGGTGGTGCCGGTGGGCCGCCTCGACTTCTACACCGAGGGCGTCCTGCTGCTCACCAACGACGGCGAGCTGGCGTCGCGGCTGCTGGCGCCCAAGCACCACGTCCCCAAGACCTATCACGTCAAGCTGCAGGGCCAGATCCGGCCCGGCGGCCTGCAGCTCTTGCGCGACGGCGTCCGCCTCGACGACGGCACCGTGACGCTGCCGGCCGAGGTCAGCGAGCTGCCCGGTGACAGCAAGCACACCTGGCTGGCGATGACGATCCACGAGGGCAAGTCGCGCCAGATCCACCGGATGCTCGAGACCCTGGGCTACACGGTGCAGAAGCTGCAGCGGGTCGCGTTCGCCAACCTCACGTTCCACGGCCTGCGGGTCGGCGACGCCCGCGAGCTGACCCAGGCCGAGCTCAACGAGTTGCGCGATCTGGTCGGGCTCGACCGGCGCTCGGTGGCGCGCGGCCGCTGGCACGCGGCGCGCGAGTCGACCGACATCGCCCGGCGCGCCCGCGACCGCGCCCGGCTCGAGGCCGAGCAGACCGCCGCCGCCGCGGCCGCACCGGCGGCGCCGCCGTCGCGCGAGCGGCCGGATCGAGGCGAGCGCGGTGGCCGCGGCGACGCCTGGGCGCCCGCGACGCCCGGCCGGCGCGGACCTCGGTCAAGCTGCCGGCGCGCGGTGGCCGCGGCGGTCGGTCCGGTCGTGACGACGGACCGGCGCGTGGCGGTCGCTCCGGTCGCGACGACGCGCCGGCGCGTGGCGGCCGGTCCGGTCGTGACGACGCCGCCGGGCGCGGCGGCCGGTCCGGTCGTGACGACGCCGCCGGGCGCGGCGGCCGGTCCGGTCGTGGCGACGCACCGGCGCGTGGCGGCCGGTCCGGTCGCGACGAGGCCCGGTCGAGCCGCGGCGCCGGGCCCGCCGGGGCCCGGCGCGCAGCGAGGGTAGCGCGCGTCCGTCCCGTCCTGGTGCCGGTCGTCCTGGCGCTGGTCGACCGTCGGCCGGCCGTCCCGCGGCCGGCCGTCCGTCCGCCGGTCGGCCGTCCACCGGCCGGCCCGCGCGCGGCGACGGACCGCCGGCCAGCGCCGGCCGGCCCGCGCGCACCGGTCGCCCCGGCGTGCCCGCCCCGCGGCGCCCCGCCAAGGCCGGCACCCGCAAGCCGGCGACCGGCGGCGGCCGTTTGACACGGTCCACCCGGCGACGCTAGCGTGCCCGCGATGGAGCTGCGCGCCCTCACCGTCCTCGACTCGCTCCAGCCTCAGCTCACCGGTTTCCTGCAGACCGTGTGTCAGGGCTTCATGCCCAAGGAGTTCGAGGCCGCGCTGTTCCTCGAGATCGCGCCCGGCATCGCGATCAACCAGCTCACCGACGTCGCGCTCAAGCGCACCACCTGCCGCCCCGGCATGCAGATCGTCGAGCGTGCCTACGGCATGCTCGAACTGCACGACGCCGACAAGGGCCAGGTCGAGGCCGCCGCCGCGACCATCCTCGAGCGCATGTCGCTGACCGCGGAGCAGCGCCTGCGGCCGCGCGTGGTCTCGACCCAGATCATCACCGGCATCGACGGTCACCAGTCGCAGCTCATCAACCGGATGCGCCACGGCGACATGATCACCGCCGGCCAGAGCCTCTACATCCTCGAGGTCCATCCGGCCGCCTACGCGGCGCTGGCGGTCAACGAGGCCGAGAAGGCGTCGCCGATCAACGTGCTCGAGATGGTGACCTTCGGCGCCTTCGGCCGGGTCTGGCTGGGCGGCGGCGAGGCCGAGATCCTCGAGGCGCGCAAGGCCGCCGAGGGCGCGCTCGCCGGCGTCAAGGGCCGCGAGAACAAGTAGCCTCCCGAGGCTGCCCTTTCGGTCAGGGTCGGCGGCGCGCTCGCCGATCCACGGTACATTGCGCCCATGCCCACCGCGGTCCCGCACAACCTCGCCGCGCCGTTTCTGGCTGGCGGCGAGAACGCCATCGACGCCCAGATCGCCCAGCGCCTCCTCTCGGTCGCGCTCGAGGCCGGCGGCGACTACGCCGACCTCTACTTCGAGTACCGGGTCGGCGCCGACTACGTCCTCGAGGAGGAGCAGGTCAAGACCGTCGGCCGCGGCGTGACCCTCGGCCTCGGCGTCCGCGTCACCAAGGGCGACGCCACCGGCTACGCCTACACCGAGGACCTGTCGTGGGACCGCATGGCCCACGCCGCCCGCACCGCCGGTCAGATCGCGGCCGGCACCCCGCCGGGCACCGCCCACGCGCCGGTGTCGATCGACGTCGCGCCGGTCGCCGATCACTACCCGGTGGCGCGGCCGTCGCTGACGGTGCCGCCGGCCGACAAGCTGGCGCTCTTGCGCGCCGCCGATCGCGCCGCCCGCGCCGCCGATCCGCGCATCATCAAGGTCGAGGCCTCGTTCACCGAGAGCCTCAAGGAGATCCTGGTGGTGTCGTCCGACGGCCGGATGGTCTCGGACGTCCTGCCGATCGTCCGCTTCGGCGTCCGCGCCGTCGCCGAGGACGGCGACAAGCGCCAGTCCGGGTCGTCGGGCGGCGGCGGCCGCATGGGCCTGGAGTACTTCGTCGGCGAGCGCGAGGCCGCCGCCCACGGCAAGGAGGCGGCGCGGATCGCGATCGGCATGCTCGACGCGGTCGACGCCCCGGCCGGCGAGATGACCGTCGTGCTGGCGCCCGGCGACTCCGGCATCCTGCTGCACGAGGCGGTCGGCCACGGCCTCGAGGCCGACTTCAACCGCAAGAAGACCTCGAACTACACCGACCAGATCGGCCAGGTCGTGGCGTCCAAGCTGTGCACCGTCGTCGACGACGGCACCGTGACGTCGTCGCGCGGCTCGATCAACGTCGACGACGAGGGCAACGCGCCCCGCCGCAACGTCCTGATCGAGAACGGCATCCTGGTCGGCTACATGCACGACCGGCTCAGCGCCAGGCACTTCGGCGTCGCGCCCAGCGGCAACGGCCGCCGCGAGTCGTTCCGCTCGATGCCGCTGCCGCGCATGACCAACACCGCGCTGCTCGCCGGCCCGCACACCCACGACGAGATCGTCGCGTCGGTCAAGCGCGGCGTCTACGCCAAGCGGTTCTCCGGCGGCCAGGTCAACATCTCCAACGGCGACTTCGTGTTCTCGTTGACCGAGAGCTACCTGATCGAGGACGGCAAGCTGACCGCGCCGCTCAAGGGCGTCAACCTGATCGGCAACGGCCCCGAGGTCCTGCGCGAGGTCGACATGCTGGCCGACGACTACCTGCTGTCCGACGGCATGTGGACCTGCGGCAAGGACGGCCAGTCGGTGCCGGTCGGGGTCGCGACCCCGACCGTGCGCATCGCGAAGATCACCGTGGGCGGGACCAAGGCCTGAGCGCCGCGGCACCAGACGAGGCAAGACACGACATGGCGAGCTCCGCATCCATCTCTCCCGCGCTGGTCACCGAGCTGAGTGACGTCGCGTCCCAGGTCGTCGAGCTGTGCCGCAAGGCCGGCGCCGACGCCGCCGAGGTCCTGGTCCGCGACGGCAACGAGCTGACCGCCAAGGTCCGGCTCGGCGAGCCCGAGCTGGTCCAGGAGGCCGGCAGCCGGGCCCTGGGCCTGCGCGTCTTCAAGGACGGCCGCCGCGCCGTCACCTACACCTCGGATCTGCGCACCCGCTCGCTCGAGAGCTTCGCCGCCGAGACCGTGGCGCTGGCCGAGCTGGCCGAGCCCGACGAGCTCAACCGGCTGCCCGACGCCGACGAGCTGGCCACCGACCTGCCGGAGCTCGACCTCTACGACGACGCGGTCGCCGACGTCGACGCCGCGTGGGCGCTGCGCCAGTGCATCGCCGGCGAGAAGGCGGCGATGGCGCACGACGCCCGGGTCACCAACTCCGAGGGCGCGACCTGGTCGCGGACCCTGGGCGCGGTCGCGTTCGCCAACTCGGCCGGGTTCGCCGGCGGCTACCGCGGCAGCTACGCGTCGTACTACGTCGAGCCGATCTGCGACGAGCCCGACCCTACGAACCCCAAGAAGCGCAACGGCTACTGGTGGACCGCGTCGCGGTTCCTCGCCGAGCTGCAGGACCCCGAGGCGGTCGGCGTCGAGGCGGCGCGGCGCACGGTGGCGACCCTGGGCTCGCGCAAGATCCCGACCGGCGAGGTCGCGGTGGTCTTCGATCCCGAGGTCGGCCGGTCGCTGGTCGGGACCCTGTTCGGGGTCGCCAACGGCTCGGCGTTCTGGCGCAAGTCGACCTACCTGCTGGGGCGCGAGGGCACGCCGGTGGCGTCGGAGCTGGTGACGATCGTCGACGATCCGCTGCTGCCGCGCGGCCCCGGCTCGCGGCCGTTCGACGGCGACGGCCTGGCGACCCGCAAGAACGTGGTCGTCGAGCGCGGCGTGCTCGGCCCGGTCTTGTGCGACGTCTACAGCGCGCGCAAGCTGGGCCGCAAGTCGACCGGCTCGGCGGGGCGCGGCATCGGCGGCAACCCGGGGCCGACCACGTCGAACCTGATCATGCAGCCCGGCGACGTCAGCCGCGCCGACCTGATCCGCCAGACCGGCCGCGGCCTGTACGTGACCTCGATGATGGGCTTCGGCTTCAACCCGGTCACCGGCGACTTCTCGCGCGGCGCCTCCGGCTTCTGGATCGAGGGCGGCGAGCTGACCTTCCCGGTCAGCGAGATCACGATCAGCCTCAACTTCGACGACCTGCTCAAGCGGATCGACCTGGTCGGCAACGACCTCGAGCTCCGGTCCTCGACCGCGGCGCCCACGTTCCGCGTCTCGAGCATGATGGTCGCCGGCAGCTCCGAGTAGCCGCGCCCGCCGGCCGCGCGCACCGCGCTCCGCGGCGTCGTACCGATCCACGCCCCCTCGACTGCTCGGCCGCTTCGCGGCCTCGCGCTCGGGGTGAGCGCAACTTGCGCCTGCCTGTCCGCTCGCCGCCGCCGCGTCCTCGCCCACGCTCACCCTGAGCGCAGCCCGAGCGGCGCAGCCGCGAGGGCGGAGTCGAAGGGGCGGGAGGCGGGCGCCGGTCCGCACGCCGCCGCCACCGCGTCCTCGCCCACGCTCACCCTGAGCGCAGCCCGAGCGGCGCAGCCGCGAGGGCGGAGTCGAAGCGGCGGGGGGCGGGCGCCGGTCCGCACGCCGCCGCCACCGCGTCCTCGCCCACGCTCACCCTGAGCGCAGCCCGAGCGGCGCAGCCGCGAGGGCGGAGTCGAAGGGGCGGGCGCCGGTCCGCACGCCGCCGCGGCCGCGGCCGCGCTCACGGCGCCGCGGGCAGCTCGACGCCGTTCTTCACGCAGACCTGCCGGACCATGCCGCCGCGCTGCCCCGACAGGTGCCCCAGCGCCTGAGCGGCGAGGGCGCCGTCGTGCACGTTGCAGCCGGCGATGCCGAGCACGGTCCAGGCCGCGACGTTGTCGCCGTCGCGCGCGACCACCCGCGTGGCGTAGCGGATCGCGTCGTTGTAGCGGCCGGCGCGCGCCGCGTCCTCGGCGAACTTCAGCTGCGGATCGACGCCGCTGGCGGCGTCCTCGCGCGGCGCCGGCGCCGGCGCCGGCAGGGGCGGCGGCGGCGCGTCGGCGTCCTCGTCGTCGCTGTACGCGAACGCGAACGGATAGTGGATCACCACGGTGCCGCCCCGGGTCAGCGGCGGCATCTCCACCGACAGCAAGGTCTCGCGCATGCACTCGGTGAACTCGGTGGCGGCCAGCAGCGCCGGCGTGCCGTCGATGAAGCCGGCGTCGTCGAACACGGTGCCGACGCCGGGCTCGCCGGAGATCGTCATCTCGATGACGACGTTGCCGCCGGCCCGCTGCACGTCCAGCGGCGCCATCGAGTAGCACTCGCCGACCAGCGGCGACACCTCGCGGACGGCGCTGCGGATCTCGTCGGGGTCGACGTCGCCCTGGCCATCCGTCGGCGCGGGCGCGGCGGCCGCGCCGCCGGTCGCCGCCGCGCCGCCGGCGTGGACGCTGGCCCGGGCCTCGCGGACCGCCCGGGCCTGGGCGATCGAGCGCGCCAGCGCCGCGCGCTCGGCCGGATCGTCGACCCGGCGCGCGTGGTCGACGGCGGCGCGCGCCACCGGCGGCCCGTCCGGGGACCACCGCGGGCGCCTCGTCGGGGTGGCGACCGCGACGTGGCCGGGCGCGACGTCGACCTCGCCGCGCGACGTCGACAGCGCGGCGTGGCCCTCGTAGACCGCGACCACCACGGCGGCGGCGGCGACGCCGGCGAGCGCGACCTTGGCGGTGCGACGCGGACCGGGCTGATCGGGGCGGGCATCGGAGCGGGGCTCGGGCATCGGGACCTCCACGCGGAAGAAGGCGTCGCGGCTGGTGACCCGCGCGAACGCGGCGTCGACGACGAGGCGGGCGCCGCCGTCGTGGCGAAAGGTGACGACGCCGGCCTGCTGGGTGACGACGAGCGCGCCGGCGTCGTCGACCCGCCAGCGCAGCGACGCGCCGGCGTCGGCCTCGACGACGGTGCCGGGCGCGATCGCGACGGTGCTGCGGGTCGCCGCGGTCAGCTCGCCGGGGCGCACGCCGGTCGCGCCGCGGCGATCACGGGCGCGCCCGTCGTCGCCGCCCCGGACGACCACCACCGTGACCGCGGCGGCCACCGCCGCCGCCGCCGTCGCGACCGCGACGTAGGCGCCGAGCCGGCGCCGCGTCGTCGCACTGGCGCCTGGGCCCGCCGCGGGTGGCTCGGCGGCGGCGCGGACGCCGTGCGCCGCGGTGCCGTCGACGTGCGCCATCACGCGGTCGACCAGCCCGGCCGGCGGCGCCGGCACCTGCCACGCCCCCGAGGTCGAGCTCGTCGTCGAGGTCGTCGCGGTCGCCGTCGTCGCGGCCGGCGCCATCCCGGCGGTCCTGGTCACGCATGGTCGTCTCCTCGATCGTGCGGCCGCAGCCGGGCGCGCAGCTGCGCTCGCGCCCGCGACAGCCGCGACTTCACGGTGCCGACGTCGACCTCGAGCACGTCCGCGATCTCGGCGTAGTCGAGGTCGTGGTAGGCGCGCAGCAGCACGATCACCCGGCCGGCCTCGGGCAGCGCCGCGATCGCCCGCGCCACCGCGATCGCGCGCTCCTCGCGCTCGAGCGCGCCCGCCGGCGACTCGCCGGCGGCGGCGACGTCGACCGCGGCGTCCAGCGGCACGGTGGCCGCGGCGCGCGGCGCCCGGCGCAGCTCATTGAGCGCGAGCCGGCTGGCGATCGTGAGGATCCACGTCGACAGCCGCGCCGGGCCGGCGGGATCGAAGCCGGGCAGGGCCCGGTGGACCCGCACGAACGTGTCCTGGACCAGATCCTCGGCCCGGTGCGCCAGCGCGGTCCCGGCCAGCAGCCGCGTCACCAGGTCCCAGACCGCCCGGTGGTGGCGCTCGACCACCTCGCGGAACGCGGCGCCGTCGCCCCGCTGCGCGCGGCGCAGCGTCAGGTCGTCGAGCTCGCGGGCAGCGGGCCGGGTGGCGGCGGGCACCATCAGACCGTTACACACGCGGGGCGCCGGAAGGTTCCGGGGATCGACCGGCGCCGGCGCCGGCGTCGGCGCCGGTGGCGGCGCCTGGCCGCCGGTCGCGCCGCCGCGCCGGTCGCGCCGCCGGCCGCCGCCGAACCTCCGTGCCCCGGAGCCGGCGCCCCCCACGGGTGGGGAGCCCGGGTCCCTGCCACCCGGGTTGCAGGGGGCGGATGTCCGCGGGTTACGAGCCCCGCGCCCATGGCCTGCGACTTGCGTCATGCAGGTCACGCCGGGACTCACCTGAAAGGCGCGCGATGCGCAACGTGGCTCTCTCTGTGTTCTTCGCGTCGACCGCGCTCGCCCTCGTGGCCTGCTCGGCCGACGGACCCTACTCCCCCAGCGATCCGACGACCTTCGATCGCACGATGATCCGCGAGGAGGCGGTGGCCGGGCTCGATCTCGCCGACCGGGCGTACGTCATGGGCCACGGCATCGGCGTCTACCTGCTCGGCAAGACCTTGCCGGGGCACGTCGCGCACAAGGGGTTCCTGTACCAGCCGGGCGTGGCGTCGCCGCACGCCGCGGTGCCCTACGACTGGGAGAACGTGCTGGTCGCCCGCTCGGGCGGCTCCGACGGCAACGGCGGCGTCCTCTACGACGACGTCGGCATCGGCACCGGCCCCGACGGCCCCGACACCAACGGCGACCCCGGCAGCCCGACCACCCAGCCGGGCACGCCGTCCGACGACGTCGACGGCAGCGACGACCCGCACGACGGCAACTGCGGCTGCGACACCGAGCTCGAGGACTGCCTGATCTCGGTCGACTGCGACAACTTCCTCGAGCCCGCGGCGGTCCGCGCCCGCGAGCTCGCGGCCCAGGTCGACCCGGCGCGGTTCGCCGACGCCGGGCTGTCGTCGGACGACGCCGCGAGCTTCGCGTACTACTTCGAGCTGGGCCTGGCGCAGTCGCTCCACGTCCAGGACTTCAACGAGGACGCCTCGCAGAGCGAGGTGCAGTGGATCCGCGGCCCGATCAAGGCCGACGGCCTCTGCGAGTACTGAGGCGCGGCCGGCGCGTCGCGCCGCCGCGCCGGGCCGCCGCTACGACGGCCGCGGGAACAGGTGGGCGAGGCGCGCCAGCACCTCGGCGTGGATGAGGCCGTTCGACGCCACCAGGCCGCTCTTGCGGGCCAGGTCGCGGCGGTCGTAGCGCAGCGGCTCGCCGTGGGTGTCGGTCATCATGCCGCCGGCGGCGACCAGGATCGCCTCCGGCGCGCAGGTGTCCCACGCCTTCGACTTCGACGACGGGTTGACGTAGAGGTCGCGCTCGGCGAGCGCGATCAGCCCCAGCTTGAGCCCGACCGAGCCGATGTTGAGCTCGTTGGAGATGCCGAGCGCGCTCTTGACCTCGTCGATCGTGTGGTCGCGGTGCGACGCCGACGCCACCAGCCGGATGTCCGCCGACGCCGCGACGTCCGACACCCGCAGCTGCCGCGGCGTCGCGCCGGGGGCCAGGAACCACGCCGCGGCGCGCTCGCCGGGCTTGCCCCAGCGGCCGGGCTCGGCGGCGTCGATGGCCTCGTGGGCGGCCCAGAACAGGCGGTCGCCGACCGGCTGGTACACGACGCCGAGCACCGGGACGTGGCGCTCGCACAGGCCGATCATCACCGAGAAGCCGGGGCGGCCGGCGATGAAGTCGGCGGTGCCGTCGATGGGATCGACGAACCACACCCGCCTCGCGGTCAGCCGCGCCGGATCGTCGGCGTTCTCCTCGCTGATCACGACGTCGGCGGGGAACGCCGCGCGCAGGCCCTTGACCACCAGGTCCGAGGCCTGGCGATCGGCGATCGTCACCGGCTCGTCGCCGGGCTTGAGCTCGACGCCCAGCTCCTGATCGCGCAGGCGCAAGACCAGCGCGCCCGCGGTGGTGGCGAGGCTGACCGCCTTGCCGAGCTCGCGGCCGAGCCGTCCGTCCATTCCGGGCAGCACGTCCATGGCGGCATGGTACTCGATGCCGCGCCGTCGTCGACGATCAGATCCCGGCGCCGCGGCGACGGCGCCGGGCGCGCCGCGCTAGAAGTTGCCGCCGCCCGACGGCCACAGCGCCGCCTTGGTGTCCTCCAGGGTCGCGACCGTGCGGCCCGACAGCTTCGCCATCTCGACCGCGGCGGCGACCAGGTCGCCGTTGGACGACGCCATCTCGCCGCCGGGCAGGTAGAAGTTGTCCTCGAGACCGACCCGGACGTCGCCGCCGAGCGCCAGCGCCGCCATCGCCAGCGGCCACTGGTCGCGGCTGATGCCGATGACCTTCCAGCGCGAGCCGGCGGGCACGTTGTCGGCCTGGAACGCCAGGTGGCGGGCGCTGGCCTGGATGCCGCCGAGCACGCCCATGATGAACGAGAAGTGGTAGGGCTTCTCGATCAGGCCCAGCTCCTCGAGGACGACGTGCGACGCGGCGTGGCCGGTGTCGAAGCACTCCATCTCGGGCTTGATGCCGTGCTCCTTCATCGCCTTGGCGAAGCCCATGATGTCGTCGAACGAGTTGGCGAACACGAACTGGAACGCGAACGCCTTCTTGGCCGGGCTCCACTTGGCGTAGTTCATCGAGCCCATGTTGAGCGCCGCGATCGCGGGGCGCTGCGCCAGGTGCGCGATGCGGCCGGTCATGGGGCCGGCGCCGCCGGTCGACCAGTTGATCAGCACCGGGCAGCGGGCCCGGGTCTCGTCCATGATCTTCTGGAAGACCTCGGGGCTCCAGCTCGGCGCGCCCTCGTCGGTGCGGGCGTGGATGTGCACGATCGTCGCGCCCGCCTCGTAGGCGCGGCGCGCCTCCTCGGCGATCTCGACCGGTGTGTACGGGATGGCCGGGCAGTGCTTCTTGGTGGTGACCGCGCCGGTGAGGGCGCAGGAGATGATGACCTTGTCGGCGGTGCTCATGGGCGGGCCTCGCTGGGCGTCGGGGGGACCGGGCCGGCCGAGCGTCGTCCCGCGCGGGGCCGCTGTCAAGCGAATGTCTCCAGTGGAGACTCCCGGCGCGATCGGACCCGGGGCCGCCGCCGGGGCGCGGGGCGGGCGTCGGCGGCCGCGCTACCGGCCCGGCGCCAGCGCTAGGACCTCGTCGAGCCGCCGGATCACGCGGGCCCGCGGGTGCTCGTCGCAGTACGCGATCTCGTGGGGCGGCGTGTGCGGCCCGGCGACCAGGCCGACCCGCGCGCCCATCGCCAGCGGCATCGCCAGGTCGAGCTCGAAGATGTCGCCGACCACGGTCAGGTCCGCGAACGGCCGACCCGCGAGCAGCTCGGCGAGCACGGCGTGGTACTTGCGGCGGCGCAGCAGCACCGGGCGGCGCAGGCCCGGCAGGCTCAGCTCGGCGGGCGCCCCGGTCCAGGCGTCGTCGATCTCGAACTTGCTGGCGTTGCCGTGGATGCGGCCGCGCAGCCACGCCAGCGCGCCGGTGCCGGCGTCGATCGCGTCGACCTTGGCGGCGACGTGCTCGGTGTGCGAGTTGGTGACCACCCAGGTGTCGGTGCCGGCCAGCGCGGCGAGCAGCTCGCGGGCGCCGGGCCGCGGCGCGATCAGCGTCTTGGCGTAGTTGTACTTGTAGAGGACGCGGCCGAGCAGGGCGCCGCGGTCGACGGCGCGCGGGAACGCGCCGAAGGCGTCGAAGATGGCCTCGGCGATGGGCACGATGCGCAGGTACGGGTCGACCCGCGACGGCGCCACCGCGTGGCCCTGCCACACGAACGAGGCCTCGGGGTCGTGCGCGATGCGGTCGCGGACGCCGGCGACGATCGCGGCGAGCTCGGGGTCGTCGGCGCGCCGGCCGACCAGCGCGGCGAGGTCCTCGAGGTAGCCGGCGGTGAAGGGGCCACCTTCGACCTCGGCGTCGGTCATCGTGCCGTCGAAATCCAGGACGAGCAGGCTCACGGGTCGTCCACGGTACCAGGGTTCGGCGCCGCGCGTCGCGCCGCGCTCACTTGGAGTGCTGCTCGTAGACCCCGTCCCAGTCGCCGGGCGGCGGCGCCGCGCGCAGGGCCTCGGCGCGGGCCCGCATCACCGCGGTGACGCCGTCGTCGGGGTAGCGCAGGGCCAGGTCGCCCCAGCGCTCGACCGCGCGGTCGAAGTCGCGGGCGCGGTAGGCGGCGAGGCCGTCGGCCCAGGTCGCCAGCGCGGCGTCGTCGAGGCGCGCCGCGCCGCGCCGGCCGACCAGCTCGAACACCGCGGCGGTGCCGCCGCGGCCCTTGACCCGGACCCAGTCGAGCTCGCGGAACACGAAGCCGTCGCCGGCGGCGCGGGCGGTGGCCTCGCCGCACAGGATGTCGGCCTCGTACTCCTTGGTCAGGGCCTCGAGCCGGGCCCCCAGGTTGACCGCGTCGCCCAGCACCGTGTAGTCGAAGCGGGCCTCGGAGCCCATGTTGCCGACCGCCATCGGCCCGGTGTTGATGCCGACGCCGATCGCGATC
>JACKDR010000023.1 GCA_020633495.1 Kofleriaceae bacterium | reverse complement strand
GCTACGCCGAGGCCGATCCCACGCTCGACGTCTCCGGCGGCGACGCCGCCCACAAGCTGGCGATCCTGGTGATGCTGGCGTTCGGCACCACCGTCGACGCCGCCGCGATCACCCGCGACGGCATCACCACCCTCGACCCGCTCGACTTCGCCTACGCGGCCCGCTTCGGTTACGTCATCAAGCCGGTGGTCTACGGCCGCGAGCACCCCGACGGCGTCGAGGCCCGGGTCCACCCGGCGATGGTGCCCGACCGCTGGATGCTGGCCGACGTCGCCGGCGCCAAGAACGCGCTCTACGTCAACTCGTACGCGCTGGGGCCGTCGCTGTACTACGGCGCCGGCGCCGGCATGATGCCGACCGCGATGGCGGTGGTGTCCGACGCCATCGAGATCGCGCGCAACGTCCTGGCCGGCGCCGGCGGCGCCCGGCCGATCCGCCGCCACCGCACGATCGCGCGCAAGCCGCTGCGCGACGTCGCCGACGTCCGGTCGCGCTACTACCTGCGCTTCACCGTCGAGGACCGGCCTGGCGTCCTCGGCAAGCTGACCACCGTGCTGGGCGAGCACCAGGTGTCGATCCTCCAGGTCGTCCAGCACGGCGCCGGCGAGCCGACCGGGACCGGCCCGGTCCACGTCGTCGTCCTGACCCACGAGGCCCGCGAGGGCGACGTCCGGGCCGCGCTGACGACGATCGCGGCGCTGCCGGCGGTGACCGCGCCGGCCCAGCTGATCCGGGTCTTCGACGACGGCGCGGGGGCGGCATGATCCACCAGGTCCGGGTCATCTTCGGCGACACCGACCAGATGGGCGTCGTCTACTACGCCAACTACCTGCGCTACTTCGAGGCGTCGCGCGCCGCCTACCTGCGCGACTTCGGCAAGAGCCACGCCGACCTCGACGCCTGGGGCGTGGCCCTGCCGGTGGTCGAGGCCCACTGCCGGTACCGCCAGCCGGCCCGGTACGAGGACCTGCTCGACATCGAGGTCGACGTCACCGAGCTGCGCGGCGCCTCGATGCGGTTCGGCTACCAGGTCCGCCGGGACGGCGCGCTGCTGGCCGAGGGCTTCACCCGCCACGCCGTGATCGGCCCCGACGGCCGGCCGCGGGCGGTGCCGCCCGAGCTGCGCGGGTTGATCGAGTCGCGCCCGCGTGGTTGAGTGCGCCCCAGGAGACCGCCATGAACGACCGTAACCTCGCCCTCGAAGCCGTCCGCATCACCGAGGCCGCCGCGCTGGCCTCCGCGCGCCTGATGGGCCGCGGCGAGCGCAAGCAGGCCGACCACGCCGCGGTCGAGGCGATGCGCACCGCCTTCGATCACATCGACATCCGCGGCACCGTCGTCATCGGCGAGGGCGAGCGCGACGAGGCGCCGATGCTGTTCATCGGCGAGAAGGTCGGCGCCGGCTGGGCCAGCCCCGACGGCACCTCGCCGCGCGTCGACATCGCGGTCGATCCGCTCGAGGGCACCAACCTGTGCGCGACCGGCGCGCCCGACGCGATCGCGGTCATCGCGCTGGCCGACGACGGCCAGTTCCTCAACGCGCCCGACACGTACATGGAGAAGATCGCGGTCGGCCCCGAGTGCAAGGGGCTGATCGACCTGCGCGAGAGCCCGACCTGGAACCTGCAGCGGATCGCCAAGGCCAAGGGCAAGCGGATCGAGGACGTCACCGCGATCATCCTCGAGCGCCCCCGCCACGAGGCGCTGATCGCCGAGGTCCGGCAGTGCGGCGCGCGGATCCGGCTGATCGGCGACGGCGACGTGTCCGCCGCGGTCATGACCTGCAAGGAAGAGTCGGGCATCGACGTCCTGTTCGGCATCGGCGGCGCGCCCGAGGGCGTGATCGCGGCCGCGGCGATGCGCTGCGTCGGCGGCGAGCTGCAGGGCCGGCTGCGGTTCCGCCACGACGAGGAGCGGGCGCGGGCCAAGCAGATGGGCGTCAAGCCCGAGGACTACATCTACTCGACCGACGAGCTGGCCTCGGGCAACGTCATGTTCGCCGCCACCGGCGTCACCCAGGGCTACCTGCTCGACGGCGTCCACTTCTTCGGCGGCGGCGCGCGCACCGAGTCGATCGTCATGCGGTCGAAGTCCGGCACCGTCCGCGTCATCAAGTCGACCCACCACTTCGACACCAAGCCCAACTACTCCTGGGCCACCGGCCTCGACGACTGACCCGCGCCCGCGGCTACAGGTCGAACTTCACCTTGGTGGTCTGGTCGGCCTTGATCGTGACCCGGCGGGTGACCTTGCCGTGGTCCGGGTTGACGAACGTCAGCGTGTACGTGCCGGCGGGCAGGGCGCGCACGAACGGCGTCTCGCCCAGCTTCTTGCCGTCGGCGTAGACCACGCTGTACGGGTTGGTGCGGACGTTGAGCGTGCCGGTGCGCGCCGGCGGCGGCGGGCGGCGGCGGTCGCGGTCGCGGGGCCGGTTGTGGTCGGGCTCGCGCGCGACCACCGCGACCGGGGTCAGCACCAGCTCGAGGGTGCGGCGCTCGCCGGGCGCCAGGGTCAGGGTCCGGGTCAGCGGCTCGTGGCCGTCGCGCTCGACCACGAGCTCGACGGTGCCGGGCTCGAGATCGACGAAGGTCGCCGGCGTCGTGAGCTCCGGGCCGTCGAGGCCGACCAGGCGCGCGGTCGCGCCCGGGGGCGTGGTCAGGACGTCGATCGCGGCCAGCGCCGGCGCGGCGTCGACGACGACCGCCGGCGGCGCGGCGTCGGCGGCGGGCGGCGCGGGCGGCGCGGCGTCGACCGTGGCGGCGGCGGTGGCGACGCTGCCGGTGGCGTCGCCAGGCGCGGCGCCGCCGCGGCTCAGCGTGAGGCGGCGGCGGTGGCGCCGGCGCTGACCACGAGCGCGGCGACCACCAGCCAGGCGCCGCGGCGGCGTCGGCGCGGCGCCGGCGGGCCGACCAGCGCGGCCGCGTCCTGACCAGCGCGGTGGCGTCGTCGATCGTGTACTCGCCGCTGAACGGATCGTCGCCGGCCCCGGGCCCCAGCGGATCGGCGTGGCCGACGTCGAGCGCGGGCAGCCCGGCGCGCGGCGTGGTCAGCGCGGCGTCGGGATCGACGGCGGCGGGCGCCGCCGCCGCCTCGATCGACGACTGCATGATCGTCGCCGATCGCACCGGCAGCGCCACCGCCGCCGAGCCGATCGTCCACGGTCGCGACGCCGCGGTGCCCTCGGTGACCGGCGTCGACATGCTGGTCGCCCGGGTCACCGGCGCCGGCGCCGACGACGCCGCGGTCGTGCTCGCGACCTGGGTGCGCGGCGGCGGCAGCGGCCGCCGCCCCGGCTCGCCCTCGACGGCGGGCAGCGAGCCGGTGGTGGTGCGCGCGAACCGCGCCCGCACCCAGTCGGACACCTGCATCGCGGTCGCCAGCTCCGGCGACGCCTTGATGTACGCCTCGAGCGCGACGCCGAGCTCGGCGGCGGTGGCGCGCTGGTCGCGATCGACCTCGAGCGCCTGGCCGATCGCCGCGGCCAGCGGCGCCGGCACCCACGGCGCGACCTGCTCGACCGCGGGGAAGCGACCGTCGCGGATCGCGCGCATGCCCTCGGCGGGATCGCCGCGGTCGACGACGTTCTTGCCGGTCAGGAGCTCCCACAGCACCAGCGCCAGCGAGAAGACGTCGGACCGGCCGTCGAGCGGCTTGCCCACGGTCTGCTCCGGCGACATGTACGCGTACTTGCCCTTGACCACGCCCGGGCGCGTGCCCTCGCCGGCGCCGGCGGCGGCCTTGGCGATGCCGAAGTCGACCAGCTTCACGACGCCGTCGAACGAGATCATGATGTTCTGCGGCGAGATGTCCCGGTGGACGACGCTGAGCGCGGTGCCGTCGGCGTCCTCGAGCCGGTGCGCGTAGGCCAGCGCGCTGGCGGCGTCGGCGCCGATGCGGGCGACCACCACCGCCGGCAGCTGCTCCTTGCCGGCGAGCTTGATCAGCTGGCCGGCGTGGACGCCCTCGACGTACTCCATCGCGATGAAGTAGTCGTCGTCGACCTTTCCGAACTCGTAGATGTGGACGATGTTGGGGTGCGACAGCCGCGCCGCCAGCCGGGCCTCGTCGAGGAACATCTGCACGAAGTCCGGGCGCTCGGACAGGTGGGGCAGGATGCGCTTGACCGCGACCCGCCGGTCGAAGCCCTCGAGGCCGCGCTGCCGGGCCAGGAACACCTCGGCCATGCCGCCCCGCGCCAGGCGGCGGTGCAGCACGAAGTGACCGAAGTGGATGCCGCCGGCGGGCACGCCGACATCTTAGCGTGCGCGCGCGCGGAATCCCGCACGCCGCACCCGGTGCGGCGACGCGGCGCGCCCGATCGCCTGGCGGGGCCCGGCCGTGCTATGCCCGCGGGGCCATGGAGGACGCGCTCGAGCTGATCCTGTCGCCCGCCCTGGGAGCGGCGGGCGTGCGGGTCCGGCTGACCAAGCGCATCACGTCGATCGGCTCGGCCCCGGACGCCGACCTGCGGCTGCACACGCTGCCGCCGCACTGGGCCACGGTCCACCGCGACGGCGGCGCCGCGACCCTGCGGGTCCTGGCCGACGGCAGCAGCCACCGCCTGGTCGCCGGCGATCGGGTCCACGTCGACGGCATGGCGGTCGAGCTGGCCGCGCCGCAGGGCCTGCCCGAGGCCGCGATCGACGCCCTGGCGTCCAAGCTGGCCGCGGTCGACGATCCCGACGAGGCCCTGGCGATCATCCTCGACGGCGCGATCGCCGCGCTGGGCGGCGATCTGGGCGCGCTGATCCTCACCGACGCGGCCCGCCCCGGCGGCTGGTCGGTGGCGTGCGCGCGCGACGCCGCCGGTGGCCCCGTCGACGGCGCCGCCGAGCTGCTCTCCGACACGATCGTCTCCGACGTCCTGGGCACCGGCGAGCGGGTGCTCTTGACCGACGTCGCCGGCTCGGCGCGCTACGCGCGGGTGCCGTCGGTGGCGATCCTGGGCCTGGGCGCGGTGGTGTGCCTGCCGCTGCGCCTCGACGGCCGGACCCTGGGCGCGATCTTCGTCGGCGCGCGCGGCCGGCGGGTCCCGTTCGGCGAGCGCGCCGCCGCCGACCTGCGCCTGTTGACCGCGCTGGCGGTGCCGCTTCTGGCCCAGCTGCGCCGGCGCCGCGACGTCGCGCCCACCGGCGCCGAGCTGCTGGTCGGCGAGTCACCGGCGATCGAGGCGGTGCGGCGGCTGATCGGCCGGGTCGGGCCCAGCGATCTGTCGGTGCTGGTGACCGGGCCCTCGGGCACCGGCAAGGAGCTGGTGGCGCGCGCGCTCCACGCCGCCAGCGCGCGCGCGGCCCGGCCGATGGTCGCGATCAACTGCGCCGCGGTGCCGGCGTCGCTGCTCGACGCCGAGCTGTTCGGCTACAAGAAGGGCGCCTTCACCGGCGCCGCTGGCGATCGCGCCGGCCTGATCGAGGCCGCCGAGGGCTCGACGCTGTTCCTCGACGAGGTCGGCGACATGCCGCTGGCGATGCAGGCGGCGCTGTTGCGCGTCCTCGAGCAGCGCGAGGTCCGCCGCCTCGGCGAGACCACGCCGCGCGCGGTCGACTTCCGGCTGGTCGCCGCGACCCACCGCGATCTGTTCGCCGACGTCGCTGCCGGCCGGTTCCGCGAGGACCTGCTGTTCCGCCTGCAGGAGGTCCGGGTCGAGGTCCCGACCCTGCGCGAGCGCGGCGACGACGTCCTGCTGCTGGCCCGCACGTTCCTGCGCCAGACCGAGGCCCAGCTGGGCCTGCCGACCCACGGCGTCGGCGCCGACGCGGCCGAGCTCTTGCGCCTGTACCCGTGGCCCGGCAACGTCCGCGAGCTCAAGGCCGCGATGCGGCGCGCCGCGGTCCTCGCCGACGGCGCCGTGCTGCGCGCCGCCGATCTGCAGCTGCGGGTCGAGGCGACGCCGCGCATGGCGACCCCGGCCGCCGGCATGCCGGCGGTGCCGGCGCCGGCCGCGGACGCCGCCACCGGGCCCATCGGCTTTGGCCTCGGCGACACCTCGCGATCGCTGGCGGACGCCCGCGACGACTACGTCCGCCGCTACGTCGCCGCGGTGCTCGAGCGCTGCGGCGGCAACCGCGAGGCCGCCGCGCGCGAGCTGCAGATCGGCGTGCGCACGCTGTACCGCTACCTCGAGTAGCGCGCGGCTCACGACCGGCGTGCGGTCGACGCACGTGGTGCGGCGCAGCGACTCGCGACGCTCACGCCGAGCGGAGCCCGAGCGGCGCAGCGACTTGCGACGCTCACGCCGAGCGGAGCCCGAGCGGCGCAGCCGCGAGGGCGAAGTCGAGGCGGCGGGCCGCGGCCGTCGCGCCTGCCACCGCTGGCAGGCGCTGCCGCTCGCGGCATGCCCGCCGCGGCGGTCGCGCGCCCCGCCGCCGCCGCGGTGCGCGCAAGTGCGCGACCGTGCACGCCTCTCCGACGTGGCACGCCGCTTGGAACAGGGCCCGGCACCAACCCGAACCCCGAGCCAAGGAACCGTCATGCTTCGCATCGTCACCGCCGCCATCTTCGCCACCACCCTCGCCACCGCCGCCTGCAGCAAGTCCGACGCGCCGTCCTGCGGCAAGGTCGTCGACCACACCGCCGACCTCTTCGAGATGAAGATCGAGGGCGACCAGCGCACCAAGGCCATCGCCCAGTGCGAGAAGCAGCCGGCCAAGGTCCGGTCGTGCGCGCTGGCCGCCAAGTCCGCCGACGACCTGATGAAGTGCAAGTAGCGCACGCCGCGCGCACGACGCGCACCGCGGCGCCGCGCCGCCCGCCCGTGTAGGACACGCGCGCCTGCAAACGGTCGGTCTCACCGGGTGATCACCCCCGGACCGGTGCAACCCACCGTCCGCAAGTTCGCGGGATCCCGCCTCGGGAATCCGCGAACTTGCGTGCGGGAGCAGGTGGCACCGCTCGTGCTCTAGGCCAGGGCATGGGGAACTTCGTCTGTCGCGGCGCCCGGAGCGCCGGCGCCCTTCTGTCCACCGTGGTCGTCGCCGCCCTGGCGGCGCCGGCCGCGGCCGGCCCGCACGGCCCCGCTGACGCCGACGTCGATGTCGACGTCGCGGACGTCGATCCCGCGCTGGCACCCGTCCGCTGGTCGACCGGCGACGAGGTCGGCGGCGACCGCTCGGGCGATCTGCGCCCCGAGGCCGCCGCGCTGCTCGACGTCATCGCGTCGACCCGCGACGTCGTCACGCTCGGCGACGCCCGCGCCCTGGGCCTGGCGCCGCCGCGCGCGATGGCCCGCGCGGTCGGCGGCGGCGACGCGCCGGCGCCCGGCGACGTCAGCCGCGCCTACGACGCGCCGCCGACGATCCGGGTGTGGCGGCGCGGCGTCGACGGCTCGACCGCGTCGTGCTCCGGCCGGGTCGACGTCATCCCGTTCGAGACCTACGTCAAGGGCGTCCTGCCCCACGAGTGGATCCGGTCGTGGGACGCCGAGTCGCTCAAGGCCGGCGCGGTCGCGATCCGCACCTACGCGTCGGCGTGGGTCAACTCGGGCGGCAAGTACAGCTGCGCCGACCTCGACGACACCACCGCGTCGCAGGTCTACAAGGACGAGTTCTTCGCGGTCACCGACGCCGCGGTCGACGCCACCGCCGCCCAGTACGTGGTCAAGGACGGCGACCTGGTGTTCGCCGAGTACTCGGCGGAGAACGGCGACCCGACCGCGTTCGGCGTCGACGAGCCGCACTGCGCCGGCCACGCCGTCAACGGCCACGGCCGCGGCACCTGCCAGTGGGGCACCCAGCGCTGGGCCCAGGCCGGCCAGACCTACGACTGGATGATGCGCCACTACTACCCGGGCGCGATCGTCGACGGCGGCATCGCCTACGACGCCAGCGCCGGCGCCGCCGACGTCCCGACCGCGATGGTCTCGGGCGAGGAGGCCGTGGTCTGGTTCGAGTTCGTCAACGACTCGACCGTGACCTGGGATCTGGCGTCGACGCTGCTCGGCACCGCCGAGCCCCAGGATCGCGACTCGGCGTTCTTCGTCGACGGCAACTGGCCGGCGCCCAACCGCGCCACCGGCCCCGACCACTCCAACTACGCGCCCGGCACCACCGGTCGCTTCACCTTCGCGATCCGCGCCCCCGAGGTCACCGAGCCCACCACCTTCGACGAGTCGTTCCAGCTGGTGCAGGAGGGCGTGACCTGGTTCGGCCCGGTCGTGCACATGACGATCACGGTGTCGCCGCGGCAGACCGGCGACGGCACCGACCCCGGCGGCAACCCCGGCCCCAACGGCGACGGCAGCGGCTCCGGCGACGGCAGCGGCGACGGCGCCGGCCTCGACGGTGGCTGCGCCGCCGGCGGAGGCGCCGCGGCCACGCTGCTGCCGGTCGGGCTGGCGCTGGGCCTGGTGCTGCGCCGGCGTCGGCGCGCGGCGGCGGTCGCCGCGGCGGTGATCGCGACCAGGCTGATGCTCGGCTGCGCCGCGCCTGGCGGGCCTGAGCGGGCCCCAGCGCGCGGCGCGCCGCTGGGCGGCGACTCGCACCTGGTCGCGCTGTTCACCGAGGCCGGCGCGGCGCGCGGCGTCCCTGCCGAGCTGCTGGCGACGATCTCGTACGTCGAGACCCGGCTGCGCTTCGTCGCGACCTACCAGGTCGCGCCCGGCGATCACGACGACCACGGTCTCGGCGGCGCGGTCGGCCTGCTGGCGCTGACCGAGGGCGCGCCGCGCGACGTCGCGCGCGCCGCCGCGCTGGCCGGCCTCGACGAGGCCGAGGTCCACACCGACGAGCGCGCCAGCGTCGAGGCCGCGGCCGCGCTGCTGGTGGCGCTGGCCGACGCCGCGGGCGAGCGCCCGGGCGCGCGACGACGTCACCGGCTGGCGCGCCGCGATCGCCGCGTACGGCGGCGGCGGCGCCGACGGCGCCCGCTACGCCGACGAGGTCTTCGCGCGGCTGGACTGGCCGCGACGCCGCCGGCGCCGAGGTCACGCTGTCGGCGATCGACGTCGCGGCGGCGCCCGGCGACGACGGCTTCGGCACGATCACCCAGGGCGTCGGCTGCCCGGGCGCGATCTGGAACCCGGCGTCGACCAGCAACTACCAGGCGGCGTCGCGCGGCGCCGGCCAGATCAACTACGTCGTCATCCACACCACCCAGGGCAGCTACAGCGGCACGATCTCGTGGTTCAAGAACCCGCAGGCCCAGGTGTCGTCGCACTACGTCGTCCGGTCGTCGGACGGTCAGGTCACGCAGATGGTCGACGACACCGACATCGCGTGGCACGACGCCTGCTTCAACTCGCAGACGATCGGCATCGAGCACGAGGGCTTCGTCGCCGATCCTGACGTCTGGTACACCGAGGCGATGTACACCGAGTCGGCCAAGCTCACCGCGTGGCTGGCCGATCGCTACGGCATCCCCAAGACCCGCGACTACATCTTCGGCCACGGCGAGGCCCCCGACTGCAGCGACCACACCGACTGGGCGCGGGCTGGGACTGGAACCACTACATGGCGCTGGTCCAGACCGGCGGCCAGCCGCAGTTCGGCGCCGCCTCGGGCGCCGCCGAGTTCCCGTCGACGATGGTGTCGGGCGAGGAGGCCGTGGTCTGGTTCGAGTTCGCCAACCAGTCCAACGTCACCTGGGGCCTCGACGAGACCCGGCTGGGCACCCAGGAGCCACAGGACCGCGCGTCGCCGTTCTACGTCGAGGGCAACTGGCTGTCGCCGAGCCGGCCCACCGGCGCCGATCACTCCAACTACGCGCCCGGCTCGACCGGCCGCTTCACCTTCGCGATCCGCGCCCCCGAGGTCACCGAGCCGACCACGTTCGACGAGGCCTACGCGCTGGTCCAGGAGGGCGTGACCTGGTTCGGCCCGACCGTGCACATGACGATCACGGTGCTGCCGCGCGACGGCGCCACCGATCCGGACCCGGGCGCCGATCCCATCGGCGACGGCCCCGACCAGGCCAGCGACGGCAGCCACAGCCTCGACGGCACCGCCGAGGGCGGCTGCAGCACCGGCGGCGCCGGTGGCGGTGGCGGGTTCGCCTTCGGGCTCGCCGCGCTCGTCGCGGTGCGGCGGCGGCGGCCGCGCTCGGCCTGACGCTTGGCCCGTCGATCTCGGCGCGCTATCCTGCCGAGGTGACGGACCGCGCGCGCAAGCTGCTCGACGAGGCGCTCGCGCTCCCCGAAGGGGAGCGGGCCGATCTGGCGGCGCGGCTGCTGGCGAGCCTGGCGGACGAGCCTGCGGACGAGCTCGATCCCCGCTGGGTCGCCGAGCTGGAGCGTCGCGCCCGTGAGGCGCACGCCGATCCCTCGGGCGGCACGCCCTGGGAGGAGCTCCGCGACGGCCTGCTGGCCGACCTTCGTCGCGGATGACCCGGACGCTGCGCGTCGACCCGGCCGTGGTGCTGGAGATCCGCGAGGCCGTGCGCTGGTACGAGGGTCGCGAAGCGGGGCTCGGGGCCCGCTTCGTCACGCAGCTCGACGAGGCGATGGGGCGTGCCGCCGCCCTGGGACCCGACTGTCGGCCCGCCGTCGGCGTCGATCCGGCGCTCGGCGTGCGGCGGGTCCTGGTCAGGCAGTTTCCCTACGTGGTGTTCGTCGTCGTCGTCGAGCCCCACGTCCGCGTGATCGCCGTGGCTCACGGTCGCCGACGGCCCGGCTACTGGCGCCCGCGGCTCCGCTGACGCTCTCGGCGCCGGTGGCGGCGGCGGGTTCGCCTGTGCCATCCTCGTCGCCGGTGTCCTGCTCCGACGTCGTCGCCGCTGAGCCGACCGGATCCGCGGGCGCGCGACGCGCCGGCGCGGTCGTGCGCGCGGCGACGGCGCTGGTCGCGGGTGGCGCGGCGATGGCCACCATCGCCGGCTGCGGCGACGCCGTGCTGCTGACCGTCACCGGCGACCGCGCGGTGCCCGCCGAGCTCGACGCGATCTGCCTGGCGGTCGCCGACCGCGATCCCGCGGGCGGCGCGTTCGGTCGCATGTACCGGCTCGAGGGCGACCTCGGCCGCCTGCCGCAGACCCTGGCGGTGCAGCCCGGCGGCGCGTCGTCGGCCGAGGCGTGGGTGCGGGGCTTTCGCGGCGGCGTCGAGGTCGCCGCCGATCGCGCCGGCGTCGACTTCGGCGGCGACGTCAGCCTGCGCCTCGACCGCTGCGCGCCGGGCGGATCGGCCGCCCCGGTCGCCGCCGATCCGGTCGGCCCCGGCGACGCGCGGCTCGCGGTGTCGATGGGGCGGGGCGGGGCGCGGGTGGTCGCGGTGGGCGCCGGCGGCGCGGCGTGGATCGACGCCGACGGCGGCGCGCTGGTCGCCACCGACCTCGCGCTGCCCGCCGGGCGCGGCGTGATCGCCTTCGACGCCGACGGCGACTGCGACGACGACGTCCTGGTGTGGACCGACGCCGAGGTCCGGCTGTTCCACCGCGGCGTCACCGACCTCGACGACGGCGAGGTGATCGCGAGCGAGGCGATCCGCGCCGCGGCCGCCGCCGACGTCGACCGCGACGGCGACGTCGATCTGCTGCTCGGCGGCGGCGCGACGCTGCGGCTGTACCGCAACGACGGCGGCCACTTCACCGCCGACGCCACGGCGATCCCCGGCGGCGCCGCCAGCGACGTCACCGCGCTCGCGCTCGGCGATCTCGACGGCGACGGCAACCCCGACGTCGTGGTCGGGCAGGGCGACGCCGCCGGCGCCCCGCCGCGGGCGCTGCTCGCCGACGCCTCGGGGCAGGGCGTGTTCGCGCTGGCGCCCGCGATCCTGCCGGACGTCGCGCTGCAGGTCCGCGACCTCGCGCTCGCCGACGTCGACGGCGACGGCGACCTCGATCTCGGCGTCGCGCTGGCCGGCGCGCCGGTGCGCCTGTACGTCAACCGTGGCGGCCGCCTCGAGGACCAGTCGTTCGTGCGGCTGCCCCAGCCCGCGCCCGAGGGCGCGAGCCTGGCGATCGCCGACTGGACCGGCGACTGCAAGCCCGACCTCGCGGTCGCGGTGCCTGCCGGCTCGGTGCTGTGGCGCGGCGAGCAGGTCGGCACCACCGACGCCTTCACCGCCGACGCGGCCGCCGCCGGCGCCAGCGCCGTGCGCTACCTCGACCTCGACGACGACGGCCGGCGCGACCTGGTGCTGGCCACTCCCGGAGGCGTGACGTGGCTGCGGCGATGAGGCGGCTGGCGCTGGTCGCCGCGCTCGCCGGCGCCGTCGTGTCGACGGCGGTGATCGCGGTGGCGCCGCGCGCCGCCTGGGCCGACGCTGCCAGCGTCAAGAAGCTGCTCGCCGCCGGCGAGCAGTTCTTCGAGGACCAGGACTACAACAAGGTGATCAAGGTGCTGCGCCCGGTGGCCAGCGACCCGGCGGCGACGCGGGCCCAGCAGCTGCGCGCCCTCGAGCTCACCGCGCTGTCGTACCTGATCCTCGGCGACGAGGCCGCGGCGCGCGCCACGTTCGAGCGCCTGCTCGACATCGATCCCGGCTACCAGCTCACCGACCGCAGCGGCTCGCCGCGCATCCAGCGCTTCTTCGACGAGGTCCGCGCCGCGGTCACCCCCGGCTTCGACGCCACCATGGCGGCGACCCTCGACCACGCCGCGCCGCCCGAGGCGACCGCCGGCCGCCGGGTCGAGATCGACGTGCGCGCCACCGCCGGCGCCGAGCACGTCAAGGAGGTGGTGTTCTTCGTGCGGCGCCGCGGCGACCAGGACTACCACGAGCTCGCCGCCGGCTTCCGCGGCGACGGTCGCTGGCGCGTACGCTGGACCCCCGAGGCGTCGAGCGAGCCCTACACCGCCGAGTACTACCTGGAGGGTCGCGGCCTGGGCGGCGAGCCCGTGGCCCGGGTCGCCAGCCCGGACGTGCCCCTGACCATCGCGATCACCGCGGGCGCCGGCAAGCCCCGGGCCTGGTACCGCCACTGGTGGGTCTGGGCCGGCGCCGGCGCCCTGGCCGCCGGCGCGGTCGGCGCGATCTGGCTGGGCGGCGGCTCGGAGGAGGGCAGCCTGCCGCCGGGAACAGTGACCCTGCCCTGACCGGTAGAAGGGGCGGCGGGCGAGGCGGGAGTGGCAGCTCCAATGGTTTCGCGGGGTGCTCGTGTGCGGTGTCGCACGACGATCCCGAGGGAGAGGTGCGCGCCGCGCAAACGCCAGGCCTTGTTAGCCCGGGCGTGACCTGGGTCATCGTCATCACGCGCACTTACAGTGCCTAGTGATGTGACGAACCCTTGACGATCCCGCTTGCTTTCTGTAGGTCCAGGTCGTTAAGGTGCGCGCGCTTTCCGTTACTGACGCCCAAGTCGGAGGGGAATGGAAACCGCTTGGGCCGAACACACCCTGAGGACCAGAGGAGTCTGAGAATCATGAAGAAGCTTGCCTTTGGGGCCCTGTTTGTCGGGCTCCTCTCTGTCGGGGCTGCCGCTTGTGGCGGTGGTAGCGACACTCCGGACGCGAACATCAACCTCGTCGACAGCGCCACCGGGCCGGACGCCCAGACCACCGAGTGCAACCTGCTCACCAACCAGGGCTGCGCCACCGGTGAGAAGTGCACCTGGATCGACGTGACCGCTGACCTCGGCAAGATCGGCTGCGCCACGGACGGCACCGTCGCCGTCGGCGGCGCCTGCACCACCGGCCAGCCCGGCGAGACCACCGGCTTCGACAACTGCGTCGGCGGCAGCTACTGCCTCGGCGGCGTCTGCGAGGCCATCTGCAGCCAGTCGCCCGACTCGTGCGACCCGGCCACCTCGACCTGCTCCAGCTACGCCGGCCTGTTCGACGGCGCCCCCGTCGACCTCGGCGTCTGTGACTTCCTCTGCAACCCGGGCAAGCAGGAGCGCCGCTCCGACCTCGCCGCCAACTGCGGCGTCGGCGCCCAGGGCACCCCGCGCGGCTGCTACGGGTACGTGTGGAACAGCAGCGCTAACCCTCGCATCGACTACGCCTGCACCCCGGACATCAGTGACGCCCAGGTCGGCCAGACCCCGAGCCCGCTGACCCCGGACGGCAACCCGTACCTGAACAGCTGCGACGCCGGCTACTGGCCGTACGTCAACAACTTCGCCGGCGACGTCACCCAGGTCGACATCTGCCTGGCGTTCTGCGTCCCCGGTGAGAGCTTCCAGGGCAGCACCGCCAACATTGGTGGCCTCGTGGGCTCCGGCTTCACCTGCGCCGACCGCGGCGCGGTCACCACCGGAACCGAGTGTCGCTTCCAGCACATCTTTGACGGGACGCCCGATGTTGCGCTCAACACCTCCGGAACCTGCATGGTGGTCGGCGACTACTTGGCTGACTGGGACAATGACACCAACACGCCGGACACTGGAATTCCTAGCTGTGGGACGCTTCCGCAGGGCGACGAGAACAACCCAGATGGTAACCTGATCTGGGGTTGCGCGCCGTGGCCCGCTGCCCTCACCGGTAAGAGCGGCAGCGCTCAGCATCAGATGATTGCTAGGAAGCTGCACCAGATGTACGAGCAGCGTTCGCATCGCTAGACACCAAGTCGGAACCGACGGATACGCCCCGCCCGCTGCTTTGCGGACGGGGCGTTCGTCATTTCTGGGGCCATGGTCTCGGCGGGAGCGCGGCCTGAACAGCGTGCGTGAGATAAGGCAGCACGGTGGCGGCGAAGCGGTTGCCGCAATCGCTGCGGCTTGAGCGCGCGGAGGTGGCCTGCGAGCTGGCGGAACTCGGCACGAGACGGCGTGCCGTCGCGGACCTTGTGCCAGTTCTGCAGCAGACGAGCAGCAGGCTGCCGATCTCGCCGGCCCGTCCGCGGTGCCCGGCGAACGAAGCGAACTTGCGAATCAGATGCGCCCAGCAGATCTGTCGTGACTCCATCGCCCAGAAGTCGAACTGCGTGCCTCGGTCGGTGACGAGGACGCCGCGGATCTGCGAGAGCCAGGCGCGCAGCGCGTCGCGTCGGTCGCGATGCAGAACACGGTGACCGCGGCGGTCGCGAGCGTCCACAGCGCGCGGTAGCGCCCCGCCTGCGACCACGTCGTCGTGTTGACGTGCTTGACACGCTCCCCGAGCGCGTGGAGCCGCGCCTCGTTCACGGCGGCGTCAACCGCGTCGCTCACGATCTCCTCGGACTCGCTCAGCGCGCGGAGGGAGACCTCGATGCCGAGCAGGTGCTGGAGGATCGCGGCACGCGGCGCCTGAGATGGCACTCGCTGCTGGGCGACAACTACATCTCCCCAGCGACGACAATTACGTCGCCCCATCCGGCCCGCACGTCCTGACAGGAACGTGGCCCCGCCGATCGCCCGTCCGACGATCCGGGGATGCGGCCAGTCAGCGACGCGCAAGTAAGGAAGCTGATGGAGGAGATGACCAAACACGGCAAGCTCGGCCAGGCCGCCATGAAGGCGGACATGGACCGCAAGACGGCGCGCAAGTACGTCGCCGCCGGCAAGCTGCCGTCGGAGATGAAGGCTCCGCGCGACTGGCGGACACGGCCTGATCCGTTCGTCGAACACTGGCCAGATGTACAGGCGCGACTCGAGGAGACGCCGGAGCTCGAGGCGAAGACGCTGTTCGAGATGCTGTGCGAGGAGCGCCCCGACCGCTACGCCGACGGACAGCTCCGCACGCTGCAGCGCCGGGTGAAGGCGTGGCGTGCGGCGCACGGGCCGGAGCGGGAGGTCGTGCTCGGCCAGCGGCACCGCGCCGGTGAGGCGGCGCAGACCGACTTCACGACCACCGCCGAGCTCGGCGTGACGATCGCCGGCCAGGCGTTCGTGCACCTGCTCTGCGTGCTCGTGCTGCCGTACTCGAACTGGCAGTGGGCGACGGTGTGCCTGTCGGAGTCGCTGGCGGCGCTGCGCCGGGGCGTGCAGCGTGCGCTGTTCCAGCTCGGCCGCGTGCCGCGCCACCACCAGACCGACAACTCGACGGCGGCGACGCACCGGATCCCCGACGGCGACAAGGGCTTCGTCGACGGCCGCAGGCGACCGTTCAACGACGGCTACCTCGCGATGATGCGGCACTTCGGGATGACGCCGCGGACGACCGAAGTCGGAGCCAAGGAGCAGAACGGCGACGTCGAAGCGGGCCACCGCGCGCTCAAGCGGCGCCTCGAGCAGGCGCTACTGATCCGGGGCAGTCGCGACTTCGCCGACCGCGACGCGTGGCAGGCGTTCGTCGACGAGCAGCTGCGCAAGGCCAACCGGCGGCGAGGGCCGCGCGTCGGCGAGGAGCTCGCCGCAATGCGCCCGCTCGACGTCGGGCGGCTGCCCGAGTTCGTCGAGGACACCGCGGTCGTCAGCGAATGGAGCACGATCCGGATCTGCAAGAACGCGTACTCGGTGCCGTCGCGTCTGATCGGCGAGGCGCTGCGCGTCCATCTCTACGAGGACCGCATCGAGGCGTACTTCGGCGACCAGCTCGAGCTCGCGTGCGAGCGCCTGCGCGGCCGCAACGGGCACCGCATCGACTACCGCCACGTGATCTGGTCGCTCGTCCGCAAGCCCGGCGGGTTCGCGCGCTACGTCTACCGCGAGGAGATGTTCCCGTCGGTGGTGTTCCGCCGGGCGTACGACGCGATCCAGACGCCGCACCATGGCACCGCCGGCGACCTCGAGTACCTGCGGATCCTCTACCTCGCCGCGAGCACGATGCAGGTCGACGTCGAGGCCGCGCTCGTCGCGCTGTTCGACCAGGCCGAGCCGATCACCGCCGACCGGGTCAAGGAGCTGGTCGGGCGCGCCGCGACGCCAGCGATCCCCGACCTCGTCGCACCGACGGTCGATCTGCTCGCGTACGACCAGCTCCTGACGGAGGTGGCGGCATGACGACGATCACCGCCGACGCGCCCGTGGCGATGCTCCTGCGCGTCCTCAAGCTGCCCACCATCGCGCGTCACGCCGACGAGATCGCCGCGATCGCCGAGCGGGACGGCTGGACGTTCGGCCACTACCTCCGCCACCTGATCGTGCTCGAGCTCGAGGAGCGCAAGCGCCGGCGGATCGAGCGCAACCAGCGCGACTCCGACCTGCCCGGCGAGAAGACCCTGGCCACGCTCGATCGCAGGCGCCTCCCGCCCGCCGTGGCGAAGCTCCTGCCGACCCTGTGCGAGGGTGCGTTCCTCGACCGCGGCGACAACGTGCTCCTGTTCGGTCTGCCCGGCCGCGGCAAGACCCACGTCGTGTGCGCGATCGGCCACGAGCTGATCCGCCGCGGCCACCGCGTCCTGTTCACCCCGACCTACGCGCTCGTGCAGCGCCTCCTCGCCGCCAAGCGCGACCTCCGACTGGAGAAGGAGCTCGACACCATCGACCACTTCGACGCCGTGATCCTCGACGACATCGGCTACGTCCAGCAGAACCGCGACGAGATGGAGGTCCTGTTCACCTTCCTCGCCGCCCGCTACGAGCGTCGCAGCGTCCTCATCACCAGTAACCTCGTGTTCAGCGAGTGGAACCGGATCTTCAAGGACCCGATGACCACCGCCGCCGCGATCGACCGCCTCGTCCACCACGCCACGATCCTCGAGATGGCCGGACCCTCGATCCGCGCCGAGGAAGCCCGCAAGGAGGCCACCACCGCACTGACGACAACTACCTCGACGACAACTACCCCTGAGCCTCAACCCTCAACCATGGAGGTTGGGGAGATGTAGTTGTCGTCGCGGGGAGAATGTAGTTGACGCCATCCAGCGCCTCGTTCACGGCGGCGTCAACCGCGTCGCTCACGATCTCCTCGGACTCGCTCAGCGCGCGGAGGGAGACCTCGATGCCGAGCAGGTGCTGGAGGATCGCGGCACGCGGCGCCTGAGATGGCACTCGCCGACCAGCACGGCGATCAGCGCCAGGACGCCGGGGCCGAGCATGCCGGCCGGCACGCCCGCGGGAAGCTCGCCGCAGGTGGTGGCCCCGCACGCGCACGTGACGCGGTGCCGACGGTACTCGGTGACGTCCGGCTGGATCTCCGGCCTTGTCGCGCGGTAGGTCCGAGTCTTTGAGCTAGGGTGCCTGGGGTAGCTGCCGCGTGGCGAGCGTTCCGCTGCTGACATGCGACCGCACGGCGGCGCCGTTCTGTACCGTCGTGGTCCCGAACGTCGAGTTGAAGCGAGCGATGCCGATGCTGCCGCCGCCACCACCGCCACACGCTGCTGCGCCTGAGTTGCCGGTGCCCGCCTGGCCGTTCCCACCCGCCGTGGATCCGAGTGCCCCGACGCCACCGGTGGGGTATCCCGAGGTCGCGCCACCGGCGGCCGCTGCGGCTGCGGTCCCGCCGTCCGCGCCGTGCGCTGGCAGATTGTGAGATCCTACACCCGCACCGCCTCCACCCTTGGTCGACAGCACGACACCGGCGCCGTCAACCGCCACCACGTTGCCTTCCAGCAGGATCGATCCGCCGGCGCCAGCCCCTCCACCCCCGCCATAGTCGGCGGGGGCGATTGGGGAGTCGGTGGACCGGCCGCCGCCGCCGCTGGCATCGATCACGCCGTTGCCGGTGACGGCGATGGTCCCGCGGGAGGTGATTTGAACCGCGCCACCACCACCTCCGCCGTACGCACGTGCCGCGCCGGGTCCGTTGCCGACGGCCGTCGTGCCGCCGCCGCAGCCTCCGGCAAGGGGGATCGGCGTCTCGCTGGAGCCGCCGCTGCCTGACTGGCCACCAGCAGTGCCAGTTCCGGTGTTGCCGCCGTTGCGGCCGCTGAAGTAGCGGCCGCCGCCCCCAGCGCCGGCGTTCGGGATGGTGGCGCTCGATGTCGATCCGCCCACGCAACCGGCGCCGCTCGCGGCACCGGGGCCGCCAGTTGCGCCGTCAGCGGAGATATCGAGCGTGCCAGTGATCGTGACATCGCCGTTCACCATGAACGCCAGCGCGCTCGCGCCCGTCACCTTGACCGTCCCCTCGATCCGCAGCGAGCTGAGCGAGTAGATGCGTACGGCTGCGTCAAGGGTTCCGGTCATCGGCGCCGTGTTCTGCCCCAGTTGGATGACGCCGGTGTCCGTGTTGATCCCGCAAGCCCCCTCGGCTGAGCACGTGTTCGAGTCAAACGTCAGCGCCGGCGCTGCCTCGGACCCTTCCAGGTAGCTGTAGTAGCCATTGCTGGGCTCGACATCGAGACACTTCTCGATCCCGGTCGCGCAGCGCAGCGGGCAGTTCATCTCGACGGCCGGCAGCCCGTCGGCGCCGCACTCGACGTAGTGGGACGTCGGATCGTCGCAGATGGTCGTGCTCGGGGTGCACTGCCAGGCGTGGAACGTGCCGGTGACGCTGTGCGCGGCGCTCATCGTCAGCGTGCAGGCCGCGCCGGCGCAGTCGCCGGTGAAGCCGTCGAATGAGGTGCTCACGAGGCCGCTCGTGGCGAGGCTGACGTTCATGCCGCTGTCGTAGTACTGGCTGCACGCGTTGCCGCGGGCGCAGGTGAACCCGGCACCGTCGCTCAGGGAGCCGGTGCCGCTGCCCGTCGCAGTCGCGGTCAGCTGGTACTGCTTGGTGAACGTCGCGCTGACGTTCTTGTCAGCGTCGAGGGTGACCTGACACGCGCCGGTGCCGTTGCACGCGCCGCCCCACTGGGTGAAGACGTGGCGGTAGCCGGTGCCGGCCGCGGTCGGGGTCTCGGCCAGGTTGATCGTCGTGTCGGCGAAGACGGTCTGCGTGCAGGTGCCCGGGCAGCTGATCGAGCCGCCGGTGACCAGGCCGGTGCCGGATCCCATGGTCGACACGGTCAGGGTGTACTGGCGCTTGAAGACCACGGAGACGTTGCGGGCCTGGGTCATGTCGACCGAGCACATGTGCATGCCGGCGGTGCAGCCCGCGATCGACCACGAGAAGACCTCGTAGCCGGGGTCCGGGGTCGCGGTGAGCGCGACCGACTGGCTGGCGGTGTAGTCCTCGGTGCAGTCGGTGTTGCCGGTGCCGCAGGTGATGCCGGCCGGGTTCGACGTCACGACGCCGCCGCCGGTGACGGCCACGGTCAGCCGGTAGATCAGGTTGAAGGTCGCGGTGACGCTGTGCGCGGCGTTCATCGTCAGGTTGCACGAGCCGCCGCTGCAGTCGCCGCCGTAGGCCGCGAAGGCCGAGCCCGCGTTCGGAGCGGCCGACAGGCTGACCGCCGTGCCGCTGTCGTAGAACCTGGTGCAGGTGCCGGCGGCGCACGAGAAGCCGCCGGTACCGGTCACGGTGCCGCCGCCGGCGCCGGCGTGGCCGACGCTGAGCTGGTACTGCTTGGTGAACGTCGCGCTGACGTCCTTGTCGCCGTCCATGGTGACCTGACACGCGCCGGCGCCGTTGCACGCGCCGCCCCACTGGGTGAACACGTGCTGGTAGCCGGTGCCGGCGGCGGCCGGGGTGGCGCCGAGGTTGACGACGTCGTTCTGGAACAGGGTCGCGGTGCAGGTCGGGCTGCAGGAGATGCCGCCGCCGGCGATCGTGCCGGCGCCGGAGCCGTTCGTCGACGCGGTCAGGGTGTACTGGCGCCGGAACTCGATCGCGACGGTGCGGGCCTGGTTCATCGTCACCTGGCAGGTGTGGACGCCGACGCCACAGGCGGCGCCGCTCCACGAGAACACCTCGAAGCCGGCGGCGGGCTCGGCGGTCAGCGTCACCATCGTGCCGGTGACGTAGTCCTGGTCGCAGTCGGTGCCGGCGGAGCCGCAGGTGATGCCCACGGGCGCGCTGGTGACCGCGCCGGTGCCGGTGACCGAGACGTCCAGCCGGAACACCTGGGTGAACGTCGCCGCCGTCGAGGTCAGGGCCTGGGTCAGGGGCACCGAGCACACGTTCGACGGGTTGGCGCCGGCGCACGCGCCGGTCCAGCCGTCGAAGATGTAGCCGGCGTCCGGGGTCGCGGTGAGCTGGATCGGGGTGGTGGTGAAGGTGCCGGTCTGCACCGTGCAGCCGGTGCCGCAGTCGAGGCCGGCGACATCGGAGACGATGCGGCCGGTGTTGCCCTTGCTGACCTGCAGGTCGGCGGCGCCGGTGCCGCTCACCGACAGCGACACGCCGGCGGTCGGGCTCTCGCGGATCGACAGCTGGGTCGGGATGGCGTCGACCTTGGTCGGGTTGAAGCGCAGCTGGACGCTGCAGTCGCTGGTGGCGGGCAGCGGCGCGCCGCCGCAGCCGTCGACGACGGCGGTGTAGTTGGTGCTGTCGAAGCTGACGGTGAGCGAGCCGGTCGCGGTGTCGCCGGTGTTGTGGACGGTGACCGTCTGGGTCGCCGACGTGGAGCCGATCTTGATCGTGGCGAAGTCGAGCGGCGTCGTCGTGACCAGCATCAGCGCGCCCGGCGACAGGCCGTTGCCGCTGACGTCGACGCGGACCGAGCCGCCGTCGGTCGCGGACACCACCAGCGTGGCGCCGAGGGCGGAGACCGCGGCCGGGTGGAAGCGGACCTGCGCCTTGCAGGTGGTGTCGGGGTCGAGCGTGGCGCCGCTGCAGTCGGAGGCGTCGCCGGTGGGCACGATCTCGAAGTCGGCGGCGTTGGCGCCCTCGAGGCTGATCGAGATCGGGCTCGACGCGACCTGGCCGCTGTTGCGGACGTAGACCTGGTAGACACCGGAGGTGCCGCCCTGGGCGACGTCGCCGAAGTCGTGCGCGGTCGCGGTCGTCGTCAGCAGCGCCGGATCGAGCATCGCGTCCGGCGCCATCGCGTCGGGCCCGGGCTCCGCATCGGGCGCGTCGGGCCCGGCGTCGATCATCGGTCCCGGCTCGGCGTCGATCGGATCGATGTTGATCGGCGGGTCGAAGCACGCAGTGGCGAGCAGCATCGCCGCCAGAGACACCGCACGAAGACTCCAGGAAACAGAGCGCCGCTCACACATGGGAGTCGCCGAATAACACGGCGCGACCTGGCAAGCGGTGGGAAAGATCGGTGTGCCGGGCAACGATCCCGACGAGGAAGCGCGGCGCATGGGGTCTCCAGAGGGTTCGGGCGTCACGGCGAGGCGTATCGACGGCCACTCACCGGGGTTGCGAGAAAAATCTGCGCGGTCGATCACCCGGCAGGGGTGAGTTGGGTCGCGCCCACGCACCGCCCGGGAGCTGGCGGCGGGATGGCGCCGTCATCGGTACCGCTGGATGGCGGCGTCGAGGACCTGCCGCAGCCGCGTGTACTCCTCGGGGGACGGCACGCTGGCCGGGAACTCACCCACGCACGCGTAGATCGCCGGCGCGACCGCGGCGAGGTACTTGAGGTCGGCGTTGGCGTCGCGCAGGGGATCGCGCTGCTGGATGTCGAGGTCGGTTTGCGTCATCTGACAGAGCATCGCCATCCGCTGCCGTAGCACGACGACCTCGTCGGCGGCGCGGGTACTGGACTGCGCGAGGCGGACGCCGATGAGCAGCCCGGTGACTGTGAGCGAGAGCGCTCCGACGGCGCATCCGACGGTAGCTGCGATCTTGGGCATCAGAAGACCTCCACGAGCGCGGTGGCGGCGTCGTTCGCGGCGTCACCGGTCCGCGCGGCGGTCGTGTTGCTCTGTGCCGCGTGCGCCTGATGAACCCAGGCGCGGTAGCGGTGCTCGGGGTTGCCGTACGACAGTAGCCGGTCGTCCGGCGCGAAGTGGAACGGCGCGTGCTCCTCGGTGACCTGCACCGTCTCGGTGGGCGCCGCGGCGCCGCTGACCGAGAGCGCGTAGTCGACCAGATCGTCGTCGACCAGCGAGAGGAGGCGCTGTTCGCCGGTGCCTCGCAGGGGGATCGGTCCGTACGGCGTCGACTCGGACTTGCCGGTGTAGTCGGTGCCGTGATCGACGAGGATGCCGACGCGGGTCTGGCCATAGGCCTCGATGTGGATCGCGCGGACGCTGCCACCGTCCTCGAACTTCGTGCCGACCTTGCTGACGCCCTCGGCATCGAAGCGCCCGAGCATGTCGTTCATGTACGCCTTGTACTCCGTGACGCTGTGCGCTTGCGGGTCCAGGTAGGTGTTGTCGAGCGCCACGAGCCCCGCGTCATCCGCCTGCGCCGCCTGGACGATGCCGATGTCGTCTTCGAGCGGCTTGATTCCATCCTGGATGGTCGTCAGGAAGACGTCCCAGGAGGGTGTGCTGTCGCCGTCGCTGTGGGCGGCGTTCTTCAGCTTGCCGCGAAGGCCCTTCGACGCACTGCCCAGCAGCGTCGCAACCATGTCGGGCGAGACCCTCGCGAGCGCGGCCTTGACGGCGCCGATGGGCCGCTCCGACCCGAAGCCGATCGCCGCCAGCTCGTTGGCATCCCGCAGCGCGCTGACAGCCTTGCGGAAGTTCTTGAAGCCCTTGAGCGCGGCGCCGATCAGCGGTCCCGAGATCGACGCGAAGAGGAACTCGGCCAGGAAACCCCATCCCCCGCTGCCGTTGTCCTGTAACTTGCGGTCGAGTCGAACGCCGAGGATCGCGGCGTGGAAGTTCGCCATGGACGACTGTACGACGTGAGCGACTTGCATGAGCAACGTCTGGCGCTGGTCATGGCTCAAGAAGCAGCCCGCGGCGTCGTCGCTGTGACAGTTCACGGCGTCGGCGGCCGGGACGCCGATCGCTGAAGTGCCCGTCACCGGAACTTCGTCGGGCGCCGTGTCGCTCGCGTCCTGTGCTGCGGTGACGAACGCTGTCGACGTCGTCGCCGGGGCGCCGACGTCCCGTAGCATCGGCTTGCGCGTAGAGCGCGTCGACGGCGCCACGAAGCGCCGTGGCTTCGGCGCGGCGCTCACGATCGTCGTCGAGCGCACTCAGCGCGACGTCCATGTCGAGGAACAGGTCCCACGTCTCCTGCGCGTCCTCGGGGTGCCCCGGTAGATCGTCGACCGCTCCGGCGAGTTGCGCGTAGAGCAGTCGCGTCGCCTGGATGTCTCCAGGCACGCCGTGTGACCCTGCTGCCGAAGCTCCCCTCGCCGGCGCCGTGGACGCTGTCGCTGTGGTGTGCGTGGCCTCCTGGCCGCGGCTCATGGCCGAGCTCCAGGGCGATCGGGCTTCGCAGCGACGGACTTGTTGCTTCTCATGCCATGGGGTGCGGGCGTCACGGCGAGAGGTATCGACGGCCGTCAGCCGGGGTTGCGTGAGAAGACGACCCGAGAAGGCTGATCGGACAGCGCGCGACGACCGGCCGCCCGGTCACCCTCGCCAGCGCTCGGCGTAGCGGACGCGCCCGGTGGTGGGAGCGACGCGAAGGGTGCGCGACCGACGCGCGGTGCTGGTGAGCGCGATGGTCGCGGCGGCGGGTGGCAACAGGTCGCCGTCGTGGACCGCCTCCACGATCAGATCGCCGGTGACGGGGTCGCGGCCGTGGACCGCAAGCCGGTAGGCGCGCGGGTCCTCGCCGAGCACCTCGGCGAGGAAGGCGCGGATCGGCGCGGCGTCGATGCGGCCGGTGGCGTGCTCGATCGGAGGCTCCTTTGCCGAGTTGTCGGGCGGCGGCGGCCACGGCATTGGCGGCGCGGGCGGAGCGAACGCGGGGCCCGGGACCGCGGGCGGAGCGAACGCGGGGCCCGGCGCCGCGGCTGGCGTCGGCGCGCCGGTGACCGTCTGCCCCGGGGGCCGCACCGAGGCCAGCTGCGCGCGCAGCGCCGCGTTCTCGGCGACCAGGCGGGCCACCTGTCGTCGCAGGACCAGGTTCTCCGCCTCCTGGGACTCGAGGACGGTCAGTCGCGCCCGCAGCGCCTCGGTATCGTCTCGGTAGGTCATCGTCTGGGGACGGCTATCGTGCTGGCCGCGCGCCGGTTGCGGCCGTAGGCGTGCCCGAGAGGTCGCTACAGCCCCCATCGAGCCGAGTACCGACGCGTTCGCGGCACGCTCGCGGCGTCGGGATCGTCGCCGGCAGTCAGGCTGTCCGGGCCTGGCGCGTCGAGCTCGGGGACGACGGGCGCGGGCGCGCCCGGCAGCGGCGGGGGAGGCGCCGCCACCGGGGCGGCGCGCTCTGTCGACAGGCTCGCGAGCTGGCGGGTCAGCGACGCGACCTGGTCTCGCAAGGCACCGTTCTCGCGAGCGAGCTCGCGCCAGCGTCGCCGCAGCAGCAGGAATTCGGACTCTTGCGCTTCGAGCACGGCGAGTCGGGCGAGCAGGGCTTCCGTGTCATCGCGGTAGGTCATCGTCGTGCGCTGTGCTGGCCCGCAGGTGTGGACCGAGCTACGTGCCGCCGGTGTCGGATCGGCACGGTCCGGGTTGTGGAGAATCGTGAACGGCCGCCATTGGCAGCCATCCAGTGCCGGTCCCGTCGTGCGGCTTCGATCGAACCGGCCGGTCACGAGCCCGCCGGCACCAGCCACAGCTCGGCCGGCTGACCGAACATCATCGACAGCTCGTCGCCGCGCAGCAGGAGGAGGCCGGCGCTGGTCTGGTCCATCCAAAGGATGCCGCCGCACCCTGGCCCGAGGTCGGCGACGGTCTCGCTGTCACCGCCGGTCCGCGGGACGGCGCGGAGCAGGCCCTGGTCGCGCGAGGCCCAGTAGAGGCGCGCGTCGTCGACGTGCAGCAGCGACGGCCACGGCACCGGCGCCGCGTGGGTGGTGACCTCGCCGGTCGCGAGGCTGATCGAGCGAAGCGCGCCGCTCGGCTCGCTCCGCGAGTGCGGGTTGCCGAGCTCCGACCAGAACACGCGGCCATCGCGGAGGAACAGGTGCTTCGGTCGGACGGCGCCGTCCACCAGGACCCGCGTGCGGCCGGCGACGGTGTCGTAGGCGACGAGCTGGTCCTCGGACGCGAAGTAGATCGTGGTGCCATCGACGATCATCTCGGTGACCCCGGTGCCCGACCACAGCGTCTCGGGCCCTCCTCCCGTGAGGGCGGCCCGGGACAGGTTGCCCCCCATCCCGTACGGGCCGTAGGTGACCCAGTAGGCGTGGTCGCCGATGATCTCTCCGCCGTGCACCTCGGAGAGGTTGCGGGCCAGCAGTCGCTCGGACGCCCCGTCGATCAGGTACAGCGCCTTGCCGTCGCCGTGCTCACCGCAGCCCGAGGGATCGCAGCGGATCCGCAGGCGGCCCGGGGGGCCGAGGACCTGCTCGAGCTCGGCGTCGTCGAGGGCGCGGGGGTCGACCGCGCTGGGCGCGAGCAGCCTCACCCCGTCGGGCGCCAGCCACACCACGCCGCGCTCGGTGGTGGTCGGCCCCTCGCGCACGAGGCCCAGTCGACGTGGACCCGAGGGCGGCTCCTTCGTGCACGGCTCCGGTGGCGCAGCCCCGGCTCCGGCCGTCGGACCCGTGCCGGCATTCGGCGACTCCCCCTCGGCCGCCGGCGGATCATGCGCCCGCGCGCACGCCGCGAACGATAGCAATGACACGATCGACACCCATCTCCACATGTCGCCCAGACACCGCTGCTCGCCGGCGGTTGCCGTGCGCAACCGGCGCTCGCGAGGACGTGTGGAAGGGACGGGCGGAGTCGGTCGCGCGCTGGGACTCGTGCATCTACGAGCATCTGTTCGCGGACCTCGGCGACCAGCTCCTGCGGGGCTGTCCCGTCGCGGCGCCCGGCGAGGCCGCTCCGCTGCAGCACGCGCTGGACGGCGCCATGGCCCTGATCGGTCATCGCATGGGGCGGGCGACCGGGTGCGTGCGAGGACCGTGCGCGAGCTACACGCCGGGGCTCGTACCCGTCATGCTGTCGATCTACGTGCTGCGCTGTCCGTCACAGGCGGCGATCTACCGCGGGGTGCTCGGCAGGTGCGGCGCGGTGTCGTACCGGTGGAGCGAGCGGCAGGACGGGGCCACGGGAGGTGTCGCGTCGGAGAAGCCGTCGGGCACCAAGGACATCGACGAGTGATCGCCAGTCGCGCGGTGAAGGAGGGTGAGCTGCCGATGAGGATCTTCGTCGTGGTCGTCGCTGTCTGTGGGGCCGTGGGTTGCGCGAAGCCCGCGGACCGGCCGGAGGAAGCCCCGGAGTCGACGTTCCGGCTGCGTGCAGGTGCGTGGGAGAAGTGCGTGATCACGCACCTCGTCGACTACGACCCCGATTTTCACGTGTGGTGCCGCGCCCCGAAGACCCCCGCGATCGAGAACTGGCTGAGTCACACCGATACGCTCGGCGAGGCGCTCGGCGAGTCACGTGGAGAGCCTGTACGGTTGCGTGGGCGGGCCCTGCAACAGCTACACCGTGGGCCTCGCGCCAGCCATCTTCTCGCTTCAGGTGCTGGGGTGCTCGTCCAAGGCGCTCCTGTACCGGGTGGAGTTCGCCCGGTGCGGCACCGTGGATCGCCCAGGATGGAGCAGCACCGCGCCCGCAACCGTGCGCTACTGGAGCTCGCCCGATGGCCGCGGACGATAGACTGGGCGGGACCATGGTGGCCAATGCGTTTCGTGAAGATCGCCCACGCTGCCAGCGAGGAGACGCAAGACGGATGCGAGCGCTGCAAGTAGCCGCGGCGGCGCTGCTGTCGGGAACGCTGCTGGTCCTGGGCAATGCCGCGGCAGATACCCGCGGCGCGGTGTCGTACCGGTGGAGCGAACGGCAGGACGGGGCCACGGGCAAGGTCGGGTCGGAGAAGCCGTCGGGCACCAAGGACATCGACGAGTGATCGCCAGTCGCGCGGTGAAGGAGGGTGAACTGCCGATGAGGATCTTCGTCGTGGTCGTCGCTGTCTGTGGTGCCCTGGGTTGCGCGAAGCCCGCGGACCGGCCGGAGGAAGCCCCGGAGTCGACGTTCCGGCTGCGTGCAGGTGCGTGGGAGAAGTGCGTGAGCACGCATCTCGACGCCTACGACCCCGATTCCCTGGTGTGGTGCCGCGCCCCGAAGACACCGGCCATCGAGCGCTGGCTTCGTCACACGGATGCACTCAGCGAGGCGCTCGCCGAGTCACGTGGACACCTGTACGGTTGTGTGGAGGGGCCCTGCAACAGCTACACGGCGGGCCTCGCGCCAGCCATCTTCTCGCTTCAGGTGGTGCGGTGCTCATCCAAGGCGCTCCTGTACCGGGTGGAGCTCGCCCGGTGCGGCACCGTGGATCGCCCAGGATGGAGCAGCACCGCGCCCGCAACCGTGCGCTACTGGAGCTCGCCCGATGGCCGCGGACGATAGACCGGGCGAGAGGCCGGTGGTCAACGTGTTGCGCGGAGAGCTCCCACGCAGCCAGCGAGGAGACGCAAGGCGGATGCGACCGCTGCAAGTAGCTGCGGCGGCGCTGCTGTCGGGAACGCTGCTGGTCCTGGGCAATGCCGCGGCGGACACGCGCGACGCGGGTGTCGATGCTCCCGAGGGATGGCCGGTGACCGACGATCTCGTGGTCACTCGATACGAGCTCTGCCTGGAGGATCAGGTGTACGCGCTCGAAGCGCGTCTCGGTCCGCCGACGCTCCGCTGCATGCAGCGTGATCGCGCCGGGCTCTCGACGCCGCTGATGCGTGCGAGCGGGGATGCGTGGCTCGCGCTGCGTGACGCCATCGGCGACGTCGAGTACTGCTCCTCACCACCCTGCTACAAAGCCGGCCTCGGGGTCGTCATGACGGCGCTCGACATTCTCTGGTGTCCAGAGAAGGCGTCAGGGCAACTCGAAGCGCTTCGACGCTGCGAGTCCGTCGCGCCCGTGCGCGAACGTGTGCGGTTGCCGTAGCTCCGGGACGGACCGCCCGAGCCCTGGCCGGGGGGAAGGTCCCACGCGCGTCCCCGCCGTTGCCGGCCAGGCAACGGCTGGCGTCCGCGGTGTCCACGGCTCGACGTCGAGCCGTCGACGGGCGCGGTGGCTGACACCCGCGCGGCACGGCGGGACGCGGGGTTGCGCGGCGGCACGGCGGGTGCACCGGGCGACGACATGCAGTCCATCGCCCGCCATCCCCGCCGCGCCCTCCTGTCCGCCGTCGCCATCGTGCCTGCGCTTGCCGTCCTGGCTGTCTCGACGCCGGCGCGCGCCGAGGGCGACGCCACGCTGGCGCCGAAGGAGGACGGCACCGCGCTCGGCCTGTCGGTGGCGGGGACGATCGCGGGCCCGCTGCTGTTCGGCGCCGGCATGGTCGCCGCCGGGCAGAAGAGCGACGGCCTGGCCATCGGGATGTACTGGACCGGCACCGCGGCGCTGCTGCTCGGCCCATCCGCGGGGCACTGGTACGCCGGGCACTACCTGACGCCGGGGCTCGGGCTGCGCGTCGGGGGCGCGGCGGTCGCGGTGGTGGGCGTGGCCGCGGGCTTCGGCGCCTGCTTCGACCAGGAGTGCGACCGCGGGCCCTACGTGGCGGCGATGGTGCTCGGCACCGGCGCGTACGTCGCCGACGTGGTCTGGGATCTGGCGACCACCGGCGACGCGGTCGACGCGTGGAACCGCGAGCACGGGCTCGACGTCGGCCTCGCGCCCATCGTCATCGGCAGCGCCGGTGGCCGTCGCCCGGGCTGGCGCTGAGCGGCAGCTTCTAGCCGCGCGAGCGCGCCGCCGCGCGCGGTCACGCCGGCGAGGTCAGCGTCGCGACCAGCTTGTCGATGCGGCGCTGGCGGGTCGCCGCGGCCTTGGCCTCCTCGATCGCGGCGACGTGCTTGCGCCGCAGGCCGTAGGGCAGGCGCTCGAAGGCGGCGCGGGCCCGCGGCGCGGCGTCGAGGGCGGCGGCGAGATCGGCCGGCTCGGCGACGACGCGCGGCTCGGTGTCGAGGGCGACGGCGACGGCGACGACCTGGCCGGGCGTGATGCCGCTCGCGGTCCGGTTGGCGGCGCTGATCCCGATCAGGTGCTGGCCGCGCATCGACGCGATCCGGCTGCGCCAGCGGTGGCCGTTGATCGTGATGACCACGAGCGGCCGGGACCCGGCGCCGAGCGCGGTGAGGACGGCGGTCGGGACCTCGACCGCGGTGGCGTTGCCGGAGGGGATGACCTTGGCGCGGAACTTCATGTCGGTTCGACCTGCGCGTCGGCGTCCCTGCGAGCGCACGCGCGCCACCATCCTCGCGCGGCCCGGCGGCCGCGGCCAGACCGTGGCACGGCGATCGACGCGGCGTGGGCGCGCGTCACTCCTCCGGCGCGAAGACGGCGTAGTCGAGGGCGCGGGCCAGGGGCTGCAGGGCCGGGTCGCGGGTCATGAAGTCGACGGCGAAGGTCACGGTACGATCGCCGAGGACGGCGCGGCCGCGGGCGAGGTCGAGCTCGGCGGGGGTGGCGCCGTGGCCGTCGAGCAGGGCGTCGATCAGGTCGACGCGGGCGCGGACGTCGACCCGGGCGTGGTGGCGCGGCTTGCCGCGCCGGGTGACGGTGATCGCGCCGTCGTCGTCCATGACGATCTGGTAGGCGGCGCCGCGCCGGGTCCACGTGCGGGTCGCGTCGATCGAGCGACCGGCGAGCTCGATGCGCACCGGCGCGACCGCGGCGAGGCGGGCGGCGTCGTAGCGGCCGACGGGGCCGGACAGGATCGCGTCGATCTCGGCGCCCAGCGCGCTCTCCTGGTGGATGCGCACGCCGTCGCCGCCGCCCCAGGACAGCTCGTAGTACAGCGCGCCGCCGGCGTAGCGGTCCGGCTCGCTGGCGCAGTCGTGGCGGTTGAGGCCGCGGACCCGCGCCAGCTCGTCGGGGGTCAGCCACAGGGTCCGGGTCGGCAGCTGGTCGGCGGTCCACGTGACCTCGCCGGTGGCGTGGATGGCGAAGTGGGCGTTCTCCCAGTCACCGGCGCAGCCGGCGCCCTTGTCGGCGATGTCGAGGACCCAGTTGGGGTACGTGATGACGGTGTCGACCAGCTCGGCGCAGCGTCCCGCGGCCGCGAACGGGTCACCGTCCTTGTCGCCGTGCCAGCCGTCGAGCGGCACGTAGCGCCAGCCGTCGTCGCTGCCGCGGGCGTCGGCGGGCGGGGCGGCGGCGCGCCGCGCCGACCGGTGGACGATCAGCGCCACCGCGGCGGCGGCGGCGGCGGCGCCCAGGCCGAGGACGAGCGCGAGCAGGACGGCGACGCGGCGGCGAGGACGGGACATCACGATCACGGCGAGGATGACACGGCGGCCGGTGCGCCGTTGCGGGCGCGGGCGCGGGGCGTGATGGCCGCGGCGGCGGCGCCGCCGCCTAGAGCGCATCTCACGCTCACCCCGAGCGGAGGGGGAGCGGCGGAGCCGCGACCCCGAAGTCGAGGGGGCGGGCGCCGAGACGGTCCGCCATCGCCGACGGGGTTCCGGCCGCGGCCCGCCGCCTCGACTGCGCCCTCGCGGCTTCGCCGCTCGGGCTCCGCTCGGCGTGAGCGAAGCGTGCGGCGCGACTGGCCGTGCGCCCGCTCAGTTCACGATCGGGCAGCCGGCGGCGGTGACGCGGTCGTCGTTGTTGGACTCGTCGCATTCGGCGACGACGCCGGCGCCGCCGCCCGCGGTGTCGACCGCGGCGTAGTAGTCGTCGGCGGTGACCGGGGCGTCGATCGCGAGCGTCACCGTCGTCGACTGGCCGGGCAGCAGGGGCGCGGTGGTGGCCGCCGTGCCCAGCAGGGTGCCGGTGGCGTCGGCGCCGCGGTAGAAGCTGACCTCGACGCCCATGGGGACGCCGAGGGCGCCGAGGTTGGTGATGCGGGCGCGCAGCTCGAGCTGGCCCTGGCCGCACAGGTTCAGGCCGACGGCGAGGTCGAGGGCGAGGTCCGGCGCGTTGAAGATGCCGTCGCCCTGGACGTTCTGGCGGTAGTTGTTGAGGCCGGGCTGGTCCCAGTTGTCGGCCTCGGCGAGCGGCACGTTGCCGGCCGACGACGCGTTGGTGACGTGGTAGGCGTGCTGGGTCCAGACCTTGCGCGTCGGCACCCACTCGTCGTTGCTGTCACCGTAGACGAACAGGCCCTTGCGCGGGGTGATGCCGGGGCAGTCGGTGGCGGCGTTGGCCTGGTTCGCCACGATCAGGATCTCGGAGTTGTTGTCGCCGTCGACGTCGACGACCAGCGGGTACTCGTGGATCGTGCCGGTGGTGTTGGGGAGGTCGAGCTCGACGACGCCGTCGGTGCCGCGGTAGACGCGCATGTGGCACTCGTCGGCGTAGACGACCTCGGCGACGCCGTCGCCCTGGAAGTCGAACACCGACGAGCCGGTGGCGTTGCTCGACAGATCCTGGGTGGCCTGCGACCAGCGCACGAAGATCGCGCCGGGCGCGGGCGTGGGATCACCGGCGGGCTGGACGATGTCCTCGCCGGTGCGCGCCAGGTCGTAGACCGAGTAGCTGTGGCCGCCGGCGACGCCGATCTCGGGGCGGCCGTCGGCGTCGAAGTCGGCGATCGTCGGCGGGCCGCCGCGGTTCTGCGACGCGCCGCCGGGGATGGCCAGCGGCGCGGTGCGGGCGGTGCCGCCGACGCACAGCGCGTCGGTGGGATCGACGCCGCACCACAGGAGGCCGGTCTGGCCGTTCAGCACCACGACCTTGCCGTTGGCGGCGAGGATGACCTCGGGGTCGCCGTCCTGATCGAGGTCGGCGATCGCGGGGTAGCCGTCGTCGCCGGCGTAGGTCCAGTACGGGGTCACGGTGACCGCGACCGGCGGGCCCTGGTTCCAGCTGACCTTCCACGCCTCCTTGCCGGTCACGATCTCGGGGACGCCGTCGCCGTCGAGGTCGGCGACCGCGGCGATGCCGCCGGTGTAGCCGTTGTTGGTGCCGTGGGTCGGGCCGGTGCCGGCGGTGCCGGGCGCCTCCCAGACGACGGTGCCGTCGTGGTCGAGCAGGGTGGCGCCGATGACGACCTCGGCCTGCGGATCGTCGTCGAAGTTGGCCAGGGTGATCGCGGCGTTCTCGATCGTGAAGCGGCGCGGGCCGACCGCGTCGTGCGAGGTCCACAGCACGGCGCCGGTGCGGTCGATCGCGACGATCAGGCTCTTGAAGGTGCCGTCGACGCGCGAGGCGTAGATGATGTCGGGCAGGGCGTCGCCGGAGACGTCGCCGACGGCGATCGTCGAGCGGCCGTGCGAGCCGTAGCTGGTCGGCGGGTTGTCGGCGATCGGCGGCACCAGGACCGCGCCGGTGGCGCCGTCGAGCACGGCGATGCGACCGCCGGGGAAGCCGGCGCCGTCCTGCTGGGTGAGGTTGACGACGACCTCCGGCTTGCCGGCGCCGTCGAGGTTGGCGACCACCGGGATCGAGATGATCTCGCTGTCGGTGTAGCTCCACTCCTCGGTGACGGAGAGGGCGTCGAAGGTCGGTGTGTACTCGCAGGTCAGCGGGTCGGGCTGGGGCAGGCACTGGCCCAGGGTCGGCTCGCAGAACTGGCCGGGGTCGCAGTCGTAGGAGTCGCCGCACGCGGCGCCCGGCGTGGTGCACGCGTTCGACAGGCAGACGTCGCCGGCGTCGCAGCAGACGTCGAGGGTGGCGCCGCAGCGGACGCCGCTGGCGCACGCGGCGAGGCAGCGATCGTCGACGCACTCGTTGCCGGCGGCGCAGCAGGTGGCGGGCTCGCCGCACAGCGTGCCGCCGGTGCAGGTGTCGGCGTCGGGCGCGCCGGGGCCGTCGATGGCGGTGGTATCGGCGTCGGGTGCGCCGTCGTCGTCACCGGCCGGGTTGGAGCCGCAGCCGCCGCAGCCGCCGAGGGCGGCGGTGGCGGCGAGCGCGAGGCCGAGGCTCAGGACGCAGGCGCGGACGGCGCGAGGGGGCAGCATCGCGCCGATGGTATCGCGCCGCGCCCGGTGGGATACCAGGCGCGGATCACGCGGCGAGCGGCGCAGCTTCGCGGTCGGACCAGCGGGCAGCCGGGCTCAGGCCGCGGCGCGCCCGGTCAGGCCGCACATCTCGAGGCTGCGGTCCCACAGCTCGGCGGCGAGGGCGTCGTCGAGGGCGACCCGGCTGGGCCGCTTCTCCTTGCGGTCGTCGTAGTAGCGGCCGCTGTGCTCGGCCAGCTCGGGGGCGGTCGCGCAGTACAGCGAGGTCTGCGCGCCCTCCTCGGTGCTCTTCATGAACGACCGCATCACCGGCCGGATCGGCCACGGCACCTTGCGCCAGATCTCGGAGGCGATGACGCCGGGGTGGAGCGCGTAGGTGGTGACGCCGGTGCCGTAGAGGCGGCGCGCCAGCTCGCGGGTGAACAGGACGTTGGCCAGCTTGGACACCGCGTACTCGTCCATCGCGGTGATGCCGCGGGTGCGCTGGCGCAGCCGGTCCCACGGGATGCCCTTCTTGGCCTGGTAGTGCGACGCCGACGCGACGTTGACGATGCGCGCCGGCGCCGACTCCTTGATCGTGTCGAGCAGGAGGTGGGTGAACAGGAAGTGGCCGAGGTGGTTGACGCCGAAGGTCAGCTCGAAGCCGTCCTGGGTCAGGCCGCGCTGGCCGGCCAGGCCGGCGTTGTTGACCAGCAGGTGCAGAGGCTGCTTCAGCGCCAGGTAGGCCGCGGCGGCGGCGCGCACCGACGCCAGCGAGGTCAGATCCAGGGTCAGGAACCCCGGCGCGCGCCCGGTGGCGCGCTCGATCTCGTCGAGGACCGGCTGGGTGCGCTCCTTCGAGCGGCAGGCCAGCCACACCTGGGCGCCGGCGCGGGCCAGCTCCAGCGCGGTGACCTTGCCGATGCCGGCGTTGGCGCCGGTGACGATCGCGAACTTGCCGGTCTGGTCGGGGAGGCTCATCGGGGCCGACCTTGGCAGATGACGCGGGGCGCCGCAATCGGGCAGGATGCGGCCATGCCCACGCGGTTCGTCCTCCTCGGCCTCGCGGTCGCCACCTCCCTCGCGGCCTGCGGCGGCTCCGATCCGGCGCCGGTCGACGTCCCCTTCGGCACGATGGGGCCGCTGGTCGGCGACGCCGGCAAGGGCGGCTTCCGCTTCGGCGCGGCGTCGGCGGCGACCCAGATCGAGGACGGCAACGTCAACACCGACTGGTACGTCTTCACCCAGCCCGAGGCCGACGGCGGCCTCGGCCACGACACCTTCGTCGGCGACGCCGCGATGGGCTACACCAAGGCGATCGAGGACGTCGGCCTGCTGTCCGACATGCACCTCGACTCGTACCGGTTCAGCATCGAGTGGGCGCGGGTCGAGCCGCAGCGCGACGTCATCGACGAGGCCGCGCTGCAGCACTACAGCGACCAGCTCGACGCGCTGATCGCCGCCGGCATCCGGCCGATGATCACGATCCACCACTTCTCCAACCCGGTGTGGGTCGCCGATCCGCGCGATCCGTCGTGCACCAACGGGGTCTCGGACACCAACCTGTGCGGCCTCGGCCACCCCGTCGGCGGGCCGCAGGTGGTCCAGGAGATGGCCGAGTTCGCCGGGCTGCTCGCCGAGCGCTTCGGCGACCGCGTCGACGAGTGGGCCACCCTCAACGAGCCGGTCAACTACCTGCTGGCGTCGTACGGCATCGGCTCGTTCCCGCCCGGCCGCATGACCATCTTCGACATCTACGACGACTTCATCCCGGTGGTGCGCGACTACCTGTCGGCGCACGCCGCGATGTACGCCGCGATCAAGGCCGCCGACACCACCGACGCCGACGGCGACGGCGTCGCCGCCGCGGTCGGGCTGACGCTGTCGGTCGCCGACTGGGTCGCCGCCGCCGACCACGTGCCCTCCGACGACCCGCTCGACGTCGCCGCCCGCGACACCGTGATCTACGTCTATCACCACCTGTTCGCCGACGCCCTGACCCAGGGCGGCTTCGACCCCGATCTCGACGGCACCCTCGACGAGGACCAGCCGACCTGGCGCAACACCCTCGACTGGCTCGGCGTCCAGTACTACTTCCGCGCCGGCGTCACCGGCCAGGTCGCGCTGATCCCGGATCTCGGCATCGCGCCGTGCTTCGGCGGCTTCGATCTCGGCGCCTGCCTGCACCCCGCCGACCCCACGTTCTGCGTCCCGACCATGGGCTACGAGTTCTGGCCCGAGGGCCTGCACGACATCCTGGTCGACTTCTCGCAGCGCTGGCCGTCGCTGCCGCTGGTGGTCACCGAGGCCGGCATCGCCACCGAGGTCGGCGCCCGCCGCGCCGAGAACGTGGTCCGCGTCCTCGAGCAGATCGGCAAGGCCCGCGACGAGGGCGTCGACGTCCGCGGCTACTACCACTGGAGCCTGTACGACAACTTCGAGTGGGCCGAGGGCTTCGGGCCCCGCTTCGGCCTGTACCACGTCGACTACGGCGACTACTCGCGGACCGCGACCGAGGGCGCGACCGTGCTCGGCGAGATCGCGTCGGCGCGCACGCTGACCGCGGCGCAGCGGGTCCAGTACGGCGGCACCGGGCCGATGACGCCGGAGCCGGGGGTGCCGGACGACGTCCTGTTCTGCGACGGGATCCCGCAGTAGTGCACCCGGGCTGGCTCGCGGCGGTCGGCGGCGCCGGCCTGATCGGCGGCTTCGTCAACACGCTGGCCGGCGGCGGCTCGATGGTGATGGTGCCGACGCTGATGCTCGCCGGGCTGCCCGCCGACGTCGCCAACGGCACCTCGCGGCTGCCGATCTTCGCGCAGTGCGGGACCTCGGCGGCGACCTTCGCGCGGGCCGGCCGGCTCGAGCGCGGGCCGGCGCTCGACGTCGCGCCGCTGATGATCGTCGGCGCGCTGGCCGGCTCGTTCGCGGCGACGCTGGTGCCCAACCGGGTGTTCCAGCCGCTGCTGCTGGGCACGATGATCGTCATGGCGCTGGGCATGCTGCTGTCGCCGGGGGCGCTGGCGCCGCCGCCCGGCACCGAGCCGCGGCGGGTCATGGGGCGGCCGCTGGCGATGCTCTTGACCCTGGCGACCGGGTTCTACGGCGGCATCCTGCAGGCCGGCGCCGGCTTCCTGATCCTGGCCCTGCTGGGCGGGGCGCTGCGCTACGACCTGGTGCGGGCCAACGCGCTCAAGGCCGTGGTCATGCTGGCGTACATCGTCGTGACGGTCGCGGTGTTCGCGGCCCGCGGCAAGGTCGCGTGGGCGGCGGCGGTCGCGATGACGGTCGGCGCGGTGGTCGGGGCGTGGATCGGCGCGCACCTGGCGATGCGGCGCGGCCAGGGCCTGATCCGGTGGATCGTGATCGGCATGGTGATCGTGTCGTGCGTGGTCGTGTTCGTGCGGTCGCGGTAGCGATCGCGGACGTGATCGAGTGTCCGGTGCCCGGACCCGGCGCGCCGGCGTCCGGGAGTGTCCGGGAGCGTCCGGGACGCTCGGCCGGTCCCCGGACGGCGCGCGCGTGATCTCGCGGCCTTGGTCCTGGTCCGGTCCGTGCTCCTGGACCGTGCCGCGGACGGCGAGAAATCGCGCAACCGGCGTCCGGCCGGGACGATAGCCGCCGCGGAAAGGGAGGAGGCGTGATGAGCTTTGACGGGAACGAGACGATCTCGGCGCCGGTGCCGGTGCCGCACGTCGTCGTCGCGCTGCGCGATCAGGGGCGCGGCAAGGAGCACGCGCTGGCGCTCGACGGCCGGCGCTTCGTGATCGGCAAGTCGCCCGGGTGCGACGTCGTCGTCGACGACCCCTACGTGTCCGGGGTCCACTGCCTGGTCGAGCGCCGCGGCGACGGCGGCCTCTTGGTGCGCGACTCGGGCAGCAAGAACGGCACCCAGGTCAACGGCATCCCCATCGAGATCGCCGACGTCGGGCCGGGCTCGGTGATCACGATCGGCCAGACCCGCCTGGTCGCGCTGTCGCAGCGCGGCCGCGCGCCGCTGACCGCGGTCGAGCAGCTGCGCGGGCGCGACCCGCGGTTCCGCGCCGCGGTCGACCTGGCGCTGCGCGCCGCCCACGCCGAGTGCAGCGTGCTGGTGGTCGGCGAGACCGGCACCGGCAAGGAGCTGGTGGCGCGCGCCATCCACGAGGCGTCGCCGCGGGGCCGCGGCCGGTTCGTCGCGCTCAACTGCGGCGCCATCCCGCGCGAGCTGATCGGCGCCGAGCTGTTCGGGCACGTCCGCGGCGCCTACACCGGCGCGACCGACGACCGCGACGGCGTCTTCGTCACCGCCGACGGCGGCACGCTGTTCCTCGACGAGCTCGGCGAGCTGCCGCTCGACCTGCAGCCCAACCTCTTGCGCGTGCTCGAGACCCGCCGGGTCCGCCGGGTCGGCGGCAGCGACGAGCGCGACGTCGACGTCCGCATCGTCGCCGCCACCAACCGGCTCGAGGGCCTCGGCACCGAGGCGTCGCCGCTGCGCCTCGACCTCTACCACCGGGTCGCCGCCGTGGTCGTGACGCTGCCGCCGCTGCGGGTCCGGCGCGACGACATCCTCGAGCTCGCCGAGGCGTTCCTCGACGAGGTCGCCGACCGCTTCGGTCGCCGCAAGCTGACCGCCGACGCCCGCGACGCGATGTGGCGCTACGACTGGCCCGGCAACGTCCGCGAGCTGCGCCTGGCGATCAGCCGCGGCTGCGCCCTGCGCGACGGTGACGTCGACGCCGCGGCGCTGGGCCTGGCGCCCCTCGACAACTGGCGCGACCCCGCGGCCGGGTCGCGGCCGGGCGCCCGCGACCACCGCGCCGTGATGCGGCCGCTACGCTCCGACGGCCTGCCGCGCCACGAGCGCCTGGTCCGCGACGACATGGCGCGCGCGCTGGAGACCAACGGCACCCTGCGCGCCGCCGCCCGGGAGATCGGGATGCCGAGGTCGACCTTCAGCGACAAGGCGCGGCGCTATGGCCTGCTCATCCCGCGCGCCAAGCGGCGGTAGCCGGCCGCCGGGCGGTCCCCCACGGCGGCGGCGGGGCGGCGGCCGGGCCGGGCCCCGGGACGCGGACCGGTGTCGCGTGACCGGCGTCGCACCAGGCCCGGCCGCCGCCCCGGTGGGGCCCGCGGCCGGGCCGGATCGGCCCGGATCGGCCCGGATCGGCCCGGGATGGCGACGAACGGGCCTCGGTGTTGGCGTCCGGAAGAGTATGCTGCCGCGATGCCACGCGTCCTTCGGGCCTGGGTGCCCCTCTGTCTCGTGATCGCCCTCGCTGCCTGTGGCAGCGACGACCCGCCGCCGTTCCAGGTCCGCGCCAGCGTCGAGCAGCTGCACGTCACGCACGCGCCGCCGGCCACCGAGCTCGAGGTCGTCGACGCCTCCGGCGCCCAGGTCCAGGTCGGGACCACCGACGAGCTGGGCAGCCTGATGTTCCGCAAGGTGCCGGCGGGCGCGGGCTACCACGTCCGCACCACGACCGCGACGCCGGCGCTGACCACCGGCCCGTTCGAGGTCATGTCGGTGGCGTCGAGCCAGCCGCCGCAGTCGTTCTACGACGGCCAGACCCTCGACGCCGGCTTCCACTACATCACGACCCGCGACGGCACGACGCTGTCGGCCTACGTCACGTTCCCGGCCGGCGACCCGCCGTACCCGACGGTCGTCACCTACTCCGGCTACGACCCGTCGAAGCCGGGCGAGCCGCTCGACGCCAGCCTCAGCGGCCTGTGCGACGTCGAGCCCGCGATCTGCGACGCCCCCAACGATCCGTCCGGCCTGATCGCGGCGCTGTTCGGCTACGCCACGGTCAACGTCAACATCCGCGGCACCGGCTGCTCGGGCGGCGCGTTCGACTTCTTCGAGACCATGCAGCTGCTCGACGGCTACGACGTGATCGAGACCGTCGCGGCCCAGCCGTGGGTCATGCACGGCAAGGTCGGCATGGTCGGCCTGTCGTACCCGGGCATCACCCAGATGTTCGTGGCGTCGACGCGGCCGCCGCACCTGGCGGCGATCGCGCCGCTGTCGGTGATCGGCAGCGCCAACACGACGATGCTGCCCGGCGGCATCCTCAACGACGGCTTCGCGACCACGTGGATCACCAACGTCATCGACAAGGCCAAGCCGTACGGCCAGGGCTGGGAGCAGGCCCAGGTCGACGCCGGCGACGCCCAGTGCGAGGACAACCAGCTGCTGCACCTGCAGTACGTCGACAACGTCGAGCAGGCCCGCCAGGTCACCTACTACGTCCCCGAGGAGCACGACCAGTACAACCCGGCCACCTTCGTCGACAAGATCGACGTCCCGGTGTTCCTGGCCTGCGCCTGGCAGGACGAGCAGACCGGGCCGTACTTCTTCTCGCTGCTCGACAAGTTCACGTCGTCGCCGGCGCTGCGCATGACCGTCTACAACGGCGTCCACGTCGACGCCTTCCAGCCCGAGGTCCTGCGCGAGTGGCTGACCTTCCTCGAGCTGTTCGTCGCCGACCGCGTCCCGGTCGATCCGCCGCTGCGCACGTTCCTGGCGCCGCAGCTCTACGACTCGGTGTTCCACGCCAGCGATCTCGACCTCAACGAGAGCCGCTTCAGCGACTACGCCACCGTCGACGAGGCGATCGCGGCCTGGAAGGCCGAGCCGCCGCTGCGGGCGCTGTTCGAGAGCGGCGCCGGCGGCCCGACGATCGGCGAGCCGCTGCCGACCTTCGAGCAGTCGTTCACGGCGTGGCCGCCGCCGGCCACCGAGGCGGTGCGGTTGTACGCCCAGCCCGACGGCTCGCTCGCCGCCGACGCGCCGACCGAGACCGCGCCGGCGTTCACCTACGCGCTCGACCCCGACGCCGGCTACGTCAGCATCCTGGCGCCCGGCGGCGACGTCTGGGACCTCTTGCCCGACTACGACTGGGCGCAGCCCGCGGCCGGGTCGGCGGTGGTGTTCGAGAGCGCGCCGCTGACCGAGGACCAGGTCATGTTCGGCACCGCCAGCGTCGACCTGTGGCTGCGCTCGCCGGTCGACGACGCCGACCTCGAGGTCAACCTCACCGAGATCCGCCCCGACGGCCAGGAGATGTACGTCCAGTCGGGCTGGGTCCGCGCCAGCCTCAGCGGCAGCGGCGACGACGCCACCGAGCTGTGGCCGGCGCCGACCTTCATGGAGGCCCAGGCCGCGCCCCTGGTCCCGGGCACCTGGACCCAGGTCCGGGTCGGCACCGCCGGCTTCCAGCACGTGTTCCGCGCCGGGTCGCGGATCCGGGTCAGCGTCGACACCCCGGGCGACAGCCGCGCCGAGTGGTTCTTCAAGCTCAAGGAGTTCTCCGGCCCCGTCACCTACGAGATCGGCCACGACGTCGACCACCCGTCGAGCGTGGTGCTGCCGGTGCAGCCGGACGTGGTCGCGCCCAGCGCGCTGCCGCCGTGCCCGTCGCTGCGCGGCCAGCAGTGCCGCACCTACGCGCCGTACGTGAACACGGCCGCGATGTAGCCGCGCGCGCGGCGCGCGGCTCAGTCGGCGGCGTCGGCGTCGGTGCCGGCGGCATCGCGAGCCGCGACCGCCGCGGCCCGGGCGTCGCGGACCGCGCCGGCCAGGCGGCGCAGGTCGCCGGCGTGGACGAAGACCCGCGAGATGCCGAGGCGGACCCGGTTGTCGCCGCGGCCGACCACGATCGCGCCGGGCTCGACCTGGAGCTCGGCGAGGTCGCCGTAGGCGAAGCGGCGCCGGGTGCCGCCGCCCAGCCCCTTGACGTCGATGTGACCGTCCTCGATGACGAGCAGCGGGCGCACCAGGTAGAGCACGCCGACCACGCCGATCAGGCCGGCGAGGACCAGGAACATGACGTTGCCGACCTGGGTGAACAGGACGCCGTTGCCCGCGGCGATGGCGAGGAACAGCGGGCCCCAGAGGCGGTGGTAGCGGACGGTCATCGCGGGGAGTATGCCGCCGCCGGGCCGGTGTGGCTGCCTCCGGCGGCCGCGCAGTGGGCGTGGCGGGCGCCGACGTCGGCGCCGCCGGCTGGGATCGACTGACACCAGCTGGCAGCTCGATCCGCCGGTGCGGGCACGGTTGACCCCGGCAACGGCTGTCCCCAGCGCGGCGCCAAGCCCGCGGAACCGTGCGCGCCGCCGGGTGGCACGGCGGGTGCTCTATGCCCCCGCAGGGAGGATCGCCATGAAGCTCGCCGGAACCGCACTGCTCGCTGTCGCCACCATCGCCGTCACCGCCAGCCCCGCGCTGGCCGGCAAGAAGGCCCAGAAGGCCCACGGGGCGAAGGGCAAGAAGGCCCAGAAGGCCGCCAAGGCCGAGGCGCCGACCGAGGCGCCGCGCAGCATCTGTGATCAGCTCGGCATCGGCTTCGTCGACGTCGCCCGCCCGGGCGCGGCGCCCGCCGAGCCCGCGGTCGCGCTCGACGACACGGTCGTCGAGGAGCGCGCCGCCGACGCGATGGCTCGCGCCCAGGCGTTCGACCTGACCCGCGAGCGGCTGTCGGCGGCGCCCAGCGGCGACGCCGCGCCGGTGATCGAGCTGAAGACGCTGACCGAGACCGAGGTCAACGACACGATCCGCGCCCACGCCGGCGAGCTGCAGTACTGCTGGGCCCGGGTGCCGGCGGCGCAGCGCGACGCGATGACCGTCGCCCTGGCGTTCACGATCCGCGCCGAGGGCGACGTCGCGTCGGTGTCGATCCTCGGCGACGCGCCCGCGAAGTTCGCCGCGTGCGCGCGCACGGTCGCGAGCCGCTGGCAGTTCCCGCACGCCGACACCACCACCGAGGTCGAGTACCCGATGGTGTTCAGCACGGTGAAGTAGCGCGGGCGTTGGCGCCGCGCCACCGCCCGCCGGTCACGGCGCGACGCGGGTGACGTGGAGCGTCGCGCCCAGCGACAGCGACTCGTCGGTGCCGTCGTCGTCGAGGTCGAGGTCGGGGGTCATCATGATCTGGAAGACCTGGTCGGCCAGCATCTCGTCGACCGTGATCTGACCATCGCCGTCGGTGTCGACGTCCTGGCCCCACGCGGTCTCGCCGTTGTCGTAGAGGTCCTGCACGAAGCCGGCGAACGCCTCCGCGATCGGCAGCTCGTAGCCGGGGCCGATCGCCGCCGCGACCAGGCCGCTCATCGTGAGGTCGCCGTCGACCTCGAGCGCCAGCGAGGCGTGGCTGGCCGGGTGCCAGCCGTCGTCGGCGCCGCCGGTGAAGTCGGCGAGGGCGCCGATCGGCACGATCGCGTCGCCGCCGTCGACCGTCAGCCCGGCGGCGTCGAACGTGCCGGTGGCCGGCGACATCGCGGCGACGACGCCGGGGTCGCGGCCGTCGATCAACCAGGCGTGCGCGCCGTCGTCGGGGCAGCGGTCGATCCGGATCGACCAGTCCATCCGGCCGGCCAGGCGCGGCGCCAGCTGCGCCTGCCACTGCTGCAGCAGGGGGCGGTCGGCGTAGACGTCGAGCACGGTGGCGAAGATGCTGCCGGTCGCGTTGTCGACACGGCCGTCGCCGTCGAGGTCGACGCCGATGTCGCGGACCTCGGTCGTGTCGACGGGCAGCTCGACGGCGGTGACCCGGTACGTGGTGGTGGTCGGCGCGTCGCACGACAGCACCTCGCCATCGACCGGCGGCGGGTCGTCGCCGCAGCCGGCGGCCAGCGCGGCGCCGAGCACGCACGTGGGCAGGATCAGCGCGCGGGCGCGGGGCGCCCGGGCGGCGGCGGGGAGCGTGGGCGTGGCCATGCCCGTCCAGTAAAGCAAGCGGAGCGCCGGCGCGGGCGGCGAAGTTGTCGCCGCGCGCGGGCGTCGCCGTCGCGCGGTCACGGCGCGACCCGGGTGGCGTGGATGACGACGCCCATCGACAGCGACTCGCCGGCGCCGTCGCCGTCGGCGTCGAGATCGGCCGTGGTCAGCCACCCGAAGTCGCGGTCGGCGAGCAGCTCGTCGACGGTGATCTGGCCGTCGCCGTCGGCGTCGACGTCCTGGCCCCACGTGGTCTCGCCGTCGTCGTAGAGGTCCTGGATGAACAGCGCGAAGGCGCGCGCGATCACCGGCCGGTAGTCCGGGGCGATCGCGAGGGCGAGCCGGCCGTCGAGCGCGTCGTCGCCGTCGGTGTCGTCGACGGCGAGCGCGAAGGTGGCGGCGGCGGCCGGGTGCCAGCCGGCGTCGGCGCGGCCGGTGAAGTCGGCGAGGGCGCCGAGCGGCAGGATCGCCTCGCCACCGTCGGCGGCGAGGCCGGTGGCGTCGAAGTGGCCCACGGCCGGCAGCATGGCGTCGGTGGCGTCGGCGGCGTCGCCGTCGACCAGCCAGGCGTGGGCCTCGCCGCCGGGACAGCTGTCGATGCGGATCGACCAGTCCAGCGGCCCGGCGAGCCGGGCCGCCATCTGGGCCTGCCACTGCGCCAGCAGCGGACGGTCACCATAGATCTGCAGCACCGCGGACATGATGTTGCCGACCTGGTTGTCGACGGTGCCGTCGCCGTCGAGGTCGGAGCCGAACGCCGAGGCCTCGGTGCTGTCGGTGGGCACGTCGACCCGGTCGATGCGGTAGACCGCGGTGGTCGGCGTGTCGCACGGCAGTGACTCGACACCAGGCGTCGAAGAGTTGTCGCCACAGCCGGCGCCGAGCGTGGCGCCGAGCACGAGGGACGGCAGGAAGATGGCGGAACGGCGGCCGGGGAGGCCTGAGCGGCGGGGGCGGAGGGGTCGGAGGGTCATACCGGTCGTCAGACAGCAAGGCCCGGACCAGGCGCCGGCCGGCCCGTCTCGCGCTCAGGCGCCGCGCAGGGCGGCGGCGCGGTGGCGCAGCACGTACTGCAGGATGCCGCCGTGGGCGAGGTACTCGACCTCCTGCGGCGTGTCGACCCGGGCGATCGCGGTGAAGGTCTTGGCGCCGGCCTTGACGGTCAGCTGCTTGCGCGGCGACAGCCCGGCGGAGATGCCCTCGATCGCGAACTCCTCCTCGCCGGTGAGGCCCAGCGACGCCGCGTCCTGGCCGGGCTCGAACTCGAGCGGCAAGACGCCCATGCCGATCAGGTTGGAGCGGTGGATGCGCTCGTAGCTCTTGGCGATGACCACCTTGACCCCGAGCAGGAGCGTGCCCTTCGCGGCCCAGTCGCGCGAGCTGCCGGTGCCGTACTCGGCGCCGGCCAGCACGACCAGCGGCACGCCGTCGGCCTGGTACTTCATCGCGGCGTCGTAGATCGACATCTGCGTGCCGTCGGGCAGGTGGCGGGTGACGCCGCCCTCGGTGCCCGGCGCCAGCAGGTTCTTGAGGCGGATGTTGGCGAACGTGCCGCGCATCATCACCTCGTGGTTGCCGCGCCGCGCGCCGAACTGGTTGAAGTCGCGCGGCTGGACGCCGTGCTCGCCGAGGTAGCGGGCGGCGGGGCCGTCCTTGGCGATGTTGCCGGCAGGCGAGATGTGATCGGTCGTGACCGAGTCGCCGAGCAGCGCCAGGCAGCGCGCGCCGGCCAGGTCGGTCATCGGCGTCGGCTCCGGGCCCAGGTCCTCGAAGAACGACGGCCGCCGGATGTACGTCGACGCGTCGTCCCACGCGTAGGTGTCGCTGGTCGGCGCCGCCAGCTCGCGCCAGGCGTCGTCGCCGTCGAGGACGTGGGCGTAGCGCTCGACGAACTGGTCGCGGCGCACGTGGTTGCGGATCGCGTCGGTGACCTCGGTCGCGCTCGGCCACACGTCCTTGAGGAAGACCGGCTTGCCGTCGGCGCCGGTGCCGAGGGGCTCGGTGGCGAGGTCGATGTCCATCGTGCCGGCGATCGCGTACGCGACCACCAGCGGCGGCGACGCCAGGTAGTTGGCGCGCACCGACGGGTTGACGCGGCCCTCGAAGTTGCGGTTGCCCGACAGCACCGAGGTCGCGACCAGGTCGGCCTCCTTGATCGCGCCGGCGATGGCCTCGTGGATGGGGCCGGAGTTGCCGATGCAGGTGGTGCAGCCGTAGCCGACCAGGTTGAAGCCCAGGGTCTCGAGGTCGGTCATCAGGCCGGCGTCGATCAGGTAGTCGGTGACCACCTGCGAGCCCGGCGCCAGCGAGGTCTTGACCCACGGCTTGGCGCGCAGCCCCTTGGCCGCGGCCTTGCGGGCCAGCAGGCCCGCCGCCAGCAGCACCGCCGGGTTGGAGGTGTTGGTGCAGCTGGTGATCGCCGCGATCACGACCGTGCCCTGGCCGACCGTGAACGTGCCGTGGTCGGTGGTGACCTCGCGGGACGCGGCGAGCGGGCCGGTGGCCTCGCCGGTGCCGTCGGCCCACGCGGCGGCGGCCGCGGCGTCGACGTTGGCCTTGGGCCCGAGGATCGCCGGCAGGGTCTTGCGCCACGCCGTCTTCGACGTCGACAGCGGCACCCGGTCCTGCGGCCGCTTGGGCCCGGCCAGCGACGGCACGACGGTGCCGAGGTCGAGCGACAGCGTGTCGGAGTAGCGCAGCTTGGCGCTGGGGTCGCGCCACAGCCCGTTCTCCTTGGCGTAGCGCTCGACCAGCTCGACCTGGTCGTCGGCGCGGCCGGTGAACCGCAGGTACGCGATCGTCTCGGCGTCGATGGGGAAGAAGCCCATGGTCGCGCCGTACTCGGGCGCCATGTTGGCGATCGTCGCGCGATCCGGCAGCGACAGGCCGTCGAGGCCGTCGCCGTAGAACTCGACGAACTTCCCGACCACCTTCTTCTGCCGGAGCATCTCGGTCACCGTCAGCACCAGGTCGGTGGCGGTGGTGCCGGCGGGCAGCTTGCCGCGCAGCTCGAACCCGACGACGTCGGGGATCAGCATCGCCATCGGCTGGCCCAGCATGACCGCCTCGGCCTCGATGCCGCCGACGCCCCAGCCCAGGACCGACAGGCCGTTGACCATCGTCGTGTGCGAGTCGGTGCCGACCAGCGAGTCGGGGTACGCGACGGTGACGCCGTCGATCTCCTCGGACCACACGACCTTGGCCAGGTACTCGATGTTGACCTGGTGGCAGATGCCGGTGCCGGGCGGCACGACCGTCATGTTGGCGAACGCCTGCTGGCCCCACTTGAGGAACAGGTAGCGCTCGCGGTTGCGGCCGTACTCGAGGTCGACGTTCTTGCCGAACGCCACCGGCGAGCCGTAGACGTCGACCTGGACCGAGTGATCGATGACGAGGTCGGCGCGGCGGATCGGGTTGAGCGCGGTCGGATCGAGGCCCATCGCGGCGAAGGCGTCGCGCATCGCGGCGAGATCGACGACCGCGGGCACGCCGGTGAAGTCCTGCATCAGGACCCGGGCCGGGCGCAGCTGGATCTCGTGCTGCGACTTGGCCTGGGGATCCCAGCCGGCGACCGCCGCGATGTCGTCCTTGCCGACCGTCTTGCCGTCCTCGTGGCGCAAGAGGTTCTCGAGCAGGATGCGCAGCGAGTAGGGCAGGGTGGCGACGTCGCCGACGCCGGCCTTGGCCAGGGCGTCGAGCCGGTAGATCTCGACGGTACGACCGCCGACGGTGATGCGGGCCTTGCTTTGGAAGCTGTCGAGCGAGCTCATGGCGGGCGGACTCTACCACCGATATAGTGGCCGCGTGACCGACGACTCGTCCGAGGCCGGCGGCCCGCTGATCGTCGACACCGACGCGGTCGCGGAGGTCGTGGCGGCGTGCCGGGAGGCCGGCGAGATCGCGCTCGACCTCGAGTTCGCGGCCGACGGCCGGATGCGCCCCGACCTCGCCCTGGTCCAGGTCGCGTGGTGCCCGGGCCGCGACCCCGGCGACCCCGACGCCCCTGACGCCGACGCCGTCGAGGTCCGCGCCATCGACGCCACGGTCGTCGATCCGACACCCTTGCTGGCGCTGATCGCCGGCGAGGTCGACGTCATCGCCCACGCCGCGCGCCAGGATCTGCAGCTCCTGGCGGCGCGGTTCGACCTGCGCGGCGCGCGCCTGTTCGACACCCAGATCGCGGCGGCGTTCGTCGGGCTCGGCGACCAGCTCGGCTACGCCCGCCTGGCCGACGCGCTGGTCGGCGCCCGTATCGACAAGGGCCCGCAGTTCACCGACTGGCTGGCGCGGCCGCTGTCGCCGCGCCAGCTCGCCTACGCCCTCGACGACGTCCGCCACCTGCCCGCGGCGGCGGCGATCCTGCGCGAGCGCCTGGCCGCCAGCGGCCGCGACGCCTGGGTCCGGCAGGAGTGCGAGATCCTGTGCGACGTCGCGTTCGCCGCCGGCCGGACCGGGCCGGACGACGCGTGGCAGGACGTCGGCGGCGCGCGGCGCCTGCACGGCGCCGACCGGGCCGCGCTGGTGCGGCTGGCGGCGTGGCGCTGGCAGGTCGCCGCGGCGGGCAACAAGCCGCCCACCTGGATCCTCGCCGACAAGGTGCTGATCGAGCTGGCCCAGCGCCGCCCGCGCGACGCCGACGGGATCCGCAAGGTCCGCGGCGCCGGCGAGGTCGCGCGCGAGCACGCCGACGACGTCGTCGCGGCCCTGGCCGCCGCGGCCGAGGACGTGGCGGCGGGGCGGGTGCCGGCCGGCGACGACGACGGCGAGCCGGGCGGCCGCGGGCCGCGCGCGCTGGTGCCGCGGGCCCAGCTGTGGCAGGAGGTCTTCGTCACGCTGGTGCAGTGGGCGTCGCAGCGCACCGACATCCCGCCGCGGTGGATCGCCGCGCGCGGCGAGTGCGAGGAGCTGGCGCGGCTGCTCCACCGCGGCGATCCGCGGGCCGAGGCGCACCCACTGTTGACCACCTGGCGCCGCGAGATCGTGGGCGACAGCATGCGGGCCTGGGTCCGCGGCGACCTGGCGCTGGTCGGCGCGCCGGACGAGCCCAGCGGGGCCCGGCTGGTCCCGGTCGGCACGCCCGAGGCGTGATCCGCGGCGCGGCGGCGCCGCCGGCGCGCCGAAATCGAGAACCGGCGGGCCAGGCCGGATGTCGATCCGGTGCGTCTATGACCCCCATGACTCGCCGTGCGTCCGTGTTCGTGGTGTGTGCGCTCCTCGGCTGTGGCGGTGGCCCGAGGGTCGCGCCGGGGCCGGTCCAGCGCGACCTCGCCGCCGGCGGCGCGACCTCGCTGCCCGCCGCGATGGTGTCGTACGGGGCGCCGCTCGCGATCGAGGCGCCGATCTCGCTGACCGCCAGCGACGGCACCGGCCTGACCCTGACCCGGCTCGACGCCCGCGCCGTGGTCGACGGCCCGCTGGCCTTCACCGAGCTCCACCTCACGTTCGCCAACCCGCAGGACCGGGTGATCGAGGGTCACTTCGCGATCACGCTCCCCGACGGCGCCGCGGTCAGCCGCTTCGCGATGCAGATCGACGGCCGCTGGCAAGAGGCCGAGATGGTCGAGCAGATGGCGGCGCGCCGCGCCTACGAGGACTTCCTGCACCGCAAGCAGGATCCGGCGCTGCTCGAGAAGGCCGCCGGCAACGAGTTCGCGGCCCGGGTCTTCCCGATCCCGGCGCGCGGCGACAAGCAGCTGATCGTCTCGTACTCGCAGGCGCTGCCGGATCCCGACGCGCCGTTCGTGTTGCCCCTGCGCGGCCTGCCGCGCATCGGCGAGGTGTCGGCGAAGGTCGCGGTGGCGCGCGTCGACGGCGCGGCGCTGCGCTGGGACGACACGACGCTGAGCCAGCGCGACTGGCAGCCCGATCGCGATCTCGCGGTGCCGGGCAGCGGCGCCGCCCACGCCCTGGCCGCGACCGTCGACGGCGGCACGGTGGTGGCGGTCCGGGTCGCGCCCGAGCTGGCGGTCGCCGCCGAGCCGATGACCCGCGCGACGATCCTGATCGACACCAGCGCGTCGCGTGGCGCCGGCTTCGCCGGCTACGCCCGCGCCGCCGAGCAGCTGGTCGCGGCGCTGGCCCGCGCCCACGACGGCCTCGAGGTCACGGTCGCCGCGTTCGACCAGGGCGTCGAGGCGCTGTACACCGGGCCCGCCGCCGGCGCCGCCGGCGCCATCGAGCCGGCCCTGCTGGGCCGGATGCCGCTGGGCGCGTCGGATCTGGGCGGCGCGCTGGCGTGGGCGAAGGCGCAGGGCGCCGCGGGGCGCGTCGTCGTCATCACCGACGGCGTCGTCACCGCGGGCGAGGGCGACGCCGCCAAGCTGGGCGCCGCGGTCGCCGCGCTGGGCAAGGGCGTCGACCGCGTCGACGTCGTGCTGGCCGGCGGCATCCGCGATCGCGATCGCGCCACCGCGCTGGTCCGCGGCCACCTCGGCCACGACGGCGCCGTGCTCGATCTCGACGCCGGCGCCGACGAGGTCGCGCGTCGGCTCGGCCTGGCGACCCGCTCCGGCATCGCGGTCGCGGTCGACGGCGCGACCTGGACCTGGCCGACCCGGCTCGACGGCGTCCAGCCCGGCGACGCCGCGATGATCTACGCCCGGCTCGACGCCAGGACCGCGCCCGCCGAGGTCACCGTCCACCTCGGCACCGGCGCGCGCGCCCTGGCGGTCGAGCCCGCGGTGGCGCCGCTGGTCGAGCGCGCCGCGGTCGGCGCCGAGATCGCGCGCCGCGAGGCCGCGGTCGACGACGCCAGGGACGCCGACGCCCGCGCCGCCGCGATCGCCGCGATCGTGGCGCTGTCGACTCGGTACCGGGTGCTGTCGAGCTACACCTCGCTGCTGGTGCTCGAGACCGAGGACGACTACGCCCGCTTCGGCATCGATCGCCAGGCGCTCGCCGGCATCCTGGCGATCGTCGCCGACGGCGTCGAGGTGGTCAGCCGAAATGACGTCGTCGTCATGGCGCGGCCGGAGCCGCCGGCGACCGTCGACGACGAGGTCGTCGACAAGACCAAGGCCAAGAAGGACGTCGACGCGGACCAGAAGGAGGTCGAGGAGAAGCCCGACGCGGCCAAGCCCGAGATCGTGACCGAGGCGCCGCCGCCGCCGTCGATGGACGGCGACGCGGGCGACGCGGGCGAGGCCGGCGGCGTCGAGGGCGGCGTGGTGGGCGGCAGCTACGGCGCGGTCGCGCACGGCAGCGGCACCGGCGAGGGCTACGGCGCCGGCGCCAGCCACGGCGCGGCGCGCGGACGCGCCGCGGTGGCGCTGCGGGTCATGGTCGGCAACGCCGGGGCCAGCGCGACGCGCGACGATCGCTCGCGCCGGCGCCCGGCGCCCGAGCCCGAGGAGGCCGACGACGAGGTCGACCAGGATCACGACGGCGTCCCCGACGACGAGGACGCCGACGGCGGCGCCGGCGGGCCGTCGCCGTACGAGGGCCGGCTGGCCACGGTCATGGCCGCGGTCGCCGGCGGCCGCGCCGCCGACGCGCTCGCCGAGGCGCTGGCGTGGCGCAAGGACGATCCCGGCGACGTCCTGGCGCTGATCGCGCTGGGCGAGGCGTTCGAGGCCGGCCACCAGCCGGCGCTGGCCGGGCGCGCCTACGGCTCGATCATCGATCTGTTCCCGGCGCGCGCCGACCTGCGCCGCTTCGCCGGCGAGCGGCTCGACCGGCTGGCCGTCGCCGGCGCCGCCGACGCCGGCGCGCTCGCGATCGACACCTACCAGCGCGCGGTCGAGCAGCGCCCGGATCACCTGACCGGCCACCGCGTCCTGGCCTACGCGCTGGTCCGCGCCGGGCGCCTCGGCGACGCCTTCGCCGCCGTCGAGCGCGGCCTGACCCAGGCCTACCCCGACGGCCGCTTCCGCGAGGGCGAGCGGGTGCTGCGCGAGGACCTCGGCATGATCGGCGCGGCGTGGCAGCGCGCCGAGCCGCGGCGCAAGGCGGAGATCGCGCGCCGCCTGAAGGCGGCCCACGCCACCCTCGACCGCGCGCCGTCGCTGCGCTTCGTCCTGACCTGGGAGACCGACGCCAACGACGTCGACTTCCACATCCGCGACCGCCAGCACGGCCACGCCTACTACGAGCACCCGGAGCTGGCCTCGGGCGGCGCGCTGTACGCCGACATCACCGACGGCTACGGGCCCGAGTGCTTCACGATCCCGGGCCCGCCGAAGGCGGCGCCGTACCACCTGAGCATCCACTACTACTCGCGCGGCCCGATGGGCTACGGCATGGGCAAGCTCGAGGTCGTCCGCCACGACGGCAAGGGCGGGCTCACCTTCGAGGAGCGCCCGTTCGTGGTCATGGTCGACCAGGCCTTCGTCGATCTCGGCGCGGTCGAGTAGCGGCGGGGCGGCGCGCGCCGGGCGCGCCGCGGCTCAGCTGTAGCCGGCCCAGTAGAAGATGATCGTCGCGTACTTGTTGCTGCGGTGGGCGGCGTCGAGCTGCGGCGACACCCGGTCGCGATCGCGGGCGCCGTTCTGGGTGCCCGGCCACGGGTCGGCCATCACCAGCTCGTCCTGGCCGGTGGGCTCGAGCTTGTCGACCACGACGCCGACCGCGTGCTGGCAGTCGCCCTCGGCGGTGGGGTGGAGCTGGTGGAAGTCGGTGGCCAGCAGGGCGCCGCGGAAGCCGTTGCCCTCGCCGATCCAGCGCAGGATCTCCTCGGTGCGCTCGCCGTAGATGCGGCGCCCGACCACCCGGTAGCCCATGCCGTGCAGCTCGCCCAGGTTGCCGGCGAACCACTCGGCGACCGCGTCGACCGAGTGGCCGGCGCGCGGCGTGGTCAGCTGGTTGAACAGGAACTCCTGGATGCCGGGGGCGTAGGCGCCGGCGCGGTAGGCGATCCGGCGGATCACGAACGCGGCGGCGGCGCCGGCGCAGGCCAGGCGGCTGTGGGTGAGCGGCACGACGACGTGCAGGTCCTCCGGCCGCAGGGCGACCGCGTCGTCATCGGTGCTGGCAGTCTGGCGAGCCACGGCGCAGCGAGGTTACACGAAGTGCATCGGGGCAGGGTGGGACGGGGCGACCGCTGTGGCGCGCCGCTCCCGATGGTACGGGGCGGGAGGGGGAGGGCTTCCCCGCCCGGATCGAGTCGCGCCGCGCGCGGGCGTGACAGGCGCGCGGGGCGCGAGGGTGCGACGGCGGGCGGGGCGCGTGCGGGCATACGTTGACACCGTGTCAGGTCTCAGGTAGCCTGACGACCTGTCAGGTTATCGTCGTGCCCCGCAAGCTGGACCTCGCCCGTCGTGCCGAGCTCGCCGCCCAGGCGGTCGACGTGCTGCGCGCGCGCGGCGTCCACCGCTGCACGATGAGCGACCTGGCCGCCGCGCTCGGGCTCAAGCGGCCGACGCTGTACTTCTACTTCCGTGACCTCGGCGCCGTCTTCGAGGCGGTCCTCGAGGACACGCTGCGCCGCTTCGTCGAGTACGTGGTCCGGCGCACCGCCGCGGTCGAGCACCCGGTCGACGCGCTGATCGAGACCGCGCGCGCCTCCGCCGACTTCACCAGCGAGCAGCGCGAGCTGGTCGTGCTGCTGCTGCAGCTGTGGTCGGCGCAGCCCGGCGACGCCGAGCCGATGATCGCGCGCGGCCAGGAGCTGGCGGCGCCGATGCGCGCCGGCCTGACCGCGCGGCTGGCCGACGGCATCGCCGCCGGCCTGGTCGCGCCGTGCGACCCGGCGCGCATCGTCGACCTGATGATGGCGACGCTCGACGGCGCGCTGGTCGCGCAGGTCACCCGCCGCGCCGCGCCGCACCCGGTGATCGAGGAGCTGATCGCGCGCCTGCTCGAGCCGCTGGCCATCCGGCCCGGCCGTCGCAAGCGCGCGCGCAAGGACGCGGCCGGCGCCGCGCGCACCCCGAGGAGGACCTGATGACCCCTGCTCCCCAGCCCGAGACCTTGCCCCTGTGGATCGCCCGCCTCGCCGGCGACCAGCCGACGATGGGGCGCCAGCACGGCGCGCTGATCGCCGAGGCCGGCGGCGTCGACCGCGCGCTCGATCACTACCGCGACATGCCCGAGCGCATGCTGGTCGGCAACGGCCCCGGCGTGGCGACGCGGCTGGCGCGTGCCGCGGTCACCGCCGGCAAGGAGCTGTACCTGGCGCGCCTCGATCGCGATCGCGTGCCGGAGCTGCGCGCCCGCTCGATCGCGTTCATGGAGGCCGCCGGCAAGACCGCGCGCGACGCCCGCTACGTCGGCGTCATGGACGTGTTCCAGGGCGTCGTCGGCCTCGCCGGCCGGCTCGGCGTCGGGCCGTTCGCGCCGCGGGCGCGGGCGCTGGCGATGGCGGCGGCGCAGCCGGCGTGCTCGACGGTGGTGGCGTGGGGCGCGGCGTCGGCGGGCGGCGTCGTGCGCCACGCCCGCAACTTCGACTTCCCGGGCATCGGCGTGTGGGACGCGGCGCCGACGCTGGTCCTGTGCGCGCCCGACCACGGCCTGCGCTACGGCTTCGTCGCGACCCGCGGCGGCGACGTCCCGGTGGTGACGGTCTTCAACGAGGCCGGCGTCACCGTCACCTCGCACACCCGCTTCCACCGCGAGGTCACCGTCGGCGGCGCCGCGGTGATCGATCTGGTCCACGAGATCGGCCGGCGCGCCACCACCCTCGCCGAGGCCGCGGCGATCGCCGCCGAGCGGCCGGCGTCGGTGACGTGGGGCCTGGCGGTGTCGTCGGCGCGCGAGCGCTGCGCGGTGTCGCTGGAGATCCACGCCGGTCGGGTCGCGGTCGTCGAGCCGGCGCCGGGCGCCGACTTCCTCACGGTCGCCAACCGCTACCGTCACCCCGCGATGCAGGACGGCCAGGTCGCGTCGTCGGCGGCGTGGGGCCTGCACTCCGACGCCCGCGAGCGCCGGCTGCGCCAGCTGGTCGCGGCCGCGGCCCCCGGCGGCGGCGCCGACAGCGACGCGCTGATGCGGATGCTGTCCGATCGCGAGGACGCCGACGCACCGGGCGTGCGTCGTCACCTCGGCGGCGTCCTGGCCGCGCCGTACACGGTGCACAGCGTCGTCGTCGAGCCCGAGACCACGTCGCTGCTGCTGGCGGTGGGGCCGGCGCCGGCGTCGGAGGGGCCGTTCGTGCGGGTGCGCTGGGCCTGGGACGGCCCGGTCGGCGCCTGGGAGCTCGGCGACGCCGGCCTCGCCGGCGCCGGGATCACCGTCGAGCCGGTGGCGATCGACGGCGTGTCGCGCGACGACGCCGGCCGCTGGACCAGCGAGGCGGTGCGCCTCGAGCAGACCACCCGCGACCCCGACGCCATCGCCGCCGCCCTCGAGCGCGCGATCACCGCGGCGCCCGACGATCCGTCGCTGCGCCTGGGCGCGACCTGGAGCCAGCTGCGCCGCGGCGACGGCGTGCGCGCGCTGGCCCACGCCCGCGCCGGCCTGGTCCGCGAGACCCTGCCGTACCGGCGCGCCCAGCTGCTGATGGGGGCGCGCGCGCCGCGCTGGTCGCCGGCGACGCCGAGGCCGCGGCCGGGCTGTGGCGCGAGCTCGACGGCGTCCGCGATCCCGACGCCGCCCACCTGCAGGCCTGGGCGCGCGCCGACCGCCGCGATCCGCGGCGGGCCCGGCGCCGCCGCCCCTGAGGCCCACCTGGGGCTGCTGGACGCGTCGTGACCGGGGTGCCGGCCGGCTACCGCGGCGCCGCCGCGGTGACCGCGGCGCTCGCCGAGCTGGCCGGGCAGGGCGCGCGGGTCGCGCCGGCCGGCCGCACCGTGCGCGGCGCCGACGTCGTCGCCGTCGAGGTCGGCCCCGCCGACGCGCCGGCCACCGCGATCCTCGCCGGCCTGCACCCGATCGAGTGGATCGGCGTCGAGGTCGCGCTGGCGCTGCTGGCGCGGCTGGTCGCGGCGCCGCCGCGCGATCGCCGGATCGTCGCGCTGCCCTGGATCAACGTCGACGGCTACGTCGACGTCGAGGCCGATCTGATCGCGGGCCGGCGCCGGTGGCGCCGCGGCAACCTCGGCGCCGACGGCCGCGGCGTCGATCTCAACCGCAACTTCCCGGTCGACTTCCGCGTCGGCCGGCGCCTGCCGACCGGCTGGAACTACGGCGGCCCGGCGCCGCTGTCGGAGCCCGAGACCGCGGCGGTGGCGGCGCGGCTGCGCGGCGCGGGCGTCGACCGCGCGGTGTCGTTGCACTCGTTCGGCAACAAGATCCTCACGCCGTGGGGCGGTCGCTGGCGTCGCCCCGAGCGCCACGCCGCGCTGACCGCGGCGGCGCACGCCGTCGCCGCGCGCATGCCCGAGCCCTACGACGTGGTCCAGTCGTCGCGCTGGGTGCCTGGCGCCTTCGGCCATGGCATGGAGCTCGACTGGCTGCACGGCGAGCTCGGCGCGCTGGCGCTGCTGGTCGAGTGCACCGGCGGCGGCGCCCGCGGCGCGACGCCGCGCGCGCTGCTGTCGCCGTTCACCTGGTTCAACCCGCCGGCGCCGGCGGCGCGCGCCGACGCGATCGCGCGATCGCGCGCGCGCTCGAGCCGTTCGTGCGCGGCGCGGGCGGGTAGCGGCGTGGCGCGGGCCGTCGGGAGACCGCGTGCCGCCGGCCCGGGTCCTGCCGCGCGCGTGGGGATCCTCCGCCGGCTCAGACATCCTCGCGGTGACGAGAGCGCGGGCGTGGGAGGTGGCGTGAGCGGTGACGCAGTCTCGTGCTCGTACGAGCCCGCTGCGGAACTCGCCGGCGGAGGACCCCCGCACGCGCGCGTCACCCGTGCCGGCGTGACGTCCCACCCACCGTGATCGGCGTGAGTCGCGGGGACGTGGAGCCCGGCACGCACGCCGCGGAGCCCGAGCGGCCGTCGGAGATGTGCCGCACAACGAACCCGGCTGAGGTCGCTCGGGGCGACCTCGTGCGCTCACCTCGAGCGGAGCCCGAGCGGCGCAGCCGCGAGGGCGCAGTCGCGAGGGGGTGGATCGGTGCGGTCCCGGCGGCGCACCGGTGCTCGCCCCCTCGACAAGCTCGGGGTGAGTGGTGTCAGGCCAGCACCCGCGGTCAGCCGCTCGCTGCGCGACTTGGCCCAGCTGTTCGTTGGGAGCGGAGTCCGATTGGCGTAGCCCCGCGGGCGAGTCGAGCCCGGGACACTCACCTCGAGCGAAGGGTGAGCGGCGAAGCCGCGACCCCGAAGTTCTAGAGGCGGAGGCGGAGGCGGAGGCGGCCGCGGAGGCGGAGGCGGAGGCGGAGGCGGAGGCGGAGGCGGAGGCGGGGCGGGAGGCGGAGGCGGAGGCGGAGGCGGAGGCGGAGGCGGAGGCGGCCGCGGAGGCGGCCGCGGAGGCGGCGGCGGAGGCGGAGGCGGAGGCGGAGGCGGGGCCGGAGGCGGAGGCGGAGGCGGCCGCGGAGGCGGAGGCGGCCGCAGGGGGCCGGAGGCGGGGGCGGAGGCGGCCGCGGAGGCGGAGGGCGGCGTCGCCGGCCCCCTGCCGCCGCGCTACCGCGTGCCGTAGTTGTTGGCGGTGCGCTCTTCGTTGCGATCGGTCGCCGGCGGCGGCTCCGGCGTCAGCGCCGACACCCGGGCCCGGGCCTCCGCGTCGAGCGCCCAGGTCGCGGCCGCCAGCGACGGCTCGAGCTGCGCCACCGAGCGCGCGCCCAGCAGCACCGAGGTCACGCCGGGGTGGCTGGCGACCCACGCCACCGCCAGCGTCGCCGGCGCGACCCCGAGCTCGCCGGCCAGCGCGACCATGCGGTCGGCGGCCTCGTAGACCGCCGGATCGCCGTAGCGGGTCTGGTACATCGGGTTGCCGACCAGGCGCCCGGCATCGGGCCGGCGGTCGACGCCGTACTTGCCGGTCAAGAGGCCGCCGCCCAGCGGGCTGTACGGGATGACCGCGACCCGCAGCGCCTGCGCCATCGGCAGGAGCTCGACCTCGGCCTGGCGCTTGACCAGGTTGTACATGGGCTGCACCGCGACCAGCGGCGCCAGCCGATCGCGCGCCGCGACGCCCAGCGCCTGCGCCACCTGCCACGCCGCGAAGTTGCTGCACGCCGGGTACAGGATCTTGCCGGCGCGGACCAGATCGTCGAGCGCGCGCAGCGACTCGCCGACGTCGGTGACGTCGTCGAAGCGGTGCAGGTAGAACAGATCGATGCGGTCGGTGCCGAGCCGGCGCAGGCTGCCCTCGACCGCGCGCACCAGGTGGTAGCGCGACGTGCCGCGCGCGTTGACGTCGGCGCCGGTCGGGAAGTACGCCTTCGACGCCACGACGACCTCGTCGCGGCAGCCCGCGATCAGCCGGCCGAGGATCTCCTCGGACCGGCCGCCGTTGTAGACGTCGGCGGTGTCGAACAGGTTGACGCCGGCGTCGCGGGCGCGGCCGAACAGCGCCGCGCTCGTCGCCTCGTCGGCGTCGCCGCCGAACGACATGCAGCCGAGCGCCAGGTGCGAGACCTTGACGCCGGTCGCGCCCAGTAGCCGGTAGTCCACCGCTACTTGGCGGCCTTGGCGTCGAAGGTGGCGGCGACCCGCTCGAGCACCTTCTCCTCGGACCCGGCGACCTTGCCGAAACCGAGGAAGCCGCCCGCCGACTCGGCGATGACGCGCGCGAAGTTGACGATCTGGCTCTTGAGCAGCTTGACCTGCTCGTCGTTGAGCTGGCTCATCAGCGCCTGGATGTAGCCCTGCCACGCCTCGAACAGCGTGTCGTCGGGCTTGCGGACCAGCCAGCTGGTGAGGATCTCGTGGCCGGGGGTGCCCGGGCCCATGCCCTTGGCGTTGGCGGCCTGCATGATCGACTCGCGCTCGTTGTCCTGCAGCTCGCCGTCGGCCCAGGCCACCGCGATCAGCGGGACCAGCGACAGCGCCGCCACGGTGGGGCCTCGCAGCCCCAGGTGAACCAGCTTGTCGAGGACCGCGTCGTCGGTCATGCCGGAGGCCTTCTGGAGCTCCTCCTTGGTCTCTTGCTCGGACAGGTGCTCCTTGAGCTTGGCGAGCTTCTTCTCGTTTTCCTTGTGGAAGAACTCGTCTTCGAGGGCTTGGCGGCGTTCGTCCAGGAATTCGCTCACGAGGGTCTCCTTGCTGCCGCTCGTTTATCACATATCGTGGGTTGTCGAAGCGCGGCCCGCGCTGCTATCAGCCGGGCTTCCCCCCGGAGCCCTCCATGTCCTACCGCGCCCTGTTCGCGACCCTCGCCGCCCTCCTCACCGGCTGCGCCGCCGGGCACTCGGTGGGTGGTGACGACGCCCCCGCGGACGCCTCGCCCGCCACGATCGACGCCCCCGCCGGCGGCCCCGACGCCGATCCCGGCAGCCCCGACGCCACCGTCCCCGACGCCCCCGACGCCGGCCCCTCCGGCACCGCCGAGGTCCTGGCGCTGTCCGAGGTCGTGCTGGCCCCGACCGGCGCCGAGATGATCGAGATCGTCAACCCCGGCGCGGCCGCGGTCGACCTGTCGCACTACTACCTGTCCGACGCTCCGACCTACTTCCGCCTGCCGGACGGCAGCCAGACCCTCGACAGCGCCGACTTCATCGCGCGGTTCCCGTCCGGCGCGTCGATCCCGGGCGGCGGCGTGGTGGTCGTCGCGATCTCCACCGCCGCCGACTTCCAGACCGCCACCGGCGTCGCGCCGACGTACTCGGTCGCCGACGGCACGATGACCGTGGTCGCGGCGAGCGGCACGCCGACCCTGACCAACGCCGGCGAGCTGGTCGCGCTGTTCTACTGGGACGGCGCCGCCGATCTGGTCACCGACGTCGATCTGTTCAACGCCGGCGTGCCGACCGCGGCCAACCGTCTGACCGGCAAGGCCGGGGTCGCGATCGACGGCCCCGACGGTGGCGCGACCACCTCGACCTACCGCGCCGAGGCCGGCACGCTCCCGGACCAGGCCGCCGCGCCCGGCTCGGGCCTGTCGACCAAGCGGGTCGCGCTCGAGGCCGGGCACGAGACCCAGGCCGGCACCGGCAACGGCGTCGACGGCCACGACGAGACCAGCGAGGCCACCGCCGACACCTGGGACCAGGGCAGCTTCACTGCGCCGACCCCGGGCACCACGACGCTGCCGTTGCCCTGATATCCTCGGGGCCGTGTCGTCCCCGAACCTGAGCCGGCGCCAGTGGGTGTTCCCCATCGTGGTGCTGGCGACCGTCGCGCTGGTCGCCTTCGCGGTGTTCTGGCTGCTGGACTACTTCGTCACCGGCGGCCCCAAGGTCGTCGAGCCCGACGGCGCGCTGCACCGCTACTTCACCTTCGACCCCGGCGAGATCACGGACGCGATCTCGTCGCTGGCCGGGATGATCGCCGCGGTCCTGGGCATCGTCATCACGGTGGTCAGCATCATCGTCCAGCTGTCGTCGGAGCGGTACACCGGGGTCGCGCAGATGTTCCTGCGCGACCGCATCAACCTCGCGGTCATGGCGTACTTCGTGATCGCGGCGGTGTCGGGCGTGTGGGTGTCGCTGTCGGTCCACGACAACTTCGTGCCGCGGGCCGCGATCATCGCGATGATGGTGGCGACGACGTTCGGCCTGGTCGTGATGCTGCCGTACTTCGCCTACGTGTTCCGGTTCCTCGAGCCGGCCAGCATCGTCACCCGCATCCGCAAGGACGCGATCGTGACCGTGCGCCAGGGCGCGACCTCCGGCGAGATCACCAAGGTCGTGGCGTCGCAGGTGCCGACGCTGGTCGCGATGGAGGAGCTCACCGACATCACCTCGAACTCGATCTCGGGCAAGGACAAGATCATCGCCAGCCGCGCGGTCGACGCGATCAAGGACTTCGTCGTCGAGTACCTGTCGGTCAAGGACCGGGTCCACGACGACTGGTTTCGCATCGGCGAGGGCATCCGCGACAACCCCGACTTCGTCGCGATGGATCCGGAGTCGCTGCGCGATCTCGAGGGCCGGCGCACCTGGGTCGAGTGGAAGGCGCTGCGCCAGTACCTGGGCATCTACAACGAGGCCCAGGGCGCGATGCCCGACATCAACTACCTGGTCGCGATCGACACCCGATACATCGGCGAGGCCGCCGCCCAGGCCGGCGACCGCGAGCTGATCACGCTGGTGTTCCGGTTCATGAACAGCTACCTGCGCGCCACCCTCAACGCCAAGGCCGTGCGCACCGCGTACAACGTGCTCAACCAGTACCGCAAGCTGGTCGAGGCCATGGTCCGGGCCGGCCTGCACGAGGTCGCGGCCGAGGCGGTGCGCCACATGAACTACTACGGTCGCACCAGCTACGACATGGGCCTGGGCTTCGTCACCGAGACCGTGGCCTACGACGTCGGCGCGCTGTGCGAGCTCGCCCACCACGCCGGCAAGCAGGACGAGGAGATGCTCGGGCTGTTCCTCGAGCTCGACCAGCCGCTGCGGGCGCGCAAGCAGGAGCTCGGCCTGCAGGGCATCCGCAAGGCCCAGGTCAAGCTGGCCTGCTACTACCTGGACGCCGACGAGCCGACCCGGGCCCGGCGGATCGCGCACGACATGCGCAACGAGTCGCCGGAGCGGCTGCGGTCGATCCGCGATCAGCTCGAGCAGGTCGAGTCGAAGGACTTCTGGGAGATCATCGACCGCGGCCGCAACTTCGAGTACATGCCGCCGCGGCAACGCGGCCAGATGACGACGTTCTTCGCCTGGGTCGACGAGGAGGCGGCGCTGGCCGCCGCCGGCGCCACCAGCCCGGTCGCCACCGACGGCGCCTAGGGTACGGCCGGGGTAGCGATCGCGGCGGGAAGTGGAAAACCTCGGCTCGCCGTCGCGATTGCGCCCGCGGTCGGGGCCGAACTTCCGGTAGGATGATCCTGGTGTCGGCCAACCGCACGCGCATCGTCGAGCTTCGCCGCGGCATCGAGCGCGGCGAGGCCGACAACCGACGCACCGGCGTGATGGTCGTCGAGCGCATGCCGACGCTGCCGTTCCAGCGCCTGTTCGCGGTCGGCTGGGAGGAGATGCGGCGGCTGGTCTGCACGTTCACGTCGCCGGGCGTGGTCGTGGTCGCGGTCGACGCCGTCAACAAGCGGGTCGCCGGCAGCCTGTGCCTGCAGGCCAAGGTTGGCGCCGCCAACGCCGCGGTGGTCGGGCGTCACGGCCACTGCGATCTGTACCTCGACGGCGATCCGGCGATGTCGCTGCGCCACCTGGCGCTGGTGGTCGCGCCGCTGGCGGCGGGTGCGACCCGGCCGCAGGTCGCGTTCCGCCTGCTCGACCTCCGGACCCGCACCGCGTTCCTCGACGAGGGCGGCCGGCGGCTCGAGTCGGTCACCGCCGAGGGCGCCACCTTCGTCGCGGTCGGCAGCCACGCCCTGTTCTTCCTGGTCACCGGCGACGACACGGTCTGGCCGGAGTCGGCGTCCGAGGCGTGGAAGTGCATCCCCGAGCGGGTCTACCTCGACGAGGTCGGCGCCGAGCCCGACCGGTGGGCGCGCCGCCGCAAGAGTCCGTTCCCCGAGGAGCCCACCGACGGCGCCGGCCGCATGGCCGAGGGCACCGGCGTCATCGAGATCCCGGATCCGGGGCCCGTCGACAATGGTCGGATCACGCTGGTGCGGACCCGGCCGGGCCCGGCGCGCGCCCAGGTGTCGCTGGTCGGCGACGGCGACACCGAGCTCGGCGCCCTGCAGGTGACGGCCAAGGGCAAGAGCCAGCGCATCTCGGTCGGCGAGCGCGCCGCCGCCGGCGGCATCCTGCTCGGCCGCTACGATCGCTGCGACACCCACGGCGCCACGGTCGTGGCCCACCACGGGGTGTCGCGGGTCCACCTGCTGGTGCTGTCGGTCGGCGACGCGGTCTACGCCATCGACACCGGCAGCACCAACGGCACCTTCCGGCGCGGCCACGACGACGAGGTCCGGATCGTGCGGCTGGAGGCCGGGCAGGACCTGGTGCTCGGGGACGATCTGGCGCGGGTGTCGTGGACGCCGCGCCAGCCGGCGTAGCGGGCGACGGCGGTCGGCCCGGTCGAGGCTCGGGCGAGGCTCAGGCGTCCGCCGCGACCATCGCCTGGTGGGCGTCGCGCAGCGCGTCCAGCTCGGCGCGGGCCCGGGCCCGGGCCGCCGCCAGGTCCTCGCCGGCGCCGACCTCGACCCGGACCTCGTAGTAGCTCTTGAGCTTGGGCTCGGTGCCCGACGGCCGCATGATGACGCGGCGGCCGCCGGCCAGGCGCCAGATCAGGACGTCGGCGGCGGGCAGGTCGCCGGCGCCGTGCTCGAGGTCGATCGCCTCGGTGACCGCGTGGCCGGCGATCGTCGCCGGCGCCGCGGTGCGGAACCGGGTCATCGTGTCGCGGATGCGCTGCAGGCCGGCGCTGCCCGGCGCGGTGATCGACACCTGCTCGGTGAGGAACAGGCCGACCCGGCGGTAGATGTCGTCGAGGTGGGCGGCGACGGTGCGGCCGCGGGCCCGGTTCCACGCCGCCAGCTCGGCGAAGATCATCGCCGCCGACACGCCGTCCTTGTCGCGGACCAGCTCGCCGACGGTGTAGCCCAGCGCCTCCTCGTAGCCCATGACGAAGCGGCCGCCGGCGTTGGCGGGATCCGCCGACCACGCCATCGCGGCGTTGGCGATCCACTTGAAGCCGGTCAGGGTCTCGCGGTACGCGACGCCCGCGGCCTCGGCCAGGTAGCGCAGCAGCTGCGACGACACGATCGTCGTCGCGACCAGACGCGGGCCGTCGGCGGGCTGGCTCAGCAGGTAGTCGGCGAGCAGCGCGCCGACCTGATCGCCGGACAGCATGCGGTAGCCGCCAGCGGCGTCGGCGTCGGGCAGCGCGACCGCGAGGCGATCGGCGTCGGGATCGTTGGCGAGGACGAGGTCGGCGCCGACCTCGGTGGCCAGCGCCAGGACCCGGTCCATCGCGCCGGGCTCCTCGGGGTTGGGGAACGCGACCGTGGGGAAGTCGCCGTCGGGCTCGCGCTGCGACGGCTCGGTGTGGATGGCGTCGAAGCCGGCGGCGACCATGAGCTCCTCGACGCACTGGCCGCCGACCCCGTGCAGCGGGGTGTACGCGATGGTCAGGCCGCGGCGATCGAGGTCGGGCGCGCCGGCCAGCGCCGCGGCCTCGGTCAGGTACGCGGCGCGGACGTCGTCGCCGAGATCGACGATCTCGTTGCGGATGCGGGCGCCCTCGAGCGCCGGCATGGTCAGCTTGTTGGCGGCGTCGACCTGATCGATCGCGGCGGCGATGCCGGCGTCGTGCGGCGGGATGATCTGGGCGCCGTTGCCCCAGTAGACCTTGTAGCCGTTGTACGCGGGCGGGTTGTGGCTGGCCGTGACCATGACCCCGGCGGCGGCGTCGCGATCCAGCACCGCCCACGCCGTGGTCGGGGTCGGCCACGCCCGGGTCGCCAGGAACACCCGGATGCCGGCGCCGCACAGGATCCGCGCCGTGTCCTCGGCCAGCTCCCGCGACAGGTGGCGGGCGTCGTGGCCGACCACGACGCCGCGGCTGCGGGCCTCGGGGACGTGCTCGATCAGGTAGTCGGCGAGCCCGGCGGTGACGCGGCGGACCAGCAGCCGGTTCATCCGCATCGGGCCGGCGCCCAGGACGCCGCGCAGGCCGGCGGTGCCGAACGCGAGCCGCCCCGAGAACCGCTCGCGCAGCTCGGCGCTGGCGGCGTGCCCGGCGTCGTCGGCGTGCTCCGCGGCCGCGAGCAGCGCCTCGAGCTCGGCGCGGGTCGTGGGATCGGGATCCTGCGCCAGCCAGGTGCGGGCGCGAGCGGTGACGTCGGCGTGCAGGCTCATCGGGGCGCAGCATACCCAACTTGAGCGCCCTGGCTGCGGCGACAGGTCGCAGTGTCGGTACGGCCATTGCTAGTCGTGGTGACATGACGTCGCCGCACGAACCGGGGCAGGGCGAGGCTGCGGACGCTGCGCGCGTTGCGCCGCCGGACGCAACCGTTGCGCCGGCCGCCGATCCGCACCAGGCGGAGTTGCTGGCGCTGGCGTTCCGTGCCACCGGGCTGGGCGCCTTCGACGTCGAGCTGCCGGGCGGGGCGACCCGCTTCGACTCCCACATCACCGCGCTCGCGGGCGCGGCGGTGCGCCCGGCCGCGAGCTTCGAGGACTTCCTGCTCAGGGTCCATCCGGACGACGCGCCGGCGGTGCGGTGGCTGTACCAGGCGTGCGTCGACGGCACCTGCGACGACTTCCAGCACGAGTTCCGCCAGCGCTACGACGACGGGCCGTGGCGGTGGTACCTGGCGGTCGGCCACGTCGTCGACCACCATCCCGACGGCCGTGGCAAGCGCCTGCTCGGCACCCAGCTCGACATCACCGCGCGGCACGCGGCCGAGGAACAGCGTCGTCGGGCCGATCGCACGGCCCGCTTCGAGCGCCTGCTCGAGCAGTCGCCCGACGTCATCTGGCGACTCCGGCTCGTGCCCGACTTCGCGTTCGAGTACATGAGCCGCGGCATCGAGAGCCTCACCGGCGATCGCCCCGACGCCTTCTACGACGACCCCGAGCTGCTGTTCACCCGCATCCATCCCGACGACCGCGAGCGACGGCGCGCCCACCTGGCCTCGGGGGATCCGGTGCAGCTCTGCCAGCCCATGGTGCTGCGCGTGCTGCACCGCGACGGCAGCGTCCGCTGGATCCAGAGCCGCGCGGTCCCCGAGGTCGACGCCGACGGCCGGATCGTCGCGATCGAGGCCATCGCCCGCGACGTCACCCGCGAGCGCCTGCTCGACGACCAGCTCCGCCACGCCCAGAAGATGGAGGCGCTCGGTCAGCTCACCGGCGGCGTCGCCCACGACTTCAACAACCTGCTGTCGGTGGTCATCGCCAACACCGCGTTCCTGCGCGACGAGCTGGGGCCGATCGGCGGCGACATCGACGGCTGCCTCGCCGACATCCAGGTGGCGGCGCAGCGCGGCGCCGAGCTGGTGCGCCGGATGATGGCGTTCGCGCGCAGCGAGCGGCTGGTGCGCGAGCCGCTCGACGTCGTGCCCCGTCTGGCCGAGCTGGCGCGGACCCTGCGTCGGGTCATCCCGGAGTCGATCGAGATCCGGCTCGACGTCGCGCCCGAGCTGCCGCCGATCGACGCCGACGCCGGCGCCGTGGCCCAGATGATCTTCAACCTGGCGACCAACGCGCGCGACGCGATGGCCGCCGGCGGCCGGTTGACCCTCGAGGCGCGCGTCGTCGACGTCGTCGCGGACGAGGCCGGGGCGCGTCCGGCGGGGCGTTACGTCGTGGTGGCGATGCTCGACACCGGGCACGGCATGGACGCCGAGGTGCTCGACCGCGTGTGCGAGCCGTTCTTCACCACCAAGCCGGTGGGCGAGGGGACCGGGCTCGGTCTGTCGATGGTCCACGGCCTCATGCAGCAGCACGACGGCTGGTTGACGATCGACAGCGCGCCTGGCGTCGGCACCTCGGTGCGGCTGTACTTCCGGGTCGCCGGCGAGCGGCGGCCCGCCCCGACGGTCACGCCCGAGGAGGTGCCGGGCGCCGGCGAGGGCGTGATCCTGCTGGTCGAGGACGAGCCGGCGCTGCGCCGGGTGGCGACCCGGGCGCTGGAGGCCTACGGCTACGAGGTGGTCAGCGCCGCCGACGGCGAGGATGCGTGGGCGCTGTGGCTGGCGCGCGGCGGTGAGGTCCGGCTCGTCGTGTGCGACGCGGTGCTGCCGCGGCTGTCGGGGCCGATGTTGCTGGCCCGCCTGCGCGAGGCCGGCTCGCGGGTGCCGTTCCTGCTGACCACCGGCTACTCGTCCGAGCTCGGCGGGCTGCCGCCCGACGTGCCCGTGCTCGCCAAGCCGTGGCGACCGGCGGAGCTGCACGCCCAGGTCGCGGCGACCCTCGCCGGGCGCAACCGGCGGGCTACGACGCGCCCAGCTTCTTCTGCATCTTCGCGATGAGGCCGTCGAAGCCGTCCTTCGCGATGATCTTGTTGAACTGGGCGCGGTAGTTCTCGACCAGGCCGGCGCCGTCGGTGATGACGTCGTAGCAGCGCAGCTTGCCGTCGCGCTTGGTCAGCACGTAGTCGATCGTGATCGTGTAGGGGCGGCCCTTCTTCTTGGCCTGGATCTCGGTCGACACCTTGATCGAGCCGTCGTCCTGCTTGGCCTCGCTCTTGTAGACGACCTTGTAGTCGAGGTTGCCGCGCAGGCCCTTGACGTACTCGCCCTCGATCAGCTTGCGCAGCAGCGCCTGGTACTGGGTCCGCTGGGCGTCGGTCAGGCCGGCCCACTGGTCGGCGAGCGCGCGCTGGCCGAGCTCGTCGATGTCGAGGAAGTCACGGACGCTGGAGGTGACCTTGGTGGCCAGGTCCTGTTCCTCCTTGGAGCCGGCGGCGGCCTTCTTGGCCAGCAGCGACGAGATCGTGTCGTTGGCCTTGCGGACGACCTTGGTCCCGGGGCCGTCCTTGCCGGCGGCGGCGACGCCGGTCACGGCGCCGGTCACGACGGTGAAGGCGAACAGCGCGACGAGGGCGGGCAGGGCGCGGCGGAGCAGGCGTGGCGTCATGAGACCTCGGGGGGAGCTGGGGGGTAGGGCGGGGGCTGGCGGTCGGACGTCAGGGACCGCGGGTGAATTCACCGGTAGCACGGTCGAGCCGCACCGTCGCGACGTTCCACTGGAAGATGGCCGTGACCACCCGGGCCCGCATCTGGAAGTAGGCCAGGAACGCGTCCGCCAGGTCCTTGGTCTCGGTCAGGCCGAGGGCGTCGGCCTGCAGCACCGAGGCGCGCCAGGCCTTGGCGGCGGCGAGGCCGTCCTCGGCGGCGTGCAGCCGGTCCTGGGCGTTGTGGGCCTCGGCCCAGGCGGTGTGGGCGTCGAGCGCGGCGCCGGTGCCGGCCAGCTCGACCAGCTCCTCGGCCTTCCGCTGTGACGCCTGCGCCCGCGCGACCCGGGCCTTGGTGGTCCACGGCTCCAGGTTCCAGCGCAGGACCACGGCGATCGCGCCGGTGGTGTTGTTGTAGGGCTCGGCGTAGACCGCGCTGGGCGCGTCGTCGACGCCCTGGGCGCGCACGATCCCGACCGAGCCGATCAGCGCCAGGTCGGGCCAGTACGCGCCCCGCTCCAGCGTGGTCAGCCCGGCGGCGGCGTCGGCGCCGGCGCGGGCGGCGCGGACCTGGGGCCGGTGATCGCGGGCGCGCGCGACGTAGGTGTCCTCGGTGCCGAGGTCGACCTCGACCGCGGCCAGCGGATCTTCGTCGATGTCGACGGCGTCGTCGCCGACGATCGCGCGGACCCCGGCGAGCGCGGTGGCCTCGGCGGTGCGGGCGTCGGCGAGCTGGACCCGCGCCTCCGCGATCAGCGTCTCGACCCGCTGGCGATCCTGGACCGTCGCCTCGCCCTTGCCCTCGGCGATGCGCTCGTCGAGGCGGACCTTCGCCTTGTCGATCTCGTCGATGCCGTCCTCGAGCATGTAGGTCAGCTCGCGCGCCAGCTTGAGGCCCCAGTAGGCGCGCGCCGCCTCGGCGGCGAGATCGCCGGCGAGCTCGTCCTCGAGCGCGACCTGGGCGGCGACCGCGGCCCGCGCGGCCTCGCGCACGGCGGTCAGCTTGCCGAACGTGTACAGCGGCTGGGTCAGCGACAACGAGCCGCCGCCGAGCACGCCGGAGATCCGGATCGCGAAGTCCTCGGGGTCGGTGGTGGTGCAGTCGGGGTCGTTGCAGTGGATCTCGGGGCTCGGTGCGACGTAGCCGGTGGCGGTGATCCGCGGCAGGCGCGCCGCGTCGGCCTCGTCGACCCGGGCGCTGGCCGCCTGGGTGTCGCGGTGGGCCATGCGCGCCCGCGGACCCTGGCGCGACGCCGCCTGCAGCGCCGCGAGATCGAGGCGGCGGACCTCGTCGGCGGCGGCGGGCGCGGCCGACAGCAGCGAGGCCGCCACGACCAGGGTGGCGGCGCGGCGGGAGCGGGACGGAGGCATCGCGCCGAGTTGTAACAGAAGGTGAAGGGCGGGGCCGGTCGGTCGTTTAACCTGGAGGCGGCCGTCGGGTCGCCGGCATGGCGCGGCCGCGGGGGTCGCAACCAGGGAGGACCACGTCACATGAACGTCTGGAAGATCACGACCTTCTTCTTCGCCGGCCTGTTCGCCGTCACCGTGGCCGTCGAGGCCGTGCCGTCCGCGGACGCGGAGCCGCAGCCGCACATGAAGGCCGCGCTCGCCCACCTGCAGAAGGCGTCGGAGCAGCTCGACAAGGCCACGGCCGACAAGGGCGGGCATCGGGTCAAGGCGCTGGCGGCGACGCGGGAGGCGATCGAGCAGGTCAAGAAGGGCATCGCGTTCGACGACAAGCGGTAGCCCGGCGGGGAGACCGGGCCGCGGGCGGCGGGGTGGCGTCACCCCGCCGTTCCTGTTTTCGGAATGTTATGGGCCCATACAAAAGGTACCGACGCCTACATCGGGTGATCCGGTAGGTAGGAGTGGACTCTATAACTACCTGTAATTGTGGCGGTTTTCCTCGCATGTGACAGGTTGGCGCGTCGTGCCTGTGGACAGACGGATCGCAAGTGCGCGGTTGGTCGCTCCCGGGAGCACATCGGGGTCGATGGCCCGCTCCCTGCTACGTGCCGGGGCGAGGGATCGATTCACGTACACCGAGGGAGATCAACCGACATGCTGGACAGGAACCGTCTGACGACTTCGCTGGTGGGGTTGGGCCTGGTGCTGGGGGGCTCGCTGCTCGCGGCGTGCGCCGACGACAAGGACACGACCGACGGCGCCGCCAGCGCCGGCGAGCAGGCACAAGGATCCAGCGAGGACTTCAAGCGTGGCTGCGCCACCGAGGATCTCACGGACGCGCAGAAGGTCGCGGTCGAGGACGAGGTGCAGGCGCACCTCGCCGACCTCAAGAACCACCACACGAGCGCGGTGACCGGCGGGACGATCAACGTCTACTGGCACGTCATCACCAACACCAGCGGCCAGGGCGCGGTCTCGCAGTCGATGATGAACGCGCAGATCGGCGTGCTCAACGACGCCTACGGGCCGTACGGCTGGAGCTTCCAGCTCGCCGGCGTCGACACCACCGCGAACAACAGCTGGTACACGGTGACGCCGGGCAGCTCGGCGGAGACCCAGATGAAGAACGCCCTGCGCCAGGGCTCCGCCGATGACCTCAACCTCTACACCGCCAACATCGGCCAGGGCCTGCTGGGCTGGGCGACGTTCCCGTCGAGCTACCGCACCAAGCCGAAGGACGACGGCGTCGTGATCCTCACCGGATCGCTGCCCGGCGGCGGCGCCGCGCCGTATGACGAGGGCGACACCGCGACCCACGAGGTCGGCCACTGGATGGGCCTCTATCACACGTTCCAGGGCGGCTGTAAGACCGGCACCAAGGGCGGCGACTACGTCGCCGACACCGCGGCCGAGAAGTCGGCGGCGTTCGGCTGCCCGATCGGTCGCAACACCTGCAGCGGCAGCCGCTACCCGGGCAACGATCCCATCTACAACTTCATGGACTACACCGACGACTCCTGCATGTTCGAGTTCACCTCGGGCCAGGACGACCGGATGGACGCACAGTTCACGACCTACCGCTACGGCAAGTAGGCTCACCCGCCTCGGGTGACGGCGCGCGCTCCGGCGCGCGCCGTTCGTGTTTTCGGTGGCCGTCCTCGACGGAGCGGCGCTATCGTCGACGCGAAGAGGAGGTGTCCCGATGCGTGACGTGTGGAGTCTGGCGCTGTGCGCCGCGGCAACGATCCTGGCTGCGCCCGCGTGCGGCTTCTACGGCGGTGGTGACGACACCGCGACCCTCGACGCGACCGCGCCAGTGCCCGACGCGAGCGTCCCACCCGACGCGTGGGTCGACGTGACCGACTGCGCGGTCGAGCTGCCGTGCCCGGCCGCGGACACCAACAAGGTCTCGGTGTGCGGGCGGCTGTACGACGTCGAGACCGACCAGGTCATCGACGTCGCCGGCGCGATGGGCGAGGCCTGCACGGCGGCGGCCACCGACGGGCCGTGCGCGCTCCGGGTGCGCTTCTACGATGCCCTCGACTTCGTCAGCAACCCGGAGGTCGCGACTCCGCTCGAGCCGACGTCGCTGCGGATCGACGCGTGTGGCCGGTTCGTGGCCGTCGGCGTGCCGCGTCCCCAGCTCGGCTTCCTCGGCGTCGTGGTCGACGACGGCGAGGGGGCGCCCGACGATCACCGACCGGCCGTCGAGAGTCGGTCGGTGGCGAGCGGCGAGCCGCTCGCCAGGTTCCGTGCCTATGCGTACCGTCGCGCCACCGACCTGGCGTGGTCGACCCAGGCCGGCCTGATCGCGGCCGACGGCCAGAGCTTCGCCGACCGCGGCGCCATCCTGGGGATCTTCCTCGACGGCACCGCCGCGCCGGTGTCCGGCGTGACGATCACCACCGACGGCGCGGTCGAGCCGCAGGATACCTGGGCGTTCTCCGATGGCGATCGCGCGCGCCACACCGTCGACCCGGCGCTCGACGCCACCGGCGCCAACGGCTCGACCCTGCTGGTCAACTCGAACCTGGTCGAGCACTCCGGGACCGGCGCCGAGCCGTCCGGCTGCGAGTGGCCCGCCTTGCTCGCCATGGCCGCGCCCGGCGTCCTGTTCGTCGATCCGATGCCGATCTCGTGCCCTTGAGCCGCGTCGGCGTCGCCGGCTCGCGCGAAGCGAACGTCCCGCGCGCACAGGGCGGCCGGTTCTCGGGCAAGATGGCGCGATGGCGCGCCGCGAGATCTACGTGTCGACCGACGTCGAGGCCGACGGCCCGATCCCCGGGCCCCACTCGATGCTGAGCGTCGGATCCGCGGCGTACACCGCCGACAAGGAGCTGATCGCGACCTTCTCGGCCAACCTCGAGTGCCTGCCCGGGGCGTCCGGTCACCCGGACACGATGGCGTGGTGGGGCAGCCAGCCCGAGGCGTGGGCGGCGTGCCGTCGGGACCTGCGCGATCCGGCGGAGGCGATGGCCGCCTACGCGGCGTGGATCGGCGCGCTGCCCGGCAAGGCGGTCTTCGTCGCGTATCCCGCCGGGTTCGACTTCACCTACGTCTACTGGTACCTGCACCGGTTCACCGGCGGCTGCCCGTTCTCGCACGCCGCGCTCGACATCAAGACCCTGGCGATGGCGGTGCTGGGCACCCGGTTCCACGAGACCGCCAAGCGGGCGATGCCGCGGCGCTGGTTCGATCCGCTGCCCCACACCCACGTCGCGCTCGACGACGCGATCGCCCAGGGCGCGCTGTTCTGCAACATCCTGGCGGAGCTGCGCGCGGCGCGCGCTGCGTCGGCCTGAGCCGCGTCGCGGCGGGCGCCGCCCGGGCGACCGCTCAGGGCGCGGCCAGCAGGACCAGCTGGCTGGGGCCGTCGATCGTCTTCCACTGGTTGTCGACGATCAGCGCGACGCGTCCGTCGCGCAGGCGGGCCAGGCCCTCGAAGTTGCGGCCGGCGTTGACGTCGACGAGGTCGCGCACCAGGGTCGGCTCGATCGGCGCCGCGGTCGCGGCGGGCGGCAGGTGGAAGCCGATCAGCCGGCTGACCTCGAAGTGGCGCTCGATCGCCACGACGTCGAGGCCGCCGTCGTCGGCGGCGCGGCAGTCGATCGCCGACAGCTTGCCGGTCGTGGTGGTCAGGGCGATCCGGTGGACGACGGGGGCGGGCCGGGCGCCCGGGGTGTCGAGGCGCTGCACCACCACCGGCGCCAGGCGTCGACCGCCGGCGACCTCGACGGTCTCGATCGCGGCGGCGACCACGTGATCGTCGCCGCACACGCCCTCGACGCCGGCGTTGTCGTCGATCGCGATGCCGAGGCGCGCGGCGTCGAGCTCGAGCAGCACCGTCGCGGAGAGGCCGTCGCCGGTGGCGTCGGGCGCCGCGAGCCACAGCGCGGCGACGCCGGCGTCGTGGCCCTCGGTGCCGAGCAGCAGGCGGCCGCCGGCGAGGGCCTCGATCGCCTCGGCGTCGACGCCGGCGGGGATCCCGGCGATGGGGTGGGGCGCGACCGCGGCGACGCGATCGCCGTCGAGGGTGATCCGGTAGGCGGCGTGGGTGCGCTCGGCCACCGCCCACAGCGCGCCGTCGTCGGCGACCGCGAGGCCGGACAGGCCGGGGTCGGTCGCCAGCTCGAGCCAGCGGACGTCGCCGGCGGCGTCGCCGGTCGGGCCCGCGACCGCGGGGCGCCCAGGGCCGGCGGCGGCGGCGACGACGTCCGTCCGCAGGCGGCGCCCAGCGCGGCGACGGCGGCCGCGGCGCACGACGCCCGCATCACGCCCTCCGCAGGATGATGCGGGCGATCTCGGGCGGCGCGCCGACCCGCACCGGCGGCCCCCAGTAGCCGACGCCGCGGCTGACGTACAGCTGGGTGTCGCCGCGCCGGTAGCGGCCGGCGAGCAGGCCGCCCTGCTGGAGCCCGACGATGTAGTGCCACGGCCAGATCTGGCCGCCGTGGGTGTGCCCCGACAGCTGCAGGTCGACGCCGTGGCGGACGGCGTCGGCGACCTGCCGCGGCTGGTGGGCGAGCAGCACCAGCGGCCGCGACGGATCGCGGCCGGCGACCGCGGCGGCCAGATCGGGACCGTGGCCGCCGCCGAAGCGTGCGGCGCCGTGATCGTCGATGCCGGCGAGCTCGAAGCCGACGCCGGCGTCGGGCCGCGCGATCTGGACCCGCTGGTTGCGCAGCACCTGGACGCCGAGCCGGCGCAGCTCGGCGAGCCACGGCTCGACGCCGCTGTAGTACTCGTGGTTGCCGGTGACGAAGTAGGTGCCGTAGGGGGCGCGGAGCTCGGCGAGCGGCGCGATGCGCGGCGCCAGCTCGGCGGCCGGGCCGTCGACGAGGTCGCCGGTGATCGCGATCAGGTCGGGGCCGGCGGCGTTGACCGCGGCGACGACGTCGGCGACGAACCCGCGGTCGACGGTGAGGCCGACGTGGACGTCGCTGAGCTGCGCGATCGTGAAGCCGTCGAACGCCTCGGGCAGGCCGCGCAGCGCCACCGGCACGTCGACGACGCGGTGCTCGCCGAGCGCCCGGCGCATGCCGACCGCGACCTGGCCGGCGGCGGCCGCCACCGCGACGCCGCCGGTGATCCGCGCGATCAGCTCGCGGCGCGACGGATCGACGGGGTCGGCGGGCGTCGCCGCGGGCCGGGCTCGGCGCGCCACCCACAGGGCACCCCCGGCGAGCAGCCGGGCCAGATCGATCGCCAGGAGCGCGACGATCGTGATCCCGAACAGGCCCAGCCACAGGAACGCCGGCCACGCCAGCGCCGCGGCCACGCCGGTGGCCCCGGTCCGCGACGCCCACATCGTCACCGGCAGCAGCGCCTCGAAGCCGACGATCGTGATCGTCGCGGCCCGGCGCCACGGGCGGGGCAGCCCGGTGTCGCGGACCAGGCGCCGCCAGACGTAGTAGGCGAGCAGGGCGTGCAGCCCCAGCGCGATCAGCGGGAACACGATGGACGGCACGCCCGCCGACTGTAGCAGGCGGGGCACGCCCCGGCTCGCGGCGCGGCTCCCCCCGGGCGGGCCGCGAGCAGGGGCGGACCGGCGCTACTGGCAGCTGCCGTTGGCCCAGACGCCCATCGCGAACGCGCAGATGGTCTCGTCGCTGATCGGGTGGGCCCACACCTCGAGCTCGTCGACCTGGGCGTTGGCGCCGGTGTCGCCGCCCTGGCCGAACAGCAGCAAGGCGTTGCTGGACCGGAAGACGTTGTTGTCGGCCGGCACGTCGAGCAACGCCACCGCCTTGCCGTCGAGGAAGACCTCGATGTCGCCGTTGGCCCAGAACTGCTGCCCGGTCAGGTAGCCCTTCACGCGCAGCGCGACGTGGTGCCAGACGTCGACGGTGGCCGAGACGGTCTTGCAGCCGGAGGTCGGGACGCCCGCGACGTTGGCCGAGCCGAAGCAGATCTCGATGCCGGCGCCGCGCTCGGCGATGCGCAGGCCGCCCAGCCCCTGGCCGTTGTAGTTGTTCATGATGATCGCGTTGGCGTTGGCGCCGCTGGTGTCGCGGTACCACAGCGACCACAGCATGTCTGGGTTGTAGTCGAGGTAGTCGGGGAGGCCGCGGAAGCCGACGGTGTCGACGGGTTCGGCGACGATCGCGGCGTACATCAGGCTGGCGACGTACGACGCCAGGTCGTTGAGCGGCAAGACGCCGGTCCAGTAACCGGTGTTGGTGACCGACAGGTCGCCGTGGACCTCGAGGCCGGGCGAGCTCTGGATGCAGCCATCGACGTTGCGGCCGTTGGCGAGGGTGCAGACCGCATCGTTGTCGAGGCCGATGTTGTAGAGGCGGACGTCGTCGAGCACGGCGGGCTGGGCGGTGACGAACTGGTAGTCGGCCTGGCCCGGGTTGAAGTAGTCGCCGAGGCCGATGCTGGGGCCGGGGGTGCCGTTGCGGAACACCTGGACCGTCCCGTTGGCCGCGCTGGCGACGATCGCGAAGTGGGTCCAGGTGCCGAACGCGGGCGCCATCCACGGGTCGGTGACGCAGGTCGGCTGGCCGCCCGGCGGCGCGCAGCACAGCGTGCCGGCCGGGTTCTGCAGGCCGATCTCGGTGAAGTCGAGGGTGCAGCCGGCCTCGCCGAGGCCGTTGAACGCGCGGATGTCGCCGCGCCCGGTCGGCTCGATCCAGAACGCGATCGTGTAGCTCTTGTCGGGCGAGGACGACATCGGCCGCGCGGTGCCCGGGATCCGCAGCGGCGTGTTGCCGTCGAGCTGGACCGCGGCGCCGAAGTAGCCGGTGACGAAGTTGCTGGGGCCCTGGCCGTCGTGGACCGCGCCCAGCGTCGTGACGTTGACCAGGTCGTCGTCGGCGGGGACGTGGATGACCAGCCCGGCCTTGGGCGTCCAGGTGGTCTGCGCCGGGGTGGCGTCGCAGTTGCCGACGGTGTCGCAGGCGCGGACCTGCAGGGTGTGGGCGACGTCGTAGGCGACGGTGAGGCTGGCCGGGGTGGTGCATGCGGCCCAGGCGCCGCCGTCGACCGAGCACTGGTAGCCGGCGAAGTCCGGCGAGCCGTCGTTGGAGAACGTGAAGTCGGCGTAGTCGACGGGCCACGGCGCCACCACGGTGGTGGTGAGGCCGGTGTTGGGCGGGGTCAGGTCGATGGTCCAGGTCCGCGACGCCGGGGTCGCGTCGGTGTTGCCGGCGGGATCGGTGGCGCGGACGTCGAAGGTGTGCGAGCCGGCGGTGAGGCCGGCGTAGCCCTTGGGCGTGGTGCAGGCGGCCCAGGCGCCGCCATCGAGGCGGCACTGGAAGGTGGAGCCGGCCTCGGTCGCCGACAGCCCGAAGCTCGCCGTGGTCACGCCGACGGTGCCGCTGGGACCCGAGGAGATCGTCGTGTTCGGTGGCGTGGTGTCGACGGTCCAGGTGTGCGAGGCCGGGGTGGCGTCGGTGTTGCCGGCGGGGTCGGTGGCGCGGACGTCGAAGGTGTGGCTGCCGTCGGCCTGGGCGGCGTAGGCCTGGGGCGAGACGCAGGCGGCCCAGGCGCCGCCGTCGAGGCGGCACTGGAAGGTGGAGCCGGCCTGGGTGGCGGTGAACGAGAACGACGGCGCCGCGACGTTGGTCGGGTTGGTCGGCGCGGCGGTGATGGTGGTGTTGGGCGGCGCGGTGTCGACGGTCCAGGTGTGCGAGGCCGGGGTGGCGTCGGTGTTGCCGGCGGGGTCGGTGGCGCGGACGTCGAAGGTGTGGCTGCCGTCGGTCTGGGCGGCGTAGGCCTGGGGCGAGACGCAGGCGGCCCAGGCGCCGCCGTCGAGGCGGCACTGGAAGGTGGAGCCGGCCTGGGTGGCGGTGAACGAGAACGACGGCGCCGCGACGTTGGTCGGGTTGGTCGGCGCGGCGGTGATGGTGGTGTTGGGCGCGACGGTGTCGACGGTCCAGGTGTGCGAGGCCGGGGTGGCGTCGGTGTTGCCGGCGGGGTCGGTGGCGCGGACGTCGAAGGTGTGGCTGCCGTCGGCCTGGGCGGCGTAGGCCTGGGGCGAGTTGCAGGCGGCCCAGGCGCCGCCGTCGAGGCGGCACTGGAAGGTGGAGCCGGCCTGGGTGGCGGTGAACGAGAACGACGGCGCCGCGACGTTGGTCGGGTTGGTCGGCGCGGCGGTGATCGTCGTGTTGGGCGGCGCGGTGTCGACGGTCCAGGTGTGCGAGGCCGGGGTGGCGTCGGTGTTGCCGGCGGGGTCGGTGGCGCGGACGTCGAAGGTGTGGCTGCCGTCGGCCTGGGCGGCGTAGGCCTGGGGCGAGACGCAGGCGGCCCAGGCGCCGCCGTCGAGGCGGCACTGGAAGGTGGAGCCGGCCTGGGTGGCGGTGAACGAGAACGACGGCGCCGCGACGTTGGTCGGGTTGGTCGGCGCGGCGGTGATGGTGGTGTTGGGCGGCGCGGTGTCGACGGTCCAGGTGTGCGAGGCCGGGGTGGCGTCGGTGTTGCCGGCGGGGTCGGTGGCGCGGACGTCGAAGGTGTGGCTGCCGTCGGCCTGGGCGGCGTAGGCCTGGGGCGAGTTGCAGGCGGCCCAGGCGCCGCCGTCGAGGCGGCACTGGAAGGTGGAGCCGGCCTGGGTGGCGGTGAACGAGAACGACGGCGCCGCGACGTTGGTCGGGTTGGTCGGCGCGGCGGTGATCGTCGTGTTGGGCGGCGCGGTGTCGACGGTCCAGGTGTGCGAGGCCGGGGTGGCGTCGGTGTTGCCGGCGGGGTCGGTGGCGCGGACGTCGAAGGTGTGGCTGCCGTCGGCCTGGGCGGCGTAGGCCTGGGGCGAGACGCAGGCGGCCCAGGCGCCGCCGTCGAGGCGGCACTGGAAGGTGGAGCCGGCCTGGGTGGCGGTGAACGAGAACGACGGCGCCGCGACGTTGGTCGGGTTGGTCGGCGCGGCGGTGATCGTCGTGTTGGGCGGCGCGGTGTCGACGGTCCAGGTGTGCGAGGCCGGGGTGGCGTCGGTGTTGCCGGCGGGGTCGGTGGCGCGGACGTCGAAGGTGTGGCTGCCGTCGGCCTGGGCGGCGTAGGCCTGGGGCGAGACGCAGGCGGCCCAGGCGCCGCCGTCGAGGCGGCACTGGAAGGTGGAGCCGGCCTGGGTGGCGGTGAACGCGAACGACGGCGCGGCGACGTTGGTCGGGTTGGTCGGCGCCGACGAGATCGTGGTGTCCGGCGGCGCGGTGTCGACGGTCCAGGTGTGCGAGGCCGGGGTGGCGTCGGTGTTGCCGGCGGGGTCGGTGGCGCGGACGTCGAAGGTGTGGCTGCCGTCGGCCTGGGCGGCGTAGGCCTGGGGCGAGACGCAGGCGGCCCAGGCGCCGCCGTCGAGGCGGCACTGGAAGGTGGAGCCGGCCTGGGTGGCGGTGAACGAGAACGACGGCGCGGCGACGTTGGTCGGCGACGACGGCGCGGCGGTGATCGTGGTGTCCGGCGCGGCGCTGTCGATCGTCCACGCGTGGGTCGCCGGCGAGCCGTCGGTGTTGCCGGCCGGGTCGACGGCGCGGACGTCGAAGGTGTGGCCGCCGTCGGCCAGCGACGCGTAGGCCTGGGGCGAGGTGCAGGCGGCCCAGGCGCCGCCGTCGAGACGGCACTGGAAGGTCGAGCCGGCCTCGTTGGCGGCGAACTCGAACGACGCGGCGCCGCTCGCGGTCAGCGCCGCGGGCGCGCTGGTGATCGTGGTGTCGGGCGCGACGGTGTCGACGGTCCAGGTCCGGGTCGCCGGCGTCGGGTCGAGGTTGCCGACCATGTCGCGGACGCGGACCTCGAAGGTGTGGCTGCCCTGGGCCAGGGCGGCGTAGGAGATCGGCGACGTGCACGTCGCGAACGCGGCGGCGTCGAGGTGACACTCGAAGGTGGCGCCGGCCCCGGCGTCCGGCGACGAGAACTCGAAGGTGGCGCTGGTGGCCGCGACCAGGCCGGACGGGCCGGTGTCGATCACGGTGTCGGGTGTCGACGAGTCGATCGTCCAGGCGTGGCTGGCCGGGGTCGCGTCGGTGTTGCCGGCGGCGTCGGTGGCGCGGACCGAGAACGTGTGGGCGCCGTCGGCCAGCGCGGTGAGCGCGTGTGGCGAGGTGCACGCGACGAAGCCGGCGCCGTCGAGGTCGCACGCGTAGGTCGCGGCCTCGTCGGCGGTGAACTCGAAGCTGACGTCGGTCGAGTTGTCGAGCGCGGGCGGCGCGGCGGTGATCGTCGTGTCGGGCGCGAGGGTGTCGGACTCCCAGGTGGCCTCCGCCGGGGTCGCGTCAGTGTTGCCGGCGGCGTCGGTGGCGCGGACCGCGAACGCGTGGCCGCCGTCGGGCACGGTCGCGGCGTACGGCGAGGTGCACGTCGCGTACGCGCCGCTGTCGATGCTGCACTCGAAGGTCGCGGGCTCGTCGGCGGTGAACTCGAGGGTCACGGTCGCGGTGTTGACCAGCGCGTCCGGCGACACGGTGATCGTCGTCTCCGGCGCCGTGGTGTCGAGCTCGGCGTCGATCTCGATGCCGGCGTCACGGTGGCCGCCGTCGTCACCGGGCCGGGCGTCCGTGTAGCCACCGCCTGGGTCCTCGCAGGCACCCACGACGAGCGAGGTGGCGGCGGCGAGGGCGAGCAGTGCGATGTGGTGGATGTGCTTCACGGTGGGCTCCTGGCGCACCCACTCTACGGAAGCGGGGTGCGAGATCTACCTGCAGATGTGGCAGAGGTCGTCCGGCCACGATGTGACGCCCGATACAAAATTTCGCGAACCTGCCGGAATCGTGGGTGCCCGGCGGTGGGGTCGCGGTACCCCTTGGGCATGCGCACGCGACCTTTCGGCCCGCTGGACCGCTCGCTGCCGGTGATCGGCCTGGGGACGTGGCAGCTCGAGCGCGACGATCGGGCCGCCGCGATCGCGGCGATCCACCGGGGCGTCGAGCTCGGCATGACCCACGTCGACACCGCCGAGATGTACGGCTCCGGTCACGTCGAGGAGCTGCTGGGCGAGGCGCTCGCGGGCCGGCGCGATCAGGTCTTCCTGGCCTCGAAGGTCCTGCCCGAGCACGGCTCGCGCGCCGGCGTGATCGCCGCCTGCGAGGCCAGCCTGCGCCGGCTGCGCACCGATCACCTCGATCTGTACCTGCTGCACTGGCGCGGCGAGCACCCGCTCGCCGACACCGTCGCGGGCTTCGAGGCGCTGGTCGCCGCCGGCAAGATCGCGGCGTGGGGCGTCAGCAACTTCGCCGCCGACGATCTCGACGAGCTGCGCGCGGTCGCCGACGCCGGGCGGATCACCTGCAACCAGGTCCTCTACCACCTCGGCGAGCGCACGATCGAGCACGCGGTCATCCCGTGGTGCGAGCGCCACGGCGTCGCGGTGGTCGCCTACAGCCCGCTGGGCGCCGGCGACTTCCCGTCGCCGCGCAGCGCCGGCGGCCGCGCGCTGGCCGAGGTCGCGGCGGCGTACGGCGCCACCGCGTACCAGGTCGCGCTGGCGTTCCTGGTCCGGACGCCGGCGGTGTTCGCGATCCCCAAGGCGGCGCGGCGCGCCCACGTCGAGGACGACGCCGGCGCCGGCGAACTCGAGCTGTCCGCCGCCGACGTCGCGCGGCTCGACGCCGCGTTCCCGCGGGGCCGCTGGCGCGGCCTGCCGACGCTGTAGCCGCCGAGTCCGGACCGCGCGGAGCCCGACGGCGCGCGCAGCGGGCGGCGTCGGATCCGCGAAGCGAGGGACGGACGGAATGAGATCGCAGGGAGGTGTCCCTGTACAGGGACCGGCGCTAGGAGCGTGTAGCGGATACCCGCCTGGCGCGAGCGGTGGGGAGACCGCGGGCCGCCGGCCCGGTCCTGCCGCGAGCGCGGGGGGGCGTCCTCCGGCTCAGACAGTCCTCGCGGTGACAAGACCGCGGGCGGTGGGGCTGCCGCGGGCGGTGACGCCGTCGCATGGTGGCGCGGGCCCGCTGCGGAACTCGCCGTCGGCCGCCCCCCACACGCTCGCGTCACCCGTGCCGGCGTGGCCTGGCACCACCGCGGTCGGGCACGAAGGGATCGACACCAGCGCGGCGAGCTGATCGAATGGCGGGGTGAAGGCCTACCGTCCGTACGCGCCGATGCAGTCGTTCCTGTTGCCGCCGTCGCCGCGTGAGTGGCTGCCGGCGTCGCACCTGGTGTACTTCGTCGAGGGGTTCGTCGCGCGGCTGAACCTGCGGGCGATCGAGGACCGGATCCAGGCCAGGATCCACGCGGTCCCTTGCCGTACGCGCCGCGGATGATGGTGGCGCTGCTGCTGTACGGCTACGCGACCGGCGTGTACTCGTCGCGGGGCCTCGAACGCGCCACCGTCGAGGACGTCGCGGTTCGGGTGCTGGCGGCCGGGGCGCAACCTCACTTCACGACGATCAACCAGTTCCGGTCGACCCACCGTGAGGCGCTGGCGGGCCTGTTCGTGCAGGTGCTGGTGGCGTGTCAGTCAGCCGGGCTTGTGAAGCTCGGCCACGTGGCGATCGACGGAACGAAGATGAAGGCCAACGCGAGCAAGCACAAGGCGAAGAGCTACGACCGGATGGTCAAGGACCAGGCGCGGCTGCGCGCCGAAGTCGAGGGCTGGCTGGCGCGCGCCGAGGCCGAGGACGCGGCGGACGACGCCGAGCACGGTCCCTATGACCCACAGGCGGAGGTGCGGTTGCGCGAGGAGAAGATCGCGAAGATGAACGCCGCCCTCGAGGCGCTGACGAAGGAGACCGAGGCGGCCCGCGCCGCGCAGCTGCGCGGCCAGGCCGAGGCGCTGCGCGCCAAAGGCGCAGGACCCGCGGCGCACGCCGGCCAAGCGCAAGGAGGCCGCCACGCTCGCGGGCAAGCGCGTCCAGCAGGCGCTCGCCCTCGATCCGCCCGCCGATCGCGACGACGACCGAGACCCGCCCGGCCCCTGATGACGATCTGCCCGCAACACGCCGCCCGCGACCCCGAGCGGCACCCCGAAGCCCTCGGCGCAGCGCAACTTCACCGACCCGCACAGCCGGATCATGGTGCGCGATGGCGCCTTCCTGCAGGCCTACAACGCGCAGATCGCCGTCGACGACGCGCACCAGATCATCGTGGCCGCGGCCCTCAGCAATCAGGCGCCCGACGCCCAGTACTTCGAGCCACTGCTGCGACGTGTCGTCCGCAACTGCGACGCGGTTCCGGCCTGCGTCACCGCCGACACCGGCTACTTCTCCGCCGCCAACGTCCAGTTTGCTGATCATCTCGGGACCGAGCCCCTCATCTCGGTCGGCAGGCTCCGCCGCGGCGGCACACCGGCGTCGCCGTCGCGTTCCCCTCGACCCACCGCCGCCCACCTCGCCATGCGTACCGCCCTCGAACAGCCGCACGGCCGCGCCATCTACGCCCGCCGCAAGACCACCGTCGAGCCCGTCTTCGGACAGATCCGAACCCGCGGCTTCCGACAACTGTCCTTCCGCGGCCTCTTCAAGAACCGATGCGAATGGGCCTTCGTCGCCCTCGTTCACAACCTCCTGAAGCTATTCCGGGCGCAGTCGCCGCGCACCGTGCCGGCGTAGGCCGCCCCGGGCCGCACGCGATACCCGACCGCGGACGATGCCGTCCTGGCCCGGGGGGCTATCGGCTACACGCTCCTAGTACGCGCCGGCGGGGTGGCCGCCGCGGTCGCGGACCTCGGCGACGCGCCGCGACGACTTGGCGGTGAGCCGGAGCGCGCCGTCGTCGCCCGGCGCCAGGCGCAGGACGTCGTGGTAGCGGGCGCCGGCCCAGGTCACCTCGGCGGTGACCTCGACGGCGCCGTCGGCGCGGACCGTGGCGTCGCCGATCGTCCAGCGCAGGCCGTCGCGGTCGGCGATCCAGCGCCGCGCCGCCAGGCCGATCGACCGGACGCGGGTGACGCGGCCGTGGGCGTCGATCGAGGTCGCCTTGGCGCCCGGCGCCCACAGCGCGCGGACGGCGTCGAGATCGCCGTCGGCGAGGGCCGCGAAGTGGCGCGCGACGACGTCGGTGGCCTCGGCGCCGAGCGCGCGGCGCGGCGCCTGGAAGTCGCCGCACGCGTGCGCGGCGGGCGCCGGCGGCGCGATGGTGGCGACGGCGCCGGCGGCGAGCGACAGGACGAAGGTGGTGACGAGGGAGGTCCGGGACAGGGGCATGGTGGCTCCAGGTTGGGGTTCACCTGGACAACGCGGCCGCGCCGCGACCGGCGCACGAATTCTCGCGCCGTCGGTCTACGGCAGCGCGACGTGGGCGAGCTGCCAGCGGCAGCCCAGGCGCGACCACAGCGCCCGGGCGGCGTCGGCGTGGCGCGCCCGGTCCCCGGCGTCGGTGCCGAGCCGCGCCAGCTCGGCGTGGGCGCTGGCCTGCTCGTGCGGCATGCCGAGCGCGACCGCGCCGTCGAGCCCGCGGCGCTGGTGGCGGCGGCGCGCGCCGCGGCTGGCCGGTCAGGCGCTGCAGCCGGGCCCGCAGCACCCGGGCGCCCGGCTGCGCGATCGGGAAGACGCGGGCGAAGCGGCGCGCGTTGTCGACGGCGCGCCGGGCCGGCGCCGCGAGGTCGGCGGCCCCGGCCTCCCAGAGATCGAGGTAGGCCTCGGCGGTGCCGGTGAAGCCCTCGGCGATCGTGAACACCGCGGGCATGCGGCGACCGATCCGCGCGGTCGTGGCGTCGGCGATCTCGACGGCGCGCGCGCCGTGGCCGGCGCGGGCCAGGGCCAGCGCGGTCATGCCGCCGCACAGCACCTGTGACGCGTGATCGGACTGGCGGGCCAGCAGGGCGGCGGCCTCGTCGAAGCGGGCCAGCGCCTGGTCGAGGTCGCCGGCGGCGAGATCGATGCGCCCGACCGTGTAGACGCCCCACGCCTCGTGCTGCGGGTTGCCGCGCTGCCGCGCCGAGGTCAGCAGCTCGACGGCGCGCCGCCGCGACTGCGACCAGCGGCCCTCGCACCAGTCGCAGTGGGCCAGGATGGTCAGCGCGACCTCGATCTCCTGGGCGTTGCGGATCGTGCGCGCCAGCTCGAGCGCGCGCTGGGCCTCGGCGCGCGCGACCTCCCAGGCGCCGGTGCCGACGGCGTAGGCGGCGTCGCTGCAGTGCGCCTTGATCAGCCCGACCGGGTCGCCGGTGGCGCGGGCGGTGGCGCGGGCGCGGTCGTGGTAGGCGCGCGACACCCGGGCCAGGCGGCCGAGGCCGGCGACGTAGCCGAGCTGGGCGTACGGCTCCGCGACCGGGACGCCGTGGCCGGCGCGCTCGGCCAGGTTCACCGACACCAGCGCGGCGCCGATCATCGCCAGCGCGTCGTCGTCGAAGAAGTAGCAGGAGGTCATGCGCGCCGCCGCCAGCGCCGCCTCGGCGAGCTGGTCGGCGTCGGCGCCAGCGGCGGTGGCGTCGACGCCGGCGGCGGCCGCATCGTCGTCGGCCGCGGCGGGCGGCGGGCGGCGGCCGCGGACCCGGAACGCGACCTGGCGCGCGGTGCCGCCGGCGACCGCCGCGATCCACGCCAGCCAGCTCGACGGCAGCCGGTGGCCGAGGTGCTCGAGCGAGCGCGCGGTGTGGGTGGCGCAGCCGGGCAGATCGCCCAGCGCGTAGCAGGCCTCGCCGAGGCGGCGCTCCCAGCGGGCGCGGCGCGGCGCCGCGGTCGCGAGCGGCAGCCCGAGCAGCCGGCGCAGGTGGGCGGCGGCGTCGCCGAACGCGGCGCCGTCGAGGGCGTGCCGCGCCGCCTCCTCGAGGTGGTCGCGGGCGCGCGCGAGGTCGCCGGCCTCCTCCCAGTGGTGGGCCAGCTCGGCGTGGCGCAGCGCGAAGTCGGGATCGCCGCGGTAGCGGGCCTCGAGCGCGGCGGCGGCGCGGCGGTGGTGGACCCGGCGGGCGTCGTCGTCGATGCCCCGGTACGCGATCTCGCGCAGCTTGTCGTGCTCGAACCGGACGTGCCCGACCCGCGACTCGTCGAGGACGTGGCGGACCATCAGCTCGCCGAGGCCGTCGAGGGCGTCGCGCTCGTCGAGGTCGCAGGCGGCGCGCAGCACGGCGGCGCTGCACTCGCGGCCGAGCACCGCGGCGGTGGCGACGACGGCGCGCGCGGCCCGCGACAGGCCGGCGAGGCGCCGCGTCACCAGCTCCTCGATCGTGCGCGGCGTCGGCAGGCGGTCGTAGCCGGACTCGTCGACGCGGGGCAGCCGCCACCGGCCCGAGCCGTCGCGGGTCACGACGCCCTCGTCGACGGCGACCCGCAGGTACTCGGCGGCGAAGAACGGGTTGCCCTCGGAGCGCTCGGCGACGAAGGCGGTCAGCGCCGGGGCGTCGTCGTCGAGCGCGAGCATGTCGCGGACCATCTCGCCGACCGCGGGCCCGTCGAGCCGCGCCAGATCGATCCGGGCGCCGCCCAGGGCGCGGAACAGGCCCTCGTGCAGCGGGGTCGCCTCCTCGGCGCGCACCGTCGCGAGCAGCAGGATGCCGTGCTCGACCAGGAACTCGGCGCCCAGCGAGCGCAAGAGCGACAGCGTCAGCTCGTCGGCCCACTGGACGTCGTCGAGCACCAGCAGCACCGGCTCGTCGGCGGCGAACGCGACCAGCAGGTCGCGCAGCACGGCGAGGACCCGGAACCGCGACGCCGCCGCGGTCAGCGTCGCGGCGGCGCCGTCGTCGGGCGGCGCGACGTCGGCGAGCGCCGGCTCGTAGGCGGCCAGCAGCGCGCCGCCGGCGCCGAGCAGCCGGCGCGCGCCTCGTCGGCGCCGCCCCTCGCGGGCCCGGTCGGCGACGTTGCGCAGCAGCGCCCGCAGCGGGTGCAGCGGGGCCGCGTGGACGTCGGCGTCGGCGTCGCCGGCGGTGGTGATCGCGACCGGCTGGCACTCGCCGGTGACGACGCGCAGCCCGCGGCTGGCGGCGCGGGTCGCGATCTCGGCGACCAGGCGGGTCTTGCCGACGCCGCTCTCGCCGGAGATGACGGCGCAGCCGCCCTGGCGCGCCTCGAGCTGCGCGATCACGGCGTCGAAGCGGTCGAGCCAGGCGCCGCGCCCGCACACGCCCGAGCGGTAGGTGTACGACCGCGGCGGCGGCCGCCCGTCGTCGCCGTCGGGGTCGGGCGTCGCGCCCAGGCGGTCGAGCGCGCGCGCGACGTCGGCGACGTAGCCGATACGGTCGCGCGGCCGCTTGGCCAGCATGCGGGCCAGCAGGTCGTCGAGCTCGGCGGGGAGCGCCGGGTTGAGCGCCGACGCCGCCGGCGGCAGGTCCTCGACGTGCTGCCACAGCACCGCGGCGCGGGTCTCGCCGAGGAACGGCGGCCGCCCGGTCACCGCCTCGTAGAGGATGCAGCCGAGGGCGTAGACGTCGGCGCGGGCGTCGACGACCTCGCCGCGGACCTGCTCCGGCGCCATGTAGTGGGTCGTGCCGACCGCCTGGCCGCCGACCTCGAGGACGTCGCGCGCGCTGTCGGTGCGGAAGTGCGCGGCCAGGCCGAAGTCGAACAGCGTCGGCCGCTCTCCGTCGAGGATGAAGATGTTGGTCGGCGACAGGTCGCGGTGGACCAGGCCCTCGCCGTGGAGGAACGCCAGCGGCGCGCAGATGCGTCGGAACAGGCCCAGGCAGCCCGCGATCGTGAACGGCGGCACCCCGCCGAGCCGCAGCTGCGCCGCCGCCGGCTCGGCGTCGAGGTCGTGGGCCGGGCCCCGGATGTTGCGGGTGTCGCTGCGTGGCTCGGTGGGCTCGCCCCACCACGCGCGGAAGTAGTCGCGCAGGGTCCGCCCGCGCAGCAGGTCCATCGCGTACCACGGCATGCCGTCGGCGATGCCGTGGTCGCGGATGCGCACGACGCCCGGGTGGTGCAGCGACGACAGCGCGTGGATCTCGCGGCGCAGCGACTCCAGCGACGACTCGGTCGGCACCCGCACGGTCTTGACCGCGGCGGCCTCGCCGCTGGCGACGTGCTCGGCGACGTAGACCACGCCCATGCCGCCGCGACCGAGCAGGTCGAGGATCCGGTAGTCGCCGATGAGCGCCGGCTGGTCGGGCACGGGTCGCGCGGTCAGGGACGCTGGGCGATGACCTGGCCGGCCTCCATGACGAAGTCGATGCGGGTCCAGAAGCCGAGCTCGCTGCGCACGGTCGGGCCGGCGAGGCCGCACTCGGCGACGATCGGGTGGCTGTCGCACGGCGTGATGACGACGTCGTGTGGGTGGCACAGGCCGCCGTCGTGCCAGGCCTGGAGCTTGGCCGGGGCCTCGATCACCGCCTGGTAGCAGGCGCGGCCGGGGTCGGTGGCGTCGCGGTACTGCTTGAGGAAGACCATCGGCACCAGGCCCTCGACGGCGTCCTTGAGCAGGGTCTCGACCATCTTCCAGTCCGACAGCGGCAGCAGGGCGGTGTCGACGACGTCGAAGAACAGCCGCTTGAGGTCGCCGAGCAGCGCCTCGATCGCCTTGACCGGCGACGTCCAGCCGCCGCCCGGCGACGGCACCCCCGCGGTCGAGGTGACCTCGAGCAGCTGCAGCGTCTGCGCCTGCGCGTCCGGCGAGAACGTCTGGATGACCAGCGCGTCGGCGGTGAACGCGCCCTCGGTGGTCGGCGTCGCCGGCATCGTCAGGGTCGCGGTCTGCTTGAAGAAGCCGAAGACGTCGCGGCCGGTGACCATCGCGGCGACGTTGTCGACGAAGACGTACGGCAGGTACCAGACCAGGCGGTCGGGCTTGAACGTGCCGCCGTCCATCGTGCCGGCGACCAGCGGCACCCAGATGCCGAAGTCGCGCTCCGCCATCCAGCCCTTGGTCGAGTCGGGCGGGGTCAGCGAGTACGACTTCGCGATGTCGGCGCACACCACCGTCGCCATCGGCAGCATCGGCTTGTAGACCGTGGCGCCGCCGGTGACGGCGTTGAGCTGGGCGTCGCAGATCTTGGTCAGGGCGTCGAGGTCGGCGCCGACCAGGAACGAGTACATGGTCGCGTCCTTCAGCTCGAGCGGCTGCGCCATGACCAGGTCGCCGCCGCGCTGGATGTACTCAGGTGTCGTCACCGATGATCTCCTCGGGGCGGCCGCAGATGGCGCGGGACGCGTGCATGCCGCCCATCGTGGCGGCCTCGACGCAGCCGACGTTCATGCCGGTGCGCAGGTAGTCGCCGGCCAGGTACAGGTTGGCGAAGCCGGCGCCGTCGGTGCCGAGCCGGTGCTGGACGCTGCCGGGCAGGGCGAGGACGTAGCGATCGGACGGGTTGAGGGTCGCGAGCCAGTACTGGGTGTCGAAGCGCGCCTCGCCGACCGCGGTCGAGCCCGGCGCGACCAGCAGGTTCCAGTCGAGGCCGTCGGGGTCGTCGGCGCGGGTCGCGCCCGGCCACAGCGGCCGCACCCGCTGGTTCAGCCACCACACCGCGTTCTCGTGCACGCGCGCGGCCTGGGCCTGGGCGTAGCCGTGCTGGTCGCGCGGCGGCGGCGGCCCGTCGTCGGGCAGCGGCGAGCACAGGTAGGCCAGGTTGCGCGGCGTGGCGTCGGCCGGCCACGCCTCGCGCGGCACCAGGTGGGTCATGTCGGCCCACGTGTCCATCGGCTCGGCGTAGCCGTCGAGCACCGGCGACGGCAGCGTCCAGCCCAGGCCGGCGAGGTCGGTCGCGAGCCACAGCTGCATCGCCTGGGTCTGGGTCGTGCCGACCTTCTCGACCATCGTGCGCAGCGCCGGGCTGGCCGCCATCAGGTCGGCGGCGATGTACGGGAAGATGCCGACCGAGCAGCCGAGCACGACGGTGTCGAAGTCGACGCCCCGCTGCAGCGTCCGCGGCGGCGCCGGATCCTTCCACGTCGTCCACCAGTCCTCGAGATCCTGCCCCGACGCCCGCAGCGCGGCGCCCTGCTCGAGCTGGTCGTAGCGCGGCTCCGACGGCCAGCACGGCAGGCCCTTGACCGGGACCAGCGGATCGTAGGCGTCGTCGCCGCCGGTCACGGTGGCCTGGCGTCCGACGACGATCGTCTCGACGTGGCGCTGATCCTCGGACAGCGTCAGCCGATCGACGCGGTGGAAGAAGCGGAACTTGACGCCGCGCTTCTTCAGCACCTGGTAGAGCGGGGCGAAGATCGTGTCGCCCATGCCGGCCTGCATCTTCCAGAACACGGCGCCCTTGTAGGTCCAGACCATGCGCAGGATGCCGTGCAGCGCGGTGCCGGCGCCGACCTGGCCGGGCAGCGAGAAGCCCAGGTCGTACATGCCGCGGATGTAGGCCGAGTCGACCGACGCCGGGTGGGCGCCGTGCTTGCTCAGCCAGGCCCGGAAGTCGAGGTCGTCGATCTTGAACCAGTTCACCGGCGGCAGGATCAGGCCGTCCTCGATCATGCCGGCGACCGCGGCGATGCCGAGGTCGATCGTGATGAACAGCCGGCGCAGCGACGCCTCCAGGTGGGTGACGTCGCCGCCGAGCTCGTGCAGCCAGGCGTGGACCTCGCGCAGCGCGCCGAGCAGCTCGAGGTGGCCCTCGAGGCCCTTGCCGAGGTGGCCCTCGACCGCGTCCCAGCCGGCGGGGCGATCGGGGATCCACTCGTCCTTCTCGAAGGCGCGCGCGATCCAGCCGAGGATCATCTCGACGAAGCTCCACGGCGTCGGCAGGACGCCGCCGTCGCCGGGCAGCTCGCTGTTGGGCGGGAAGTCGAGCGGCCACGGCACCCACCCGTCGCCGGCCTGCTCCATCAGCACGACGTAGTTGTGGGGCTCGAACGCCTCCTGCCAGGTCGCGAGGGGCTCGCCCGGGGCGCGGCCGAGCTCGTCGTAGCAGGCGCGCAGCACCCGGAACGCGTTCTCGTAGAAGCCGAGCAGGATGTGCAGCCCGTGCTCCTCGATGCGCTGGTAGTGGGCGGCGTTGCGCCCGCTGGCGCCCTTGCCGCCGAGGCGCCAGCCGAGCTGGTAGATCGTGACGTCGTAGTCGTCCTGCCACCCCGGGGCGCTGGTGATCTCGAACGCGGCGGTCATCGCCGCCACGCCACCCCCCAGGATGGCGACCTTCTCGGGCTTCGCACGGTCGTCGGCCAAGGTGTCCTCCCGCGCGCAGCATAACGAACTCGGCGCGATCGCGATTCACCCGGGGGCGGTTATCATCACGCATGCGCAGCGTCGTGCGATCGATGACCCTCGCGTTCGCGGTGGCCGCGTGTGGTGGGGGAGGCGGATCTCCCGACGACGGCGGCGACGGCGGCGCCGTCGACGGCGGCACCGCCGACGCCTTCACCGGCGATCCCCTCGACGGCGTCGGCGCCGTCGAGCCGGTCATGGGCGGGTTCATGTTCGTCGAGGGTCCGCAGTGGCGCGACGGCGACGCTGATCTGCTGTTCAGCGATATCCCGGCGTCGACGATCTACCGCCTCGGGCCGGGCGGCGCGGTCACCGTCTTCCGCCAGCCCAGCGACATGTCCAACGGCCTCGCCCTCGATCCGCAGGGACGCCTGCTCGCCGCCGAGCACGGCGCGCGGCGGCTGTCGCGCACCGAGAACGGCGCGGTCAGTGCGGTGGCCGAGCGCTTCGAGGGCGCGCGCCTCAACTCGCCCAACGACGTCGTCGTCCGCGACGACGGCACGATCTACTTCACCGATCCGCCGTACGGCATCAGCGACGCCGACCGCGAGCTCGACTTCATCGGCGTGTTCCGGGTCGCGCCGGACGGGACCGTGACCGCCGAGCGCCGCGGCGCCCTGACCGAGCGGCCCAACGGCGTGGTCCTGGCGCCCGACCAGGCGGTGCTCTACGTCGACGACAGCGACGCCGCGGTGGTGCGCGCCTTCGACGTCATGCCCGACGGCGCGCTGGGCGCGGCGCGGACGTTCGCGACCACCGCCGCGACCCCGGATGGCATGGCGATCGACGCCGCCGGCAACCTGTTCGTCAGCACGTCGGCCGGGATCGAGGTGTTCGCGCCCGACGGCACCCGGTGGGGTGCGATCGCGATCCCCGAGCAGCCGGCCAACTGCGCCTTCGGCGACGCCGACCACCGGACCCTGTACGTCACCGCGCAGACCGGGCTGTACCGGGTGCGGCTCGCCCATCCCGGGCTGCCGCGGCGGTGACCGCGCTGCCAGGACGCGCACGCGCGGCGCCACTGGTCGGATCGTCGGCCGGTCGGGACCGACCGCGTCTACGACCCGGGTCGGTCGAACGCCGCCGCCATCGCGGCGAGGCCGCGCAGATCGTGGACGTCGACGTCCTGGGCCGGGACCCGGCACAGGGGCACGCCCGCCGGCAGCGCCGCGGCCAGCGCGGCGATCCGGCGGGCCTCGCCGCGGGCCCGGTGCTCGTGACCGACGAAGGTCGCGGCCAGCCACGCCGCGTGATCGGCGACGCCGGCGGCGGCGAGCGCGGCGGCGACCGCGGCGCGATCCGGCGGCGGAGACGCCGGCCACGGCGCGTGGACGCGGTTGACCACGGCGCCGGCGACGTCCAGCCCGAGCGCGGCGATCCGGGTGGCGAGGGCGCCGGCCCCGGCGATCGCGCGGTCGTCGGGCGCCGCGACCACCAGGACGCCGGCGCCGGGATCGGTCAGCGCGGCGCGCGCGCCGCCGCGGCGCGCGCGGCCAGGGCGTCGGCGACGTCGGCGGTGGCGCTCAGCACGCCGAACAGCTCGAGCAGCAGCGCGGCGCCGCCGGCGGCGGCCTCGAGGCCGCCGGGGATCAGGCGGCCGGCGCCGCCGAGGAAGTGCAGCACCCGCGGGTCGAGCAGGGCGCGGGCCCGCGCCGGCGCGCCGAGCAGATCGATCGCGCGCTCGCCCGGCGGGGTGTCCAGGACGATCAGATCGTGATCGCCGCTGCCGGTCAGCTCGGCGAGCTCGTCGAGCGCGAGGTACTCGGTGGCGCCGGCGAACCGCTGCGACAGGGCCCGGAAGAACCGGCTGTCGGCGAGGCGGGCCCGCGCCGCGTCGTCGGCGTGGCGGGCGATCAGCCGGTCCCAGGCGCCGGCCTGGTCGAGCATCATCGCGTCGAGCCGGCCGCCGGTGTCGAGCCCGGCCGCGGCCAGCGCCGCCGCCGGCACCGGCGCCGGTTGACCGGGCAGCGCCGACAGGCCCAGCGCGCCGGCGAGCCGCCGCGCCGGATCGACGGTGAGCACCAGGGCCCGGCGCCCGGCGCGCGCCGCGGCCAGCGCGATCGCGGCCGACACGGTGGTCTTGCCGACGCCGCCGGCGCCGACGCAGACCAGCAGCCGGCGATCCAACCACGGCGCGGTCACGCGACCTCCAGGAGGTCGGCCAGCGCGCCGAGCGCGGCGGCCCCGAAGGTCTCGACCATGAGCGCCGGCAGCCGGACCGCGTCGTCGGTGACGGCCTCGAGCCGCGCGATCTCGACCCGGTCGAGCGCGGCGCGCACCGCGTGGCTGCGGCCCCGCCGCAGCGCCTCGACCACCAGCGGCGCCGCCCCCGGCGCCGGCGCCGGCACGTCGTCGGGCTCGCACGGCGCGTCGTGGACGCGGTTGACGATCACCGGCCCCACCGCGAGGCCGAGGGCGCGGGCGCCGCGGTCGAGCTCGAGCGCCTCGTCGATCGCGAGCTGCTCCGGGGTCGTCACCGGCACCACCGCGGCGTACGCGGGATCGGCGAGCTCGCGGCGGATGCGATCGACCTCCTTGCGCACCAGGCCGGCGCCGAACGCGGCGTCCGCCGCCGCCGCCATGCCCAGCAGCTGCAGCGCGTGGCCGGTGGCGCCGACGTCGGCGATGACCAGGTCCCAGCCGCCGACCCGGGCGTCGTCGGCGAGCTTGCCCAGGACCATCAGGTCGGCGAGGCCGGGGGCGCCGGCGGCGAAGCGTCGGTACAGCGGGTTGCGGACCAGGAAGTGGTGGAACACGCGCGGGATGATCCGGCCCAGGTACTCGTCGAGCGCGGCGTCGCCGTCGATCGCGGCGACCGCGACCCCGGGCAGCGGCGCCGGCGCGACGTGGCCGACCTCGTCGAGCCGGACCTTGCGGCCGCGCCGCACCGCCGCGGTCGCCAGCGCCGCCGCGACGGTGCTCTTGCCGACGCCGCCCTTGCCGCTGACCAGCAGCAGGCGACGATCGATCAGCGCGGGCGCGGTCACAGCAGCGCTGCCACGCCGAGGCCGGCCGCGACGCCGATCGCCATCAGCAGGAACGACAGCAGCGTCCACGCCTGCGCCGGCACGATCTCGCGCGTGGTCTCGGGATCGCGGCGCAGCCGGCGCGCCGCGGCGATCGCCAGCGGCAGGCCGATCAGGCCGCCGAGCACGCCCGGCGACACGCCGAGCAGCGGCAGCGCGGCGAGGCCGGCGAACGCGACGCCGACCAGCACGGCGAAGCCGTCCGCGGCGCGGCGGGCGCCGAGGCGGACCACCAGCGTGCGCTTGCCGGCGGCGGCGTCGGCGCGGCGATCCGGGAACTCGTTGATCCACAGGAACGCGGCGATCTCGAGGCCGAGCGGGATCGACGTCAGCACGACGGCGAGATCGAGCTCGTGGCGCTGCACCAGGTAGGTGCCGCACGCGATGATCGGGCCGTAGGTGAGCGCGACCGCGGCCTCGCCGAGGCCGCGGTACGACAGCCGCAGCGGCGGCGCGTGATAGAAGAACGCCAGCGCGGCGCCCGCCAGGCCCAGCCCCAGCACCCAGGGCTCGCGGTACCAGACGATCGCCATGCCGATGGCGCCGCCGACGGCGTAGAAGATCAGCGCCACCAGGGCGGTCTCGCCCCGCGTCATGAGGCGATCGACGAGGACCCGCTTGCCGCCCGAGAACGGGCTGCGGTCCTCGTCCGCGACCGCCTGATCGGTCCCGGAGTCCCAGTCGACGATCTCGCCCGACGCGTTCTTTGCGGCCTCGATCGCGAAGATGCCGGCGACGGTGAGGGCGAGCCAGCCCCAGTGCAGCGGGCCGGCGGTGGCGGCCAGCGCGGCGCCCAGCACCATCGACGCCACCGAGGCCAGCGTGATCTTTGGATCCGAGACCCGCCACACGCCACGCCAGAAGTCGCGGCGCATCAGGGGCGACGTCGCGGCGCGCGCTGCCGCGGGAGCGTGCAGGGTGGTCATGCCTGCGGTGGATGCATACCGCGCGCCGGCGCCGCGCCGCGACGCCGTGCCGCGGGATCCCCGCGTGGCCTCAGGTGAGCCACGACAGGGTCGCCCACACCGCCAGCGGCACCAGGACGTTGTCGGTGCCGCGCGGCGCGGCGGCCTCGGCGACCGCCGCGACCGCCGCGGCGGCGACCGCGGCGCCGGCGGACAGCGGCGCGTCGAGCACCGCGGCGGCGACGGTGGCGGCGAGCAGCGCCATCACCGCGACCGTCGCCGAGCCCTCGAGGCTCTTCACCTTGCCGCCGGGGGCGCGGTAGTGGTGGCGGCCGAAACGACGACCGACCGCGCCGCCGACGCCGTCGCCCAGCGACAGCGCCAGCAGGCCGGCCGCGGCCGGCAGCGGTCGATCGCACAGGCCGACCGGCGTCAGCGCCGCGTACGCCAGCGTGTACAGGACCAGCCCGCTCCACCGCTCGTCGCCGCCGGTGACCGAGCGGTGCAGGCGCGCCGCGAGGTGCCAGCGCGACGCCGCCGTCGGCACCAGCGCGGTGCCCGCCGTGACCACCGCGGTGATCGCGATCGGCCACGCCGGCGTCGTCCACCACGCCCAGCCCAGGATCCACACGCCGGCGCCGACGTGCAGCAGATCGCGGACGTAGGTCGAGGCCAGGCCGAGGCGGTGCAGCACGATCGCGCCGCCGAGGCCGCACGCCAGGCCCCCCAGCCAGCCCAGCGTCAGCACCAGGTCGGTCACGCCGCCGCCTCCAGGATCTCGCGCGCCGCCTCCATGCCGGACGACGCCGCGAGCTCGGTGCCGATGCCGCGGCCGCCGGCGCCGTCGCCGCACAGCCACAGCCCGGGCACCGGCGTCGCGACCGGCAGGCGATCGGCGCCGACCTGGCCCGGCACCTGGGCGTTGCAGATCGCGCCGTGGTTGGTCTTGCCCATCCAGCGCGCGACCGCCGGCACCGGGGTCCACTCGGCGAACACCAGCTCGTCGCGCAGCCCCGGGATGACCCGCTCGATCGCGGCGATCGCGGCGTCGCGCCAGGCCTCCGGCGGATCGGCGGGGTCGTCGCGGATCGGCCCGTAGATGCTGGCGACGATCAGCTGGTGGCCGGGCGGCGCCAGCGACGGGTCGTAGTTGGTCGGCACCGGCGCGTACAGCGCCAGCGGGTCGGCGATGCGGCCGGCCTCGATCGACGCGACCGTACGCTCCATCAGGTCGATCGTGAGATCGGCGGTGGTGAGCCCGGACGGCGACAGCCCGCCGATGACGCAGCCCTCGTCGACCAGCGGCCGGCGCAGCGCCAGCTTGAGCTGGTGGGCGCTGCCCGAGCCCTGGACGGCGCGGGCGCGGATCGCCCAGTCGTCGGGGACCGCGCCGGCGTCGAGCAGCGCCAGCAGATCGTCGGGGGCGAGGTTGCACGCCACCGCGGGCGCGCTGACCTCGTCGCCGGTCGTGGTCGTGACCCGCAGGCGATCGCCGTCGCGCGCGATCGCCGCGACCCGGGCGCCGGTGACGATCTCGCCGCCGCCGGCGACGACGCGCCCGAGCATCGCGTTGCCGAGGCTGTCCATGCCGCCCTCGACGTACGACAGGCGGTAGTCGCGCAGCACCCAGCGCAGGCACCGGATGGCCTCGCCGGCCGACACCTGCCACGGCGGCAACACGAAGAAGATGCTGGCCAGGAAGCTGAACAGGAAGTACGCGCCGGGGTGCTCGGTGTAGCGGCGCACGAAGGCGTCGAGGGTGCGGCGGTCCCAGCGCCGCAGCTCCCACTCGGTGAGCGTGAAGACGTGGAACATCATCCGGGCCAGGCGCCGGACGTCGCGCGCCGGGATGCGCAGGTCGCGCACCGCCTGGCGCGCGACCGCGACCAGGCCGCGGCGGTGCGTCGGCGCGGTGGCGGCGAAGATGCCGCGCGACCGCACCGGGATGCGGTGGGTGAGGAAGCGCGGCGTCGGGCCGCCGATCGTGCGCAGCACCTGGGCCAGCGGGCCGCGCTCGCCGCGCGAGATCAGGTGGCTGCCGGTGTCGATCTTGAAGCCGTCGCGCCGGTACGACGCCAGGATGCCGCCGGGCACCGGGTTCTTCTCGACGACCAGCACCTCGCGCCCGGCGGCGGCGAGCAGCGCCGCGGTGACCGCGCCGCCGACCCCGCTGCCGACGACGATCGCGTCCCAGCGGGCGCGCGACGGCCGCGTGGCCAGCGGCGGTGGCAGCGGGGTGGCCATCGCGATCAGGCTCCCGCGGCGACGCCGGGCCGGATGACCTCGCGCGCCGGCAGCCAGCCGGCCGGGACGTCGGTGAGGCGCCAGCGATCGATCTCGATGCGGACGGGGACCAGCGACGGGATCGCGACCAGCTGGGCGCCCTCCGGCGCCTTGACCGAGATCGCGCGCCGGTAGGCGGCGTCGGCGTCGGGGTCGTCGTCGACGACGCGAGCGTGGCCGTGGGCCTGGGCGAACAGCGCGAAGGCGTCGCCGTGCTGCAGCATGACCGCGACCTGCGGGTGCGCGCGCAGGTTGGCGACGGTGGCGCCGCCCGGCTCGAGCATCAGCATCAGCACGAACGGCCCCGCCTCCGCGAAGTACGCGGCCGCGAGCCAGGGGCTGACCGGTCCTCCGGTGGTCGCGATCTCGATGGTGTGCGCGCTCGCGAGCAGCTCTTCGATGCGGGTGTCGGCGGTGGCGTCCATGCCGGTCGCAGAGTGCAAAGCGAGTGCCTCGCGACCGTCGGCGCCGGCGACGGCGCCTCGCGTGGCGTTTCGTCGCGTCGCGCAACCGGTGCGTGGCCCGGGGACCGCGGCGCAGGCGGTGCGGATCGGCGCGCCCGGCGCCGGGGGGCGGGGGCCGTGGTGGGCGGCGCGGCTGTCGCGACGCGGTGGCGCGCCTGATGCAGCCCGAGGAGGTCGGAGGCCCCATGCGCTCGCTCCGGCACCGGTCGTGGGTCGTGCGTGCCGCCATCGCGGCGGTGGTCGCGGTGGCAGCGGCGGGCTGCACCGATCGCGCGCCGTCGGTCGAGGGTGGCGCCCCGGGGGTGTCGCCACGGCCGCCGCCGGCGGCCGGCGTCGGCACCGGCGCGGTGCCGCGTCTCGACTGCGTCGTCGACGACGACTGCGTGCTGCTGCCGGACATCACGTGCTGCGACGAGTGTGCGCCGGCCCCCCCGTTCGAGGTCGGCACGATCGCGTCGCTGGACGCCCTGCTGATCGAGAACGAGCACCGGTGCGCGGTCGAGCGGGCATCGTGCGAGCACGTGCCGCCGTGCGCGATCATCCCCGAGGGCTGCACGGCGCACGCCGCGTGCGCCGACGGCCGCTGCGTCGTGGTCGAGCGCGGCTGCGGCCGGCCGGTGATCTGAAGGGGCGACGCGACCGCGCGGCGCCCGCTCATCGTCGCGTCACCGGCCGCATCGATCGCTCGATCCGCTGCGCCAGCGACCGGTCCATGTGGGCCGCGTCCGCGCGGTCCACACGGGCCGCGGCCGTCGGTGGTTCGTCCCGTTCGTCCCGGGTCCTCGGCGGCGCGCCGTACGGTCTCCCATCGGCGTGCGTGAAGACGACCTCTCCCGAGGCCGAGCGCGCGATTCTCAAGCGACCCGCGTGGACCGCGTCGTGGTGCCCGCCGCACAGCGAGACCAGGTTCGCCAGCGTGTGCGGACCGCCCTGCGCCCGCGGCTGCACGTGGTGGACCTCGACCCATCGCGACGCCCGGCAGCCCGGCACCCGGCAGCGGCCGTGGTCTCGTGCGACCACCGCCGCGCGCACCGGCGCCGGGATGGTCTGCGTCGGCTTCGCGACCACGTGACCATCGCCGTCGCCGTCGACCCGGCCGAGCACGCGCGCGTCGCAGCGCGCGCGCTCGACGACGGTCGCCGGCACCTCGACGGCGCGGCCGCCGCCGTCCTGGGTGACGCGCTCGCAGTCGGGGCACTGCATCAAGGCGATCTGGTACGCCGCGCGCCCGCGCTTGCCGCGTTCGCTCGATGGAACCGGCTCGCCCGCCAGCATCCCGAGGCACATCACCCGCAGCAGCTCGTCGTCGGGCACGGCCTCTCCTCGCTCGAGCTCCAGCGCCAGCCTCGCGTCGCGCCACAGCGCGTACGTCTCGGCGCTGACCTCGAACGACACCACGCGCCGGACCTCGGCCGGATCCACCGGATCGCCCGGTAGATCACCGGGCTTGCGCCCGGCGACCAGGGCCTCGATCTCGTGCACCGTCTTGCCGGCCGCCGCGTCGAGCCAGGCTCGCTCGGTGTCCTGGCGAACGACCCGCGTCAGTTCGCGCACCGCCGAGTACGACTGCTCGCCGCGGGCCAGCGCCGCCGCGGTCCGCGGCAAGACCTGCAGCGCGCTCGCCACACGCAGCCGCTCGCGCGCGGCGCGCGGCCCGTAGCCGAGCGTGCGCTCGAGGTACTCGTGCAGGCTGGCGTAGCCGAAGCGGCGGTGCAGCTCGACCTGCTGCGCCAGCACCAGCCAGCGCGCCTCCTCGGCGTCGAGCGCGGCGCGCCGTCGGGCGACGCCGCGCAGCTGGCGATCGAGCTTTCGCCAGTCGGGAGCCGCGTCACGGCTTCCACCGAAGCCGGCGCCATCGAGCTCACTCGAGCCCAGACTCTCGTTCTCGCGATCGAACATCTCCACTCCTACCTGCGCACGCGCGCATTTCTTCTCTACCACGACGATTTCGGACCTCCTGTCGTCGCGTTGGGGCCCCACAATCGCCGTCGACCCTTCGCGTCGTCGTCGCGAGCCACTTCGCGGCGCAGAAGGCAGCACTGCGCGTCTCGTCGATGATCGGCAGAGTGAACGCGGCGGCGTCTCGCCGTCGGTCGCGCACGCCGTCAAGAAGAATCGATCATAATCGTCCTCGGGTATGTCTTTCTTGTCCGGTGCTCGGACAGCGTGAACCGCGGCTCGCACGGCCGTCGCGATCCGGACGACCGGCTCCCGCCCGCAACGCTCGCGCCCCGCGCCGAGGCGCCGGGCCCCCGTCTTCGGGCCCGGCGCCGGTGGTGGAGTTCTGCACCCACGCCGGCGCGAGCACCCACGCCATCGGGGAGCCCGCGACCGGCTGCGCCGGAGCCTCAGCCCACGCAGCCCACGCCCCGACCGCGCCGCGCACCACGGCCCCGCGTCCCCGGCCCTCGTCCAACCGCGCCGTCCGGCCGTCCGGCCAGCCGCGCCGCGCCGTCCGCGCCGCGCCGCGCCGTCCGCGCCGCGCCGCGCCGCGCACCATCCCGACCATCCCCGGCCGCCCTCTTGGGAGCCTCCGGGAGCCAGCATCGACGCGACGTCCTTCCCCACGTCGCCCACGTCCCCCACGTCGCCCACGTCGCCCACGTCCCCCACGTCGCCCACGTCCCCCACGTCCCCACGTCCCCACGTCCCCCACGTCCCCCACGTCCCGCCGCCCGGCCCTCACTCGTCGACGGAGCGACAACTACCCTGCCTCCGGGGGCTCACGCGCTCTGTCGATCGGCTCGCGCGCCCGCCGACGGGCTCGCCGCGCCTGCACCCAGACCGCCTCGCGCAGCCGCTCGTTTCAGCCCGCGGCTGTCACCGCGCCGGCGTCGGCGGCAGGTGCTACCGCGAGCTCCGCCGCGACCCGCTCGTCGGCGAGGCGGGCCTGGCGCGCGACGGCGCCGGCGGTGATCCGGTCGTAGACGACGACGGCGCCGCGCACGAACCAGGCCAGCGGGTTGTACTCGCCGATCCACGCGTCCATCAGATCGCTGCGGAGGACGTCGAGCTGGCGACGGACGCGGACGGCGCGGGCGCCGCCGCCGCCGGCGGTGCGATCGTGCATGGCGTGGGCACGGAGCAGCGCGCGGCGCAGGGCGGCGGGCGGCCCGTCGAGCAGCGCCTGGCCGAGGACGAGGCAGCGCTCGCGGCGCGCCGTGCCGCGCGCGGGTCGTTGCCACCGGCGATCGTAGATCGACGCCTGGGTGCCGGGCGCGGCGGTGACGAACACCGCGACCGCCGGCGCGACGCCGATCTGCCCGGCGATCTCGTCGAGCAGGCGTCGCAGCTCGGGTCGAGCGTCGAGGTCGACGCGAGCCCCGGGATCGAGCTGGCGGGGAGGCGCCAGGCTGCGACGCACCATCACGACGATGCCACCGACCGTCGCGGCGGCCAGCAGGCCGGACCACAGCAGATCGCCGCTGGCGGTGAGCCCGTGAGCCAGCACGCCGCAGACGCCGGCACCGAGCAGGACGATCGCCGCCAGGGGCAGCGTCGCGGCGATGGTCCCGCCGACCAGCCAGATCGCGACGCCGCCGAGCCTCGCGAGGACGCCGCCGCGCGACCTCGGCGCGCGCGCCCGACGCGCCCGCCACCCGGTGAGCCCGGACAGCAGCCACGCCGGCACCGCGATCAGGAGGCACCAGCAGAACCACAGGCTGACGATCCCGAGCGGCACCAGCGCCCACTCCTTTGGCAGCCAGCTCGGCCCGGCGGAGCGTGCCGCGCGGGCCTCGTCGTCGGCGGCGTCGAGCTGCATCCGCATCAGGAAGATCGTGTGGTACGGCATCCCGGCCTGCTCGGCGCGGTCGAGGTGCATGTCGGCCTCGAGGAAGCCGTGCTCGAGGCCCGCGATCGTGGCCGCGATGAGGTGGGCGGGGCCGCTGTCGGGGTGCGCGGCCAGCACCGGATCGATGCAGGTGCGGGCGGCCGCGGCGGTGTCGTGCTGGGCCAGGAACCCGCACCGGGCACTGGCGACGACGTCGTCGTCGGGCGCGTCGCGGACGGCGTCGGCCAGCAGCGCGCGGGCCTCGTCGACGTCGGCCTTGCCGCCGCGCTTGCTCAGCGCGGCCGCGAGGGCGATCCGGCTGCGAGGCGAGCCGTCGCGTGCGACCCGGTCGCGCAACGTCGTGACGTCCGCGTCCGGCGCGGCGCTGGCCACCACCGGGGCGACCAAGGCGATCGAGAGCGCGAGGACGACGACGGCGACAGGGCGGGACACGGCACGACCGGGTAGCATGCCGGGGCTGTCGGCCGGAAGCCTCGGCGTTTGCGTCGAGGGCGAGCGCCGGCCGTGAAGCCGGTCCATTCACCCCCTGGGGAGGAACCGGCGCCGCGGCGGGCCCGCGCGGCGCGACGGCGGCGGCCCCACCTCCCGTGCAGCTCCCACAGGATAGCGGCGCCCGCCCAGCTGGTAAAGCGCCGTGGAATGGCGAACATGGACGGCCCTGCGGAGGCCTCATGGACGCGTACGTCGGCATCGACTTCGGAACCACCAACTCGGCGATCGCCGTGGCCACCCGCGACGGCGTCGAGCTGGTCAGCCTGCCCGGGCCGGGCGGCGCGCCGGCGCCGACGTGGCGGACCGTGCTGTTCTTCGATCCCGCCGAGCGCACCGTCGTCGCCGGCGCCGCCGCGATCGAGGCCTACCTCGACACCGAGGGCGACGGCCGGCTGATCCAGTCGATCAAGTCGTACCTGGCGTCGGCCGCGTTCAGCAAGACGTCGATCTTCGGCCGCACCTGGTCGATCGAGGAGCTGATCGCGGCCTACCTGGTGGCGCTGCGCAAGGCCGGCGGCGTCGACCTCGGTCGCCGCGCCGTGGTCGGGCGCCCGGTCCGCTACTGGGGCGCCGAGACCGCCGACGACGACGCCCGCGCGGTCGGCCGCATGCGGCGCGCCCTCGAGGCCGCCGGCTTCGACGAGGTCGTCTTCGAGCTCGAGCCGCTGGGCGCCGCGGCGCGCTACGCGGCGCGCCTCGACCACGACGAGCTGGTGCTGGTCGCGGACTTCGGCGGCGGCACCAGCGACTTCTCGCTGGTGCGCGTCGGCGCGCACACCGACGGCGAGGTCCTCGGCACCGGCGGCCTCGGCCTCGGCGGCGACAGCTTCGACGCCCGCCTGATCGACGCGATCGTCGCGCCCCAGGTCGGCCGCGGCACCCGCTTCCGCGACGAGATGGGCGCCGAGACCCCGGTGCCGGCGTGGCTGTTCCACCGGCTGCGGCGCTGGCACCACCTGTCGTTCCTCAAGGCCGCCGAGACCCTGCGGCTGCTCGAGCGCATCGAGCACGGCTCGCTGGCGCCGGCGCTGATCGAGCGGCTGGGCCGGCTGATCCGCGACGACCTCGGGCTGTCGCTGCACGAGGCCGTCGTCGCCACCAAGGTCGCGCTGTCGGGCGCCGACGCCGCGACGTTCGGGCTCGAGGAGCTCGACCTGGTCGGGGCGCCGCGCCGCGCCGAGTTCGAGGCCTGGATCGCGCCCGACCTCGACGACATCGACGTCGTCCTCGATCGCGTCCTCGCCGACGCCGGCGTCGACGCCGCCGACGTCGACCGCGTCTTCGCGACCGGCGGCTCGGCGCTGGTGCCGGCGGTGCGGCGGCGCCTGGCCGCGCGCTTCGGCGACGCCCGGCTCAGCGGCGGCGAGGAGCTGACGTCGGTGTGCTGGGGCCTGGCGGCGCGGGCCCGCACGCTGTTCGGCTGATCGCGCGCCGCGACCGCGCGCTCACTCGTGGCGGCTGATGTGCGAGTGGGTGGCGTCGCGCATCAGCCGCGCGAAGTCGGCGCTGCCGACGTGGATCGCGTGCTCGTGGTCGCCGGCCTCGAACCAGACGTCGTCCTGCGCTAGCAGGCTGTCGTCGACGACGGTGGTCACGCCGTAGGCGTCGCCGAGCGGCGGCACCGCGCCGGGGCGGCAGTCGCGGAACAGCGCCGACAGGTCGGCCTCGTCGGCGAGCTGGACGGCGCGGGCCAGGGTCCGGATCAGCGCCGACGGCACCAGCTGGTGGCTGGCCGGCAGCACCGCGAGCACGAACGCGTTGCCGTCCTCGAGGACGACCGCCTTGGCGAACTGGTCGCCGGGGACGTGCGCGGCCTGCGCGGTCTGCTGGCTGTTGACCGTCCACGGGTGGCTGACGATCTCGAACTCGACGCCTCGCCGGTGCAAGAAGTTCAGCACGGTGTCGGGAATCATGGCTGTCTCCTTTCCCACCATCCATCACGGCGGCGGGCACCACGTCCGCCTCTGCCGGGAGGCTACCTCCCGGCGGGGTGAGCGCCAGCGCGGCGTCGGCGGAGCGGCCGCGCGCAACCGTCGCGCGGCCACGGTGTCGTCGTGCCATGGACCTCCGAGATCGCGAGTGGCGGGGTGGGTTACGGGATGAATGGCTGGTGATGGTCGGGATCGCGGCGATCTTCGGAGGCCTGGGCACGATCGCGATGCAGCGGGAGCACGGCGACGTCGTCGCGGTCGTCGGCACCGCTCCCGACGCCCTGGCCGGCGTGCACGCCTACCTGCGCGTCGAGCTCGCCTCGGAGGCCGCGGTCATCGCGGGCGCCGTCGCCGTGCTGCTGGGCGCGATCGACCTGGGGCGTCGCGTCCCCGGGCGCGCGATCGCGCGCGGGCTCCTCGGCGGCGGCGCCGCCGTGATCCTCGGCGCCCACGTCGTGGCGCTGGCCGCCGAGCACCGCTTCATCGTCGACGGACCGATGACCGTGCCCGACGGCGGCAGCTACGTCCTGCTCGGCACCCACGCCAGCGCGCTCGGCGCCGCGGTCGAGGCCTGGCTGGCCGCCGCCGGCGTGCTGCAGCGCGCCGGCGCGTTCGCGCTCACCGCCGGCGCGTTCGCGCTCACCGCCGGCGCGGTGGCGCTGGCGCTCGACGCGGCGCCGCGCTGGCGCGGGCTCGCGCCGCCGCCGCCGCCGGCGCGGTCGCGGCGTGGGTCGCGGTGCTGCTGGTGCCGCTGGGGCTGTGGCTCGACAACGGCGCTGGCTGGACCGCGCCGCGGGCCGAGGTGGTGGCGGACCCGGCGCAGATGGTGACGCCGGCGGCGCCGGGCGAGGTCCTGCTCGTGCTCGGCGCGGCGGTGGTGGCGGCGATGTGGTGGTCGCGGCGGCCCGGCTCGGCGTCGCCGGCCTCGCCGCCGGCGGCGGCGCGGGCGCTGCGCCGGGTCGCGAGCCTGCTCGGCGCCCAGGTCGTGGTCGCGGCCGGGCTGCTGGCGTGGGCCGAGAGCGACGACCTGCAGCGGCTCGCCGAGCGCGCGACGGTCCAGGCCGTGGCGTGGACGACGATCGCGGTGCTGGTGGGCGCGACGGTGCTGGCGCTGGCGGGGCTGGCGCGCGCGGCGCCGGATCCGGCGGCGAGGCGCGACGCCGCGATCGCGACCGGGCTGATCGGCTGGGCCACCGCGGTCGGCGTGCTGCAGGCGGTGGTGCTCGTGCGCTACCTCGGCCGCAGCGCGGACCGGCTGTGGATGGACGTCGGCTGGCTGCACGTCCTCTTGTGGGCGGCGCCGGTGGCGGCGACCCTGGGCCACGTCGCGCTGGCGCGGGCGGCATCGCGGCTGGACGGCGGCGGCGGCGCGCGGCTGACCGCCGATCCGTGGCCGGCGCTCGCCGCGCTGCTGGTCCTCGGCGGTGCGTGGGCGGTGTCGCTGATCGCGGGCTGGGTGCCGTGGCTCGATCCCTGGGCCCACGCGTCGGCCCGGGTCGGCGGCGTCGCGCTCGCGCTGACCGCGCCGCGGCTGGTCCTGGTGCCGGTGTGCTGGCGCGCGGCCCGCGCCCTCGACGCCGCGGCCGACGCGCCGCGCGCGATCACAAGGTCGGCGTGACCTTGCGCAGCCCCGGCGGCGCGTCGGGATCGAGGCCGCGCCGGATCGCCAGCTGCAGCGCCGCGCGCTGGCCGAGCATCGCGACCACCGCGGTGCGCGCCCACTCGGCCTCGGGCATCGGCACCGGCAGGCTGACCGCGATCCGGCCGTCGGCGATCGCGCCCGGCGGGCCGACCACGACGAACGGGGTGCCGCGGGCCAGCAGCGACGCCACCACCGGCACCAGGCTGTCGCCGACGTCGTCGTTGTCGCCGATGATCACGACCCGGTCGGCGGGGCTCAGCGCCCCGATCGGCCCGTGCATGAACTCCGCCGACGACGCGCCCAGCGCCGGCAGCCCGGCGGCCTCCTGCAGCTTGAGCGCGGCGTCGAGGGCCCCGGCCAGCGCCGGGCCGCGCGCGATCCACGCCGCCTGGCGGGCGCTGTCGAGGAAGCCGGCCAGCCGCGCGCCCTGATCGTCGTCGCCGGCGGCCAGGATCGTGCGCATCGCGGCCGCGGTGTCGCGCGCGGCGTCGACGATGGGCAGCCCGCACAGCGCGGCGGCCGCGAACAGCTGGGCGCAGAAGCTCTTGGTCGCCGGCACCGCGCGCTCGCCGCCGACCTCGAGGTGCATCAGCTCGTGGCAGATCGCGCCGAGGTGGCTGCCCGGCTCGGCCGCGGTGGTGACGCCGATGACGTCGGCGCCGCGATCGCGCAGCCACGCCGCGGCGCGGCTGACGTCGGTCGAGTTGCCCGACGCCGAGAACGCCAGCACGACCGCGTCGTCCCACGACGGCCCCGCGGTGGTGACGCCGGCGACCCACGGCCGGAACTCGATGGGGTGGCGGCCGTGCATCGTGGCGAACAGGTAGGTCGCGAACGTGCACGCGTTGCCCGAGGTGCCGCGGCCGACCAGGACGACGTGCTTGCGGGCGGCCAGGCGTGGCCGCAGCTGGTCGGCGCGGGCCTGCCAGGCCTCGGCGTGCTGCTCCAGCATCGCCGGCTGGTCGGCGATCTCGCGGCTCATGTGAAAGGTCGTCGTCATGGTCGTCCTCCTCCTCCTCGTGCACGGGGCGGTCAGCGGCGCGCCGATCCCCCGCCGTTGCGGCCGCCCGTCCGGCTCTTGCCGGGGCGGGCGCGCCAGTAGCGTTCGACGGGCTGGCCGTCGTAGGTGTGCTCGCGCAGCGCCCGGCACATGCGGGCGTCGTCGCCGAACAAGAGCGGCATCTGGCTCGGGTAGTGGCGCAAGAGCGCGATCTTGCGCTCGACGTCGAACGGCACCGCGTGGCGGCTGACCGCGACCCGATCGAGCCGGCGCAGCGCCGCCTCGGGATCGTCCTCGGGGACGTCGGGCATGACGTCGCCGAGCACGTAGGGGAAGTCCTCGTAGAAGAGCAGGTTGGGCGAGCTGCCGAACAGGCGGATCGCGACGTGCGCACACATCAGGTGATCGACGTGCTGGCCGATCGCCATCGGGCTCAGCAGCAGCACGTTGCCCATGTCGAGGCACAGCCGGCGCAGCACCAGGTACAGCTCCTCGACGTGGGCGGCGTCGTCGATCGGCGGCGCCGCCATGCGCTCGCGGATGCCGCGGTAGATGAGCTGGCCCGAGATCGGGCTGCGCCGGTAGATCGCGTCGGCGAAGCCGAGGTGGGCGAAGTCGCAGTCGATGCTGTGCATCGCGTTGCGATCCTCGAGCCGGCGCGCCGCCGGGATCGCGAAGCCCTTGCGCGGCCGGGCCTTGGCGGCGTCGGCGCAGGTCACGGTCACGACCAGCCGCGACACCCGGCCGAGCAGCGCCGTGAGCAGGCCGCCGCAGCTGAGCGCGGCGTCGTCGAGGTGGGGCGACAGCACGATCACCCGCTCGATCGAGGACCAGTCGATCTCGTCGAGCAGCGGCAGGAGGGCGTCGTGGGGCATGGGCTCCTTCAGCGCAGGGCGGGCAGGTGATCGCCGTAGGCGTCCCGGGCGCGCTCGATCAGCGCGCCCGCGGTGGCGACGTCGGCGACCAGCGGGTTGGCGGCCAGGGCCTCGATCATAGCCTGGCGGTCGGTGCCCGCGGCCGCCACCGCGGTCAGCCGCTGGTAGCGCTCGAGCTGCCGCAGCAGCGGCACCGCGTCGGCCGGCGGGGTCGGGCACGGCGCCCGGGTCACGCCGTCGACGCCGAGCCCGACGGCGGCCTCGACGACGGTGGCGTCGTCGAAGCTCGCCGTGGCGCCCTGGTTGACGACGTTGAGCACCAGCCGGTGCGGGGTCGGCGACGCCAGCGCCGCGATGACCCGGACCGCGAGATCGCCGAAGCCGGCGGAGCCGCGGTGGTGGAGCAGGCGCGGCGCGGCCTGGCGCGTGACCTCGCGGAAGTGATCGTAGTAGCGCTCGAGCCCGGCGAGGATGGCCTGGGTGCGGGTGCCGACCGCGCGGGTGTGGGCGACGAACCGGGCCGGCGCGCCGTAGTACGGCAGGTACGAGTTGGGCCACCAGCCCGGGTGCCGGTGGGCCAGCTCCAGCGACAGCGCGAAGCGGATGCGGTGCTCCTCGTCGAGGTCGTCGGGCGGGGGCAGCGTCGCGGGCAGGGCGCCCAGCGGCGCGCCGGCGATCGTGACGTCGGCGTACCAGGTGGCGTGGTTGAGGCCGACGCAGCGGAAGTCGTAGGCGGCGCCGGGCTGGCCGAGCGCGGCGGCGAGGGCGCCGAGATCCTCGTCGGACTGGTCGCACAGGCCGATGACCCGCGGCCCGGGGCGGCCGGCCAGCGCCTGGGTCACGATGTTGGTCGGGTTGGTGTAGTTGAGCAGGATCGCGTCGGGGGCGTGGGCGGCGACCGCGGCGTGGACCGCCAGCGCCGCCGGCACCGAGCGCAGCGCGAAGAAGAAGCCGCCGGGGCCGACCGTCTCCTGGCCGGGGATGCCGAGCTCGACCGGGATGGTCTCGTCGAGCTGCCGGCACGCGAAGCCGCCGGGCCGCATGCTGTTGAGGACGACGTCGGTGCCGCGCACCGCCTCGACCAGATCGCCGGTCGCGGTGACCTCGAGGCGGCCGCCGTGGTGGGCGGCGAGGTGGCGCACCAGCGCCGCGACGATCGCCAGGTGGTCGTCGTCGATGTCGTGCAGGCGGATCGCGCGCAGCGGCAGCGCCGCGGCGTGCTCGATGAGGGCGTTGCACAGGCCGGGGGCGTAGGCGCTGCCGCCGCCGATGATGGTCAGGGTCTCGATCACGATGCCTCCGCGGGGTCGGGCCGGAGATCGGCGAACCGGGTCGGGTCGAGGGCGACGCCGCCGGCGACGCCGAGGATGCGGCGGGCGGCGGCGACGCCGAGGGCGAGGGCGGCGGGGTCGTCGCGGCCGCGCAGGCGGCCGGCGATCACGCCGGCGACGAAGGCGTCGCCGGCGCCGGTGGCGTCGACCACCTCGACCGGCTCGCTGGCGGCCTCGGCGACGACGCCGTCGCGGTACAGCGCGGCGCCGCCGCCGTGGGTGACGACCAGCTCGCGGGCGGCGCCGGCGACCGCGCGCCAGGGCGGCTCGTCGCCGTCGACGCCGGCGGCGGCGCGCGCCAGCTCGGCGCCGTTCATGAACAGCAGGTCCCACGGCTGATCGCGCTCGCGGCGCAGCGCGGCCAGCAGATCCGGCGCCCAGCTGGCCGACACGCTGATCGTCGCGCCGCGGCGGCGCGCCTCGGCCAGCCGCGACGCCACCGCGTAGGCCTCGTGCAGCCCGGCGACGTGGATCCACCGCGCCGCCGGCAGCGGCGGGCACGCCGCCAGGGCGCCGAGGTCGGCGGCGCTGACGAAGGCACGGTCGCCGCCGTCGCGGAACACCAGCGACACCGCCGGATCCGGCCCGCTCGGCCAGGTCACGGCGCGCAGCCCCAGGCGCTCGACCACCGACGCCGCGGCGACGTCGGTGAGGCCGTCGCCGCGCGGGTGCGCCATCGCGGCGTCGACGCCGAGCGCCGCCGCGACCGACGCGGTGTTGAGGCAGCCGCCCAGCCGCACCGGCAGGCGCGCCACCCACAGCTCCTGCCCGGAGCGCGGCGCCAGCGCGACCCGCGGGCAGTCGATCTCGAAGTAGACCAGGCCGACCACGGCCAGCTCGCAGGTCATCGTCACGTCGTCCCCCTCGCCAGCTCCGCCAGCTCGGCGTCGAGCGCGACCGCGCGGCGCAGCACCGCCCAGCCGCCGAGCCCGGCCGCGACCGCGTAGATCGCCATCGCGACGCCGCCGGGCCGCGAGCCCAGCAGCAGCTCGCCGCCGGCGAACAGCATCGTGTAGGTCGCGGCCAGGAGCGCGACGAACGCCACCGTGCGCAGCGCGAAGGCGCGGCGCCGCAGCCCGGCGCGCGCCCCCGGCCAGGCGCCGAGCGGCAGCACCTTGCCGGTGAACGCCGCCAGGTGGGCGGCGTCGGTGGGCCGGGTCGCCAGCGCGACGCCGACGCACACCACCGTCGAGGCGCCGGCGGTGATCAGGAGCTGCACCGAGTGGGCGAGCCCGGGCACCGCGAAGGTCAGCACCGCCCAGCACGCCAGGCCAGCGGCGATCGCGGCGAGCTCGGCGGCGGCGTTGATCCGCCACCACAGCCAGCGCAGCGCGGTGGGCGCGGCCAGGCCGGCGCCCACCGAGGCCAGCGCCTTCCACGCGCCCTCGATGCTGCCGATGTACATCGCGCTGATGATCGCGACCACCGACAGCAGCACGGTGCCGAGGCGCGACACCGTCATCAGCTCGCGCTCGTCGGCGCCGGGGCGCATCGCGCGGTAGACGTCGTTGGCCAGGTACGACGAGCCCCAGTTGACGTGGGTGTCGATCGTCGACATGAACGCGGCCAGCAGGCTCGCGATCAGCACGCCCTTGAGCCCGGCCGGCAGCAGCACCGCGATCAGCGCCGGGTAGGCCTGCTCGCGGTTGCCGGCGACCGACGCGACCTGGCCGCCGAAGACGGTGGCCTCGTGGCCGACCGGGATCAGCACCAGCGCCGCCAGCGCGACCAGGAACCACGGCCACGGCCGCACCAGGTAGTTCCACACCACGAACAGCCCGGCGGACCGGCGGGCGTCGCGCGGCGACCGGCTCGACACCAGCCGCTGCATCATGAAGCCGCCGCCGTCGGCGGGGTTGTTCGACGCCGATTGCACGAACAGGTACAGCGCGGTCAACGCCGCCGCGATCCCGGGCACGCCGCCGAGGCCGTCGGCGACGGTGGGGCGCAGCGACAGGACGTCGGCGCCGTGGGCGGCGGTGACGCCGTCGCGGACGCCGTCGAGGCCGCCGGCCGCGCCCACCGCGACGACCGCGAGCGCGATCGCGCCGGCCATCGCCAGCGCGAACTGGACCAGGTCGGTGAGCACGACCCCGCGCAGGCCGCCCATCGTCGAGTACAGCCCGACCAGCCCGGTCAGCAGCGCGATCGTGATCAGCTGCGACGGATCGCTGAGCGCGGTCCCGGCCGGGACGAACGACGCGACCGCGTGGGTCAGCCCCGGCGCCCAGCTGGTCCAGTGGAAGTACGGCGCCACGATCGACGCCATCGCGCGGACCACCCAGCCCAGGATGATCGCGTTGATCACGACGCCGTAGATCAGCGCCTTGAAGACCCGCAGCCGCGCCGCCCACCGGCCGTCGTAGCGCAGCGACACCAGCTCGGCGTCGGTGACGACGTCGGCGCGGTGCCAGCGGTCGGCGAAGAAGCACACGACCGCGACGTGCAGCGCCGCCCACGACAGCCAGAACCAGTTGCCGCCCAGGCCCTGGCCGGCGACGATCCCGGTGACCGCCAGCGGCGTGTCGGCGGCGAAGCTGGTGGCCGCGATCGACGTCCCGCACCACCACCACGGCAGCGCGCCGTCGGCCTGGAAGTACGAGCGCAGGCTGGTCGACGCCTTGCCCGCGACCCACAGGCCGATGACGAAGGCGAAGACCAGGTAGGCGACGATGATCGCCCAGTCGGCGGCGGCGAGGTCGGCGGTCACGGGCGCTGGGATCCGGCGGCCGTCACGCGCTCACGCGCTCCGGCGCAGCTCGTGGCGGGGCGTCATCGCGGTGAGGAACTCGTCGGCCCAGGCCGCGACGTCGTGGCCGCGGACGATCTTGTCCATCGCCGCCATGCGCTCGCGCTGCTCGTCGTCGGGCATCTCCAGGGCCTTGCGCAGCGCCGCGTCCATCGACGCCGGCGCGTACGGGTTGGCCGCGATGACGTGCTTGAGCTCGACCTGGGCGCCGGCGAACTCCGACAGGATCAAGGTCATCGCGCGGTCGCGCGCGGTGGCGACGAACTCCTTGGCGACCAGGTTGAGGCCGTCACGCAGCGGCGTGATCCACGCGATCGACGACGCGTCGTACCAGGCCAGGACGTCCTCGTAGGGCAGCGGCTTGTAGAAGTAGCGGACCGGGGTCCACGACAGCGTCGCGAACCGGCCGTTGATGCGGCCGACGATCAGGTCGACCTCCTTGCGCACCGACCGGTACGCCGCGATCTGGTCGGCCGGCGGGGTCAGGATGTTGACGAAGACGACCTTCTCCCGGTACTCGGGCGCGTGCTCGAGCAGCTGCTCGTAGGCGAGCAGCTTCTGGACCGGACCCTTGATGTAGTCGAGGCGCTCGATCGACAGGATCACCCGGCGGTGGCCGATCTCGGCGCGGATCGCGTCGGCGCGGCGGCGGTGCCCGAACGACGCGACGATGCGATCGATCGCGCCGACGTCGACGCCGACCGGGAAGCTGCCGAGCTGGCACTGGCCGTGGGCGGGGTGCTCGATGACGCTGGTGACCCGCGACGTGGTCAGCGCCCCGCCGGTGGTCAGGAAGCGATCGTCGACGTCGGCGGTCTTGATCCGGCGGGCGCCGGCGAGGTTGCACGCGGCGTCGACGAAGTTCTCCTGGTAGCGCGGGATGTGGAACCCGACCAGGTCGCAGTCGAGGAGGCTGGCCAGGATCTGGTCGCGCCACGGCAAGATCGCGAAGACGTCGGCGGCGGGGAACGGCGTGTGGTGGAAGAAGCCGATCGTCGCGTGCGGCAGCAGCTGGCGCAGCATGCCGGGGACCAGCCACAGGTTGTAGTCGTGGACCCAGATGCGCGCGTCGGGCGCGGCGCGGGCCGCGACCGCCTCGGCGAAGCGGCGGTTGACGTCGACGTAGTTGCGCCAGTGGCTCTCGTCGACCTCGAGCTTGCCGGGGAACGCGAAGATCACCGGCCACAGCGCCTCCTTGGAGAAGCGGTAGTAGAACAGGTTGACCTGCTCGGTGGTCAGCGGCACCCGGTGGACGTCGACGTGGACGCCGTTGTGGTCGACGGTGACGTCCTGCTGGAAGTCGGGCTGCGCCGGGTCCTTGCACTTCTTCCACGCCACCCACAGGCCCTGGTCGTTGTGCCGGAAGACGTTGCGCAGCGTCGGGATGATGCCGTTGGGCGAGCGGTGGTCGCGCCACTGCGCCTTGCCGTGGACGGTGTGCTCCTCCCAGGGCTCGCGGTGATAGACCATGATCAACGACGCCTTCGACGTCTTCGCTGGGCTCATATCGATTCTCCGAACAGCAGGGTGAGCGCCTCGGCGATCCCGGCGGCGCCGGGCGAGGTGGCGTGGTGGACGTCGGGGCGGCCGCGCGTGGCCTCGACCAGCGCGGGCTCGGCGTCGCCGACGACGACGCCGCGCCAGGCGCGGCGGTACAGGGCCTCGTCGTTGAGGGTGTCGCCGCAGACCAGGACCCGGTCGTCGGCGATGCCGGCGTGCTCGAGCAGGACCTGCAGCGAGCGGCCCTTGTCGACGCCGGTGGGCAGGACGTCGAGGAAGCGGTCGCAGGAGTAGATGACGTGGAAGTCGTGGGCGCGGGCGCGGGCGCGGACGGTCGCGACGACCTCGGGCGCGTGGGCCAGGAACGACAGCCGGCCGCGCTGCGGCACGTCCTGGACCGTGAGGTCGCCGTCGCGCAGGATGTCGTCGAACAGGGTCGCGACCCGATCGCGGCCGGGCCAGGCGCCGCGGACCCGCTGCTCGAGCGCGGCGATCGGCCGCAGGTCGCTCCAGGCCAGCGACGCGCCGACGTCGGCGATGACGAGATCCGGCGACGGCACGTCGGGGTCGGCGATCAGGGGCGCGACCCGGTCGAGGCTGCGGCCGGTGACGAAGATCAGGCCGACGCGGTGGCGCTGGCGCTCGATCCACGCGTAGAGCGGCTGCCGCTGGGCCGGGCTGCCACCGAGGAACGTACCGTCTAGATCGGTGGCGATGACCACGTCCGCGCGCGACAGGTCGCGGGCGGGAGCGGCGGCGTCGCTATGGAGCAACGCTCACCTGCACGGGGGGCGGCCCCGCGGTGATGTAACCGGAGAAGATCATGGTGTGTCGCCACCAAAAGACGCGCGGACCCTAGCACGCTTTGACCTCAAACAAAACCCTCGACGGTCCGCGTCATCGGGTTCGCTGTGATCACGCGATCAAGCGGGCGCGATGACGCGGCGGCGGCGACCGCGGTGAACCAGATACGCCAGCCCGCCGATCGATCCCGCGACCAGCGTGAGGACCACGTAGGGCCACGCCACGATGCCGTGGCGCCGCGCATCCGGAACCAGCCACGACAGGAACAGCGAGCACGCCATCACCAGATCCAGGAAGATCTGGGCGCCCCAGCGGTCGCGCCGGGCCAGCTCGAGGAAGCCCAGCGGCGACTCGGGCGCGACCAGCCACAGGCTGACCGCGGTGAAGCCGACGAGGAGGACGAGGGGGAGCCACGTGGTGCGTTTCATGGGATCCGGATAGCGGGCGCGGCGCGGCGCCACCATGACCTCGGAGGTAAGGAAGGCGAGGCCGGGCGCTGCTACCGTCCCGCCATGCACGGCACGGACTCGTTCGGCGGCCAGCTGCGGACCTGGCGGACGGCGCGACAGCTCAGCCAGGAGGCGCTGGCGGGGCGGGCCGGGGTGTCGCCGCGTCACCTCAGCTTCGTCGAGAACGGGCGGTCGCAGCCCAGCCGCGAGCTGGTGCTGGCGCTGGTGGCCGCGCTCGACGTACCGCTGCGCGATCGCAACGCGCTCTTGACCGCGGCCGGGTTCGCGCCGGTGTACCGGGCGTCGTCGCTGGACGGCGACGAGCTGCGCCACCTGCGGCGCGCGATCGATCACGTGCTGCGCCAGCAGGAGCCCTACGGCGCGATCGTCGTCGATCGGCTGTGGAACGTGCGCGAGATGAACCAGGGTGCGGCCCGGCTGCTGGCGCAGTTCCCGCCGCGCAGCGCCGAGGGCGCGGCCGCCGCCGGCAACCTGGTCGCGGGGCTGCTGCACCCGGAGGCGCTGCGGCCGTACCTGGTCAACTGGGAGCAGCTCGCGCTGCTGCTGGTGGCGCGCCTGCACCGCGAGCTCGCGGCCAGCCCCGGTGACGACGATCGGCGCCGCCTGCTCGCCGCGCTGCTCGCGATGCCCGGCGTGCCCGCCGACTGGCGCCACGCCCCGGTCGGCCACCCGACCGCCCCGTTCGCGCCGGTGCACCTCAGGCACGGCGCGATCGAGGTCCGGCTGTTCACGATGCTGACGTCGATCGGGACGCCGCTGGACGTCACCGCCGAGGAGCTGCACATCGAGACCTACTTCCCGGCCGACGACGCCAGCGACGCGATGATCCGCGGCCTGGCGGCGACGTGACCGGCGCGGTGGGCGGGGTGGGGCGTCGTCGGCGTCGGCGAGACCTGCAGGACGGCTGCAGGTCTCTCAGCGCGCGCCGCGACCGGACACCGTGATTTCGCCGCGGTTGCGGTGACGCCGGCGCGGCACGGTCGCTGCAACGAGGGCGCGCATGAGAGCTTCCGCGCGCCTCGCGGCGCTCGTCGCCATCGGCGCCGCCACGCTGGTCGGCGCCGGATGTGTCGTCCAGCCCGCGCCGGTCTACGTCGCCGCGGCGGGCGACGTCTACGACCTCGACCCGCCGCCCGGCGACGAGGTGTGGACGGTCGACGCGTTCTACGACGAGCTGGCGCCGTACGGCACCTGGTCCGAGGTCGACGGCTACGGCGCGGTGTGGTCGCCCGCGGATCCGTCGTACGAGCCGTACGGCAACGGCGCGTGGGCGTACACCGCCTGGGGCTTCACGTGGGTGTCGGCCGAGCCCTACGGCTGGGCCTGCGAGCACTACGGCCACTGGATCTGGCTCGACGAGCGCTGGATCTGGGTGCCGGACACCGCGTGGGCCCCGGCGTGGGTCGAGTGGCAGGAGCTGGACGACTGGGTGGTGTGGGCGCCGCTGCCGCCGGACCGCGACGACGGTCGCGGCGGCGGTGGGCACGGACGGCCGACGCGCGGCTGGCACGTCGTGCGGTGGGACGCGCTGCTGAGCGACGATCTGCCGGCGCACTACGGCGACCGCGATCGCGTGCGCGCGATCGTCGAGGGCGCCCACCGCATCGACCGGTACGGGCGCACGCCGCGCGGCCGGCGCTGGCCGATGGGCCCGGCGCCGGAGCGCATCCGCGACCGCGGCCAGGCCCTGACGCCGCGGCCGCTGCCGGCGCGCGCGACACGGGCGCCTCGACGCCGCGCGCCGGCGCCAGCTCGAGGGCGAGGTCGCGCGTCGCGCCGCCGCCGGTCGTTCAGGCGCGCCTGGCGCCGTTCGGGCGCGCGCAGAGGTGCGCGAGCGGGCGGCGGCGCGCGAGCGTCGCAGCGCGCGGAGCAGGAGCGCGCGCAGGCGGCCGAGCGCGCGCAGGTGGCAGAGCGCGAGCGTCAGCAGCGCGCGAGCAGGAGCGCGCAGGCGGCGCGCGCGCGCAGGTGGCAGAGCGCGAGCGCCAGCAGCAGGCGAGCAGGAGCGCGAGCGGCGTTGGAGCGCGAGCGGCAGGAGCGCGCCAAGACGGCGGCGGAGCGCGAGCGCCGCAACGCGCGGAGCAAGAGCGCAAGCAAGCCGAGGAGCGCGAGCTTCAGCAGCAGGCCGAGCAGGAGCGCAAGCAGACCGACGAGCACAGGCAGGCGGCGGAGCGCGAACGGCAGCAGCGGGCCGAGCAGGAGCGCAAGCAGGCCGAGGAGCGCGAACGGCAGCAGCGGGCCGAGCAGGAGCGCAAGCAGGCGAGGAGCGCGAGCGTCAGCAGCGGGCCGAGCAGGAGCGCAAGGCGGCCGAGGAGCGCGAGCGCCAGCAGCGCGCCGAGCAGGAGCGCAAGCAGGCGGCGGAGCGCGAGCGGCAGCAGCGTGCGGAGCAGGAGCGCAAGGCGGCGGAGGAGCGTGAGCGCCAGCAGCAGGCCGAGCAGGAGCGCAAGCAGGCGAGGAGCGCGAGCGTCAGCAGCGCGCGAGCAGGAGCGCAAGCAGGCGGAGGAGCGCGAACGGCAGCAGCGCGCGGAGCAGGAGCGCAAGCAGGCGGAGGAGCGCGAACGGCAGCAGCGCGACGAGCAGGAGCGCAAGCAGGCGGAGGAGCGCGAGCGTCAGCAGCGGGCCGAGCAGGAGCGCAAGCAGGCGGAGGAGCGCGAGCGTCAGCAGCGGGCCGAGCAGGAGCGCAAGCAGGCCGAGGAGCGCGAGCGTCAGCAGCGCGCCGAGCAGGAGCGCAAAGCAGGCCGAGGAGTGAGCGCCAGCAGCGGGCCGAGCAGGAGCGCAAGCAGGAGCAGCGAGCGCCAAGCGAGCAGGAGCGCAAGGCGAGGAGCGCGAGCGTCAGCAGCCAGCGAGCAGGGCAAGCAGCAGGAGCGCGAGCAGGCGGCGGAGCGGAGCGGCGAGCGCGCCAGCAGGAGCGTGCAGCGGAGGAGCGCAAGCAGGCCGAGGAGCGCAAGCAGGCGGAGGAGCGCAAGCAGCAGGAGCGCAAGAGCGGAGGAGCGCGAGCGCCAGCAGGCCGAGCAAGAGCGCAAGCAGGCCGAGGAAGGCAGGCGGAGGAGCGCGAGCGCCAGCAGCGCGCCGAGCAGGAGCGCAAGCAGGCGGAGGACCGCCGAGGAGCGCAAGCAGAGGAGCGCAGCGAGCAGGAACGAGCAAGAACAGGCAGGCGGAGGAGCGCAAGCAGGCGGAGGAGCGCAAGCAGGCCGAGGAGCGCGAGCGCCAGCAGGCTGAGGAGCGCAAGCAGGCCGAGGAGCGCAAGCAGGCGGAGGACCGCGAGCGCCAGCAGCGGGCAGAGCAGGAACGCAAGCAGGCCGAGGAGCGCAAGCAGGCCGAGGAGCGCAAGCAGGCCGAGGAGCGCAAGCAGGCGGAGGAGCGCAAGCAGGCGGAGGAGCGCAAGCAGGCGGAGGAGCGCGAGGAGCGCAGAACGACGGCAGCGCGCCGAGCAAGGCCGAGGAGCGCGAGCAGGCGACGACGAACGACGGAGCGCGCGGAGCGCGACGACCACGGCCGCGCACACGACGCCCGGCGCGGCGGCGGCGGCGCGTCCGATCGCTCACCCTGAGCGAAGGCCGGCGCGCAGCGCCGGCCGGAGTCGAAGGGCGGGCCGCGGTCGCCCGACCGGGGGCCGCCGCGCCCCTTCAGCCCGGCATGCCGGCGCCGGGCTGGCCCGGGGCGGCGCCGGGCGGCACCGGCTGGTCGGTGACGACGCCGGGCTGCGCCGGCATCTTCCAGCGCGGGTCGACGTGCACCGGGCCGCCGCGCGACCACGCGTGCAGCACCGGCACCCAGCTGCCCTCGACGAAGAACGTCATCGACCCGCCGTCGTGGGTCCGCACCCGGACCAGCTCCTGGCGCACGACCTCGCCCCAGGTGTTGGCGCGGCTCGGCTTCTGGCTGTCGCGGGGCAGCTGATCGCTGCCCGGCCACGCCTCGGCGGCGGTCTCGATCCACGGCCGCGGCTGCGGATCGCCGAGGACCGCGAGCGGCGCGTAGCCCTTGGGCATGCCGATCGAGCTCTTCGCCGGTCGCGGACCCTCGTCGGTCGGCTCGACCGCCAGCGCCAGCCGGCCCTTCGACGTGAACGCGATCCACATCATCGCGCCGCGGTACGTGGTCCGCGACAGCACGTCCATGACCCGCTCGCCCAGCGACCGCATCGTCTCGGGCACCAGGGGCCCAGGTACCACTGGCCGATCGCGAGCGAGACGACATCCTCGTCAGGTGGTAAGCCGAACTGCTCGCGCCAGTAGATCCGTCCCGCCGCCTCGCGGCCGCCCGCGTTCTTGATGTTGGCGAAGTACCGCCAGTAGTAGAAGCCCATGAAGGCGACCACTCCGATCACGATGACGACGTACATGGTCTCCATCCTACGTCGCGGCGTCGTCCCGGATCCCTCGTAGGATGCGTCTCGTGGCCGATTGGAGCCGATCCGGTCCCCGGCCCGCGGGTCGATCTCGCGATCACATCGCGGCCCGGCGGTCTCGCACCTGGGGCCCCGTGCTGGCCTTGATGGTCGCCGCCGGCTGCGGTCGCCAGCCCTCGAGCGGCGTCGCGCAGGGCGCCGGCCTCGACGACGCGGCGCCGCCGGTCGCGCCCGCGCGCGACGACGGCTCGCCGGCGTCCCGCGCCGGCCCCTGGCGCCCTCGGACGCCGCCCTGGCCCAGGCCCGCCGGCCTCGCGCGCTGCGTCGGTCGCGCCTTCCCGTCGCCCGCGCCGACCGGCTTCGCGCACACCTCGGGCGCCGTCGCCGCGAGCCTCGGCGACGCCCGGCACCGCGCCCAGGACGTGATCGCGGCGCCCGGCGCCGCCGCCGCGATCTCCGGCTGGTTCGCCTACGGCGCCCTGCAGAAGGATCTCGAGGGCGCGACCGTGGCCGTCTTCGTCGACGACTGCGCCGGGTGGCGCGCCCTCGGCGAGGTCACCACCGACGACGACGGCGGCGCGGTCGCCACGCTGCCCACGGACCTCGCGATCGGCAGCCACGAGGTCCGCTTCGTGGTCCGCGGCGACGCCACCACGGCCGTGGCGACCGCGTGGATCCTGCCCGCCGGCACCCACCTGGTCGTGACCGACCTCGACGGCACCCTCACCACCGGCGATGGCGAGCTGCTCGACCAGATCCTCGATCACGATCACGTGCCGGCCGCCTATCCGGGCGCGGCGGCGCTGACCCGCGCCCTCGTCCGCCGCGGCCACGTCGTCGTCTACCTCACCGGCCGCCCGGCCGCGCTGTTGCCGGCGACCCGGGCCTGGCTCGCCGATGGGGGCTTCGCCGCCGGGCCCGTGCACGCCGCCGACGCGCTGCGCGACGTCGTGCCCACCGACGGTGGCGTCGGCGCCTACAAGCGGGCGTGGCTGGCCGGCCTGCAGGCCGCCGGCTACGTGCTCGACGCCGCCTACGGCAACGCGGCCACCGACATCCACGCCTACGCGGCGGTCGGGATCGCGCCGGCGGCGACCTGGATCATCGGGCCGCACGCCGGCGAGGGGGGCACCCGCGCCGTCGACGGCACGTGGCAGGCGCGCGCCGACGAGGTCGCGGCCGGGCCGCCGGTGGCCCAGCCGTTCTGAGCGCGACCGCGTCGCCGCGGCGGCGCGTCACCAGCCCAGGACCGCGACCGCGACGCCGGTGACCACGATCGACGCGCCGGCGGCGCTGTGGACCCAGCGGTCGATCCAGGCGCCGCGCAGGGCGCCGGCGCCGGCCCGCGCCACCGCGGCGAGGATCACCATCGTGCCGATCGTCGCGGCCTCGTAGGCGACGACGACGCCGCCGGTGGCGAGCCGCGGCAGCGGCGCGGCGGCGAACAGGATCGGGATGACCGCGACGCACGGATCGGCGCAGTAGACCAGGAACAGGGTCCACACCGTGGTCCGCGACGGATCGGCGGCGTGGTGGTGACGGTGGTGGTGGGCGTCGTGAGCGTGATCGTGGTCGTGGACGTGGCCGCGGGCGTGGGCCTGGTCGTGCAGGCGCCGCCGCAGCGCGCCGCGCAGGCCCCACGCCGCGTAGGTCGTGCCGAAGCCGATCAGCAGGATCGCCGACACCTGCGCGGAGCGCGCCCCGACGCCGTGCGCGACGGTCAGGCCGCCGAGCAGGCCGAGCAGGCCGAGCAGCAGCGACACCGTGACGTGCCCGACCCCGCACAGCGCCGCGATCCGCGCGGTCCTCGACGTCGACCAGCCCTGGGCCCGACCGACCGCCGCGATCGGCAGCCAGTGATCGGGCGCCAGCGAGTGCAGCGATCCCACCGACACCGCCGCGACGACCAGGGTCGTCGACAGATCAACCGTCATGGTCGTGGCCTCCGGCGTGGTGGTGATGATGGTGGTGGTGTCCGGGCTCGCGTCGGTGGTCGTGGTCGTGGTCGTGGTCGTGGTCGTGGCCGTGGTCGTGGCCGTGCCCGTGGCCGTGCCCGTGGCCGTGCCCGTGGTCGTGGTCGTGCCCGCGCGCCCCCGCCGCCGGCCGAGGCGGCCGCCGCTCCTCGAGCCAGCGCAGCCAGGCGTCGATGCCCTCGCCGGTCCTCGCCGACACCTGGATCATCCGCGGCTCGGGCATGACCCGCGCCAGGCCGTCCTCGATCGCCGCCACCGACACGCCCAGGTAGGGCAGCAGATCGACCTTGGTCAAGAGCACCAGGTCGGCCTTGCGGAACATCACCGGGTACTTGATCGGCTTGTCCTCGCCCTCGGTCACCGACAGCGCGACGACGTTGAACGCCTGGCCGAGATCGTAGACCGCCGGGCACACCAGGTTGCCGACGTTCTCGATGAAGAAGACGTCGAGCTCGCGCCACGCCACGTCGTGCAGGGCGTGGTGGACCAGCCGGGCGTCGAGGTGGCACGCCGACCCGGTCGTGATCGACGCCGACGGCACCCCGGCCGCGGTCAGCCGGCGGGCGTCGTTGTCGGTGGCCAGGTCGCCGCTGACCGCGCCCAGGTGCAGGCGCCCGGCCGCGGCTCGCGCCGTGGCCTCGAGCACCGCGGTCTTGCCGGCGCCCGGCGAGCCCATGAGGTTGATCGCCAGGACTCCGGCCTCGACGAAGTGCGCGCGGTTGTGCGCCGCGGTGCGGTCGTTGTCGGACAGGATCCGCTCCTGGACCTCGAGCGGGACGACGTCGGGATCGCCGCAGCCACAGTCGCTACACATCGGGCACCTCCATCTCGATCCGCTCGAGGATGATCTCGTCGCCGGCGGTCAGCCGCGCCGGCCGGCCGCACGTGGCGCACCGCAGGGGCGCGCCGCGGGCCAGCGCGGTGTCGCAGCCGGGGCACCGCCACTCGGCGGCGACCTGCCGGATCGTCAGCTCGGCGTCGGCGCACACCGTGCCGGCGCGGAACGTGTCGTACGCGGTCTGCAACAGCGGCACGTCGACGCCGGCCAGCTCGCCGATCGTGACCGCGAGGCGCTGGACGTGGGCGTGGCGCGGGCCGGCCTCGCGGGCGACCCGGTCGACCAGGGCGGCGACGATCGAGTACTCGTGCATCACTCGACTCCGAACCGCGGCTCGCGCCGCGCGAAGAACGCGTCGAGGCCCTCGGCGAAGTTGGGGCCGTCGGCGATGCGCGCCAGCTCGGTCAGCTCGGCGTCGAGGTGGACGTCGAGGCGATCCATGCCGGCGGCGCGGTTGAGCAGCCGCTTGGCCACGCCCACCGCCGTGGTCGGCGCCTCGGCCAGCCGGGTCGCCAGCGCCAGCGCCGCGGCGTCGAGGTCGGCGTCGGGGTGGACCGCGTTGATCAGGCCGAGGTCGAGGGCCTGGGCCGCGGTCAGCCGCGGGCTCAGCAGCGCCAGCTCCATCGCCTTGTGGAAGCCGAGCAGGCGGGTCAGGAAGAACGTCGAGCTCTCGGCGCCGGTCAGCCCGGTCTTGAAGTACGCCCACTCGAACCAGGCCCGCTCCGACGCCACCACCAGGTCGCACGACATCGCCAGGCCGAAGCCGCCGGCCGCGGCCGGGCCGTCGACCGCGGCGACGAACGGCTTGGCGGCGCGGCGGATCTCCGAGATCGTGCTGTGCAGGTACTCGAGGATCTGCTTGAAGATGGCGCCGTAGCCGCCGCCGGCGCCCGCGCTGGCGCCGCCGCGCAGGTAGCCGAGGTCGGCGCCGTCGCCGCCGTCGCGGATGTACTTGAGGTCGGCGCCGCTGCAGAACACGCCGCCGTCGCCGCGCAGCACGACGGCGCGGACCTCGCGATCCCGGGCCAGCTGCAGCCCGGCCTTGCGCAGGTCCTGGGCGGTCTCGACGTCGAGCGAGTTGAAGCGTTCGCGCCGCGCGATGGTCAGGATCCCGACGGCGCCCTGGTGGTCGATGCGGATGTGGTCCACGGGATCCTCCTTCCTTCCTCACGGTCTCAGCAGATGCGGGGCAACAGCTCGCCCTCGGCCTCGCCGAGCAGGCGCCGCCCGAACCCGGTGTCGAGCACGACCGCGCCCGGGCGATCGGCGACGCACTCGCCGATCAGCGCGGCGTCGCGGCCCAGCGGGTGCGCGCGGACCGCGTCGAGGACGGCGTCGGCGATCTCGGGGCGCAGCCCGATCACCGCCTTGCCCTCGTTGGCGACCAGCATCGGATCGATGCCGAGCAGCTCGCCGACGGCGCGGACCTCGTCGCGCACCGGCACCGCCGGCTCGTCGACGACGATCGCGACCCCGCTCTTGCCGGCCATCTCGTGCAGCGCGCTCGACAGGCCGCCGCGGGTCGGGTCCTTCATCGCGACGACGCCGGCGCCGCCGACCGCCAGGGCGCGCCGGATCAGCGCGTTGAGCGGCGCGACGTCGGAGCGCAGCGAGGTCGCCAGGCCCAGCTCGTGGCGGGTCGCCATGATCGCCAGGCCGTGATCGCCGACGGTGCCGGTGACCAGCAGCCGGTCGCCGGGGCGTAGCCCGGCGTCGCCGACGAAGCGGTCGGTGAGCGCGACGCCGGTGGTCGACAGGACGATGCCGTCGAGCTCGCCATTGCCCATGACCTTGGTGTCACCGGTGACGATCGTCGTGCCGGCCTCCTCGCAGGTGCGCCGGATCGACGTCCACAGCCGCTCGAGGTCGTCGCGCGCGAAGCCGTCCTCGAGGATCGTCGCGCAGGTCAGCGCCAGCGGCTCGGTGGCGCCCATCATCGCCAGGTCGTTGACCGTGCCGGCGACCGCGAGCCGGCCGATGTCGCCGCCGGGGAAGACGATCGGGTGGACGACGTGGGAGTCGGTCGTGATGACCAGCCAGCGATCGCCGACCCGCAGCACCGCGCCGTCGTCCATCGCGGCCAGGCCGACGCCGCCGTCGCCGACCTCGCCGAGGCCGCCGATGAAGATCTGCTCGATCAGCGCGCGCATCGCGCCGCCGCCGGCGCCGTACTTCATGCCGATCCGGTCCTCGACGAAGCGGGGGTTCCTCATGACACCTTCCTCCGGATCTGGCGCAGGTCGGGGTGGCCGCCGTACTGGTGCCAGATCTTGCAGGTCCCCTCGGCCGAGACCATGCACGCGCCGACCGGGGTGTCGGGCGTGCACTCGGCGCCGAACAGGCTGCAGTCGTGCGGCGACGCGATGCCGGCCATGATGTCGCCGCACTGGCACTGCTGGACCAGCGCCGCCGGCGCGTGGTCCCACAGCGGCGTGCAGTCGATGTCGAAGCGGCGCCGCGCGTCCCACCGCGCGAACTCGTCGCGCAGGCGCAGGTTGCCGTTGGGGACGTGGGCGATGCCGCGCCAGCGGCCGCCGGTGGGCTCGAAGACCCGCCACAGCGCGGCCTGGGCGTCGCGGTTGCCGTCGCGCGACACGCAGCGCGGGAAGGTGTTGTCGACCCGCGGCTCGCCCGAGGCGATCAGCTCGACCAGGCGGACCAGGCCGGCGAGGATGTCGAGCGGCTCGAAGCCGGCGACCACGACCGGGACCCGGTGGCGGGCCACGAATGGCTCGAAGACGCCCCAGCCGGTGATCGTCGCGGCGTGGCCGGCGGCCAGGAAGCCCTCGATCTTGCCGCCCGGCATCTCGGCGACGATCTCCATCACCGGCGGGATGTACTTGTGCGCCGACAGCACCGCGAAGTTGGCGGGCGGCCCGGCGAGCAGCACCGCCGCGGTCGCGACCGCCGTGGTCTCGAAGCCCGACGCGAAGAACACCACCGGCTCGTCGGTGGCGGCGGCCAGCTCGACCGCCTGGGCGATGCCGTAGACGACGTCGACCCGGGCGCCGTCGGCGCGGACGTCGGCCAGCGACCGCGACGTGCCGGGCACGCGCAGCATGTCGCCGTAGGTCGCGACCCGGACCCCGGCGAGCGCCAGCGCCACCGCCTCGTCGACCTCGGGGACGTCGGTGACGCACACCGGGCAGCCCGGGCCCATGATGACGTCGAGCGCGTCGGGGAACGCGGCGCGCAGGCCGAAGCGCGCGATCGCCTGCTCGTGGCTGCCGCACACGTGCATGACCGAGACCGGGGCGCGGCCGAGGCGGCGGGCGTGGTGGGCCAGCGCCTCGGTGAGGGCGCGGCCGCGCGCCGGGTCGCGGAACCGCAGGCGCTCGGTCCCGGCGGTCACCGCGGCCTCCCGCCGGCGTCGACCTCGCCGCGGACGTCGGCGGCCATCAGGTCGTCGGCGTCGGCGCGGCCGAGCAGCTCGTCGTACAGCGCCAGGGTCTCGGCGATGTCCTCGGCGGCGATCCGGCGGATCGCGAAGCCGACGTGGTTGAGGACGTAGTCGCCGGGCGCGACCGGCTCGTCGACGACGTCGAGGCGGACCTCCTTCTCGACGCCCCAGAAGTCGACGATCGCGACCAGCCCGTCGATCGACACCACCCGGCCGGGGACACCTAGGCACATGACGGGCCTCCTCTCATGCCTCGCTCCGCGCGATCGCGTCGGCGACCACGACCTGGCCGAGCGCCAGGCCGCCGTCGCCGGGCGGGACGTCGCGGTGGCCGCGGACGTCGAGGTCGGCGAGCGCGGCGTGGATCCCGACGGCGAGCCGGGGGTTCTGGAAGACGCCGCCGGTGAGCACCACCGGCAGCCGGCCGACCGCGGCGACCGCGTCGCGCACGGCGGCGGCGGTGGCGGCGATCAGCGTGTCGTGGAAGCGCGCCGCGATCACGGCCGCGGCGACGCCGGCGCGCAGGTCGTCGACGATCGCGCGGATCATCGGGCGGAGATCGAGCTCGGGGACCGCGGCGTCGTCGTCGACGCTCCACGGGTAGCGGCCGTGGTCGCCGGCGGCGGCGAGGTCGTCCCACGCCATCGCCAGCTGGCCCTCGTGGCGCGACCGCGGCCGGGCCAGCGCCAGCGCCGCGACGCCGTCGAAGTAGCGGCCGACGCCGCGGGCGCGCGGCGTCTGGATGCCGCGCTGGATCATCCGGGTCACGACCTCGACGTCGCCGCCCGGGACCGCGCCGAACAGCGCCAGCTCGTCGAGCGGCGGCGCGCCGGCGAAGGCGTCGTCGAGCAGCGCCAGCGCGATCCGCCACGGCGCGCGGATCGCGGCGTCGCCGCCGGCGAGCGCGATCGGCCGGAACGTGGCCAGCCGGGTGAAGCCGTCGAGCCGGGCCAGCAGCAGCTCGCCGCCCCAGGCGGTGCCGTCGGGGCCCCAGCCGGTGCCGTCGTAGGCGACGCCGATCACCGGGCCGTCGAGGCCGTGCTCGGCCATCGCGGCGGCGACGTGGGCGTGGTGGTGCTGGACGCCGATCAGGCGGGCGTGATCGCGCTCGAGCGCGTAGCGGGTCGACAGGTAGCCCGGGTGCAGATCGTGGGCGAGGATCGCCGGCGTGACCTCGAGGATCGCCTCCATGCGGGCGATCGCCTGCTCGAAGAACGTCAGCGTGGCGAGGGCGTCGAGGTCGCCGATGTGGGGGCCGAGGTAGGCGCTGTCGCCGGCGGCCAGGCAGAAGGTGTTCTTGAGCTGGCCGCCGCAGCCGAGCACCGGCTGGCGCAACGACCGGGCCAGCGCGATCGCGCGCGGCACGTGGCCGCGCGATCGCCGCAGCAGGGTGGGGCGGCCGTCGATGACCCGCGCCACCGAGTCGTCGCAGCGGGTCGCGATCGCGCGGTCGTGGACCAGCAGGGCGTCGGCGAGGCCGTGCAGCCGGTGGATCGCCTCGCGCTCGTCGGCGCAGATCGGCTCCTCGGACAGGTTGCCGGAGGTCATCACCAGCGGCCGGTCGACCGCGGCCAGCAGCAGGTGGTGCAGCGGCGTGTACGGCAGCATGACGCCGACCAGGCCGCTGTCGGGCGCGACCTCGGCGACGACCGCGGCGCCGGGGCGGCGCCGCGCCACCACGATCGGCCGTTCGGGCGCGGTCAAGAGCGCGACCTCGGCGGCGTCGAGCGAGGCGACGGCGTGGGCGGCGGCGAGGTCGCGGACCATGATCGCGAACGGCCGGGCGTCGCGGCGCTTGCGGGCCCGCAGGTCGACCACCGACGCGGCGCGGGTGGCGTCGCACGCCAGGTGGAAGCCGCCCAGGCCCTTGACCGCGACGATCTCGCCGGCGATCAGGCGCGCGGCGGCGGCGGCCAGCGGATCGGCGGCGGCCAGCGGCGTGCCGTCGGGGCCCCACAGCGCCAGCCGCGGGCCGCACACCGGGCAGGCGTCGGGCTGGGCGTGGAAGCGGCGGTCGTCGGGGTCGTCGTACTCGCGCTGGCACGCCGGGCACATCGTGAACGGCGCCATCGTCGTCGCCGGCCGGTCGTACGGGATGCCGGTGGCGATCGTGAAGCGCGGGCCGCAGTGGGTGCAGTTGATGAACGGGTAGCCGAAGCGGCGATCCGCGGGGTCGGCGAGCTCGGCCAGGCACGCCGGGCAGGTCGCCAGGTCGGGCGGGATCGACAGCGCGCGATCGCCGCCGGCGGCGCTGTGATCGATGACGAAGTCGTCGACCTCCTCGCCGGGGATGGGCGCGCTCGACAGCGCGCGGACGTGGGCCGGCGCCGGCGCGTCGCGCAGCCGCGCCACCAGATCGTCGAGGACGGCGTCGCCGCCGAAGGCCTCGACGGTGACGCCGCGGGCGTGGTTGCGGACCCGGCCGGCGACGCCGAGCTCGTGGGCGAGCCGGTAGACCCAGGGCCGGAAGCCGACGCCCTGGACGGTGCCGCGGATCTCGATGCGGCGGCCGCTCACGGCGACCTCCGCGGCGCGCGGCGGGCGCGGCTACAGGCCGAGGGCGAGCGCGGCATCGTCGACCCTCCGGGGTGGCCCGGTGGTGACGCTGGCGCGGGTCGCCGGGCGCCCGAGGGCGGCCAGCTCGGCCACGACGTCGTCGACCAGCCCCGGGATGGCGGCGGCGACGTCGGGGGTACAGCCCAGCCCGAGGTCGGTGCTGGCAGGCACGACCCCGAGGAGCACGACGGTGGCGGGGTAGCGGCCGAGCAGGGCGGCGCCCCCGAGGAGATCGGCGACGCCGATCTGGTGCGGCGACAGCCGCTCGTAGACCGCGGGCGCGACGTCGGCGCCCTCGATGCGCAGGCGCGTGCCGGGCGGGCCGTCGCCGCGGATGGCGTCGACCAGCACGACGATCTCGGCGCGCTCGACCAGCGGCAGCAGGGCCAGCCCCAGGGTGCCGCCGTCGAGGGCGAGGACGCCGTCGGGGAGGTCCCACTCGCGATGCAGCTGGTGCAGCGCCGCGACGCCGGCGCCGTCGTCCTCGCACAGCACGTTGCCGAGGCCGAGCACGAGCAGCGGGATGCGGTCAGCGGTCGTCATCGCGCTCCGAGCCCTTCGGGACGAACTTGTAGCCGCTGAAGATCGAGTCCATGCCGCCGTTCTTCTCGACCCGCGCCATCAGCAGCGCGCTGAAGAAGTGGTGGACGGCGAAGCCGAGCAGCAGCCACATGACGACGTGGTGGATCCACCGCGCGCCCTGGGCGCCGCCGAAGATCGGCAGCAGGAACGACCACATCTTCATGTACGAGCCGTACGCCGACACCGAGTACAGCGCGAAGCCGGTGAGGATCATCAGCAGGTACAGGCCGAAGACCGCGATGTAGGTCAGGCCGGCCAGCGGGTTGTGGCCGACGGTGTGAGGCGGCCGCGGCCGCAGCATGACGTAGAACTTGAACGTCCCGATCAGCTCGCGCTGGCGGCGGCGCGACACCGGCAGGAACTGCCGCCAGCCGCTGCGCCGTGGCCCCAGGAACATCCAGAGGATCCGCGAGCCGACCGCGAGCGAGAACGCGATCGCCGCGTAGTAGTGGATGATCCGGACCCAGCCGGTCTGGAAGTGGCCGGTGCCGCTGGGGGCGTCGAGGAACGGCCGCGCGATGTCGATGCCGGTGAACGCCAGGACGAGCATCGAGAGGACGATCGTCCAGTGGGTCAGGCGCACCACCAGGTCCCAGACGTAGATCGGCTCGAGGTCCGGGCTGGCGTCGTGGGCGTCGGCCACCGGCGTCGTGATCGCCGGGGGGTGCGCGGGGGCCGCCATCACCGCACCTTCACGCGAGCGAGCTCGCGTCCCTTGGTGTCGACGACGTGGACGCCACACGCCATGCACGGGTCGAACGAGTGCACGGTGCGCAGGATCTCGAGCGGTTGCTCGGGATCGACCACCGGCGTGCCGAGCAGCGCGCTCTCGTAGGGGCCGGCCTGCTCGGCGGCGTCGCGCGGCCCGGCGTTCCAGGTGCTGGGCACGACGCACTGGTAGCGGGCGATCTTGCCGTCCTTGACGTGGACCCAGTGGCCGAGCGCGCCGCGCGGCGCCTCGTGGAAGCCCGCGCCGCTGGAGTCCTTGGGCCAGCTCGACGGATCCCAGCGATCGCTGTCGTGGATGCGCAGGTCGCCGCGGCCCATGTTGTCGGCGAGCTCGTCGACCCAGTCGCTGATCTTCTCGACCAGGACCTGGGTCTCGATGCCGCGCGCCGCGACCCGACCGAGGGTCGAGAACAGCGCCTCGGGGCCGACGCCGAGCGCGCCGAGCGCGCCGCCGACCAGCTCCTTGACCCGCTCGTGGCCCGACACGTAGGCGACCAGCATCCGGGCCAGCGGGCCGACCTCCATCGGCTGGCCGTCGTAGCGCGGCGACTTCAGCCAGCTGTACTTGGCCGAGGTGTCGAGCAGGTCGTACGGCGGCTTGGGCCCGGTGTACGTCGGGTGGGTCTCGCCGACCGCGGGGTGCAGCCCCTGATCGTCGCCGCCGTCGTACTTGTACCAGGAGTGCTTGATCTGCTCGGTGATCTTGCTGTCGTCGAACGCCTCGACCTTGCTGAGGTCGCGGTTGCGGATCACGCCCGACGGGATGTACTTGGGCGCGTTCTTGCCCTCGGTCATCGGGTACTCGCCGTAGACCAGGTAGTTGCCGACGCCGGCGCCGTAGCCGGCCCAGTCCTTGTAGAACGACGCGATCGCGAGCAGGTCGGGCAGGTAGACCTTGGTGACGAAGTCCTTGGCGCGGGCGATCAGCGAGCGCAGCGCGGCGATCGTGTGGATGTTGAGCGCGGCCTGCGAGTTGGGATCGACCGGGGTCGCCATGCCGCCGACCAGGAAGCTCTGCAGGTGCGGGTTCTTGCCGCCGAGGATCGCGTGCAGCTTGATGAAGTCGCGCTGCCACTCGAGCGCGGCCAGGTAGTGGGCGACGGCCAGCAGGTTGGCCTCGGGCGGCAGCCGGTACGCGGCGTGGCCCCAGTAGGCGTTGCCGAACGGGCCGAGCTGGCCGCGATCGACGAACGCCTGCAGGCGCGCCTTGACCCCGGTGAAGTAGGTCGGCGACGACTCCGGCCAGTCCGAGATCGACTGCGCCAGCGTCGCGGTCGCCGCCGGATCCGCCGACAGCGCCGAGACGACGTCGACCCAGTCGAGCGCGTGCAGGTGGTAGAAGTGGATGACGTGGTCCTGGACGCACTGCGCGGCCATGATCAGGTTGCGCAGGACGCGCGCGTTGGGCGGCGGGGTCGCGCCGATGGCGTCCTCGACCGCGCGCACCGACGCGATCGCGTGGACGGTCGTGCACACGCCGCAGATGCGCTGGGTGAAGGCCCAGGCGTCGCGCGGGTCGCGGCCCTGCAGGATCAGCTCGATGCCGCGGAACATCGTCGACGACGACCAGGCGCTGGTGACCTGGCCGGCCTCGATCTCGGCCTCGATGCGGAGGTGGCCCTCGATGCGGGTGACGGGATCGACGACGACGTGGGTCATGGCTCGCGCCCCTTCTCCGCGGCGGGCGCGGGCTTGTCGGCCTCGGGCTTGTCGGCCTCGGCGGGCTTCGCCCTGGCGGGGGAGGTGGTCTTCGCCGGTGCGGCGGTGGCGGTGGCCACGGAGACCTTGGCCTTGCGCTTGTCGTAGGCCTTGCGGCCGAGCTGCACCAGCGCGTGCGCGGTGAACGCGGTGCCGACGGCGGCGGTGGCGTAGAGGCCGATGCGATCGATGTCGGCGGCGGCGCCGAAGCCGGGCACCCCGGTGAGGTGCTCGTAGAACGGCGTCATGCGATCCCAGAAGTTGGGCTCGGCGCAGCCGATGCACGGGTGGCCGCAGCCGATCGGCCAGTTGGTGCCCTCGTTCCAGCGGATGTTGGGGCAGTTCTGCGACGTGACCGGGCCCTTGCAGCCGACCTTGTAGAGGCAGAAGCCGAGGCGGTGGCCCTCGTCGCCGAAGTGCTCGACGTACTGGCCGCCGTCGAAGTGGGCGCGGCGCTCGCAGTTGTCGTGGATGGTCTTGCCGTAGGCGAACAGCGGCCGGCTGTAGTGATCGGTCGCCGGCCAGCGGCCGTAGGTCAGGAAGTAGGCGAGGACCGCGGTGAGGTTCTCGGCGTTGACCGGGCAGGCCGGCAGGTTGATCAGCGTCTTGATGCCGGGGACCGCGTCGCTGACCGACAGCGCGGTGGTCGGGTTGGGCGACGCCGCGGGCAGGCCGCCGAACGCGGCGCAGGTGCCGACCGCGATCACGGCGGCGGCGTCCTTGCACGCCTCCTTGGCGATCTGCAGCGCCGAGCGGCCGCCGATCGTGCAGTAGGCGCCGTCGGCGCCGGTCGGGATCGAGCCCTCGACGACGACGACGTACTGGCCCTTGTGGGCCTCGAGCGAGCTGGCCAGCGCCTGCTCGGCCTGGTGGCCGGCGGCCGCCATGATCGTCTCGTGGTAGTCCACCGAGAGCAGGTCGAGGATGACCTCGGCGGCGGACGGCTTGCTCGCCCGCAGGAACGACTCGGTGTTGCCCGCGCAGTCCTGGAACTCCAGCCAGACCACCGCGGGCTTGAGCTTGGTCTCCATGGCGGCGGCGACCTCACCGGCGGCGGACGCCGGCAGGCCGAGAAGCGCGGCGACACCCGCGCAATAGGACATGAACTCGCGGCGCGAGATGCCTCGTGCGGCCAGCTCATCACGGAACGAGAACTCGTCACCGCGCATGGGGCCTCCTTCGAGGTCCACGTCCAGCAAGCGTCGTGCCGTGCATCGATGTTGCCGGGACCACTGGATGCGCCTCACGACGCGGTGGGGCACCCGGCGCCGATTGCGCTGCGTTCGTGCGCGCGGCGCAGCCTGTGCGCGCGCCGTCAGCGCCGCGTCCGTGACGCGATGTCCGGGAACCGGACCGTGTCTTGTGGACGACGCGCCAGGGATCGCCGTCGACCGGGCCGCGGATCCGGGCCGGCGTGGGCGGGGCCGACCGCGGTCTCGTAGACGTCGGTCGGGCGGCGCGGGCGGGGCCGACCGCGGTCTCGGAGACGTCGGTCGGCGACGTCGGGCGGGGCCGACCGCGGTCTCGGAGACGTCGGTCGGCGACGTCGGTCGGGCGGCGCGGGCGGGGCCGACCGCGGTCTCGGAGACGTCGGTCGGAGACGCCAAGTGTTCGTCGCGGAAGGGAATGTCGGTGATGCCGGGGCGCGGCGGCGCGGACAGGACTTGCCAAGAGTAGACAGTTCAACGTTCAACTACCTGACGTAGTCTCGGCCGTCACCAGGAGGGTCCGATGCACGCCGTTCGCACGCTCGTCCGCTCGATCCCGCTCGTCTCCTTCGTCGCGATCGCCGCCTGCGGCGGCGCCAGGAACGCTGGTGACGACGTCACCGGTGACGACGACAACCCGCCCGAGGATCGCCTCGGCTGCGACGGCGCCACGCTGCTCGGCACGTCCGCCGATCCGGCGGCGCAGGGCCCGTGGGACGTCGGCGCACGCACCGTCCAGATCGGTCGGCTCACCACCGAGATCTGGTACCCGGCGGCGCCCGGCGCCGCGGCCGGCGCGACGCCGGCGCGCTACGACATCCGGCAGGCGCTGAGCCCGTCGCTGCGCGACGACATCCCCGACGACGACAACCCGTGGCAGGCGTGCGACTGCTACCGCGACCTGCCGCTCGACGACGGCCACGGCCCGTACCCGGTGATCGTCTTCGTCCACGGCACCGCCGCGTTCCGCCACCAGTCGGTGACCCAGATGACCCACTGGGCCAGCCGCGGCTTCGTCGTGGTCGCCGCCGATCACCCCGGCCTGATGCTCGGCGACTTCCTCGCGATGCTGTGCCCCGACGACCCCAGCGGCGCCCAGGACCTGTCGGGCGACCTCGACGCGCTGCTCGCCGCGCTGGCCGCGCCCGCCGGCGACGTCGGCTTCCTCGCCGGCCGCGTCGACGCCAGCCGCGTCGCGGTCGTCGGCCACAGCGCCGGCGGTGGCGCCGCCGCCGCCGCCGCCGGCAAGCCCGGGGTCCGGGTCGTGATCCCGCTGGCCGCCAACGCCGCGACCCAGCAGGCCGGCGACCTCGAGCAGGTGCTCTACATGGGCGGCATGGCGGACGGCATCGCCCGCTGGGACAACGTCCAGAACGTCTACCAGCAGTCGGCGACGCCGCGGCGCCTGGTCGGCATCGCCAACGCCGGCCACCTCGTCTTCTCCGACCTGTGCGAGACCCGCAACGCCCAGGGCCAGAACCTGCTCGAGGTCGCCGACGAGCACCAGCTGTGCGGCGCCCAGTTCGCGAGCTTCCTGTTCGACTGCGAGCCCACCTACCTCGACGCCGCCACCGGCTGGGACATCGTCGACGCCGCGACCTCGACGGTGCTCGAGACCACGCTGCAGTGTCGCGACGATCTGCCCGACCTCGCCGGGATCGCGGCCACGTACCCGGACGTCGGCGCCTACGACCAGGCGCTGTAGCGGCCGCCGCAGCGGAGCCGACGGCGCCGGTGTAGATTCGGGTGGTGCAGTCGATAGCGCGCCACGTCGCGCGGCTGGTGGTCGGGGCCGCGATCTGCCTGGGGCTGGTCGCGACCGGGTGCTACCGGCCGTCGTACCCCGAGTGCGCGATCACCTGCGCCAGCAGCGACGAGTGCCCCGGCGACCTCACGTGCAGCGCCGGGCGCTGCAGCGCGGCGCCGGGTGGCTGCGCCGCCGGCGACGTCGACGCCGCGGACGACGCCGGCACCGCCGGGGCGTGGGCGCACCTGTCGGTCGGCGTCGCGCACAGCTGCGCGATCGGCGGCGACCGGTCGCTGTGGTGCTGGGGCGACAACGATCGGCACCAGCTCGGCGTGGCGTCGCCGGCGCGCAGCGGTTCGCCGGTGCAGGTCGACGCCACCGGGCCGCTCGACTGGGACCGGGTCGAGGCCGGCGTCTACCACACCTGCGGCATCCGCGCCGACGGCACGCTGTGGTGCTGGGGCCTCGACGACGACAGCCAGTGCGGCCAGGCCGCGACGATGTTCGTGCCGCCGACCCGGGTCGCGGATCCGCCCGCCCTCGGGGGCACGCGCTGGACCGACGTCGCGCTGGGCGCGTTCTACACCTGCGCGATCCGCGACGACGGCACGCTGTGGTGCTTCGGCACCAGCGTCGCCGGCCAGCTCGGCCAGGGCGCGATGGTCGACGAGTCGGCGATGCCCCGGCGCGTCGGTACCCGCACCGACTGGCGCTCGGTGTCGGCGCGGTACTACCACACCTGCGCGATCCACGGCGCCCCGCAGGCGCGCGGCGAGCTGGAGTGCTGGGGCTACGACGGCAGCGGCGAGGCCCACCTCGGCACCGGCACCCCCGGCGACGTCGCGGTGCCGACGCCGGTGATGGACGAGGTCGGGCGCGACTGGCGCGCGGTGTCCGCCGGCGAGCACGCCAGCTGCGCGCTCGACGACGCCGGCGTGCTGTACTGCTGGGGCGCCGAGTACTACGTCCCGGGGCAGGGGGGCCCGACGATCCCGAGCCTCGTCGACGTCGGCTTCACCGTCGACGCCGTCGACCTCGCCAGCTACGGCGGCTGCCTGCGGGCGGGCGGCGCGCTGTCGTGCTACGGCTTCAACGAGTACGGCCAGCTGGGGTCGGCGCCGTCGCAGGGCTCGACGGTGCCGGTGACGATCGCGGGGCTCGGCTCGGTGGTCGAGGCCGGGGCCGGCACGTCCCACGCCTGCGCCCTCGACAGCGCCGGCACGATCCGCTGCTGGGGCGATCGCGGCGACGGCCAGCTCGGCGACGGCGTCGTCGCGGATCACCGCACGCCGGTCGAGGTCGTGGACGACCTCGGGCCGTGGGCGCAGGTCGATCTCGGCGTCGATCACACCTGCGCCGTGACCGAGGCCGGCGCCGTCTACTGCTGGGGCCTGAACACCAGCGGCCAGCTCGGCGGCGGCGACGCGATGACGGCGGCGATCTACGATCGTCCGGTCCTGGTCGACGGGGCCGGGTACCAGCGCGTCGCCGCTGGCTACCATCACACCTGCGCGATCGGCACCGACCACCACCTGGCGTGCTGGGGCGGCAACGACCACAACCAGCGCGGCAGCGGCGACGCCGGCATCGCCTACGGCCCGGTGCCCGTGGCCGGCGCCACGCTGGGCTGGCTGGCGACGGGCATCGACTCCAGCTGCGGCGTCGACAGCGGCGACGCCAGCCGCGTCTGCTGGGGCGACAACGCCGCCCATGATCTCGGCAACAACGACATCGCCACGGTGCCGTCTCCGACGACGATCGAGTCGGGCCCGGTGGCCTGGAGCCGGGTCGCGATGGGCGTCCACTACGGCTGCGCCATCGGCGGCGGCATCGACGACGGCATCCTGTTCTGCTGGGGCAGCAACGCCAACGGCCAGACCGGCGACGACCCCGCCACGATCACGATCACCGCGGTGCCGAGCCAGATCCCGGATCCGACACCGGCCAGCTCGACCGATCGCTGGACCGAGGTCGCCACCGGCCAGGCCCACACCTGCGCCATCATCGCCGAGAACCCGTCGCTCGGCGGCAGCCTGTGGTGCTGGGGCTACGACGGCTACGCGCAGCTCGGCGCGGCCGGGCCGGCGCAGCACACGCCGCAGCCGGTCGCCGCCCAGAGCACCGCCGACTGGCTCGCGGTGGGGGCCGGCGCCAACCACACCTGCGGCGTGCGCGCCAGCGGCATGCTGCAGTGCTTCGGCGACGGCCGCAGCGGCCAGATCGGCACCGGCGGCGCCGTCGAGCAGGACGGCCTGGGCGGCACCGTCGACGGCGCCAGCGACTGGGTCGCGGTCGGGGTCGGCAACGACAGCAGCTGCGGCATCCGCGGCGCGGATCGCCGCCTGTACTGCTGGGGCGACAACCGCTACGGCCAGCTCGGCACCGGCGAGAGCCTCAGCTTCACGCCGGTCGTGGTGCCGAAGCCGTAGCCGCGGCGCCTACGCCTCGTCGCCGGCGGCGGCGCCATCGGGATCGCGGAGCACGGTCGGGCTGAGGAACGTGCGCTCCTCGGCGTCCATGTGGGCGAGGATCTCCTCGACCAGGTCGGGGAGCTGGCGGGCCACGGTGTCGTCGTCGGCGGCGAGCACCTGGCGCAGCAGCGCGTGCTCGCCGGCGTGCTCCTCCATCATCCGCCGCACCCGCGGCTCGCCCCACGCGAAGTCCTCGCGGAGGATCGGGCCCAGCAGCTCCTCCTCGGTGCGGTTGTGCTCGGCGAAGGCGCGCCGGACGTCCTCGAGCAGGCGGTGGAGCTGGGCGCCCACCGGATCGCCGGCGCGGTAGCGTCCGGCGACCGCCTCGGCGGAGGCCAGCAGGGTGCGCAGGCGAGCGTGCTGGGCGAGCACGACCTCGCGCGCCGAGCCGGGCGACGGGGCAGAGTCGGTGGGCGTGACGGGCATGGACACCTCCACCGCTGGCTAACGCAATCCTCGCGCCAGCGTGACCCCGCCTGGTGCCCCGACCACATCACCCCTTGCCGGGATCGCGGCGCAAGCGGTGCGTCTGGCCCGGGGGGGCCCCGCACGACTTGCGTCGCGCGCGCGTCGGCTGCGCGCGGTCGCCGCCCGGGGCGGCCTGGTGTACCTTCGCGCCGTGCTCGACGCCGTGGTGCTCGCGATCGCCCTGGCCATGGACGCCACCGCGGTCGCGGCGGCGCGCGGCACCGCCGGGATGCGCGGGCGCGACGCGGTGTGGATGGCGATCGCCTTCGGCGGCTTCCAGGGCGGCATGGCGGCGATCGGCTGGGGGGCGGGCGTCGGCGCGTCGCGCTGGATCGAGACCTGGGATCACTGGCTGGCGTTCGGCCTGCTGTCCGCGATCGGCGCCAAGATGCTGTACGAGGCGGCGCGCGGCGACGTCGAGGAGGCGGCCGCGGAGCCGGTGTTCGGCCTGCGCACGCTGCTCTTGCTGGCGATCGCGACCAGCATCGACGCCCTCGCCGCCGGCGTGTCGCTGCCGGTGATGGGGGCGCCGCCGTGGCTGTCGGTGGCGCTGATCGGCGGGGTGTCGTTCGTGCTCAGCCTCGCCGGCGCCCACGCCGGGCGGGTCCTGGGCGATCGCTTCGGGCGCAAGCTCGAGGCGGCGGGTGGGCTGGCGCTGATCGCGATCGGCGTCAAGACGCTGCTCGATCACGTCGGGTAGGCGGGCCCGCGCGGGGGCGACCGCGGCTGGCGGTCGGCTATGATCGCGCGGTGGGGTACCGGGACGAGCTGAGCGCGGCGCAGGCGAGGGCGGACGCCCTGCAGCGGCGGGTCGACGAGCTCGAGGCCGAGAACGCGGCGCTCCACGCCGCCGAGGCCGGCGACGCCGGGCCCGCGGACGTGGCCGGCGCCGTGGCGACGAGCGCCGGCGCTCCACCGACGCCCGGCGCCGACGCGACGGCGTGGCGCGCCGCCGCGACGCGCACGGTCCTGCTGCCCGCGCTGGTGCTGGTCGCCGCGGGCGGCGCCCTGTTCGGGGCCCACCAGCCGGCGCTCGGCGGCGTGGTCGCCGCGGTCGGGGTGACGCTGGCGGCGGCCGGCGCCGTGGTCGTCAGCCTCGTCGAGCTGATCCCGCCCGGATCGATCCTGGTGATCACCGGGCGGCCGCGCCCCGGCCCCGACGGCCGGCCGCGCGGCTTCCGGATCGTGACCGGCGGCCGGGTGATCCGCATGCCGCTGGTCGAGCAGGCCCAGCACCTCGACGTCCGGCCGCGCGCGATCCCGGTCCGCGTCGCCGGGGCGTACAGCCGGGGCGGCGTGCCCCTCGAGGTCGACGCCATCGCGCAGGTCCGGCTGGCCAGCCGCGAGCCCCGCGTGACCCACGCGGTCGAGCGCTTCCTCGGCGCCGACCGGGCGCGGGTCGACGAGGTCGCCCGCGAGATCCTGCAGGGCCACCTGCGCGAGCTGATCGCGCGGCTGACGCCGGCGGAGGCGCGCGAGGACGTCGTCCCGCTGGGCCGCGCGCTGGCCGAGAAGGCCGAGGCCGACCTCGGGCGCTGCGGCATCGAGATCGACCGCGCCGAGCTGGTCGACATCGTCGGCGGCGCCTGACCGCGGCGGGGCGGGGCGGGGCGGGCCGCGGCGCGGCGTCGCACGGCCGCGGCCCGCGTATCCCCGGTCCGGGCCCGGGCATCGAAGCCGGTGATGTCCACGCGCACGCCCTTCGCCGCCGCCGCCACCGTCGCCGTCACCGTCACCGTCACCGTCCTCGGCGGCGCGGTCGTCACCGTCGCGCCGGTCGCCGCGGCGCCGTCGATCACGCTCGGCTACGAGACCGGCCCCGCGTACGTGGCCCAGAACGACGGCCGCTACGGCGACGCCGGCACGCCCTACGAGGCCGGCGACGTCGGCCAGCAGGCCAACCTGGTCGTGGTCTCGCGCACGACCGTCGAGGTCGACCACGGCCCGCACGCCTTCATCCTGCTGTACGCGCCGTTCGACGTGACCACGCGGGTCACGCTCGCCGACGACCTGCGGTTCCGCGACACCCGGTTCGCCGCCGGGACCGTGGTCGATCACCGCTACCGCTTCGACGGGTTCCGCGCGTCGTACCTGCACCGCGTGCTGCCCGCGCCCTTCGGCCTCGAGCTCGGCGCGTCGCTGCAGATCCGCAACGCCGCGGTCGCGTTCACCTCGGTCGACGGGGCGGCGCACGACGAGCAGGACGACATCGGCCTGGTCGGCGCGCTCAAGGCGCGCGCGACCTACCGGCCGGCCACCGGCCCGTGGGCCGCGCTCGAGGCCGACGCGCTGTCGACCTTCGGCCTGATCGGCGACGTCTCCGGCGGCATCTACGACGTCGCGGTCGAGGTCGGCGGCACGATCCGCCCGGGCGTCGACCTGTACCTGAACGCGCGCCTGCTCGGCGGCGGCGCCGAGGTGCCGTCCCAGGCGATCGACAACTGGGCCAACATCGTGTCGTTCGGCGCCGGCGTGCGCGTCGACCTCGGCCGCGTCGGGCCGCGCGGGTGACTGGCGCGCGGCGGCGGCGGCGCGCCGCTACGGCAGCGGCAGCGGCGCCCCGCTCACCAGCAGGGCGTGGTCCTTGAGATAGTACGGATCGAGGCCGTCGACCTTGCGGCCGTCCTCGGTCGGGATCTGGCGCCACGCCCGGGCCTGGTCCGGCTCGGTGACGTAGGTCAGCTGCAGCACGGCGCGGCGCTTGTCGCCCTGCAGCGGGGCGACCTTGCCGTAGTTGTGCCAGGCCTCGAGCGGCAGCGGCACGGTCGCGGTGCCGGTGACCTCGCCGCCGGCGGGCACCGCCTTCATCGCCGGGGACGGCGCCGGGCGCTCGCGGCCGGTGGTCAGGCTGTCGTAGGTCATGCCCCGGACCAGGCTGACCAGATCCGGCTCGGCGGCGTCGCGCACGATCAGGCGATCGACCGCGCGCATGGTCTTGCCCGCGGGCGTGTTCTGCAACAGCTCGTCGGCGACCCACACCTGGGCGTCGCCGCCGTTGTGGACCGTGTAGTCGATCGCGAGGTGGTCGCCGTCGCGGCGCAGGGTCCAGGTCAGCTCCATGGCGTGTTCCTCGGCAGGGCGGGGGGCGTCGGTCGCGGCGGCGCGCGCGTCGAGCGGGGCGGCCGCCGGGGCGGCGGGCGCGGGCGCGGGTGGCCGCGCCGGCCCGGTGTCGGAGGCGCGGTGATGGTCGACGGTCGACGCGTTCTGGCAGCCGGCGGCGGCGATCGTCGCCGCGGCGACCGCCAGGGCCCCGATCGTGGCGCGGCCGCGACCCATCACGCTGTCCATGCGCGCATCCTAGCCGCGCGGTCGCGCGGCCGCACGCCGGGGATCACGGGATCGGGTCGCCCAGGCCATGCTCGCCGTAGGTGCCGCGCTGCTGCATGCCGACGTCGCCGCCGGGGCCGCCGACGATGCCGGGGCCGCCGAGCGCGCCGATGCGGGCGCGCGCCGCGCGGTACGCGTTCTCGCTGATGCCGGCGCCGGCGAACTCGCCGATGCCGACCGCCTGGTGCTCGAGCCGCAGCTCGCGATCGATGTCGAGGCGCGACACGTCGTCGGCGGGCACGTGGGCGTCGTCGAGGCTCTGCTCGGTGACCATGCCGTCGGGGATCGTGCCGTGGGTCTGGTTGAGCGAGTGGGTCAGCTCGTGGAACAGCTGGACGTCGCTGCGCATCGGCATCCACGGCTCGCCGTTGGTCGCGCCCGGCATCGGCGTCCACACCGAGCCCGGGTTGTAGTGGACCGTGCTGTCGCCGCCGGCGCCGGGGTGATCGTGGGTGCCCAGCGCGCCGGGGTTGCCGTCGGCGTGCGCGTTCTGCGGATCGGGATCGTTGCCGGCGATGTGGGTGATCCGGTGATCGCCGTCGGCGTCGACGTTGTGCGACAGCTGGCCGATCAGGTCGCGGCCGGTCGAGGTCTGCATGATGCGGCCGATGTCCTGCATCGCGCCCTGGCGGTAGGCCGCGGCGTCCGCCGGATCCATGTCGGCCGGCAGGTCGAACTGGAGGTCGGCGCGCCCCATGCGGATGTCGCTGTAGTTGCGCGCCATCGCCTGGTACTCGGACTCGGTCACCTGGTTCTCGGACCGGATGCCCGGGGTGCCGTCGGGGACGACGTTGAAGTTGCCGGCCAGCTCGCGCTGCGCCGACTGCCGGTCCATCATGCCCGACGGGTCGAACAGGCCGCCCAGGCCCTCCTGCGACAGGCCGCGACCGACGTCGCCCAGGGTCTGGCCCAGGTCGCCCAGGAAGGTGCCATCGGACTGGCCGCCGCGCGGCGCGCCCTGGCTGCCGCGCTGGGGATCCACCGGCTGGAAGTTGGGCGCGACCGCGTCCCAGATGGCACCACCAACGTCTCCGATCGCGTCGAACATGACAATTCCTCGTACGGGGCCAGCGCCGCCTACCTTCCCTGACACCGGGGCCGTCGGCAAGGGGGGCCGGTTCCGCCGTGACGGAACCTCCACGTCCGCGTTGCCGTGCTGCGGCCGATCTCGTCATCGGTTGCGTCACGCCGGACGCGGACTTGTCGCGCGCCGGTCGCCGCGCTGAGCGGCGCGCACGGGAAGGTCACGGGAGTTGCCGGCTCGCTCCCACGATCGAAGGTTGCTGCGCGCGCTGCTCGTCGCCGGGGTGGCCGCGTTCGCGTTCGTGCTGTCGCGGGTCGATCTCGGCGGCGCCACCGCGCTGCTGCGCGCCGGCGGTCCGCTGCTGCTGCTGGCGCTGATCCCGTACGCGGCGCAGATCGGCCTCGACGCGCTGGCCTGGCGGACCCTGCTCGGCGCGCTCGAGCGCCGGGTCCGGTGGCGCCGGCTGTTCGCGATCCGGCTGGCCACCGAGGCGGTGCTGATGAGCGTGCCGGGCGGCAGCGTGGTCGGCGAGACCCTCAAGCCGTACCTGCTGCACCGCACCGACGCGGTCCCCGCGGCCGACACGGTCGCCAGCATCGGCGCCAAGAAGTGCCTGCTGGTCTTCGCCCAGGTGGCCTACCTGACCGTCGCGCTGGCGGTCGGGTGGGGCGCGCTCGCCGCGCACTCGCGCGCGATCGTCGGCGGCGACGGCCTGCCCTGGATCGTGGTCGCGGCGATCGCCGCGCTGATCGTCGTCGGCCTGGTGCTGTCGGCGACCTTCCTGGCCGGCGCGATCGGCGAGCGCGTGCACCGGCTGCTGCTGCGGGTGCCGAGCGCGCGCTTCCGCGGCTGGATCGCGGCGCGACGGGACGCGTTCGCGGCCACCGACGCCAGCTTCCGCGCGCTGGGCGCGGCGCCGCGCCGTCACCTCGGCGCCGCCTTCGCCGCGCTGTTCGCGGCGTGGCTGGTCGAGGCCGCCGAGACCTGGCTGCTGCTGCGCCTGCTCGGCCTGGCGCTGCCCCTCGATCACGTCCTGATCATGGAGGCGTCGGTGGTGTTCGTGCGCAACGTCGCGTTCTTCGTGCCCGCCGGCCTCGGCGTCCAGGACGCCGGCTACGTCGCCTTCCTCCAGGCCTTCGGCGCCGGCGCCGGCGGCGCCGCCGCCGGCGCGTTCGTGATCCTCAAGCGCGCCAAGGAGCTGCTCTGGGTCGCGGTCGGCTACCTGACCCTGTTCGTGCTGCAGGCCCGCGACCCGCGCGCGCCGCAGAGCAGCCACGCCAGCCTGCTCGTGACCACGGAGGCCGCATGACCCACGACCCGCGCCCGCGCCGCCCGCGCGTGCTGTTCATCCTCGGCAACCACAACCACAACACGATGCTGCACCAGGTCGCGCGACAGCTCACCGACTGCGACGTCTGGTTCACGCCGTACTACTGCGACGACTGGACCGC
>JACKDR010000022.1 GCA_020633495.1 Kofleriaceae bacterium | reverse complement strand
ACCGCGGCGAGGACGTCCTGGTGATCGCGCGCTACCTCTTGTCGCGGTACGCCCGCGAGTTCGACGCCAAGGTGAAGGGCTTCTCGCCCAACGCCACGGTCGCGATCCGCAAGTACAACTGGCCCGGCAACATCCGCGAGCTCGAGAACCGCATCAAGAAGGCGGTCGTGCTCGCCGAGTCGACGGTGATCGGCCCCGACGACATGGGCCTCACGCCCGACACGATGCCGCAGATCATGACCCTGGCCGACGCCAAGGATCGCTACCAGCGCGAGTACATCAACGAGGTCCTCGCCCTCAACAACGGCAACCGGACCAAGACCGCGCGCGACCTCGGCGTCGACCCCCGGACCATCTTCCGCCACCTCGAGAAGGAGGCCGGCGGCCCGCCCGGGTTCGACGAGGAGGGTGCCGAGTGACCCGGGGCCGATCCCCGAACGTGGCCCCGCACACAGGTTGCGGTAGCCATGATGTGACTTCGATGTCGGGGTCCCGCCGCGCTCCCGAGGTCGATTCGGCGCGCAAGCCATCGCAATCCCATGCGCATTCGCTCGTGGCGCGCTGCGTGCATGGACTCCTGGTCGTGTTCCTGGCCTCCGCTGTCCTGCTCGGCGCGCTGCTCGTGGTCGCCTGCGTGGTGCCCCCGCCGCTGTCGCTCGACCAGCCCGACGCCGGCCCCAACGCGCCGCCGATCATCGTCGCGGCCTCGGACACCGCCGCCCAGCCGCTGCGGCCGCCCGGCACCGTCACGGTCAACGTCCTCGACACCACCGGCGAGCTCAGCTTCCAGCTCTACGACGTCGACGTCGCCGACACCCTCTACGTCCGGCTCTACGTCGACTACGACCCGGCCGCGCCGCTCGGCGCGCGCAGCGAGTGCCACGCCGAGCCGTCGGTCGAGCAGAGCACGACCCGCACCGCGGCGTGCCGGTCGGCGCCGCTGTGCCTGGAGTCCGACGTCGGCTCGACCCACCGGCTCGAGGCCGACGTCAGCGATCGCGACGTCGTCGAGGGCAGCGTCAGCCACCGCGACGTCGAGCCCCCCGGCCTGGTCAGCACCTGGACCCTCGATCTCGTCTGCGTCAGCGTCCAGCCGTAGGCGCCCCGAAGTGAACCCGTCATCGTGAAGTACGCCATCCGCACCTCGCTCGTCCTGTTCGCCACCGGCGCCGCCGCGGCGCTCGCCGGCGGCTGCCTCGATCTCATCGGCGCGCCCGACGCCCCGGTCCAGTGCGAGCAGACCTCGGACTGCAACGAGAGCCGCGGCGAGGTCTGCGACGAGGGCGTGTGCTGGGGCGACCCGCCGCAGGCCGACCTCGCGGCGATCCTCGGCCCGCCGGCCGGCCGCGGCGATCTCGCGCCCACCGAGCTGACCCGGATCGACGTCCGCGACGACGGCTGGATGAACGAGCTGGCGCTCGAGGCGCCGGTGACGCTGCACGGCCGGATCGAGGCCGAGTGTGGCCAGTGCCCGGGCGGCCTCACGATCGCCGCGACGATCCAGGTCCGGCGGGTGTCGAGCATCGCCGGCGGCCCCGACTACCTGGCGACCACGCAGTCGTCGGCGAGCGCCGGCGACGGCGGCGACTCGTTCACGATCGCGCTGCCGCCGCTCGACAGCGGCGACGCGCCCTACCAGCTCACGATCGTGCCCTCGGACCAGACGCCCATCGTCGCCGGCGGGCCGACCCCGGCCGAGCTGGTGCCGCCGCTGCGCCGCGAGGTCGGGCGCAACGACCTCGGCGACGCGCTGACCACGCTGCTCACCGGCGACGGCCTGCGCGCGATCCACGGCAAGGTCGTCGACGCCACCGGCCAGGGCATCGCCGGCATGAAGGTCGCGGCGCTGGGCCGCTTCGATCCGCTGCGGCCGCTCGAGCGGGTCTCGACGATCGCGATCAGCGGCGACGACGGCGGCTTCGTCCTCGTGCTGGGCGCCGACGCGCTCGACGTCTTCGACGTCGTCGCGACGCCGCCGGCCGGCCAGGTCATGCCGACGCTGGTCGCCCACGACCGAACCTCGCTCGAGAGCGACCTCGGCGAGCTGCACATGCCCACCTTCCCGGCCCCGACCCACATCACCGTGCCGGTCTACGCCAGCGACACCACCGGCAGCGCGGTGCCGGTGGCCGACGCCCGGGTCAAGCTGACCACCTACCTCGCCGACCCGATCGATCCGTTCTCCAACGTCGAGGCGATCTACACGGTCGACACGTACACCGACGCCAGCGGCAACATCGAGGCCGACGTCCTGCCCGGCGCGCAGACCGCGTCGCGCAGCTACCAGGTCCGGGTCACGCCGCCCGCCGACACCCCGGCGGCGTCGGTGTGGAGCGCGGCGCTGTCGGTCGGCACCACCGGCGGCGTCGTCGGCCGGATCGATCTCGGCGCCCGCAGCGTCGTCACCGGCGTGCTGCGCGACGAGACCGGCGCCCCCGCGGCCGGCGTCACCGTCACCGCCAAGCCGTCGCTGGCGTTCAAGTGGAGCCTGGACTCCGACACGCTCCGCATCCTGTCGGAGCTCGACGCGCCGACCGCGGTGACCCAGCCCGACGGCTCGTTCGTGCTGTGGCTCGACCCGACGATCGCCGGCCTGGCCGCCACCTACGACCTCGACTGCGCCCCGCCCGAGCTGGCGCTGATCCCGCGCTGGACCATCTCCAACGTCGACGGCGCCGCGCCCGGCACCGATCTCGAGGACCGCTGGGCCCCCGCCGCCGCCTACGTCCGCGGCCTGATGCAGGCGCCGGACGGCAGCCCGGTGGTCGGCGCCGAGGCCCGGGTCTACGCCCTGGGCGACCAGAGCCTGTGCAGCGCCGCCGAGGCCCCGGCCAACTGCGTCGCCCCGGCCACCTTCCTGGGCTCGGGCCGCAGCGACGACAGCGGCGTGGTCCGGCTGGTCCTGCCCCGCTAGGCCCCCCGAGGCCCCGAGCGGCGGTCTCGGCCCCGCTCCGGAGGCCCGGGCGTGGTCGCCATCACCCGCCGGATCTCGCCGCCCTGAGCCGGCCTCAGCAGCCCCGGCGCGCCCCGAGGTACGCCTTGACCCCGGATGACCCGGCGTCTATGGTCCTGCCCGTCATCATCTAATCCGCCGTGGACTGCGACCAGCTGCATAACCTCCCGAACAATCCGTGTGTTGCGCCGATGAGCGGCGTCCACGCGATCGGGCGGCGTGACTGCCGGCCGAGCCTTGCGCCGAGTGGGCCCCTCTTGCTCTCGCCCCTCGCGCCCTCGCTCGTGACCGTCAGCCTCCGCCCTGGGACCCGGCCGCCCCGGATCCATCCCGGCATCTGCGCCACGATCGAGCACGTCCAACATGTCCAACGATCTCCTGCCGCCGGCCGACGCCGACGCGGCCTCCGCTGACCCGGCCGCCCTCGGCCTTCACGACGCCCAGCCCGGCGACAGCGACCCGGGCACCCCCGACGAGGAAGCGAGCGACGAGCTCGGCGACGACGCCGGCCCGCGTCGCGCCACCTTCGCCGACATGGGGCTGTCCCGTGAGGTCCTCGAGGCCATCGAGGACATGGGCTACTTCCACCCGACCCCGGTCCAGACCGCGGTGTTCGCGCCGATGTCGTCCAAGAAGGACCTGCTGGTGCAGTCGCGCACCGGCACCGGCAAGACCACCGCGTTCGGCCTGCCGATCGTCGAGCACTGCGACACCTCGCAGCGCAAGGTGCAGTCGCTGATCCTGACCCCGACCCGCGAGCTGGCCCTGCAGGTCAGCCGCGAGCTGGCGATGCTCGGCAAGCACAAGGGCGTCGTCGTCGAGACCATCTACGGTGGCGCGCCGATCGGCAAGCAGATCGACAACCTGGCCGCGGGCGTCCACATCGTCGTCGGCACCCCGGGCCGCGTCCTCGATCACCTGGGCCGCCGCACCCTCGATCTGCGCAACGTCACGCTGTTCGTCCTCGACGAGTGCGACGAGATGCTGTCGATGGGCTTCCTCGAGGACATCGAGCGCGTCGTCGCCTACCTGCCCAAGGACAAGCAGACCACGCTGTTCTCCGCGACGATGCCGGACGAGGTGGCGCGCTACGCCAAGCGCCACATGAAGGACGCCGAGCGCATCCTGCTATCCGAGGGCAACGTCTCGGTCGCCGACATCCACCACGCCTACTACATCGTCAGCGGCGTGGCCCGGACCCGCGACCTGCTGCGCATCCTGGTCGCCGAGAAGCCGGAGCGCGCGATCATCTTCTGCAACACCCGCGACGAGACCTCGGTGGTCGCGCGGTTCCTGCAGCGCCAGGGCCTCGACGCCGAGCCGATCTCGAGCGACCTGACCCAGAAGGATCGCGAGCGCGTCATGCAGCGCATGCGCGATCACAACCTGCACTACCTGGTCGCGACCGACGTCGCGGCCCGTGGCATCGACATCTCGAACGTCAGCCACGTCATCAACTTCTCGTTCCCGGAGTCGGCCGAGGTCTACATCCACCGCACCGGCCGCACCGGCCGCGCCGGCAAGGCCGGCGTCGCGCTGTCGCTGATCGGGCCGCGCGAGCTGGGCTCGTTCTGGTTCCTCAAGGTGATGTACAAGATCAAGCCCGAGGAGCGGGACCTGCCGCCGGCGACCGTCCTCGAGGGCGTGCTGAAGCCGAGCTTCAGCCACGTCGGCGCGCCGCCGCCGCCGGACCCGGTCGAGGTCGTGTGCGCCGCGGTGGCGGGCACCCCGACCGAGGAGCAGCTGGCGCTGGCCAAGAAGGTGCTCGCGTCCGAGGACGGCGAGCGCGTGGCGGCGATGCTGATCGCCGAGCGCATGGCCGCGATCGCCGCCGCCAAGAAGGCCCAGGCCGACCGCGAGCGCGAGGAGCGCGCCGCGCGCGAGGCCTCCGAGGGCGAGAGCCGCTGGGGCGACCGCGACGAGTCGCGCGGTCGTGACCGCGACCGCGGCGGCTTCCGCGGCCGTGATCGCGACGGCGGCCGGGGCCGCGGCGACCGCGACGGCTACCGGGGTGGTCGCGACCGCGACCGTGGCGGCGACCGCGACGGCTACCGCAGCCGCGACCGCGGCGCCCGCTTCGAGGGCGAGGTCCGCGGCGATCAGCGCGACGCCCGCGACGACCGGCCCGTGCTCGACGACCGCCTCGACGCCGCGCGCCGCGGCGGCTCGGCGGTGCGCGAGGATCGCCCCGAGGGGCGCGACGACCGCGGCCGCGACGAGCGCCCGCGCGGCGATCGCTACGAGAGCCGCGACGGCCGCGAGGACCGTCCGCGCCGCAGCTGCTACGATCGCGACGGCCGCGACCGTCCCGCCCGCGACGACCGTCCCGCCCGCGACGACCGTCCGCGTGACGACCGGCCGATGGAGGCGCGCGACGAGGCGCCGGCCCGCGACGAGCGGCCGGCCCGCGACGAGCGGCCGGCCCGCGACGACCGCCCGGCCCGCGACGACCGCCCCCGCGGCGACCGCTACGAGCCGCGACGACCGCCCGGCCCGCGACGACCGCCCCGCGGCGACCGCTACGAGAGCCGCGACGACCGCCCGCGTGGCGACCGCGACGACCGGCCCCGTGACGACCGCCCGGCCCGCGACGACCGCCTGGCCCGCGACGACCGCCCGGCCCGTGACGACCGCCCCGCGGCGACCGCTACGAGAGCCGCGACGACCGTCCCCGCCGCAGCCGCCACGACCGCGACGACCGTCCGGCCCGTGACGACCGCCCGGCCCGTGACGACCGTCCGGCTCGCGACGACCGCCCGGTCGAGGTCGCGCCCGAGGAGCAGCCCGCCGTCGCCGCCCGCGACGAGGCGCTGGCTCGCGACGAGGCGCTGGCCCGCGACGAGCGCCCGGCCCGCGAGGGCCGCGACGGTTGCCGTGGCCGCGGCTGCGGCCGCGATCGCGACGACGACCCCCGCGCAGGAGGCCCGCGACGAGGCCCCCGCGAGGTCCGTGACGAGCCCGAGGCGGCGCCCGCCGTCGAGGCCGCCCGCGACGAGCGCCTGGCGCCTGCGCTGGCGCCGGCGCCGGCGGAAGGTCGCCGCAAGCGCGGCAAGAACGGCGCGGTCGCCGCGCCGCCGCCCGCCGACGACGGCCGCGACTTCTGGGAGACCTGGGCCGACGAGAAGTCGACCCGCCCGGCCCGCGCGGTCGAGGAGAAGGCGGCGCCGGCCGAGCCCGCGGCCGCCGACGAGCCGCGCCGCGAGCGTGGGGGCCGTCGCGGCCGCCGCGACGAGCGCCCGGCCCGCGACGCCGCCGACGACCGTCCCGCCCGCAAGGCGCGTGACGAGCGCCCGGCGCGCGACGACGCGCCGCCGGCCCGCGAGACCACGTCCGAGGATCCCGGCTCGCAGGTCCGCCTGTACGTGAGCCTCGGCAAGGAGGCCGGCGTGTCGGCCGACGACGTCCGCAGCCTGCTCGGCCGCGACCTCGGCGGCGAGGCCAAGCGCATCGGCTCGGTCGCGCTGCGCGCCACGCACTGCTACGTGCGCGTCCCCGAGGACCTCGCGCCCAAGATCATCGACACGATCTCGGGTACCCGGTTCCAGGACCAGGACGTCAAGGTCGAGCTCGCCCGGGCCTGAGCCGGGCCCGGACCACCCGCCAGGGCCGCGCGTCGCGGCCCTGGCACCGCCGACACCGGGGGACCGCAGGGTTCCTCGGTGTCGTGCCTTGACGACTGAACGGCTGTTCCGTAGGGTGCATGCGCCATGGCGTCCAACGGCAACGGTCGCGCCGCGTCTCATCCCGACCTGCTGGTCGTGGAGGGCGCGCGCGAGCACAACCTCCAGGTCGATCACCTCGAGATCCCCAAGCACCGGCTGGTGGTGATCACCGGCCCGTCGGGGTCCGGCAAGTCGAGCCTCGCGTTCGACACGCTCTACGCCGAGGGCCAGCGCCGCTACGTCGAGTCGCTGTCGGCCTACGCCCGGCAGTTCCTCGGCCAGATGGAGAAGCCGAAGTACGAGCGCATCAGCGGCCTGTCGCCGACGATCGCGATCCAGCAGAAGTCGGCGTCGTCCAACCCGCGCTCGACCGTCGGCACCGTCACCGAGATCTACGACTACCTGCGCGTGCTGTACGCCCGCGCCGGCGAGCAGCGCTGCTACCAGTGCGGCGGCCCGGTCAGCGCCCGCTCGGCCGCGGAGATCGTCAACGAGCTGGCCGAGCTGCCCGACAAGACCCAGGTCACGCTGCTCGCGCCCAAGGCCAAGAACCGCAAGGGCGAGTTCCGCGAGCTGTTCGACGACGCCCGCAAGGCCGGCTTCGTCCGGGTCCGCATCGACGGCATGATCGTCCGGCTCGAGGACGTCACCGCGCTCGAGAAGCAGAAGAAGCACACGATCGAGCTGGTCGTCGATCGCGTCGGCACCGACGCCGGCAACCGCGGCCGGCTGACCGACTCGGTCGAGACCGCGCTGCGCGAGGGCAAGGGTAAGCTGATCGTCGACGTCCCCGGCGAGAAGACGCCGCGGTCGTACTCCGAGGATCGCGCGTGCGCGACCTGCGGCATCGGCTTCCCCGAGCTGACGCCGCAGGCGTTCTCGTTCAACTCGCCGCTCGGCATGTGCGTGACCTGCAACGGCCTCGGCGAGAAGCTGCAGGCCGACCCCGAGCTGGTGGTGCCCGACCCCGAGCGCAGCATCAACGAGGGCGCGGTCGCGATCTGGGGCGACGCGGTGGCCAAGGAGACCGGCTGGACCGCCAACATCGTCAAGGCGCTGGCCAAGGCGTTCAAGATCGACCTGGCCAAGCCGTGGGGCAAGCTGCCCGAGAAGCAGCGCGACATCCTGCTGCACGGCACCGGCGACAAGCGGGTCACGGTCAACTGGCAGGGCCGCCACTCCAGCGGCGAGTGGGCGATGAAGTTCGAGGGCATCCTCAGCCAGCTCGAGCGGCGCCACCGCGAGTCGAGCTCGGAGCGGCTGCGCACCCACTACGAGCAGTACTTCCGCGCGATCGCGTGCGCGTCGTGCCAGGGCACCCGCCTGCGCGCCGAGTCGCGGTCGGTGTTCGTCGGCGATCACTCGGTCGTCGACGTCACGACGATGACCGTGCGCGACGCCGCGCGCTTCATGGGCGAGCTGACGCTGACCGGCGCGCGGGCCCAGATCGCCGCCGAGGTGCTCAAGGAGATCCGGGCTCGCCTGACCTTCCTGCTCGACGTCGGCCTCGACTACCTGACCCTCGATCGCAGCGCGGCGACGCTGTCGGGCGGCGAGTCGCAGCGCATCCGGCTGGCGTCGCAGCTCGGCTCCGAGCTGTCCGGCGTCCTCTACGTCCTCGACGAGCCGTCGATCGGCCTGCACCAGCGCGACAACGAGCGGCTGATCCGCACGCTGCACCGCCTGCGCGACCTCGGCAACACCGTGCTGGTCGTCGAGCACGACGAGGCCACGATCGAGGCCGCCGACCACGTCGTCGACTTCGGGCCCGGCGCCGGCCGCCACGGCGGCCACGTCGTCGCCCAGGGCACGCCCGCCGAGGTCATGGCGACGCCCGGCTCGGTCACCGGCCAGTTCCTCGCCGGCGTCGACGCGATCGCGACGCCGACGGCGCGGCGGACGCCGTCGGGGTGGATCAAGCTGACCGGCGCCCGCGAGCACAACCTCAAGAACGTCGACGTCGAGCTGCCGCTGGGCGTCATGGTCGCGGTCACCGGCGTCTCGGGCGCCGGCAAGTCGTCGCTGATCAACAGCACGCTGTACCCGGCGCTCAACCGCGTCCTGCACCGCAGCCTCAACCGGGTCGGCCCCTACCAGCGGCTCACCGGGCTGGGCCAGATCGACAAGGTCATCGTCATCGACCAGCAGCCGATCGGCCGGACCCCGCGGTCCAACCCGGCGACCTACACCAAGGCCTTCGATCCGATCCGCGAGCTGTTCGCCCAGACCCCGACCGCGCGCACCTACGGCTACGCCGCCGGCCGGTTCTCGTTCAACGTCTCGGCCAAGAACGGCGGCGGCCGCTGCGAGGCCTGCGAGGGCGCCGGCGTCCGCGAGGTCGAGATGCACTTCCTCGCCAACGTCTTCGTGACCTGCGAGGTGTGCCGGGGCCGGCGCTACAACGACGCCACCCTGCGCGTGACCTACAAGGACAAGTCGATCGCCGACATCCTCGACACGCCGATCGACGAGGCGCTCGAGCTGTTCCGCCACCACCGCCAGCTCGGCCGGATCATGCAGACCCTGGTCGACGTCGGCCTCGGCTACCTGTCGCTGGGCCAGCCCGCGACCACGCTCTCCGGCGGCGAGGCCCAGCGGGTCAAGCTCGCCCGCGAGCTGGCGCGGGTCCAGACCGGGCGGACCCTGTACCTGCTCGACGAGCCGACCACGGGCCTGCACATGAGCGACGTCAAGAAGCTGCTCGAGGTGCTCAGCCGCCTGGTCGACGCCGGCAACACCGTCCTGGTCATCGAGCACAACCTCGATGTCATCAAGACGTCCGACTGGATCGTCGACCTCGGCCCCGAGGGCGGCGCCGCCGGCGGCGAGGTCATCGCGGCCGGCACGCCGGAGCAGGTCGCCGAGATCGCGGGCAGCTATACCGGGCAGTTCTTGCGCCCCATGCTCCAGCGCGACCAGCAGCGCACCCGACCGCGCGCGGCCAAGAAGCGCAACGGCGCGCGGGCCAGCGCCCGCGGCTGAGCGCGGCGCGGCCCGAAAGCGAAAAGGACCGGGAGCCTCTCGGCTCCCGGTCCTGGAAAAATGCTCGTCGCCGTGTGACGTCCACCGCGGCAGCGCGATGCCAGCAGAGCGTCCCGATCGTATTCGAACCTCACGCGTGATCCCGGTGGAGGTTCCGCGCTGCGGATTTTTTTACGACAGCGAACGCCTCGCGGCGACGAGCGAACTGGTTGTCAGAGCATCAGCACGACCATGACGGCGATGACCCCGCACAGGAGGACCGTCCACATCAGGATATGGAGGGGGATGGTCCATCCCTCGTCGACCTGCTGCTGCTGCACGCCAGACTCCTAGAGCACCCCGCGTGCCATGACCCAAGCGCCTGGAATCACGCGCAGGTCGCTCCAGGGCACGGCAACCGTTGCGCCGGTGACGTGGTGATCTCGGCAGCATGTGCGCGGGCCCGTCGAACCGGCGGTTCGGGCCCGCCGCGGACGGCGGCTGGCGCGCGCGGGCCGCGCGGGCCGCGCCCGCGTCGCCCACGCGGGCCGCGCCCGCGTGATCCGCGCGGCGCCCTCTCTACCACGGTGATTTCGAACCTCCTCTCTGCCCCGCTGCGCCGCGAAGACGACCCCGAGGTCTCGCGTCGTCGTCGAGGAGGGGATCGCGGCCCCACGGCGAGCCACGTGCGTGTGGTGGACGATCGCCGTCGAGACGTGGTGGACGGACGTCGCGTCGGTGCTGGCTCCCGGAGGCTCCGGAGAGGGCGGCGGGGATGGTCGGGATGTGCGCGGCGCGGCGCGGCGCGGCCGGCTGGCCGGCGCGGTTCGACGCGGGGCGGGGACGCGGGGACGTGGGGCCGTGGGGACGCGGGGACGCGGGGACGCGGGGACGCAGGGACGCGGGCCCGCGGGGACGCGGGGACGCGGGCCCGCGGGGACGCGGGGACGCGGGGACGCGGGGACGCGGCGCGGTCGGGGCGTGGGCTGCGTGGGCTGAGGCTCCGGCCCAGCCGGTCGCTGGCTCCCCGATGAGCGTGGTGCTGGCGCCGGCGTGGGTGCAGAACACCACCACCGGCGCCGGGCCCGAAGACGGGGGCCCGGCGCCTCGGCGCGGGGCGCGAGCGTTGCGGGCGCGGGCCGCCGCCATCCCGAGCGCTGGACTGGCGCGCCGCGCGCGCCGGGAACGGCCGGCGACCGTGTACCTCAACCCCGAAGAGAACAGAGAGGAGGAGGCCGAGATCAAGCGACCCGCAGCGTAGCGATGCAGGCGACAACTTCCTTGACTCCCACCGGTGCGAGCGGCGCTTCACGCTGTCCGGGAACCGGACAAGAAAGACACGGCCCGGGACGATCGTGGTCGATTGTTCTTGACGGCGTTCGCGGCCGACGACGAGACGCAGGCGCGATGGCGCCGCTGATCGTCGACGAGACGCGCAGCGCGGCCCGCTGCGCCGAGAAGCGGACGGCGACGACGACGCGAAGGGTCGAGGGCGATCTCGGGGCGCCACGGCGACGACAGGAGGTCCGAGATCGTCGTGGTAGAGAACGAATGCGCGCGTGCGCAGGGAGGAGTGGAGATGTTCGATCGCGACAACGACGAGGGTGTGGTGTCCAGTGGGCTCGACGGTGCCGGCTTCGGAGACCGAGACGCAGCCCCTGACTGGCGACAGCTCGATCGCCAGCTGCGCGGCGTCGCCCGGCGACGCGCCGCGCTCGACGCCGAGGAGGCGCGCTGGCTGGTGCTGGCGCAGCAGGTCGAGCTGCACCGCCGGTTCGGCTACGCGAGTCTGCACGAGTACCTCGAGCGCACGCTGGGCTACGGGCCGCGGGCGGCGCGCGAGCGGCTGCGCGTGGCCAGTGCGCTGCAGGTCCTGCCGCGGACCGCGGCGGCGCTGGCCCGCGGCGAGGAGTCGTACTCGGCGGTGCGCGAGCTGACCCGGGTCGTCCGCCACGACACCGAGCGGGTGTGGCTCGACGCGGCGGCCGGCAAGACGGTGCACGAGATCGAGGCCCTGGTCGCCGGCCGCAAGCCCGGTGATCTGCCCGGCGACCCGGTGGATCCGGCCGAGGTCCGGCGCGTGGTGTCGTTCGAGGTCAGCGCGGAGACGTACGCGCTGTGGCGCGACGCGAGGCTGGCGCTGGAGCTCGAGCGCGGCGAGGCCGTGCCCGACGACGAGCTGCTGCGGGTGCTGTGCCTCGGGATGCTGGCGGGCGAGCCGGCGCCATCGAGCGAACGCGGCAAGCGCGGGCGCGCGGCGTACCAGATCGCCTTGATGCAGTGCCCCGACTGCGAGCGTGTGACCCAGGACGGCGGCGGCCGCGCCGTCGAGGTGCCGGCGACCGTCGTCGCGCGTGCGCGCTGCGACGCGCGCCTGCTCGGCCGGGTCGATGGCGACAGTCACGCGGTGGCGAGGCCGACCCAGACCATCCCGGCGCCGGTGCGCGCGGCAGTGGTCGCCCGAGATCACGGCCGCTGCCGGGTGCCGGGCTGCCGGGCGTCGCGATGGGTCGAGGTCCACCACGTGCAGCCGCGGGCGCAGGGCGGTCGGCACACGCTGGCGAACCTGATCTCGCTGTGCGGCGGCCATCACGACGCGGTCCATGTGGGCCGCTTGAAGATCACGCGGTCGGCGTCGGGACAGGTCGGGTTCGTGCACGCCGATGGAAGGCGGTACGGCGCGCCGCCGAGGACCAGGGATGAACGGGACGAACCGGCCGCGGCCCGCGTTGGCCGCGCCGACGCGGCCCCCATCGACCTGTCGCTGGCGCCGCGGATCGAGCGATCGACGCGGCCGGTGACGCGACGATGAGCGGGCGCCGCGCGGTCCGCGAGCGCGACAGCTACCTTGACCCCACCCGAGCGCCGCGCGTTCGCTTCATTGCCCGCTCTCCGGACAGTCTCGATCCGCGCGCTCGGCCGCTGGCGCCCGGCACCACCGACGCCCATCGGGGAGCCAGCCCGCGATCCAGCACCGGAGCGAACCCACCGGCGCGCTCGCGGTCACCGCGCCGAGACCCACGTGAGCCACGCCCCCGCACGATCCACGTCGACGCGGTGCACGCTCGCCGCGCCGAAGACGTCGACGACAACCATGACAACGCCGACCAGGACATCGACCGCGGCGCCCGCGCCTCGGGAGGGCAGCCGCCCTGCGCCGCGGCGTCGCCCGCTTGCGCCGCGCCGCCCGTCGTCCCGAGCCGTCCCGCCCCGGCTCTCCGGAGCCTCCGGGAGCCTGCGTCGACGTGACGTCCGTGCAGCAGCGCCGCCTCTCCGCCGCCGCATCCCGTCCACCGTCCACCGTCCACCGTCCCACCGCCCCACCGCCCCACCGCCTTCGTCCCGTCCCGTCGCTACCGCTCGTCGTGGGCGAACGTGAGGACGTCGCGGATGTGGTCGGCCCCGGTCGCCAGCATGACCAGCCGATCGATCCCCAGCGCGATGCCGGCGCACGGCGGCAGGCCCTCGGTGAGCGCCGCCAGCAGCCGCTCGTCGAGCGGGTACGCCGGCAGGCCTCGCGCCGCGCGCGCCGCCAGGTCGTCCTCGAAGCGGGCCCGCTGCTCGACCGGATCGGTGAGCTCGCCGAACGCGTTGGCCAGCTCGAGGCCGCCGACGTAGGCCTCGAAGCGCTCGACCACCGCAGGGTTGCCAGGCTTGCGCCGCGCCAGCGCCGCCAGCCGCACCGGCCAGTCGGTGACGAACACCGGCCGGTCCATCGCCGCCAGCGCGGGCTCGACGCGCTCGACGAACGCGGCGAAGAAGACGTCGTCCCAGTGGACCGCGCCGCCGAGGTCGATGCCCGCCGCGGTCACCGCCGCCGCGAGCTCCTCGACCGGCTCGTCGCCGCGCACGGTCACGCCGGCGTGCGTCGCCATCGCCTCGGCGACGGTCAGGCGCGGCCACGCGCCGTCGACCGGGATGCGGCGGCCCTGCGCGACGACCACCGGCTCGCCGCGCACCGCGCGCGCCACCTCGGCGACCAGGGCCTCGGTGTCGTCGAGGATGTCGTCGAGCCCGGCCCAGGCCCGGTACCACTCGAGCATCGTGAACTCGGGCGCGTGCTGGTGGCCGTCCTCGTGGCCGCGGAAGCACTTGCACACCTGGTAGATGCGCTCGAAGCCGCCGGCGAGCAGCCGCTTCATCTGGTACTCGGGCGACGTGATCAGCCACTCGCCGTCGCCGGCGGGCACGGCGTGGAGTTGGACCTCGAGCGCGGGCGCGCGGACGCGCAGCGGGGTCTCGACCTCGACGAAGTCGCGGGCCGCGAACAGGCCGCGGATCGCCGCCAGGGCCCGGCTGCGCTCCACCAGGTGCTTGCGGCGGCGATCGAGGCGCGCCAGCTCGGTGTCCGGCGTCGGGTAGTCGCCGGACAGGTAGGCGCGCACGCGGCGCAACGGCTCGCCCGGTCGTCGCTCGACCAGGTCGCCGGGCTCGACGTCGCCGCCGCAGGGGACCTTGACGTCGCCGGCCTCGGTGCGGACCAGCGCCAGCGCCCCCATCCGCGCGATCACGCGGCCGTGGATGGCGCCGGGGCCGGCGCTCACTTCTTCACGCGCTCGACGTACTCGTGGGTGCGGGTGTCGATCTTGAGCATGTCGCCGATGTTGATGAACAGCGGGACTGCGACCTCGGCGCCGGTCTGGACCGTCGCCGGCTTGGTGACGTTGCCGCTGGTGTCGCCGCGGACGCCGGGCTCGGTGGCCACGACCTCGAGGAACACGAAGGTCGGCATCGTCACGTCGACCGGGCGCTCGTTGAAGAACAGCACGGCGCACTTGAGGTTGTCGGTCAGCAGGTCGGACGCCTTGCCCACCAGCTGCGCGCTCAGCGTCACCTGCTCGTAGTTCTTCTCGTCCATGAACGTCAGGTCGTCGCCGTCGCGGAAGAGGAACTGCATGTCGCGCTCCTCGACGTTGGCGGGCTCGAGCTTCTCGCCGGACCGGATGTTCCGCTCGATCACCGCGCCGCTCAGCAGGTTCTTGAACTTCGTGCGCGTGAAGGCGGCGCCCTTGCCAGGCTTGACGAACTGGAACTCGACGACCGTGAACGGGTTGCCGTCGATCAGGACCTTCAAGCCTTTGCGGATGTCCGACGTGTCATACATGGTTGGACGCTCTTACACGACCGCGGCGATACCTGTCAACGAACCGAAACCCCATGAAGCGCGGGCGCTTATGAGTTTCGAGGCGATCGCCGGGGCGACCGCCGGCCGGCCCCGGATCGGCGCCGGGCGCCCCGCTCAGGGCTTCCACAGCCCGGCGGCCGCAAGCTCCGGGAAATACGGCGACACGTCGCCGGTCTCGAAGCGCGGCGGGGCGCCGTCGCGGCCCGGCCGGCCGTCGGGGCCCGCCGGGCCCTCGGCGCCGGCGACCCCGGCGCGACCGTCCTGACCGTTGGTCGAGTTGCCGGCAGCGCCGCCGTTGCCGGCCCAGCCGCCGCCGCCGCCCCGCCCGGCCGCGCCGCCCGCGGTCGAGAACCCGATGGTCTGGGCCAGCTCCGGATAGCGCGGATCGATCACGACCCGCATCGAGCCGCCGTCGCCGCCGCGTCCGCCACGACCGCCGCGCCCGCGCCGTTGCCGCCACGCCCGCCGTCGCCGGCCTGCTGGCCCGCGGTGGTGCTGTCGCCGCCGCCGTTGCCGCCGTCGCCGCCGCGCCCGCCGCTGCCGCCGCTGCCGCCGCTGCCGCCGACCGCGACCACGGCGAAGCCCGCGCCCTGCGGGTCGACGAGGTAGAAGCCGTCGCCGCTGGCGGTCACGACCCGGACCGCGACCAGCGTGCCGTGCCGCGGCGTCTCGATGCGGGTCAGCGCGACGTCGATGCTGGGGCCGGGCCCGCCGTCACCGGCGTCGCCGCCGCCGCCGCCGTCGCCGCCGTCCTGGCCGTCGGTGGGCGCGCGATCGTCGGTGCCGCTCTGGCCATCCTGGCCGCGGGCGCCGTCCTGGCCGTACCAGCCGCTGTCGCCGGACACGCCGCTGTCACCGACGGTGCCGCCGCAGGCGTAGCTGGGCGCGACCGTGAGCTCCGCCACCAGGTCGGGGCGATCGACGAGGCGCGCCTGGATCGTCACGTCGCGATCGAGGGCCGCGATGGGATCGCGGGGCAGGCGCAGACGACCGTCGCCGTCGACCGAGCCCCAGCTGGTCGTCCACTCGAACGACGTCATCGGCAGCCGGCCCTCGATGCTGGCGCCGGGCGCCCAGCTCTCGATGACCTTGCCGTCGCTGGTGGTGACCGTGCCGCCGAGCTGCAGCGCGTCGCCCTGCGGGCAGTACCGGGTCGCGCCGCCGGCGGCGTGGATCTCGAGCTGGGTGACCTGGGACGGGTCGACGTGGGCCGGCTGCGGCGGCCGTGGACAGCCGGCGACGCCGGCGACCAGCGCGGCAGCGAACGTGAGGAGGACGACACGCATGGATCGGGGACCTTCGCAACGGGAGCGCCCGCGGGATCGCGGCGGCGGAGCGCCATGGTAGCGCCACCGCGACCATGATACGAAGGTGCGGTGGACGCCGCTGCCCACTACCTCCGCCTGGTGAAGCTGGGCCGTGACGCGTTCATCGCCGCCGCCGCACCGGCGGTGCTGCTGCGGCGCCGCCCCGGCGAGGCCGACCCCGACGCCGACGACGTCGGCGATCCCAGCGTCGACCTCGAGAGCGACACCGTGGTCGCGCCGGTGCCGTTCGGCCGCCGCCGCGGCGGCGAGGTCGAGGTCTACCCGCTGTCGAAGAAGACCGGCGCGTCGTTCCCCGACATGATCACGGTGGGCCGGACCCCCAACAACGACGTCGTCGTCCGCGACTCGACGGTGTCGCGGCTGCACGCCTTCTTCAAGCACAAGGACGGCCGCTGGACCGTCGCCGACGGCGGCTCCAAGAACGGCACCCGCCTCGACGGCGAGCCGCTGGAGGCCCGCCGGGAGCGTGAGGTCGCCTCGGGCCAGCGGGTGCGGGTCGGCGAGATCGAGCTGACCTTCTACACCGCCCCCGAGCTGTTCGACGTCCTGAGTTCCTGATAAGCCTCTGGGCGGATGTCCAGCGACTGGGATCAGCGTCTCCTGTGCCCCGACGGCGGCTGCGTCGGGCTGATCGGCCCCGACGGCACGTGCAAGGTGTGCGGCCGCGCCTCGCCCCACTGGGGCGACGAGCGACGCCGCGGCCGGCGCAACACCGCCGAGGTCGCGCCGGTGGTCGAGGCCCACGTGATCGCGCACGACACGCCCCAGGCCCCGGAGGGCTTCGAGGACCGCGCGCTGTGCCCCGACGGCAGCTGCATCGGCGTCATCGGCAGCGACGGCAAGTGCCGGGTGTGCGGCCGCCGGGCCGAGGACGCCGAGGCGGCCGACGGCGACGGCGCAGACGATGGCGACGAGGCCGACGACGAGGCCGACGACGAGGCCGACGACGGCGAGTACGACGACGAGGCCGACGACGAGGCCGACGACGACGCGTACGACGACGATGCCGGCGACGCCGAGGCCGACGACGGCGACTACGACGACGAGGCCGACGACGAGGCCGAGGCCGACGACGGCGCGTACGACGACGAGGGCGAGGACGGCGATCACGAGGACGACGACGAGCGGCGTCGCGACGACGCCCACGACCGCGCCGACGAGGCCGCCGAGGCCGCCGCCGCGGCCGCCCACGAGGACGACGAGGAGCTGGGGCCGGCATGACCACCCGCGACGAGCCCGACGATCTCGCCGGCATGATCCGCCCGCTGCGGGTAACGACCCGCATCCTCGACCTCATCGGCGGCACCCCGATGGTCCGGCTCCGCCACCTGCCCGGCGCCGACGCCGGCGAGGTCTGGTGCAAGTGCGAGCACTGGAACCCGGGCGGCTCGGTGAAGGATCGCATCGGCCGCGCCATGATCGAGGCCGCCGAGGCCGAGGGCCTCATCGCGCCCGACCGCACGACGATCGTCGAGCCGACCAGCGGCAACACCGGCATCGGCCTGGCGCTGGTGTGCGCGTCGCGCGGCTACAAGCTGATCCTGACCATGCCGGAGTCGATGTCGCTCGAGCGGCGCGCCCTGCTCCGCTCGTACGGCGCCCACATCGAGCTGACCCCGGCCGAGGCCGACATGGACGGCGCGGTGGCGCGCGCCCACGAGCTGGTCGCCGCCGATCCGCAGGCGTGGATGCCGGACCAGTTCCGCAACCCGGCCAACCCCGAGGTCCACCGCCGCACCACGGCGGTCGAGATCCTGGCCCAGCTGCCCCTCGACGCGGCCCGCGGCGACGTCGCCGGCGAGCCGTCGATCGACGCCTTCGTCGCCGGCATCGGCACCGGCGGCACGATCACCGGCGTCGGCTCGGTGCTCAAGGCCCGCGCGGCGACCACCCGGATCGTCGGGCTCGAGCCGGCGGCCAGCGCCGTGCTGTCCGGCGGCAAGCCCGGCCTGCACCGCATCCAGGGCATCGGCGCCGGCTTCGTGCCGCCGGTGCTCGACCGCGACGTCATCGACGAGCTGCGGACGATCAGCGACGAGGACGCCTGGCACACCGCGCAGGCGCTGGCACGCCGCGAGGGCCTGCTGGTCGGCATCTCGGCCGGCGCCAACGTCAAGGTCGCGTGCGACCTCGCCCGCGAGCTCGGCCCCGGCACGCGCGTCGTCACGATCCTCTGCGACACCGGCGAGCGCTACTTCTCGATGGGGGACAGCTTCACGTGAGCGCGCCCGCCTCCCCGACGATCGCGGTGGTCGGCGCCGGCGGTCTGGGGGGGCCGCTGGTGTGGGCGCTGACCGCGGCCGGCGCCCGGGTCGTGGTCTGCGACCCCGACGTCGTCGAGCTGTCGAACCTGCAGCGCCAGGTCCAGTTCGCGACCGCCGACGTCGGTCGCGCCAAGGCGGCGGCGCTCGCCGACGAGGCGGCGCGGCGCGGCGTCGCCGATCGCGTGCGCGCGATCGCGGCGCGGTTCGACGCCACCACCGCCGACGCGATCGCCGGGGCGGCCGACGTCGTCGTCGACGGCAGCGACAGCCCGGCGACCAAGCTGCTGGTCGGCGACTGGGCGATCGCGCGCGGCCGCCGCCACGTCGTCGCCGGGGTCCTGCGCTGGGGCGGCACCGTCTTCTCCGGCGCGCCGGGCGCGGCGTGCTTCCGCTGCCTGTTCGAGGACGAGCCCGACGACGCGCCCAGCTGCGCCGACGCCGGCGTGGTCGGCGCCGCGTGCGCGGTCATCGGCGGCCTGGCGGCCCGGGCCGCGCTGGCCCTGGCCCGCGGCGACGCCGGCGACGCCGGCTCGATCCTGGTGGTCGAGGACCTGCGCCGGCCGTGGGCGCCGCGGCGAGCCCGGTTCGGGCGGAGATCGGGCTGTCGTACGTGTTTTCCGCAGGTTGCTACCGATGCGCATCCGTCGTGACGGACGGTCTTCCGGGAGAACGGATGCCCTGCTAGAGTGCCCGACCGACATGGCCAACGTTCGTATCCCCACCCCGCTTCGCAAGCTGACCGAGGGCAAGGAAGAGGTCACGTGCGCCGGCGCCACCGTGCGCGCCGTGCTCGACGACCTCGACCGCCAGCACCCCGGCATCAAGGCCCGCATCTGCGACGACAGCGGCGCGGTGCGCAAGTTCATCAACCTGTTCGCCAACGACGAGGACATCCGGTTCCTGCAGAACCTGGACACGCCGGTGGCCGACCGCGACGAGCTCTCGATCGTGCCGGCGATCGCCGGCGGTCGCTGACCGCGGCGCTCGCGCCCCACGACAGGACGTACCCGTGCCGCTCAGCGAGCCGCAGATCCGGCGCTACGCGCGCCACGTGCTGCTCCCCGACGTCGGTGGGGTCGGCCAGGCGCGCCTGCTCGCCGCCGCCGCCCGCGTCGACCTCGACGCCGACCTCGCCGGCGCCGTCGCCGCCGCGACCTACCTGGCCGCCGCCGGCCTCGGCACGATCGCGCTCGGGGGCGACACCCGCCGCGCCGTCACCGCCCGCGACGTCCTCGAGGGCGTCGCGCTCGGCGAGGCCGACCTGGGCCGGCCGCTCGGCGAGGCCCTGGCCGCGCGCCTGACCGCGATCAACCCCGACGTCCGGATCACCGACGACGAGCGCCCGGCCCCGGGCGACGCCGCCCGGACCGCCGGCGACGCCGCCGTGCTGGCGCTGCCGGCGCTGGCCGTGCCCGCGGTCGCCGGCGTCGGCGCCGGGCTCGAGGTCGCCGATGCCCTGGTCCGCGGCGGCGCCGCCGCCGCGCGCCTGATCCACCGGGTCGCGACCACGCCGGAGCCGCGGTCGTGAACACCGCGATCGACGTCGCCGCGCCGTCGGTGCTCGAGCTGGTCGGCAACACCCCGCTGATCCGCCTGCGCTCGGTCGAGGCCCGCGCCGGCACCGGCGCCGAGGTCTGGGCCAAGTGCGAGTTCGCCAACCCGGGCGGCTCGGTCAAGGATCGCGCGGCGCGCCAGATGATCCTCGACGCCATGGCCGACGGCCGGCTGACCGCCGGCAAGACGCTGATCGACTCGACCAGCGGCAACACCGGGGTCGCGTACTCGATGATCGGCGCCGCCCTCGGCGTCCCGGTGACGCTGGTCATGCCGGCCAACGTGTCGGCGCCGCGCAAGAACATCACCCGCGCCTACGGCACCGAGGTCATCTACAGCTCCGAGCTCGAGGGCTCGGACGGCGCGATCCGCATGGTCCGCGAGATCGTCGCCAAGGACCCCGACCGCTGGTTCTTCCCCGACCAGTACGGCAACGCGTCCAACCCGCGCGCCCACTACCGCGGCACCGGCCCGGAGATCGCGCGCCAGACCGGCGGCCGGATCACCCACTTCGTCACCGGCATCGGCACCACCGGGACCCTGATGGGCACCGGCCGCTACTTCAAGGACCACCACCCGCAGGTCCGGGTGGTCGCGATGCAGCCCGACGACGCGCTGCACGGCCTCGAGGGCCTCAAGCACCTGCCGTCCTCGATCGTGCCGGCGATCTGGCGGCCCGACGGCATCGTCGACGACACCATCTGGATGCCCACCGACGAGGGCTGGGAGATGTCCGAGGACCTGGTCCGCCACGAGGGCCTGTTCGTCGGCCACTCGTCCGGCGGCAACGTCGCGGCGGCGCTGCGGCTGGCCCGCGGCGCCGGCCCGGGGGCCGTGATCGTCACGATCCTGTGCGATCGCGGCGACCGCTACTTCGCCCCCCTGGCCTGGAACCGCCCGACGGTGTACTGACGGACCGCCATGGCCGCCGACGCCCCGCCCGCTCCCACCGCGCCCGCGCCGGTGACCATCGCGCGCGACCTGCTGCTGGCGATCTACCGCGAGGCCCGGGCCGCGTTCCCGGCCGAGTGCTGCGGCTGGCTGACCAGCCCGCGCGACCAGCCGGGCCAGGCCAGCGCGATGCGCGCCTGCCGCAACGCCCAGGGCGCCGGCGACCACCCGACCGCGCCCGAGCGCGGCGCCGAGACCGCGTACGTGATCGCCGGCGACGATCTGCTGGCGTTCGCGCGCTCGTTCGACGGCGCCGAGCCGGCCCGGGTCATCTTCCACTCGCACCCCAACGGCCGCGCCTACTTCTCGGCGACCGATCGCCAGGTCGCGCTGTCGCCGTGGGGCGACGGCCCGACCTACCCGGTGCAGCAGCTCGTGGTCGGCATCGACGGCGAGCGCGTCGTCGAGGCCGCGCTGTTCGGCTGGTCCGACGCCGCCGGCGACTTCGTCGAGCTGGCCCGGCTCGAGGGCGCGCCGCTGTGAGCGGCGTCGGCGCCACCGGCGGCCCGTCCGCCCCCGCCGCCCCGGCGACGCGGCAGCTCGCGATCGTCCTGGCCACCGGCCCGGCGCGCGGCGATCTGCGGCGCGCCGCCGATCTGGCCCGCGCCGCCCGCGCGGTCGGCGTCGAGGTCGCGATGTTCGCGATGCACGACGGCGTCGACGCGCTGGCCGCCGCGCCCGGCACGGTCGCGGCGCTGCTCGACGACGACTGCGAGATCATCGCGTGCGCCAGCTCGGCCACGGCGCGCGGCCTGGGCGAGGCCGACCTCGGCGTCCTGCTGGGCAGCCAGGACGATCACGCCGCCCTCGTGCACCGCGCCGGCCGCGTGGTGTCGTTCACCTGAGGCCGTGGTGACGCCGGCGCCGGCGCCCGCGCAGCGGCTGGTCGTGGTCGTCCGCACCGGCGACCCGGCGCGGGTCGTCGAGGCCCTGCGCGCCGCGGTCGGGCTGACCCTGCGCGGCGACCGGGTCACGGTCGTGCTCGGCGACGCCGCCGTCGCGCTCGCCGACGATCCGGCGGCGGCGCGGGCGCTCGGCACCCTGGGCGTGCTCGGCCACGAGGTGGCGCGCGGCGACGGCGCGATCGCCGCGGCCATCGGCGCCGCCGACGCCGTCGAGGTGTGGACGTGAGCGGCGGCGCGCCGGGCGCGGCCATGACCGCGGCCACGCCCGGCACGCTGCACCTGGTGCGCGGCGAGGCGCCGCCGCCCGGCGTCGTCGCGGCCGGCGACCGGGTGGTATACGAGCGGGACCGCGCCTGGCACCTGGACGGCGCGCCCCTCGCCGATGAAGCCCTCGTCGCCCTCGTCTTCGCCGCCCGCCGCGTCGCCGTCTGGTGACGCCACCGCGCCCGCGCCCGCCGCCGACGACGACGGCGCGGCCGCCCCGGCGGTCACCCCGGCCTGGCTCGACCTGGCCGGCGAGGTCTGCCCGTTCACGTTCGTGCGCGCCCGCCTGGCGCTCGAGGCGCTGCCGCTGGGCGCCGAGCTGCGGATCCGCGTCGACCACGAGCCGGCGCGGCGCAACGTGCCGCGCTCGGCCGCCGAGTGGGGCCAGGAGGTCGTCGGCGTCGCCGACGCCGACGGCGGCGGCTGGGTGATCACGCTGCGCAAGCGGGTCCCGTAGCGCCGGCCGCGCGCCGCCCCGGCGCGCCTTCTTGGCCACCCCCGGGGCCTCTGCTACCGTCTCCAGGTGCGCCCCGAAGCCGTAGACGGAGCCGCCCTGGCCAAGCTCGAGCACCTGCACGCCGCCCTGCGCGGCTGGGGGCAGCTCGTCGTCGCGTTCTCCGGCGGCGTCGACTCGGCGTTCCTGCTCAAGGTCGCCGCCGACGCCCTCGGCGATCGCTGCCACGCGGTGACCGCGGTGTCGGTGACGATGGCCCGCTCCGAGGTCGCCGACGCCCGCGCCCTCGCCGCCGAGCTCGGGCTCGGCGACCGCCACCACGTCGTCGACTCGCACGAGCTCGAGGTCCCCGGGTTCGCCGACAACCCCAGCGACCGCTGCGCGATGTGCAAGACCGAGCTGATGGGCGTGGCGCGGCCGCTCGCCGATCGGCTTGGCGTCAGCCACATCGCGCTGGGCACCAACGTCGACGATCTCGGTGACTTCCGCCCCGGCATCGCCGCGGCCCGCGACCACGGCGCGGTCATGCCGATGGTCGACGCCGCGCTGTCCAAGGACGAGATCCGGGCGCTGTCGCGCCACCTCGGCCTGCGCACCTGGGACAAGCCGCAGCTGGCGTGCCTGTCGTCGCGCTTCCCTTACGGCACCCGCATCACGCCCGAGCGGCTGCGCCAGGTCGACGACTTCGAGGACGGCCTGCGCGCGCTGGGCTTCCGCCAGCTGCGGGTCCGCTTCCACGATCAGGTCGCGCGCCTCGAGATCGACGGCGACGATCTGGCCCGGGTCGTCGCGCCCGAGGTCCGCGCCGAGGTCGTCGCCCTCGGCAAGCGCCTCGGCTTCGCCTACGTCGCGCTCGACCTCGCGGGCTTCCGCTCGGGGTCGTCCAACGAGGTGCTGCCGCTGGTCACGCTGGGCCGCGCCGGGCGGAGGACCGCGTGAGCCCCCGCCCCGGCGCCGTCGCGATCGGGCTGGCGCTCGCCGCCGCGGTCGCCGCGCCCGGGGTCGCCGCCGCCGATCGCGCCAAGATCATCGACCCGGCGCCGGCGGCCCCGTCGTCGGAGCCGGCGTCGAAGAAGGACGCCGAGTGGGCGGCCCGCCTGGCGCCGCGCAAGCCGCTGCGCCAGGTCGACCCCGACGCGCTGGTCGGCAAGGCGCCGGCCGAGGTCATCAGCTTCTACAACCAGTGGACCCACGAGTGGATCGGCGTCGACGTCACCGACCGCGGCGTCGACCCCGAGCTGGCCGACCGGTTCCTGCGCTGCCACTTCACCAACGAGCCCACCGACATGGACCGGCGCCTGCTATCGACGGTCCTCGACGCCGCGCGCCACTTCAAGGTCGACCGCGTCAACGTGGTCTCGGGCTTCCGCGCCCCCAAGTACAACCTGATGCTGCGCAAGAAGGGCCACGCGGTCGCCCGCGACAGCCAGCACACCAAGGGCCACGCCGTCGACTTCTGGCTGCCCGGCGTCGGCACCCAGGCGCTCTACCGCTGGGCCATGTCGCACCAGCTCGGCGGCGTCGGGCTGTACCCGGACAGCGGCTTCGTCCACGTCGACGTCGGCCGCAAGCGGACCTGGACCGGCGAGTAGCCGGTGCGCGGCCTTGTCCGCGGCGCGCGCCGCCGCGGGCAGGGCGAGCCAGCGGGCCTGGCCGCCCAGCTCGCCGCCGACGCCGTCCCACGAGCCGTGGGCGTTGCAGGCGCCGGCCGGCGCTGCGGCCGCGCGGCGTGGGCCCACGGCGCACCGGGCGCGCCGCGACCGGGTCAGTGGTGGTGGCCGCCGTGGCCGTCGGGGCCGTGCGGGTGGCCGTGCTCGATCTCCTCGCTGGTGGCGGCGCGGATGCTCATCACCTCGACCTCGAAGTGCAGCGTCTCGCCGGCCAGCGGGTGGTTCGAGTCGACCAGGACGTCGTCGCCCTGCAGATCGGCGACCCACACCGGGAACGGCTCGCCGTCGGGCCCGCGCACGAAGAACTGCATCCCGGCCTCGATCTCGAGATCGTCGGGGAACGCCGAGCGCGGCACCGGGCGCGGCCCCGGGCCCTCGACCTCGCCGTAGCCGTCGGCCGGGGTCACGGTGACCTTGAACTTGTCGCCGACCTGCTTGCCGGTCATCGCCGCCTCGAGGCCGGGGACGATGTTGCTGGCGCCGTGCAGGTAGTCGAGGGGATCGTTGCCGACCGACGAGTCGACGACGTCGCCGTCGTCGTCGCGGAGCGTGTAGTGGATGCTGACGACCGTGCCGTCGGCGGCGGAGGTGACCGTGGTCATGATGGCGGGCAATCTACACCACGGTCCGGCGGTCGGGGATATCCTGCCCGGACATGTCGATCGGCCTGTGGATCCTGTCCGGGGTGGGGGCGTTCCTCCTGTGCGTGGCGGTCTACGACCTGCTGCAGCGCCGCCGCGCCATCCTGCGGAATTTCCCGATCATCGGGCACCTCCGCTACATCCTCGAGATGGTCGGCCCCGAGCTGCGCCAGTACATCGTCACCGGCAACGACGAGGAGCGCCCGTTCTCGCGCGACCAGCGGCGCTGGGTCTACGCGTCGTCGAAGAAGGAGAACAACTACTTCGGCTTCGGCACCGACAACGACCTCGAGCGCAGCCCCAACTACATCGTGATCCGCCACGCGATGTTCCCGCTGACCACGGCGCACGCCGGCGAGCCCGGCTACGACCCCAGCTTCACGCTGCCGTGCGCCAAGGTGCTCGGCGCCCACCGCGGCCGCAAGCACGCGTTCCGGCCGATGTCGATCATCAACACCTCGGCGATGAGCTACGGCTCGCTGTCGGGCGTCGCGATCGAGGCGATCAACCGCGGCGTCGCGCTCGCCGGCGCCCTGCAGAACACCGGCGAGGGCGGCATCTCCGACTACCACCGCAAGGGCGGCGACCTGGTGTGGCAGCTGGGCACCGGCTACTTCGGCGCCCGCGCCGACGACGGCGGCTTCTCGATGGAGCGCTTCCTCGAGAGCATCGCGGCCTCCGACGGCAAGGTCCGCGCGATCGAGCTCAAGCTGTCGCAGGGCGCCAAGCCCGGCATGGGGGGCCTGTTGCCCGGGGCCAAGGTCACCAAGGAGATCGCGCGCATCCGGCGCATCCCGATCGGCCGCGACTGCGCGAGCCCGGCCGCGCACTCGGCGTTCCACGACGTCTCGAGCATGCTCGACTTCATCGAGCGGCTCGCCGACACCACCGGCCTGCCGGTCGGCATCAAGTCGGCGGTCGGCGAGGTCGAGTTCTGGCACCAGCTCGGCCAGCAGATGCGGCAGAGCGGCCGCGCCCCCGACTTCATCACGATCGACGGCGGCGAGGGCGGCACCGGCGCCGCGCCGCTGGCGTTCTCCGACCACGTCGCGCTGCCGTTCAAGCAGGGCTTCGCGGCGGTCTACCGCGCGCTCGCCGAGGAGGGCGTCCACGAGGACGTCGTCTTCATCGGCTCCGGCAAGCTCGGCTTCCCCGAGGCCGGCCTGCTCGCGCTGGCCATGGGCTGCGACCTGATCAACGTCGGGCGCGAGGCCATGCTGGCGATCGGCTGCATCCAGGCTCAGCGGTGCGAGACCGGCCACTGCCCGGCCGGGGTCGCGACCCAGAACCGCTGGCTGATGCGCGGCCTCGATCCCACGCTCAAGTCGGCGCGGCTCGCCAACTACCTGGTCACCTTCCGCAAGGAGCTGCTGCACCTGGCCCACGCCTGCGGCCGCGCCCACCCCGGCATCGTCCCGCTCGACATGGTGGCGATCCTCGACGACCGCCTCGGCCACCGCCCCGCCCGCGAGGTCTTCGACTACCAGCCGGGCTGGGGCCTGCCGCGCGCCGAGGAGATCGAGGCGACGATCGCGCTGATGGGCCCGGGCGGCGCGCGCGCCAAGGAGCTCGCGTGATAGGGTGACGCCCCACCGGAGGCGTCATGGCCGACCTGCTGGTCTGGATGGATCTGGAGATGACCGGGCTCGACCCGGAACGCGAGCGCATCATCGAGCTGGCGGTGCTGATCACCGACGGCGAGCTCGAGCTGGTGGCCGAGGGCCCCGAGCTGGTGATCCACCAGCCCGACGAGCTGCTGGCCGCGATGGACGCCTGGAACACCAAGCACCACACCGCGTCGGGGCTGGTCGACCGGGTCCGGGCCTCGACCGTCACCGAGGCCGAGGCCGAGGCCCAGGTCGTGGCGTTCATCGACGCCCACCTCGGCGCCAAGGAGCGGCCGCCGCTGGCCGGCAACTCGATCCACCAGGATCGCCGCTTCATCCACCGCTACATGCCGGCGCTCGACGCCCGGCTCCACTACCGCATGGTCGACGTCTCGACGGTCAAGGAGCTGGGCCGGCGCTGGTACCCGGCCATCTACGACCGTCGGCCGGGCAAGAACGAGAGCCACCGCGCGCTCGACGACATCCGCGAGTCGATCGCCGAGCTCCGGTTCTATCGCGACAGCATGTTCCTGCCCCGGGCCACGACCGCCACCAGCGACTGACGCGCGGCGCGCGACCCGCTCGGCCGGCCTCGCCTGGCCGCCTCGCCTCGCCTCGCCTCGCCTCGGAGGGTCCGCTCGCCGGCCACTCGACCCGCCGGAGCCAGGCCCGGCCTGGGGACGGTCGTCCCGGGCGCGGCCGAACCCGCCGAGATCACGCGGTGTCCGTGGTCCGGCCGGCCGGCACGTCCGTTGCTCGGACACCGGACATGGCCCGTCCCCCTCGCCTGCCCGCGTCCCTGCTGGTCCCGGCCGCCCTGGCCGCCTCCCTCGGCGCCGCCGCGCTCGGCTGCGCCGGCCCCACCGACGGTGACGAGCTCGCCCCCGAGGACGGCATCGTCGTCCCCGACGGCAAGGAGGACGACTTCTTCAGCCTGTCGGCCTACGAGTACGTCGTCACCGGCCAGACCTCGGTGACCCTCGAGCCCGAGCTGGCGACCGCGCCGGCGGCCGACAAGGAGGCCCGGGTCCGCGAGCTGATCGGCTACAAGCAGATCGCGATCGCCTGGTTCCTGACCCAGTACCTGGTCGACAAGGAGGACGACGAGGCCAACGCCGGCTTCGGCGGCTTCGGCGGCATGGCCAAGGGCGGCGCCTGGGACGACCTCGACGTCCACGCCGTGGACGACCTCACCTACGCCTTCACGTTCAAGCAGATCGTCGCCGGCGGCAAGAACCTGATGAGCGTGCTGCCGACCCGCGCCGGCGCCGGCGGCGCCCGCGACTTCACCCTCGAGATCGGCCGCCCCGGCAACGAGGAGATGGCCGAGCTCGAGACCAACGCCGAGTGGTACCGCAACCCGCCGTGGGACGCGTGGAACCCCAGCGCGGTCGACGCCGCCCGCAAGGAGACCCTGACCCTGACGATCGCGCGCGACCGCCAGTCGACCGATGCCTGGTTCGATCTCGGCGCGCTGCTCGCCGACGACGTCCTCGACCTCGACGTCCACTTCGGCTGGGACTACCACGACGCCTACCACGTCAAGCACGCCAAGGCCCTGTTCAGCTGGCTCGAGCGCAAGGGCTTCACCGCGCCGGTGGCGTCGTTCGACGACCTGACCCGGACCTCGGGCGCGTTCACCCGCAAGGTCACCGCGGACGGTCGCGACGTCGAGATCCGGGTCCGGATCTTCTACGGCAAGGCCGGCACCGACACCGATCCCGACACCGCGGCCGGCGGCCGCGTCCTCGAGCAGGACATGCGGACCTCGCTGGCGACCCGCGACGTCATCGTCTACAGCGGCCACTCCGGGCCGTTCTACGGGTTCGCGCTGGCCAACTGGCGCAAGACCGACGAGGGCGACCTCGACGACTCCGAGATGTCGTCGGTGGCGATGCCGGCGGACCGCTACCAGGTGGTCGTCGCCGAGGGCTGCGACACCTACCAGATCGGCGAGGCGTTCCGGCAGAACCCGGCCAAGCCCGACGGCCGCCTGGTCGATGTCATCACGACGACGTCGTTCTCCAACGCGTCGACGCCGGCGACCGTCGAGGACATCATCAGCGCGCTGATCGAGCGCGACTCGCACGGCCGGCTGCGGCCCCGCACCGTCAAGTCGCTGCTGAGCAAGCTCGACGGCAACTCGTGGGGCTTCCACACCATGTACGGCATCCACGGCCTCGACGACAACCCGGCGCTGCACCCGTTCGCGGCGACCGAGAACCTGTGCCAGGCATGCGGCGCCAACGCCGACTGCGGCGGCCCGGGCAACCTGTGCGTGACCGTCGGTCACGAGGGCAAGCGCTGCGTCGCCGCCTGCACCGACGATCGCGGCTGCCCCGACGGCTACGCGTGCCGCGCCATCGCGTCGCAGTCGTCGAGCACGATCTACGGACGGGCGTGCGTCCCCGCCGCGCTGAGCTGCCCCGCCGAGTGATCGCTGGTAGGATGGCGACCCCCGCACCAGGAGTCGCCATGGACCTCACGAATCTGATCAAGGAGCAGGGCGGCGGCGTCGTCGGCCAGCTCACCAAGAAGTTCGGCATCGGCGCCGATCAGGCCAAGCAGGCGCTCGACCAGATCATCCCGTTCTTCAAGAAGAACATCGCCGGCCGCCTGAGCCTGCCGGGCTCCGGCGCGTCGCTGCTCGGCAAGATCAAGACCGGCGACTTCAAGGCGTTCGCCCACGATCCGAGCAAGCTCGACGACGACGACGCGGTCGCCGCCAAGGCCAAGGGCCTGCTCGGCGAGCTCGACGCCGACGAGCAGGAGGCCCACGTCCAGGAGGTCGCAAGGTCGACCGGCCTCGACCCGGCGGTGGTCCGCCAGATGATGCCCGCCGCCGCGGTCGCCACCGCCGGCGCGATGGACGCCGACGGCGCGCTCGCCGAGTTCGAGTCGATCCACGGCGATCTGATGAGCAAGCTGAGCGCGCTGGGCGTCAAGAAGGACGGCTAGCGCGGGCTCGTCATGAGCGACACCCTGGTCATGATCATGGCCGGCGGCCGGGGCTCCCGCCTCGGGCCGCTGACCGTCCACCGCTCCAAGCCGGCGATGCCGTTCGCCGGCCGCTACCGGATCATCGACTTCGCGCTGTCGAACTTCGTCAACTCGGGCTACCGGCGCATCTACCTGCTCACGCAGTACATGTCGTCGAGCCTGATCAAGCACCTCAACCGCAACTGGCGGCTGTCGGGCTTCGGCGAGTACATCGAGGTCGTGCCGGCGCAGATGCGGCGCGGCGAGTTCTGGTACCGCGGCACCGCCGACTCGGTGTTCCAGAACCTCAACCTGGTGCGCGACGCCCGCTGCGCCCACGTCGCGGTGTTCGGCGGCGACCACGTCTACGCGTTCGCCGTCGATCAGATGGAGCAGTTCCACCGCGAGATCGGCGCCGACCTCACGGTCGCGGCGTTCCCGGTGCCGCGCGCCGAGGCCCACGCCTTCGGCGTGATCCACACCGACGAGCGCGGCCGCATCACCGGCTTCGTCGAGAAGCCCAGCGATCCGCCGCCGATGCCGGGCCGCCCCGACTACTCGCTGGTCTCGATGGGCAACTACATCTTCCGCTCCGACGTCCTGATCCGGGCGCTGAGCGAGGACCAGGACGACCCCGCGTCGCGCCACGACTTCGGCCGCGACGTCATCCCGCGCCTGGTCGCCAGCGGCGCCAAGGTCTACATCTACGACTTCACCAGCAACCGGATCCCGGGCGAGCCGCCCGACACCCTCGCCTACTGGCGCGACGTCGGGACGATCGACAGCTACTTCACCGCCAACATGGAGCTGCGGGCCCGGGTCCCGGCGCTGGATCTCTACAACCGGTCGTGGCGGATCCGCACCGCCCAGCGCGACTACCCGCCGGCGCGCTTCGTCCGCGCAGGCGAGTCGTACCCGGCGTCGGAGGTCGACGACTGCCTGGTCTGCGAGGGCTCGATCGTCGCGAGCGCGCGGCTCGACGAGGTCGTCCTCGGCTACGACTGCTTCGTCCACGCCGGCGCCCAGGTCGCCGACTCGGTGATCCTGTCGGGTTGCGACATCGGCGCCGGCGCGCGGCTGTCGCGGGTGCTGCTCGACAAGAACTGCAAGGTCGAGCCGGGCACGGTGATCGGCGAGGACCCGATCGCCGATCGCGAGCGCTTCCCGTTCGTGTCGGAGTCCGGGATCGTCGTGTTCCCCAAGGGCACCGTCGTGCCGGCGCGCGGCCCGGTGGTGATCGCCAACGACGTCGCCGAGCTGATGCAGGGCGACCCCGAGGTCCAGGACACGCTGCGGCCCGGCAGCTACACGGTGTCGATGCGCGGCCGCCACAGCTACGAGTCGGCGGGGCCGCGCTACAAGCGCTTCGGCCCGGCGGCGGCGGCGGCGCCCCCTCCGGTCGAGGACGACGAGGAAGGATGAGCCCCGGCTCGGGCGCCGGCCGCCCGCTTCGCATCCTCCACGTCGCCAGCGAGGTCGCGCCCTGGTCCCAGAGCGGCGGCCTCGGCGAGGTCATGGGTGGCCTGCCCGACGCGCAGGTCGCCGGCGATCCGTACGCGCACGTCGCGGTGGTGACGCCGCTGTACCGCGGCGTCGCCGAGCGGATCGCCCGCGCCGGCCTGGCCCTGGGCGAGCCGCGACACCACACCGTCGCGATCGACGGCAGCAGCTTCGAGGCCCAGCTGCGGCCGCTGGTCCAGCCCGGCCGCGCCACGCTGTGGTTCGTCGACGTGCCGGCGCTGTACGACCGCGAGGGCCTGTACGGCCCGCGCCACGGCGGCGATCACCCGGACAACCCGGTGCGCTTCGCGGTGCCGTGCCGGGTCGCGGTCGACCTCGGCGCCGAGCTGTGCGGCGGCGAGGTCGACGTCCTGCACGGCCACGACTGGCAGGGCGCGCTGGCGCCGGTGTACCTGCGGCTGGGACCGACGTCGCCGACCGCGTCGGTGTTCACCGTCCACAACCTGGCGTTCCGCGGCCTGTTGCCGGCGCCGATGGTGGACGTCCTCGGCCTGCCATGGACGGTCTTCGACCAGCGCCACATGGAGTTCTGGGGCGAGCTGTCGCTGCTCAAGGGCGGCCTCTGCTACGCCGACGTCGCGACCACGGTGAGCCCGACCTACGCACGCGAGATCCTCGAGCCCGAGTTCGGCGAGGGCCTCGACGGCTTCCTGCGGTGGGACGTCGAACGCCTCGCCGGCATCCGCAACGGCGTCGACGTCGCGGCCTGGGATCCGGCGACCGATCCGGCGCTGCCGGCGCGGTTCTGCGCCGACGACCTCGCGGGCAAGGCGACCTGCCGCGCCGCGCTCGCCGCCGAGCACGGCCTGCGCATCGGCCCCGACACGACGATCGCGGTGGTGGTGTCGCGGCTCGCCGCGCAGAAGGGCATCGACCTCGTCGCCGAGCTGGTGCCCGAGCTGCACGCCCTCGACGCCCGGCTGATCGTGATCGGCTCGGGCGACCCGGCGCTGGAGGCGCGGCTGCACTGGCTGGCCGATCACTTCGGCGACCACGTCGCGGTCCACCTCGGCTACGACGCCGCGATGGCGCGCCGGGCCTACGGCGGCGCCGACGTCCTGCTGATGCCGAGCCGCTTCGAGCCGTGCGGCGTCGGCCAGCTGTACGCGATGCGCTACGGCACGATCCCGGTGGCGCACGCGGTCGGCGGGCTGCGCGACACCGTGGTCGATCCGGGCGACGACGCCCTGTGCGACGGGCGCGGCACCGGCATCCTGTTCGAGGACGTCGACGTCGGCGGCGTGCGCTGGGGCCTGACCCGGGCGATCCGGCTGCGCCGCGATCGGCCGGCGGGGTGGGCCCGGCTGGTCGCCGCGGCGATGCGCCACGACTGGTCGTGGGCGGCGCCCGCGGCCGAGTACCTGCAGCTGTACCGGTCGGCGTCGCGGGCGCGGCGCACGCTGCTGGGAGGCTGAGTGGCGGCGCGGGCGCGGCGCGTGGGCGTGGCCCGCGCGGCGCTGGGCGTCGCGATGGTGGCGGCCGCGGTGCTGGCGCTCGCGCTGGGGCCGCGCGCCCGCGCGACGCTGACCGCGGCGGGCGCGCCGGTGGCGCAACGACCGCTGGCCGGCGGCGCGTCGACCGGCGCGACGACGCTGCCGACGCCGCGGCCGGCGCGCCGGTGCGCGTGGTGTTGCTCGACGGCCTGACCCGCGCCGCCGCCCACGGCGCCGCCCTCGACGCGCTGTGCGCTCGCGGCCTCGACGTCGTCGTCGACGTCGGCTTCCCGACCAAGTCGATGACGGTGCAGCGGGTCCTGTGGACCGGGCTGACCGCGCAGCAGAGCGGCGCGGCGGCGCGCAACGTCTGGACCCCGGTGCCGCCGGGCGCGGTGCCGGCGGCGGTGCCGGGCAGCGTCGCGGTGGTCGAGGCCTACCGGCCGATCGCCGGCAGCTTCGGGTTCACGCGGCTCGAGCCCGACGCGGCGGCCGACAGCGCCGACGCCGCGGCCCGGCCCGACGCGGTGGCGGCGTGGCGAGATCACGGCTTCGCCGCGGCGGCGCGCGACGCCGTCGCCGGCGACGCGCCGCTGGTGCTGGTCCACGTCCTCGCGATCGACGAGGCCGGCCACCGTGGCGGCCCCGGCACCGTGCGCTACCGCGCCGCGGTCGCGCGCGCCGACGCGCTGCTCGGCGAGCTGGTCGCGGCCGCGCCGCACGCGCGCTGGCTGGTGACGTCGGATCACGGCCACGTCGCCGGCGGTGGCCACGGCGACGTCGAGGACGTGGTCCGACGGGTGCGGGCCTGCGTCGCGCCGGCGCTGGCCAGGGGACCGCGGGGCCGGCCGGTCGCGAGCTGCACCTCGTCGATCCCGCGCGCTGGCTGGCCACCGCGGTCGCGCGCGTTGCGCGCGACGCGCGCGCGGTCGGCCGCGCGCTGCCGGTGGCGCTCGCCCACCCCGATCGCGACGCCACGCTGCCGCGTCCGGGCCCGGCGCGGGGCGTGGTCGCGGCGCTGGTCGCGCTCGCCGGCCTGGGCCTGGCGCTCGCCTGGGCGCGGCCGCGCGCGGCCGCGCTGTGGCCCGCGGCGACCGTCGTGATCGTCGTGGTCGCCGCCGGGCTGCCGAGCCTGTCGCGGCGCCCCGGCGACGTCCCTCGCCGCGCTGGCCGGCGCGGCCCCGGCGGCCGTGGCCTGGATGTCCGCAGTCCGGACAGCCTCGTCCGCCGGGCGGACGGCCCTGGCGATCCTGGCGGCCGGCGCCGGCCTCGCGGTCGCCGCGGCGATCGTCGCGGGCGTGCCCCAGGCGGCCCTGGGAGGCCCTCCGGCGCGGATCCCGGCCTGGACCGCGATCGCCGGGGTCGCCGCCGCCGCCCTGGCCGGCGCGGTCGCCGCGATCGGCGCCGGGCTGGCGGTGACCGGTGCCCGGACCGCGGCCCGGGCAGGCCCGGCCGTCCGGAGCGCGGACGTCCCGTCCGCCCCACGGACATGACCGTCCGCAGGTCGGACCAAGGTGTCCGTCTCACGGACGTCACCGGACTGACGCACGTCCGGGCTCCGGACGCCACCCGTCCGGAGCGCGGACCCCTGCCCACAGCCCCTGTGGAGTGGGGCCCCGGGAAGGCGGGTTATCCACAGGGATGGCAGGTCCTAACAGGCGGGAATGCAAGGCTATGAGTGATCCGAGGAGATCCCTGTGGACAAGCTGTCGATTGGACCGCTGAGTGCCCCTCCGGAGTGACGGCACGTCGCGTACTTGTAACGTGAGTGACCGTCCGGACGACACGTACGGTGACACACGTTCACCTACAGGTCGTCCGAGGTCCGCCATGACGATGGCCCGGCACCTCGACCGGGCGTACGGGGCCTGACACGTCCAGGGAGTCCTGGAGCGCCCTGCCACGTCCGTCGTGGCCTCGCGGCCCGGGGCGCCCCGTGCCGCCGCGCGGCCGAGCCGGCGCCCCCGTGCGACGCCTGGCCGCGGTGGCGCCGCCTCCGGGGTCCGCCGCGGCCGTGACCCGGTCGCGGCGTCGCGCCGGGAGTCCCTGACCCGCGGCCCTCGGTCGACCGCGCGGCGGCGTGAGCGCCGACCTCGACCGCGTCGCGCGCCGGTGATCGCGGCGGCCCGACCGCGCCGCGCGCGGGGCCGCCGCATGCGCCTGACGAGCGCCCGGATCGACGCGAGCGCGCGCGCGATCCGATCATGCGCGGCCGCGCGCCGCGGCGATCCGGGGCGACCTCGCGGCCGCCGCGGCGCCATCGCGCGACGCGAAGTTAGATCGCGCGAAGGCGTTGGACGTCTGTGGGGCCTAGGACCTTGGGAGCACCGATGAGAATCTCGACCGCCACTGGCCTCGCCTCGCTCGCGATGGGCACGCTCGCCGCCCTCGCCTCCCCCGCCGCCGCCGAGCCGGAGTACGTCGAGGACCTCGAGGATCCCGGGCTGGCGATCGCCGTCGACGCCGAGATCTTCGCCGGCGGCGCCTACGAGCACACCGCCGCCGACGACGCCACCGCGTTCGATCTCGATCGCGGCGAGGTCGGCACCCGGCTGGCGTACGGCGACGATCTCACCGCCGAGCTCCGGCTCGAGACGGTGCGCCCGACGCCGGCGCCGGGCACGCTCGATCCCGAGGCCGGCTCGCTGATCGTCCGCGCCAAGCGCGCGTGGCTGAGCTGGCGCGGCCACCCGCACGGCCCGGTCCGCTTCGAGCTGCGCGGCGGCCTGATGCCGGACGCGTGGATCGAGGCGGTCGAGAGCGGCTACGACCTGCGCGCGCTGCGCGCGACGATCGGCGAGGCCACCGGCCTCGTCGAGCCGTCCGACCTCGGGCTCGGCGGCGTCATGACCAGCCGCTTCGTGCGCCTCGAGGTCGCCGTCACCAACGGCGAGGGCCGCGCCCAGATGGAGCAGAACGACGGCAAGGACGTCAGCGGCGTCCTCAGCTTCCGCATGCCACGGCTGGGTCGCAACCTGTCGCTGGCCGCGCACCTGTACGGGCGCGCCGGCTCGGTCGGCGCCGACGCCGCGCGCGATCACCGCCTGGGCATGGCGGTCACCGTCGCCAGCCCGAAGTACGGCGGCGGCACCGAGTGGATCGACGCCTGGGGCGCCGGCGACGATCCCGACGTCACCGGCTTCGTCGCGTCGTGGTGGGCCTACGGCAACGTCACCCGGACCAGCGGCGTCGCCGGCCGCGTCGACCTGCTGTCGTCGCGCTCGACGATCGACGACCGCCACGGCTCGGAGGTGGTGACCACGCTGGCGCTGTGGCGCGACCTGGTGCCCCACGGCAACGCCAGCATCCGCAACTTCGGGGTCCGCGCCTACCTCGCCGCGCAGCTCGATCGCATCCCCGACCTGCCCGCGACCTTGCCCGAGGCCAGCATGGTGGACGCCACGCGCGTCATGCTGATCCTGTCGGCGACCGCGCACGAGGACATCTGAGCGGGCGCGTCGCCCGCGCCGGTCACGGCGTCGCGGGCGGCGTCGTCGGCGTCGCTGGCGGCGGCGCGGGCGTCGGCGCCGGGTCGCACGCGGCCTGCTCGCCCTGCTGACACGCGCGCTGGCGCAGCGTCGCGGCCCTGGCGTCGTCGCGCGGGACCCCGGCGCCCTGGCCGTACATCTGGGCCAGCACCGCGCAGCCGGCGCCGTCGCCGTGCTGGCAGGCCAGGTCGAGCCACACCGCCGCGGCCTTGGCGCCGCGCGGCAGGCCGCGGCCCTCGAGGTACGCGACGCCGACGTAGCGACAGCCGACCGGATCGCCGCGGTCGCACGCCTTCTGGAACAGCCGCGCCGCCGCGGCGTCGTCGCGATCGACGCCGTCGCCGGCGGAGGTCGCGAGCCCGAGGTTGGTGCACGCCAGCGGCAGGCCGCCGTCGCAGCCCTTGCGGAACGCGATCACCGCGGCGGCCGGGTCGCGCGTCACGCCCTTGCCGGAGCTCAGCAGCAGGCCGCGGTTGCGGCAGCCGAGCAGGCTGCCCAGGTCGCACGCCCTGCCGTACAGCTCGGCGGCGCGCGCGCCGTCGGCGGCGACGCCGTGACCCTCGGCGATCACCAGGCCGAGGTTGTTGCACGCCGCGCCGTTGTCGTGGTCGCACGCCATGCCGTACAGCGCCGCGGCGCGGGTCGCGTCGGCGGTGACGCCGGTGCCCTCGGCGTAGAACACGCCGAGGTTGCGGCACGCCTCCCAGTCCTTGGCCGCGCACCGCGCGTCGAGCGCCGCCGCCGCGTCGCCGGCCGAGCCCGCGCCGGTCCCGGCGGTCGCGCCGGCGACCGCGGCCGCGCCGGCGTCGCCACCGGTGACCGCGACCGCGCCGCCGCTGCCGGCCTGGCCCTTGCCCTTGCAGCCGGGGATCGCCGCGCAGGCGGCGACGAGCAGCGCGGCGACGCGAACGGAGGTCATCGGCCCAGGCCTTACCACGGCGGCGGCGGTCGCCGCTACGACGGCATGGCGCCGACGATCGTGCGCCGGTACGACTCGTCGGCGGCGCGTCCGCCGCCGGGGATGGCGCGATAGGCGACGAGGATCGCGACCGTGATCGCGACCGCCGCGGCGACCCCGCGCCACGACGATCGCCACGCCGCGCGCCACGCGCCGCCCGACGGCACCATCGCGCCCGCGGCCAGCGCGGCGAGCACCAGCAGGTACGGCACCATGCTGGCGAGGCCGCGCAGGCCGACCAGCCAGCCCAGGTTCCACGGCGCGTGGCCGTCGACCAGCAGGCGCAGCGTGATCTCGTGGACGGGGTTCCGGAACTTGGTGTCGGGGAAGTACGGGAACAGCGCCGCGGTCAGGCCGTAGGTGACGAGGCCGACGCCGATCAGGCCGGCGGCGCCGCCGCGCAGCCACCACCGGCGCTCGGCCGCCGCCAGCGCCACCGCGATCGGCGGCGCCAGGAACGGCAGCATCGCCATCGTGTAGCGCGGGCCGACCTGCCAGCCGCCCCGCCAGAAGTTGAGCGCCGAGATGAACAGGATGTAGATGACGGCGACCGACAGGGTCACCGCGGCGTGGCCGCGCAGGGCGCGGTCGCGCGCCATCAAGACCCACCCCGGGATCGCCAGCAGCGCCGCCGGCCAGAAGAACAACAGGCCATTGGTGGGCGCGATCATCGAGCCGGTGAAGGCCTCCCACCGCAGCTTGTCCATGCCCAGGAAGCCCTTCTGGTGGAACTGCGCGAACGTGTCCGAGGCCTCGTAGCCGGTCAGCCACGGGCTGCCGAAGCACGCCCAGTGGTAGTAGAGCAGGATCGCGATCGGCAGCGCCGCGCCGGCCGCCGCCCACCCCACCGCGCGCAGCGCGTAGCCGCGCCGCCGCGCGCCCACGACCACCCAGATCGCCACCGGGACCCCGGCGAACGCCGCCTGGTAGTCGACCAGCGGCGCGCACCCGGCGAGCAGGCCGGCGACCGCCATCATCGACCACCGCTCGGCCTCGATCGCGCCCACCGCGACGATCCACGCCGCGCCGATCGCGACCGCGGCCAGCGGGTGCGAGATGAACAGGATCGAGTAGAGGAAGAACATCGAGCCGACCCCGAGGGTCAGCACGGTCAGGCGGCGGGCCCCGACCGACGGCGTGAACCGGGCCAGGAAGCCCCACAAGAGCCACAGGAACAGCAGCGACGGGATGATCCCGGTGGTCACCCGGCTCATCCACACCACCTCCGCCAGCGACGGCGCGCCGCCCGCCACCGCGTGCCACCCCTTCAGCAGCAGGTAGCCCGGGATCGCCAGCATCGACGACCCCGGCGCCTTGTTCGAGTAGTGGGCGCCGACCGCCGAGCCGTGGCGGACCCGCCCGTGGACCGAGGTCACGCGATCGACGTCACGCAGCAGCAGCCGGGCGCGGGACACGTCGGCGGTGACGCCCCAGCGCCGCACCCCGTCGTCGATGCGGAAGCTGCCGTGGTCGACCATGGCCATGACCAGGTAGGCGCGCGGCAGCTCGTTGGCGCTGTGGATCCGCTCGTACCAGGGGAACGAGTACAGGTACGCGACGACCAGCAGCAGCGCCCAGCCACGGCGGCGCAGCCAGGCGGCGAGGCGCGCGGGGACAGGCTCCACCGGCCCGATATACCGGGCCTGACGCGCCGGCGGAAGCGCTGCCGCCGGCTTTGCGCCGCCGAGGCTGCGTGGTACCACCGTGGCTCTTCGATGCTCCTGTCCATCCTGATCCCGGCGTACCAGGAAGAGGCCACCATCGGCGAGATCCTGAGGCGGGTCGCGGCCATCGACACCGAGAGCCTCGGGTTCGACAAGGAGATCATCGTCTGCGACGACGGCTCCCGGGACCGCACCTTCGAGCTGGCCTCGGAGTTCGCGGCCGGCGAGCCGCGGGTCCGGGTGGTCCGCCACGACCAGAACCAGGGCAAGGGCGCGGCGATCCGCACCGCGCTGGCCGCCGCCAAGGGAGATCACGTCCTCATCCAGGACGCCGACCTCGAGTACGAGGTCAGCGACTACCCCGCCCTGCTGGCCGAGGTCGCGCGTGGCGCCGACGTCGTCTACGGGTCACGGTTCCTCGAGAACCCGCGGCCCACCGGGATGAAGACCGCCAACTACCTGGCCAACCGGATCCTCACCGTCACCGCCAACCTGCTCTACGGGCTGTCGATCACGGACGAGGCCACCTGCTTCAAGGTGTTCCGCACCGACCTGCTGCGCGAGCTCGAGCTCGAGTGCAAGGGCTTCGAGTTCTGCCCCGAGGTCACCGCCAAGCTGGGCCGCCGCAAGATCAGGATCGTCGAGGTCCCGATCGCCTACACCGCGCGGGCCATCGAGGAGGGCAAGAAGGTCCGCTGGACCGACGGCGTCGAGGCGATGTGGGTGCTGGTCAAGCACAAGCTCGGCAAGGAGAAGCACCGGACGTGACGAGCGGCGCGCGCGAGCCCGCCGCGGCGCGTCCGCCGCGGACGCTGGCCGCGGGGCTCACCGGCGATCTCCGACGAGGCCTGGCGGTCGCCACCGGCGCCGGCGCCGCGCTGATGGTGGCCGAGCTGGTCGCGACGCTGGTCGCCTACGCCGGCCCGCTGCACGCCGCCGCGGTGGCGCGCTTCGTCCTGCTCGACGCCACGCTGGTGGCGCTGCTGCTGCTGGTGGCCGCGCCGGCGCTCGCGCTCGGCTGCGCGGCGGCGCGGCTGGTGGTCCTGGTCGCCGACGGCCGGGCCGCGGCCCGCGCCTACCCCGGGCTGGGCCGGCGGCCGATCGCCCGCGGCACCGTGATCCGGGCCTGGCTGTGGCTCGGCGCCGCCGCGGTGTTCTTCGGCTGGTCGAGCCGGACCACGGTGTACGGCATCGAGCACTACAAGGAGCAGCGCCTGCTGGCGATGCTGCTGTCGCTCAAGCAGATCGCCGCCGCCGGCGCGCTGGGCGCCGCGGCGTGGGTGCTGGGCCGCCGCGCCGCGCGCGCCTCGCCGACGCGATCGATCGCCGCTGGGGCGCGCGCAAGCCGGTGGCCGCGGCGCTGTGGCTGGTCGGGCGGCCCGGGCCGGCGATGGTGCTGGCCGCCGGGGTCGCGCTGACCTGGCTCTTGATCCGCGCCCACCACGATCCGGCGCTGCGGCCGCTGATCCCGTGGCGCGGCATGGTCGACGGTGGCGCCGCCCTCGCCGGCGCCGCCGCCGCGCTGTGGCGGGCCCGGCGCGGCCCGATCCTGCCCCGCGATCGTCGCCGCCGCCGCCGCGTCGCCCTGGGCGCCGCCGCCGCCGCGCTGGTGCTGGTGCCCCTGACCCTGGTGCGCTGGGGCGCCGACCCCGACGCCAAGGGCATGGCGATCTCGGCGTCGCCGCTGTTGTCCCGGGCCATCGACTGGGTCCGCCGCGCCAACGATCTCGACGGCGACGGCTTCGGATCGCTGCTGGGCGAGAAGGACTGCGCGCCGTTCGACGCGTCGATCCGGCCCGGCGTCCGCGACCTCCCCGACGACGGCATCGACCAGAACTGCGACGGCCACGACTTCTCGATGCGCGAGCTGGCGATGCCACCGGCCGGCGAGAAGATGCCGGTGCCCGAGGCGTTCCGGAAGGACTGGAACGTCCTCTTGATCACGATCGACGCGGTCCGCTACGACCACACGACCTTCGGCGGCTACGCCGCCGGGCCCAAGCACCGCGACACCACCCCGCGGCTGGCCGAGCTGGTCGACAAGGCGGTGTCGTTCACGTTCGCCAACGCGCCGAGCGCCGGGACGATGGCGTCGGTGCCGGCGATCCTGACCTCGAAGTTCTTCCACAGCGGGATCGCGCTCGACGAGAACGTCAAGCCGCACATGCCGCCCCGGCTCAAGCCCGAGAACACGACGCTGCCCGAGATCATGAAGCGCGGCGGCTACAAGACCGGCGCGATCCTCAGCCACGAGTACTTCAACGACTGGGGCATGGAGCAAGGCGTCGACGACTACGACAACACGATCGGCAAGAAGCCCGACGCCTTCCGGGTCAGCTCGCCGGAGTCGACCGACCGCTCGATCTCGTGGATCTCGCGCCACGCCCGCGACAAGTGGTTCCTGTGGGTCCACTACCTCGATCCGCACGGCCGCTACGTCGCCCACCCCGACGACGTCGACTACGGCTCGACCGAGGAGGATCTCTACGACTCCGAGATCCACTACGCCGACCGCTACATCGGCCGCCTGCTCGACGAGCTGGCCCGCACGCCCGGCGGCGATCGCACGATCGTCATCATCACCAGCGACCACGGCGACGGCTTCAACGAGCACGGCTTCGTCAACCACGGCCAGGCCCTGTACCGCGAGCTGCTCAACGTGCCGCTGATCTTCTACGTGCCCGACGTGCCGCCGCGGCGGATCGGCGGCGCGGTCAGCCCGCTCGACATCGTCCCGACGGTGGCCGACCTGTGCGGCATCGACGTCTCGGATCTCAGCTTCGAGGGTCGCAGCCTGGTGCCGCAGATCTTCTACGGCAAGGAGGACCCCAAGCGGGTGGTCTTCGCCGAGACCAACTACCCCAAGCCGCTGCGCGCCGCGGTGTCGCAGGACTACAAGCTGATCTACGACCTGCAGAACAACCTCTACCAGCTCTACCGGCTCGAGGCCGACCCCTGGGAGAAGACCAACCTGGCGAGCAAGGATCCGCAGGCGCTCGCCGAGATGCAGACCCACCTCGACGCCTGGCTGTCGCGCGTGATGTTCGAGCGCGACGCGGTCTTCAACCAGGCCACCAGCAAGGTCAAGGACGTGCTCTTGACCGGGCCGCCGTCGCCGCGCTTCCCGGTCACCGGCACCACCTTCGACGGCGGCCGCATCGAGCTGATCGGCTGGGACCTCGATCCGCCCGACGCCACCTACGTGCCCGGCGACAAGCTCTACGCCTACGCCTACCTGCACGTGAAGGAGCGGCCGAGCGGCACCTTCAAGCTGCAGATGCTGGGCTGGCTGGTCGACCAGGCCGGCTTCGATCCGCACGCCGCGATGACCCGCCAGGTGGTGCGGTCGCCGCAGCGGATCACCGCCGAGGGCTACCTGCCCAGCGATCAGTGGCAGGCCGGCGACTACCTGCGCGAGCGCTTCGGCATCATCGTGCCGGCGAGCTGGGCCCGCGAGCCCGGCGACGGCGTCGCGCTCGGCGTCGCGATGGCGGGCAGCGGCGGCAAGGTCGACGCCGCCGGCGCGGTGCCGGCCGGCGACGATCACGTCGGGGTCATGGGCGTCGCGCCGCTGGGCCGGGCGCCGGCGCCGACCCGCCGCCCGGCACGCCCGGCACGCCCGCCGGGCCGGCTGCTCCGGCGGCCCCTGACCCCGACCGGCAAGGCGCCGCCTGGCCCGGCGCCGGCCGGCAAGGGCGCGGTCCGGGGCCTGCCGTCGATGGTGGCGCCGTTCCGGCCCGGGACCCCGCCGGGCCCCCGCCCGCCCGCGCCGACCCAGTGATCTCGCCAGGGTCGCCGGCGGCAGCGGCGGCAGCCTCCGGGGCGGGCGGCGAGCCGGGGAGGTCCGGAACGCCCGGACCGTAGTAGGATCGCCACGATGCGGATCAACGATCTCGCCAGCTACTTCTACCAGCAGATCCGCGCGGTGGAGGAGGAGTCCAACCGGGTCTACGAGCCGATGATCGGCGTCGTCACCGACATCAAGGACCCGGACAAGCTGATGCGGGTGAAGGTGAAGCTGCCGGTCCTGTCCGCCGCCGACACCACCTTCTGGGTGCCGGTGGTGTCGCTGGGCGCCGGCAAGGACCGCGGCTGGTTCTTCCTGCCCGCGGTCGACGACGAGGTCCTGGTCGTGTTCGAGCACGGCGATCTCAACCGCCCGGTCGTGATCGGCGCGCTGTGGGGCGGCAAGGACAAGTCGCCCAAGGACAACAGCAGCGGCTCCAACCCGATCCGCACGATCGTGTCGCGCGGCGGCTCCAAGGTCGAGTTCGACGACGAGAAGAACACCGTCACGATCTCCGACGGCGGCGGCAAGGGCGAGCTGGTCATCAAGTCCGACGACAACAAGATGACGATCACCGCCAAGCAGGGCGACGTCTGCATCCAGGCGCCCAAGGGCGACCTGCAGATCAAGTGCGCCGAGGCCACGTTCAAGGCCAGCGTCAACCTCGACATCCGCGGCCAGTCCAACGCCAGCATCTCCGCCAGCGGCAACGTCGAGCTCAAGGCGTCGGGGCCGATCACGCTGTTCGCCGGCCAGACCGGCATCAACCCGGGCGGCACGGCGCAGGCGGCCAAGGCGTCGACCAGCCCGGCCGACGTCGCCGACCCGCTGGGCGGCTAGGCGCGCGCGGCGCTAGGCGCCGCGGCCCCGGTCCTCGGGGTCACGCTGCTTCTTGGCCTTGCCGAGGACGCGGATCGAGGTGCCGCGGAAGCCGTAGCGCTTGCGCAGCTGGTTGGCGACGAAGCGCCGGTAGGTCGACGACAGGCCCTCGAGCTGGTTGACCCACAGCAGGAACGTCGGCGGGCTGGCCCGGCCCTGGGTCAGGTAGTAGACGCGGGTGGCGCGGCCGCGGTGCAGCGGCGGCGGCATGACCTCGCAGACCTCGGCGAAGAAGCGGTTGAGCTCGCCGGTCGGGATGCGGCGGCGGAACTGGGTCGCGACCTGGTTGACGACGTCGAGCAGGCGATCGACGCCGTCGCCGCGGGTCGCGCTGATCTGGGCGATCGGCGCCCACGGCACGAAGTAGAAGTTGTCCTTCATCGCCTCGCGCAGCTTGGCCTGCGCGACGTCGCCGGTGACCAGGTCGCTCTTGTTGAGCGCCAGGACCAGGCCACGGCCGGCGGCCTCGGCCATGCCGGCGAGCCGCGCGTCCTGCTCGCTGGGGCCGAGCGCGGCGTCGATGACCAGGACGACGACGTCGGCGCGCTGGATCTGGGCGATCGCCATGGTCACGGCGATCTTCTCGACGTCGGCGTCGATGCGGGCCTTGCGGCGGATGCCGGCGGTGTCGACCAGGACGTAGCGGCGGCCGCGCAGCTCGAGCTCGGTGTCGACCGGATCCGTCGTGGTGCCGGCGGCGTGGTGGACCAGCGACCGCTCCTCGCCGGCGAGCCGGTTGAGCAGCGACGACTTGCCGGCGTTGGGCTTGCCGATCAGCGCGATGCGCAGCGGCCGGTCCGGCTCGTCGAAGCGGCGCTGCCGGGCCTCGTCGCTGTCGTCGTCGTAGTCGTCGTCGGGGTCGTCGTCGGGGTCGGCGGTGGCGTCGTCGTCGGGGTCGGCGTCGACGACGGCGCCGGGGATCGTGCGGGCCAGCGCGACCAGGGCGTCGAGCAGGTCGTCGACGCCGCGGCCGTGCGCCGCCGAGATCGGGTACGGCTCGCCGATGCCGAGGCTGTGGAAGTCGATCGCCAGGGTGTCGCGCTTGGGGCTGTCGATCTTGTTGACCGCCAGCAGCACCGGCTTGCCGGTCTTGCGCAGCTCGGCGACGACGGTCTCGTCGAGCGGGGTCGTGCCGGCGGCGCCGTCGACGACCAGCAGGATCAGGTCGGCCTCGTCGATGCCGCGGCGGGCCTGGCGGTGGATGCCGGCGCCGATGACGTCGCGCTCGGCCTCGGGATCGAGGCCGCCGGTGTCGACCAGGCGCAGCTCGGCGCCGTAGTACTCGAGCTCGCCGTAGCGGCGATCGCGGGTCAGCCCGGGCGTGTCGTGGACCAGCGCGGGGCGACCGCCGACCAGGCGGTTGAACAGCGTCGACTTGCCGACGTTGGGTCGGCCGACGATGGCGACCAGGGGTGCGGTCACGACCGGCCTCCGGGGGCGTAGCCGAGCTCGCGCAGGCGGCGGTCGGCGTCGCTCCAGTCGGGCATCACCTTGACGTGGAGCGTGAGATGGACCGGGCAGCCCAGCAGCTCGGCGACGGCCTGGCGCCCGGCGATGCCGATCTGCTTGATGCGAGCGCCGCCCTTGCCGACGACGATCGCCTTCTGCGAGTCGCGCTCGACCACGACGATCGCGCCGATGACGACGTCGTTGCGATCGGCGCGCTCCTCGAAGCTCTCGATCACGATCGCCGCCGCGTACGGCAGCTCCTTGCCCAGCTGCAGGAACAGCTGCTCGCGGATCAGCTCGGCGGCGAGGAAGCGATCGGCGCGATCGGTGAGGACGTCGTCGGGGAACAGCGCCGGGCTCTCGGGCAGGCGCCGCGCCACCGCGGCGAGCAGGGCCTCGACGCCGTCGCCGGTGGCCGCCGAGATCGGGATGATGTCGGCGTCCTGGACCGCGGCCCACTCGTGCCACGCCGACATCAGCGGCAAGAGGTCGGGCTTGGCGACCTTGTCGACCTTGTTGAGCGCGACCACCAGGGGGCGGCGGCGGACCGCGTCGCCGATCGCGGCGGCGTCGGGCTCGGCCAGGCGCGCCGGCAGGCGGCCGCGCGGGTCGGCGGCGTCGATCACCAGCAGCGCGAGGTCGCCCTCGCCGGCGGCGGCCAGCGCCTCGTCGCGCATGTAGCGGCGCAGCGCGCCCTTGCCGGCCTGGATGCCCGGGGTGTCGACGAAGCAGATCTGGGCGCGGGTCGGCGTGGCGTCGGCGTCGGCGGGGTCGACCGGCAGCGGCACCGGGTGGATGCCGAGGATGCGGTTGCGCGTGGTCTGCGGCTTGGGCGACACCGCGGTCAGCCGGACCCCGAGGATCCGGTTGAGCAGGGTCGACTTGCCGACGTTGGGCAGCCCGACGATGGCGCAGAACCCCGCACGCACGATGGGGATCGCGGGCGGTGTGGGGTCGTCGTCGGACATGGCGGCAGCGTATAGCGCGGCGCCCCGGGCGACACAAGCTGTCGGAGGCGGCGGGTACGGTGGGCCGCCATGGGCTGGGTCGCGCTCGTCACCGCCGCCGCCGCGCTGATCGCGGCCCTGTTGCCCGCCCCGGGCATGTTCGTGGCGATGGGCCTGGGCATCGCGGCGGTCGGGCTAGGCTGGGCCGGGTACCGGCGCCGGGGCGAGCCCGGGCCGCGCCGGGTCGCGGGCGCCGCGGGCATCGCGGTCGCGGTGCTGGCGCTGGGCCTGGGCGGCCTGCGCTACGGGCTGACCCTGGCCGCGGTCGACCGGCTCGAGAAGCTGATCGGCGGGTAGCGCGGCGCGGCCGCGGCCGCGGCCGCGTCACAGGCCGCGTCACAGGGTCAGGACGAAGACCACGCCGGTCGCGATCGCGGCGATCAGCAGCAGCCACAGGACGCGGCCCCGCCACAGCGGGCCGCGCTCGACCGAGGCGATCAGCTCGCGCAGCTCGATGGCGCGGCGCTCGGAGGTTGCGATCGCGAGGTCGCGCTGCTCGACGGCGTCGATGCGGCGGGTGAGGTCCTTGGGGCGCTCGGTGTAGAGGCGCTCGCCGAGGTCGACCAGGGCGCGGTCCCGGGCGGTCTGGGCCTCGGCGACGGCGCGCGACTCGACCTTGCGGCGGGCCTGGACCGCGGCGACCAGCTCGACCGCGCGCGCGGTGGCCTCGGCCTGGCCGCGGCCGGCCTCGACGATGCGCTCCTGGGCGTCGCCGCGCGCCGCCTGCAGGCTGGCGATCCGCGGCAGCAGGGCGTCGAGCTCGGCGGCGAGGCGGGGCTCGTCGCGCGACACCGCCTCGCGGTCGGCGCGCAGCGCGGCGATCTCGGCCTCGACCGCGGCGGGGTCGCCCTTGGGGCCCTTGACCGAGACCAGCGTGGCCTTGGCGGTGGCGACCTTGACCTCGATCGACGCCAGCGTCGACTTGACCTCGTTGACGCGGCGACGCGCGGTGGCCGCCTGCTTCTCGAGCGGGCCGAGCTCGGCGTCGAGGCGCGCGATCTCGGCCTCGGCCTCCTCGATGACCTTCGCGAGGCGCGCGTCCTCGCGGGCGCGGTCGCGCTCGATGGCCTCCAGCTCGGCATCGGACGCGGCGGCGGCGCCGGCGTGGCGCGACCGGCGCTCCTCGATGTCGGCGAGGGCGTCACGCGAGGTCCGGACCGCGGTCTGATCGAAGCGGTCGTCGGCGATCGCGGAGCGGCCGAGCTCGGCGAGGCGATCGGCGCGCGCCGCCTTCTGCGAGCTCAGCTCGGCCTCGACCGTGGCCAGCTCGCGGCGGGCGCGGCGGACCCCGGACCAGACGGTGAAGACGTAGCGCAGGTCGCCGAGGAGGCCGGGGCGACGGCGCAGGGTCGGCGCGTCGCGCAGGCCGGCGACCCGGTGCGCGGGCGTGGCCGCGGCCTCGCTCGCGCCCGGGCGGGCGCCCGGCGGCTCGATGGCGGTGGCGTCGTCGTCGCGGGCGGCCGGGGTCGCCGGCAGGGTGTGCGCGGCGGCGCAGGCGGAGGCGGCGGCGTCGCGTGCGGGCCGGTGGCGCGGGTCCCGGTCACCGCCGGCGCCGGGCCGGTGGCGCGGGTCCCGGTCACCGCCGGCGCCGGGCCGGTGGCCTTCTTGCCGGGCGGCGGTGGCGGCGGTGAGGTCGGCCGCTTGCCGCCCGGGGGCGGCGGCGGGCTCGTCCGCGGCGCCGGGCGGGCGCGCATCGGCGTCAGGCTGCGCTCGATGTCGCCCGAGGTGGCCTGGGCCGCGGCGTCGCGCAGCACGGCGAGGGCCTCCGGCGGCGGCGGCGCCACCGTGGTCGAGGCCTCGGCCTCGAAGCCCTCGCCCGCCTTCTCGTAGGGCTCGGTGGCCCCGGCGTCGGTCTCGGAGCGGGCGGTTTCCGCTTTCTTCTCAGCCTCTTGTCCAGGAAGCTTCCAGCCGTCCGCGAGATCCGCGATGCGGTCCCGGGTCGCATCGCCGAGCCGGCGCCGCTGGCGGTCTTCCTCCGACACCGCCCCACGATACCACGCGGCCTCGTGCGGCCGAACTTCCCACCTCACCAACGGACTGTCCGGTCACCGGTCACTTCGTGCGGGACCGCGAGGGCCGGCCACGCGCCGGGAGTGTCCGGATCTCGGCCGATCGGTACGGGTCCCCGAGACCCGGGTGCTGCGTGGGTTGGCGAGTTTTGGCAACGGAGTTGGTTGAGCCCGGCCACTCGGTTGGCAGTAAGGTCGAGATGGTGGCCGAAGTCGTCAACGGTCGGTACGAGATCCTGGGTCCGCTGGGGGCGGGCCGGCAGGGCCGCGTGTTCCGGGTGCGTGACGCGGACGGCGGGATCGGGGTGCTCAAGGCGCTGGCCACCGGGGCCACCGCGGCCGAGGAGCGCGCGCTGCTGGCCGAGTTCGGACACCTCGCCGGGGTCGAGCACCGCGCCCTGCCCCGGGTCCGCGAGGTCGCGGTCGCCCAGGACGGGCCGCTGGACGCCGGGACCGTGTTCTTCACCGCCGAGCTGGTGCCGGGCCGGCCCCTGCTCGACGCGGTGGCGGCCACCCCGGAGGCCGAGCGCGCCCGCCTGCTGTGGTCGGTGGCGCGCGACCTCTCCGACGCCCTCGCCGCGCTCCACGGCGCCGGCCTGCTTCACCACGATGTCACGCCCGCCAACGTGCTGGTCCAGGGCGACGGCGCCGAGGTCCGCGCCGTGCTCGTCGACCTCGGCCTGGCGAGCCGCGCCGCCGCCCTCGGCGCCGCCCGCGGCACGCCGCGCTACCTCGCGCCCGAGGCGCTCGCCGGCGCCGCCGAGCCACGCTCCGATCTCTACGGCCTCGGCGCGACCCTGCACCACGCCGCCGCGGGCGCGCCCCGCGTTCGCGGAGGCCGCGCTCGGCCCCTGGTCCGCGCCATCCTGACCCGACCGCCGCCGCCCCTGCCCGGCGTGCCCGCGCCGCTGGCCGCGCTGATCGCGCGCCTGCTGGCCAAGCGCGCCGCGGCGCGCCTGGCGTCGGCGGTGGCGCTGGCCGCCGAGCTCGACGCCATCGCGGCCGCGATCGCGCCGCCGGTGCGGCCCCGGCCGGCGCCGGCGGCGCGCTCGATGCTGGCGGCGCCGTCGCTGATCGGCGCCGACGGCGTGATCGCGACGCTGAGCCGCGTCCTCGACGACGGCGGCGCCGCCTGGCTGTCCGGCCCGCACGGCGCCCGGGTCGGCGACGTCCTCGCCGCCGCGGTCCGCGCCGCCCAGCTCGCCGCCGCCGCTGCCGGTCGGCCCATGCCCGCGGTGCGCGCGGGTCGCCTCGACGCCGTCGCCGCCGCGCTCGGCCTGGCGCCCGGCGAGAGCGCAGCGCCGGCGCGGTGGTCGCCGCCGCGATCGGCCACGACGGCGCGACGCTGATCGACCTCACCGACGACGATCGTGCCGACGCGGTGGCGCGCGCGTTCGCCGCCGCCAGGCCGCCGCGGGCGCGGTCATCGCCTGGCACGAGTGCGACGCGCCGCCGGCCGCGACCGCCGCGCTGCGTGCGCCGCGCGTCGCGCCGCTGTCGATCGACGACATCGCCGCGCTCGCCGCCGAGATGCTGGGCCGGCCGGTGCCGCCGGCCTGGGCGCGCGCCCTGCACCACGCCTGCGGCGGCCTGCCCGGCCTCGCCGCCGAGGTCGTGCGCGTCGCGGCCGGCGGCGGCGACCCGCTCGCCGTCGATCCTGCGGCCGTCGCCGACGGCGCGGTCGCGGTCGCCACCGCCCTGGCGGCGCGCCTCGACGACGATCCCGGCCGCGACGTCGCCCGCGCCCTGGCGATCTGGCGGGGCCGAGCCCCGGCCGACCGGGTCCTCGCCACCGCCGGCGGCACTGGCGGCGCCGGCGGCGCCGCCGCCCTCGGCGCGCTGATCGCCGCCGGGCTGGTCGGCCGCGACGGCGACGACGTGACCCTGCGCGACGCGGTGGCGACCGCGCTGCGCGCCCGCCTGGGCGACGACGACCGCCGGGCCCTCGCCGCCCGCGCGATCACCGCCGGCCGCGCCGACGGCCTCGCCGACGCCGACCTCGCGGTCCAGCTGCTCGACGCCGGCGCGCCTGAGGCCGCCGACGCCGCCGTCGCCGCCGCGACCTGGGCCCTGCGCGCCGGCAGCTTCGGCGCCGCGCGCGCCCTCGCCGACGCTGCCCTCGCCGCCGCGGGCGACGCGCCCGCGACCGCCGCCCAGGCCCGGCTGCTGGTCGCCCGCGCCGCCACCGGCGTCGCCGACTACCGCGCGCGCGCGTTGCCGCCCTCGCCGCCGCCGAGGGTGCCGACCTCGCCGACGACGACCGGGCCTGGGCCCGGCTGACCGCCGCGCTCGCCGCCCAGCGCGCCGGCGACGTCGACACCGCGAGCCGCGAGCTCGACGCCCTCGCCGCGGCCGGGCCGCCACCGGCGCTGGTCGCCGAGCTGGCCGGGGCGCGGGCCCGGCTGCTGGTCGCGGCCGGCCGCCACGCCGAGGCGCTCGCGATCCTGGGCGACCTCGGCGATCCCGGCGGCGGCGACGCGACCGCCGAGCCCGGCGACGGCGACCTGCCCGGCGCGCTCGGCTGCCTCGAGGCCGCCGGCCTGGCCCGCTGCTACCGGGGCGAGCTCGACCTCGCCGACGCGTGCTTCGACGCCATGGCCCGCCGCGCCGCCGCCGCCGCCGGCGATCGCGCCCGCGCCTGGCGCGCCGCCGCGCTTCGCCGCGATGGTCGCGCAGCAGCGCGGCGACCTCGACGACGCGATCGCGCTGCAGGAGCGCGCAGCGCGCTGCCGCCCGCGCCGCCGGCGACTTCCACGCCGCCGCCGTCGCCGAGCTCAACCTGGCGTCGGCGCTGGCCGGTCGCGGCCGCCACGGCGAGGCGCTGACCTTGCTCGGCCGCGCCGTCGCCGCGCTCGACGCGTTCGGCGCCGTCGCCGAGCGCGCCGCCGCCGAGTTCAACCGCGGCAACTCGCTGCTGGCGGTCGGCGACGTCGACGGCGCCGCCGCCGCCGCCACCGCGGCGCTCAGGCTCGCCGACGGCCGCCAGCCGGTGGTCGCGGTGTTCGCGCGCCTGCTGCTCGGCGACGTCGCGCTGCGCCGCGGCGACGTCGCCACCGCGCGCGACGCCTACCGCCGGGCCGCCGCCGCCGCCGCGACCCAGGGCGATCACGCCCGGTGCTGCGCGCTGTGCGCCCAGGCCGAGCTCGCCGTCCACGACGGCGCCGCCGCCGAGGCCCGCCGCCTGGCCGCCGACGCCGCGCGCCTGGCGCCGTCCGCCGACGAGCACGCCCGGGTCGCCGCGATCGTCGCCGGCGCCGCCCGCCTCGACGGCGGCGTCGACCAGGCCGCCGCGATCGACGCCGCCGAGGGCGCCGGCCACGCCGCCCGCGCCGCCGGCCACGCCGATCGGGCGTGGCGCACGCTGGTCGCCGCCGCCGAGGCCGCCCGCGCCGCCGGCGCGCCCGCCCGCGCCGCCGCGCTGGCCGCCGACGCCGCCGCGACCCGCGCCGCCCTGGTCGCCGCCACCCCGCCGCCGTGGCGGGCCCACCTCGACGACGAGCCTGACGCCCGGCGCCTCGCCGCGCTGACCCGCGCGCCGGCGACGCCGGCCCCGCCCTCGCCGCCACCGCTGCCGCGCCGCCCGCCCGCGGCGCCCGAGGTCCCATGAGCCCCGACGCCGCCCTCGACATCGCGCGCCTGCGCCGGCTGCTGGCGCTGTCGCGCCGGCTCAACTCCGAGCACAGCCTCGACCGCCTGCTCGACGACGTCATCGACGCCGCGATCGAGATGATCGACGCCGAGCGCGGCTTCCTGCTGCTGCGGCCCGCGCCCGGCGCCCCGCTCGAGGTCGTGGTCGCGCGCAACTTCGCCGCCGGCGCCCTCGACGACGCCGCCGGCAAGGTCAGCCGCTCGATCGCCGAGCAGGCCGCGACCACCGGCGAGCCGGTGATCACCGTCGACGCCGGGGTCGACGAGCGCTTCGGCGACGCCGCGTCGGTGGCGTCGCTGCGGCTGCGCTCGGTGCTGGCGGTGCCGCTGCGCCAGAAGGGCAAGGTCACCGGCTGCATCTACGTCGACCACCGCCTGCGCGGCGGCGCCTTCGACGACGACGCCGCCCGCCTCGCCCTCGAGCTCGGCGACATCGCCGCGGTCGCGATCGAGAACGCCCGCCTCACCGCCGACCTGCGCCGCCGCCAGGACGAGGTCGACGGCCTCAACGCCCGGCTCGCCGCCGAGCTCGCCGATCGCGACGCCGAGCTGACCCGGGTCCGCGCCGAGCTGCCCGGCCGCACCGCGCTGCGCGGCCGCTACGCCGAGATCATCGGCGAGGCCCCGGCGATGGTCGCGATGCTGGCGACCCTCGACCGCGCCGCCCGCACCGCGCTGCCGGTGGTCGTGGTCGGCGAGAGCGGCACCGGCAAGGAGCTGGTGGCGCGCGCGCTCCACCACCACGGCGACCGCAAGGATCGCCCGTTCGTCGCGGTCAACTGCTCGGCGGTGCCCGAGCCGCTGCTCGAGAGCGAGCTGTTCGGCCACGTCCGCGGCAGCTTCACCGGCGCCGACCGCGATCGCCGCGGCCTGTTCGAGGTCGCCGACGGCGGCACGCTGTTCCTCGACGAGGTCGCCGACACGACGCCGGCGATGCAGGCCAAGCTGCTGCGCGTGGTCCAGGACGGGGTCGTGCGCCGGGTCGGCGACGAGCGCGGCCGCCAGGTCGACGTCCGGCTCGTGGTCGCGACCCAGCACCCGCTCGCCGAGCTGGTCGCCGCCGGCCGGTTCCGCGAGGACCTGCGGTTCCGCCTCGAGGTCATCGCGGTCGCGGTGCCGCCGCTGCGCGAGCGCCTCGAGGACGTGCCGCTGCTGGTCGACCACATCCTCGACCGCCTCGCCGACAAGCTCGGCGGCGCGGCGCGGCCCCAGCTCACCCGCGCCGCGCTGCGCGCGCTCGGCCACCACGCCTGGCCCGGCAACGTCCGCGAGCTCGAGAACGCGCTGGCCCGGGCGTGCGCGCTGGGCGGCCCGGTGATCGACGTCGAGGATCTGCCCGACGCGGTGGCGCAGAGCCGGTGGCTGCCGCCGGCGCAGACCGGGCCCGGCGCCGACCTGACGCTCAAGCCCGCGCTCGACGCCCTCGAGCGCGCCTACGTCGACGCCGCGATGGGCCGCACCGGCGGCAACCAGACCGTGGCCGCCCGCCTGCTCGGGCTGTCGCGCTTCGGCCTGCAGAAGAAGCTCAAGCGCATCGCCGAGGGCGAGTGACCGCGCCGGCGCGGCCGGCGCGGCCGGCTCAGATCGTCCGGTAGTAGACCAGCAGCGCGTCGCCCGGGCCGTAGAAGTCGGGGAACGTGCCCGCCAGCGGGTAGCCCAGCTTCTCGTACAGCCGCCGCGCCGCGCCGTAGCCGTCGGTCTCGCTGGTCTCGATGCGGACGTTGCCGCCGCCGCCGTCGCGCAGCTCGGCCTCCATCGCCCGCACCAGCGTGCCGGCGACGCCGCGGCCCCGCGCCGCCGCCGCGACCACGATCCAGTACAGGTCGAAGGTCCGCGCCGTCATCGGGGTCGGCCCGTAGCACAGGTAGCCGACGACGGCGCCGTCGAGCTCGGCGACCCGCAGCAGGTAGTCGCTCGAGCCGGCGAGCCCGCCGTCGACCAGCTCGAGCGCGACCGCGACCTCGTCGTCGCGGAACGTGGCGTCCGACCGGATCACCGCCTCGAGGGCGCCGCGATCGGTCACCGCCGCCGGACGCACGGTGGCCGCGCCGGTCGCCGCCGCGGTCATCGCCGCCGCCTCGCCCACGCGCCGGTGGCGATCCGCAGGATCAGCTCCGGGTAGGTCATGCCGGCGGCGCGCGCCGACCGCGCCACCCCGGCGTCGGGCGACACGTCGGGGTTGGGGTTGACGTCGATGACCCACGGCGCCCCGGCGGCGTCGATCCGCAGATCGACGCGGCCGTAGTCGCGCAGGCCGCACGCCTGCCACGCCGCGCGCGCGGCGTCCTCGATCCGGCCGCGCAGGGCGTCGTCGAGGTCGCGCATCGGCACCGGCTTGGTGCCGGCGTAGTCGACGTGCTGCTCGTCCCACTTGCCGGCGTAGGTGACGATGTGGGGCCGCCCCGCCGGCATCGCGGCGAAGTCGATCTCGTGCAGCGGCAGGATCGTCGGCTGCTCGGGATCGCCGAGCAGCGTGACGTTGACCTCGCGGCCCTCGACGTAGCGCTCGGCGACCAGCGACTGGCCGAACTCGTCCCACATCCGCCGCGCCCGGATCACCAGCTCCTCGAGGCTGTGGACCACGTTGGTCTCCTCGACCCCGATCGACGCGTCCTCGTGGGCCAGCTTGAGGAACCACGGGTAGTCGAGCGGCCGCGCCCGCAGCGCGTCGAGGTCGGCGTCGCGGCGCAGGGTCAGGAACCGGAACGGCGGGGTCGGCACGCCGCGGCCGATCAGCACGTCCTTGGTGCGGCGCTTGTGCAGGCACACGCCCAGCGCCAGCGCGTCGGCGCCGGTGTACGGCAGCTTGTACAGATCGAGCAGCGCCGGCAGCGTCGGCTCGTTGCGCGGATCGCCACCCATCGACTCGCACAGGTTGAAGATGACGTGCGGCGGTCGCGCCCGCAGCGCGCCGACGACCTCGAACAGATCGCGGGGGCCCTCGAGCCCGACCAGCTCGACGTCGACGCCGCCCTGGCGCAACGCCTCGACCACCGCCATCGCCGACAGGTGCACCGCGCTGACGTCGACGCCGGTGCCCGCGGTCAGCTCGGCGTCGTAGTCGGTGTTGTGCAGGACGACGATCCGCTCCGGGACCTCACTGGCGGACATGGCCGGACCCTACCGTGGGGGGCTGTCACCGGGTCGTCACGACGGCGCGTCGAGCAGGCGCGCGACCAGCCGCGGCCCGACGAGCGCGGCGACCTCGGCGACCGACGGCGCGGCGCCGAGGCCGCGGGCCCGACGCGCGGCGTCGAGCGAGATCACCGGCGTGGTCAGCCCGCACGGCACGATCAGCTGCCACGCGGTCGCCGGCGTCGCGACGTTGAAGGCGAAGCCGTGGACGGCGACGCCGCGGCGCAGGTGCAGGCCGCACGCCGCCAGCTTGGCGTCGTCGAGCCAGACCCCGGCGGGGTCGCGGCGCCACGCCGCGCCCGGCACGCCGAGCTCGGCGGCGACCTCGACCAGCACCGCCGCGACGGCCTCGAGGTAGGCGACGACGCCGCCGCGCAGCCGCACCACCGGGTAGACCATCAGCTGGCCCGGCCCGTGGTAGGTGACGTCGCCGCCGCGGCTGACCTCGACGACCTCGACGCCGCGACGCGCCAGCTCGTCGGCGGGCGCCACGACGTGGTCGCGCCGGGCGTTGCGACCCAGCGTGACCACCGGCGGGTGCTCGCACAGGAGCACCGCCGCGCCGCCGGCGTCGCCGGCGAGCAGGCGATCGCGGCGGCCCTCCTGGGCCGCCATCGCCGCGGCGTGGCCGATCCGCCCCAGCCAGCGCCAGCGCGGCTCGACCGGGCCGGCCATCGCTACCCCGCCAGCAGCTCGTCGAGCAGCTGGTCGTCGACGTAGCGGACCGGGGCCGCCGCGGTGACGACGCCGACGCCGGCGCCGATCAGCGCGCCCACGAAGGCGTCGCCGCACAGCACCATGATCGACCGCCCGGGCCGCACCAGCTCGCGCTCGGCGTCCTCGGACAGCTCGCGCGCCGACAGCAGCAGGCCGGCCAGCAGCTGCTTGGCCTCGACGCCGACCCGCAGCTCGCCGACGCCGCGGCGATCGACCGGGGCGTCGCCCGAGCGGGCCGACACCAGGATCGGGCTGCTGCCGTCGGGCGGCAGCGCGGTGGCGTAGCTGATGCCGCCGACCCGCTTGACCCACTCGATGTCCTGGTAGCCGGTCGACACCAGGTAGGCGTGGACCAGGTGCTCGAACCCGGCGGGGGTGGCGCGGCCGATCCGGTCCTTGAGCGCGGCGTGGGTCGCGACCGCCAGCTGCGACAGCGCGCGGGCCAGCTGGCCCTCCGCCGCCGAGGTGACGCTGCTCGCCATCGGGCCCGGCGCGAACAGGTCGCGACCGCGGTAGGTGATGCGCGGCCGCAGGCCGAGCTGCCGGTAGCTGCGCTCGTCGCCGATCAGCGCCGCCTTGAGGTGCGGCCACGACTGATCGGGGTCGACCTCGAGCAGGCCGCGCTTGCGCATCATCGCCGCCAGCTGGCGCACCGGCACCGGCTGGTTGGAGCGCTGCGCCGAGAACACCGCCCAGGCCGCGTCGCCCAGGGTGTTGCCGACGCGGTGGGCGACGTGCTCGCCGTCGACGGGCTCGACGACCGGGGCCAGCGCGGCCACCGGCGCCGACGCCGACGCCGGCGCCGGCAGCGCCGGCCGCTCGGCGCGGTCGCGCTCGGGGCGATCGCGACGGCCGCCGCGATCACGGTCACCGCCGGCGGGGCGATCACCGCCGCCGCCGCCCGCCGGGCGATCGCCGCCGGGGCGCCCGCCGCGGTTGTCGCGGCGCTCGCGGCGCTTGCGGCGCCGCTCCTCCCACCGCTTGTTGCGCTCCTCGCGGGCGTTGATCTCGGGGACCATCGGGCGGTCCTCGTCGGCGGTGCGGGCGTCGCGGTACTCGGTGGTCGCGACGCCGCCGCTCGACAGCTCGTCGCCGTAGAGCGCCGCCAGCTCCTGCTCCTCCGGGGTCAGCTCGCGGACCGGCTCGGCCTCGACGGCCTCCTCGGCGAGCTCCTCGGCGGTGTGGTGGACGCGCTCGGCGAGCGCGTCCTCGTCCTCGTCCTCGAGCGGGTCGATGCCGGCGTCGATGGGCGGCTCGACGGGCTCGGGCGCCGGCGCGAAGTGCGCCAGCTCGGCGGCGGCCTCGACCTCGGCGTCGGTCCTGGCCTTCGCCTTGGTCTTGGGGGCGGCCTTGGCCTTGGGCGCGGCCTTGGCCTTGGGCGCGGCCTTGGCCTTGGGCGCGGCCTTGGCCTTGGGCGCGGCCTTGGCCTTGGGGGCGGCCTTGGCCTTGGGCGCGGCCTTCGCCTTGGGCGCCTTGGCGTCCGCGGCTGCGTCCGTGGTCGCGTCCGCGGCGGCCTTGGGGGCCTTGGTCTTGGCCTTCGGCTTGTCGCTGGCCGCCTTGCGGGTGCGCGCGGGCTTGTCCGCCTTCGCGGGCTTGTCGGCTTCCGCCTTCGCCTTGGTCATTGCGCGCGTGGATAACCCCGCGACACCGAAGCCGTCAAGCCACCCCCGGCCCGGCTGAAAACTTGCCCGCCGATCACGCGATCCGTAGCGTGCCCACAGGGGGCTGCCGGCCCCGCCCTCTTGCCGAAATCATGGAGTCCCAGGTCATGAAGCACCGCAGAATCGGCGTCCTGCTCGGCGGAATGTCCAGCGAGCGCGAGGTGTCCCTGCGCACCGGCGAGGCCGTGCTGGCCGCCCTGCAGCTGCGCGGCTACGACGCCCACCCGGTCTACGTCGATCGCGACGTCGACCTGGTGCTCCGCCAGCAGCGCATCGACGTCGCGTTCATCGCGCTGCACGGCCGCTGGGGCGAGGACGGCTGCATCCAGGGCCTGCTCGAGACCATGGGCATCCCGTACACCGGCTCGGGGGTGCTGGCGTCGGCGCTGGCGATGGACAAGGTCAAGGCCAAGGAGCTGTTCCGGCTCCACAACCTGCCGACGCCGGCCTACTACGTCATGCACCGCCGCGACGAGGCCGACGTCATGGAGGCGCACGGCGACTTCGGCTTCCCCGCGGTGGTCAAGCCGGTCCACGAGGGCAGCTCGGTGGGCGTCGAGATCGTCCACGACGCGGCCGAGCTGTCGGCGGCGTGCGAGCGCGCGTTCTGCTTCGACGACGAGCTGCTGATCGAGCGCCACATCGCCGGCCGCGAGGTGTCGGTCGCGATCGTCGGCGATCGCGCGCTGGGCGCGGTCGAGATCTCGCCGCGCGCCGGCTTCTACGACTACGGCGCCAAGTACACCCGCGGCGCCAGCGACTACCACATCCCGCCGCGCCTGACCCCGGACCGCTACCGCGGCATCCTCACCCAGGGCCTGCGCGCCCACCACGCGCTCGGCTGCGGCGGCGCCACCCGCGTCGACATCATGGTCAGCGAGTCGGGCAACGAGTACCTGCTCGAGGTCAACACCGTGCCGGGCCTGACCCGGACCTCGCTGTTGCCCAAGATCGCCGACGCCGCCGGCATCTCGTTCGAGGAGCTGTGCGAGATGATGCTGATGGGCGCCGGGCTCGAGACCGCGCGCCGCGGCCGCGGCGACCGCCGCGCCGGCCACCGCGCCTTCGCCGGCGCCGAGCGACGCGCCGCCGCCCCGGAGCACCATTGACCGACGACCCCGGCGAGCTGCCCGGCGCTGCGCCCGGTGCACCGCCGGGGCCCAGCGACGTGCCCGGCGCCGACGGTGGCGCCGACGCCGCCGCCGCGGACGACGGCGCCGACGACGACAGGCCGCTCGCCGCCGGCGAGCCCGCGACGTCGCCACGCGAGCTGCGCCGCGCGCGCCGCCGCGAGCCGCTGTGGCTGGCGGCGACCGGCCTGCTCGCGGTCGCGGTCCCGCTGGTGGCGTCGGCTCACCTGCGGGCGCGGGTCGCGCGCCTGGGGCCGGCGCTGTCGGATCTCACCGGCCAGCCGTCGTCGATCGGCGGCGTCGAGGCCGGCCTGTCCGGCACCGTCCGCCTCACCGACGTCCGGGTCGGCGACGTGCTGCGCGTCGACGGCGTCGAGGCCTCGGTGTCGCTGCCCAGCCTGCTCGCCGGCGACCTCGGCGCCGACGAGGTCCGGCTCGAGCGGCCGCGCCTGCAGCACCAGATCGACGCCGACGGCGACTCGACGCTGGCCCGGATCCTGAGGCGGATCGCGGCGCGCCGCGGGCACGCCGGCGACCACGCCGGCGCCGCGCGGCGCCGCCTGCGCCGCATCGTCGTCACCGAGGGCGCGCTGATCGTCGACCTCGGCGGCGTCGGCGTCCTCGAGGCCCGCGGCGTCGAGCTGCACCCGCAGCGCGGCGGCGTCCGCGTCGTCACCGGCCCGGTGCGCGCCCGCCTGAGCCGCGGCCCAGTCACGGTCACGGCCCACCTGGCCCGCGCCGGCGGCGACCTGACCCTGCCCGACGCCCACCTCGGTCGCCTGCTCGCGGTCGGCGGCGAGCTCGAGGTCGCCGCCGGCGGCCCGAGCCTCGAGATCCACGGCGCGTCCCTGGGCTGGAACGTGTGGGGCCGCGGCGTCCTGGCCCTGCGCGGCGACGCCGACGACGGCGGCGTGCCGCGGGCCCTCACCGTGACCGCGCGACCGCGCGCCGGCGCCGTCGATCTGCGCGGCGACGCCCTGCCCCTGGCCGCGCTGGCGCCGCTGGTGCCGCGCGGCCTGCAGGTCGCCGACGGCCACGCCACCGGCGCGATCACGGTCGCGCGCGGACCCGCCGGCTGGGTCGCGCGGATCGCCGCCGACGTCACCGGCGTCCGCGTCGATCACCCCGCGATCTCGGACCAGCCGTTCGACGTCGACGGCGGCGTCACCGCCACGGTCGAGGCCAGCGGCCAGGTCGTGCGGGTCGCCGGCCTGCGCCTGACCCGCGGCGCCCTGGTCCTCGAGGGCGACGGCCACGTCCGCCGCGGCGGCCCCACCGGCGTCGCCGCTGGCGACGTCGAGCTGCGCCTGGCCGACGCGCCGTGCCTCGACCTCGCCGCCGCGCTGCCGCCCCCGGTCGCCGGTCCGATCGGCGCGCTCGCGCTCGAGGGCGACCTCGGCGGCCGCGTCCACCTCGCCTTCGATCTCGACGCCGCCGCCGGCGACGGCGTCCAGCTCGACGTCGACCTCGCCAACCGCTGCCGCGCCCTCGCCGATCCGCCCGAGGCCGACGTCGTCGCGCTCGCCGGCGTCGCCGACCACGGCTTCCCCGACGGCAGCCGGGCCCCGGTCGGCCCCGGGGTCGGTGACTGGACCTCGATGATCTCGCTGCCGGGCCACGTCGACGGCGCGTTCGTCGCCGCCGAGGACGCGCGGTTCTTCGTCCACCACGGCTTCGACGTCACCCAGATCGCGCGCAGCCTCGAGATCGATCTGCGCGAGGGCCGGTTCGCCCGCGGCGGCTCGACGATCAGCCAGCAGCTGGTCAAGAACGCGTTCCTGTCGCAGCGCCGCACCCTCGATCGCAAGCTGCAGGAGGCGGTGCTGACCTGGCGCCTCGAGCAGGCGCTGTCGAAGCGGCAGATCCTGGAGCGCTACCTCAACGTCGTCGAGCTCGGGCCCGGCGTCTACGGCGTCGCGGCCGCCGCCCGCCACTGGTTCGGCAAGCCGCCGCAGGATCTCACCGTCGTCGAGGCCGCGTTCCTGGCCGCGATCACGCCGGAGCCGCGCTCGGCGAGCCGGCGCATCGCCGCCGCCGGCGGCCTCGATCCCGACACCGCGCAGCGGGTCACGACCGTGCTGCGCCACATGCAGCGCGCCGGCGTCATCTCCGACCGCCAGCGCGCCGACGCCCGGGTCGAGCGGCTGAGCTTCCGCGCCGACGCCCTGGCGCCGCGGCCGACCCAGATCTCGCGGCGCTAGGCGGCAGCCCGGCTCAGACGCCGAGGAACAGGCGGTTGCCGAAGTTCCGCTCGAGGTCGGTCGAGAAGATCTTCTGCGCCGCGCTCTCGATGTCGTAGGCGACGCGCTTGAACTCGAAGACCTTCTCCTCGGTGTCGTAGATGGTGTAGCTGGCGCGGTTGTCGTAGTCGCGCGGCTGCCCCACCGAGCCCACCGAGATGATGTAGCGGTGATCGGGCCGGATCGAGAACCGCGGCGCGACGACCTCGTAGACGTCGTCGCGCGACAGCGCGAACGACTTGCACAGGTGGGAGTGACCGATGAAGGTCACGACCCCGAGCTGCTCCCAGATCTCCAGGCAGCGGGCGGCCTGCTCGAGCGAGAAGATGTACTCGAACTCCTCGAGGTTGAGCGGCGAGCCGTGGCAGAACGTGACGTCGTCGTCGCGGACCTCGTAGGGCAGGCCCTTGAGCCACTCCATGTTCTCGGGCGACAGCTCGCGGGCGTGGAGGTCGAGGGCGTTGCGGGCGGCGTCGTAGTAGTACGAGTAGTCCATCCGGCCCGCGACCGCGGCGTCGTGGTTGCCGAGGATCGTGAACGCCGCGAGATCCTTGATCCGGTCGCAGCACTCGTTGGGCGAGGCGCCGTAGCCGACGGTGTCACCAAGGCACACGAACTTGTCGATCCGCTCGGATCGATAGCTCTCGAGGACCGCGGTGAGGGCCTCGATGTTGGCGTGGACGTCGGAGAAGATGCCGATGCGCATGGCGCAAGGCCCGGACTGCTGGCGTGACGGGCGACACCCATGATAGCCGAAGCCACCGTGTCGTGAGCAACCTCTGGGTGGGCAGATCGGCGGACGATCGTTGTACCCCCAGGTGGGTCGCCGTGCGCGCGGCACACCCACGCCGGGCCTGCCGGACGCCGGACGCCGCCTCCCTGACCCGCCCGCGCCGCCTGCCCCGGTCAGGTCTCGATGAGATCGGCCTCGTCGAGCTCGTCGAGGTCGTCGTCTTCGTCGTCGTCGCCCTCGAGGTCGATCAGGTCGGCCTCGTCGAGCAGCTCCATCGGGCCGGACGCGTCGAGCGCGTCGAGCGCGGCGCGCGACTCCTGGGGCAGGCCGCCCTGCCCCAGCGCCTCGAAGAAGCGCCGCGAGAAGGCGCGGTTGACCGTCATCTCGCGGCCGGCGCCGGTGCCGCGGAGATCGTCGCGGGCGGCCGGCGCCATCAGCTCGAGCGCCTGCTGCGCCACCGGCGCGACCACGCTGGCCCCGGACGCGAGCTGGTCGATCGCGGTGCGGCCGCCGCGGACCCCGACGTGCGCCATCGCCCACGCGACCCGCTCGCGGGTCGACGCGGTGGCGCGCTCGCCGAGCCGCCCCATCCGCGCGGCCAGCGGCATCAGCGCCGCCGGGCCGACCTGCCCGACCGCGCGGGCCAGCTCGCGCCAGATCTCGGTGGGCTCGGACAGCAGCAGATCGATGACCGCCTCGGTGCCGGCCTCGGTGCGCAGCATGCCGAGCGCCAGGGCGCAGCCGTGGCGGAGGAACGCCTTCGAGCTGCCGAGCCCGGCGGTCAGCGCCGGCGCCGCGGCGTCGCCGAACTTCACCATCGCGCCCAGGACCCGGACCGCCTCGGTCCGGCCCAGGCGCCGCACCGTGTGCAGCACCGGGCGGATGCCGCGCGGATCGCCGCGCTCGCACAGCTCGAGCGCCGCGGCGAAGCGGTGCCGCCGATCGTCGAGCATCCCGATCAGCTCGTCGACCGGGCGGCCGCGCGGGTCGATCGCCGGCACCTCCTGCTCGATCATCCCCGAGGCCACCGGCTCGGACGCCGACGCCACGGTGCGGGCGGCGTCGTCGCGATCGAGGCCGAGCGACCGGGCCTCCTCGGCCAGCGCCTTGCGGTTGTCCTCGGCGGCGTCGCTGTCGAGATCGTTGACGACCGCGTCGCCCAGCATCGCGGCGAACGCCGGCTCGAGCCGGGTCACCAGGTCCTTGCGCGACCGCGCGACGCCCTCGGACACCGCGACCTGCGCCAGGTCCGAGCCCATCCACAGGCCGCACGCGGCGGCGCGCGCGACGACCGCGCGGCGGCGCTCGTGCCAGCGCGCCAGCGGGTAGCCGCGCACGGTCACCAGGTAGTCCTCGCGCGACGGCCGGGTGAAGCGGCGCGCGATGGCCAGGGCCCGCCGCACCTGGTTGGCGGTGGCGAGCTGGCCGAGCTTGTCGTCGCGGAACTCGCCGGCCTCGGGGTGGTCGCCGCCGAGGACGTCGTGGCCGGGCTCGGCGAGCTGGGCCCGGGCCCGCGCGAACGACGGCCCGGTGGTGCCGTCACCCTCGGCGGTGAGCGTGCGCAGGTGATCCTGGGCGGCGCGCACCACGTAGGCGACGTTCTCCTCGAGCGGCGCGACGATCAGCGCCCGCCGCAGGCACACGCCCTCGGCCACCAGGTCGATCGCGATCGCGAACCGCTTGCCCAGCATGCCGAGCGCCCGCCGATCGACGTCGGCGGCCAGATCGAGCGCCGCGGTGACGCGGTGGGCGCCGGCGCCGCGCAGCGACAGCGGCGTGCCGACGCTCAGCGTGATGACCGGGTACGCCGGCTGGCGGTGCAGCTGGAGGCGGACGTCGAGCGGGCCGCGCGCCAGCGCCGCCCCCGACGCCGGGGTCGCGCGCAGCGCCAGCCGGACGGCGCCGCCGTCGCGATCGTCGGCGGCGATCGCCGCGACCGCGTTGCCGCCGGCGAACGCGGCGAGCCAGCCGTCGAGCACCGCCGGGACCTCGAGCTCGGTGGTGGTCGTGGTCAGCGGGTCGGTGCCGGACGGCATCTCCGGCGGCGGCTGGCCGGCGTCGGTCGACTCCTCGTCGGCGACCACCGGGCGGGCCACCGGCGGCGCGGTCGCCGGCCGCGGCGCCAGCGTCGCCTGGGTCCCGGTGGTCGGCTCGTCGCTGGCGAGGTCGAACGGCCCGGTGGCCAGCTCGTCGACGTCGCGCCCGGTGGCCGGGCGCGCGGCGGCGCGGTCGCGCTCGAGCCGGGCCCGGGCCTGGTCGAGCTCGGCGGCGAGGACGTCGTGCTCGGCGCGCAGCCGCTCCAGCTCGGTGCGGCGGCGATCGTACTCGTCGCGGTCGGCGTCGAGCTCGGCGGCCCGGCGATCGAGGTCGCGGCTGCGGCGCTCCTGATCCTGGCGGATGCGCTCGAGCTCGGCGGCCTGGGCGCCGGCGTCGGCGCGGCGGCGCTCGGCCGCGGCCCGCTCGCGCTCCAGCTCGCGCTCGAGCTCGGCGGTGCGCGCCGCGGCGACCGCGCGCTCGGCCTTGTCCTCGAGCAGGGCGCGCAGGCCGCGGCTGCCGAACGCGACCTGGAACTCGCGGGCGTACGCCGGCACCGGCGTCGCCGGGTCGGCGGCCATCTCGCCGAGGACGCGGGCGCGCTCGGCGAGCTCGCGGTGGCGGTCGGACTCGTCGAGGACGAGCACCATGACCTCGGCCGCGGGGTCGTGATAGACGACCGGCGTGGTCAGCACCAGCGTCGTGCCGTCGGCCAGGCGCACGCTGTTGACGGCGCGCGCCGGATCGTCGGACAGCAGGCGCTGGCCCAGCTCCGGGTCGGCGACGACGTCGATCGCGACGTAGACCGGGACCGACGCGATGTCGCCCCCGGGCAGGCTGACGTGGACCGCGGCCTGTCGGGTCGCCCCGACGGCGCCGCGGTAGGCGTGTTGCGATGGTGCGCGGAGGCTCCCCCGGGCCATGGAGCCTGGCTATATCACAGGCGCCCGCGCCCGCGCTGCCGGCGCCGGGGCCTCAGTTGACCAGGCCGCCGCCGGGGTCGTCGCCGGCGACATCGGGATCCGCTTCCATAACCACTTCGTCATCCGGCGGGTCGGCGTCGGCGTCACCGTCACCGTCGGGCGGGCCGGCGTCGCCCAGCATCGACGCCGCGGCGCCGACCAGGATCTCGTGGACGTGCTCGAGGGTGTCGAGGCGGCCGCACAGCGAGTAGTACTCCTCCTCGGTCGCGGCCCCCATGTTGGCGAGCGCGGCCTGCACGTACGGCAGCATCCGCGGCGGCGCGTCGAGCTCGGTGTCGAAGTCCTCGAGCGCGGCCCGGGCGATCGCCGCGGCCACGAAGCCGGGCGGCGAGAACGACAGCCCGGCGGGCATGACCACGCGCCACTCCTCGACCGCCTCGTCGGTGTACTCCCAGCGGCCGCCGATGGTGCGGCGCACCACCTCGCCGAAGTACGCGCCCGCGGTCATCACCACCAGCTTGACCGCGGCGGGCTCCTCGGTCGGCACGCTGCGCAGGTAGTGGTCGAGGAGCGGCAGGGTGTCGCTGTCGTACTCGAGCGGCAGGCCGACGGCGCGACGCACGTACTCGACGGCCTGCGTGGCGTACTCCTGGATGCGATCGACGAGCTCGGCCATGATCGCGGCAGTGTGGGGCCGGCCTCGGTGACGGTCAAGGGACCGCCCGGGCCGCCTCCCCGACCGTGACGTCCGCGCTCAGGCGCCGCGACGGCCGCGCCACAGGCCGACCCCGGCGCCGACCGCCAGGACGAAGCCGCCCATCGCGATCCACAGGCCGAGGCCCAGGCCGCCGCCGCGCCGCGCCGGGCGGGCCAGGCCGGCGGGGTCGCCGGCGCCGACCGCCGCGACCGCGGCGCTGGCGGTCACCGCGTCGGCGAGCTCGGCCTCGGTGGGCGCCGCCACCGCGGGCGCCGGCTCGGCCGGCGGCTCGCCCCAGGTCGTGGTCTCGATCGCGGTGCCGTCGGCCCGCACCGCGGTCACCTCGATCAGGTCGCCCCAGACGTGGACGCGGAGGAAGTGGTTGACCCGCTCGAAGTACTTCACCGCGGCCTTGTCGAGATCGCTGGCCCGCGGCGACCGCGGGTACAGCGGCGCGCCGCCGCCGCCGGTGACGAAGTAGTGGACGCCGCCGCGCTCGGCGCGGCTGTAGACGTGGTCGTGGCCGCTGAACACGGCGTCGACGCCGTACTGCTCGTACAGCGGGGTCCACCGCTCGCGCAGGTCGCGCTGGCCGCCGTGCAGCGACACCGAGAACGGCGGGTGGTGCATGACGACGAAGATGTGGCGGATGCCCGGGGTCTGCCGCGCCTGCTGCAGCTGGCCCTCGAGCCACGCGGTCTGGTCGGTCAGCGCGAAGCTGTGCATGTTCGAGTCGAGGACCACGAACCGCGAGTTGCCGTAGGTGAAGGCGTAGTAGCGCTCGGGGTCGGGCGAGTTCTCGGGCACCGCGAAGTAGCCGCGCCACGCGTCGGCGGTGCGGCCGCCGCCCTGGCGGTCGTGGTTGCCGACCGACGGGAACAGCACGTTGTCGCGGAGCATGTCGCGCTCGATGTCGAAGAACTGCTGCCACTGGGCTTCCTTGCTGCCCTCGTCGACCATGTCGCCGGTGCCGAGCAGGAAGTCGGGGACCTCGGCGCGGATGCGCTCGACGATGCGGCGGTGCGGATCGACCTGCGACCGGGTGTCGCCGTAGGCGACGAACGTGAACGGCACGTCGGTGCCGTCTTCGGGCGAGGTCGCGAGCTCGCCGCGCTCGAGCTTGCCGTCGACCTCGACCTCGTAGGCGTAGCGCGACGACGGCGCCAGGCCGTCGACGACGACCTCCTGGCGGTACGCCGCGGTCAGCGCGATGGTGCGGTCGACGCCCGGTCCGGTGACGTGCAGCGTCGCGGGCTGCGAATGCGAGGTCTCCCACATGATCGTCACCGCGCGGGGCGCGACGTTCTGCAGGTACGGCCCCTTGCGCAGCGGGCGCTCGGCGCGCGCGTCGCCGGCGGCGCTCGCCACCGCGGCGCAGGCCAGCAAGACGACGATCCCCGGGGCTCGACGCACGGTGGAAGCCTATCGGGGGCCCGATGTAGGTCGCAAGTTTCCGGGCTGCGGCGGCCGCCTACCGGCGGCCGACCGATCCCGCCACCACGGCCCCGGGCGCGACCGAGGCGGTGACCCAGGCGTTGCCGCCGATGACCGCGCCCTTGCCGATCACGGTGTCGCCGCCCAGGATGGTGGCGCCGGCGTAGATGACGACGTCGTCCTCGATCGTGGGGTGGCGCTTGGCGCCGCACGGCGGCCGCTCGCTGCCCCGCGGCACGGTCAGGGCGCCCAGGGTCACGCCCTGGTAGAGACGGACCCGGTTGCCGATCACGGTGGTCTGGCCGACCACGACGCCGGTGCCGTGGTCGATGAAGAAGGAGTCGCCGATCGCCGCGCCGGGGTGGATGTCGATGCCGGTCTTCTCGTGGGCCAGCTCGCTCATCATCCGGGGCACGACCGCGGCGCCGGCGCGGTGCAGCGCGCTGGCCATCCGGAACACCGTGACCGCGAAGACGCCCGGGTAGCAGACGATGACCTCGTCGAGGCCGGCGGCGGCGGGGTCGCCGTCGTAGGCGGCGCGGACGTCGCGCGCGACCTGGTCACGCAGCGCCGGCAGCTGGGCCAGGAACTCGGCGGTGATGTCCTCGGCCTGGGCCAGGCAGTCGGGGCACTCGTGCTGGTCGGAGCCGGCGGCCAGCTGGGTCTTGTGGTGCAGGCCGCGGTAGACCTGGCGACGCAGCGTGTTGCGCAGGTCGTCGACCCACTCGCGGACCTGCTCGCGCAGCTCGGTGCGGGGCAGCCGGGCCACGGTCGGGCCGAAGAACCCGGGGAACAGCAGGCGCCGGCCCTGCTCCACCAGGCGCGCCGCCTGCTCCAGCGACGGCAGCTCGTAGCTGCCCAGGTGCTGGATCTCGGGGCGCGGCGACAGGTAGCTGTCGAGGAGGTCGTCGACGACGCGATCGCCGCGGACGCCGCCGCGGGGGACGGGAGGGACGGTCATGGGCTCGGCTCCGGAGACGGCTGGCGAGGCGAGGTGTACGACGGCGCGCCCAGCTCGGCCACCACGGCGACGTGGCCGGCGTGGCGGTGATCGGCGGCCCGGGCGACCTGGGTGACCCGATCGCCGTCGCGGCGCAGGATCTCGGACGCGCCCTCGAAGCGGAGGTCGAGCAGGCGCGCGACCAGGTGGGCGGTGACGCCCCAGCGGGCGTGGTGCAGGCCGGCCAGGGTCGCCGGCAGGCCCTCGTTGCGCCACTGCTCGGCGCGGGTGACGTGCTCGCCGGGGTCGGCGTGGATCCAGCCCAGCTGCCACGGCCACGGGTTGGCCGCCGGGTTGGCGATCACGTCGGCGCCGGCGGCGTCGACCCGCGCCGCCACCGGGACGAACCGCTCGGAAGCGGTGTGCGGCTCGCGGAAGGCGTCGTAGCAGATCAGGGTCGCCAGCCGGCCCCAGCCGCAGTCGATCACCGGCACCGCCTCGGCGGCGCCGCGGCTGAGGGCCAGGCCGCCGGCGCGGCGGTCCTCGAGGAACGGCACCAGGTTGACCTTGTCGGTGGTCGCGACCAGCCGGCCGTCGGGGCCGAAGGTCAGGCTGCTGTTGGCGACGCCGCCGTCGGCGCGGACCCGCAGGTACGAGCCGGCGACGACGGTGGCGCGGTGCCGGCGCGCGATCGCCGCGAACGTGGCGCGCATCCAGCGATCGACGTCGGCCGCGAACGCGAGGATGACGGCGTGATCGGCGCGCGGGCTGCGGGCGTCGAGCAGGCCGCGCGCGACGCTCCACGGCCGGCGCAGCGCGATCTGGGCCATGGCGTCGCCGAGGGTCCGGGCCCGCCGCGCCGCCGCCGGGCCCAGCGCGAGCGGCACCAGGTGCCCGGTGGCCTCGGGGAAGACCAGCAGCCGGTCGGCGGCGACCGGGGCGGCGTCGACCGCGGCGGCGGCGGCGGCCTCGACGTGGGCGCGCAGGCGATCGCCGCCGTCGAGCACGGCCATCGGGATCTCCAGCTGCACCGCGATCAGCGCGACCGTCACGGCTCGGCTCCCGGCTCGGCGGTCGGGGTCGGCTCGGGCGCGGCGTTGATCTTGTCGAGGGCCTCCTGCCAGCGCGCGTCGGGGACGCTGACCCGGGTCGGCATGCCGCCGCCGAGCTCGAGCAGGCGCACGAAGTCCCAGCCCGAGCCGAAGCGCGCCGCGATCGTGACGTTGCCGGAGTCGCGGACCATCGACACCGGCGCCAGCTCCTGGCCGGCGAGCAGGAGGTCGGTCTTGTCGTAGGGGATGCGAGCGCCGGCGACGTCGACCAGCGCGACCCGGCCGCGCAGGCCGAAGCGACCGGCGAGCTGGGCGGTGCCGGCGGCGCGCTCCTCGAACTCGTGGGCGGCCTCGTCGAGGAGGTCGTCGTGCGCGCCCAGCTGCATGCCGTGGACCAGCCACAGCACGACCGCGCGCTTGACCTGATCGTCGCGGAAGCGGGCGCGCAGGGCGTGGTCGACCTTGATCGCGCGCGGCCCCGGGGTGCCGCGGCGGGTGTCGACGGCGCGGGCGTCGTCGTCGGCGCCCGGGTACGGCTCCTTGCCGCCGAGGATCCACTTGGCGGCGGCGTACAGCCCGTCGAGGTCGACGTGCGCGACGATCGTGTCGATGGGGCCGGTCTGGCGCACCAGCTCCGGCGTGATCATCTCGGGGCACGCGCCGTGCTGCGCCTTGGTGGCGAGCCGGAACCGCGGATCGTCGGCGAAGTCGGCGTGGCGCTCGTGGTCGTGGTGATCGACCCAGGCGGCCAGGCGGTCGCCGAGGTCGGCGAGGAACGGCGCGGTGGTCTTGTCGAAGGAGACGCTGTCGCCGACCTTGGCGGCGAAGGCGATGTCGAGGACGACGACCCGCCCCGGCAGCGACGCGGCGCGCGGCAGGACGCGGGGCGACGCGAACGCGAGGTGGGGGACGTCGGGCATGGCGGGGCAGTCTAGCAACCCACCGCCTCGCCGCCTACGGCGCCCTCCGGTGTCGCGTGCCCGCGCTCTGATCCCGTGCCCGCCATCAGTCTGATCCCGTGCCCGTGCCCGTGCCCGTGCCCGCGCCCGCTCTCAGTCTGATCCCGTGCCCGTGCCCGTGCCCGCCATCAGTCTGATCCCGTGCCCGTGCCCGTGCCCGCCATCAGTCTGATCCCGTGCCCGTGCCCGTGCCCGTGCCCGTGCCCGCTCTCAGTCTGATCCCGTGCCCGTGCCCGTGCCCGTGCCCGACGCCGCGCCCGCCTGCCCGCCGAACCCGGCCTCCCCACCACCGCTGTCGCCGCTCCCCGCGCCGCTCCCCTCGCCTTCTCCACCGCCCGCACCGCCCGCACCGCCCTCGCCGCTCCCCGCGGCGCCCGGCAGCGGCGCGATCTCCGGCGCCCGCGTCGCGCCCCGGCAGTGCACGGTCGCCGACCAGCCGTCGTACAGGTACGCCTGCCGCACCGTGCCGCGGTCGCCGCAGAACACCGCGTCGGTCGGCTCGATCAGGCACAGCGCGCGCTCGCCGACCCGGGTCTCGAACGCGCCGCGCGCCCGCGCCGGCGCCTCGCCGAGCTGCTCGCCGTCGACCCACACCTCGATCGGCGCGGTGCACTCGCGGTTGTCGACGTAGATCGTCGCGATCGCCGGCTCCGGCGCCGCCGCGCGCGGCGGCGCCACCGAGGTCGGCTCGTCGGGGACCGCGGCGCTGACCCCGTAGCTGGCGGGATCCGCCGCCACCGCGGTCAAGAGGTCCTCGCGGCAGCGCCGGACCTTGAGCTCGCGTCCGAGCTCGACGGTCAGGGTCAGCCGGACCTCGCGGACCCCGGCGAGCGCCCGCTTCCACGCCGCGTGGACCTCGCCGACCCGGCGCCGGTACGCCGGGGTCAGGCCGACCGCCTCGCCGAAGCGCTCGCGTAGCGCCACGGTCCGGTACACCGTCTCGAGCGCCAGGCCCTGGCGCCACAGCTCGCCCTCGAGCGCGCGCGCCCGCGCCAGCGGCACCGCGATCGCGGTGGTCGGGCAGCTGCGCCGCAGCGCCTTCGCCGCGGCGACGTCCTTGTCGGGGCCCTCGCCGAGGCCGCGCAGCACCTCGAGGACGCGGCGATCGAACCGCGCCCGCAGCGCGGCGCGCTCGGCGTCGAGGGTGGCGAAGCGATCGATCGCGGCGGCGAAGCCGTCGACGTCGCCGAAGGGCAACACCAGCGCCGGCGCGCCCTCGGGGACCGGCGCCTCGCCGCGCTCCAGCGCCTGCTGGACGTGGCGGACCTCGGCGACCGGCGCGCCGGCGGCGATCGCGGCGTTGAGCGCGGCGGCGGCGCCGTCGCGATCGTGGAGCTGGCCGCGCGCGATGCCCTCGAGGTAGTCGAGATCGGCGCCGGCGCCGCCGAGGGTGCGCGCCGCCAGCACCTGATCGAGCCCGGGCTGGCCCTGCTGCTTGGCCAGCAGCGCCCGGGCCAGCGCGGTGCGCGCGGCGGCGACGTGGGGGCGCAGCCGCGCCGCCCGCTTGAGGTACCAGATCGCCTCGTCGTAGAGGCCGTCGAGGTACTGCACCGCGCCCAGCGCCGAGTAGGCCTCGCCCTTGAAGTCGCGGAGGTTCTGCGCCGGCTGGAAGGCCCGCCGCGCGCGCTCGAGATCGCCGCCGGCCAGCCACGCCGCGCCGGTCAAGAACGGGGGCCGCGGATCGTCGGGCGCGACGTGCGCCATCTTCGCGTACCAGGCGGCGGCCGCGGCGGCGTCGCCGCGCCGACGATCGACGTCGCCGAGCAGCTTGAGCACGGTGACGTCGGTGGGCCGCGCCGCCGCCACCGCCTCGTACGCGGCGTGGGCGTCGTCCCACCGGCGCAGCGCCGCGTACGCGGTCGCGAGATCGAGGCGGGCGTCGACGTCGTCGGGCGCGCGCCGGGTGATCTCCTCGAGCTGGGCGGCGAGCTGGGCCAGGTCGCCGCGATCGGCGTGGACCAGCGCGATCAGGCGGCGCGCCCGCAGGTCGTCGGGGGCGCGGCGGATCACCCGCTCGAGCTCGTGGACCGCGTCGTCGGCGTCGCCGGTGGCCCACAGGGCCTCGCCGAGGTGGAGCCGGGCGTCGAGGTCCCACGGCCGCCGGCGCACCACCCGCTCCCACAGATCGCGGGCGACGTCCTGCTTGCCGGCGTCCTGGGCGGCGGTCGCGGCCGCGCGCACCGCCGGCAGGTAGTCGGGATCGAGATCGGCGGCGTAGGCGAACTTGCCGGCCGCCTTCTGGACCTCGCGCGGGCTGTCGGCGGTGTCGAGGCCGAGCTGGCCGACCAGCCGCTGCGCCAGCGGCACGGTGGGCTCGATGAACAGCGACCGCTCGAGATCGCGGGTCGCCGCCGCGCGGTCGGGCTTGCCGAGGGTGCCGCGCAGCGACGCGACGCCGCGCCCGATCAGCGTGAACGCGTAGAGGTCGTGGGTGGCGGGCGCGCGCAGCGCCGCGGCGTCGGCGTCGGCGACGGCGAAGCCGGCCTGCGCGACCAGCTGGATCACGGCGTCGCCGACCAGGCGGTGGACGTCGCCGAACTGCGGCGAGGTGGCGACGACCTCGCCGATCCGCGTCGCGGTGCGGTTGCCGGGCGGCGCCGCCGCGGCGGGGTCCGCCGCGGCCCCGGGCCCGGTCGCCGCCTCCGCCGCGGCGCCGTCGCCGCGGCCCGGCGCCGGGGTCCCGGGCGGGGCGCCGTCGACCCGCCACAGCGACACGCCCATGCGCAGCTGCCAGTCGGGCCGCTCGACCCAGCCGGTGAAGACCCAGCGGGCGTCGACCGAGGCCGCGAACGCGGCGACCGTCGCCGGCGTCGCCGGCGCCGCCGGCCCCTCGGGGATCACCCACGGCCCGTACGCCGGTTCGACGGGCAGGTGCAGCTCGACCTTCTCGGCCAGCGACAGCGGCACGCCCGCGGTCATCCAGTCGAGGGCGCGAACCCCGGCGCGGTTCTCGAACGCCATCACCGCGAAGCGGTCCGGGGCGCGCGCCGGCACGTCAGGCAGCCCGCCGCCGGCCAGCAGCGGCCGGGCCGGCGCGAACGCGGCGCCGGGGTCGACGCGCCCGGCGCCGTCGTCGTCGTCGCCGTCGACCGGCTGGTCCCGCGGCGCCGGGCTCGGCGCCGACGCCGGCTGGTCGCGCGCGGGCGTGACCAGCGTGGTCTGGGCGCGCGGGCCGTCGCGCAGCGGCAACGCGATCACCAGGACGACCGCGATCGCGATCGCGCCCGCGGGGCGGTGCCAGGACGCGCTGCGCCAGACCATGCCATGATTGTAGCGTGGCCGCCGACGCCGTCCCTGTCGCGCCGGCGCCGGGTGATCGCCCGGCGCCGATCGCGGACGCGTCGCCGCCCCGACGGCGGCGCCGCCGGCGTCGCCGCCGCCTGCGCGCGTTCTCGATCCTGCGCCTGGTCTTGCTGCTGCTGGTCTACGGCGCCTCGACCGCGGCCGCGACCCTGTACATGGCGATCCGCGCCATCAACGACGAGCTGCCCACCGACCTGACCCAGGCGATGGCGTACACGCCGACCCGGCGCAGCGTCGTCTACGCCGGCGACGGCGAGATCATCGGCACGTTCGCGATCGAGAACCGCCGCGAGGTCCCGCTCGATCGCCTGCCGCCGCACGTCCCCGCCGCGTTCGTGTCGGCGGAGGACAGCCGGTTCTGGGTCCACCCCGGCTACGACCTGTCGGGCATCGTCCGCGCCGCGTGGACCAACTTCACCTCGGACACCCACCAGGGCGCCTCGACGATCACCCAGCAGGTCACGCGCATGCTGCTCTTGTCGAACGAGCGCACCTACAAGCGCAAGATGCAGGAGATCGTCCTCGCGGTCCGGATCGAGCGCGAGCTGTCGAAGACCGAGATCCTGACCATCTACCTCAACCACGCCTACTTCGGCAGCGGCGCCTACGGCGTCGCCGCCGCCGCCGAGACCTACTACGGCAAGGACGTCGAGAACCTCACGATCGCCGAGGCCGCGCTGCTCGCCGGCCTGGTCAAGGCGCCGACCAACTACAACCCGCTGCGCGACTTCGCGGCGGCGCGCCGCCGCCAGGTCTACGTGCTCGGCCGCATGCGCGTCGACGGCTACATCTCCGACGCCGAGTACCAGGCCGCGATCGACGAGCCGATCACGCTGGTCGGCAACGGCGAGCCGCTCAACCACCTGGCCGCGCCCTACTTCGTCGAGCACGTCCGCCGGGTCGCCAGCGACCGCTTCGGCGACGCCGCGGTGTGGAAGGGCGGCCTGCGCTTCTACTCGACCCTCGACACCCGCATGCAGGCCGCCGGCGAGGCCGCGCTGCGCCACGGCCTCGAGGCCCTCGATCGCCGGCTCGGCTTCCGCGGCCCGATCGGCACCGTCGCCAAGGCCGACCGCGCGGCGTGGGCCGAGGGCCCGCCGCGGGTCTACCAGCGCGGCGACACGCTCGACAGCCTGTCGGTCACCGATCGCATCCTGTCCGACGTCCGCTACGCCGGCATGATCACCGCGCTGCCCGGGCGCGACGGCGTCACCGTCGATCTCGGCCCGGTCGAGCTGCCGCTCGAGGCCGCCGACGCCAAGCTGCTGCGGGCCTGGCGCGAGGGCGCGCCGGCGATGGGGCCGCTGCCCAAGGGCCAGCCGGCGCCGCGCGGCCGCGGCCGGCCGCTCGCCGTCGGCGACGTCCTGCCGGTGCGGCTCGCCGACGACGGCAAGGCGGTCGTGCTGTCGCAGTGGCCCCAGGTCCAGGGCGCGCTGGTCGCGATCGAGCCGGCGACCGGCAAGGTCCGCGCGATGGTCGGCGGCTACGACTGGGCCGAGAGCCAGTACAACCGGGCGACCCAGGCGCACCGCCAGATCGGCTCGGCGATCAAGCCGTTCATCTACTCGACGGCGATCGCCGCCGGCCACACCTCGGTCGATCCCATCTACGACGGCCCGGTCTACGTGCCGACCGCCAGCGGCGTGTGGTCGCCGTCGAACTACGACAACCACTACCTGGGCTGGACGACGATCCGCAACGCGCTGGCCAAGAGCCTCAACACGGTGTCGGTGCAGCTGGTCATGGACGTCGGCCTCGATCGCGTGATCGAGGTGCTGCGCGGCTTCGGCATCGCGTCGCCCCTGCCCCGCCACATCTCGCTGGCGCTCGGCACCCCGGATCTGACCCTGCTCGAGGTCGCCGCCGGCTACGCCGGGATCGCGTCGGGCGGGCGCCGCGTCGAGCCCCGGCTGTTCGACCTGGTGGCCCGCGCCGACGGCACCGTGGTCGAGGATCTGCGCCAGGCGCCGCCCGGCCCCCAGATCATCCCGCCCGACGTCGCCTACGTCGTGGTCGACATGATGAAGGGCGTGGTGCGCCGCGGCACCGCGCGGCGGGCGTCGGGGTTCCCGCGGCCGATCGCGGGCAAGACCGGCACCTCGGCCAACTTCCGCGACGTCTGGTTCCTCGGCTTCTCGACCGACCTGCTGTGCGCGGTGTGGGTCGGGCGCGACGACTCGACGCCGATCGCCAACGAGGTCACCGGCGGCTCCGGCGCGGTGCCGATCTGGCTCGAGTTCATGAACGTCGCGCACCCGCCGACGCCGGTCCGCGACTTCCCGGTGCCGCCGGGGGTGACGTTCGCGCGCGCCGACGAGTGGGACGGCAGCCCCGCCGGATCGTCGGCGGAGGCCGTCTGGGTGCCGTTCGCGGCCGGCACGGTGCCGGCCGCGTTCGGCGGCGGCAAGGTGCCCGACAGCTTCACCGGGCTGGTCCCCGCGCCGCCGGTCCCGTGATACCGTGAGATCCCTCTCGGAGCAGCGCGGGTAAGTTGCCGATTGAGCAACGGATTCCGGTGCTCGCTCGCTTGACTGCGCCCCCACCCCCGTTTACAACCGACGACTGAGACCCGCGCGGAGGCGGAACAAACCCCATGGACTGGCTAAGCGAAGTTTTCCAAAAGGGCGGGCCGTTCTTCATCGTCAACACGTTCTTCCTTGCGATCGTGTTGGGGATCATCGTCGAGCGGGCCATCTACTTCCTCGGCCGAGGCCACCTGAACGCCAAGGCGTTCCTGGAGCAGCTCAAGCGGCTGCTCGCGGCCAACAACGTCGACCGCGCGAAGAAGCTGTGCGACGCGACCGCCGCGCCGGTCGCGCGCGTCGCCAAGGCCGGCCTCAACCGGCTGCACCGCGGCGAGGCCGCCGTCGCCCAGGCGATGGAAGAGACCATGACCGACGCGCTCCCCGAGGTGAAGACCCGGATCGGCGCGCTGTGGTCGATGGCGAACATCGTGACCCTCACCGGTCTGCTCGGCACCATCACCGGTCTGATCCGCACGTTCAGCGGCATCGGCGGCGCCAACCCCGCCGAGCGCCAGAAGCAGCTCTCCGACGGTATCGCCGAGGCGATGTACAACACCGCGTTCGGTCTCTCGATCGCGCTGGTGTGCATGATCGCCCACCTGCTGCTGTCGGCCGCGCAGAAGAAGGTCGTCGCCGACCTCGAGGCCTTCAGCCTGCGGTTCGAGAACCTGCTGGCCGAGGGTGGCGCCAGCGCCCAGGCGTCGCGCGCCCCCGCCGCGCACGTCGACCTGGATCACGACGTCGAGGCCTGACACGCTAGGGTAGCGGCACGCTAGAGGCGGCACCCCGACCATGTACGAAGCCCATCAGGTCCGCTCCAAGAGTCGATTCGCGGTCCGTCGCCGCGAGGAGGACGTCGAGGAGGAGGAGATCCAGAGTGGCGAGATCAACCTGATCCCGTACCTGGACATCGTCACCAACCTGATGCTGTTCCTGCTGGCCTCGGTGTCGGCGGGCATCCTGCTCGGCCAGCTCAACACGATGCTGCCGGATCGCGCGCCCTCGGGCGCGTCGGCCACCGACAGCAAGCCGGACACGCCGCCCGACGAGCAGCCGCTCAAGCTGGTGGTGTCGGTGACCAAGGAGCAGATCATCCTGTGGTCGGTCAGCGGCCGCGAGGGCACGCTCAAGGAGCCCAAGGCGGTCATCCCGCGGGTCGGCCTCGACGGCACCGACTGCGACGGCCCGTACATGTGCGAGTCGGGCAACTGCAAGCTCGAGGGCACCAAGGGCGTGTGCCGGCCCAACGCTGACGCCTCGGTGCCGCGGCTGCCGGTGTTCGACTACCGCAAGCTCAACGCCGAGCTCTACAACATCGCCAAGACCCACTACCTGGGCAAGAAGCGGGCGATGGACACGTACCAGGCCGTGCTCATGGCCGACGACACGACCCCGTACGAGACGCTGATCGCGGTGATGAGCGCGATGCGCTGCAAGATGCCGCCGCTGGGCGAGAGCTCGGAGCGCTGCTTCTTGCCCACCGCGGACGAGGAGCACGTCAAGCCGGAGAACCCGGCGATCGACGAGGACAACCGCCTCTACGACACGGCCCGCGTCGAGTACGACCCGGACACCCAGGCGCTGTTCAACGACATCCTGTTCTCGCGAGGGTTCGAGTAATGTCGTTCTCGGCCCGCGAGGCGCGGAACATCATCCGCAAGGCGGTCAAGCGCGTCCCCGAGGGCGAGGAGATCCGCCACCTCAACATCATGCCCATGATGGACATGATGACGATCCTCCTGGTCGCCTTCATCTTCCAGGCGTCGGTCACCGCGACCGCCCTGAGCGCCGGCTCGGTGGCCCTGCCCCGCTCGATGTCGGACGAGCCGCTGCCCGAGAACGCGTCGACGCTGATCATCACGTCGACCGCGATCGTCCTCGAGGGCGAGGAGATCGTCGCCGTCCGCGGCGGCGCGGTCGACGCCGCCGAGAAGGAAGGCGGCGCCCGCGGCTACAAGATCACCAAGCTCAGCCGGGTGCTCGGCGGCCTGCGCAACCTCGAGAACGCCAAGCTGACCGAGAAGGGCAAGGAGCCGCCCAAGATCCCCGAGCTGCTCCTGATCGCCGACCGCACCACCCCGTTCCGCCTCCTCTTCGACGTGATCTACAGCGCCAAGGAGAAGGAGGCCGGGTACAAGCGGTTCCGGCTGATCGTGCAGAAGCACGAGCCCATCGGGCAGCCGAAGTAGCCCCGGGGGCCGTCTAGGCCCTGGCGTGGCGCGCCGGGTCCCCTATACTGGATCCCATGAAGCTCGTCGGTGAACGTCGTGCCATCGCCGCCGCGGTCCTGGTGTTCTACGCCTTCGCGTACTTCCTGGTGTCGCTGCAGGCGCCCGCCGGCTGGGAGCGCGCCTTCGGCGCCATGGGCGGCGTCTACGCCCTCGGCTTCTTCGGGCTGGTCGCCGGCTACTTCTGGGCCCGCTGGTACGCCATCGGCGTCGGCCTGTCCGGGCTGATCTCGGCGGCGGTCTCGATGTGGCAGATGGGCCCCGAGCCGGTGCTGATCTTCGTCGGCGCCACCCACGCCGCGATCGCCCTGTCGCTGTGGGGCAACGGCGTGGCGTCGCTGTTCGACGGCCAGGAGGCGTGGCGGGCCCGCTTCCACATGGACGAGAACGCGGTGCACCGCCTCGGCAAGGCCGTGATCCGGATCGGCATCAGCCTGCCCTACGTGCTGCTCTACGCGCTGGCGCCCAAGGCGGCCGGCGGCAGCGACGCGCTGATCGCGGTCACCGTGCTGGGCCTCGCCGGCGCCGGCACCTGGGCCCTGCTGCGGCTGCGGACCTGGGGCCTGGTCGCGCTGACCGGCGCCGCCGGCGTCCTCGGCGTCCAGGCTGCGGGCGGCCTGGGCCGCGTCCACCACCTCGCCGCGGCGCCGGGCGCGCCGATGGCGGCGATCTCGGCGTTGATCGCCACGGTCATGCTGGCGGCGGCGATCTCGCCGTTCGTCCGGCCGATGCTGGCGCGGCTGCGCGCCTGAGCGGTCGTGAGGCCCGGTCGTCGCCGGCCGCGGCCAGCGACGGTGCGCCTTCGTGACGGGCGCGCGGCGTCGGGTCCAGCGTTTGACGCGACGCCTGCGCACCGGCTACCTTCGTGAGGACATGATGAAGCGGGGAACGACGCTGTCGATCGTCGTGGGAGCCGTCATCGCCGGTGCCTTCCTGGTGGGCGCCGGCTGTGGAGGCCCCTACAAGGGCAAGGCCGAGAGGCCGCCGAAGGTCAAGAAGACCAAGGAGCCGGAGGACGTCGTCGTCCCGGTGGCGGCGCAGGAGATCAAGTGGATCGATGACTGCGCGGCCAAGTTCGTCGACGATCCGAGCAAGGCCAAGAACAGCGCGGCCAAGGCCGATCCGCTGGTGTCCCAGGGCGACGCCGCGGTGGCCCAGGCCCGCAGCACCGACGACGAGGGCAACAAGGGCGGCTTCTACCTCGCCGCCGTCGACTCGTATCGCAAGGCGCTGCTCGAGGACAACTACAACGCCCAGGCCACCTACAACCTCGCGGTCGTCTACGCGCGGCTGTGGCGCAAGGGCTGCGCCCTCAAGATGATCCAGCGGCTCGCCAGCCTCACCACCAACCCGCGGTTCGTGCGTGGCGGATCGGTCACCATCAATGGCCTGCTCGACTCGGTCGAGACCGAGTCGGCGTTCAAGGCCTTCAAGAAGGACGCGATGCAGGCCGCCGGCCGGTGACGCGCGCCGTGCAGCCCATGTCCACCACGTCCACGCGCCGCCTGCAGACCGTCCTCGCCACCGCGGTGCTCGCGGTCGCCGCCGCCGCGTGCGGCGGCAAGGGCAAGCTGACCCCGCCGCCGCCGCCGCTGCGGCCCGAGGCCAAGCCCGTCGAGAAGCCGGTCACCAACGTCGAGCCGGCGGACTGCCCGCCCACCGATCCCAACGACCTCGAGCCGGCCAAGACCTTCGACCAGCGCAGCATCCCCGAGTCGGAGAAGCTGGCCAACATGAGCGTGGGCATGCTGCAGCAGGCCCAGACCGCCGGCATCGGCCGCCCCGCGCGCGAGCAGCTGATCACCGACGCGGTCACCGGCTTCATCCACGCGCTGCTCGCCGATCCGTACAACGTCAACGCGACCTACAACCTGGCCGCGGCGTACGCCCGGATCGACCGCAAGCAGTGCGCGATCAACCTGCTCGAGCGGCTGATCCAGATGCGCGACCACGAGTCGCGCAAGGAGGCCGTCGAGAAGAAGCTCGACCGCCTGCTCGGCCGCAACAAGCAGTCGCTGGATCCGGACTTCAACGACATGCGCGGCGACGCCCGCTTCCGCGAGCTCATCACCAAGATGTGCGAGGGATCGGCGGATCCGGCCTGCGTGTTCGGAAATCACTGAGGTCCTGGCGCTGCGACCCGGGCCCGGCTCGCGCCGCGATCGCGGCCCCGGGTCGCACCCCGCCGTCGGTGGCCGTCAGCGTCGGCGAGGCGCCGGCCGCTTGTGTCAGGGCGCCAGCCGGCGTATGAACGCCGGACCCGCCATGAAGTCCCTTCCCCTCGTCCTGGCGCTCGGCGCCGCCGTCGCGACCTCGGTCGTCGCGGTCGGCACCGCCGCCGCGCAGAAGAAGGCCAAGGTCCAGCGGGCCTGCGGCATCACTGGCCTGCCCATGACGGTCGGCAACACCTGGACCTACGAGCCGGTCCAGCACCCCAACGCGCTCGACGACAGCCAGACCCGGCTGATCCCGCTGCAGCCGCGCAAGGTGGTCATCGAGGTCACCGCGGTCGACGTCGCCAAGGACGCCACCACGGTCAGCCTCAAGGAGACCATCACGACCGCCGAGCCGGGCGCCAAGTCCAAGGACCCGGAGAAGCTGGTCGAGCGCACGGTCGACACGTCCTTGACCTGCAACGCCACGTCGATCACGGTGAGCCCGGACGCGTTCTGGTTCGCCGGCGACCCTGGCGGCGCCTGGCACCTCGACGTCGACGGCGTCGACCGCAAGGGCCACACCTTCGAGGTCGTCGCCGGCAAGATCGACGGCCGCGAGTGGCACGACGATCTGGTGATGAACTGGAAGCGGATCCCGTCCGAGGGCACGACCGCCAAGCTGGGCGCCGGCAAGCTCGAGCTCGAGCGCCGCGTCGTGCTGGTCGCCGACGACGAGGCCATCAACACCGTCGCCGGCGCGTTCAGCAAGTCGACCAAGCTCGGCATCGAGGCCCACGGCCGGGTCTCGGTCGAGGGCTCCGAGGGCAAGCCCTACGAGCTGCCCGAGGGCATGTACTCGTTCCTGTGGTTCGTCGACGGCGTCGGCGTGGTGATGGTGAACAACGCCTTCATCCAGGCCTACCAGCTCACCAAGTTCGACGTCGCCCAGTGAGCCGGTCCGCCGCGCGGCTGACGAGGCCCGCGGTCCGGCTCACCAAGCCGCTGCGCGACGCCATCGCCGCCGGCCACCCCTGGGTCTACGACCGCGCCGTCGCGGCGCCGCCGACGGCGCTGGCGCCGGGCACCGTGGTCCGGCTGGTCGACGACCGCGGCGCCGTCGCGACCGCGCTGTGGGACCCGACGTCGCCGATCCGGGTCCGGATCCTCGACCGCGACGCCGACGCCACGATCGACGACGCCTGGGTCGCGGGCCGGGTCCGCGCCGCCGCCGCCGCGCGGGTCGGTGACCCGCTGCTCGCCGACAGCGACGGCTGGCGGCTGGTCCACGGCGAGAACGATGGCCTGCCCGGCCTCACCCTCGACCGCTACGGCGCGACCGCGGTCGCGGTCTTCGACGGCGTCGCCGCCGCGGCGTGGTGGCGGCCGCGCCTGGCCCTGGTCGTCGACGCGGTCCGCGACGCCGGCGTCGACCTCGCGGGCACCTGGATCCGCGGCGCCCGCGGCGACGGCGGCGGCGCCGCCGAGGCGCTCGGCGCGGTCCCCGACGGCGTGATCGAGATCCACGAGGGCGCCGCGCGCTTCGAGGTCGACGTCCGCGCCGGCCAGAAGACCGGCTTCTTCCTCGACCAGCGCCCCAACCGCGCCCTGGTCGCCGCCCACGCCGCCGGCGCCACCGTGCTCAACCTGTTCGCGTACACCGGCGGCTTCTCGGTCCACGCCGCGCTGGGCGGCGCCCAGCGGGTCACCAGCGTCGACCTGTCGGCGCCCGCGGTCGCCGCGATCGGCCGCAACCTGGCCCGCTCCGGGGTCGACCCCGCCGGCCACGAGCAGGTCGCCATCGACGCCTTCGCGTTCCTGGAGCAGGCGGCCGCCCAGGGCCGCCGCTGGGACGTCGTCATCGTCGACCCGCCCAGCTTCGCACCCAGCGAGCAGGCCCGCGCCAAGGCGCTGCGGGCCTACGCCAGGCTCAACGAGCTGGCCCTGGCGGTGGTCGAGCCCCAGGGCCTGCTGGCCAGCGCGTCGTGCTCGAGCCACGTCTCCGAGGCCGACCTGCTGGCGGTGCTGGCCCAGGCCTCGGCGCGCAGCGGCCGGCCGCTGCGCCTGCGCTTCATCGGCGGCGCCGGCTCGGACCACCCGGTGCTGCCCGGGTTCCCCGAGGGCCGGTACCTGTCGTTCCTGCTGGCCGCCGCGGCCTGAGCGGGTGGCGCCGGGGCGCGCGGGTGCGCCGCGCCGTCGTACCGACGGTGGGCGTGGTCACGTACTCAAGTTGCGGAGATCGCAGGATGCGTACATCCGCCTACTTCTGGCTTGACGTGGGTGTCGACCGAAGGCTAGACCGCGCCGGCCCCCCGGTGCGCCCTGCCCCGAGGCGGCTTCGGCTGTACGCCCTCCGCCCTCTCGAGGTCCGATGCCCTCCTTGCCACGCGCTCGCCTGTCTGCCCTGCTGTCCGCCTGCCTGCTGATCGCCGCCACCGCCATGGCCGGCTGCGCCGGCGGCGGCAGCGACCAGCCCCAGTGTCAGGACGGCGTCGACAACGACGGCGACGGCCTGATCGACGGCGACGACCCGGCGTGCCAGCGCGGCCGCGACGTCGAGAGCGACGACCCGATCACCGACTGCAACAACGGCGAGGACGACGACGGCGACGGCCTGGTCGACCTCGACGACCCCGGGTGCGCCAACATCGGCGACGACAGCGAGCTCGACACCCCGGTGCCGCAGTGTGACGACGGCATCGACAACGACGGCGACGGCAAGATCGACTACCCGGCCGATCCCGGCTGCTTCAGCCCGCTGCAGGCCAGCGAGGACGACGACTGCCCCGACGGCCCCAACTGTCCCGAGTGCGGCGACGGCGTCGACAACGACGGCGACGGCGCGATCGACTACCCCGCCGACTCGGGCTGCGCGTCGGCCTCCGACAGCCTCGAGCGCACCGCCGACCCGACCGCGTGCGCCGGCATCGACTACCAGCCGCTGACCGGCAACGGCGTGACCTCGGGCGTGATCGTCCCCGCCGACTCGCAGACCCTCAGCGGCACCTGCGGCGGCCCCGGCCACGAGCAGGTCTACGAGCTCACGATCGAGCGGCCCCAGGTCCTCGTCGCCACCACCGCGCTGTCGGGCACGGTCATCGACACCGTGCTGTACGTCCGCGAGCGCTGCGGCGAGCCGAGCACCGAGCACGGCTGCAACGACAACGCGACGGCCGGCGCGGTCGGCTCGTCGCTGACCGTCGCGCTCGACCCCGGCTACTACTACCTGGTCGTGGACGGCGCCTCGGTCGCGACCCTCGGCGCCTACCAGCTCCAGGTCACGTTCTACCCGGGCGCCGGCACCTCGTGCGACGGCGGCGAGGCCTGCGCCCCCGGCCTGGTGTGCCGCACGCTCCCCGGCGGCACCGGCAAGACCTGCGAGCAGCCGGTGTGCAGCGACGGCCGCGACGACGACGGCGACGGCGTCGCCGACTACCCCGGCGATCCCGGCTGCGCCAGCCCGGCCGACGACAGCGAGGCCGACGACTGCCCCGACGGCCCCACCTGCCCGGCGTGCAGCAACCACCAGGACGACGACGGCGACGGCCAGGTCGACTACCCGGCCGACCCCGACTGCGCGTCGGCCGGCCAGACCGTCGAGGGCTGCGGCGCCGAGCAGGACCCGATCCAGACCGTCACCGGCCCGACCCTGAGCGGCTCGACCGCCGCCGCCCACGACGACTTCGACCCGACCTGCGGCAGCAGCGGCGGCCTGGACGTCGCCCACTTCCTGACCGTGCCGGTCGCGCTGCAGTCGCTGACCGTCGACACGATCGGCTCGGCGTTCGACACCCTGGTCTACGTCGGCGACGCCGCCTGCGACGGCACCTACCTGGGCTGCAACGACGACGGCGGCGGCAGCGCGACCTCGGCGCTGACCCTGAGCGACGTCGCGCCCGGCAGCTACGCGGTCTTCGTCGACGGCTACAGCAGCGGCGACGACGGCGCCTACCGCCTCAACGTCCACGGCATCGCCAAGCCCAGCGAGGCCTGCACCGACCCGCTGTTCGCCGCCGGCGTCCTGGCCTGCCCCACCGGCTACCCCTGCGACGGCGCGATCTGCGCGCCGCCGGCGTGCGGCAACACGATCGACGAGGACGGCGACGGCTTCGCCGGCTTCCCCGACGACCCCGGCTGCACCAGCGCGCTCGATCCCGACGAGACCGACGACTGCCCCGACGGCCCCAACTGCCCGGCGTGCGGCAACCACGTCGACGACGACGGCGACGGCCTCGCCGACTACCCGGCGGACCCCAACTGCCTGGCGGCGTCGACCGACAGCGAGGCGTGCCCCGACAGCGACGCGCTGCACGCGATCACGCTGCCGACCCACACCGACACCACCGCCGGCGCCACCAACGACTACGCCGCGACCTGCGTGTCGAGCCCGGGCCCCGACCACGTGTGGACGCTCGACCTGCCGGTCCCGGTCAGCTCGCTGCGCGTCGACACCGCCGGGACCGCCTGGGACACGGTGCTGATGCTCAAGACCGCGGCGTGCGGCGCGACCGATCTGGCGTGCAACGACCAGGGCACCGGCCTGGGCAACCAGTCGCTGATCACCGCGACCAACCTGGCGGCCGGCGGCTACGTCGTCATCGTCGACGGCTACACCACGTCGGCGTCGGGGCCGTACACGCTCAACGTCCACGGCGTCACCGTGCCCGACGCCGCCTGCACCTCGCCGCTGTTCGCCAGCGGGGTCCTGAGCTGCCCGACCGGCTACGGCTGCGACGGCGCGACCTGCGTCGCCGCCGCCTGCAACGACCAGATCGACCAGGACGGCGACGGCAAGGTCGGCTACCCCAGCGATCCGGGCTGCACCAGCATCGACGACCTCGACGAGAGCGACGACTGTCCGGACGGCCCGAACTGCCCGCGCTGCGGCAACCACCTCGACGACGACCACGACGGCCAGGCCGACTTCCCGCTCGATCCCGGCTGCCCGTCGGCGTCGACCGACGACGAGAGCGGCTGCGCCACCGCGACCGACCCGTTCGCGGCGATCACCGGCCCGGTGACCACCGGCAACCTCGACACCGAGGGCAACGACCTGGCGGTGTCGTGCCTGACCCCGACCGGCCGCGACCTCGCCTACCTGCTCGAGGTGCCGTTCCCGCTGGCCAGCCTCTCCGTCGACACCAACGGCTCGGCGCTCAACACCGCGATCGCGGTGCGCGCCGACGACTGCAGCACCGCCGACCTGGCCTGCGACGACAACTCCGGCACCGACCACGCCGACAGCTACCTGGTGCTGACCGACGTCGCCGCCGGCCGCTACGTCGTCGTGCTCGACTCGGCGTCCGCGACCAGCGGCGCGTACACGCTCGACGTCCACGGCGTCATCGCCGAGGGCGCCGCCTGCGACCCGGCGCTCGACGCCAGCGGCCTGTTCCGCTGCGTCGCCTCGGCCTACTGCGGCGGCACCCCGGGCGCCGAGACCTGCCTGCCGCTGGCGTGCGCCAACGGCCTCGACGACGACGGCGACGGCAAGATCGACGCGATGGACCCGGGCTGCCTCAGCCAGGGCGACGACAGCGAGGTCGACCCCGCGACCCTGCCGGCGTGCGCCAACGGCGGCGACGACGACGGCGACGGCCTCGCCGACTACCCCGACGACAACGGCTGCCGCAACGCGGCCGACCCGCTCGAGCTGCTGTGCGCGGAGTCGTCGGGCCTGCCCGAGCTGACCGTCGCCCGCACCGCCGGCTCGACCGCCGGCGCCGGCGACAACTTCACGCCCGGCTGCGCGACCAACAGCGCCGCGCCCGAGCGCGCCTACCAGGTCACGATCCCGGGCGCGATGACGTCGCTGACCTTCGACGTCAGCTACGCGGTGACCAGCGGCGCCTACAACCGGGTCATCTACGTCCGCCGCGACGACTGCACCACCGACGTCGCGTGCAGCGACAGCCCCGAGAAGGTCACGCTCAGCAACGCCGCCGCCGGCACCTACTTCGTCTTCGTCGACGGCGCCGGCACCGCCGAGGGCAGCTACGTGCTCGGCGTCAGCGGCACGATCGCGGCCGGCGCGGCGTGCGACCCGCTGCAGATCCAGGCCGGCATGTTCGCCTGCGCCGGCGGGCTGGCCTGCGTCGACAACGTCTGTCAGTAGGCGGCGAGCGGCGGCGCCCGGGTCGCCGCCCCGCCCGGCTACGCCGCCCGGATCGTCCCGCGCCGCGCTGCCTCCGCCAGCAGCGCGGCCATGCGCGCGTTCATCGCCGCCTCCTGGGCGTCGTCGGGATGATCGTAGCCGAGCAGGTGACACAGGCCGTGCGCCGCCAGGAACATGACCTCGCGGTACAGCCCCGCGGCCCCGCGCCCGCGCTGCTGCCGGCGCGCGGTGTCGAGCGAGATGACCACGTCCCCCAGCACGCCGTCGCCGGGGCCGCCACCCGCGTCTCGCTGCGCGAACGCCAGCACGTCGGTCGGCCGGTCCTTGCCCCGGTAGTCCCGGTTGAGCTCGTGGATCACCGCGTCGCCGGTGAGCCGGAACGACGCCTGCAGCGCCGGGCCGCGGCCGCGGCCGCCGCGCTCGGCCCGCTCGGCGGCGCGAACCATCCGCACCAGCTCGACCCGCAGCCGGCGGCGCAGCGGCGCGGCCAGGCGATCCCGGACGTCGTCGTCGAAGGACAGGTCGATCATGGCTCCGCTCGGACGGCGCTGGCGCGGCCCCGGTCCGGCCCTCAGTGCCGGCTGATCTCGAAGACCCGGGCCTCGCAGAACACGCGGAACAGCTCGGCGTCGAGGAGCTCGCGCTTGACCTCGGCCTCGAGGATCGACAGCGCCTTCTCGGTCGGGATGGCCTTCTTGTACGGCCGGTCCTTGGCGGTCAGCGCGTCGTAGATGTCGCTGATCGTCATCATCCGCGCCGGCACCGGGATGGCGTCGCCGGACAGCCGGCGCGGGTAGCCGGTGCCGTTGAGCTTCTCGTGGTGGGCGCCGGCGATCTCGGGGATGTCGCGGAACGTGCGGCCCCACGGGATCTCGCGCAGGAAGTTGTAGGTGTGGACGACGTGGCTGTTGATCTCGTCGCGCTCGGCGTCGGTCAGCGAGCCGCGCAGGATCTGCAGCGCGTGGGCCTCGTCGGGCTCGAGGTACGGGCGCGCGACGCCCTCGCGATCGAGCCACTGCCGGCTCGCGATCTCGGCGATCCGCTCGAAGCCGCCCTGATCGAGGACCGTCGGCTCGTTGGCGGTCAGGATGAACGTCACGAACTCGTCCATCTCGGCCAGCCGCGCCGCGAGCTCGACGTCGTCGGGGCCGGCGGTCGCGACCAGGCGGTCGCGATCGGCCGCGGCCAGGTACTCGACCCGGCGCTTGAGGCCCTCGACCTCGAAGCCGCGGCGGATCAGCTCGAAGCGCTGCAGGATCATCTCCCGCTGGTGCTCGTAGAGCTTCTTGGCCTTGACCAGGATGTGCTCGCGGACGCCGACCTTGCCGAAGTCGTGCAGCAGCGCGGCGTACTCGAGCTGCTTGAGCTCGTCGGTCGAGAACGTCATGCCCCGGTACGGCCCGCCGTCGACCCGGTCGATCGCCTTGGCCAGGCCGACCGTCAGATCGGCGACCCGCTCCGAGTGACCGGAGGTGGTCGGATCGCGGGACTCGATCGCGGTGACGCTGGCCCGGACGAAGCCCTCGAACAGGGTCCGGACCTCGTCGTAGAGCATCGCGTTCTCGAGGGCGATGCCGGCCTGCGACGCCAGCGACGTCGCGTACGCCACCGAGACGTCGTTGAACGGCGACACCCAGCGGTCGAAGTCGTCGGCGGCCTCGAGCTTGGGCGGCGCGCCCTTGGCGCGCTTGTTGATGAGCTGGATGACGCCGATGACCTGGGTCCGCGCCGAGATCATCGGCACGGTCAGCATCGACCGGGTCTGGTAGGCGTACTTCTCGTCGAAGCTGCGATCGTGGACGAAGCCCCACGGGTTGTTGCCGGCGCCGGCCTGATCGAGCGCGTACAGGTCCGGGATGTTGATGACGTCCGACGACAGCACGCACATGCCGACGATCGACGACGCCGACACCGGCATCGTGAAGCCCTTGGACTCGATCGTCCGCGAGTCGTTCTGGCTGACCGTGAACCGCAGCTGCCGCGGCGCCTCGTCCTCGTCACCCTCGACGACGTAGACCGAGCCGGCGTCGGCGCCGGTGACCTCGCGGCAGCGGCGCAGGATGATCTCGAGCAGCGAGTGGATGTCGCGTTGCTGCGACAGCGCCCGCCCGATCGAGATCAGCATGTCGTTCTCGTGGTGGGCGCGCTCGAGCTCGAGCTCGAGGCCGGCGGCCATCAGCCGCAGCGCCACCGACTCGGCGCGCGACCGCAGCGCCAGCGCGACCCGGGTCGGCGACGCCGGCACCGCGAGCACGGCGACGTCGCCGTCGCCGATCAGCTCCTCGATCGCGACCGCCGCGAACTCGTCGTCCCGGCCCACCAGCATCAGGCCGTAGGCGCCGGAGCGGGCCCGCATCAGGTGCGGGGCCAGCGAGGCGCGCTCGCGCCACACCTCGGGCCACACCAGCACCGAGATGACCGGGCCGCGGCCGCGCGCCAGCCCCGAGACCTCGAGCTCGAGCCAGCCCGGGCCCTCGGCCCGCACCTTCCAGCCGCCGAGCAACCGCTCGACGCCGAGCGCCGCCACCAGCTCGGCAGCGGTGGAGACCTGCGACGACGCGGCGGACCCGGCCACGAGGGTCATGGTAACGCGGAATCGTCGGACGTGCCGGCCGGCGCGCCAGCCCGTTGGCGGCCGTCGCCCCGGTCGTCGCCCCCGCCGCCGCGCCCGTCGTCGCCCCGGCCGCCGCCCCCGCGCCGGTCGTCACCGTCGGGGCCGTCGCCGCCGTCGGGGCGCGCGCTCCGGCTCCGGTCGCGGGCGTCGTAGGCGCGGACGATGTCGGCGACCAGCGGGTGGCGGACGACGTCGTGGTCGTCGAACCAGCACACCGCGATGCCCCGGATGTCGCCCAGCAGATCGAGCGCGTCGCGCAGGCCCGAGCGGTGGCCGCGCGGCAGGTCGGTCTGGCTGGGATCGCCGGTGACCACGGCCTTGCCCCCGAACCCGAGCCGGGTCAGGAACATCTTCATCTGCTCCGGGGTCGTGTTCTGGGCCTCGTCGAGGATCACGAAGCAGTCGTTGAGGGTCCGCCCGCGCATGAACGCCAGCGGCGCGACCTCGATGACGTCCTCGGTGATCAGCCGCTGGATGCGGTCGGCCTCGAGCATGTCGTGGAGCGCGTCGTAGAGCGGTCGCAGGTACGGATCGACCTTCTCCTCGAGCGTGCCGGGCAGGAAGCCCAGCTTCTCGCCGGCCTCGACCGCGGGCCGGGTCAGGATGATGCGCCGGACCTGCTTGTCGAGCAGGGCCCGGACCGCCAGCGCCATCGCCAGGTAGGTCTTGCCGGTGCCGGCGGGGCCGACGCCGAAGACGATGTCGCAGGCGCGCACCGCGTCGACGTAGCGCTTCTGGGCCAGGCCCTTGGGCGCCACCGGCCGGCCGGCGCGCGGCGTGAGGATGGCCTCGCCGAAGATGTCGGCGATGTGGGCGCGGTGGTCGGCGCGCAGCACCTTGACCGCGCGGACGACGTCGTCCGAGGCCAGGTTCTTGCCCTTGCGGGCGAACGCGTACAGCTGCTCGAGCGCGGCCTTGGCGACCTCGACCCCGGCCTCGTCGGCCTCGATCGTGATCTCGTTGCCGCGCAGGTGCAGCTCGACCCCGGCGGTCCGCTCGACGAGCTTGAGCCGGGCGTTGTTGGTGCCGCAGAGGGCCTGCAGCGCGGTGGGATCGTCGAAGGCGAGCTTGTCGCGTCGCAGCGGCTTGGTCACGTGGCTGGTCCCGGTCCCGCCCAGGCGCAGTCTGCCGGCCCGTCGGGTCGGTCCTTCTACCACGGCCGCGGCCCCAGGCGAGCGCTTGTTGCGGCGCCGGCGCGCCAGCGTCGGGGCGGGCGGCTAAGGTGCGGCGATGGCCAAGCCGCCCCCGCCCCCGCCCGCCGGCGCCCCCGCCGGCGCGTCCCTGTCCCGCCTGGTCGCCGTCATGGACGCCCTGCTGGCCCCCGACGGCTGCCCGTGGGACCGCGAGCAGACCCTGGCGTCGCTGCGCCCGTTCCTGCTCGAGGAGACCTACGAGGTCCTCGACGCCCTCGAGCGCGACGACGCCGCCGATCACTGCGAGGAGCTCGGCGACGTGCTGATGCAGGTGGTCTTCCAGGCGGCGCTGCGGCGCGCCGAGGGCGCGTTCGACGTCGACACCGTGGTCGCCGGCATCTGCGACAAGCTGATCCGCCGCCACCCCCACATCTTCGACGTCGGCGACGGCACCACCGAGGGCATCGACAGCGCCGCCAAGGTGCTGACCCAGTGGCACGAGATCAAGGCCGCCGAGAAGGCGGCCCGCGCCGCCCGCGACGGCGAGGCGCCGCGGACCCTCGCCGGCGTCGCCCGCGGTCAGCCGGCGCTGGCCCGCGCCCAGCAGCTCGGCGGCAAGGCCGGCAAGGTCGGCTTCGACTGGCCCGGGCACGAGGGCTCGCTCGGCAAGGTCCGCGAGGAGGTCGACGAGATCGCCGAGGCGATCGGCCGTGGCGACCGCGCCGACATCCACCACGAGATCGGCGATCTGTTGTTCGCGGTGGTCAACCTCGCGCGCAAGGTCGACGTCGACGCCGAGATCGCGCTGCACGACGCCAGCGCGCGCTTCACGTCGCGCTTCGAGTTCATCGAGGATCGGCTGGGCGAGCGCGGGCGATCACCGCGCGAGTCGAACCTCGACGAGATGGACGCGCTGTGGAACGACGCCAAGCGCGCGACGGGAGCGCGAAAAACTTGACGCTTTTTTGAGCACGACTGCTCGGACGGTAAAGATCTCGGGACTTCGCTGCGCCAACGCACGTGCTTGATCGCAACTTGTCCACAGGCGCGCCGCGAACCGCTCACCGTCCCGTCACCAGAACCGCGGGGTCACCGAAAACGCGAACAGGCGACCGCTTGACACGGCCGCCTGGTGGGCGGAAAAGGCGAGCCGGACGCGGGTCCGGCGCGGATGGATCTCCGGACGCGCGACGGCGTGGCGCCGCGCGGCGGGTGCGACGGCTACAGGCGCGACGCGAGGCGCGAGACGTAGCGCGAGGCGGTGTTGCGCTTGAGCACGCCCTTGCTGACCGCCTTGTCGATGGTGGTGATCGCGGCCTTGACCATCGACGCGGCGTTCTCGGCCTTGGCGTCGGCGGCGGTGCGGGCCTTCTTGATCGCGGTGCGCAGCGCGCTCATCGCGGCCCGGTTACGGGCGCGGTTCTTGAGCGACTGGCGGTTCTTCTTCTCGGCCGACTTGATATTGGCCATGGGTTCGGTCTCCTGAAGTCGAGCGCCGGTTCCTAACAGGCGGCGGGCCTGGTTGTCAAGGCCGCGAAGCTCCGCGGGATTTGGGCCGTGTTTCGGCGCGATCGGGTAGCTTTCGCCGGTGACTGACCTCGCGAGCCGGGCCCGCGCCGGCGACCTCGACCCGGTCTATATCCTGTCCAGCGACCATCCGGTGCTGCTCGACCGCGTGATCACCGCGATCCGGGACGCCGCGGTGCCGCCGGCCACCCGCGGCTTCAACTACGACGTGGTCGAGGGCAAGGCCACCGCCGCCCGGATCACCGGCGCCGCCCTGACCCTGCCGATGATGGCGGCCCGGCGCATGGTCCTGGTCCGCGACCTGGCCCAGACCCCCGCCGACGAGCTGGCCAAGCTGATCGGCTACCTCGACGCGCCGTCGCCGAGCACGGTCCTGGTCATGGTCACCAGCAAGCTCGACAAGCGGCTCAAGCTCTACGCCGCCGCGGCCAAGAAGAAGTGGCTGCACGTGCTCGAGGCGCCGCGCAACCCGACCCAGTGGATCCGCGCCGAGGCCGCCGACCGCGGCGTCCGCATCGGCGGCGACGCCGTCGCCCGGCTCGCCGACGCGGTCGGCAACGACCTGTCGCGGCTGGCGCTGACCCTCGACCAGCTGGCGCTGTACGCCGGCGATCGCCCGGTGTCGGTCGACGACGTCGAGGACCTGGTCGCCGACACCCGCGAGCGCACCGTCTTCGAGCTCACCGACGCCATCGGCGAGGGCCGGCTGGCCGCGGCGCTGGCGGCGGTGGCGTCGCTGTCGGACCAGCGGCAGAGCGCGGTCGGGGTCCTGACCATGCTGGGCCGCCACGTCCGCCAGCTGTCGCTGGTCCACGCCGGCCGGGCCCGGGGCCTGGTCAAGGGCCAGCTGGCCCAGCTGGTGGGGGCGCCGCCGTTCGTGGTCGACAAGCTGAGCCAGCAGGCGCGCCGCTACGCGCCGGCGGCGCTGGCCCGGGCCGCGGCGCTCCTGACCACCGCCGACCGCGCCCTCAAGGGCATGCCGGTCGATCCCGCCGCCGGCGACGCCCCCGAGGGCCTGTCGGGGACCATCCAGAAGACCCTGGGCCGCCAGCTCGGCGAGCGGGTCATGCTCGAGCGCCTGGTGGTCGAGCTGATCGGCCTGGGCCAGGCCGGCGGCGGCCGCGCCGAGGTGCGCCGATGACGACCTCCACCGCCGCGCCCGCGGCGACGATCTTCACCGCCGACGCCGCCGTGATCGACGGCGTCGCGCGCGGCGCCACCTCGGTGCTCGCCGTCGACGGCGCGATCGCCGCCGTCGGCGCGCCCGCCGACGTCGCCGCCGATCCGCGCGCCGCCGGCGCCCGGGCCGTGACCTGGGCGCGCCACGCCATGATCCCGGGCACCGTCAACGCCCACAACCACAGCTTCCAGTCGCTCTTGCGCGGCATCGGCGACGACCTGCCGTTCCTGGCCTGGCGCGACCGCGCGCTGTACCGCTACTCGCCGCGGCTCGGCCCCGACGGCATGGCCACCGCCGCGCTGTTCGCGTTCGGCGAGATGCTGCTGCACGGCGTGACCACGGTCTGCGACTTCTACTACCTCAACGCCGGCGGCAACGACCACGCCGCGGCGACGATCGAGGCGGCGCGCCGGCTCGGCATGCGGATCGTGCTGGCCCGCTGCTTCTACGACTGGGACGGCGCCCCCGCGGCGTACCGCGAGACCATCCCGCAGGCGGTCGGCAACTTCGAGGCGTTGCACGCTCGCTACCAGGATCGCGACCGCCACTTGGTGTCGGTGCAGCCGGCGCCGCACAGCCAGCACGGCGCGACCCCGGCGATGATCGAGGCCGGCGCCGGGTGCGCCCGCGACGCCGGCGTGCCCTGGCACATCCACCTCGCCGAGGAGACCTACCAGGTCGAGGACTCGCTGCGCCGCTTCGGCGCCCGGCCCCTGCACGCGGTCGCCGGCCTCGACGTCGACCTCGGCAACGCGATCGTGGTCCACGCCTGCTGGTTCGACGCCGGCGAGCGGGCGCTCATGGCCGAGCGCGGCGCCGCCCTCGCCTACTGCCCGGGCTCGAACATGTTCCTGGGCGACGGCGTCACCGACCTGGTCGACCTCCACGCCCGCGGCGTCCGCGTCGGGCTCGGCACCGACGGTGGGTGCTCCAACAACCGGGTCTCGGTGCTCGACGAGATGCGCATGGCGGCGCTGCTGCAGAAGGTCAGCCGCACCGACGGCCAGGCCATCGCCGCCGAGGCCTGCCTGGCGATGGGCACCGCGGGCGGCGGCGAGGTCCTGGGCCTGCCCGTGGGGCGAATCGCCCCGGGCTACCGGTGTGATCTGGTCGGCCTCGACCTCGACGACCCGTCGCTGTGGCCGACCCAGGCCCTGGCCAAGAACGTGGTCTACGCGCTGTCGTCTCGCGCGATCCGCCAGGTCGTGGTAGATGGTGACACCGTGGTCGCCGACGGTCGGCTCACCCACGTCCCCCTCGAAGAGATCCGCGAACGTGTCCTCGACCTCACGCGCGACTGGCGCCGCGACCCCGACTGAGGTGGCGGCCGGACGCCGGGGCGCCCGGACCCGCGGCAAGGGCGGCAGGCCACCGGGCGACGAGCCGGCCGCGGCGCCGGCGTCGCCGCTGGAGATCGGCCTCGAGCACATGCGGCTGCGCCACGCCGCGTGGATGGTCGTGTGCGTCACGCCCGGGCTGTTGCTGGTGTGGAAGCTCGGCGCCCTGGGCCAGGCCATCGGCGCGCTGCTGCTGGTGCTCGGCGCCCTCGCCGGCTACGCGTTCGTCCGCACCCTGCTGTTCCCGCCCGGCACCATCGTCGTGGCCGCGGCCGGCGTCGAGCTGCCGCGCGGCCTGTGCCGCGGCGCCCCCGACAAGCACCCGCTGAGCGCGGTCGAGCACACCTACCTGCTGCGCCGCGCGGTGCCGTGGACCCGGGCCGCCCCGGTGCTGGTCGTCGAGGCCGCCGGACGCGCCTACAGCTACCCGCGCGACTGGTTCCTCACCGAGGCCGACCAGCGCCGCATCGTCCGCGAGCTCAACGCGCGCGGCGCCGGCCGGGCCTCGCTCGACGCCGCCGACGGCAAGCCCGCGGCCGACGGCGCCGGGGCGCCCGCCGGCGACGGCGCCACGGCCAAGGCCAAGGCCACGCCCGGCGACCAGGGCGCCGGCGACCGCGCGCGCAAGGCCGACGGCGACGGCGGCGACGCCGCGGCGCCGACGGCGACGCGACGTGATCCGCGGCCTGGCGCCGCGTCCGCCGCGCGCGATCGTCACGACCGCGATCGCGGTGGCGGCGTGCCTGGCGGTGGTCGCGGCGCCGCGCGCCGCCGGCGCCGGACCGCGCACGATCGAGCTCGCCGACCAGCCGGCCCGGCTCACCGTCGACGACGCCTGGCAGGACGACGCCCCGCCCGCCGGCGACGACGCGCCGGTGCTGGTGCTGCGCCGCGCCGACGGCGCCCGTCTCACCGTCACGATCGCGATGGCGGCCAACGCCGACGCCTGGCGCAAGAAGAAGCGCAAGGCCTACCTCGCCGACGTCGTCGCCGGCTTCGCGGCGCAGCCCGGGGTCACCGTCGACGAGCACCACGAGCGCACCGTCGCCGGCGTCCCGACGCTCGACCTGCGCCTGACCCGCAAGGTCGACGGCGGCCGCGAGACCGTCGCGGTGCGCCTCTTGCTGTTCCGCACCCGCACGATCGCCGCCGCGGCCGCCGCGGTGGCCCCGGGCCGCGCGCTGCGCAAGGTGCTGACCGCCGCCGCCACCGGCCTGGCGCCCAAGCACGCCGCCGACCCGTCGCGGTAGCATCGGCGGCGATGAGATCCACGCTGACCCTCGCCGGCGCCCTGCTCGCCGTCGCCGCCTGCGGCCCCAAGGCCACCACCCCCGCCGCCCCCGCCAACGAGGGCGGCACGACCGCGACGCCGGCGCGTGGCCCCGGCACCAGCGGCTTCGAGACCCTGTCCTGGGGCGACACCGCCGACCAGATCCTCGCCGACTTCCCCACCGGCGAGACCGACGGCGAGGCGGTCACGATCGTCACCACGTACCAGGGCCACCCGGTCGTGGTCACCGCGTACCTCGAGGGCGGCGGCCTGCGGTCGGTCCAGGCCGCGGTCGGCGACGGCTACGCCTCGATGCAGGCGTGCGGCGACGACTTCGCGTCGCTGCGGGCCGCGATGGACGGCGTCCTGGGCCGCAGCCAGGAGGACAACCTGGCGGCGTACTGGACCACCGCGACCGCGGCCGTCCAGGCGTCGTGCGATCCGGTCGACGACGACGGTCGCGCCGAGATGTCGATCAGCTTCGCGCCGCCGGAGCCGGAGGAGTAGCCGGCGCGGCGGCGCCGCCGCGCTCGGCGACGGCGACGATCTCGAGGTGCGGGGTCTGCGGCATGACGTCGAGCACCGCGGCGCGCCGCGGCGCCCAGCCCGCGGCCGCGAGCAGCTCGAGGTCGCGGCCCAGCGTGGCCGCGTCGCACGACACGTAGACGATCCGCGGCGCGCCCAGCGCCGCCAGCGCGGCGACCACCTCGCGGGCGCCGGTGCGCGGCGGATCGAGCAGCACGACGTCGAACCGGGCGCCGGTGGCCGCCAGCCGGGCCACGGTCTCGGCGGCCGGGCCGACCTCGAAGCGGGCGCCCGGCAGCGTCACCGCAGGCGCGACGACGTCGTTGGCGACCACCGTGGCGCCGGCCGCGGTCAGGTGGCGCGTGAAGTTGCCGCCGCCGGCGAACAGCTCGAGGACGCGCAGCCCCGGCGCCGGCGCCACCGCGGCGACGACCTCGGCGACCAGCGCGCGGTTGCCGTCGCGCGACGCCTGGGCGAACGCGTCCGCGGCGCCAGCGAGCCTGGGCTCGAGCTCGATCGTCGCAGCGCCGACGTGGCCGCAGGTGCGGCCGTCCTGGCGGACGACGACGCCCGCGGCGCCGGCCGCGACCAGGCGCTCGGCGGCGGCGCGCGACAGGCCGCCGTCGACCACGACGTGGACGTCGCCGGCGTGGCCGAGCGCGAGGTGGACCTCGGCGCCGTCGGCGACCGCGGCGAGCAGCCAGGGCGCAGCGCCGCCAGCGCGCGATCGAGCGCCGGCTCCAGCTGCGGGCAGGTCGCGACGTCGACGACGTCGTGGCTGCCCGGGCCGTAGAGGCCGAGCCGCGGCGGCGCGCCGGGACCGGTCGCGGCGTGGAGGCGGACCCGGCGCCGCCAGCCCAGCGTCGGCGCCGCGGCCTGGACCTCGCCGAGCACGAGCCCGGCGCCGATGGCGCGGCGCAGCGCCGACGCCGCCAGCGCGCCCTTGGCCGCCCGCTGCGCCGCCGGGGCCACGTGCTGCCAGGCGCAGCCGCCGCAGCGGCCGTCACCGAACAGCGGGCACGGCGGCGCCACCCGGTCGGGGCCGGGGGACAGCACCTCGACCAGCGCGGCGCGCGCGAAGCTCTTGTGGGTCTCGACGACGCGGGCCCGGATCCGGTCGCCCGGCGCGGTGCGCGCGACGAACGTGACCCGGCCGTCGGCGGTGCGCCCGACGCCATCACCGCCGGCCGCGAGGCCGTCGATCGTCAGCTCGACGACGACCTCGTCGCCGGGGTCGCGGCGGGGCCGGCGCCCGCCGTCGCGCCGCCGCCGGCTCACCGCGACGGCTCCCACGCCGCCTCGTCGCCGCGACGGACCCCGAGCGCGGTCGCGGCGTCGCCCTCGCGGATCGCGACCTCGAGGGTGCCCGACGAACCGGGGTACGCGACCAGCGCGCCGCGCTCGACGTCGGCGAAGGTGCGGTGGATCGTCACGGTGCGGCCGTGGATGCGGACCGCGCCGGTCGCCGCCGCGGGCGCGACCAGGTCGGTGATCAGGTTGCCGAAGACGTCGACGTGGATGACGTGGCCGCGGCCGTCGGCGGGCGGCGGCCACGGCAGCGCGCCGGCCAGGCAGGTCGCCGGACCGGCGAGGCGCGGCGGCAGGTCGCGGGCCAGCGCCGCCGCCGCCGGCGCGAAGACGTCGCGGCCGTGGAACGTGGGCGCCGCGTCGGGTAGCCGGAACGCGGTCGACGTGATCGCCCAGCTGCCGTCGAGGCCGGTGCGGGTGACGTGGGCGAAGACGCCGTTGTCGGGGCCGACGTAGCGGTGGCCGTCGGCGGCGACGACGACCTCGGCGCGGGCGCCACCGACGCCGGGATCGACGACGACGACGTGGATCGTGCCGACCGGGAACTCGCGCGCCGCGGTCGCGACCACCCACGCCGCGTGCGCGACGTCGTGCCGCGGCACGTCATGGGCGACGTCGACGACGGTGGTGCCGGGCGCCAGGCGGTGGATGACGCCCTTCATCGCGCCGACGTAGCCGTCGGCGGTGCCGAAGTCGGTGATCAGCGTGATCAGCGCCATGGGGTCAGCGTAGTCCAGCCCGCGCGTTGACAGCGCCGGCAACGGGGCCTAACGATCGCCCGCGATGAAGAAGGTCTACCCCGACGCCCAGGCGGCGTTGCACGACGTCACCGACGGGGCCGTGATCCTCTCCGGCGGGTTCGGCCTGTCGGGCAACCCCGAGAACTGCATCCGCGAGCTGGCCCGCCGCAAGCTGATGGGGCTGACGATCATCAGCAACAACTGCGGCACCACCGACAAGGGCCTCGGCGTGCTGCTGGCCCAGGGCCAGGTCAAGAAGATGATCTCGTCGTACGTCGGCGAGAACAAGATCTTCGAGCAGCAGTTCCTCGGCGGCCAGCTCGAGGTCGAGCTGTGCCCGCAGGGCACGCTGGCCGAGCGCATCCGCGCCGGTGGCGCCGGCATCGAGGCGTTCTTCACGCCCACCGGCTACGGCACCAAGGTCGCCGAGGGCAAGGAGACCCGCGAGATCGGTGGCAAGGCGTGCGTCCTTGAGCACGCGCTGCGCGGCGACGTCGCGATCGTCAAGGCCTGGAAGGGCGACGCCTGGGGCAACCTGGTGTTCCGCAAGACCTCGCGCAACTTCAACCCGCTGATGGCGGCGGCCGGGCGGATCACGATCGCCGAGGTCGAGGAGCTGGTCCCGGTGGGCAGCCTCGATCCCGACCAGATCCACACGCCGTCGATCTACGTCCAGCGCATCTTCCAGGGCGTCGACTACGTCAAGCCGATCGAGCAGCGCACGGTGCGCAAGCGGGCGTCATGAGCCACCGCGCCGCGTCCGCCCCTGCCCTCGCCCTCACCCTCACCGCCGGAGGAACCCATGCCTCGCCTCGAGCGTGAACAGATCGCCCGCCGCGTCGCCGCCGAGCTGCAGGATGGCTTCTACGTCAACCTCGGCATCGGCATGCCGACCCTGGTCGCCAACTTCATCCCCGACGGCATCGACGTCGTCCTGCAGAGCGAGAACGGCATGCTCGGCATCGGGCCGTTCCCGCTCGAGGGCGACGAGGACGCCGACCTGATCAACGCCGGCAAGCAGACCGTCACCGCGATCGCGGGCTCGGCGTTCTTCGACTCGGCCGAGTCGTTCGCGATGATCCGCGGCGGCCACGTCGACGTCAGCGTCCTGGGCGCGATGGAGGTCTCGGCCCGCGGCGACCTCGCCAACTGGATGATCCCCGGCAAGATGGTCAAGGGCATGGGCGGCGCGATGGACCTGGTCGCGGGGTCGCGGCGCGTGATCGTCATGATGGATCACACGACCAAGACCGGCGAGCCCAAGATCATCCCGGACTGCACGCTGCCGCTGACCGGCGTCGCCTGCGTCCACACGATCGTCAGCGACCTCGCGGTGATCGACGTGACCCCGACCGGGCTGCGCCTGCGCGAGCGCGCGCCCGGCGTGTCCGTCGACGACATCGTCGCCGCCACCGGCGCGCCCTTGCAGGTCGACGGCGACGTCCCCGAGATGAAGGTGTGACCGCGATGTCGCGGCCTGGTCGCGTCGCCGTCGTCGTCGCCGCTGGCTGCGCGCTCGGCGCGGTGGCCGCCGGGTGCGGGACCTACTCCGCGGTCCGGCCGGCGGACACGCTGCGCGCCGGCCGGGTCGAGCTCGCCGCCGGCCTCGCCGCGTCGCAGCTCGGCGAGGCCAACACCGTCCTGCACGGCGCGATCGGCGTGACCGATCGGGTCGAGGTGCTGGGCCAGAACGAGGTCTGGAACTCGTTCGTCGAGGGCCGGGTCGGCCTGCTGCACAGCGACCAGGATCCGCTCGGGCTCGCGCTCGGCGTCGGCGCCGGCTACGCGGTGACGCTGGTGTCGGCGCTCGGCGAGGAGGTCCAGGACGGCGGCGACTCCGGCGCCGCGGTCACGGTCAGCGCGTCGGTGGGCAAGCGCTGGGGCCAGGTCGAGCTGACCTTGGCGCACCGCACCTTCTTCATGACCGCGGGCTTCTTCGCGGCGTCGACGCGGATCGGCGTGCGCGCCCACATCGGCGACAACTTCGGGCTCCTGCTCGAGGGTGGCGCGACGATCCACGCGCCGACCTCGTCGCCGAGCCTGGCGATCGGCATCGGCGAGGCCACGACCGGCGTCTTCGTCGGCTTCTGAGCCGCGCCCGCCGCGCGCCGCCGCGGCGGATCCCCGGGCGGCGCCGTAACGCTCGGCGCCGGTCGTGCTCTATCCCGACGTGCCGCCGGTGCGGCGCGACGCGTCACGACCATGCCCTCGCCCCGCCGCGGCCGCCCCGACCGCACGCCGTCCTCCGCTCGCCCGCCCGCCGCCGGGTCCGCGCCGCCCCGGGTCGTCGAGCTCCGAGGCGACGCGGCCGACCTCGAGCTCGAGCTGCCGGCGTCGTGGGCGCGCGGCCGCCAACGGGGCGCCCTGCTCGCCACCGTGGCGGCCGGGGTCACGCTCGCCGTGCCGCCGCTCGAGGCGCTGCCCGAGGACGTCTGGTCGTGGTCGGCGGGGTGCGCCCACCGCGACGCGCCCGCCGGCGCGACCGTCACCGTCACCGAGGCGTTCGACGCGTACACCACGACCGGCTGGCCCCTGGCGATCTACGCCTCCGAGGCCGCCACCCCGCGCGGCGTGGAGCACCGGCTCCACGTCGTGTTCCGGACCCTCGAGCTCGGCACGATCGCGGTCGCGCGCGGCGCCGTCCCGCTCGCGCCGCACCGGGCCGCGATCCTGGCCGCGCTCGTGACCGCGCGCCCGACCGCGCCGCGCGACGCGATCCTGTCCCTGCACGACCTCCTCGATCCGGGCGACGCGACCCCGCCGGCCGTCGTCGACCGCCCCGCCGCCGCCCCGACCGCCGACGCCGGGACCGCCCTGCAGGCGGCGATCGGCTTCCTGGTCGACGGGCTGCCGGCGTTCCTGCGCCCGGTGCCCGACGTGGTCGCGCTGGTCAAGCGCGCGGCCGAGCTCGCGACCCTCGTCGATCTGGCCGCGGCGGCCGGGCTGGGGCGCCGGGTCCCGGCGCTGGCGGCCGAGCTCGACGGCCTGCTCGACCGCGCGTGGCACGCGCTGCGCCGCGGCGACCTGCTGCTCGACCTCGTCGACCACGACGCCCGCCTGGTCGCGCTGGCGCCGGCCTACGTCCACTTCCACCGGCGCGGGCTGCGGCACCCGCGCCTGGCCGCGCGCCTCGCCGATCACGAGACGTCGACCGCGGCGACGTGGCTGCCCCGACTCGCCACGGCGATGGCGCTGCGCGCGATCGGCGTGCCGTCGCGCCACCTCGACGCCGACGCGCTGGCCGCGGCCTCGTGGATCGCCACGGCGCGCGACCTCGACGACCTCACCGTCGCGCGCGCCTACGAGACCACCCACGTCGTGCTCTGGCTGTCGCTGCTGGGCCCCACGCCGGCGGCGATCGGCGACCGAGTCCGGGCCACCGCGCCCCGCTGGATCGACCGCTTCCTGGCGCGCCGCGACGCCGACGTCGCCGCCGAGTTGGCGATGGCGCTCCACCGGGTCGGCGGCGACGTCCCGCCGTCGACGTGGCCGCGGCTGATCGGGCTGCAGCTCGCCGACGGGTCGTTCCTGCCGTCGCCCGCGGCCGCCCGCCCCCACCGGCTGGGCCGCTTTCATCCCACGCTCGTCGCGGCGATCGCCCTGGCGACGCACGTGGCCACCACCTGACCATCACGAGGAGAGATCACATGGGTGCCTGGGACGACTACATCAAGCCTGGACTGGAGACCGTGGGCGGCGTCGGCGAGATCGCCAGCCTCCCCGGGCACAGCATGATCCCGTACGCCGGCGCCGCCGCCGGCCTCCTCGGCGCCGGCATGCACACCTACCAGGCGATCAACAGCGAGGGCACCGAGCGCTGGGACCACATCGGCGAGGCCGTCACCAACGGCATCGGTGCCATCCCGCTGATCGGCGCCGGCATGGGAGCCACCGAGCTGCTCTGGAACGGCACGATGGCGGCCGCCTACGGCTCCCACGGCGCCCACGAGCAGGGGCTCAACATCGGCCAGCTGGTCGGCGAGGATCTCCGCTACCTCACCGGCAACCAGCCCTACCAGCAGCCCGGATACGTCGCGCCCGACGACACGCCGGCGGTCCAGCCGGTCGACCCCGGGACCTGCGTCGATCCGAGCGCGCCGGGCGGATCGTGCGCGCCGGTCCGCGTCGGCACCACCACCGTCGAGCACCCGATGCCGCTCGAGGCACCGGCGATGGAGTAGCCGCGCCGGCCCGGGCGTCCCGCCGGGCGGCGGAGCGCCGCCGCGCTCGGACGCGGCTCAGTCGGCCCAGTGCAGGAAGACCGGCGCCGCCGCGCGGACCTCGGCGTGCGGCCCGGGCACCGCCCGGACGGTGGCCAGGAGCCGGTCGAAGGCGTCCAGCGCGGGCCCTGGCGTGATCTCGTCGGTCTCGAGGCGCAGGTTGTACTGGTGACCGCGGTCGTCGAGGAGCGTCGCGATGTGGATCGTCCGCTCGGAGCCGTCGGCCGCGATGCCGCGGACCCGGTCGCGGACCCCGGACAGGCCGTCGCTCAGCACCAGCGGCACCGACGACGACTCCTGGATCGAGAGCGGGTCCGGCGGATCCTCGAACAGGGTCTTGGCGATGACGCCACCGCCCGGGTGGTGCGCCGGGCGGGCGTCGAAGACGCGGATCGCCGACGGGTCGAGCGGGTGCGCCGGGGCCAGCCAGCTGGTCCCGTGCAAGCCCGGCATGCCCCGCCACCCCGCGGGCGGCTCGTAGCCGTAGCGCCGGCGTCGCGGGCTGCCGAGGCCGAGCGGGAAGTGCGCCAGCGCGTGGGTCACGACCTCGCGGAAGGCGCCGTGGAGGTCCGGTCGGCCGGACACCGCGTCGACCGTCGCCATGGCGTCGTCGGCGTAGACGACGCCGAGCAGCAGCATCCCGGTCTCGTCGTGCCTGCGGCGCGCCAGCTCGACGAGGGCGCCGTGCTCCCCCTCGACCGTGACCAGGCGTCGGACCGCGACCACCTCGCTGTCGCCGCCGCGGCCGCGGGCGGCGGCGATCAGGTCGCGCAGCCGGGTCACCGGGCGGCGGGCCCGGCGGATCACCACGGCGCCGGCGGCGCGCCCCTCGCGCCGGTAGAGGATCACGCCGTCGGCGGTCACGCGCCGCACCCAGCCGGCATCGAGGCACGGGATCCAGTCGATCGAGCTCACGCAGCGGTAGAACCTCGCGGCCGCCAGCTGTGACGGTGGCGCCGGGCGACGCCTCCGACGAGGTGGCCCGGGGCCAGGGTCGGAGGTTGCCGGATCGTGCCGGTCACGGCCGCGCTCGGGCGCTTCCGTCTTCGCGGCCGTCCGGGCTGCGGAGATACCGATGTCAGACAATCCAGAAGAAGGTGGCGGTTGGGGCTGGGACATCGCCGGCGCGATTCACACCGGTCTTGACCTGGCCAACGGGCCGATCGGCAAGTCCATCCCGGCGGTCAGCAAGGCCATGGGACCGCTCGCCCCCGCCATGAATTTCCTCGGCCCCGTGGGTGTGGGGATGGGGCTGCACGACGTGCTCCAGGGCGTCGAGCACGGCGACGTCACCGAGGGGCTGCGGGGTGGCCTCGAGATGGTGTCCGGCGTGGCGACCACGGCCGAGGCCCTCGGTGCCGCCGGCATGATGGGCGAGGTGGCCGCGGTGACCGGCGCCGCCGCGACGGGCCTCGGCATCGGGAGCGGCATGGCCCACCTCGCCGACGACGACGATCTCGGCCGGTCGCCGCTGTACGGCCACAACGACGCCACCGGCAAGGACAACACCGCGCTCGACGTCTCGACCCACGCCGCGAGCTGGGTCGACGACGCCGTCGGCGGCGGCGTCCTCGGCTCGATCGCCGGCGGCACCACCGCGGCGCTCGGCGCCATGACGATGGCGCCCCTGGGCGCCGAGACCGCGGCCATCAACTGGGCCGCGAACTTGCTCAAGTGATCCCGATCCCGGCCGGCTGGGCGCGCATCGCCGCGCCGCGGGGCTTCCAGCTGGTGCCGCCCGGGCCACCGGGCTCGGGGTCGATCCAGTACATCGAGCGGCTGCGTCCGATCGCCAGCACCGCCGACCTCGTCGCCGGGATCGGCGCGCCGGCCGGGTTCGTCGACGCCGCGGCGACCGAGGTCGAGCACGGCGTCACCGACGAGGGCGAGCTCACCGAGCTGCACCGGCGACGCGGCGCGATCGACGGCGCGGACGTCGAGCTGCACGCCGGCTTCGTCCTGCTCGACGATCACTACGCGCAGCTCACCAGCGTCTCGGTCGGCGCCGAGCGCCACGGCGCGCTGCGCGCGGTCGTCCGCACCCTGCTGCGCCGCGACGCTCACCTGCTGGGGCGGGTCCGGCGCCGCCGCTACCGCTTCGCGCCGCCCTCGGGGTGGCGGATCACCGCCGAGGCGTTCAGCGCCCACCTGGCGCCGCCCGACGAGCGCGACCCGGCGCGCCTCCACGTCGCCGCCGCCCTGCCGCGGCACCCCGAGCTGGCCGAGTCCACGCTCGAGCTGCTCTGCGGCGGTCCGCGCCAGCGCGCCGCCGCCACGATCACGACGACGCCGTGTCACACCACGGTCGGCCTCGCGGGCACGCGCCACACCCTCGACAGCGGCGCGCGGCGCACCCACCTGGTCTTCCTGTTCGACGCGCAGTTCGCCTACGGCGTCCGCCTGGCCGGCGGCGTCGACGACGCGCACCTGCCGGCCCTCCACGCGCTGCTCGAGTCGATCGAGCCCATCGCAATGCCCGGCGCGCCGTCGCGCGAGGCCGTCTCGGCGCTGCTGCCGTGGGTGGACTAGGACCGGCCGCGGCGCGACGATGCGGCCATGGCTCCTCGCCCTGCCCCTGGCCTGATCCTGATCACCGGCGCCGCGGGCGCCATCGGCGCCGCGCTGGCCCGCGCGCTGTCGAGCCACCACGCCGGCGCCCACCTCGCCCTCACCGACGTCGACGGCGACGGCCTGGCCCGGGTCGCGGCGCCGCTGGGCGCGCGGGCGTCGACCTGGCAGTGGGACCTGTCGCGGCCCGCCGACCTCGAGGCCGCCCACGCCGCGCTGGTCGCGGCCCACGGCCCGGTCGACCTGCTGGTCAACTGCGCCGGCATCATGGACGTGCGCACCCTCGCGGCGACGCCGTGGGCGCTGGGCCAGCGCATCCTCGACGTCGACCTGATCAGCCCGATGCGGCTGATGAACCTGACCGCGCCGGCGATGGTGGCGCGCGGCGCCGGCGCGATCGTCAACGTCTCGAGCATGGCGGGCCGGGTGCCGCTGCGCGGCTGCGCCTTCTACGGCGGCAGCAAGGCGGGGCTCGCGATGGCGTCGGAGAACGTGCACCTCGAGCTCGCCGGCAGCGGCGTCCACGTCGTCACCGTGTACCCGGGCCCGGTCGAGTCGGCGCTCGAGCGCAACGCCAAGGCCCAGGTGCCGACGTCGCGCCTGGCCCGGCTGATCCCGACCGGCGACCCCGACCGGCTGGCCCAGCTGGTGGTGCGCGCCCTCGACCGCGGCGAGCCCCGGGTCGTCTACCCGCCGGCCTACGCGCTCGCGGATCGCGCGATCGGGCTGGCGACCTGGTTCACGCGCCGGTTCAGCCCGCAGCCGCTGGCGTAGCGGCGCGCGGCCGAGAGCGGCGTCGGGGCCGGCGCTCGGGCCCTGTCGAGCGCGGAGGGCGGAGGGCGGAGCGCGGAGGGCGGAGCGCGGAGGAGACAGCCACGCGATGCGGGGTGTGCCTCCTCGGATCTCGGCGCTCCGCTCTCCGCGCTCCGCGCTCGGGAGAGACCCGCGAGCACAGAGTGCGGGCGCGCCGAGCACGGGACGGCGCCGCGGGCCGATGGGCTGGTCCTGCCTCCGGACGCGCACCGGGTGCGCCAGCTCCGGCGGTGCGCCCGCGCCACGCACGTCGCTGGCACACCCGCTGCGCGGAACCGGGCATGGACCAACCCATCAGCCCGTCGCGCCTGCTGTCTCGCTTCGTCGCGTATCGCGCCGCCCTCGAGGCGGTGGAGCGCTGCCGCATCGCCAGCGCCCAGTGGCGAGGCTGGGCATCGCTCCGCGACCAGGCGCGCCGCGCCGCGGCCTCGGTCGCCCACAACCTCGCCGAGGGCAACGGCCACCCGCCGGGCTCGGCCGAGCGAGCCCGGTACCAGCGCATCGCGCTGGGCTCGGCGCTCGAGCTCGAGTCCGCGCTCGACATCGCCGGTGCCGCCGGGCTCGGCTGCGCCGACGACCTCGCCGCGGCGGTCGCCGCCGCCGGACGCTCGGCCGCCCTGTGCACCGGGCTGACCCGCCGGCGGTAGCGGGTCTCCGCCTCCCAGCGCCACCGCGCCGGGGGATGTCCCCGCGGCCGCCCTGAGCCATCTTCGCGACGTCACGGCCCTCGCCGTCGGCGCGCCGCGCCTGCTAGCTTCCCAGGCGATGAGCCAGCCCAAGGACCCCACGGCAAAGCCGGCCAAGGCGCCGCGCCAGCGCAAGGCGCGGTTCGCCACCGACGCCGACATCGAGATCAAGCCGGTCTACGGCCCCGCCGACGTCGCCGACCTCGATCCGGCGCGCGACCTCGGCGACCCCGGCGCGTTCCCGTACACGCGCGGCGTCCAGGGCAGCATGTACCGGGGCCAGTTCTGGACCATGCGCCAGTACGCCGGCTTCGGCACCGCCGCCGAGTCCAACCAGCGCTACCGTTACCTGCTGGCCCAGGGCGGCAAGGGCCTGTCGGTCGCGTTCGATCTGCCGACCCAGATGGGCCGCGACAGCGATCACCCGATGGCGTCGGGCGAGGTCGGCCGGGTCGGCGTCGCGATCGACTCGATCGAGGACATGCGGGTCCTGTTCGACGACATCCCGCTGGGCGAGGTGTCGACGTCGATGACGATCAACGCCACCGCGGCGACGCTGCTGGCGCTGTACGTCGCGGTCGGCGACGAGCGCGACGTGCCGCGCGACCGCCTGCGCGGCACCATCCAGAACGACGTCCTCAAGGAGTACATCGCGCGCGGCACGTACATCTACCCGCCGACGCCGTCGATGCGGCTGATCACCGACACCTTCACCTTCTGCAGCCGCCAGGTGCCGCAGTGGAACACGGTGTCGATCAGCGGCTACCACATCCGCGAGGCCGGCAGCGACGCGGTCCAGGAGGTCGCGTTCACGCTCGCCGACGGCGTCGCCTACGTCGAGGCCGCGCTGGCCGCCGGGCTCGACGTCGACGAGTTCGCGCCGCGGCTGTCGTTCTTCTTCAACGGGCACAACAACTTCCTCGAGGAGGTCGCCAAGTTCCGCGCCGCGCGCCGGATGTGGGCCCGGATCATGCGCGACCGCTTCGGCGCCAAGCAGGCCAAGAGCCAGATGCTGCGCTTCCACACCCAGACCGCGGGCGTGACGCTGCAGGCGCAGCAGCCGCTGGTCAACGTCGCGCGCGTCACCGTCCAGGCCCTGGCCGCGGTGCTCGGCGGCACCCAGTCGCTGCACACCAACGGCTACGACGAGGCGCTCGGCCTGCCCACCGCCGAGGCCGCGACCGTGGCGCTGCGCACCCAGCAGGTGATCGCCCACGAGTCGGGGGTCGCCGACTTCGTCGATCCGTTCGCGGGCTCGTACGCGGTCGAGGCCCTGACCGACGAGATCGAGCGCCGCGCCACCGCGTACCTCGAGCGCATCGCCGAGCTCGGCGGCACCGTCCGCGCGATCGAGCAGGGCTTCCAGCAGCGCGAGATCGAGCGCCGCGCCTACGAGCACCAGCGCGCGGTCGAGCGCAAGGAGCGCGTCGTCGTCGGCGTCAACGACTTCGTCCTCGACGAGGAGGCGCCGATCCCGGTGGCCAAGGTCGATCCCGCCAGCGAGCGCGATCAGGTGGCGCGGGTCCAGGCGATGCGCGCCCGCCGCGCCCAGGCCGAGACCGATCGGGCGCTGCGCGCCCTCGACGACGCCGCCCGCGGCACCGCCAACGTGGTCGAGCCCATCCTGGCCGCGGTCAAGGCGATGGCCACGGTCGGCGAGGTCGCCGACGTCCTGCGCGGCGTCTTCGGCGAGTACCAGCCGGTCCGCACGCTGTAGCCACGGCGGCGACCGCTGGCGCCGCGACATCGCTGGGATCCGCTCTCGCTGGATTTTTCCGGCTGTCCGGGGCCCGGACCGTCGGATCACCGCGGGAGCGATCCCGCTTTCGGTCATAAGCCGTTGATCCGCCTCGCCTCCGAGGGGTTCAATGGACGGGCACGCGGAGACCAAGCGGGGGGATTCATGCCGGTCACCAAGAGCGACCTCATCGAGCGGCTCTCGGAGGCGCTGAAGCTGCCGAAGGGCAAGGCCGAGGCGGTCGTGAACGTCATGTTCGACAGCATGATCGCGGCGCTCGAGCGCGGCGAGCGCATCGAGATCCGGGGCTTCGGAAGCTTCGAGGTCCGCAGCTACAAGGCCTACGAGGGGCGGAACCCGCGCACGGGCGAGCCGGTCCACGTCAAGCCCAAGCGTCTGCCGTTCTTCAAGGTCGGCAAGGAGCTGCGGGAGCGGGTCAACGCCGGCACCGGCGCGATCGAGGGTCCGGATCCGGACGATCCCGACGACCACGACGACCACGACGACCACGACGACGACCACGGCGACGCCCACGGCGACGCCCACGACGTCGGCGAAGCGGCGTCCTGAGCCGCGGCGCCGGCGCCGGGCTTCCCGGCGGCCGGGGTTTCGGGGTACACCGCCGCCGTGACCGTCCGAGACGTCATCGTCGTCGGCGCCGGCCCCGCGGGCGCGGCGGTGGCCGCGCGCCTCCACCAGCACGGCGTCCGCGACGTCCTGGTCCTCGAGCGCTACCGCCACCCGCGCGAGAAGCCGTGCGGCGGCGGCCTCACCGGCCACGCCGACGAGGCCCTCGCCGCCCTCGATCTGAAGCTCGACGTCCCGCACCTGGCGTCGCCGACCGCCCGGGTCCGGTTCGGCAGCTTCGTCCGCACCGTGCGGCTGGGGCGGCCGGTCAACGTCATCCGGCGCGACGAGTTCGACGCCAGCCTGGTCGCCCAGGTCCGCGCCCGCGGCGTCGAGATCGTCGAGGACGAGGGCGTCACCCGGCTCGCCGTCGAGGCCGACCGGGTCGTCGTCGAGACCAGCCGCGGCCGCACCCTGGCGGCGCGGGTCGTGGTCGGCGCCGACGGCGCCGCGTCGGTCGTCCGCAAGCACCTCACCGGCAACGCCAAGGCCCTGCCCCACCGCCTGTTCAAGGCCGAGCTGCCCGTCGCCGACGGCGCCGCCGTCGACGACGCGATGCTCTACGACTTCACGCCGATGCTGCGCGGCGTGCGCGGCTACCTGTGGGTGTTCCCGGTCCACGACCGGCGCGTCAACGTCGGCATCATGCACTACCCGTCGACGCGCGTCGGCGGCCCGAAGCTGATCGAGCACCTCGGCGCCGGGCTCGCCGAGGTCGGCGTCACGCTGCCGGCGCGCGCCGCCCACGGCTGGCCGGTGTGGGGCTACCACCCGCGGGCGCCGGTGTCGGCGCCGCGGCTGGTCACCGTCGGCGACGCCGCCGGCATCGACGGCCTCACCGGCGAGGGCATCGCGGTCGCGATGGAGCAGGCCCAGGTCACCGGCGACGCGGTGGCCCGGGCCCTGGCCACCGGCGACGTCGCGTTCGCCGGCTACCGGCGGGCGCTGCGCCGCGCCGTGGTCGGCCGCGAGCTGGCGCTCGACCGCTGGCTGGCCCGCCTGCTGTACCAGCGCGGCGACGGCTGGCGGCGGTGGATGTCGCTGGTGCTGTTCGACCCCGACGTCCTCGAGATGTACGCCGCCCGGGTCGCCGGCTCCGAGGTGCTGGCGGACCAGAAGCTGCGCCTGTACGGGGCGCTGGCGCGCCACCTGTGGCGGGCGCGCGGCCGCGGCCGCGCCCTGCGCGACGCCGCCGGCGGCCTGCCGGCCGGGTCGCCGACGGCGCTGCTGTCGGCGACCGAGCCCGATCGCTCGGCCTCGTAGCGCCGCGGCGCTACAGGCTGGCGTCGGCGTGCGCGGCGACCTTGACCTTGGCCGACATCCGGCCCTGGGGGACGGTGTCGCCCTGGCGGATGTAGAGGTCGGCGCCGACGATGATGTTGAACGGGGTCGAGAAGTTGGTCATGTAGTCGGTCAGCGACGCGCGACCGGCGTCGGTGATGTCGACCGGGGTCAGCGGCAGCAGCGTGCGGGCGTCGACCGGCGCGATCGTGCCGACCGCCTCGGCCTCGGGATCGCCGGGGCTCATGATCGTCGACGGCGACACGTAGAGCGTGAACGGCGGGGTCGCGACGTTGAGGCTGTTCTCGGCGACCGCGTACTCGATCGTGTCGATCGTGACGCCGACCAGCGGCGAGTCGTCGATCGTCTGCAGCTCGGGCTGCTCCTCGGTCAGCACGACCATGTCCCACAGCGCGACGACGACGTGCAGCTCGCAGGTGTTGGTCGTCGTGCTGCAGCTGCCGAAGCAGTTGCCGTCGGTGCACGCCTGCTGGGCCGCGGTCGCGCACACGCCCGGCGTCGCCGAGCAGTCGGTGTTGACGAACGTGTCGACGTCGGTCAGGCCCCACTGGCTGGTGTCGATCGTGAAGGACTTCTCCTCGATCGACAGATCGAAGTCGTCGATGTCGCTCGACACCAGGCCGCAGCCGGCGCCGCCGAGCCACAGCGCCCCGACGACGGCGAGCGCGGCCGCGGCGCGCCCGCGGAGGGGATCACGAAGGCAGGGACTACGCATGGATAGGCAAACCTCCAAAGCCCGATCGTAGCATCAGCGCCGATCGGGCGCGACGTGATCGATCTCGCAGGCCGCGCGCCGACGCGGCGCCGCGGTCCGCCGGGCACCTACAGGTCGGCGACGATGCGCTCCGCCGCGGTGTAGGGATCCTCCTTGCCGTCGACCACCGCCGCCGCGACCTCGATCAGGCCGCCCCGCGCGGCCAGGCCGCGCTCGACGCGATCCGCGAGCAGCGCCCGCACCAGCTCGGTCAGCTGCGCGGCGGCGCGGGTGCGGGCGTGGGCGACGCCGTCGTCGCCGCGCCACGCCTTGGCGCGGTGGCGCTCGATCGCGGCGGCCAGCTCGGTCAGCCCCGAGCCGTCGGCGAGGCCGCGCGCCGCGATGGTCTGGACGATCTCGACGTCGCGGCGCTCGCCGCCGCGCAGATCGAGCATGTGCATCAGGTCGCGCACGGTGCGATCGACGCCCTCGCGATCGGCCTTGTTGACGCACAGGACGTCGGCGATCTCGAGCAGCCCGGCCTTGATGGCCTGGATGTCGTCGCCGAGCCCGGGCACGGTCACCACCACCGAGGTGTGCGCGGCCTTCATGACGTCGACCTCGTCCTGGCCGACGCCGACGGTCTCGACCAGGATGCGCTGGTAGCCCATCGCGTCGAGCACCGCGACGACGTCGAAGGTCGAGCGCGACAGGCCGCCGAGGTGGCCGCGGGTCGCCAGCGACCGGATGAAGACGTCGGGATCGAGGGCGTGGCGCTGCATGCGGATGCGATCGCCGAGGATCGCGCCGCCCGAGAACGGCGACGTCGGATCGACCGCGACGACGCCGACCCGCTCGCCGGCGGCGCGGTAGTGCGCGATCAGCGCGTCGACCACGGTCGACTTGCCGGCGCCCGGGTTGCCGGTGATGCCGACGATGTAGGCGCGGCCGGTCGACGGGTGCAGCTCCTTGAGCGCGGCCAGCGCCCCGGCGCGGCGATCGTCGAGGTCGCGCATCAGGCGGGCGCCGGCGCGGACGTCGCCGGCGAGGACGTCGCGGACCAGGGGGGACGGGGACGACGCGGAGGTGCTCACGGCTTGGCCTTGAAGCGCTGCTCGGGACCGGCAGGCGTGTAGAACTGGTAGGCGCGGAACCGCTCGGTCACCGTGGCCGAGTGCTCGACGCCCGGGGGGATCTGGACGACGCTGTCGGCGCCGATCGGCAGGGTCACGCCGTCGACGATCATCGTGGCGGCGCCCTCGAGCACGTACAGGAGCTCGGTGGCGCCGGCGTGGGCGTGCGGCGGGACCGCGGCGCCGACGTCGAGGGCGAGGACGCTGGCGGCGACGCGATCGCTGCCGGTCGCGGCCTGGTCGAGCAGGATCGTCACGGTGCCGGTGGCGAGGCCGCCGGGCCCGTGCAGCGCGATCGGCGTGGCGGTGGCCAGCGCCCCGATCACCGGCGTCGGGCGGCCCTTGTCGCGCAGGCTGGCCGGCCCCGACGGCAGCACGCCGGCGCGCCGGGTGGCGTCCTCGTCGCCGCCGGGGACCGCGACGACGACGATCCGCAGCGGCGCGTCGGCGCGCGCGCGCAGCGCCCGCACCGCGCGCGGCGGCAGCAGCGTGGCGTCGCCGCGCCCGGCCGCCGGGATCGAGCCGGTGCCGGGCTCGTCGAGGTAGATCCACACCTCGGCGCGCTCCGACGCGGTCGCCGCGGGCGCGCCGCCCGCCGGCACCACCAGCTCGAACATCGACGCGGCGCGGTTGCCCGAGCTCTTGCCGTCGAGCAGGACCCGGGCGCCGTCAGCGACGTCGGGCACCAGGCGGCGATCGATCACGTTCTGGCCGTCGGGCGCGGTGAACGCGAACGGCAGCACCGCGGCGCCGCCGCGCATCGGCGGCGCCCACGCGTACGCGCGCGCCACCGCCTCGAGGCAGCCGGTCAGCACCGGATCGCGCGTCGTGTCGGCCTGGACGGTGGCGGTGACCGCGCCGCCGGCGTCGACCTCGACGTAGAGCGAGACCTCGCCGGCCAGCCGGTAGTCGTCGACCGCGGCCGCGGCCCAGCACTGGCTGGCGGCCGGCGCCAGATCGTTCATCGCCTTCTCGATCGCCGCGACCTGGGCGGCCTCGGCGGCGTCGCCGTCGTCGATCGCGACGCCGGCGTCGGCGGGCGCCGCCGCGCGGCCGCCGCCCGGCGCGCCGCCGCCCGGCACCGGCCGCGGCCCGCAGCCGGCGGCCCAGAGCGTCACGATCGCGGTCGCCAGCGCGGCCCGCGCCGACCTCGTGCCCCGCGCGCGGCCCGGCGCGGCCAGGCCGCGCCGGTTCACGACGCCTCGGCCCGGGGCCGGACGTGGGCCTCGACCCACGCCACGATCTGCTCGGTGGAGACGCCCGGGGTGAAGATCGTCGCGACGCCCATCTCGGCCAGCGCCGGCAGGTCGTCCTTGGGGATGATGCCGCCGCCGAACACCAGGACGTCGCCGGCGCCGCGGCCCTTGAGCGCGTCGATCACCGCGGGGAACAGCGTCATGTGCGCGCCCGACATGATCGACAGGCCGACCGCGTCGACCGCCTCCTGCACCGCCGCCGCCGCGATCATCTCGGGGGTCTGGTGCAGGCCGGTGTAGACCACCTCGTAGCCGGCGTCGGCGAGGGCGCGGGCGACGACCTTGGCGCCACGGTCGTGGCCGTCGAGGCCGGGCTTGGCGACCAGGATGCGGAGCTTGCGGGGAGCGGCGGGGCTGTCGGACATGACTTCCTCTCGAGGGGATGGCGGCGCGGCTCAGGCGCCCGCGGCCTTGATCAGCTCGCGGGCGATGACCAGGCGCTGGATCTCGCTGGTGCCCTCGTAGATCCGGGTGACCCGGACGTCGCGGTAGGCGCGCTCGACCGGGAAGTCGCGGGTGTAGCCGTAGCCGCCGTGGACCTGCAGCGCCAGATCGCAGATCTGGCCGGCCTTCTCGGTGGCGAACAGCTTGGCCATCGAGGCCTCGCGGGTGTACGGCAGCCCGGCCTGCTTGCGCGCCGCCGCGCGCAGCGTCAGCAGCAGCGCGGCGTCGAGCCAGGTCGCGGCGTCGGCCAGCATGTTGCCGACCGCCTGGTGCCGGATGATGGGCTGGCCGAAGGTCTCGCGCTCGCCGGCGTAGCGGATCGCGGCCTCGAGCGCGCCGCGGGCGATGCCGATCGCCTGCGACGAGATGCCGATGCGGCCGCCGTCGAGCGCCATCATCGCGAGCCGGAAGCCGCCGCCGACGCCGCCGAGCACGGCGTCGTCCCCGACCTCGACGCCGTCGAGCACCAGCTGCGCGGTGGTCGAGCCGTGCAGGCCCATCTTGGCCTCGAGCCGCCCGACCGACAGGCCGGCGGTGCCGTGGCGCAGCCCGGGCACCACGAACGCGGTGATGCCGCGGTGGCCGGCCCCCGGATCGGTGACCGCCCAGACGACGATCTGACCGGCGTGATCGCCGCTGGTGATCCACTGCTTGGCGCCGGTGATGCGCCAGCGATCGCCGGTGCGGACCGCGGCGCAGGTCAGCGCCGCCGGATCCGAGCCGGCCTGCGGCTCCGACAGCGCGAACGCGCCGGCGACCTCGCGGCCGCTGACGATCGCCGGCACGATGCGGCGCCGCTGCTCGTCGGTGCCGACCTTGCCGATCAGCTCGGCGACCATGTTGGTGACCGACACCGCGACCGCCACCGAGGCGTCGACCCGGGCCAGCTCCTGCATCACCAGCGAGTACGCGACGACGTCGGCGCCGGCGCCACCCAGCTCCTCGGGCACGGTGACGCCGAGCAGGCCGAGGCCGCCGAGCTCGCGGAGCTCGGCCTCGGGGAAGGTGCCGTCCTCGTCGCGGGCCGCGGCCCGCGGCGCCAGCAGCCGCTCGGCGACGTCCCGGGCGGTGCGCCGGATCAGCTCCTGCTCCTCGGTGGGCGCGAAGTCCATCACCAGCCCTCGCCGTCGCCGTCGTCGTAGCCGCCGTCGTCGGCGGCGTCGGGGCGGCGCGCGCCCTGCCCCGGGTTGTAGACGAACGCCAGCTTGGCGACCTTGCCCTTGGGATCGGACAGGGTCCACGCCATGACCTTGCCGTAGGCGCACTCGGCCCACGCGTCGTCGAACGACGCCGCCGGCCCGCCCGCGGTCACCGGCGTCGGCGCCGCCGCCGACGCGAAGCCCGCCGACTGGACCTTGCCGCGGGTGCCGACGTAGACCGTGACGATGACGTCGCCGGGATCGGCGACGCCGGCCTCGGTGGCGCAGGTGGCGAGGTCGGGCTTGCGCCGCGACACCACCGCCTCGCCGCGGTCGGCGTCCCACCAGGTCGCGTTGCCGCGGGCCGAGAACTCGAGCGGGATGCTGAAGTCGACCGGCCCGCCCCGGGGCTTGGTGAAGGTGACGCCGCGCGCGACGTCGAGCAGGCACTTCTCGACCGGCCAGGCGCCGAGGTCGCTCGAGGTCAGCTGGACCGCGGTCAGCTCGCCGTCCTTCGACAGCTCCCAGCGCAGCTCGACCTTGCCGCCCATCCACTTCTGGCGGCCGACCCGGCTCGCGTAGCAGTCCTCGAGCGCGGCGGCGTGGGGCGCGAGGCCGGCCTGGATGTCGGCGGGGTCCATCTTGCCGCGCGTCGACACCAGCTCGAGGCCGTCGTCGCCGGCGTCGTCGTCGCCGTCGTCATCGTCGTCGTCCCGCGGCGGCGGCTCGACGGTGGGAGGCGCGACCCGGGCGCCGTCGGCGGCGCCGCCGCACCCGGCGAGGGGGACGACGGTGGCGGCGGCCGAGGCCAGCAGGATCACGGCGAGCGACGACGACAGCTGCATCAGTAGGTCTCGAAGGCGAAGGTGTAGGACCACTCGAGGTCCCGCGGCAGGGTATCGAACTGCATGCCCTCCACCAGCGCCACGACGCAGTCCTCGACCATCTGGGCCTTGAGGGTCGACTTGGCGACCTTGACGTCGCGGGGCTTGCCGGAGGTCGTCACGACGAACTCCAGCGTCACCATGCCGTGCGCCGACTTGTCGGCCTTGCCGGCCTCGACCGCGTCGACCAGGCACCGCGACGCCGCGGTGCGCTTGCGATCGAGGTCGATGCGGATCGCGTCCATCTTCTCCGGCGGCACCATGACGTCGCCGCCCCCGCCCCCGCCGTCGCCGTCGTCCCCGTCGCCGACGTCGCCGACGTCGTCGCCGCCGCCCGCCGTGTCGGCGTGCTTGCCCTTGCCGCCGCACGCGGCGAGCGCGAGCGCCACCGCGAACGTGATGAACCCGTTGCGCACCATGGCTCCTCCTCCTTCGGCTACTGCCCCTTCGACAGGTAGTTGGCGATGACCAGCCGCTGGATCTCGCTGGTCCCCTCGTAGATCTCGGTGATCTTGGCGTCCCGGAAGTGCCGCTCGACCGGGAACTCGGTGACGTAGCCGTTGCCGCCGAAGACCTGGATGGCCTCGCGGGCGGCGCGGTTGGCGGTGTCGGCGGCGAACAGCTTGGCCATCGCCGCCTCCTTGCCGTACGGCTGCTTGCGGTCCTTGAGCCACGCCGCGCGCAGCGTCAGGAGGCGCGCCGCGTCGACCTCGGTGGCCATGTCGGCCAGCTTGAAGCCGATGGCCTGGTGCTGGATGATCGGCTTGCCGAAGGTCTTGCGCTGGGTCGCGTAGCCGACGGCGTCGTCGAGGCAGGCCCGCGCGATGCCCAGCGCCTGCGCCGCGATGCCGATGCGGCCGCCGTCGAGCGTGCTCATCGCGATCTTGAAGCCGCCGCCGACCTCGCCGAGCAGCGCGTCGGCGGGCAGCCGGACGTCGTCGAGGAAGATCTGCGACGACTTGCTGCCGCGGATGCCGAGCTTGTCGTCGGGCGTGCCGCAGCGGACGCCCTTGGCGTCCATCGGCAGGATGAACGCGGTGATGCCCTTGTGACCGGCGGCGCGGTCGTTCATCGTGAACAGGACGCAGACGTCGGCGACCGGGCCGTTGGTGATCCAGTTCTTGGTGCCGCTGATCACCCAGTGATCGCCGTCGGGCGTCGCGGTCGTGCGCTGGGCCGCGGCGTCGGAGCCGGCCTCGGGCTCCGACAGCGCGAAGCAGCCGAGCAGCTTGCCCGACGCCAGCGGGGTCAGCCACCGGGCCTTCTGGGCGTCGGTGCCGAAGCGCAGGATCGGGTCGCAGACCAGCGAGTTGTTGACGCTCATGATCACGCCGGTCGACGCGCAGGCGCGGGAGATCTCCTCCATCGCCAGCACGTACGACACGTGATCCATGCCGGCGCCGCCCCACTGCTCGGGCACGGCGATGCCGAGGAAGCCGAGCTCGGCGAGGCGGGCGACCAGCTCCTTGGGGTGGCGGTGCTCGCGGTCGATCTCGGCCGCCTTGGGCAGGACCTCCTGGGTCGCGAAGTCCCGGGCGGTCTTCTGGACCATCTGCTGGTCCTCGGTCAGGTCGAACTGCATGGGGGTCTCCTCAGCGACCGGTGAACTTGGCGGGCCGCTTGGCCAGGAACGCCGCCATGCCCTCGCGCTGGTCGGCGGTCGAGAACAGGATGCCGAAGGTGCGCTGCTCGAGGCGGATCGCGGCGTCGAGCGGGATCGAGGTGCCGACCCGCATCATGCGCTTGACCTCGGACACGGCGATCGGCCCGTTCTTGGCGACCCGCTCGGCCAGGGCGCGGACCTCGGCGAGCAGCGCGTCGCGCGGCGCCTGGCCCTCGGCTGGCGTCACCAGCTTGTCGACCAGGCCGATCCGCAGCGCCTCGGCGGCGTCGATCGTGTCGCCGGTGATGCACAGCTCCTTGGCCTTGGCGACGCCGCAGCGGCGGGCCAGCCGCTGGGTGCCGCCGAAGCCCGGGATGACCCCGAGCTTGACCTCGGGCTGGCCGAACTTGGCCTTGGGCGACGCGTAGACGAAGTCGCACGCCAGCGCCAGCTCGCAGCCGCCGCCGAGGGCGAAGCCGTGGACCGCCGCGACGTACGGCTTGGTGGCCGACGCGATGGCGTCGCCGAGCGCGCCGCCCAGCTCGGCGAAGCGCTCGGCCAGAATCGGCGACAGCTCCTGCATCTCGGCGATGTCGGCGCCGGCCACGAAGGCCTTGTCGCCGGCGCCGGTGATCGCGACCAGCCGGACGTCGTCGACCAGCTCGAGCTCGCCGACCGCGGTGGTCAGCTCGGCGAGGACGGTGGTCGACAGCGCGTTGAGCTGGGGCTCGCGCCGGATCGTGATCAACGCCATCGGGCCGTCGACCTCGATCGTGAGGTTCTCGTAGTCGGACAGGTTCGCCATCTCAGCCCACCTTCTCGATCTTCTGGCCCTTGTCGTCGTAGCTGTAGAAGCCGCGCCCGACCTTGCGGCCGAGCCAGCCGGCGGCGACGTGCTGGCGCAGCAGCGGGCACGGCCGGTACTTGTCGTCGCCGAGCTCCTGGTGCAGGACCTGGGCGATCGCCAGGACGGTGTCGAGGCCGATCAGATCGGCGAGCTCGAGCGGCCCCATGGGATGGTTGAGGCCGAGGCGGACGCCGGTGTCGATGTCGGCGGCGCTGCCCAGGCCCTCGTAGAGGCCGTAGCAGGCCTCGTTGAGCAGCGGGATCAGCACCCGGTTGACGATGAAGCCGGGGATGTCGCGCGCGGCGATCGTGCTCTTGCCGAGCCGCTGCGCCAGCGCCTGCGTGGTCTGGTACGTCGCGTCGCTGGTCGGCAGGCCGCGGACCAGCTCGACCAGCTTCATCAGCGGCACCGGGTTCATGAAGTGCATGCCGATCACCTGCTCGGGCCGGCCCGACGCCGCGCACAGCTTGGTGATCGAGATCGACGACGTGTTCGACGCCAGGATGCACGACGGCCGGGTGTGCTTGCCCAGCGACGCCATCAGCTCGAGCTTGAGCGCCTCCTTCTCGGGCGCGGCCTCGATGACGAGGTCGCAGTCGCCGAGGTCGGCGTGGCCGGTGCCGGCGCGCAGCCGCGCCATCGTGGCGTCGCGCTCGTCGGCGGCGAGCTTGCCCTTGGTGACCAGGCGATCGAGGGTCTTGCCCAGCTTGGCGACCGCGGCGGCCGCCAGCTCGGGGCTGACGTCGACCAGCGTGACGGCGAGGCCGGCCTGGGCGGCGACCTGGGCGATGCCCTGCCCCATCTGGCCGCCGCCGACGACGCCGAGGTTGTGGATCGCCGACGCCGGGCTCACGGGCGCTCCACCAGCATCGCGATGCCCTCGCCGCCGCCGATGCACAGCGACGCGCCGCCGAGCTTGGCGCCGCTCTGCGCCAGCTGCGACAGCAGCGTGACCAGGATGCGGGTGCCCGAGGCGCCGATCGGGTGGCCGAGCGCGACCGCGCCGCCCCACACGTTCACCTTGGCGGGATCGAGGCCGAGCATCTGGTTGTTGACCAGCGACACCACGGCGAAGGCCTCGTTGATCTCCCACAGCTCGACGGCCTTGGGGTCCTTACCGGCCTTGGCGCACGCGTTCTGGATCGCGGCGGCGGGCGCGGTGGTGAACCACTCGGGCGCCTGGGCGTGGTAGCCCCAGCTGACGATCCGGGCCAGCACCGGGGCGCCGCGCCGCTTGGCCTCGTCGGCGGACATCACGACCACCGCGGCGGCGCCGTCGTTGATCGACGACGCGTTGCCGGCGGTGACGGTGCCGTCCTTCTGGAACGCCGGGCGCAGGCCGGGCAGCTTGTCGATGTTGCCGCGGCCGGGCTCCTCGTCGGTCTCGACCTTGATGGTGCCCTTGCGATCGGCGATCTCGACCGCGACGATCTCGGCGGCGAACCGGCCCTCCTTCTGGGCGGCCAGCGCGCGCCGGTAGCTCTCGGCGGCGAACGCGTCCTGGGCGGCGCGCGGCAGGTCCTTCTCCTTGGCGCACAGCTCGGCGCAGTTGCCCATGTGCTGGTTGGAGTACGGGTCCCACAGGCCGTCGTGGACCATCGCGTCGACGGTGTCGAGCGCGCCCATCTTGACGCCGCCGCGGAGGTTGCGGACCAGATGCGGCGCGTTCGACATCGACTCCATGCCGCCGGCGACGACGATCTCGGCCTCGCCGGTGGCGACGATGCGCGCGGCCTGGACGACGGCCTCGAGGCCGGAGCCGCACACCTTGTTGACGGTGACGCAGGGCACCGACTGGGGCAGCCCGGCGTAGAGCGCGGCCTGGCGGGCCGGCGCCTGGCCGACACCGGCCTGCAGCACGTTGCCCATCAGGACGCGCTGGACGTCGGCGGGGGCGACGCCGGCGCGCTCGAGCGCGGCCTTGATGGCGACCGCGCCGAGGCGCGGGGCCGAGACGGACGCCAGAGCGCCCAGGAAGCTGCCGATCGGGGTGCGGGCCGCACCGACGAGGACGACGTCACGCATGGGGTTCCTCCAGAGAGCGAGTGCGCCAGAGAGCGGGTGCCCGGTGGCGCCGTTGGCTGGGCGTACCACGCGGGCGATGAAAGGAGCGGGCTTTGCGCCGCCCGAACCCTCTGGTCGACGAGCGGGGGAAGGGATAGCGTAGGGCTCGTGTCCGCGTCAAGCCGGCGTCCGGATCCCGCCCGCGGCGGTTCCCGAAGAGAATTCGCCGACTTGGGCTCGGTGTCGTGCGTGCGGCGTGGGGTCGCGGCGAGCCTCGTGGCGGCCGCCGCGACGATGCTCGGCGGCTGCGGCGACGACGCCTTCACGCCGACCCTGGCGTACCGGATGCTGTCGTACCCGGCGGCGGCAGGCGGCGCCTGCCCGCCCTCCTTCGCCGAGGCGCCGCCGGCCCTGGCCGGCGCGACCCGGGCCCGGTTGACCTACCTCGACAGCGAGACCGGCGCGCTGCGCTGCGACGTCGTGCTCGGCCTCGACGACGGCGCCGCGGTGATCGCCGTGCCCGACAAGACCCGCCCGGTCGACCTCGTCGTCGAGTACGTCGACGACGCCGGCGAGGTGCTCGGTCGCGGCACCACCCGCGGCATCGATCTCGGCGCCACCGGCACCGTCGACGTCCGCGTCGCAGCCTCGGGCGCGTTCGCGTGCGGCCTCGATCGCGCCGCGGCGCCGCGCGCGTTCCACACCGCGACGCTGCTGCCGACCGGCGAGGTCCTGCTGCTCGGCGGCGTCGCCGGGCCGCCCGGCACCGACGCCACCGTCGACGGCGCGACCGGGCTGTTCCTGCAGACCAAGGCCGAGATCTGGTCGCCCGACACCGGCGAGCTGCGCCTGGTCAGCATCCCGGGCGCGGTGCCGCGCGCCTTCCACCAGGCGTTCGTCGCCGGCGTCGACGGCGACGTCGTGCGGATCGCGGTGGTCGGCGGCATCAGCGTCACCGGCGATCCCGCGACCACGCCGGCGCTGGTGGTGGGCACCGACCTGCGGCTCGAGCCGTCGGCCGACGCCATGGGCGCCGCCGGCGAGATCATCAGCTACGACACCGCGCGGCGGACCTGGTCGCGGGCGGCGCTCGACGCCGCGGTCGATCTGCTGCCGCGCGCCTTCGCCGGCCAGACCGAGCCCGGCGCGACGCTGGCCGCGTCCGGCGGCCTCGACCTCGCGACCGCGGGGCGGCCGGTCCAGCTCACCGCCGACCAGATCGATCGCGCCAGCGGCGGCCGGCTCGCCACGGTGCCGGTGCGGCGGCCGCGGGTCGGCGCCACCGTGACCGCGCTCGGCCCCGACGAGCTCCTGGTGTGGGGCGGCGACGTCACCAGCGGCGTCATGACCGAGACCCCGGAGGTCGGCGAGCTGCTGACCGGCTGGACCACGACGCCGACCGCCGCCGCGCTGACGATCGACGGCGCCGGCGAGGTCGGGCCGCCGCGGGCGTTCCACACCGCGACCCGCGCCGGCGACGGCGCGGTGATCGTCGCCGGCGGCTTCCGCATGGCGGCGGGCGTCGCGCTGACCCCGGTGACCTCGGTGATCCAGCGCATCGCGATCGCCGGCGGCACGGCGACGTTGACGACGCTGGCCGACGGCACGGTCGCGACCGCGGCCGGCTACCGCGCCGCGGTCGTGCTCGCCGACGGCGACGTCCTGATCAGCGGCGGCAACCCGGACCCGGTCGCCGCCGGCTGCGCGCCCGAGCTGCAGGGCCTGGGCTGCGCGATCGGCGAGGCCTGGCGCTACGACAGCGCGACCGCGACGGTGGCGGCGACCGGCGGCCTCGGCGTGCCGCGCTACGGCCACCAGATGACGATGCTCGGCGACGGCATGGTGCTGGTCACCGGCGGCCTCGCCGCCGGCGCCGACGCCGCGACGCTGCGCGCCCTCGCCGACGTCGAGATCTACGAGCCTCGCGGCACCGCCGACGATCCGCTGCGGCCGCAGACCGTGCGCGCCCCCGGCGACGTCGTCCGCGGCACCGACGGCGCGCCGCAGGCGCCGTGCGGCGTGGTCACGGTCTACGACGACGACGGCGGGGTCGGCGCCGACGCCGCCGCGCCCGACGCCGCGCTGTAGGCCGCGCGATCGCGGCGGTCAGCGGCGCCCGCCGCCGCGCGCCCGCGCCAGGATCGGCGGCAGCAGCGCCAGCACCCGCGCGATCTCCGCGGCCTTGGTCGCCGGGCCGGTCGAGAACCGGATCGCCTCGCGGGCCCGGGCCGGCGCCAGCCCGAGCGCGAGGAGCACCGGCGACGGCTGCACCGAGCCCGAGCTGCAGGCGGCGCCGGTGGCGCACGCGACGCCGGCGAGGTCGAGGGCGATGACGACGTCGTGGCCGCGGACGCCGTCGAAGGCGGCGTTGACGGTGTTGCCGACGCGCGGCGCGCCGGCGCCGTGGATGCGGGCGCCGAGGTCGCGCAGGCCCGCCTCGAGCTGGGCGGCGGCCGCGGTCGCGGCGGCCCAGCGCGCCGGCGACGCCGTCGCCACCGCGGCCGCGGCGCCGAGCCCGACGATGCCGACGAGGTTCTCGGTGCCGGGGCGACGGCCGCGCTCCTGGTGGCCGGTCGATCCTCCCGCAGGTGTGAGCTCGACGCCGCGGCGCGACCACAGCGCGCCCGCGCCGGCCGGGCCGCCCAGCTTGTGGGCCGACAGCGCCACCGCGTCGGCGACCGCGCACACCGGCGCCAGCGGCTGCTTGCCGGCCAGCTGGACGGCGTCGACGTGGACCGCGGCGCCGGCGGCGCGGGCGATCGCGGCCACCGCGGCGACGTCCTGCAAGGTCCCGAGCTCGTGGTTGGCCGCCGCGACCGTCACCAGCGCGACGCCGTCGCCGCAGCGCGCGCGCAGGTCGTCGAGATCGATCCGGCCGTCGCCGTCGACGCGCACGTCCTCGGCGGTGAAGCCGAGCCCGACCAGCGTCGCCACCGCGCCGGTCACCGCCGGGTGCTCGATCGCCGTCGCCAGCACCCGCGCCGGCCGACCGGCGCGGCGCGCGCCCAGGGCGAGCCCGACGACGCCGAGCGAATCGGCCTCGGTGCCGCCGCTGGTGAGGATGATCTCGTCGGCGGCGCCGCCGCACAGCCGGGCGACCTCGCCGCGTGCGGCCTCGATCCGGTCCCGGGCGCCGCGCCCCTCGGCGTGGATCGACGACGGGTTGCCGGCCGCCGCCAGGGCCTCGAGCACGGCCGCCCGGGCCTCGGGGAGCAGCGGCGCCGTCGCGTTGTGGTCCAGGTAGATCCGCTCGGTCATACAGACACCAGCCGTCCGGCCACGATGATCGCCTCGGCGCCCCCGGGGCCGGCCGGGATTCGGGTAGCATCGCATCGATGGGGGCGGCACGCCGCCCCGTTGCTAGACCCTGCCCATGGCCGACGACGCCGGCGCCCTCCTGGTACGAAACGCGCTGATCAGCCAGCAAGACCTCGCGGCTGCGCGGCATGCGTGCGCGCTGTCGGGGGGCACGCTCGGCGAGCAGCTCGTCGCCGCCGGCGTGGTCGCCGACGACGAGCTCACCGAGTTCTACCGGAGCCGGCTGCTGGTCCCCAAGGTCAACCCCAACACGCTCGCCAAGCTGGCGCCGCGGGTGGTCGCGGCGATCCCGCCCGACATGGCGATCGAGTTCCGGTGCATGCCGGTCGCGCTCGACGGCGAGGGCAACCTCACCGTCGCGATGTCGGATCCCAGCGATCGCCACGCCGTCGACGAGATCGGGTTCTTCACCGGCAAGTACGTCGTGCGCGCGGTCGCGACCCAGATGCAGATCGCGTGGTGCCTCGCGCACTACCACGGCCACGTCACCGAGCTCGGGCGGCGCCTCATGCGCCCGTCCACCGAGGTCGGCGACGCCCCGCCCGCCGCCGCGTCCTCGGCCACGCCGGCGGCCGCGACGACGACGACGACGACGACGACGCCCGCCGCGCCGCCGGCCGCGGCGCCGACCCCGATGCCTCGAGTCCGCGGCTTCACCGGCCGGGTCGAGGCCGCGCGCCACAAGGTGCTGCCGCCGTCGGCGTCGCCGTTCAGCGTGGCGGCGCGACCGGTCGAAGACCTGCTGACCCCGACCGCCGCGGATCTGGCCCGGGTCCAGGCCGCGCAGGCCGCCGCGGCGCGCGGCGAGGAGGGGCCGGTCGCCGCGGCGCCGACGGCGCCGGTCACCGGCGGCGACTCGGCGCCGTACGCCCAGGTCCACGTGTCGCTGCTGCACGGCGACGAGGAGACGCCGCCGCGCGGCGTGAAGCGCCGCCAGGTCGAGCCGGATCCGCCAGAGCTCGCGGCGCGCAGCGGCGAGATGGTCGCGCACGTCCACGCCGCGCCGGGCGGCGACGAGCTGCCGGCCGTGGTGGTGGCGTTCGACGACGAGCCGTCGAACCGGGTCGCGCTGCAGCCGATCGACGACAGCGACGAGGACGAGCACGAGCACGAGCCCGGGCACGAGCCCGACGCCGAGGACGACGACACCGCCGTGGTCCACGACGTCGCGGGCGGCACCGAGTCGCGCCCGATCCTGCTGCTGCAGCGCCGCGCCGACGACGCGGATCGCGACGACGCCGCCGCGGACGAGCCGGACGAGCCGGACGAGCCGGACGAGCCGGACGACGAGGACGCCGGTGCCGGCGTCGTGCTGCTCGAGCGCCGCAAGTCCGATCCGCCCCCGACCGGCGCCGCGGCCAGCGCCGACAGCATCGCCGATGCGGTGCACGGCGCGGTGCGCACCGAGCGCCGGCGCGCCGAGAAGCGCACCGTCGTCGGCGTCGGCCTGCCGGCGCTCAAGCCCCTGCAAGCCGACCGCGGACGCGGCCGCGGCGGCCCTGGCCCCGGCGGCCCTGACGCCCGCGCCCGCCGCGACCCCGTCGGCCCCGCCCCCGCGACGACGTCGGCCGCGGCCACCACGACGACCTCGGCCCCGACACCGCCCGCCCCAGCGCCGACGCCCCCCGGCGCCCGCGCCGCCGACCACCCCGGCCCAGGCGCCGCGAGGCAAGCGCGGCGACGACGACACGCGCCGCCGCGCCGCGCCCGCGTCGGCCCCGCGTCAGCACCGCCGCGCGCGCGCGCTCGAGCCCCCGGTGCCGAGGATGGTGACGCCCACCGACGGCGTGCCCGCGCTGGTCGCCGACACCGGCAGCGACGCGCGCACCCGGCCGCACGAGCTGCCGCCGCCTGACGACCGCGCTCCCGCCGTCGACGCCGTGGACGAGGGCTGGGGCCGCCCGGGACCACGATCCCGCCGCCCTTCCTCGGCGCCCTGCCCGGCACCGAGCGCGAGTGGAGCGCGGGGTCGATCCCGCTGCCGTCTGACCTCGAGGACTCCGCGCCGCTGCTGGTCGCGGCGCCGGCGGCGGCGCCGCCCCTGCCGACGCCGACCGCGGCGCCGCCGACGACGCCCTCCACCGCCGCCCCCGCGCCCGCCGCCGCCGCCGCGCCCGAGCCCCGCCCGGCGCGCGCCGCCACCGATCCGGCGCTGCTGGTCAAGGAGCTGGAGCTGGCGTCGAGCCAGCTGGTCGAGCTGCTGCGCGCCCTCGATCGCGCCGCCAGCCGCGACGAGATCATCGACATCCTGCTCGGCTACGTCGGCGAGACCCACCAGCGGGTCGCGTTCCTGGTGGCGCGCCCCGGCGGGCTGGCGCCGTTCAAGCAGACGCCCAGCGCCGCGACCCCGAGCGTCACGCTCGATCTCGGCCGGCCGTCGACGCTGCAGGACGTCGTCGGCACCCGCCTGCCCTACCGCGGCGCCCTCGGCGACGAGGTCACCGCGGCGTTCGTGACCGCGCTGTTCGGGACCCCGCCGGCGGAGATGCTCGCGCTGCCGATCGCGGTCCGGGATCGGGTCGTCGGCGTGCTCTACGGCGACACCCGGCAGCGACCCACCTTCGACGAGCACTTCGCGGTGGCGGCGCGGGCGGCGGGGCTGTCCCTCGAGCGGGTGCTGCAGGCCCGGAGATCCGGGTCCTGATGGCCCGCGTCGTCGAGGCCCACCCGGGCGTGCGGTAAGCTCGGAAGACCGACCATGTCGGGGAAGCGATCGATCCGCGAGCTCGAGCGGCAGTGCAAGAAGGAGCCCGACAACCTCGTGGCCAGGCTCCTGCTCGCGGCCGCGTACCGGGAGGCCGGCCGCACCGGCGACTCGGTGCCGCTGTACCGCTCGGTGGCGTCGGCGTACCAGCGGCAGGGGCGCAAGACCCAGGCGGTCGCGGTGCTACGCAGCCTGCTCGAGCTGGATCCGTCCGACGGCGCCAGCCAGAACCTGCTCGAGCAGCTCGATCGCGAGCAGTCGGGCCAGCTGCCCGCCGTGGTCGACGACGGCGCCGAGCCGTCGGTGACGCCGTGGACGCCCGACTCGGGCCGCGCGACGATCCCCAGCCTCGACGGCCACCGGGCGCGCGTCACCGGCAAGGCCCTGTCGGCGCGGGTCCTGGCCCAGGACGTCGCGCCCCGCGAGCTGGCGCCGGTGCGCCCGCCCGGCGTGCCCGCGTCGGTGCGCCCGACGCCGCGCCCCGAGCCCGACCCCGAGCCCGAGATGCCGGCGGCGCCGCCGGGGCCGGTGCCGCGCGCGCACAACCCGCTGGCGGCGACGCTCGACGGCCTCGGCCCCATCGGGCCCGGCGCGCGCCTGCCGTCGCCGGGGCGCAGCAGCTCGTCGCCGTACACCCCGACGCCGCTGCCCGCGCCGGTGCCGTTCCACGACGTCGACGCCACCGGCAACCACGAGCGGCTCGGCGCCGCCGGCTTCGACGAGGACGCCCAGACCCGGATCGCCGACGGCGCCGGCGCGATCCGCAGCGGCCGCACCATCCCGCCGCCGATGCGCGGCGTCGCGCCTGCCCTGCTGCCGCCGGAGCCAGCGCCGCCGGCCGCGCCGCCGCCCCCGCGCCCCGGTCCGCGCCCCGGGCGGCGCCCGCCCACCGGACCGTCGAGCACGGTCGCGGCGCCACGCCGGCCGCCGACACAGCCGCCGCCGCCGCCGCGCCCGCCGGCGCCGACCCGCGCCGCCGCCCCGACCCGACCCGCCCCGAGCGCCCCGCCGCCGCGCTCGGCCGCGCCGACCCGCCCGGCCCCGAGCGCCCCGCCGCCCGCCGGCGCCGCGCCCGGCCCCGCTGCGCCGACCCGGCCGCGCCGGCCTCCGACCACCCCGCCGGCGATGCACGCGCCATCGCCCGCGGCGCGGCCGCAGCAGCCACAGCGCGGCCCGGTGCCGCTGGCGGCGGCGGCAGCCGGCGCGGCCGCGGGTGGCGCCGCTCCCGGAGCGCGCCGAGACCACGGATCCGTCGCCCGAGCCGCCGCTGACCCTCGACGTGCTCGAGCGGGCGTCGTCGGCCGAGCTGACCGCCACCGAGATCGACGTGTCGTCGGACCTCGACACCCGCCGGGTGCGCCGGCTGTCGGCCGCCGAGCTCGACGTCGTGTCGCAGCCCATCCCCGGCATCACGACCCAGCACGCGCGGATCGAGCTGGGCGACGCCGACGGCGGCGGCGAGCCGCCCGACGAGCAGACCCGCCCGGACGCGTCGTCGAGCCACGGCACCGCGGCGCGCCCGCTCACCCTCGACGACGAGCCGACCCGGCCGCCGGGCGAGGCGCCGGGCACGACCCGCCCGTCCAACGAGTTCGACCTGCCGACCCGGGTCGCCGACGACCACGGCGGCGCCGCCGGCGGCGACGGCGACGAGCTGACCCGAGTCGCCAGCGACACGGCGCAGGTCGCCCGGCCAACGCCGTGGCCCCACGGCGGCGTCGAGGAGGTGACCGATCCGCGCGGCGAGCGGCCGTCGGCGCCGGCGCGGATCTCCAAGCCCGGCATGCACCACTCGCGCGCCTTCCCCGGCTCGTTCTCCGAGACCCTCGGCGAGATGGATCCCGACGGCGCGCCGATCGAGACGCCGCTCGACATGTTCTCGATGCTGCCGCCGGAGGCCCTCACCGAGCTCGAGCGCCGCATGACCCTGCGCCGCTTTGCCGCCGGCGAGGTGATCGTGCGCGAGGGCGAGCCCGGCGACGCCTGCTACGTCATCGTCGACGGCGAGGTCCGCGTCCTCAAGGCCGATCCGCTGCAGCCCGAGGCGGGGCCGGTCGAGGTCGCGCGCCTCGGCGGCGGCTCGCTGTTCGGCGAGTTCGCGCTGCTCGCCGACCGGCGCCGCCACGCCACCGTCCAGGCCACCTCGCACACCGACCTCTACGAGATCCCGCGCCAGCTGCTGCGCGAGCTCGCGGCCAGCTTCCCCGGCGTCGGCCCGGCGCTGGAGTCGTTCTACCGGCAGCGCCTGCTCGGCACGCTGCTGCGCACCGCGCCGTTCTTCGCGCCGCTGCCCGACGACAAGCGCACCCAGCTGCTGGCCCGCTTCGTCCCGGTGCGCGCCGAGAGCGGCGAGCCGATCGTGCGCGAGGGCCACCCCGCGGGCGGCCTGTACCTGATCGTCCTCGGCGCCGTCGAGATCACCAAGCGGCTCGGCCGCCACCGCTCGGTCATCCTCGCGACCCTCAACGAGGGCGCGTACTTCGGCGAGATGTCGCTCTTGTCAGGTGAGCCCATCAGCGCCACCGTCGTCGCCGCCGGCCGCGTCGAGCTCGCGCTGCTGCCGCCCCGCGACTTCTACGACGTCGTCGCCGAGCACCCGCAGCTGTGGCAGACCATCCGCCGCGAGGCCCGCACCCGCGCCCTCGACATGGCCAAGATCCTCGCCGGCGAGACCGGCGCCGTCTGACCGCGGCCCGGTCCCCTCCCTCGACTCCACCCTCGCGGCTCCGCTCCTAACGAACAGCTGGGCCAAGCCGATGATCTTGCGTGGCGCAGCGATCGGTTGACCGCGGGTTTGGGCCTGACAGCACTCACCCCGAGCGGAGGGGGAGGTGCGCAGCACCGACCCCGGAGTCGAGGGGGCGGGCACCGGTGCGCCGCCGAGACCGCACCGATCCACGCCTCGACTTCGCCCTCGCGGCTGCGCCGCTCGGGCTCCGCTCGAGGTGAGCGAACCATGTCGACCAGGCGACCTGACCCGGTTCGTCTTGCGGCAAATCTCCGACGGCCGTCGGTCGAGCGCTCGGGGTGAGCGAACCAGCCGTCACCGCTCCGAGCAGCGCGCCCGTGCGCGCGGCGCGCGCAGCGCGCCGCTCAGCCATCCACCGTCCTCACCGTCCCCCGCGCTGGGGGGGTGTGGGGGGAGGGACCTCCCCCCACAAGGGAGCGAGCGCGCGGAGCGCGCGAGCGGATCAAGTCGGCGTCAGCGACAGCTGCGCCTGGAACGTCATCGCCGCCGGCGCCGCCGGCATCTGCCACTTGCCCGCGACGCCGCGCAGGCAGCTGTCGAACAGGTCGGGCAGATCGGGCGGGCTGAAGGTGACGCGCGTGAACTTGCCGGCGGTGTTGAAGCTCGCCGACAGCTTGAGCGTGACGGTCCGCGCCTGCAGGCCGGGCGACTTCTTGAGCGCCTGCTCGTAGCACTTCTGGATCGAGCCGCGCGACTTCTGGACCAGGTCGAGGAACTGCCCCGACAGCGCGGTCGCGGTGGCGTCGTCGATCGAGCCGCCGCCGCCGCCGTGGCTCGGCTTGGTCTTGAGCGACAGCGCGTCGCCCTCGATCGTGAAGACGTACTCGCCGCCGGCGGCGCCGCCCTCCCGCTCGAGGCGGGCGTTGTCGTCGCGCAACGACTGGATGAGCGTGTCCTTGTCGGCCATCTGCCGCTCCATGCTCTCCAGCTTGCTGACCGTCTCCGGCGTGTCCTTGTAGGTGATCTTGCCCTTGCAGCCGGTCGTCAGGACGGCGGCGCACAGCAGACACGGACCCAGCAGCTTCCAACTCATCAGCGACGACTCCCGGACGGAGAGAGAGCTCGCGAGCCCAGCAGCGACGGTGGCTGGATCAAGGCTCGCACCACGACGCCGGCACCGACGTGCTGGCTGACGACTTCGTCGACGTTCACGGCGTCGACAGCATTATACAGAGCGGTCGCGCGCGGCGAGGCCGCCGCGCCATTTTCCGGTGTCGGGCCGGGTGGTTCCGGCGTGACCTCGCGCACCAGCACGTTCGGTCCCTGGGTGCACCGGCCGAAGCAGCTCTGCCACCTCACCTGACAGCGGTGGGCCAGGCGGTGGGCGGCGACGCTGGCCAGGAAGGCCTCGTAGAGCGCCCGCGAGCCGCGCCGGTCGCCGCACTCGGGGCCGCGGCACACCGTGATGTGATAGCGGCGCTCGGACAACACCCGAGCGTGTCCGGGCGCCGCGCCGCTGTCAACCGCGCTACTTCTTGGCCAGCGCCTGGCGCGCCACCTGCGCCACCGCGTCGAGGGTCCGGGGATCCTCGGCGACGTACGCGACCCACTCGCGGGCGGCGCCGCCCCGCGCCAGCAGGGCGCCGACCACCGCGCCGACCAGCTTGGGGTCGCCGCCGAACATCGGATCGGCCCGGTACGCCATCAGCATCCGGCGAAGCGGCGTCACCTCGGCGCCGTCGCCGATCGCGGCCAGCGCCTTGACGATCTCGACCAGCTCGGGGTTGTCGGTCCGCGGTGACTCGAGCAGCGCGACCAGCGCCGCGGTGGCGCGGGTCCGGGCACCGGCGTCGAGCTCGAGGCCGGCGAGGCCGGCGATCGCCTTGCTGACCTCGGCGACCGCCACCGGCTGGCTGCCGGTGATGTAGTCGTAGGGCACCGCGAGGGCGTCGGCGAAGACGTCGAGCGCCGAGGCGTCCTTACGCGAGATCAGCACCTCGACCGCGGTGTCGCGCAGCTTGGGCGGCGTCCGCTCGTCCTGGATGATGCCGACGATCTCGGCCGAGACCTCCTTGCCGGGCAGGCTGGCCAGCGCCGAGATCGCGAGCTCCTTGACGTCGGCGAAGCGGGCGTCGCGATCGCGCGCGATCGCGATCAGCGCCGCGACCGTGGTGCCGGGATCGACCGCGTCGCCGCCGCTGGGCTGCCAACCGTCGGCGTCGAAGGTGGCGCCCAGGACCTGGGCCTTGTCGACGCCGAGGTCGCCCTCCCAGCGCAGCGCGCCGGTGGCGGGATCGAGCGCGACGATCTCTCCGCGCTGCGACACCGCGCCGAGGACGCTGCCCAGGTGGGCCGAGGCCACCAGCTCGACGCGCGGGTGGCTGTAGGCCCAGCGCAGCTCGCCGGCCGGGGTGTAGCCGAAGACGAAGCGGAAGTAGTGGACCGCGACCAGGCCGTCTTGGAACTGCATGCCGTCGTCGCCGCCGCTGCCGGGCGCGCGCCACAGGATCCGGGTCCGGTCGGCGGCGGAGTAGCCGGCCTGCACCGGATCGAAGGCGTCGGCGCCCCAGGTCGCCTTGGCCAGCTGCTTGGGCAGGGTCGTCGTGCCGTAGGTGGCGTCGGCGCGCTGGCCCGAGGCCGCGCGCGCGTCGACCCGGAAGACGCCGAACGCCGAGCCGAACCAGGCGGCGTCGCTGGTGGTCTCGACGAACGAGATCTCCTCGTCGAGGCCGCGGACGCGCGTGATCGGCTTGCCGGTGGCGGCGTCGAGGAACGTCAGCCACTGCTTGAGGAACGGGCTCATGACCAGCCCGCCCTGCGCCGCCGGCGCGCCGAGCTGACCGGGCGCGTCGGCGCTCCACAGCTCGTTGCCGCTGGCGCCGTCGTAGGCGGCGAGCCGCCACACCGGCTTGTTCTTGGGGCCGCTGCCCGACGCGGTGACCGCGAACGCGCGCGTGCCGTCGGCGGTGACGCCGACCAGGTCGCCGCCGAGCGGGCTCTGCCAGCGCACCTTGCCGTCGGCGAGGTCGCGCGCGACCAGCTGCTGGCCCTCGCGCGCGACCACGAAGTCGCCGCCGACCGCGACCCGCGACTGGACGTCGGCGTCGACGGTCCACTGCGCCTTGCCGGCGGCGAGGTCGTAGGCGACCAGGCGCCGGGGCTTGCCGCCCAGCACCGCGAACACCATCGGCTTGCCGGTCGCGTTGACCGGGCCCGGCTTGGCGGGCAGCTGACGCATGCCCAGGGCCTGGGTCAGGGCGTCGCGGTTGTTGTCGTCGGACGTGAGCCCGAAGGTCTGGGCGCCGCCGCAGGCGGCGAGCAGGGTCGCGACCACCAGGGCGATCGCGGTGCGGGTCAGCGCGCGCATCACTCGCCTCCTTCCAGGCGGGACTCGACCATCGCCTCGGCCTCGCGACGCGACTGCCGGGGCGGCTTCTCGGGGGTGGCGGAGACGTAGTCGGCGAGGGCCTGGGTGGCCTCGGGGCCGGCGACCTTGCCCAGGGCGCGCACCACCTGGAGCTTGGCGGCCTCGTTGCCGAAGTCGGGGCGCATCAGGATGGCGCCGAGACACTCGGCGAGCAGGCCGTCGGGCACCTGGCCGAGCTGCTCGCCGATGAAGCGCGCCAGCTCGACGTCGGCGATCACCGCCAGGGCCTTGGCCGACGCCGGATCGCCCTTGGCGAGCAGCTGCAGCAGCGGCTCGGCGGCCTCCTTGATCTTGCCGGCGGTGACCGCGCCCGCGGCCGCGGCGCGGACCGCGGCGGAGTCGTCGTGCAGCGCCGCGATCACGGCCTTGTGGGCGCCGACGCCGCCGAGGGCGCCGAGCGCAGCGGCCGCGGCGGCCCGGACCTGGTCGTCGCGGTAGTGGGCGTAGTAACCGACCACCGCCAGATCGTCCTTGCCGGGGTGCATCGCGACCGCGCGGAGCGCGGCGACCGCGACGTCGGGATCGACGCCGGTCGCCAGCGCGTCGAGGAGGGCGTCGTGCGCCGCCGGATCGGCGCTGGTGCCGAGCCGGGCGGCGGCGTCGGCCGCGGCCTTGGCATCGGCGCCGTCGAGGCGGGCCTGCTCGGCCGCGACGTCGACGGGCGGCGCCTTGGCGCCCTTGGGCGTCTTCGCCGGCGCCTTGCCCTTGGCGGACTGCGCGGCGGTCAGCGCGGGGTGCGCGAGCACCAGCGACGCTCCCGCGGCGAGCGCGAGCGACCACGACCTGTTGCGACGAGACGAGGACATCGGGCACCCCCAGCCGCGCTCGCCGCCCCGGATGTGGGGAAAGGTCGGGCGCGTGGGTGCCGGCTTACCGCAACGAAGGGTGTGGGATCAAGGGTTTCGGGGCGCCGGCGCCGGGCGATCTCCCGGCCCTGCCCCCGCGGCCCTGCCCCCTAGTTGCCCTTGGTGTCGTCCTCGGAGAAGTCGACCTTGCCCGAGAACTTCTCGGCCTCGCCGAGGATCTTGAAGCGACCGGTCGCGACCACGTGGCCCTTGCTCTCGATCGTCATCAGCAGCTGCTTGTTGACGCCGACGAACTTCCGCTCCAGCACCAGGTGCGAGATCAGCGAGGTCTGCTTGGACGAGTCGGTGAACTGCTCGAACGCCAGCAGCAGCGCCTGCTGCTTGCCGGTGACGTCGTAGATCTTGACCGTGTACTCGAGGTCTGCGAGCGGCTTCTTGAAGAACGCGGCGAAGTAGACCTTCCACTGCTGCTCTTCCTTGTCCTCCCAGAACTGCGACTTCTGCTGCTTTTTCAGCTTCGAGATGAACTGGCTCTCGCTCTTGGCCGAGGTCGGGAACTTCTTGTCCGAGACCAGGATCTTGCCGCCGAAGACCTTCTCCGGCTTGCCGGCCGAGGCGGCCGGGGCGCGGGCGATCAGGGCGAGGCCGAAGGCCAGGGTGACGGCGAGGCCGACGGCGAGCGAGCGAGCGCGAACGAGATGCATGTCCCCTCCGGTGGCAGTGCGGGCTTCGACGCCGAGCCTAGCCGGTTTCTTCTGCCCGACGCACCCCGAAACCGAGGACCGGGCGCTGACCGGACCTGGCCGCGTCGACGCCGCGGGTCGCACCGGGCCCACGTCGGGACGATCCCGAGCCGCGAAGCCCGCGGGATCGCGCGATCAGCCTAGGCCGCGCTGCCGAGCCGGGCGCGGATCGCCTCGAGCCCGCCGTGGTCGGGAGCGTCGGCGCCCTCGACCCGCGCCGCGATGGCGGCGGTGCGGCGGCCCAGCGCCTTGTACAGCTCGACCAGCGACGGATCGTCGGCCAGGGCGTCGAGGTGGCGGGCGACCGTGAGCTCGTCGCCGCGGCGGATCGGCCCGGTCAGGCCGCCCGCGACGCCGCGCTCGGCGACGTTGGCCAGCGCGCCCTGCGCCAGCGGGATCATCGCGGCCAGGGCCTCCTGCTCGGGGATGCCGGCCCGCTGCAGCGCCGCGGCCGCGGCGTCGAGCAGCGCGACCACGTAGTTCGACGCGAACGCGCAGGCCGCGTGGTAGGCGGGCATCTGGCGGCCGTCGAGCGCCACCGCGCGGCCCCCGAGGGCGGCGACCAGGGCGCTGGCGGCGGCGCGGCCGCGCTCGTCGCCCTCGACGCCGAAGACCGTGCCCTTGAGCGCGCGCATCGCGGTGCGGCCGTCGGCGATCGCGCGCAGCGGGTGCAGCGTGCCGACGCCGCCCAGCTTGCCGGCGACCGCGGCGAACGCCTCGGCCGACGAGAACGCGCCCGAGCAGTGCAAGAGGACGTGGCGGCTCGAGATCAGCCCGGTGCCGACCAGGCGTGACGCGACCTCGCCGATCGCGGCGTCGCGCACCGCGACCAGGACGACGTCGGCCTCGAGGATGAGATCGGGCGGCGCCGACGAGTAGGCGGCGACGCCGGCGACCGCGGCGGCGGTGCGGGCGGCGACGGGGCGACGCGCCCACAGGCCGAGCACCGGGACGCCGCCGAGGCGCAGCGCGCCGGCCAGGGCGGTGGCGACCGGGCCGGCACCGACGACGAACGTGTTGGGGGAGCGCTGGGTCACGGGATCACGCGGTCCGGTACAGCTGGTGCTCGGCGATATATCCCATCACCGCGCGCGGCACCAGAGGCAGCGCCGACTCGCCCCGCGCCAGACGCGCGCGGACCTCGGTCGACGACACCTCGGGCATCTCGATGCCCGCCACGATCGCGCCCGGCGGCGCGGCGTGGCCGCCGCGTCCGACGACGATCGGCGGCGCGGCGCGGACGACGTCGTCCCACCGGTACCACTTGTCGGTCTCGGCCAGGATGTCGGCGCCGATCACCAGGTGGAAGCGATCGTCGGGGTGGCGATGACGCAGCGCCGCGATCGTGTCGAGGGTGCGGCTGGCGACGAAGTCGGGGCGCGCCGCCAGCTCGGCCTCGATCCGCGACACCCGGCACCGCGGCCCCAGCGCCGCGGCGGCGCGCTCGCACATCGCGACGCGGTGGTCGAAGTCGACCAGGTGCTTGGCGAACGGGTGCTTCCAGGTCGGCAGCAGCCACAGCTCGTCGACCCCGGCGGTCTCGAGGACGAACAGCGCCACCATCTGGTGGGCGACGTGCGGCGGGTTGAAGCTGCCGCCGAACAGGGCGATCGCGCGCGCCATGGCGCGCTAACGATACTGCAAGGTCGCGGCGCGGGCGGCGCGGAACGCCGCTTCCTCGTCGGCCCAGGTCGCGGCCAGGTCGGCGAGCGCGGCGCCGGCGTCGATGCCGTCGCGGACCGCGGCCGAGCCGCACAGCAGATCGATCGCCGGGATGCGGTCGACGAACTCGTAGGCGCGGGTCCGCCACGCGAAGCGCGCCGGGTCCTGGGCGTGCGCCGCGCGCAGCACCGCGACCCCGGTGAGGTACGGGCGGAACCCGCGCGGGTCGGTGACGTGGAGCTGGACGCCGCCGCACGCGACCCGGGCGTGCTTCTGGAACATCGGCGTGAACACCACCGGGCGGAACCGGACGCCGGGCAGACCGTCGGCGGCGAGCGCGTCGGCGAGCGCCCAGCCGTCGAGGTGGGGCGCCCCGACCAGCTCGAACGGCCGGGTCGTGCCGCGGCCCTCGGACAGCTCGGTGCCCTCGACCAGGCACATGCCCGGGTACACCAGCGCGGTGTCGCAGGTCGGCATGTTGGGCGACGGCATGACCCACGGCAGCCCGGTGTCGGCGAACGCCATGCCGCGCGACCAGCCCTCGAGCTCGACGACGTCGAGGTCGAGATCGAGGTGCTCCTCGGCGGCGCGCCAGCGCGCGATCTCGCCGGCGGTGAGGCCGTGGCGGTTGGGCACCGAGCACAGCCCGACGAAGGAGTCGTAGCCGGCGGCGATGGCGCCGCCCTCGACGAGGTCGCCGCCGATCGGGTTGGGCCGGTCGAGGACGATGAACGCGACGCCGGCGCGGGCGCAGGCGCGCATCGCCAGCACCATCGTCCACACGAACGTGTAGTAGCGGCTGCCGACGTCCTGGACGTCGTAGACGACGACGTCGAGGCCGTCGAGCATCGCCGGGGTCGGCGTCAGCGACGCCGCGTCGTGGCCGTACAGGCTGTGCACCGGCAGGCCGGTGCGGGCGTCGTGATCGGCGGCGACGCCGATCATGTCCTGGGCGTCGCCGCGGACGCCGTGCTCGGGGCCGAACAGCGCGGCGAGCTCGACGCCGGGCAGCGCGGCCAGCAGATCGGCGGCGTGGCGCAGCTCGGCGTCGACCGCGGTCGGGTTGGCGATCAGCCCGACCCGCTTGCCGCGCAGGACGCCGCCGCCCTGCCCGACCAGCCGCTCGAGGCCGCTGACGACGCGGGTCACGGGCGGGCCCGCCCGACGACGAAGGGGTTCCGGGCTCCGGGGTGCGAGGTGCTCATGCGTCTGCGACTCCGTCCAGCGACCGCGTCTGCCCCCGGCAGTATCGATCTGGTTCTGACTCCCGGATGGGGGTCCGGGGGAGCTGTCCCGGCTCCCCCGGAATCTGTGGCTCCGGACGATCCGGCCGGCGGCGAGCGGACCGCGGCGCTCGCGGTCTCACGCTCGTCCAGGGCGCCACCACCGCCCGCTCCCTAGAAAATCGGCACCGGCTTGAGCGTCACCTTGCCGTCCTTGGTGACGACCCGGAACCGCACCGCCCGGCACTGGTACTGGGCCTTGAGCTTGCCCTCGTTGACCCGCAGCTTGGCGATGAAGCTCTCGAAGCTGACCTCCTCCGAGGAGCCGGCCGCCTTGCGGGCGGCGACGTACTCGGTGAACAGTCGCTTGTAGTAGTCGGGCTCCGGCTCCTGGGCCAGCGCCGCCAGCTCGGGATCCGCGGCGGGCGCCGCCGGCGCCTCGCCCTCGGGCGCCTCCTCGAAGTCGACCCGGCCCGGGACGATCGGGTTGCCGTTCTCGTCGAAGGCCTCCTCGCCGGGCTCGGGGCGGCCGAGCAGGCGCGCCAGCATGACGTTGAGGCCGTTGGCGACGCCGTCGAGGTCGTCGCCGACCGGCTGGAACGTGCGGTCCAGGTTGCCGTTGATGATCTCGGCGATGCCCAGCTCGACCTGATCGATCTGGGTCTCGATGCGCCGGTACACCAGGTACATGCCGAACAGCGCCACCACCAGCGAGCCGAGGCCGACCAGCAAGATGAAGGTCTTGGCCGGCTTGACGAACTCGCTGGCCTCGGCGCCGACCGACACCAGCACGAGGGCGCCGACGGTCTGATCGGGGTAGGTCTTGGGCAGGTCCTTGGTGGCGAACCGCGGCATCCGCACCGACGACGCCACGTACTTCTCGCCGCCGACGTCGAACGCCGCGATCTTGAGCGCGGTCGCCTCCGACAGCGCCGCCTGGCGCAGGCCGCTCTGGGCCAGCGCCTTCGACAGCGCGTCGCGGATCTCGGTGTTCTCGTCGTGGCCGCCGCCGCGGCGAAAGCTGGTCGCGGACACGTGCTCGCCGTCGAAGTAGGCGACGCGGACGCCCAGCAGATCGTCCTGGGCCTGGGCCGCGCGCGCGGTCAACGCGTAGGCGGCGACGACGGCGCCCTTGATGACGACCTTCTCCTCGCCGGCCTCGGCCGACGCCACCGCCGACGCCTCGTGGTCGATCACCGGCGCGATGCCGATGCGGACCAGGCCGACGTCGGGCAGCCGCCAGATCTCGCTGATGACGATCCGGCGCTGCAGCGCCTCGGCCAGCGCCGGCACGATGACCTTGCCGTCGGCCTTGAACTCACCCGCGGTCGGGTTGGCGATGCCGTGCATCGCGACGACGTCGCCCTGGTCGTTGACCAGGGCCAGGACGTCGGGCGGATCGGTCTTCTCGTTGGCGCGGTACTCGGTGAAGACGCGGTCGGACAGCCGCGCCAGCGCCTGGCTGTCCTTGGCGTCCGCGGCCTTGATCGCGTCGAGGGCCTCGGGCGCGGCGGCCAGGGCCTCGACCTTCTTGAGGATCGCCAGGCCCTCGAGCGTGGAGGTCTGCAGGATCTGGTCGCGCGCGCGGCGCACGCGATCGCGCAGGTCCTTCTGGACCCGTTCCTCCTGGCTCGACGTCGTCGCGAAGTAGGCAGTCGCGGTCAGCGCCGCGATCACCACCGCGACGACCCCCGCTATGATCGACCGGGACATGTAAGCCTCCAGCGTCCGGCACGCGCATTATTCAGGCCCGGCCGACGAAGTGTCAACCCAGCGAGATCACGGGATCTCATGAATGGCCACCCGGGCTCAAGCCCCAGGGGCCACTCGTCCCACCACCGGTGTCGATCGCGGCCGCCGCGGCCGCGGGGATCATCCCGCGCGCCGCGCGCCGCGCCGCGGGACGCGGCGGCTCAGCCACCCCGCCGCAGCTCGGCCTCGAACGGGTCGAGCAGGTCGCAGGCGCCGCCGCTGGCGTCGTGGACGCACGCGGCGAACGCCAGGCCGACGCCGAGGTTGACGTCGAGGTGGGCGCGATCGTCGACCACCAGCAGCGTCTGCTCCTTGGGCCGGTAGTAGTACTCGAGGCTCGCGCAGTCGTCGGGCGCCTGCCCGTTCTCGAAGGTGCGGCCGTCGCACAGCGTCACCTTGGGCACGACGACGACGGTGATCGGCGACGGCAGCGCGAGCGCGCTGTGGCGGGCGGTCGCGAACCGCTCGAGGCGCGCCCGCACCGTGGTCCAGACGTGGATGACCTCGGCCGGGGCCCAGTCGCCGGCGATGTGGACCGAGACGTGGGCGTCGGGATCGTCGGCGCTCGACGTCAGCGGCAGGTCCGGCGGCAGGAACGCGTGGACCGCCGGCGCCGCGGCGGCCGCGTCGATGGCCGGCGCCGCGGCGGTGCCGCGAGCCGCGCTGCCCTTGTCGCGTAGCATCAGCACCGCGACCCCGGCGCCGGCGGCGGCGACCAGCACGCCGAGGCCGATCCACGCGCCGGTGCGGCGCCGCGCCGGGACCTGCGGCTGATCGCCGGTGGGCTCGAGCTTCGAGGCCAGCCCGGTGGGCGGGCGCGCGGCGCGCGGCGTGCCCGGCGTCGTCACCGCCAGCTCGCGGGCCGCCACCGGCGCGGCGGCGACCGCGGCGACGGCCGGCGGCATCGAGTCGCGGGACAGCCGCTGGGTCTCGGCCAGCCCGACGTCGGCGTCCTTGAGGACGGCCTCGAGCACCTTGCGGAAGTCGCGCGCGCTCTGGAACCGGTCCTCGGGCTTCTTGGCCAGCGACCGCAGCACCGCCGCTTCGAGCGCCGCCGGCACGGTCACGCCGTGCGTCGACAGCTGCGGCGGCGCCTCGTGCAGGTGCTTGGTCATGATCTCGAAGTGGGTGTTGCCGTCGAACGGCGTGTCGCCCACCAGGGACTCGTAGAGCGTGGCGCCCAGCGAGTACAGGTCGGTGCGCAGGTCGACCTCCTGGCCGCGGACCTGCTCGGGCGACATGTAGCGCACGGTGCCCATGGTCTGGCCGGTCGCGGTCAGCCGGGTCGAGTTCGTCATCTTGGCGATGCCGAAGTCCATGACCGTCGCGGCGCCGTCGCTGTCGCGGACCAGCACGTTCGACGGCTTCATGTCGCGGTGGATGATGCCCCGGCCGTGCGCGTACTCGAGCGCGCGCAGGACGTCGATCGCGACCCGGCACGACAGCGTCCAGTCCATCCGGCCGCCGGACAGGATCATCCGCTCCCAGGTCTGGCCGTGGACGTACTGCATCGCCAGCACGAACGCGCCGTTCTCCTCGCCGAAGTTGTAGAGGTGGACGATGTGCGGGTGATCGAGCTGGGCCAGCGCCCGCGCCTCCTCGAGGAACCGCGACTTGACCTGCGAGTGCGCCGCGAGCTCCGGCGGCAGCAGCTTGAGCGCGACCTCCTGCTCGGTGATCTTGTGGCGCGCCTTGTAGACGATGCTCATGCCGCCCTGGCCGAGCACGTCGACGATCTCGTACTGCGCCAGGACGACGCTGCCGATCATCCGCTGCGCGCCGGTCGAGCCCAGGGCGTGGCCGCACTCGCCGCACCTGACGTCGATGTCGAGGACCTCGCTGCCGCAGTTCGGACAGTCCATGAGCGTGCTCGGCGACCTCAGGCCCCGGTCGCGGCGGTCGCGGCGGCCGCGGACGGGGCGGTCCATCCGGCGGTGCGACGGAGCAGCCGGTGCAGCTCGTCGCGGACGATCGCCGGGTACTCGACCGGCGTGTAGTGGGTGCCGCCGCGGATCACGACCAGCCGCGAGCCGGCGATCGCGCGGTGCATGCGCTCGGCGGTGGCCGGCGGGGTCATGATGTCGCGATCGCCGGTGACGATCGAGGTCGGGACGTCGACCCGCTCGAGGACGTCCTCGGCGTCGTGCTCGTCGAGGCGGGCAAGCAGGTCGGTGTAGACGCGCCAGTCGATGGTCCGGAAGCCGGCGGCGACGTCGCGGAACGCGTCCATGTCGAGCGTGTCGGAGACCATGCCGAAGCGCTTCATCGCGGCGATCAGCGCGTCGGAGCCGGCGACGACCCGGGCGGCGCGGCCGACCAGGTCGGCCTGGGCCTTGACCATGCGCAGCAGCACCGGGATGACGTGGTGGACGAAGCGCGACGACATGACGGTACGGAACGGCCGGCCGTAGGTGCCGTTGATCGCCATCAGCGCGGCGACGCGGTCCGGGGCCCGGCGCACCATCTCGAAGTTGACCTGCACGCCCATCGACCAGCCGACGTGGACCGCGCGCGCGACGCCCTCGTGGTCGAGCAGCTCGATCAGGTCGTCGACCTGGTGGCCGACGGTGTTGGCGCGGTCGTCGGCGGGGGCCGCGCTCGAGTACAGGCCGCGGTAGTCCCAGCACAGCACCCGGTAGCCGTCGAGCGCGTCGTAGAGGTGGCGGAACGCCTCGAACGTGCCGCCGAGGCCGTTGGCCAGCACCACGACCGGCGCGTCCGGGCCGGCCCCGGGCCGCACCTGGTAGCCGACCCGGGTCCCGTCGCGGACCACCAGGTGTCGTTGCTCGATCCCCGGGACCATGCCCGCAGCATCGTACCGTAAACGCCCACGCGCCCCCAACGTCCCCGCCGCAGATCCCGCCGCGGCGCCACGCCAACATCCCGTCGCCCGCCGCCTCGACTGCGCCCTCGCGGCTTCGCCGCTCGTGCGCGCTCGGGGTGAGCGCCCCCGCCGAAGACCTCCTCCCAGAAGATCGCCCGTCCGCGTGGCGCGCGCAGCGCGCCACTCAGCCGATCACCGTCCTCCGCTCTCCCCGCGCTGGGGGGTGTGGGGGGAGAGACCTCCCCCCACAAGGGAGCGAGGGCGCGCAGCGCCCGAGCGGATCAAACGGGTGTGGGGGGAGAGACCTCCCCCCACAACGGAGCGAGCGCGCGCAGCGCCCGAGCGGATCAAACGGGTGTGGGGGGAGAGACCTCCCCCCACAAGGGAGCGAGCGCGCGCAGCGCCCGAGCGGATCAAACGGGTGTGGGGGGAGAGACCTCCCCCCACCAGGGAGCGAGGGCGCGCAGCGCCCGAGCGGATCAGAAGTACAGGACCGCCGCCAGGCGCATCCGGGTGTACTCCTCGGACTCGTTCGCGGTCGGGGTGACCGAGCGGTACTGCGCGTCGAGCGGCATCGGCGCGTTGTCGACGGCGGCGCGGCTGCCGGCGCGGACGTCGGCGGCCAGGTGGACGCGCGGCGACACCGCCCAGCGCAGGCCGATGCCGGCCTCGCCGAAGCTCTGGTTGCTCTGGTAGACGCCGTCGCCGACGTCGACCTGGGTCACGCCCAGGCCGCCGACCACGTACGGGGCCCAGCGGTTGTAGGCGCCGATCTCGTAGACCAGCGAGGCGCCGAGGCGGCGGTCGACGCGCGAGCCGTCGGCCAGCTCGTTCTTGCCGAGCTCGCCCTCGACCAGCAGGCCCGGGGTCAGGCGGTAGCGCCCGAGCACGGCCAGGTCGTCGCCGGCGGCCTCGCCCTCGACGTCGACGCCACCGGCGGCGACGCCCAGGCCCCACCGCGGCAGCTCGGGCCGCGCGACCGGGGCCATCACCGCGACGCTCTCGGTCGGCTGCGGCGCGATCGGGTAGTAGGAGCCGTTGCTCGGTCCGCAGTCACAGACCGGCTCCGGCGGCGGCGCCGCGAAGCGGGCGCGGGCGTGCCAGCCCCCGCCGACCCAGATGGCGCCACCGACGTGGACGCGGATGGGCGGCGGCGGCGGCGGCCGGCGGATCCGGACCCGGACGCGCGGCGCCCGGACCCGGACGCTGCCGCCGACGCGGATGTGGGCGCTGCCGCCGATGCGGACGCGGACGTCCGCGCTGGCATCGCGCTCGGCGGCGAAGGTACCGACGGCGGCGAAGGCGGCCAGCGCGGCGGTGGCGAGAGTGCGGGTGGTTCGGCTCGTGGTCACGGCGGTTTCCTCGTCTGGGTCGGCCCGTCTCGGGCTAGGACGCACAGGGGGTTCGGTCGGTTTACTTAGCAGTCGCCGGGCCAGCTTCTTCGCCACCGGCGGCCGCGGGGGATCCCCTCGAACTGACGATCCGACCCGTGCGATGCCAGATGGTTAGGCCACGAGGGCTCCACGTCGCCGCCGATGTGTGCGATGCACGTGAAGCATTCTTCACACAGGGGCGTGCCGCACACGCAACACGCGCCCGCTCGTCATGTCCGACTTCTCACATGGCGAGTGCACGTCTTCGAAATCCTTGGCTATGCTTGACAGTCGGAATCAGCGGTCCGTATTGTCCCAGCCCAGACGGAGGTACCCTTGAGCCAGAATCCCAAGCGGCCAGGTAGTCGGGACATCAGCGAGCTGAAGGCTCGCCTGGGCCTCAAGAAGGGCGCCGCCGCCGGCGGCGCCGCGCAGCCCAAGCAGCGTAACGGCGCCGGCGTGGTGCCACCGCCCGGCCTGAACCTGCCGCCGCCTCCCGGCGTGAAGCCGGCCGGTCAGCAGATCCCGGATGCCAGCGACGATCCGTTCGGCGCGATGAACGCGATGGCCCAGATGGGCGCGGTGCAGCGGGCGCCCGAGATCGTCATCGTCAACGACGGCAAGCCGGTCGAGAGCGTCTCCACCGGCGACCGCATGGCCAAGATCGGCAAGTACGCCGCGATCGCGATCGTGCCGCTCGTGCTCGGCCTGCTGATCGGCCAGATCAGCAAGGACGCCAAGAACTACAACGGCGGCCTCGCCGGCGCCAAGGCGATCCACGCCGACATCAAGGGCATCAAGGACCGGCTCGGCGAGCTCAAGAACTCGTTCGAGAGCACCGGCAGCATCAAGGACCGCAAGGTCGCCGAGGAGCTGTCCAAGGAGATCGCCGCCAACAAGGAGATCGCCAAGAACAAGGAGATCGTGTTCCGCGTCAAGCAGAACACCTTCAACGCCGAGCTGTCGGCGAAGGTCATGATCTTCTACTCGATGGTCGAGAACATCGAGGAGCTCATCGTCGATCACGAGGCCTCCGCCAAGCAGGAGGAGAACGCGATCAAGGCCGCCGACGCGGCCGCCGCGTCGGCCTCCCCCAAGGAGGGCGACGCGCTGGCCCAGGGCGGCGTGCAGTACCACTACGGGCTCATCCTCACCAACCCGAGCGAGGAGGAGGCCGGCAAGGGCGACCCCCAGGCGGCCCGCATCGCCGAGATCGGCGCGCCGCTGTGCAGCGGCAAGGCCTCGAGCTCGGGCAGCTGCCCCGACGGTGACGTCAGCGGCTTCCTCTACCGGTTCGGCACCGGCACCTGGAGCCAGGGCGACATCGTGCCGCCGGGCGGCCTGGCCCCGGGCGAGGCGTTCCCGCTCAAGAAGATCATCACGCTGGCGCCGAGCGACGCCCTCGACGCCCTGGTCAAGGGCGCCGACGGCACCGTCGCCCAGGTCGCCTACTTCAAGCGGCTGATGAAGATCTACGACAAGGTCAAGGAGGCGTACGAGTACGCCGACGCGCTCGAGAAGGTCCTCAACAAGAAGTCGCAGGAGTCGAGCAAGTTCACCTGGTTCATGTAGCCGGGGCGCGCCGACCGGCGCACGACGCGAAACGGGGGAGCTGCGCGGCAGCTCCCCCGTCGTCGTTTCGGCCGTCGTCGCCGCGGCCGTGGCGCGGGCGGGGCCGGCGGGCGTCGCCGCCCCACCCCGCCGCCGCTACTTCTTCTTCTTGTTGTCCTTGATGATCGAGTCGACGGTGTTGGAGCCCTGGTCGATGTCCGGGCCCATGCCGCCGTCCTTCTCGAGGACCGCGTTGATGATCGCGTTGTCTTCCTTTTCCTCGTGGACCCGCTCGGCGCGGACCTCGGCGACCCGCTTGGCGCGCGCCGCGTCGAAGATCTCGAGGCCGAAGACCTTGTACTGCGCGACCCGGTCGAGGGCGTGGACCGACGGCACGCCGTCGTAGGTCACGGGCTTGTCGTCCGCGGTGCCGGGGCCGAAGCGGCCGTTGGCCAGCTCGGCGAAGAAGCTGAAGTCGCGCTGATCGTCGCCGAACTGGGTGACGTCCAGCGTGATGAACATCTTGTAGAGGGCGTCCTCGTGGAAGAAGAAGAACCGGCGCTGGTTCTTGCCGCCCTGGTTCTCCCAGAACACCAGCATCGACTCGTCGGTGCCGTGCTCGAACTGGTCGTCGATGACCGAGACGTCCCAGCCGGTCTTCTTGCCCTCGAAGGCCTGGAAGGACTGCTTGATCCGCTTCAGCTCCTTCTTCTTCTCCTTGCGGAGCTTGTCCTGGGTGTAGACGTCGGCGGTCTCGGCGATGATCTCGGCGTACTTCTCGTCGAGCTGCTTGGACATGGTCTGGATGACCTCGTCCTTCGACATCCCGAACTTGAAGGGCCCCATCAGCTCCTCGCGCGCCTTCTTGTTCTCGGCGCTGAGCTTGGGCGCGGGCTTGGGCTTGGGCGCCTTCTTCTTGGGCGCCTTCTTGGTCCCCTTGGCGTGCGCCACGGCGGGCGCCGCCTGGTCGGCGATGAGGGTGACCCCGGCGGTCGAGAGGCCGAGGCAGAGCAGGTAGGTCAAGGTCCGAGTGCGCAGCATGAAGCCCTCCAGCAGGCCACCGGCAGCATACTCGCCGGGATCGGTGGCCTCAAGGAAGACGTCGGCGTCGCGCGTCGATTCAACGGCTCGCGCGCCGATCGTGCCCGGCGCCCCCGGCCCGCGGCCGCCCGACGCCGGCCGGACCGGCTGACCGCCGGGCCGGCCCCGCCCGGGCCTAGGGCCGGGTCGGGGTCTCGGCCGCCGACAGCGACTGCGACGCGCCGGTCAGGGCGTCGGGGGTGACGATGACGTCGAGCTCGGAGCCCGAGACCGAGCCGTGGCAGCCGCCGCACACCGCGTCGAACAGCTGCATGTCGATCCCCATGGTGATCTGCTCGTTGGGGCCGAGCTGGTGCTCCTCGCCCATCGTGACCACCGGGCTACCGCTGTCGTCCTGCAGCTCGAGGATGACGCCGACCTGCGCCGGCACCTGCATCTTGAGCGAGCCGTCGCCGCGCAGCGGCACCTTGCCGAACAGCTGGCGCGACTCGTAGCGGCCGTCGTCCTGGTT
>JACKDR010000021.1 GCA_020633495.1 Kofleriaceae bacterium | reverse complement strand
AGGGCGAGGTCGACAAGGCGATCGACGAGTACACGGACGCGATCGACCGCGACAAGAGCCAGAACCGCGCCAAGTACATGCGCGGGCTCGCCTACTTCAAGAAGGCCGAGGGCTCGACCAGCAAGACCGAGAAGACGGCCCTGTACACCAAGGCCAAGAGCGACCTCGAGGACTTCCAGAAGAACGCCAAGGACGAGTTCTCGAAGGGGATCGCCTCGAAGACGCTCATGGACATCATGGCGCGCCAGATGTGAGGCGCGCGGCCGGTGGGCGCGGCGGGCTGGTCACGGCCCGCCGCGACCGACTGACCGCAGCGTTTTCGTCGAAACGGGCCTCCCTGTCGGGCCCGTTCGCCGTTTCGGGGTGACGGCCCCCGATGCGGCCGTGTGGAGGGCCCGACGGGGTACGACCTGCAGACCCCGGGCCCACCTGTTAGCTACCCGTTTCCCCTAGCGAATTGCCGCGTCCCCCCATGTGATCCCGCGCAAGGCCGTGTTAAAACGAGCCGACTGGGAAGGGACGGGGACTTTCCCTGCGAATGCGGGAGGATAGACCGCAGATGGATACGCGCACGCTGTTCAGGGAACGCCTACGCCGGTCTCGCGACTGGGCCGCAGCGATCGACGAGCTCGAGAAGGAACTGGAGCAGGCCGGCGACAAGTCGGAACAGTCGGAACAGCTGTATCAGCTGGCCGAGCTGACCGAGGAGGTCATCCCGGAGCGCGAACGCGCGCTCGGGTTGTACCAGCGCGCCTGGAAGCTCCATCCGGACAACCTCAAGGCGCTCACGCGCGCGCGCGAGGTCTACGGCGAGCTGGGTCGACACGAGATGGTCGCCAAGCTCGGCGAGATGGAGCTGCGAAGCCCGGCCGCCGCGGTCGACCTCGCGGCGATCGTCGGCGAGGCGCTGCTCGACAGCGGCCAGCGCGACAAGGCCGAGCCGTTCCTGCAGAGCGCGCTCGAGAAGACCCCGGATGCCTGGCGCGTCAAGGACGCGATGGCGGCGCTCGAGTACGACCCCGAGTTCTTCGAGGACGAGGTCGAGCGGCTCACCGGTGAGGCCGAGAAGGTCGACGCCGCGATGGGGACCCGCGTCCTGTTGCGGGCGGCGCGCATCATGCGCGCCGAGCGACCCGACGACGCGCGGCTCGAGAAGCTGCTCGAGCGCCTGCTCGATCTCAACCTCGACGAGCCGTCCGGCAACCTGATGTACGAGGCGCTGCTGGCGCGCAAGGAGCGCTGGGACGATCTCGAGGCGCACCACGAGCGGCGCGCCCTCGCGGCGCCCGATCCGGCGACCCGGGCCGCGCGCTATCGCGACTTCGCGCTCGAGTGGATCCAGCGGTTCAAGGATCGCGATCGCGGCGCGCGCTTCTTCGTGCGCGCGCTGCACTCGGTCGCCGCCAACGGCGCCGCGCCGGGCGCGGTGCGCTCGGTGGTCGCCGCGTTCACGCTGCTCAAGCAGGTGCAGGGCGATCGCGGCGAGTGGGAGACGCTGGTCGAGCTCGCCGAGCGCGTCGTCGATCACCTCGGCGGCGAGGAGCAGCTGTACGTCGCGCTCCAGGCCGGCATGGTGGCGTGGAAGCAGCTCGGCGACCTGGATCGCGCGCGGCGCCTGCTGGCGCTGGCACGCAACCTCGAGCCCCAGGCTCCCGACGTCGTCGACTTCGGCAACGAGGTCGGCTTCGACGCCGCGGCGGCGGCCGAGGCCGCGCCCGCGGCGGCCTGCGCCCGTGGCGGCTCCGCCCGCACCCGTGGCAGCTCCGCCGAGCCTGGAGCTGGCGCCCGCGCCGGTCGCGGCGGCGCCCGCCCGCGCCGGCGGCCGCGACACCCGAGCCGGTGGCGCCGGCACCCGCATCGGAGGCACCGACGGCCGCGCCCGCGCAAGCGGCCGCGCCGGCGCCCGATCTGGGTGACGTCTCGCCCGCGTTCCAGGAGCTGATCGCCGCCGCCCGCGCCACCGAGGACGGTGGCGACAAGGGCGTCGGCGCCTGGCGCGACGCCAGCAGCAAGGCCAGCTCGGCGGCGGAGAAGGCGCTCGCGTTCCGCGAGCTCGCCGCCGCGTACGGCCGCGCCAACAACGACAACCAGGCGGTCAGCGCGCTGCAGCAGTCGCTGCAGGCCGACCCGTCGCAGATGGCGCTGTACGACGAGCTCGCGACGATCTTCGAGGGCAAGAAGCGCTGGCCCGATCTGGTCAAGGTCCTGGTCGAGAAGGCGGATCGCTCCGACGGCGACCAGCAGATCGCGATCCACCTGCAGATCGCCAACCTGTACCTCGAGCGGTTCTCGAACCAGGCCGAGGCGATCAAGGCCTTCGAGCGCGTCCTCGAGCTCGACCCGCAGAACGCGCAGGCGATCGAGCACCTGCTCGCGGTCTACGAGAAGCGCCGTGACTGGGAGAAGCTGATCCGCCTCAAGGAGTCGGAGATCGAGCGCAGCCCGGCGGGCGAGCGGAGCGCCAAGATCCTCGAGGTCGCCCAGCTGGCGGCGACCAAGGTCAAGAAGCCCGAGCTGTGCACGTACTGGTGGGAGAAGGTCGTCGAGGACGATCCGAACCACGAGGAGGCCCTCGGCGAGCTCTACAAGCTCTACGAGCGCGCCAAGGAGTGGGACAAGCTGGCCGAGGTGTCGTCGCGCCAGGCCGACATCGCGGGCGACGACAAGTCGCGCGCCGAGGCCCTGCAGCGGCTCGGCCTGCTCTACACCGAGAAGCTCGAGGATTCGGCCAAGGCGATCGACGCCTGGCAGAAGCTGCTCGCGCTCGACGACAACAACCGTCGCGCGCAGGACGCCCTCAAGAAGCTGTACGTCAGCGAGGGCCGCTGGGACGACCTCGAGCACTTCTACTCCAGCCGCGGCAAGCTCGACGAGTACGTCCGCGTGCTCGAGCGCGAGGTCGAGGCCGGCAGCGAGGAGCATCGGCTCGCGCTGGCGATGAAGATCGCGGTGCTCTACCGCGATGATCTCGACAAGGCCGACCGCGCGATGCGCGCCTTCGAGAAGGTGCTGTCGCTCGACGAGACCAACCTCGAGGCCGCCGAGGCGCTGATCCCGCTGTACGAGACCGGCCGCGATCCGCGCAAGCTGGTCAGCGTGCTCGAGATCCAGCTCGGCGCCACCCAGGATCCGGCGCTGCGCCAGGACCGCATCAAGCGCCTGGCCGAGTACAGCGAGGAGAAGCTGCGCGACAAGGGCGCGGCGTTCGGCTGGTGGCTCAAGGCGTACGCCGAGGATCACCGCGCCGAGTGGATCCGCGCCGAGGTCGAGCGCCTCGCCGCCGAGACCGGCGCGTGGACCGAGCTGGTCGACGCCTACGCCGCGTCGCTGCCCAAGTTCGACACCCCGATCGACGCGCTGCCGGTGATGCTGGTGCTGGGCCGCGTCCTCGAGCAGGAGCTGTCGGAGCTCGACCGCGCGGTCGAGATGAACCGGCAGATCCTCGAGGTCGATCCGGCCAGCGAGCAGGCGCTCGACGCCCTCGAGCGGCTGTACCTGGGCAAGGCGCGCTTCGCCGAGCTGCTCGACATCTACCGCAAGAAGCTCGACCTCACCGCCGACGGCGAGGTCCGCATCGAGATCCAGGCCAAGATCGGCCAGCTCTACGAGGACGAGGTCAAGGACGACGCCAAGGCCATCGAGGCCTACCAGGCGATCCTCGACGCCGCCGGCGACGAGCCGACCGCGCTCGGCGCGCTCGATCGCATCTACCTGCGCAACGGCAAGTGGCCGGAGCTGGCCGACATCCTCGGCCGCCAGCTCACGATCGTCGGCCCCGACGACGATCGCGCGCGGCACCTCGAGCTCAAGTTCCGGCTCGGCCAGGTCCGCGAGCAGCACCTCGACGACGTCGCCGGCGCGATCGACGCCTACCGCGACATCCTCGATCTCGAGCCCGGCCACGCCGGCGCCCGGGGCGCGCTCGAGGCCCACCTCGCCGACCCCGCCCACCAGCTGGCCGCGGCCGGCATCCTCGAGCCGATCTACGAGCAGCTCGAGGAGTGGACCCCGCTGGTCGGCGTCCACGAGATCCAGCTCGCCGCCGAGCCCGACGGCATGCGCAAGGTCGGGCTGCTGATGCGGATCGGCGAGCTGCACCGGGCCCGCCTCGGCGACGCCGAGAAGGCGTTCGACGCGTTCGCCCGCTGCTTCCAGCAGGACCCCAGCGTCGAGGCCGCCAAGGCCGAGCTGGAGCAGATCGCGGCGCTCCTCGACGACGGCTGGCCGCGCCTGGTCAAGCTGTTCGAGGGGGCGCTCGACTCGCCCGAGATCGATCCCGTGCTGGCCCACGAGCTGGCGACCAAGGTCGCCCGCACCTACGAGGACCGGCTGGCGCAGAGCGACAAGGCGGTCGAGATGTACCGCCGGGCCCTGCAGATCGAGCCCGACGACCTCGACGCGCTGGGCGCGCTCGAGCAGATCTTCGCCCGCGACGAGAAGTACCCGGAGCTGCTCGAGGTCTACCGGCGCAAGGCCGACATCGCGGCCGAGCCCGAGGAGCGCCTCGGCATCCTGTTCCGGATCGCGTCGATCCACGAGGAGATGCTGGCGGCGCCCGCCGACGCCATCTCGACCTACCAGGAGATCCTCGGCCAGGATCCCGACAACCTGCCGGCGCTGCGCGCCCTCGATCGCCTGTTCGTCGGCGGCGAGCAGTGGCAGGACCTGGGCGACAACCTGACCCGCCAGCTGACGCTGTGCGAGGACGACGGCGAGCGCGTGATCCTGCTGGTCCGCCTGGCCCAGCTGCGCGAGACCCGCCTGCAGGAGCTGGCCGCGGCGATCGAGACCTACCGGCAGGTCCTCGACCTCGATCCCAGCAACGCCGACGCGGTCGGCGCGCTCGAGCGGCTGATCGGCAACCCCGAGCACGAGCTGACGATCGCGACGATCCTCGAGCCCATCTACCGGGCCACCGGCGACTGGGCCAAGCAGATCGGCGTCTACGAGATCATGGTGCGGCACGCGTTCGATCCGACGCGGAAGATCGAGCTGCTGCACGCGATCGCCGAGCTGTACGAGATGGGGGGCGACGACGCCGGCAAGGCGTTCGAGACCCAGGCCCGGGCGTTCCGCGAGGAGCCCCGCAACGAGGCCACCGGCGCCCACCTGGAGCGGCTCGCCCGCGTCCTCGAGCGCTGGAAGGATCTGGTCGGGCTGTACGACGCGGTCGCCGGCGAGGTCGCCGACGACGATCTCAAGGTCCAGATCCTGTTCAAGCTGGCCCAGATCCACGAGCTCGAGCTCGGCGACGACGCCGCGGCGGTGGCCACCTACGGCCGCGTCCTCGAGGTCGCGCCCGGCAGCGTCGAGGCCGCCTCCGCGATCCAGGCCATCCACGAGCGCAACGGCGACTGGCCGGCGCTGGTCGGCGCGCTCAAGCGCAAGGCCGACATCATCCTCGAGCTCGACGAGCGCAAGCAGCTGCTGTACCGCGCCGCCCAGATCGAGGAAGAGGTCCTGTCCAACCCGGACGCCGCGATCGAGACCTTCCACGGCGTGCTGGCGATCGACGACATCGACGCCTACGCGATGGACGCCCTCGAGCGCCTGTACGTGCGCCTCGAGCGGTGGGAGCCGCTCAAGGACGTCTACGCCAAGAAGGCCGACCTCGCCGAGGACCCCGAGGACAAGTCCCGGATGCTGTACGTCCTGGGCCAGGTCTACGACCGCGAGCTCGGCGACGTCGCCAAGGCGATCGAGACCTACCAGGCGATCCTCGACATCGACCCGATGCAGGTGCCGGCGATCCAGGCCCTCGACCGGCTCTACGGCCAGGCCGAGCGCTGGTACGACCTGCTCGGCAACCTCGAGCGCCAGGTCGAGCTGTCGGAGTCGACCGGCGAGACCGTCGCGCTCAAGTTCCGGATCGGCCAGCTGTGGCAGCTCCGCCTGGGCGACGTCGCGCGTGGCATCGAGAGCTACCGCGAGGCGCTCGAGCTCGACCCCGGCCACATCGAGACGCTGACCGCGCTCGACGGGCTGGTCCACGGCACCGTCGAGGCGGTCATGGCCGCCCGCGTCCTCGAGCCCATCTACGAGGGCGCCGGGGAGTACGGCCGCCTGGCCGACGTCCTCGAGGTGATGGTCGCCAACAACGAGGATCCGACGGCGCGCGTCGACCTGCTGCACCGCATCGCGTCGCTGCAGGAGGCCCGCCTCGACGATCTCAAGGCGGCGTTCGGCGCGTACGCGCGCGCCCTCAAGGACGACAGCGGCCACGAGCTGACCCTGGGCCACCTCGAGCGCCTCGCCGAGGCCACCGGGGCCTGGGCCGAGGTCGCCGCGCTGTACGGCAGCGAGGCCGAGAAGTCGCTGGAGGTGCCGCGCCAGGTCGACCTGCTGTCGCGCCTGGCCCGGGTCCACGAGCAGGAGCTCGGCGACGTCGACAAGGCGATCGCCACCTACCGGCGCATCATCGAGGCCGAGTTCGACAACAAGCCGGCGGTGCTGGCCCTCGACCGGCTGTACTCGGGGACCCAGCGCTGGGCCGACCTCACCGACATCCTGCGCCGCGAGATCCAGCTCGCCGAGGGTGACGACGAGGTCGTCGCGCTGCAGTTCCGCCTCGGCCAGACCCTCGAGCAGGCGCTCGGCGACCTCAAGGGGGCGATCGACGTCTACCGCGAGATCCTGACCACGACGCCGACCCACGGGCCGACGATCGGCGCCCTCGAGATGATGTTCCTCGACGGCCACAACCAACTCGAGATCGCCGCGATCCTCGAGCCGCTGTACGAGGCCTCGGCCGAGTTCGAGAAGCTGCACCGCATCTACGAGGTCCAGCTCGGCAAGCTGACCGAGATGGTCGATCGGCAGGCGATGTACCAGCGCCTGGCCGAGCTCGCCGAGACCCGGCTCTACGATCCGACCCGCGCCTTCGGGTGGTGGGGCGCGGCGCTGGTCGAGGACCCGCGCTGGGATCGCGCCGTCGAGGAGTGCGAGCGCCTGGCCCGCGACACCGGGGTCTGGGACGACCTGGTCGGCGTCTACACCCGCGCGCTCGAGCGCGCCGCCGATCGCGACATCCAGCGCCAGACGCTGCTGCGCCTGGCCCGGGTCTTCGAGTTCGAGCTGCAGGACGCGGCCCGCGCGGTCGAGACCCACCTGCGCGTGCTCGAGATCGATCCGCGCGACGTCGACGCGCTCGCCGCCCTCGATCGCCTGTACCTGGGCGCCGGGATGTACGACGAGCTGGTCGAGATCCTGCGCCGGCGCATCGAGGTCAGCCACGACCCCGACGAGCAGATCGAGCTGCAGTTCCGCCGCGGCGACGTCTTCGCCGAGGCGCTCGGCGATCTCGAGGCCGCGCTCGGCTGCTACCACGCCGTGCTCGAGCAGGAGAGCCGCAACCGCCGCGCGCTCGAGTCCGAGGAGAGCATCTACTTCCGCCGCGAGGAGTGGCAGAAGCTCTACGACACCTACGAGAAGCTGGTCGACGTCTCCGAGGGCGACGACGAGCTCGCCGACATCTACGCCCGCATGGCCAAGCTGTCGAGCGAGGCCCTGAACGACGAGGAGCGCTCGGTCGACCTGTGGGGTCGCGTCCTCGACATCCGCGGCGAGGAGCCCGGCGCGCTGGCCAACCTGGCCGCGCTGATGACCCGGCGCGAGGCCTGGGAAGACCTGCTGCAGATCATCGAGCGCCAGGTCGCGGTCGCGACCGACGAGGGTGACCAGATCACCTTCTACAAGCGCCTCGGCCGGATCTGGGAGGAGCGGCTCGGCCGCGAGAGCAACGCGCTCGACGCCTGGCTCGCCGCCGATCGCATCGACGGCCGCGACCTCGAGACCCTGCGCTCGATCGCTCGCCTGTACCGGCAGACCCAGGCCTGGGACGAGCTGTCCCAGACCATCCGCCGGATCATCGAGGTCGGCATCGAGCAGGGCGCGGTCAACGAGGAGCAGGTCATCGAGCTGTACGCCGACCTCGGCCAGCTCGAGGGCGACATCCTCGGCCGCGTCGAGGAGGCGGTCGACGCCTGGCGGCGCGTGCTCGCGCTCGACCCCGGCGACTTCCGCGCGCTGGCGGCCCTCGAGGGCCTGTTCACGCGCGAGGCCCGGTGGGAGGAGGCGATCGAGGTCCTCGAGAAGCGCGCGCTCGTCCTCGACGACGAGAAGGCGCGGATCGAGAACCTGCTGCAGGCCGCCGCGACCTGGGAGGAGAAGGTCGAGGATCTCGACAAGGCCGCCGAGGTCTACGAGCGGATCCGGCAGGCCGATCCGGCGAACACGACCGCGAGCGCCCGGCTCGAGGCCATCTACACCCAGCAGTACAAGTGGAACGAGCTGTGCGAGATCCTGATCGAGCGCGTCGACCACACCGAGGTGGTCGCCGAGCAGATCGCGATCCTCAACCAGGCGGCGCGGGTCTACGAGACCGAGATCGGTGACCAGGACGCCGCCTACTACGTGCTCGAGGCCGCGTTCAAGCGCGACTACGCCCACGAGGCCACGGCCAAGGAGCTGGAGCGGCTGGCGACCTCCACCAACCGGTGGCAGGACCTCCTCGCCGAGTACAGCCAGCAGGTCGCCGACCTCGAGAACACCGACCGCAGCGCGGCCGCCGACCTGTGGGTCAAGATCGGCCGCTGGTACGGCGAGCACCTCGGCCACATCGAGTACGCGATCCACTCGGTGCAGCAGGCGCTGCGCCTCGACGCCAACCACACCGGGGCGCTGGCCGCGGTGGCCGAGCTGCAGCGGCGGCGCGGCTCGTGGGCCGAGCTGATCGAGACGCTGTCGAAGCACGCCCAGGTCGAGCCCGACGCCGACAAGCGCAACGAGCTGTACCTGGACCTCGGCGAGCAGTTCGAGAACCGGCTGCAGGATCCGCTGCAGGCGATCGCCGCCTACCAGAACGCGCTGGCCTCGCAGCCGGCGTCGGTGCCGGCGCTGACCGCCCTCGAGCGGCTCTACCGCCAGCAGCAGATGTGGGAGAACCTGATCGACGTGCTGTCCCGCCGGGCGGCGCTCGAGCAGGACGAGGACGCGATCATCCGGCTCAAGCTGGAGATCGGCCAGCTGTTCGACCTGCGCCTGTACGACGCGCAGTCGGCGATCGGCAGCTACCAGGGCGTCCTCGACATCGACCCGTCGAACCTCGCCGCGCTGCGCGCCCTCGAGCAGCTCTACGAGAAGACCGGCCAGTCCGAGAAGTACCTCGAGGTCCTCGAGGCCCAGCTCGACGCGTCGCCGACCGACGCCGAGCGGGTGTCGCTGTACGAGCGCATGGCGTCGGCCTGGGAGGAGCGCTTCGGCAAGCTCGACCGCGCCGCCGAGTGCCTCGAGAAGATCGTCGCGATCGACACCCGGAACTTCGGCGCGTTCCGCGAGCTGGCCCGGCTGTACCAGCAGGCCGCCCGCTGGGAGGCCCTGGTCGAGACCTATCGCAACCACATCATGGCGACGACCGACACGCCGACGCGTGTCGACCTGTACTGCGCCATGGGGGCGATCTACGACGCCCAGCTGGGCGACGCCGACCGGTCGATCGAGGCCTACACCGACGTCCTGTCGTTCGACCCCGACGAGCCGCGCGCGCTCGACGCCCTGGGCCGGCTCTACGAGCGGATCCAGGAGTGGGACCGCGCAATCGACGTGATGGGCCAGCTGGTCCGCATCACCGAGGAGCCGCGCAAGCAGGTCGACCTCTACTACCGCATGGGTCGCGTGCTCTACGACGAGCTGCGCGACGCCGAGTCGGCCGAGGCCCACTTCCTGCGTGGCCTCACGATCGACGCCGGCCACGTGCCGACGATGGAGGCCCTGACCCGGCAGTACAAGGATCGCGGTGACTGGCTGAAGGCCGCCCAGATGATGGTGCGCGCCGAGCAGTACACCCCGGTCGTGCTCGACAAGGTGCGGCTGCTGTACGAGGCGGCGCGCATCTACCTCGATCGCCTCCACTCCGAGGACCAGGCCAAGCAGCTCTTGGCCGCGGTCATCGCGCTCGACCCCGAGCACGTCGAGGCCGGCCGGCCGCTCGCCGACCTCTACTTCGAGGCCGAGGAGTGGGCGCCGCTGTCGCCGATCATCGACATGCTGGTCCGCAAGGTCGCGCAGACCCACCCGGATCCGCGCGAGCTCAACGACCTGTACTACCGGGCGGCGCGGACCGCCGACATGCTCGGCGATCCCGAGAAGGCGCTGACCTACTACAAGGCCGCCTACGACATCGACGCGACCTACCTGCCGACGCTGGTCGGCCGCGCCGACCTGCTCTTCAAGATGCAGGACTGGGACGGCGCCGGGAAGATCTACCAGACCATCCTGGTCCAGCACCGCGACAGCCAGGCCGAGGCGGACGTCGTCCGCATCTACTACCGGCTCGGCATGGTCCGGCAGGCCCTCGGGGAGCGCAAGAAGGCGCTCAACATGTTCGAGAAGGCGCTGGAGATCGATCCGACCCACCGCGACACCCTCGCGGCGGTCATCGATCTGCAGCAGCAGCAGGGCGACTGGGAGGCCGTGGTCCACGCCAAGCGCGGCCTCATGGCCACCGCGGATCGCGCCGAGCAGGTCCGCCTGCTCGACGAGATCGGCGAGATCTATCACCAGCAGCTGCAGAACCCGCAGAAGGCGATCGGCGCGTTCCTCGAGGCCCTCGAGCACGACCCCGAGGACCACCAGCTGCTGCAGAAGGTCCTCGACCTCTACACCGAGACCAAGCAGTGGAAGAAGGTCGTCGAGACCATCGAGCGCTTCATCGCGCTCGAGACCGACACCGTGCGCAAGGGCGCCTACTACATGGCGGCCGGTACGATCTGCCGCGACGAGCTCAAGGGGCTCGACGAGGCGATCGACTTCTACAACCGGTCGCTGGACAGCTTCTTCGACCAGCCGGCGCGGATCCCCAAGTCGATGCTGCCGCGCGCCCTCAAGGCGTTCGCCGACATCGACAAGCTGCTGACCACCAAGCGCGACTGGAAGGCGCAGGAGCGGGCCTACCGCGACATGATCCGGCGCCTGCCCAAGCCGGGCGAGGGCGGCAGCAACGAGGAGTCGTTCAACGGCCTGCGGGTGTCGCTGCTGCACGCGCTCGGCGAGATCTACCGGTCGCGGCTCAAGCACTTCCAGAGCGCGATCGCCGCGTTCGAGACCGCCCAGCAGCTCGATCCGGACAACCAGGGCCGCGGCGAGATCCTCGCCGAGCTGTACCTGGTGGCCGGGCCCGAGTACGCCGACAAGGCGGTCGAGCAGCACATGAAGATGCTGCGCGCCGAGCCGTTCAAGTACGACAGCTACAAGGCGCTGCGGCGCATCTACATGGACACGCACCAGTACGACAAGACCTGGTGCCTCTGTAACACGCTGGCCTTCCTCAAGAAGGCCGACCCCGACGAGCTGCAGTTCTACGAGCAGTACAAGCCGCGCGGCCTGGTCAAGGCCAAGAACATGATGGCGCCCGACTCGTGGGGCAAGCTGGTCCACCCCGACGAGAACCGCTACATCAGCGCGATCTTCGGCGCGGTCTGGGCCGGCGTCGCCGCGATGAAGGGCTACGCCCACAAGGAGCTGGGCATCAAGCGCAAGGATCGCCGCCAGCTGCAGGGCGATCAGCTGATGTTCTCGAAGCTGTTCTACTACGTGTCGCAGGTGCTGGCGGTGCCGCTGCCCGAGGTGTTCCTCGTCGAGGACAACAAGCAGGGCGACATCCAGCTGGCGAACTTCATCGACAAGGGCGAGCTGGTGCCCTCGTTCGTGGTCCGGCCGCACCTGCTGCAGGGCAAGACCGAGCGCGAGATCGCGTTCCTGTGCGCCCGCCGCCTGACCTTCATGCGGCCGGAGTACTACCTCAAGCTGCTGCTGCCGACCAACACCGAGCTCAAGGTCGCGCTGCTCGCGGCGATCGTCCTGGTCAACCCGCGGTTCGCGGTGCCGCCCGAGCTGGTGCAGACGGTCCAGGCCTACGCGGCCGAGGTCCAGAAGCGCATCCCGCCGCAGTACTTCGAGCAGCTGGCCCGGGTGGTCAAGATGTTCATCGACAACTCGCCGAACGTCGATCTGGCGCGGTGGGGCCACGCCGTCGATGCGACCTCGCATCGCGGCGGCTTCGTGGTGTGCGGTGACCTCGAGGTCGCGGCGCGGATGGTGTCAGCGGAGCCGGTCGTCGTGGGTGGGCCGCAGGTCAAGGACAAGATCAAGGAGCTGGTCCTGTTCTCGATCAGCGAGGACTACTTCCACGTCCGGGCCCAGATGGGCCTGACGATCGGGTAGCCAGGTCGATCGGTCGCGGTGCGCGCCGGCGGTGGGGTACCGCCGCTGGCGTGACACCGTCGCGACCGGCGTCCCGGGCCGGGCGCTAGAACGTCGTCGACAGCACCGGCACGATGCGGGCCGTCGAGGCGCCGTCGTTGCCGGTGAACAGGTGGTCGTAGCCGCGGTACAGCAGCCACCCCAGGCCGACCGAGGCGGCGGCGTGGAGCAGGCGAGGGGGCAAGCGCTGCCACTCGGTCTGCAGGCCGTAGGACGCGTACACCTTGACCACGTCGTTGTGGCGGTGGAAGACGAAGACGTCCTTGGTGAAGTCGACCCAGAAGCCGGTGGCCAGGACCAGCAGCGCGGCCTCGCCCCAGTCGTTGCCGGGCAGGTTGTCGGTCGCCCACAGCGCGGTCCAGCCGCCGAACAGCACCAGGTCGGTCAGCTTGGGGGCGAGCAGCATCGTGTTGCGCTGGGCGCGGGTGGTCAGGCCCTGGACCCGCACCCAGCCGAAGTTGAAGACGCCGGTGTACGGGTTGCGCCCCGGCCACAGGTGGACCTGGGTCACCGAGCCGCCCATCAGCTTGGTGGCGACCGCGTGCGAGCCCTCGTGCAGCGTGACGCCGACGAAGTAGGTCGGGATCGCGAGGCCGACGCCGAAGCCGAACAGCTCGCGGTCGCTGGGCTCGGCGCGGGCCGGGGCGGGCGGCGGCGAGCGTGGCCGCGGCGGCGGCGGCGGCGACCAGCGCGGCGACGGCGCGGCGGTGCACGCGGGCCCCGCTACGCGTTGGTCGGGCCCGACCAGTCCGCCGAGCCGGTCAGCGCGCGGCGGCGCATGCCGTTGACGCGGTAGATCTTGAGCTCGGCGGCCACGCCCTTGACCTTCACCGGCGGCAGCTCGGTGGCGTCGATGCGGTCGGCGACGTGGTGGTAGGTGCTGTCGGAGATGATGACCTCGCCGGCGGAGGCGAGGTTGACCAGGCGCGACGCGACGTTCATCGGGCCGCCGATCGCGGTGTACTGCAGCGCGCGGGTCGAGCCGATCGACCCGGTAATCACGTTGCCGGTGTTGATGCCGATGCCGATGCGGATCGGCGGCTGCTTCTCGGCGGCGCGGGTCCGGTTGAACTCCTCGAGCCCGTGCAGCATGGCCAGCGCGCACGACACCGCCTTGAACGGGGCGTCGTCGATCGCGATCGGCGCGCCGAACAGGCCGATGATCTCGTCGCCGACGAACTTGTCGAGGGTGCCGGTGTACTGGAACAGGATGTCGACCATCACCTCGAAGTACTCGTTGAGGGTGTGGACGACGTCGACCGGGTCGCGGCCGTCGGACATGGTCGTGAAGCCACGGATGTCCGAGAACAGCATCGTGATCTCGTTGACCCGGCCGCCCTTCTCGATGGTCAGCTCGCCCTTGACGACCTGCTCGACGACGGACGGCGGGATCAGCCGCGAGATCTGGGCGCGGGTCTTGGCCTCTTCCTCGATGCGGCTGGCCAGGCGGGCGTTCTGGATCGCGATCGCGGCCTGCGCGGCCATGCCGGTGCAGATCTGCAGGTCCTTGTCGGTGAACGCGTTCGAGGTGAACAGCGAGTCGAGGTGCATGATGCCGAGCAGCTCGTTGCCGTGCAGCAGCGGCAGGGTCATCGTCGAGCGGATGCCCTGCATGATGATCGAGTGGGCGCCGGAGAACCGCGAGTCCATGGTGGCGTCCGAGGACAGCACCGCGGCCTTGTTGTTCATGACCTCCTGCATCACCGTCCGCGACAGGACGATGTTGGCGTCGCTGCGGGCGCTGCGCGTCTTGACGTAGCGCGGCACCATCTCGCCCTTCTTGTCGAGCAGCAGGATCGCGCCGCGGTCGGCGCCGACCAGCTCGAAGGCCTTGTCGAGGATCTTGGGCAGCAGCTTCTCGAGGTCGAGCTCGGAGCTGACGGCGCGGGCCAGCTCGTGGCCGATGCGCAGGCGCTCGTAGTCGCGGCGCAGGACCTTCTCGTCCTGGATCTGCTTCTCGGGGATGAAGTCGGTGGACTGGGCCTGGATCCGCTGCCGGATGTGGCTGTCGGTGAAGCCCGGCGCGATCGTCACCCGGTGCAGGGGCTCCTCGGCCTGGGGCTTGTCGACGAACAGCAGGCGCGTCGAGCCCATCGTGACTTCGTCGCCGTCGGTGAAGTAGTGCTCACCGATGCGCTCGCCCCGGATGAAGGTGCCGTTGAGCGACCGCAGATCACGCAGGATGAACCGACCATCCTGGACACGCTGGATCTGCGCGTGCTCCTTCGAGATGATCCGATCCAGGATCTGGATGGTGTTGTCGGGGTGACGGCCGATGGAGTTGAAGGCCGCGAGCTCGAATTCCTGGCGCTCGTCTCCCGAGATGACGATGAGCTTGGCCATGCGTGGTGCGCGATAAGGAGCCTAGCCAGACGATGGTATGCCGGCTGGGCTGACGAGTAAAGCTCCGGACGTACGCGGACATGCGGTGCGAGCAGTTCGAGACCGCGACGATCGTCCCGATCCCATTGACACCGGGCGCGCCATCGGTAGACTGGCCGCCCTCTCGCGAAAGTGGCGGAATTGGTAGACGCACTGGATTCAGGTTCCAGCGGGTAAAACCGTGGGGGTTCGAGTCCCCCCTTTCGCACGAGACAGGCCGCCGCAAGGCGGCCTGTTTGCTTTTCGGGCCCGGGGCGCGGGGCCCGCCGCTCGCGGCCGGCCAGCTCGACGCCACGGGGCCGGCCCCCGGACGCCCCGGCCGCGTCTCCGCGCCGGACCCGGGATCTCCTGTCGGATGATTTCTTCGCCGACCAGGCCGGCCCGCCGGCGCGGTGCTCCCGACCGCGGTCTCGGAGACGTCGATCGGGAGCGGCGGAAGGCGCGGCGCGCCCGGCCGCGGTCTCGGAGACGTCGGTCGGGAGCGGCGGAGGCGCGGCGCGCCCGACCGCGGTCTCGGAGACGTCGGTCGGGAGCGGCGGAGGCGCGGCGCGCCCGACCGCGGTCTCGGAGACGTCGGTCGGGAGCGGCGGAGGCGCGGCGCGCCCGACCGCGGTCTCGGAGACGTCGGTCGGGAGCGGCGGAGGCGCGGCGCTCCCGACCGCGGTCTCGGAGACGTCGGTCGGGAGCGGCGGAGGCGCGGCGCGCCCGACCGCGGTCTCGGAGACGTCGGTCGCGAGCGGCGGAAGGCGCGCCGCGCCCGGCCGCAGTCTCGGAGACGTCGGTCGGGAGCGGCGGAGGCGCTGGCTCGCGACCGCGGTCTCGGAGACGTCGGTCGGGAGCGGCGGAGGCGCGGCGCTCCGCGACCGCGGTCTCGGAGACGTCGGTCGGCGCGGCGCTCCCGACCGTGGTCTCGGAGACGTCGGTCAGCTGAGACGTCGGTCAGCTCGCGGCCGGCGGCGGGGGTGCGGCAAGCTGTCCACCATCTGTGCGGATTGCCCAAAATTTGGTCTATCTGTTCAAGGTGGCGGGATCTGCAAGTGCATGATCTCAGTAGGTTGTCGCGGTACGTCACGTGCAGGAGAGGTGAGCTTCACTACTGGGGGGCTCGATGGAAAAGCTGAACCTGGCGGGCGTCGCGCTCGCGATGCTCGCGATGACGGCCTGTGCGGCGGAGGCGCCGCCGGCGCCGGAGGATGTCGAGCGCTCGGTCGTGGTGGACCAGCTCGACGACACCTCGCTCGACGTGACGGTCAGCTCGGCCGGCGACTCGCTGCGGCTGGTGGTGCTCGAGGTCGAGCCGCGGGTCGTCGACGTCACGTTCGACTTCGGCGATCCGATGATCGCCTTCCGCCTCGACTACGCCCGCGGCGTCGGCGACTTCATGCCCAGCGGCGCCGCCCTCGACGCCCGCCACCTCCGCCTCGTCGATCAGCTCGGCGCCGCGCTCACCGACCTGCTCCCCGAGGACGCCGAGGCCCGGGCGCTGGTCGAGGACGTCGCCCTGCGCCAGACCAGCTTCATGCAGATCGTCCCGCTCGGCGAGGCCCTGTCCGACTACCAGTTTCAGAACGCGCAGGGCTGGGTCCACATCTCGACCTCCTGCGGCCGCAAGTACATCGGCGCCGGCTACTACCGCACCGCCGGCAAGGGCTGCGGCTGCACCGGCGGCAGCGGCCACGGCTGCAAGGGCCGCTGCGGCCAGGGCTGCGGCATCACCAGCTCACCTCGCTGCTCCGGCTCGACCGCGTACACCCAGGACTGTGCCCGCCACGACTACGGCCTGGCGAGCTGGGCCACGGCGTCGGACGACTACGCGTTCGCGTCCAACAACGCTAGCTGCGGCGGCACCGGCACCTGCTACTGAGGAGCAGCGCGGCCAGCACCGCGACCGCCACGGTCGCGCCCGCGTCGCCGCCGCCGCCGTCGCAGCACCCCGCCGGCGCGCCGCAGTCGGCGTCGCCTGTGCCGATCGTGCCGACCGGGACCGCCGCCGCGCCGTCGACCGCCGCCGCGATCGCGTCGAGGTGGCCGTCGACCCGGATCGCGGTGGCGCTGGCGGCGCACGCCGGGTCGCCGTACGACACCACCGCGACGACCGCGCCGTCGAGCGCGACCGGGCCGCCGCTGTCGCCGCCGCAGGTCAGCGCCGGCGCCGGGCCGAGCTGCACGGCGTCGGGATCGACCCGCGCGGTGATCGTCGCGGTGCCGGCGAGGCGCACGCCGTGGCCGCCGCCGCCGTCGTCGCCGTAGCCGGTGATCGTCACGTCGCGGCCGACCGCGTCGGCGGGCAGGGCGGCGAGGGCGGCGTCGGCGCCGCCGAGCGGCGCGCTGGCCACCAGCACCGCGAGGTCGGCGTCGCCGGCCAGCCAGGCGTCGGCGACGCGGACGCCGGGCGCGGTCCGGCCGTCGGCGTCGGCCACCAGCTCCAGCAGCCCCAGCGGCGTGTCGGCGACGCAGTGGGCCGCGGTCAGCACGGCGCGGCTCGACAGCCGCGTCCCGGTGCAGGCCACCGCGGCGTCGGCGCCGCATGCGGCGCGGACGCGGATCGCCACGACCGTGCCGTCGGCGCTCGGCGTGCCGTCGATGATCGGGGGCGGCGGCGTCGCCCGCCGGCCCTGGGGTGCGTCGCCGCTCAGGGGGCCGCACCCGCGTGGGGGCCGGGCCGGGCGTCGGCCGCGTCGTCGTTGCCGCCGGCCGCGTCACCCGGCGCGCCGTCGTCGGGCTCGGCACCGAACGCGTCCGGCGCGTAGGCGCCGCGCGGCGTGGTCGTCGCCGTGCCGTCGGCCTCCCAGTACGACCACGCGCCGACCTGCCTGCCGTCGACGAAGTCGCCCTCGGCGGTCCGCGCGCCGTCGGGGTAGTACTCGACGAAGTGGCCGTGCTCGCGCTGGTGCAGCGTGCCGCCCTCGATCCACCGCGAGCCATCGTCCTCGCGGTACAGCGTCCACCGCTGCGGCTCGTCGGCGGCGCCGTACTGGACCTCGCGCTTGCGGGTGCCGTCCTCGTACCACTCGGTCCAGCGGCCGACCCGCAGGCCGTCGGCGTAGTCGCCTTCCTCCTGCCGGGTGCCGTCCTGGTGGTAGCGGACGGTGTGGCCGTGCTGCTTGCCGGCCCGGTAGCTGGCCTCGAGCCTGGGCGCGCCGGTCGGCCACCACTCGCGGAACGGGCCCGCCTTGGTGCCGTCGCGATCGGTGCAGTAGAGCAGGGTGTCACGCGGCGGCCCGGCCCCGTGCTGGACGCCGCCGCCACACGGCCCCGCCGGCGCCCGGTCGCAGGCGGCGAGCGCGGCGAGCGCGGCGAGCGCGAGCGCGACGACCGCAGGCGTCGCGCGGCCCCCTCGGACCCGGCGTGGCATGCGGCGACGATACCGCAGCCTCGCCGCGGCGGCGCCGCGATCGACGGGCCCGCGGCGGCGCCGGCGATCGCTCGCCGCCACGGCCGCGCTGGCCTATCGTCGCGGCGTGACCGAGGCGACCCTGCACGGCTGGCTGGTGGCGACGATGTTCGCCCTCGCCGCGGCGACGGCGCTGGCGCTGGCGCTGATCACCGCGCCGTACGGGCGCCACGGCCGCCCCGGCTGGGGGCCGACGGTGCCGGCGCGCGTGGGCTGGATCGTCATGGAGTCGCCGGCGGTGGTCGCGTTCCTCGCGATCTACCTGGCCGGACCGCACCGCGCCGACGCCGCGCCGCTGGTGCTGCTGGCGCTGTGGCAGGTCCACTACGTCCAGCGCACGGTGGTCTTCCCGCTGCGGATGCGCGCCGCCGGCCGGCGCATGCCGGTCCTGGTCGTGGCGCTGGCCCTGGCGTTCAACGGCCTCAACGCCTACGTCAACGCGCGCTGGCTGTCGGCGCTCGGCACGTACCCGGAGGCCTGGCTCGCGGACCCGCGCCTGCTCGTCGGCGCGGCCGTGTTCGCCGCCGGCTGGAGCGTCAACGTCCGCGCCGACGCCACGTTGCGCCGCCTGCGCGGCCCCGGCGACGCCGGCTACCGGATCCCGCGCGGCGGCCTGTACGAGCGCGTCAGCTGCCCCAACTACCTCGGCGAGCTCGTCGAGTGGACCGGCTGGGCCATCGCGACCTGGTCGCTGGCCGGACTGGCGTTCGCGGTCTACACCGCGGCCAACCTGGTGCCGCGGGCGCTGGCCCACCATCGCTGGTACCGCGCCACGTTCCCGGACTACCCGCCGGCGCGCCGCGCGCTGATCCCGTTCCTGCTGTAGCGGCCGCGCCCGGGGCGCCGGCCGCGCGGTGCTAGCATGGCCGGGATGCGCCCCGGGGGCCTCGCGTTCGCCGCATGACCGTCACGCCCGCCACCGCGCGCGAGCGCTGGATCGTCGGCGGCCTGGTGCTGGTCGCGGTGCTGCTGCGGCTCGGCCACCTGGCGGGCGCCGCCCAGACCCTGTTCTTCCACAACCCGATCATCGACGAGCAGGCCAACGTCAACGTCGCGATCAAGGTCGCGACCGGCCACGGCTGGAGCGGCGACTGGGAGTTCTGGAAGCCGCCGCTGTACAGCTACTTCCTCGGCGGCGTCTTCGCGATCACCGGCGACGTCGACCTGTGGCTGCCGCGGGTCCTGCAGGCGCTGTTCGACGGCGTCACGGTGTGGCTGACCTGGAAGGTGGCGCGGCGCCTGGTGACCGCGCGCCAGGCGCTGATCGCCGCCGGCGCGGTGGCGCTGCACGGCACGCTGATCTACTTCACCGGCGAGCTGACGTCGTCGACGCTGGCGACCCTGCTGTACGTCGCGTCGCTGGCGCTGCTGCTCGACGCCGGCGAGCGACCGCGGTGGTGGCGGTGGGCGGTCGCCGGGCTGATGCTGGGGCTGTCGACGCTGTGCCGCGCCGAGACCATCCTGGTGGTCCCGGCGGCGCTGGCGTTCGCCGCGGTGCGCGCCGGCGCCGGCTGGCCGCGCCGCGCCGTCGCCGCCGCGGTGGTCACCGTCGGGCTGCTGGTCGCGATGTCGCCGGCGACGATCTACAACTACCGGGCGCGCGGCGAGCTGGTGCTGGTGTCGACCAACGGCGGCATCAACTTCTACGTCGGCACCGACCCGCGCTACCACGGCGTCATCGGCGCCCGCCCCGGCCCCCAGTGGGAGGAGCTGTCGCGGATCCCGCCGATGCTCGGCTACACCACCGACACCGCGCTGTCGCGCTACTGGTCGGCGCGGGCGCGCGAGCGCATCGCCGCCGACCCGCTGGGCTACGCGGTCCACGTCGCGCGCAAGCTGGGGCACTTCGCCCACGGCTACGAGCTGCCGTCGAACTACGACGTCTACCGGGCGCGCCGGACCTCGCCGGTCCTGACCGCGCTGTTGTGGACGACCCCGGTGCTGCAGTTCCCGGCCGGGCTGATCATGCCGCTGGCGCTGATCGGCGTGGTCGTGGCGTGGCGCCGCCGCGGCGTCCCGCTGGTCGCCGCCTTCGTCGGGGTCCAGGTGGTGACCGCGGCGATCTTCTTCGTCACCGCGCGGTTCCGCGCCCCGGTGGTGCCGATGCTGTGCGTCCTGGCGGTCGCCGGCGGCGCCTGGGCGTACCCGCGGCTGCGGGCGTGGCGCGACGCGCGGCGCCCGGCCGCGATCGCCGCCGCGGTGCTGGTCGCGGTGATCGTGCCGCTCAACCTGCGCGCCGTCCTCGACGGCGATCGCCAGGCCTACCGGGTCGCGCTCGACGCCGAGGCGCACCACTTCCGCGGCACCGCGCTGCTGGTCGCGTACGACAACCGCTACGTCGCCGCGCTGGGCGAGCTGCGCCGCGCCCGCGACCTGGTGCCCAGCGCCGCGACGTACCTCAACGAGGCCAAGGTGCTGCTGCTGCTGGCGCGGTGGGACGAGGCCCTCGACGCCCTGCTCGCCGGCGCCGCGCTCGCCGACGACGATCCCGCCCAGAGCTACCTCTTGCGCGACTACTACACGCTGATGTGGCAGCTCGGCCAGGCCATCCAGGCCGACCCGCTGGCGTTGACGCCGGCGCGCCGCGAGCTGGTCGAGGCCCACGGCTGCTGGCGCTGGCACGACTGGACCTGCGCGGTGCCGCACCTCGAGCGCGCGCTCGCCGGCGAGCCGGCCGGGCCGGGCCGCGCCGCGGTCGAGGCCGAGGTCGCGCGCGCGTTCGTCGACATGGCGCAGGACATGCTCGGCCAGCTGCGCTACCAGCGCGCCGGCTGGGCGGCGCGGCGGGTGCTCGCCCTGCGCGACGCCAGCCCCACCGCGCACCTCGTCGTCGGCTTCCTGGCGTTCCGCGCCGGCCGCGCCGACGAGGCCCGCGCCGAGCTGGCCCGGTTCCGCGCCCTCGAGCGCCCGCCCGGCGCCTTCTTCTACCAGGCCACTCACCCCGACAACTTCTCGGTCGGGCGCCTCGGCTTCTCGATGGTCGACGCCTTCGCGGCGCTGTTCCCCGACGACGCCGCGGCGCGCGCCGCCGCCGCCGAGGTCCAGGCGCTGCGCCGCGCCGAGGCCGACCGGCGCGAGCGCGACGGCCGCAAGCTGCCGGCCGGCACCTACTACTGAGGCACGTCGCCGCCGCCGCCGCCGAGCTCGCGGCGGTACGGGAACAGCGCGTAGAACTGGTCGTCGCTGAGGCCGTAGATGTCGCGGACCCGCTGATCGAAGCGGGCCCGCGCCTGCTGCATGGCGTCCGCCATCTCGATCACGGTGGTCTCGTTCTGGTACGCCCGATCGTAGGCGTCCTCGTAGACCGCCGCGTAGGCGTCGATCTCGGCGCGCATCGCGGCCTGCTCGTCGGCGGTCACCGGGGCGTCGCGCAGCCTGGCGATCTCCTCGCCGCTCTCGAGGCGCTCGATGACGTCGCCCATGTCGGCCATGTCGAGCTCCATGCCCGACACCGCGGCGCGCTCGTCGGGCGTGAAGTCGCGCCAGTCGCGCACCGGCCCGTTCGGATCCTTGGGCGGCGCCGCGCCCTCGTGCGGCATCAGATCGTCGGCGCCCGCCGGGGCCGCGTGGGTGCTGTCGCCGCCGCCGCCGACGCCGGGGCCGGTGGCGCGGCGCGATCGCGCGGCGGCGGTCGCCGGTGGCGGCGGCGGCGCGGCGCTGCGCGCGGGCAGGGCGCGCGGCGCGCGTGACAGCGACGCGTGGCGCGCGCCGCGCAGCGACAGCCACAGCAGCAGCACCAGCAGGAGCAGCGCCCCGGCGGCGGCGCCCCAGCGAAGCGGCTTCGACATCCCGCTCGACGGTAGCGTCTCACACGGCTGACCCGCTGTTCAAAGCTTGTTCAAAAGTTGTTCAATTCATGAAACCGGCTGGTCAGTATCCGTTCAAGCCTTGAACAAATGGCCATTGTGCAATTAGCACAAGCACTTAGGAAATCCGCCGGTTACCAGATGGCATGTCCTGTGAATAAGGGTCCTTACAGTTCTTTCCGCCAGCACTTCACGCCCCAGGAGAACTTCGATGACCCGGACCCTGACCGCACTCGCCCTGATGACCGCGCTGGCCTCGGCCGCCTGCGTGTCCGAGGAAGTCACTCCCGACGAGCAGCTCGGCACCACGTCGGCGGCGCTGACCGCGCCCGACCAGATCAACCAGCCGCGCATCGACAAGTCGATCGTCGTCACCTCCGCGGTGCAGTACGGCCTGTCGTGGAGCGCGCGCGCCGAGTCGAACGCGTGGAACTGGTCGTGGAAGGGGCAGGGCGGCTTCACCGCCAGCGAGTTCAACTGGTACGGCAACTACGGCTACTGCACGTCGTACAGCTGGGGCAACCGGTGCAACTCGTCGCTCGACACCTGGTTCATCACCCCGGGCTGGGGCGCCAACTTCAAGAACTACTGGGGCCAGCAGAGCCCGGGCGGCTGGTCGACCTTCGGCCAGCACCCGTACTGGTGCCCCAACCAGACGGTCGGCGACGGCAACGCGGTCAACAACACCTGGCAGGGCTGGTCGACCACGAATCACTGCGGCGGCGCGTCGTAGCGCGCGCCGGCGGCGTCGCCGCGCCACATCGCGGCGACGCACAGCCCGAGGCCGAGCAGCGCGCCCAGCGGATGCGGCGCGTGGTAGAGGACGCGGACCCCGGGTGACCAGGTCGCGTCGGGGTACCAGGTGGAGGGCGTGCGCTGCAGCGCGACCAGCAGCGACGGCAGCGCCACCAGCGCCCACGCCGCCGCGGTCAGCGCGAGGTGCCGGGGCCGCGCCGCGAACGCGGCCGCCATCAGCGCCACCGCGGGCAGCGCCACCACCGCGTGGTGCTCCCACGAGTCCTTCGACATCAGCGGCAGCAGCCACAGCGCCGCCGCCGCGGCGACGCCGAGGTCGCCGCGCCGTCCTCGCCACATCGCGACCGCGACCAGCGCCGCCAGGCTCCACGCCACGACCCGCGCGACCACGGCCCAGCCGGCGGCGTCGGGCGCGGCGCCCGTCACCCAGGTCACGCCCTCGTAGAGCAGCGCGAGGAGGCTGAAGTTGCCGGCGTGGACCTCGGCGGCCTCGGGCGCGCCGAAGTTGAGGGCGAAGAAGCCGCGGACGCCGCCGTCGATGGCCAGCAGCGGCGCCAGCGCCGCGGCGAGCGCGATCGTCATCAGCGCCAGCGCGCCGGCGCGGCGGCGCAGCGCCAGCGCCGGCACCAGCGCCAGCGGGAACAGCTTGAGCACGCACGCCGCCGCCCACGCCACGGCGCCGCGGCGGGCCCGGCCGCGCCGCCACGCCAGCACCGCGAAGAACGTCAGCATCGCGGCGACGAACGTGAACTGCCCCATCCACAGCTCGAGGAAGAACGGCGGGAACGCCAGCCACGCCGCGCGCAGCCAGGCCAGCCGTCGCGGATCGTCGACCAGCTCGCGCAGCCGGATCACGCCGACCACCAGCAGGCCCTCGACGATCACCAGCCACGCGCCGTAGGCGATCCACGGCCGGGTCTTGGCGACCGCGGCGCCCAGGGTCCACGCCACCCCCGGCGGGTACCGGAACGGCGCGAAGTGCGACGGCGTGATCGCGGGGCGCTCGGCGCGGGCGTACGGCGAGCGCCCGGTCCAGACCTGGCGCCCGGCGTGGTAGACGGCGAAGAAGTCGGCGGCCGGGCCGGGGCGGTTCCGGATGTCGTTATAGAAGGGCCGCAGCCCGCCGGTGGCGAGCGCGGCGCCGAGGCCGAGGTGCACGACGATGGCCACGGCCAGGACGATCCGGGGGCGCACGCGCGCCCATGGTACCGTGGGTCGTGGGTCGCGCGCTGCGCCGGCTCCGCCTCGCGGCGGGGGTGCTGGCCCTGGTCGGGGCCAGCGTGCTGTTCGTGCGCGCCTTCGTCGTCGACTACTGGGGCTACGACGCCTCGGACCTCGAGCCGATCGTCGTCGCCGGCGTGCTGCTCGAGCGCGGTCAGGCCGACCACCTCTACGACCACGATCCGCGGCTGTTCAACCAGCTCGACAGCCCGCCGCACCGGATCGCGGCGCGCGATCTCGGCGTCCGCAGCGACGCCCGGCCGTTCGTCATGCCGCCGGTGATCGCGGTGGCGGCGCGGCCGCTGGTCGGGATCCGCTACGTCGTGCTGGGGCGGATCCTGCTGATCGCCAACCTGGTGGCGGCGCTGGCCGCGCTGTGGCTGCTCGATCGCCGGTTCGCGCTGGGCCTGGTGTCGCCGTGGGGCGGCGCGCTGACCCTGTTGTTCCTCGATCAGTTCGAGCCGATGCGCTCGGCGGCCGAGCTGGGCCAGACCACGCCGCTGGTGTTCCTGGCGATCGTCGCGACGATCGTGCTCGACGGCCGCGGCCGCCAGGTCGGCGCCGGCCTGTGCCTGGCGTTCGCGACCCTGCTCAAGCTCGGCCCGGGGCTGCTGGTGGTGCCGCTGCTCTTGCGCCGGCGGTGGCGCGCGGCGGCGAGCTTCGGCGGCGCGATCGCGGCGGCGATGGTGGTCGGCGTCGTCGGCGCCGGGCCGGGCGCGACCGCGACCTGGATCGGCCGGATGCTCGAGCTGTCGCAGCAGAGCTTCCCGGCGTTCAACAACCAGTCGCTGGCGGCGTTCCTGCTGCGCTTCGAGCGGCCGATGCAGGAGATCTTTACGTGGCGCCTGTTCGCGGTCGCGCCGGCGTACCGGATCGCGTCGCTGGTGCTGCTCGCCGGCGGCCTCGGCCTCGCCGCGTACCTGGTGCGGCGGGGCCGCCGCGCGGCGGCGGACGCCGCGCGCGACGCCGCGCGCGACGACGTCGTGTGGTCGCTGGGCGTCGTGCTGGTGCTGGTGGTGCCGAGCATCAGCTGGAACCACTACTACCTGTACGCGCTGATCCCGGCGGCGTGCGTGTGGCGGCACCGCCGGCCCGAGCAGGGCTTCCTGCCAGCGGCGCTGGTCGTCGTCGGCCTGGCGATGATGTGGCGCGGCTTCGGCCTGGGCTCGAACCTGTTCTTCCACGGCAACATGCTGGTCTCCGGCTGCGTGCTCGGCCTGGCGCTGATCGCGACCGCGCTGGTCGCGGTGGCGCGGCCGCCGCGGGTCGCGCCGGTGACGAGGGCGTCGTCGGGCGACGCGGCTCAGGGCGCCGGGTAGATCCCGATCTTGTGATCGCGGATCATCGCGCGCGCCTCGTCCTCGCCGCCGGGGCGCTGCGCGATCTCGGTCCTGGCGCGCGGCATGTGGCAGTCGACGCACGGCGCCGCGCCGTCGTGGCGGACCGCGGCGCGGCCGGCGGCGGCGTCCCGGGTCGGTGACAGCGTCGCGGCGTCGTGGCAGGCCATGCAGCGCTCGTTGAACGTCGCCGCGTCGCCGCGCTCGTAGGTGTGCGGGTCGTGGCAGCTGACGCAGCCGAGCTCGGCGCTGCCGCGGTAGCACGCCGACTGCCGCAGCCGGTCCATCTGGTTGTTGGAGTGGACGTCGGGCATCGCGGCCATGCCGTTGCCGGGGTCCGGCGGCGGCGGCGGCGCGCCGGGGCGCGGTCCGCTGTAGAACTCGCGCAGCACCTTGCCGGGGCGGAACGAGAACGCGGGCTGCAGCTCCTCGCCGTGGTCGGAGTGGCACAGCATGCAGATGTCGTCGCGGCGCTCGCGGCTGAGGTCGTCGGGCGCGACGATCGCGTGCGGCTCGGTGTCGTCGGGGTGGGCGCGGTGCCACGCGACGTGGTCGCGGCCGGGGCCGTGGCACTTCTCGCAGGTCACGCCCCAGCGGACCTCGCCGACGTAGGAGTGCTCGTAGACCAGATCGGGGCGGCCGGGCTGGGCCCACAGCGCGTGGCACTCGAGGCACTGGCCGAACACCGGCCGCGAGAAGTCGAGCTGGTCCTCGTGGTAGCCGGGCGAGAACCGCCAGCCCACCGGCGGCGCGAAGTAGGTCGCGGGCAGCTCGTAGAGGAACGGGCCCTCCCAGTACAGGAACGTCTGGCCCAGCTTGCCCGAGCCGAACACGACGTCGGCCTTGCGGGCGACGCGCTCCTGGCTGCGGCCGTCGAGGCCGACCTGCCACAGCCCGCCGTCCTGGGCGAGCAGGACGATCCGCAGCCGCGGATCGACGGGCGACGCCACGACCACGTCCTCGGCGTCGCCGCCGAACGGCGCGGTGGTCGCGTCGGGGGTCGCCGGCCGCGAGGTGCGGAAGTGGCTGGTCTTGCGCGCGCTGGCCAGCTTGGCCTCGTGGCACTCGCCGCACACCTCGGGGCCGACGTAGCCGGGATCGATCGGCGTCGCGGTCGGCGCCGGCATCGCCGCCAGCAGCGGCGGCAGGACGATCCGGGTCGGCGGGGGATCGCGCCTGGCGGCGTCGTGGCCGCAGGCGGCGGCGACGGCGGCGACGGCCACGGCGATGACCCCGGTCACGGCCGGGCGACAGACGAGCGTGCGGTTCCCCAACCCCACCATCTTGGCACGCCGTCGGGATCCGATGCCACGGCACCGGGAGCGTACCCACGGGCACCCTTGTGGCGTATGCCTCTCCCATGAGCTCCACCCGATCCGCCTCCGGCTACGATCTCACGCGGCTGGCCGACGACACGATCGCGCGGCTGGCCGAGGCGCTGACCCCCGAGGAGCGCCACGTGGTCCTGCACCAGGGCACCGAGCGCCCGTTCTGCGGCGTCTTCCTCGACAACAAGAAGACGGGCGTCTACGTGTGCCGGCTGTGCGGCCTGCCGCTGTTCCGCTCCGACGCCAAGTTCGACTCCGGCACCGGCTGGCCCAGCTTCTTCCAGCCGTTCGACAAGGATCACGTCGCGTTCATCCGCGACGTCAGCCACGGCATGATGCGCACCGAGATCCGATGCCGCCGCTGCGACGGCCACCTCGGCCACGTGTTCGACGACGGGCCGCCGCCGACCGGCGAGCGCTACTGTCTGAACTCGGTGTCGCTCGACTTCGTCGACGACGGCCAGCCCCTCGAGCTGCGCGGCGCGTAGGCGCCGGTCTGTGGGGCGCGCTACCGGTCGCGCCGAGTGAGACCTTCGACCCGTGTCGATGCTTACGTGTGCGCGCTCGACTGCCGGCGGCTTGCCACACTTTGCGCGGTGTGATCGCGTCGTCCACCAGCTGGGGTGATTGTCAGCGTCGTGCTGATGTGGGCAGACTCGCCGGTGCGCGTGACGGCGACGCGTTACACGGAGGGGGGCATGCCGCACAAGCCGTGGACTGGACGGAGTGAGGCGCATCGCGAGATCCTCGAGCGGATCGGCCGGCTGGCCCGGCGCGACATCGAGATCCTGATCCTGGGGCCGAGCGGCGTCGGCAAGGAGATGTACGCGCGCACGGTGCACGCCGAGAGCCGGCGCGCGGCGCGGCCGTTCGTCGCGCTCAACTGCGGCGCGATGCCGGGCGAGCTGCTCGAGAACGAGCTGTTCGGCCACGTCGCCGGTGCGTTCACCGGCGCGCGCCCGTGCGCGCCGGGGCTGGTCGAGGAGGCCAAGGGCGGCACGCTGTTCTTCGACGAGATCGACGCGCTGTCGCTGCGCAACCAGGTCAAGCTGCTCCGCTTCCTGCAGGAGCGGGAGTACCGCCGGCTCGGCGACACCCGGGTGCGCACCGCCGACGTGCGCATCGTCGCGGCCAGCAACGCCGATCTGATCGCCGCCACCCAGGCGGGGACCTTCCGCGAGGACCTGCTGTTCCGCATCCGGGTCGCGCCCATCGAGATCCCTCCGCTGCGCGAGCGGCCCGCCGACATCGACGCGATCTTCGAGGCCTACCGCGGCTGGTACGCCGCGGAGTACCAGCTGCCGCCGATCGTCGTCAGCGACGCGGCGCGCGGCGCGCTGGCGGCGCACGACTGGCCCGGCAACGTCCGCGAGCTCGAGAACTGCGTGCGCTACCTGACCTGCCTCGAGCTCGGGCGCGCCGTCGAGCCGGCCGATCTGCCGTTTGGCCACGGCAGCGGCCACGGCGCCAGCGCGAGCGCCGGGCGCGCCACGGCCGCGCCGGTGGTGAACTTCGACGACGCCAAGGCCGCGGTCGTGCAGGAGTTCGAGCGCGAGGCGATCGTCGGTGCGCTCGACGCCGCCGCCGGCAACATCGCGCAGGCGGCGCGCTCGGTGGGCAAGCCGCGCCGCACGTTCTTCGAGCTGATGCGCAAGCACGGCGTGACCGCGCCACGACACTGAACGGGGGCGGCCCGGCCCGCGGCGTGGCGTGGCGTGGCGTGGCGTGGCGTGGCGTGGCGTGGCGTGGCGCGCGCCGGCGACGCGACGCGCGCGCGGCAGCGGCGGCGCACCGGCGCGCCCGCCGGGGGCTCGGCGTCGCGCCGACGTGGCAGCGACGATCCACGTGGCGCGATCGGTCCAGGTGGCAGGATCGATCCACGTGGATCGTGGCTGCCGGGCGCGCGCGCGGCGACGCTGGCGCAAGTGCTCGGTCTGACACGGGCGCCGGGCGCGGGCGCGCCGGCACGTCGGTTGCTCGTGGCTGACGCCGCGTGGCCGACTTCAACGCGATCAGCGACGTGACCGCGACCCTGCAGGCCGTGCTCGCCGACGATCTCGTCGCGGTGGGCGCGGTCTGTCAGATCGACGATCTGTCGACGCCGATCGCGGTGCCGCCGCCGGCGCCGCTGCTGACCCTCACCCTCTACGAGGCGATCGAGGATCCGAGCGCGCGCAACCGGCCCAACGAGCGCGTCGTCGATCCGGCGACCGGACGCATCGTCACCCGGCGTCCGCCGGCGTGCCTGCTGCTGCGCTACCTGGTCACGCCGTGGAGCGGCGCGCCGCTGTCGGACCACCTGATCCTCGGGCGCGCGATCCAGAGCCTCTACGATCACGCGATCATCGCCGGCGCCGAGCTGGTCGGCAGCCTGCGCCCCGACAACGAGGCCATCCACGTCACGATGGTGCCGCTGTCGCTCGAGGACCGGACCCACGTCTGGCGCGCGATCGGCGGTCACTACCGGCTGTCGGCCAACTACGAGGTGCGGGTGGTCCACATCGACGGCCGCGACATCTCCGACGCGCCGGCGGTGCGCAGCCGCCGGTTGCGGGTGGCCCGTCCCGAGGGGCCGTCGTGACCGACTGGCTCGAGATCGAGCGTCGCGACCTGTACGCCGGCCTCACGGTCCGCGTCTTCCACGAGCACGACGGCCGGCCGCCGCGGGGCCGCGTGACGATGTCCCTCGACGTCGACGACGGCGCCGGTGGCTGGCACGACACCGGGCGCGCGCCGCGCTGGCTGCGCCCGGGCCTGGCGTTCTACCCGTACCTCGAGCGTCACGTCGACGCCCGCGGCCGGGCGCCGCGCGACTACCGCGTGCGCGTCGACGCCGAGCTGTACCAGCCGCGGTACCTGTGGGAGCTCAAGGACGGCGAGGTCGCCACGGTGCACCCGTGGGACGCGTCGACGCCGCCCGCGGTGCTGCCCGCGGGCCCGCTCGCCGTCGCCCTGTTGCCGCGCCCGGCTCACCCGATCGACGCGCGCGGGCCGGTGCTGCGCGGCTACGTCGTCAACCCCGACGCGTCGCCGGTCGCGACCGCGCTGGTCGAGTTCGACCAGCTCCAGGTCCTGACCGAGCGCGACGGCGAGTTCGCGCTGCCGCTGCCACGCGCACCGGTCGGCATGTCCCTCATCGACGTCGCGGCGCTCGACGGTCGCACCGGGACGTTCCCGGTGACGGTCCCCGACGAGCTCCGCGCCCAGGTCGTCTTCACCCTCACCTGACAGCGAGGATCGCGATGCCCGAGTACCTGAGCCCCGGAGTCTACGTCGAGGAGATCGACGCCGGTCCCAAGCCGATCGAAGGCGTGAGCACGTCCACCGCGGGCGCGGTCGGGGTGACCGCGCGAGGCCCCGATCAGGGCAAGCCGGTGCTGGTCACCAGCTTCGCCGACTTCCAGCGCCAGTTCGGCGGCGCGGTCACGGTCGACGACGCGACCCGGCGCAAGTGGTCGGCGGACGCCGAGCTCGGCGAGTTCTGGAGCTTCCCGCTCGCGGTCAAGGGCTTCTTCGACAACGGTGGCCAGCGCCTGTACGTGCGCCGCGCCGTCGCCAGCGGCGCGACCAAGGCGTCGCTGCAGCTGGCCAGCGGCGTGTCGCCGATGGTCAGCGGGCCGGCCAAGGCCGGCGGCCTGGTGCTCAAGCTCGAGCACCTGATCGGTGTCGCCACCGGCACCGCGCTGACGCTGGTGGTCAACGGCGTCGCCCAGGCCCCCGACCTCGCGGTCCAGGGCTACGACGACCAGAAGCAGGAGGTCACCTTCGCCGCCCCCGGGCTGCCGCTCGACGTCGTCGCCGGGCGCGACTTCGTCGTCGTGCGCGGCCTGCCGGCGACGCCGGCGCCCGGCGTCGCGGTCGACCTCGAGGCCAGCGCCGCCGGCGCCTGGGGCAAGAGCGTCAGCGTCGTGGTCAAGCCCATGGTGGCCGCCAGCCTCAACCTGCTGGCCGACCCCGCCGAGAAGCGGCCGGTCACCGACACCACCACCGACGCCGCCAACGTCGCCGTGATCGACGTCGCGAGCACCGCCGACTTCGCGCAGGGCGACTGGGTCGAGATCGCCGGCGCGCGCTACCAGCTCGCCGCGGCGCCGGCGGCCGGCCAGCTCACGCTCGACCGCCCGCTGACCCAGCCGAGTGGCACCCAGGTGCGCCGGCTGCCGTTCGTCAAGCGCGCCGGCGCCGGCACCGCCAAGGCGATCGTCGACGTCTGGGGCGCGGCGTCGCTCTACCAGGACGCCCTGGTCGAGGTCGACAGCGGCACCGCCAAGCACTTCTCCCGGGTCAAGGCGGCGCCGCAAGGGCGCAGCGTCGAGCTGGTCGACGCGATCCCCGACGCCGTGCTGCTGCTCGAGGGCCACCGGATCCGCCTGATCGAGCTCGACGTCTCGGCCGCCTACGCCGGCACCTCGGAGGCGCTGCAGGGGCTGCGGGTCAGCCGCGGCGCCGAGCCCAGCGCCAGCTTCCTGCCGACCCGGCTCGCCGCCGCCTCCGGGCTGGTGCGCGTGCGGGGCGCGATGCCGGACATCTTCCTGCTCGGCGACCTGCCGAGGACCGATCCAGGCACCGCGATCCGCGGCTCGGGCGGGCGGGTCGCGCTGAGCGCCGGCGGCGACGACAACCTGGCGTCGCTCAAGGTCGACGACTTCGTCGGCGCCGACGGCGGCCCCGGCAAGCGCACCGGGATCCTCGCGCTCGAGGACGTCGACGAGATCTCGATCTGCCTGGTGCCGGGGGTGACCTCGAGCGTGGTCCACGCGGCGCTGATCCAGCACTGCGAGGCCCTGCAGGACCGGTTCGCCGTGATCGATCCGCCGCGCCAGGTCGACACCCCCGACAAGGTCCGGGCCTGGCGGGAGCCGTTCGACACCAAGTACGCCGCGTTGTACTGGCCGTGGATCGCGGTCCGCGACCCGTTCGCGAGCAAGACCGTCGACGTCGCGCCGTCGGCGCACGTCGCCGGCATCTACGCCCGGGTCGACGTCGAGCGCGGCGTCCACAAGGCGCCCGCCAACGAGGTCATCCGCGGCATCGACCAGAGCAACGGCAAGCACGGCCTGCAGCTCGAGATCACCAAGCGCGAGCAGGACATGCTCAACCCCAAGGCGATCAACGCGCTGCGCTTCTTCCCCAACCGGGGCACCCGGGTGTGGGGGGCGCGGTGCCTGACCTCGGACATGGCGTGGAAGTACGTCAGCGTCCGGCGCCTGTTCATCTTCGTCGAGGAGAGCATCGACGAGGGCACCCAGTGGGTGGTCTTCGAGCCCAACGACGAGCCGACCTGGGCCCGGGTCCGGCAGTCGGTGAGCAACTTCCTCACCAGCGTGTGGCGGGGCGGCGCGCTGCAGGGCGGCAAGGCCGACGAGGCGTTCTTCGTCCGCTGCGATCACTCGACGATGTCGCAGGACGACATCGACAATGGCCGGCTGATCTGCGTGATCGGCATCGCGCCGGTCAAGCCGGCCGAGTTCGTGATCTTCCGGATCCAGCAGAAGACGCTGGAGTCCAAGGCCCAGGCCTGAGCCCGCACCGAGGAGATGACCGATGGCACTGGTCTATCGCAACGACCCCTACGGGGGCTTCAACTTCGAGGTCATCCTCACCGGCGTCAGCGACGACGGCACCGCGGTGCGGGGCTCGTTCGCGGAGGTCTCGGGCCTCGAGGCCGAGGTCGTCGCGATCGAGTATCGCAACGGCTCGGAGGAGATGCGCCACCGCAAGCTGCCCGGGCTCGCCAAGTACAAGGCGGTCACGCTCAAGCGTGGCGTGATCGGCGACCTCGCGCTGTGGAACTGGATCCGGCGCGGCGTCACCGGCGACTACGGCAACCTGCGCACCGACGGCTCGATCATCCTCAAGAACGAGGCCGGGCAGGAGGTCATGCGCTGGAACCTGACCCGGGCGTGGGCGTCGAAGTACACCGGGCCGTCGTTCAACGCCAAGAACAGCGAGGTCGCGCTCGAGACCCTGGAGATCCAGATCGAGCGCCTCGAGATCGACGGGCAGACGGTGTGACCACGCCGACCCCCGTCCCGCCGGGCGTCCGCTTCATCGCGGTGCGTCCGCCGCCCGCGCCGACGCCGCTGCGCAGCGACGTCGCCGCGTTCGTCGGGCCGACCCACCGGGGGCCGGTCGGCGAGGCGGTGCGGGTCGAGGGCTGGCGTGCCTACCAGGCGGTGTTCGGCGGCCTCGACGGCGCGTCGCACACGCCGTACGCGGTGCGCGGCTACTTCGAGAACGGCGGCACCACCGCGTTCGTGGTCCGGGTCGCCGGCGGCGCGCCGGCCACCGCGACCGCCGGGTGGACGCCGGCGCCGCCGATGTGGGCCTGGCCGGTCGCGGGCGTCGTGGTCGCGGCGACCAGCCCAGGCGCGTGGGCGCGCGGCCTCGAGGTCGAGGTCGGCTGGCGCCGCGAGGGCGCGGCGTTCGCGCCCGAGGTCGACGTCGTGGTCCGGCCGCGCGGCGCGCCGGCCGAGGCGCTGCTCGGCCTGCCGGTGGAGAGGCTCCCCGAGGCGGTGGCCGCGCGATCCGAGCTGGTGCGACTCGCGTGGGCCGGCGACGACGTCGCGCCCGACACCGACGCCTACCTCGGCGCCGCCGACCGGCTGGTCGACGAGCCCGACGTCGCGCTGATCGCGCTGCCGGATCTGCACGCCGAGCCCGGGCTCGACGTCGCGCGCATCGTCACGACGCTGCTCGGCCAGGCCGAGGCGCTGCACGATCGCCTGGTCCTGATCGACGCGCCTCGCGATCGCGGGGGCCGGCCGTGGCACGCCGACCAGCTGATCGCGGACTGGCTCGAGGCCGGGCTCGGCCGCACCGCCGACGCGCTCGACGACGTGCCCTGGCGGGCCGGCGCGCACTACCACCCGTGGCTGCGCGTCGACGATCCGCTCGGCGGCGTGCACCGGCCGCTGCGCACGATCCCGCCGTGCGGCCACGTCGCCGGGATGATCAGCGCCCTCGACCGCCGGCGCGGCGCCCACCACACCCCGGCCAACGAGCCGCTGCTCGGCGTCGTCGATCTCGAGGCCGAGGCGTCGCCGGCGGAGTACGCCGTGCTCAACGAGGCCGGCGTCGATCTGGTGCGCTGCGTGCCCGGCCTCGGCTACGCGGCGATGGGTGGGCGCACCCTCGATCCGCGCCCCGACCGCCGCTGGGTCGCGCACCGCCGCCTGTTGCACCGCCTGGTCCGCGCCCTCCGCAAGGTCGCCGAGCCGCTGGTCTTCGAGGGCAACGGCCCGGCGCTGTGGTTCCAGTTCGTCCGCGCCGTGACCTCGGTGCTGCTCGAGGCCTGGCGCAGCGGCGCGCTCGCCGGCGCCGCCGCCGACGAGGCCTTCACCGTGCAGTGCGACCTCGAGACCAACCCGCCCGACGAGGTCGAGCGCGGTCGCTGCGTGTGCCTGATCGGCGTGGCGCCGGCGGTGCCGATGGAGATGATCGAGCTGCGGGTCGCGCTCAGCCGCGACGGCGCGCTGGAGGTGCTGCCGTGACCCTGTTGCAGGCCCTCTCCGGGATCACCCAGATCGAGGAGCCGCTGCCCGCGTACAGCTTCTTCGTCACCCTCGATCCGACCGACGCCTACCTGCCGGCGGCGCAGGCGATCCTGATCCCCACGATGGCGGTCGGCGCGTTCGCCGAGGTCAAGGGGCTGGGCGGCGAGCTCGAGGTCATGCCGTACGCCGAGGGCGGGATCAACGACTACGTCCACCAGCTGCCGGTCCGCCACAGCTGGGGCCGCCTGACCCTGCGGCGCGGCGTGGTCCGCGACCTGGCGCTGTGGGTCTGGTATCGCGCCGGGCTGACCCGGTCGCTGGGCGCGCGCCGCGACGGCGCGATCGTCCTGTGCGACGAGACCGGCGGCCCGGCGATCGCGTGGGTGTTCCGCGGCGCCCTGGCCGCCAAGTGGATGGGCCCCGAGCTCAACGCCAACCAGAGCGCGGTCGCGATCGACGGCCTCGAGATCGCCCACCAGGGGCTCGAGGCGGTGCCGCTGCCGCCCACCACCGCCGGCGGGCTGGGTCGGCTGGGGAGCGCGCCGTGATCCGGATCGAGCTGCTCGAGGTCCACTTCGACGTCGTCGGCGACGACGAGCAGCAGTTCGTGCGCCTGTTCGAGAAGTACGTCAACGAGTGGAGCCGGCGGCAGCAGGCGCAGCGCGGCCGCCACGCCGCCCTCGAGGCCGACCGCGTCGTCGGCGATCGCCACTACGGAGGTGATCGGTGAACCCGGTGCAGGCGGCCGCCGCGCGGTTCGAGCACAAGGCCTACCTCGAGGTCGTGCGCGGCGGCGCCGACCTGCCCGACAAGCGCATCCCGCTGCGCTTCAACCCCACCGAGCTGCAGCTCGCCAAGCAGAACACCTTCGCCGAGGTGCCCATCCCCGGGCTGGTGGCGCCGCCGATCCAGTACGTCCGCGGCGCCAGCGAGAAGCTCAGCTTCGAGGCCCTGGTCGACACCTCGGACACCCTCGAGGACGTCCGGCGCACCTACGTCGACGCGATCCGCGGCCTGATGAACGTCGACCGCGAGCTGCACGCGCCGCCGGTGGTGCGGCTGGTGTGGAACGGTCCGTGGGACACGCCGGGGCAGGGCCGCGCCCACCACGAGTTCGTCGGCGTGGTCGAGAGCCTCAACGTCACCTACACGCTGTTCTCCGCCGAGGGCGTGCCGCTGCGCGCCAAGCTGTCGATCGCGCTCAAGGAGTGGACGACGGTCGAGGATCAGGTCGAGCGGTTCCCGACCAGCTCGCCCGACGTCGAGAAGGCGTACGTGGTGCGCCGCAACGACACGTTGAGCCGGATCGCCGAGCAGGCGTACGGCGATCCGCGGCAGTGGCGGCGCATCGCCCGCGCCAACGACCTCGACGAGCCGGGCCGGCTGCAGGCGGGCACGGTCCTGATCCTGCCGAGGGTGTCGTGACCGGATCGGCGCGCCGCCTGGTCCAGCCCGGGGCCGAGGCCTACGCCCCGGCGATCCGGGTCAGCGTCGGCGGTCGCGCCCTGTCCGACGCCGTGCTGCAGGACGTCCAGGAGCTGCGGGTGACGCTGCAGCGCGACGAGCTGGCCGGCTTCTCGATCGTCCTGGCCAACGTCGACCCCGGCAAGGGCGGGCTGAGCCGGGCCCAGGAGGTCACGGCGTTCAAGTACTCCGACAGCACGCTGCTCGACGTCGGCGGCTCGATCGTCGTCGAGATGGGCTACGCCGGCCAGCTGCGGACGATGCTGGTCGGCGACATCACGACGCTGTCGCCGAGCTTCCCCGAGTCGGGGCTGCCGACCATCGCGATCACCGGCGTCGACGGCCTGGGCCGGCTGCGCCGCTTCAAGCCCGGCGACGGCACGCCCAAGCAGTACCTGCGCAAGCAGGACTGGCAGATCGCGCAGGAGATCGCGAGCCGCCACGGCCTGCAGCTCGAGGCCACCCGCGAGGGCCCCGAGCACCCGATCGTGCAGCAGAAGGATCAGGACGACCTCGAGTTCCTGCTGCAGCGAGCCAAGGTGGTCGGCTTCGACTGCTACGTCGGCACCCGGGGCGACGGCCGGACCCCGACGCTGTTCTTCATCCGGCCCAAGGACGGCCGCGACGGCCGGCCGGTCGAGGTCCTGACCTACCGCTGGGGCGAGTCGCTGCGCGCGTTCACGCCGCGGCTCACCGTCGGGCGCCTGGTCAGCAAGGTCACGGTGCGTGGCTGGGACCCCGCGACCAAGCAGCCGATCAAGTACACCGCCGCGCTCGAGGATCTGCCGCGCACCGGCGGCAAGGGCCGCACCGGCCTCGAGATCGTCGACAAGCTGGGCGCCAAGGAGGAGCGGATCGTCGACCAGGTCGCGCTGACCCAGGCGGCGGCGCGCGAGCTCGCGATCGGCCTGCTCGAGCGGACCGCCAACGAGTTCCTGACCGGCACCGGCGAGGCGATGGGCAACCCCGAGCTGCGGCCCGGCGTGCTGGTGCGGCTCGAGGGCCTGGGCACCCGGTTCCGCGGTGACTACACGGTGACCAAGGCCGAGCACGTCTTCGGCAGCGGTGGCTACAGCAGCTCGTTCGACGTCGAGCGCATGCGCGAAGAGGAGCAGCCGCGATGAACGCCTACCGGGTCAAGTCGCTGGATCGCCGGCTCTACGGCCTCAGCGTCGGGCTGGTCGAGGACAACGAGGATCCCGGCCACGAGGGCCGCATCAAGGTCCGGTTCCCCTGGCTCGACGATCGCACGGTCAGCGACTGGTGCCGGGTGTGCCAGCCCTACGCCGGCAACGGCTACGGCGTCGTCCTGATCCCGGAGGTCGGCGACGAGGTGCTGCTGGCGTTCATGCACGGCGACATGGCCGAGCCGGTGGTGCTGGGCGGCCTGTACAACGGCACCGATCAGCCGCCGGCCCACAAGGACCACGCGCAGCAGGATCAGAAGCTGTGGCGCACCAAGGCCGGCCACCAGGTGCTGCTCGACGACGGCAGCTCGACCCGGCAAGTCGCGCTGGTCACCGCGGGGGGACACCAGGTCGTGCTCGACGACCAGCACCGGCAGCTCGCGTTGACCACGGCCGGTGGCCACGCGGTCACGCTCGACGACCAGCGCGGGCGGATCGCGATCGAGACCAGCGCCGGCCTGTCGGTGACGCTCGACGACAGCGGCCAGCAGATCGAGCTGAAGGCGGGCGCCGCGTCGATCACGCTGGGCGCGACCGGCAGCATCAAGATCCAGGGCACCGAGGTCACGGTGAGCGCCGCCTCGATCAAGCTCGGGTGAACCCATGGCCAGCGACTTCCTCGGCCGCAGCTGGCGCTTCCCGATCGCTCCCGACACCACCGGGGCGCTGGGCTACGTCGACGGCGACGCCGGCGTCGAGCAGGCGCTGCGGCTGATCCTCTTGACCCGGGTCGGCGAGCGGGTCATGCGCGGCGACCTCGGCACCCGCATCCCCGAGCTGGTGCTGGCGCCGGGCAGCGAGCGCAACCTGCGCGCCGTCGAGCGCGAGGTGCGGGCGGCGATCACCGCGTTCGAGTCGCGGGTCGAGCTGCTCGAGGTCCGTGCCGAGCAGGATCCCGCCGACGACCGCCGGGTCGTCGTCGCGATCGGCTACCGGGTCGTGCGCTCGAACACCCGCGACAGCCTGGTCTTCCCGTACTACCTGCCGCGCGCGGAGGGCCCGTGAGCCTCGGCCACTCGATCGACCGTGTCGACTACGACCAGCTGGTCGCCGAGGCGCAGCGGCGGATCGCGGCGCGCTCGCGCGGTCAGTGGACGATGCACGGGCCCGTCGACCCGGGCATCACGCTGCTCGAGCTGTACGCGTGGCTGCTCGACCAGCGGGTCTACCGCGCCGATCGCACGCCGGAGCCGATGGTCCAGGCGATCCTCGGCGTGCTCGGCGAGGGCCTGGCGCCGGCGCGGGCCGCGGGAGTCGTGCTCGAGCTGTCGCCCCCCGGGCCGCGGCGGCTCGGCCGCTTCGCGGTGCAGGTGGCGCGGCGCCCGGAGCTGACGTTCACGACCCGGCGTGCGATCGCGGTGGCGCCCGTCGACGCGATCGAGCTGCAGACCTGGGAGGGCGACCGCACCGCCGACCTGGGCCGCCGCCCGGTGCCGCTCTTGCGCGCCGACGGCGCCGCCGCCGAGGCGACGATCGTGGTCCGCTTCGCCGCGCCGCCGCCGCCGGGCGCGCCGGTCGGGCTGGGCTTCGAGCTCGACGACACCGGCGTCGAACCGGCGTGGTCGCCCGACGCGGTCGCGGCGCCGCCGCCGGCGGAGCTGACCTGGTGGTGCAACGGCGTGGCGCTGACCGGCGACGCGGTGCGCGACGGCACCGGCGGGCTGCGGCGCTCCGGGGTGGTGCGGCTGACGCCGCCGACCGGCGCCGCCGAGCTGCGGCTGCGCATCACGACCGCGCACGCGACGTTCACCTCGCCGCCGCGGGTGGCGGCGATCCGCGGCAACGTGGTGCGCGCGACCCACCGGCTGCGCCGCGCGCTGCCCACGACCGGGCCGTGGCTGCCGCTGCCCGGCGTGACCCTCGAGCTGCCGATCGATCGCGGCCTGCCGCTGGGCGCGGTGCGGCTGCGGCTCACCGAGCCCGACGGGGTCACGCGGCGCTGGTGGGCGGTGCCGACGCTGGCGCCGTGCGGCCCGGCCGATCGCGTCCTACTGGTCGAGCGCGCGGCGGCGCGGCTGCGCTTCGGCGACGGCCTGGGCGGGCGGGTGCCGCGGTGCGCCGCCGGCACCGCGGTCGCCGGCTGGTACGAGGTCGGCGGCGGTGCGGCTGGCGACGTCGGGCCGACCGCGTGGCAGCCGGTGGAGCTCGCCGCGCCGGCGGCGGTGCCGCCGCCGGGCAGCCCGCTCGCCGGCCTGGGCGTCCGCAGCCACGTCCAGGCGGTCGGCGGCCGCGACCGCGAGGCCGCCGCCGACGCCCGGGCCCGGGTCGCGGCGCGGACCGCGCGGCGGGCCCGGGCGGTCACCGCCGAGGATCACGTCGAGCTCGCGCGCACCACGCCGGGCGTCGCGGTGGCGCGCGCCCACGCCGCGATCGGCCTCGATCCCGACGAGCCGTGCGTGCGCTCGCCCGGCGTCACCACCGTCTTCGTGGTGCCGCGGGTCGGCGATCGCGGCGTCGCCGACGTCGCCGCCGGTCGCGCGATCACCGCGCCGGTCGCCGACCCCGGGCTGCTGCGCCAGGTCGAGGCGCGGTTCGCCGACACCCGCCTGGTCGGCACGGTGGTCCACGTCCGCGCCGCCCGCTACGTCGCGATCCGCGTCGACGTCACCGTCGAGGCCGACGCCTGGGATCTCGACGAGCTGCGGGCGCGGGTGGCCGGCGCGCTGCGCGTCCACCTCGATCCGCTGCACGGCGGCGCCGACGGCGACGGCTGGCCGTTCGGCGGCGTCGTGCGGATCACCGCGCTGATCCGGGTCGCCCAGGACGCCGCCGGCCGCGACGGTCGGGTCGCCGACGTCGTGGTCCAGCCGCGCGGCCGCGATCCGCTGCCGGCGTGCCGCGACCTCGAGCTGCCGCGTCACGCGCTGCCGGTGGCGTCGGTGGCGGTGCGGCTGGTGGCGCCGCGCGGCGCCGGGGGAGGGCTGCGATGAGCGCGCCGTGGTGGACCGTCGACGTCGCGCCGCGCGCGCCCGAGCTCGACGCCGATCCGGTGCAGCCGGCGCTGCGCCAGCCGCGGGTGTTCCCGGCCGACGAGGCGACGCTGGCCGCGGAGATCGCGGCGCGCCGCGCCGGCTTCACGCCGCGCTGGACCAGCCGCCGCGTCGACGATCCCGGCGCGGTGATGATCGATCTGGTGGCCGCGCAGGTGGCGCGGGCGGCCCGCGTGATCGACGAGCTGCCGGTGCGCGCCCGCGTCGAGGTGCTCGACGCCGCCGGCGTCGCGCCGCTGGGGCCGGCGCCGATGCGGGCGATCGTCGCGCTCGAGGTGTCGCGCTCGGCGACCGCGGTGGTCGGGGTCGGGCCCGGCTTCCGGATCGCCGGCACCGACGTCGCCGGCATCCAGGTGATCTTCGAGACCGCGCGCGCCGTGACGGTGACGCCCGGCGCGCTGGTCGCGGCGGCCACCGCGCACCGCGGCGTGCTGACGACGCTCGAGCTGCCCGAGATCGATCGCGGCGCGGCGATCTTGCCGTTCGGCACCCGGCCGCAGCTCGGCGACGGCTTCTACCTGGGGCTCGACACGCCGCTGGCGCCGCCGACGATCGCGCTCGGGCTCTACGTCCCGGTCCGTACCACCGCGCCGGACCCGGTGGCGCTGGGCGGCCTGGTCCCGGCGCCGGGCGCGCCGCAGCCGCTGCTGCGCTGGCAGATCCACGACGGCCACGGCTGGGTGGCGGCGCAGCTGCTGCGCGACGAGTCGGCGGCGCTGACCCGCTCCGGCATCGTCGAGCTGGCGGTCGGCCGGCGCTGGGGCCAGGCGCGGGTCGTCGGCGACACGCCGCGCCGCTGGCTGCGCGCGCTGCTGGTCCGGGGCCGCTGGGACGACGCGCCGCGCCTGGCCGGGGCGGTGCTCAACGCCGTGCCGGTGACCTCGGGCGAGACCCGGCGCGACGAGGTGCTCGAGCCGATCGAGGAGCCGGGGCGGCGGCCGCGCCGCTACGCGCTGGCGCGCGGCGGCGTGGTGCCCGGCAGCCTGCGCCTCGAGGTCGACGCCGGCGGTACGCCGACGCCGTGGCGCGAGGTCGACGAGCTGGCCACCGCCGGCCCCGACGACGCGGTCTACGTCCTCGACGCCGCCGGCGGCCAGGTCGGCTTCGGCGACGGCGTCCACGGCGCCTCGGTGCCCGACGGCTTCCGGCACGTGCGCGCCGTGGCCTACCGGGTGGTGTCGCCGTCGGCCGCGGTCGCCGCCGGCAAGATCGACACGCTGGTCGGCAGCGCCGCGTTCGTCGTCGGGGTCGCCAACCCGCGCGCCGCCAGCGGCCCGGTCGCCGCCGAGGACGAGCTCGACACCCTGCGGCGCGGGCCGCGCGAGCTGCGGGCGCGCCGTCGCGCCGTGACCCCCGCGGACTACGAGGTGTGCGCGCTGCGCGCCGGCGGCGTCCGCCGCGCCCACGCGGTCGCCGGCTACCACCCCGGCTTGCCCGGTCGCGCGATCCCCGGCGTCGTCGGCGTCCTCGTCGTCGGCGAGCCGCGCGACGACGGCCAGCCGCCGGTCCCCGACGAGCAGACCCTCGAGGGCGTCGCCGCCTACCTGGTGGCGAACGCGGCGCCCGCGGGCATCGAGGTCGTCACCGCGGCGGCGCGGTTCCACCCGGTGCGGATCGAGGCGCGCCTGGTGCTGGCCGCCGGCCTCGACGCCGGCGAGGCCCTGGCCGCGGTGGCGCGCGCCGCCGACGGCTACCTCGATCCCCTGCGCGGCGGCGACGACGGCGACGGCTGGCGGTTCGGCGCCGCGATCGAGCACGCCGCGCTGGTGCGGCGTCTGCTCGCCACCGAGATCGGCGGCCGCGCGGTGCTGCGCGCGATCGCGCACCTCAACCTGGTGGTCGACACGGTGCGGTCGCTGGGCTGCCAGGACCGCGCCCTGGGCGCCCACGACCTGCCGTGGCCCGAGACCCACGAGCTGATCCCCGAGGAGGACACGTGAGCTGCGGCCCGGTCGAGACCACGTTCCGCGTCCTCGACGACGACGCCTGGTGGCGCGACGACGTCCACGCCCGCGACGGCGTCGTCGTCGCCGGGTGGATCGAGCTGGCGGCGCTGGCGCCGGGCGCGATCGACCCGGCGGACGTCGACGACCGGCTGCTGCCACCGCGCGTGGCCCGCGGCTGCGCGCCGTGCGAGCTGTGGCTGGCGGCCGACGGCGCGCCGTGGGTCGGCCGGCTGGTGAACGATCGCTGGTGGAAGCTGGCGGGCGGCCGCGGCTGCCGGCGGCCGCTGTTGCGGCCGACGGCGGTGGCGGTGCGCGGTGGCCTGGTCGCGATCCGCGACGTCGGCGCCGGCGAGGTCGTGGTCCTGGCCGCGGCCGGCGGCCGCGTGGTCCGGCAGGTCGCCGTCGACGGCGACGGGCCGATCGCACTGGGCCCGGGCGCGATCCTGTGGGTCGTGGTCGACGGCGGCCGCGGCGTGCTCGGGTTCGGTCGCAGCGGCGAGGTGGTGGCGCGGCTGCCGCGGCCCGGCGGCGCGATCGAGCGTCTGGCGGTCGATGCCGACGGCGCGATCTGGGTGGCGTGGCGGCGCCACGTGCGCGGCCGCGACGCCGGCTTCGCGGTCGAGCGCGCGGCCCTGGCGCGCGGCGCTTCGCGCGGGTCACCGTCGACGAGCTGCGGGCCGGGCTGCCCGCGACCGGCGTCCGCACCGCCGGCGCCAGCTTCGGCGTCGCGGTCGAGCGCGCTGGCGCGAGCCCGCGGCGGCGCTGGTACGACGGCTGCGGCCGGCCGCTCGCCGAGCCGCCGCCGCCGCCGCTCGCGGCGCCGCGCCGTCGCGACGGCTGGGTCGAGCTCGGTCCGCTCGACAGCGGCCGGCCGCGCTGCGTCTGGCACCGGGTCCGGATCGACGGCGAGCTGCCGGCGCGCAGCTGGCTGGCGGTCGAGGTCGCGACCGTCGAGGACGCCGGGGCGTCGCCGCACGCCGACGACTGGCAGCGCGTCGAGAACGCGCCGCTCGACTTCCTGATCGCGCAGCCGCCGGGCCGGTACCTGTGGCTACGGCTGCGGCTGCGCGGCGACGGTCACGTGTCGCCGCGGCTGCGCCGCATCCGCGTCGACTTCCCGCGCGCGACCGCCGCCGAGCACCTGCCGGCGGTGTTCCGGGACCGGGCCGAGGGCGGCGACTTCCTCGACGCGTTCCTGTCGCTGTTCGACGCCACGATCGGCGATCTCGACGACGCGATCGCGCGGTTCCCGGCGCTGCTCGATCCGGCGGTGACGCCGGCGGCGGCGCTGCCGTGGCTGGCGTCGCTGCTCGATCTCGGGCTCGATCCGGCGTGGCCCGAGGACCGCCGGCGCGCGCTGATCGCCGCGCTGCCCGAGCTGTACCGGCGACGCGGCACGCCCGAGGGCCTGCGCCGCGCCGTCGAGCTCACCTTCGGCGTCACGCCGGCGATCGAGGAGCTCGGCGCGGTGCCGCCGTTCGGCGCGCTCGGCGGCGTGCGGGTCGGCACCGTGCGGCTGTTCGGCCGCGGCCGGGCGCGCGCCCGCCTCGGCGGCTCGCGCCTGGGCCAGACCCGCCTCGACAGCTACGGCGATCCCGACGGCGACGCCCGCGCCGCGCTGGCCTACCGCATCCGCGTGCAGGTGCCGGCGATCGCCGGCGTCGCCGGCCCGCAGGGGCGGGCCCGGCTCGCGCGGCTGGTCGACGCCCAGAAGCCGGCGCACGTCGCCGCGACGATCCGGGTCGGCGCCGCCGTGCCGCTGGTCGGCGTCGGCGCGGCGGTCGGCATCGACACCGCGCTGCGCGCGCTGCCGGCCCCGGTGCTCGGCGGCGCCGACGGCAACGTCCGGCTGCGTCGCACCACGATCCTGTGGCCCGGCGCGCGTCGCGTCGGCGCCACGCTCTCCGTCGGCCGCGCCGCGGCGGTCGGCGTCCACACCCTGCTGCGCTGAGGCCGTGATGAAGAGCTCGCATCCCCGCAACCTCTGCCTGCCCATCCCTCGGTTCGAGCGGATCAACTACTTCTACGGCCAGCTGCTCGGCGTCCGCGAGTTCCAGGCCGAGCAGCAGTACTTCCGCGACAAGCTGCGGCTGCACAACCGCTACCTGCACGGCTGGGGCGTGGTGTGCGGCCTCGAGGTCACCGACTGCTCGGCGCCGCGCGATCCGTGTGCGCCCGAGCCGCCGCCGCCGGAGCGACCGCCGGCGCCGCCGACCGAGGGCGCCGAGGAGCCACCGGCGCCGCCGACCAAGGCCGAGGTCGCGGCCGCGGCCGCCGCCACCCACGCGCCGGCCCAGGCGCCGCCGGCCCCGGATCCCTGCGTCGAGGCCCCGCCGTGCGTGCAGGTCGAGTGCGGCCTCGCGCTCGACTGCTGCGGCGACGAGATCGTCGTGCGCGAGCCGCTGCGGCTCGAGCTGAGCCGCCACCTCGACGACCGGGCCCGCGCCGCGCTGGCCGCCGGCGAGCGGGTCTGGCTGTGGATCTCGGTGTGCTTCCGCGAGCGCGGCGTCGAGCCGGTGCGGCCGCTCACCGTCGACGACTGCGGCTCGCTGCTGCCGGCGTGCGTCCACGGCCGGCTCCGCGACGACGTCTGCGTCGTGGTGTCGACCCAGGCGCCGGCGCACCACGTCGGGTGCTCGCCGTGCGACGGCTGCTGCGACCAGCCGTGCGTGGTGCTGGCGCGGGTCGCGATCGACCCGGGGCGGCCGCCGCGGGTGTACGGCGTCGACAACGGCGTACGGCGCCCGCTCGGCGCCTACGACACCACGCGGATCACCGGGGTCAGCTGGGTCCACGCCGGCCGCTACGCGCGCGACCACGCGCGCGACATGCTCGCCGAGGGCCTGGAGCTGCGGTTCTCGGCGCCGGTCCGCGCCGACAGCTTCGACGAGGGCGTCTTCGATCTGTGGGCGATCGAGGGCGGCACCGGCCGCCGCGGCCTCATCTACCACGTCGACGGCAAGCTGGTGCCGGTCGCCGGCGAGCCCGCCGATGCCTGGACCCGCGTGCGCTACGTCCAGGACTCCGACGAGGTCCTGCAGCCCGGCGACCGCCTGCTGATCACGGTGCGGGCCAGCTTCCTGCTCGATCTGTGCTGCCGGCCGGTCGACGGCGATCACGTCGGCGGCCGGGTCCCGCTGCTGCCCGAGTACCTGGGGCGCTGGGGCAACCGGCCCCTGCCGCTGCCACCGTGTCCGCCGCCCGAGCCCGACCGCCTGCTGCCGTGGCGGTCCGGCAACGGCGAGCCGGGCGGCACCTTCGAGAGCTGGTTCTGGATCGCCGACGACGGCAGCCGGAGGAACGCACGATGACGACGACGATGACGGCCCCGAAGCCCTGCGGCTGCGGCGGCGCCGGCAAGCCCGGGGGCTGCGGCTGTGGCTGCGGCGGCGGGGCGCTGTCGGCGGGACAGCCGGTGGCCGGCACGGTGTGCGACCCGTGCCAGGAGGCCGCGTTCGTGCGGCCGCGCTTCTTCGCCGGGCAGCTGCTGACCGAGGACGACCTCGAGGCGCTGCTCGCCTACGTGATCGGCAAGGACCGGCTGCGCAACGCCCGCCTGTTCGGCGCCGGCGTGGTGTGCGGCTTCGAGGTCGCGTGCGATCCGTGCGGCGGCGGCCACGTCGTCGTGCACCCGGGCTACGCCCTGGACTGCTGCGGCAACGATCTGCTGCTCGCCTGCGACCGGCGCCTCGACGTCAACGCGCTGGTCGCCGCGCTGCGCGCCGCCAGCCACGGCGGCCACGGCTGCGCCGACCCGTGCGCCGGCGAGATCGAGCGCACCCCGTGCGACGACGTCGAGCCCCCGGGGCCGGTCGAGGAGGGCGGCGAGCTGCCGGGCCCGGTCGACGAGGCCGCGGTGCCGGGGATGGTGCCGGGCCGCGTCGAGGCCGCGACGCGGCCGGCCGGCAAGCCGGCGCCGCCGGCGACCTACTGCCTGTACGTCCGCTACACCGAGCAGCTGACCGAGCCGGTCGCGCGCTACGCCACCGGCGACGACTGCGACGCCGCGACCTGCGAGGCCACGCGGATCGCCGAGGGCGTCACCTTCGAGCTGCGCTGCGCGACGCCGCGCCCGGCCAAGCGCGACCTGTTCGAGCGCCTGGTCGACGCGGTCGAGTCGCTGGGTCAGAGCGATCATCCGACCGCGGATCTGCAGACCGTGCAGTACCTGGCCGACCGGCTGCAGGTCGCGCTGCCGCACCTGGCGGACGCCGAGGTCAGGCCGCTCGGCGAGGCCGAGCTGCAGGCGGCGCGGCTGCGCTCGCACGAGCTCGCCGCCATCCTCGACGCCCCGCCGTCGGCGCGGCGGCTGACCGAGCTGGCGCGCTTCGTCGCCGAGGTCGGCGGCCCGATGTGGCGCAGCCGCGAGCCGGCGCGGACCGACGAGGACAAGAAGCGCACCAAGCGCGACCGCGCCGCCATCGGCGAGGCCGGCGAGATCGACGCCGCGCTCGAGCGCGCGCTGGCCGCGGTCACCGAGGGCCTGGCCGCCGACGCCCGCGTGCCGCTGCTGGCCTCGGCGGTCGAGCGCGCGTACGTCGAGGAGGTCGTCGAGCTGTCGAAGCGCGCGCTCGAGCTCCGCGCCCACCCCGAGACCGCCGCCGGCGCCGATCGCCTGTTCCAGTACGGCGCGGCGTGGGGGCCCCGGGTCGAGATCGCGGCGCGGGCGTCGAGCCAGGCGCTGGTGCAGCGGGTCGCCGACGCGGTCGCGTGCGGCGGCGACGACGCCGACTGCACCCTCGCGGGCGACGCCCACGCCGCGGCCCGGGCGCTGACCGTGCTGGCCGCGGCCCCCGCCGTCGAGCTCGGCGCGCTGCAGACCTTCCTGGCCCGCCTGCTCGACGGCCTCGCGGTGATCATGCGCTACCTGGTGCTGCGCATGTGCGCGGCGATCAACCCGCCGTGTCAGCCGTGTGACGACCCGGCGGTGCTGCTGGCGTGCTTCGAGGTCGAGCAGTGCCGGGTGACCCGGCTGTGCAACCTCACCCGCAGCTACGTGTGGTCGCCGACCGCGCTGCAGCACTGGCTGCCGCCGGCGCGCTGGCTCGGCCAGGTCATCGAGCGGGCGTGCTGCGATCCGCAGGGGCTGGTCCGCGAGCTGCCGCGCGGCTTCGAGCTCGACGACGCGCTGACCCCGTCGCTGGTCGTCGAGACCACCCCGGGGCAGCTCGCCTACGCGACCCGCTTCTACCGCGGCCACCTGCACCCGCAGGTGATGACGACGGTGCTGGGCGCGGTCGGCCAGATGCTCGGGCGCCAGCTGTCGCGCGGCGGCGGCGCGCTGCCCGGCGTCGCGCTGAAGGCGGGTGGCCGGTGAGCGCCGCGGTCACCCGGCCGAGCTTCGTCGAGGGTCAGGTCCTGGCCGCCGCCGATCTCGAGGCCCAGGTCGCGTACGCCCGGCTCGACTCGGCGCTGCACGAGCGCGCCGAGCACGGCTGGGGCGTCGCCCAGGGCCTCGAGCTGCGGGCCGGCGACAAGCAGAAGGCCGGCACCGCCGAGGAGTACGTCGAGGTCACGCTGGCCGCCGGGGTCGCGGTGGCGCCCAACGGGCGGCGCATCGTGGTGTCGGACGACCAGCCGCTGCGCTACACCGACTTCCGCGACTCGGGGGTGTTCTCGAGCAGCGACGCGGCCGGCGCGCTGTACCCGGTCTACGTGGTCGCGCTCGACGAGCCGCGCATCCAGGCGCGCGGCGTCGGCAGCTGCGGCACCGCGGCGCCCAACCGCACCGACGAGAGCTTCCAGATCGAGTACGGCCGGCCCGGCGACGAGGTGGCGGTGCTGGCCCAGGTCGCCGGCGCGATCGGCGCCGGGCCCGAGCCGGCCGGCAAGGTGCTGGTCGGCTACGTCGCTTGGAACAAGGCGGCGGTGCAGGAGGGCCGGTTCGCCCGGGTCGCGGCGATCAACGACCAGGGCAACCAGGTCCGCTACGTCGGCGTGCGGGCCAGCGCGATGGTCGGCCACGTCGGCGGGGTGTCGCTGCAGACCCGCGAAGGCGATCCGCGCTTCGTGCTGGCGATGGTCGAGGACGGGCAGGGCGGCTGCAAGCTCAGCTTCGGTCGCCAGCAGGGCAACGCGCCGCTGTCGTCGGTGTTCAGCGTCGACGAGAAGGGGGACGTCAAGTTCGCCGGCGAGGCCAGCAAGCTGGCCGCCGACCGCCGGCTCGCGATCGCGTCGGGGACCACGTTCCACGGCCTCAAGGTGCCGCTGCCCGCCGGTGTCACCGAGGCCGACGTGACCGCCGGCGCCTACCGCCTGCACGTCGACGTCCAGCCGATCCACGAGATCCAGCGCAGCGGCGCGTCGTTCCGGTTCGCCCTGCCGATGGAGTGCCGGGTCGACGGCCGGCGGGTGGTGACCAGCATCAGCGTGTGGTTCCAGGCCTCGGCGTGGCCGCCGTTCACGATCGCGCCGCGGCCCTGTCGCTACCAGATCGTCGCGGTGCCGACGTAGTCCTCCGACCGGAGGACGAGGAGGAGAGATGCCGGAGAAGATCTTGATGGTCGCGTGCGAGCGCAGCGTGCTGGCGGCGTGCACCCGGTGGCTGGCCGACGGCGACGACCCGGTGCTGGCCGACGTCGTCGCCGACGTGCTGCCGGTGTGGAGCCAGGCCGAGCCGACGATCGATCTGCCGCGCGAGCACCTGACGCTGCAGGCGATCGACGCGACCCCGGGCGCCACCGTGCTGGAGGACCCGCTGGCCCACGCGCTGCAACCGGACCCGGGTGGCCCGCCGCAGGTGATCGATCGCGACGGCAGCCGTGACCTCCGGCTGGTCTCGTTCTCGACCGGGCTGGTGCAGCTGCAGACCGTGCGCCCGACCACCGACGTCGTCGTCGATCCGATCCGGCTGTTCGTCCAGGTCGGCGCCGACGTGTTTCGCTACGAGCAGGCGCCGGTGTCGGCGGTGCCGCCCGCGGGCCCGCCGCCGCCGCCGCCGGGCCTGCTGTACCGGTTCGACGTCGCGGTCGCGCTGCCGTCGGCGACGCGGTACGGCATCCTGGCGGTGCTGCCGCGCTACCTGCCGCTGGTGACCGTGCGGCCATGATGGTCGCCGGCGCCACGGCGGTCGGCGGCGACCCGCCCGAGGTGGTGATCGCGCGGTGCGTGCTGCGGGTGCGACGGTTCGGCGGCTGGAGCTGGGGCGCGCGCCCCGACGCGCTGCTGGCGGCGGCGCGGCGGGCGCTGCCCTGGCTGATCGCCGCGCGGCTCGCCGAGGTGGGCGGCGCGGGCGCCGACGCCGAGGTGCACGTGGCGGCGCCGGTCCGGGTCCAGGTGCGGCTGACGCTGCACGAGCTGGCGGCGCTGGCCGCGGCCGAGGACGTCGCGGCGGCGCCGCGCGGCGCCGCTGCCGACGCGATCGCGCGCGCGGTGCGCGACGCGGTCGCCGCGGTGCTCGCCGACGGGGCCGCGGCGGCGCCGGCGGCATCGGTGCCGGACGCCGTGGCCGGCCGCGACGCGCCGGCCGGGACCGACGACGCCGCGGTCGCCGTCGCGATGGCGCACGCCGCGCGGCGGCGCGGCTGCTGCTGCGCTGGTGGCGGGCCGGGACGCTGGAGCTGGCGCTGGCGATGATGGGCGTGACCGCGGCGCGGTGGCGCGGGGCCCTGATCGCGGCGTGCGCGCCTGACGATCGCGCCGCGGCCGCGGCGGGCGCGGACGACGCCGACGTCGCGGCGGTCGCGGCTGTGCTCGCCGCGCGGCCGGGGCCGCCGGCGCGGTCGCGGCGCCGGCGGCCGGCTGGCTGCGCGCCCTGGCCGCGGCCTGCGCGCACCTCGACGTCGCCGCCACCGCCGCCGCGCGGGCGCAGGCGATCGCGACCCGGCTGTCCGGTTCACCGGACGAGGAGGCCGCGGCGACGAGCACGCCGGCACCCGCCGCCCGCGTCGCCATCGCCCTGGCCGCGCCGCCGCCGGACGACCCGGGTGCCGCGGTCGCGCCGCCGGTGTCCCCTGATCGGCCCTGGGCCTGGGCGCGCGACCGCGCTCACCGGCGAGGTCCGGGTGCCGTCGGCGCTGCCGTGGCTGGCGCTGGTGCTGCTGCACCACGCCGGCTGGCTCGACGCGGTCGCCGCCGCCGCGGTCCCCGATCCGCCCGCGCTGGCCGCGGCGCTGGCCTGTAAGCTGCTCGCGCCGCCGGCGCGCGGCTGGCGCCGCGATCCCGGCAGCCGCGCGGCGCGGCCGCGTTCGCCGGCGAGCCCGTCGACGACGCCTGGCTCCACGCCCTCGCGGCCACCGCGCCGGCCTGGTGGCGCGCGCTGGCCGCGACCGCCACCGCGGCGCTGGTCCACGGCCACGCGCGCCGGCGCGCCGCTGCTGCTGCACCGCGGCGCCGCCGGCTTCCTGCTGGTCGAGGCGGAGGGCCTGTTCGTGGTCGCGGCCGCCGCCGACCTCGGCGGCGTGATCGCGGCCGCGACCGCGCTCGGCGAGCTGCTGCTGGTGCCGGCCGCGACCGCGACGGCCGCCGTCCTCGACCGGCTCGACCTCGCCAACCTCCGCTTCATCACCGACGCCGCGCCGCTGCGGCACGAGCCGTGGCGGCGGCTGGCGGCGCGCCGCTGGAGCAACGACGGCGCCCGCGACGCGGCCGCGCTGGCGGCGCGCGCCGACCGGCTCGACGAGCTGGCGGCGCGGGTCGTCGAGCTCGACGCCGCGCTGTGGCGCGATCGCCCGGCGCTGCCGGGGCCCGACGCCGCCGTGCTCGAGGACGTCCTCGGCCAGGCCGCGGCGCTCGCGCTGGGCGACGTCGCCTGGACCCTGTTCGCGGCACGCGAGCCGGCGACGCCGGTGCTGGCGCTGCGCCGCTTCGCCGACCTCGACGCCTGCGTCACCTTCGGCGCCGACGACGTCCGGGTCCGGGTCCCGCTGGGCCGCCGCCACGGCGATCTGTTCTTCCACGGCTACATGACCCGCGTGCCGGCGGTGCCCTGGCTGGGCGGCCGCGCGGTCGAGCTGGCAGGAGGCTGACCATGTCCGCGGAGCGCGTCGATCTCGCCGTCCGTCACCTGGTGCTCCGGCTGCGCCCGCTGCAGCGGGCCCTGGTCGCGGCGATCGCGCGCCGCGAGGCGCACACCGCGCACCTCGCAGTGGCCGGCGCCCACGCCGACGCGATCACCGCCGACCACGCGCGGGCGGTGCTCGCCGCGCTCGCCGACCTGCCGAGCCACGCGTCGTACTCGGTCGGCGCGCCGCCGGCCGGCGACGACGAGGCCGCCGCCGATCGCCGGCTGGTCGAGGCCGCCGCGGCGCTGGGCTGGCGGCCGCCGCTGGTCGCGCTGGCCGAGGACCTCGGCCTCGACGACTTCGAACAGCAGGTCGTGCTGCTGTGCGCGGCGGCCGAGCTCGACCCCGGATTCGCGACCGTCTTCGGGTTCCTGCACGACGACGCCGCGCGCCGCGCGCCGTCGGTGGAGCTCGCCTGCACGCTGACCGCGACCTCGGTGCTGGAGCGGATCGCGCGGCGCCAGGCCCTGGCGCCGCACGGTCGCCTGCGCCGCCTCGGCGTGATCGCCGTCCGCGACGCCGATCGCGGCGGCCTCGGGCTCGAGCTGGCGCTGACCGCGCCGGCGCTGGCGTTCGTGCTCGGCGGCGCCGGCACCGCGACCGGCCACTTCCACGATCCCGCCGAGGTCGCGGTCGGCGACGACGCCGCCGCGCCGCACGGCCTCGACGGCGGCGTCTTCCTGCGCATCGCGCTGATGCTGACCCGCGGCGACCTCGATCTGGTCGGCGTCTTCGGCGGCCGCCAGGCGACCCGCGACGACGCGGTGCGCGCGCTGGCGGCGCGCTCGGGGCTGCCGCTGCGGCGCTGGCGCGCCGGCGACGCCGCTGGCCTCGACGTGGCTGCGGCGCTGGGCGCGCTGGTCTGGCTCGACGCCGACGCCCTCGACGGCACCGCGCCCGACCCGATCGACGCGCTGATCGACGCCCGGGTCCCGCTGGTGGTCAGCGGCGGCCGGCCGTGGCGACCCGCGCGGCTGCTGATCGCGCGGGCCGGGCGGTACACCGAGCTCGCCGTCGCCGAGCCGGACCGGGCCGAGCGGGTCGCGCTGTGGCAGGCCGCGCTGCCCGAGCTCACCGCCGACCACGCCGTCGACCTCGGCACCCGCTACCGCTTCGCCGAGGTCGAGATCCGCGCCGCGGTCGGGGTCGCGGGCGCGACCGCGGCGTCGCTGCGCAACGGCCGCGTCGTGACCGCGGTCGACTGCATCGACCGGGCGGCGGCGGTGGTGGCGCGCCCGACCGCGCTGCGTTTCGGCACGCTGATCGATCCGCGGCGCGGCCCCGCCGATCTGGTGCTGCCCGACGGCGAGCTCGGCCGTGTCCTCGAGATCGCCGCCTACCACCGGCACGGCGACAAGGTCCAGGGCGAGTGGGGCTTCGCGCACCGGCTGACCGGCGCCGGCGGGGTCAAGGCGCTGTTCGCCGGCGAGTCCGGCACCGGCAAGACCCTCGCCGCCGAGGTGGTCGCCGGGCTGCTCGGCCTGCCGCTGCTCAAGATCGATCTCGCCCGCGTGGTCTCGAAGTGGGTGGGCGAGACCGAGAAGAACCTCGACGCCGCGTTCCGCGAGGCCGAGGACGGCCACGCGGTGCTGTTCTTCGACGAGGCCGAGGCGTTGTTCGGCTCGCGCGGCGACGTCCGCACCGGCGCCGACCGCTACGCCAACCTCGAGGTCAGCTTCCTGCTGCAGCGCCTGGACGGCTACGCCGGCGTCGCGATCCTGGCCACCAACCTGCGCGACAAGATCGATCCGGCGTTCACCCGCCGCTTCCACGTCGTCGTCGGCTTCCGCCGGCCGCAGCGGGCCGAGCGAGCACGGCTGTGGCAGCTGGCGTTCCCGGCCGACGCCCCGGTCGGCGCCGACGTCGCGCTCGACGACCTGGTGCGCCTCGATCTGACCGGCGCCGGCATCGTCGGCGCCGCGCAGAGCGCCGCGCTCTTGGCCGCCGACGAGGGCGCGGCCGAGATCGCGATGGAGCACGTGGTGCGCGGCGTCGCCCGCCAGTTCCAGCGCGAGGCCCGCGTCCTCACCGCGGGCGAGCTGGGCCGGCACGCGCACTACCTGGAGCAGCCCTGATGGCCGGGCGCGGGCCCAGCCCGGCGGCGCCGCCGGCGCCGCAGCCCGCGCCGGCGCCGCAGCCCGCGCCGGCGCCGAAGCCCGTGCCGACCCCGCCGCCGCCCGCGGTGGCGCTGACCCCGGTCGCGCCTGGCGGCAACGGCCTCGCCGCGCACCAGCTGACTGGCGGCAGCGCGCCGGCCGGCAAGCTGACCGGCGGCCACGCGCAGCTCGGGGTGCCGCCCGGCAAGACCGAGCGGCCGCCGGCGCCGCGCCCGACCACGCCGGTCGAGCTCAAGGGCAAGCCGACGTTCGAGCCCAGCGACGCCTGGCGCGCGTACATCGAGGACGCCGGCCATCACGGCACCGACGTCGACGTCAAGTTCGGCACGCTGGCGACGGGCGCGATGCGCGTGCGCCGCCGCAAGGATCACCACGACGGCGTGGGCCCGCCGGCGGCGCTGGCCCTGCGCCAGCCGTTCCTCGATCGCCTGCCCGAGGCGGTGCGCCCGGTGCTCGCGGTCGAGCTCCACGCCGACAAGGTCACCGGCGAGGCGACCGTGGGCGAGCCCGGCGGCAAGGTCCAGGCCGCGGCCAAGCTCTACGGCGCGATCGCCGACCACGCCGACGCGCTCGGCATGGTCGGCTTCAAGCTGCCGCGCTTCCGGCTGACCAACCAGCTGCGCGACGGCCAGCTGACCATCGGCACCGCCAAGGATCTCGAGTTCAAGCTGGCGGGCTGGCTCGACGGCAGCCTCGGCCTGCAGCTCGTCGACGACCGCGTCGCGTTCGACGCCCACGTCGCGGTGCGGGTGCGGGGGCTGGCCGAGGGCGCGCTCGACTTCAAGCGCGATCCCAAGGGCGTGATCACCGGCGAGGTCAAGATCGCCGCCCAGATCGCCAAGCTGTCGGGCGACGTCACCGGCCGCTACGTCGACGGCGACGTCAGCATCACCGGCACGCTCACGTACACCAGCGACAAGTTCAAGGGCTCGGTCGGCGTCATCGTCGCCGACGTCGACGAGGCCCAGCAGGCGGCGCGCGGCCACATCGATCCCGAGCACCTGATCCCCGACGCCCAGCTCGAGGGCCAGCAGCCGGGCAAGCAGGACGGCAAGAAGGGCAAGGGCAAGAGCCACGACAAGGGGGTCGCCGCCTGGGGCGAGCTCGACTTCGCGTTCACCGACTGGCTGACCGGCAAGGCCCAGGTCGTGGTCGGGCCGACCGGCTACATCACCGTGATCGGCAAGATCGCGCCGCCCAAGTCGATCGAGCTGATCAAGGAGAAGCCGTACAACACCCGGCTCTTCGGCACCGACATCAAGGCCCGCTACGGCGTGCCGTACGTCGCCGACATCCACGTCGGCATCGGCATCGAGCTGGGTGCCACCGCCCGGATCGGCCCGGCGGTCTTGACCGACATGGCGATCGAGGGCGTGTACTCGACCGATCCGGCGGTGCTCAACTCGTTCACGATCACCGGCGCGTTCCGGATGTCGGCCTACGCCGGCCTGACCCTGCGCTTCGAGGGCAAGGCCGGGCTGACCCTCTTGGGCCACGACATCGACTTCGGCGCCGGCATCACCGCCAAGGCCGGCATCAAGGGCTACGCCGAGGCCAAGCCGACCCTGGGCTACCGCGAGAAGGCCGACCCCGCGGCCGGCAAGAAGGGCGAGTACTTCCTCAAGGGCCACCTCGAGATCGCGGCGCAGCCGTTCCTCGGCCTGTCCGGCGATCTGTTCGTCAAGCTCGACAGCCCGTGGTGGTCACCGGCGCCCGACAAGACCTGGACCTGGCCGCTGTTCTCGCTCGAGTATCCGCTGCCCGGCGCGTTCGGCGTCGCCGCCGACGTCGACCACGTCGTGGGCTCGGACACGTGGCCCGAGATCAAGTGGGGCAAGGCGTCGTTCGACGCCAGCAAGTTCACCGACTCGCTGCTCGACGACAACATCCCCAAGAAGAAGGTCGGCGGCGACGTCCAGAAGCCCGGCACCTGGAAGGGCGAGACGCCGCCGCCGCCGACCGCGCCGGCCCCGGCGCCCGGCGGTGGCCCGCCAGCGCCGGGCAAGACCGCGCCGACCGCGGGGACGCCCAAGGCCAAGGGTGGCAAGGGCGGCGGGCAGCGCCCCGACGAGGCGGAGAACGTGCCGAAGACCGGCGCCGCCGGCAAGAACTGGCTCGAGGGCATGCAGGCCCTCTCCAGGCTCGCGGAGGCCGCGCAGCGTGACCCCGAGACCGACGCCGAGATCCACACCCATCTCGACGCGCTACGGCGGAAGTTCGGCTTCACCAAGCTGGACCCACGCGCCGAGGGAGATCACTGGTCGATCTGGGCCGAGCTCAATCCCAAGGGCAAGGGGCCGGACGTGCGGAAGGATCCCGGCGCGCGCAAGAAGGCGCCGTGGCCGCCCGCACCCAAGCCGCCGACCGGGCCCAAGCCGGCGATCGGCGCGCCGAACGCAGCCGAGTGGCGGTACCAGGAGTACCTGTGCGCGCGCTACGCCGAGAAGAAGAAGCCGGAGGAGGTCCTGAGCTTCGCCGAGTACAAGGCTCGGTACTACGACGTCGTCGAGGGTGGTGGTCGGCCCGGGCGCAAGGGTGGCGTCGCCCAGCGGCAGACGCGCGAGAAGCTGGCGGACGAGGAGAACTTCACCGATACCGAGACCAGGAAGCTCGGGCCGTACTTCGTCGACATGTACAAGAAGAACGCGCGCGGCGGCGTCGACTACGTCGAGGTCGACGATATGCTCGTCAAGGGGATCCCCCGCGCTGGCATGCGAACGAAGCTCAAGGACGAGCTCGGGTACCTCAAGACCAAGGACCGGCTCGTGTTCATCGACAAGGTCGATCGCAGCAAGCGCATCACCTATCGACATGGCGACGCGCCGGGCGTTGTCGACCGGCGTACACACATGGGTACGATGCTCGAGGAGTGAGATGCCGACGCTGATCGAGATCTTCTGTCCGGGGGAGGCGGTCCCGGCGGCCGATATCCAGGCGTTCCTGCACGAGGGCGTGTTCTTCGCCGCACCGCCGTCGGTCACGCTCGCGGCGGACGCGGCAGCCGCGCCATGGACGCGGATCGAGATCCGCTACCACGCGCGCAAGCGGCCAGTCGTGGTCACCTGCGTCCGCGACGAGCTCGAGGCGTTCCGCGACGAGGTCGCCGCCGACGTCGCCCGCGTCGCACCGCGTGAACGAGCCAGGGTGGCGCGGTGTGTCGCCTCGGCGACGCACGTGGTCATCTTGGAGATCGATCCCGCGACCGCGACCGACGAGGCCTGGGAGATGGCGGACTCCCTCGAAGGGTTCATCGCGCGCTCGTGCCACGGCGTCGTCCACGTCAGCGGCGAGGGCTTCTTCGACGAGCGGTTGCGGCCGCTGTCGAAGACGTGACGAAGCCCCGGCGGCGTCGGCCGTCGGGGCGGGGCAGGGCGGAGGACGCGGCTCAGGGCTCGACGGCGGGCTGGGCGCCCGGCGCCGGCGTCGCCACGGTGGCGTCGCCGGTCTTGCCCTTGACGATCGTGGCGTCGGCGCGGAGCTGGTGCGCCAGCTCGGCGCGGCGCGCGGTGGCGCGCTCGTCGCGCAGCAGCGCGACGATGGTGTCCTCGACGGTGTCGAACGTGATCGACGGGTCGTCGGTGCGCTCCAGCAGCTTGATCACCCAGTAGCGACCGCGGGGCCCGGCGATGACGTCGCTGACCTGGCCGGGCTGCAGGGTGTCGAGGACGGCGCGCCAGGCCTCCGGCACCTGGTTCCAGTGCATCGGGGCGACGTCCCAGGGCGGCCGCACGCCGGCCGGGAGGTCGGGCAGGCGGGCGCGGGCCACGTCCTCGAACGCCTGGCCGGCCGCGAGGTCGGCCTGGACCTGCTCGATCTCGGTGCGATCGCGCGCGAGGATCTGCCAGACGTGGACCTGGCTGCGGATCCGCGCCGCGTTGGCGTCGAAGTACGCCCGCGCGTCGGCGTCGCTGATCTGGATCTGCTTGGTCACCTGATCGTCGAAGTACAGCTCGGCCAGGCGGTGCCGCCGGAACGCCTGGGCCGGCGCCTGCAGCGCGTGCAGCTCCTGCTGGTACGCCGGATCGCGATCGAGCCCGAGCGCCTCGGCCTGCTGGGCCGCGAGCTCGAGCCCGATCACGTCGTCCAGCTCCTCGGTCGCGGGCGCGGCGTCGTCGCCGTGGCCGCGGGGCGCGCCGGTGAGGTCGGCGCGGGTGATGGCGTGGCCGTTGACCGACGCCACGGTGTCCGGGCTCCACGCCGCCGGCAGGTTGCGGGGCGCCGGCGGCGGCGCCGCCGAGTCGGCGCGGCGGTCACATCCCGTCGCCGCGACCGACGCCACCAGGGCGACGGCCGCGACGAGCAGGGTGTGAGGGGAGGTCCGGCTCATGACAGGCTTCCTTGTACCACTAGTGACAGGCGGCGCAGGACTCGGCTTCGTCACCGCTCCACGGCGCGTCCGGCGTCGGGTCGTACGTCATCAGCTTCATGTGGGTCAGGGCCGCGTCGCCGTCGTGGCAGCCGCTGCAGGCCAGCCGGTTCGGGTTGCTCGCCCAGCTGCCGCTGGTCTCGCCGTCGACGTGGCAGCTCTGGCAGTTGCGCACGTCCTGCGGGAACGTGATGTCCCAGTTCCGACCGGTGGTCGGGTCGCCGTTCGAGTAGTCGACCGTGCCCAGCGGGTGCAGCAGGCTCGAGCCGAAGTGGATGCCGTGGACCCGCTTCGAGATCGGCTTCGATCCGGTCCAGCCCGAGTAGGCGCTGGCGCCGCAGTTGCCGTCGATCGTGCAGTCGGGGAGCTGGGGCAGGTAGTCGTGGCAAGCGGTGCACTGGTCGGCGGCGGTGTTGTCGAAGATCTTGAAGTGCCGCGAGTAGTCGAGGACGAAGCCCTTGCCGTCCGCCGACTGGTGGCACGAGTTGCAGTTGCCGGCGATCTGCTTCTCCTCGGCGGCCTGGCCGACCTGGAAGGTCAGCTTGGCGACGGTCGGCGTCCGGTAGTTGGTCGCGCTGACGCGGCCGAGCTGACCGAGCTCGAGGTTGACGACGTAGGTGCCGGCCACCAGGTCGGTGACGGGGTCGAGCTGGTACTCGATCCGGTCGGTGTACAGCGTGACCTTCGGATCGTCAGCGGCCGCCGGGATGGCGCCGACCGACGCCGCGGCCGAGGCCAGGGTGTTGGAGGTCGTGAAGCCGGAGTTGTCGTGGATCGAGACGTCACCGGCGAACACCGCGGTGGTCACGTCGCCAGCCTGCAGCTGGATGGCGTGCGACGGGGCCAGGTTGCGGCTGCGCACGCCGAGGAACCCGCCCTGGTTGTAGGCGATGGCGCGGGCGGCGAACGCGCTGCTGCCGTTGAGCAGCGTCACCAGCTGGTCGACCGTGTAGGTGCCCGCAGGGACCGCGACGGTGATCAGGCCGCTGACCGGCGTGCCCCAGTCGTCGTTGGTGACGGTCGCGAGGCCGAGATCGACCTTCAGCACCAGGGAGGTCGCGGTCGCGAAGGTGAACGGACCGGCCGCCGTGCTGAGGATCTGGGCGCGGGCGTTGGTCGTGAGCACGGGGACGCTGTTGGCGCGCGGGCCGTGGACGAAGAGGCTCGAGCCCGCGAACTTGCCGTCGGTGTCGGCGGGGCAGGAGGCCGGGTTGCCGGTCGGGGTGCAGCCCTGGGCCGAGCCCTTGAGGAGGCGGTGATCGGCCAGCGGGGTGCCGTTCTGGCTCAGCTTGACGGTGACCACCGGGGCCTCGTCGCCGGTGTAGTAGGTGCCGTTGGCGGGGGCCGACATCGTCAGCTCGGCGGTGAACTCGGGGATGTTGCGCGGGTCGGCGACCGTGAAGTCGTGCTTGGTGACGACGTTCGCGATGTTGCTCGGCGGCGCGTGGCAGGTCGCGCAGGTCGAGTCGTCGGTGCGCTGGCCGCCGGCGTGGGTCGTGGTCGGGCTCTCGATGTCGAGGTCGTCGTGGCAGGAGCCGCAGGCCTCGCGGGTCGGGGTGGTCTTCCAGTGGTCGGACTGGGTCGCCGAGCCGTCGTGGCACTTGGCGCAGTTCTCGATGACGGCCGGGAACCCGACCTTCTCCCAGCTGATCTTGCGGTTGCCGTAGCCCCAGATCGCGTAGGTGCCGTTGTCGGCGGTGGCCCAGGGGTCGCCGTCGGGGCCGGCCACGGTCGGCAGCTCGCCGCCCATGTGGATCTTGTGGATCATGACCTTGAGGTCCAGGCTCTCGCCGCTCTGCGCGTCGGTGGCGCCGGGGACGTGGCAGGTGGCGCAGTTCTCGACCGAGATGCGGTCGCCGCCGTGGCCGTGGAACTCGTCGCCGTGGCAGTTCTGGCAGGTCTCGGTGCGGACGATGTCGCGGGTGTCGGTGACGGTGGTGCCGTCGGGCACGAAGTCGAAGATGGCGTCGTCGGTGGCGCCGCTGTGGCCGCCCATCATGATCGAGACGCGGTGCAGGCGGTTGCGCTCGTAGGTGATCGCCGTGCCGTCGACGGTGATCGCCGAGATGTTGGTGGCGAAGACGTAGCGGTACGAGCCGTCGTGGTTGTTGGTCAGCGTGCCGTTGCCCTCGCGGTAGCCCTGGTAGGCGACCGTGCCGTTCGGGTTGGGGTAGCTGTTGCCGCTGACGGTCTCGGCGTGCCAGATGTACGGCACCCACTTGTTGTAGCCGTCGGCCGCGGTCGCCGGCATCAGCTTGTCGATGTTGGCGCTGATCGCGCCGATGTTGGTGACCGGGTCACCGGCGTCGTTCTCGACGGTGAAGTCGACCGTGACGACGCCCGCGGCGTCCGCGGTCGCGCCGGTGATCGTGGCGTTCACGAAGTACTTGCCAGCGGCGAACTCGCCGGTGGACTGCAGGTAGTCAGTGCCGTGGAAGTCGGTGACGGCGACGTTGCCGCCGTTCTGTCCGGGGTCGCCGTCGTGGACGACGACGACGGTGCCGTCGTCGCAGGTGATCGTGGAGGAGCCGTCGCCGTTGTCGGCGATCGAGCAGGAGCCGCCGTCCTGGCCGTCGGTGATCGTCACCGTGGTGCCGTCCTCACAGGTGATGGTGGACGTGCCGTCGCCGTTGTCGGCGATCGTGCAGGACCCGCCGTCCTGACCGTTGCTGACGGTCACGTTCGTGCCGTCCTCGCAGGTAATGGTGGACGTGCCATCCCCGTTGTCAGTGACCGTGCACGACGTGCCGTCACTGCCGTTGGAGCCGTTCTTGCCGTCGCTGCCCGTGCAGCCGACTAGCAAGGCGGCCAAGGCCACCGTGGAAAGAATTGCGAGAACGCGACGCATGACAGACCTCCTTGCGGGCAAAGACAGACCGCCCCCGCTCCTAGGCACATGCCGGACCAAGTCCCCAAGTGCGCTTTTTCTGGTGAGGCTGGAATGGCGCCACGACGCGCGGCGTCGGGATGCGCGCGATCTTTGCGTCGGCCCCACGCAACGCCGATTTCCTTGCGCGGGACAGGGCTTGCGGCGACGTCAGCGATGCGCGATCCCGTGGCGATCGTGTCGCGCTTTCGCTTGACGTCGCGCGCGACGACGGCGAGCGCGCCCGCCGCGAGCCAGCTTCGGTGTTCGTCGGATCGGCGCGTCGTCGATCCGACGCGCGCCGCGCGCGATGCCGCGACGCCTGCGCGTCGCGACGGCACCACGCGCAGGTCCTACGCGGGCCGACATGTGGTGTCGCGAGGATGCGGTGGTACGGTGTTCGCTATGGATAGGGACATGAAGCGCAAGAGCCTGCTCGGCGCGCGTGTCGCGCGCGTCCTCGTGGTGGCGCTGCTGGGCGCCCCGCTGGTGGTGGCCGACGGCGGCTGCGTCTTCCACGCCCGCGCCCACGCGGTCTGGGTGGTGGACAGCGAGCCGCCTCCCCCTCGCTACGTCACCGTGACGCCGCGCCCGGGGTACGTGTGGATCCGCGGCCACTGGGAGTGGATCGGCGGCCGGTGGCAGTGGCAGTCGGGCCACTGGGTCCGCGAGCGCGCCGGCAGCGTGTGGGTCCACGGCGAGTGGGTCCACCGGGGCGGCCGCTGGGAGTGGCGCGAGGGTCGCTGGGAGAACCGGGCCAAGGCCCGCGATCACCGCGACGACGATCGCCCCAAGGTCCGCGACCACCGGTAGCCGGCGTCGCGGGCGCGGGGCGCTCAGGCCCGCGCGCCGCGGGCGAGGAACCGCTGCATGCACGGCCGCGCCCACGTCGCCTCGACGTAGGCGGCGAGGTGCGCGGGCACCGGTTCGCCGGACGCCACCAGGCGGCGCAGCGCCAGCGCCAGATCGACGTCGGCGATGCACCACTCGGCGAACAGCGTGGTGCGCTCCGGCGCCACGAACTGTCCGGCGACCCGGACCAGCGTGTCGGCCTGGGCCCGGGCCTCGGCCGACAGCGGCGCGGTCACCGGCGCCGGCGCCTCGCCGAGGAAGCCGGAGGTCGGGCGCTCGGCGCGCAGCGCGAACAGATCGGTGCGCAGCCAGTGCATGACCTGGCGGGCGCGGGCGCGCTCGGCCAGGTTGGCGGGGAACAGCCGCGCGTAGGCCGGCGCCGGGAAGGTCTCGGCGACGTACTCGGAGATCGCCAGCGACTCGGTGCACCAGTGATCGCGGTGGCGCAAGAGCGGCACCTTGGCCAGGCCGGCGCGGTCCAGGAGCTCGGCGCGCAGCTCGCCGGCCACGGGCAGCGTCACCGGCTCGACCACGTACGGCAGCTTCTTCTCCTCGAGCGCGGCCATCGCGTGCATCACCCACGGGCTGACCCACTGATCCTCGACGTACAGCGTGAGCTCGGGCATGGGGCGACCCTAGCGCACGGGGCCGTGGAATAGGCGCGGCGAGGGTGGCGTTCGAGGATCGTGCCGCTGGTGGAGTTCCGCGACGACAACCGCTGGTTCGCCGGGACGCTGGCGGCGGTCGCGGTCTGGCTCGCGATCGGCGCGCTGACGCCCGGGGGGCGAGGCACTGCGGGGACAGCAAGCCCGAGAACCAGCGGGCCATCGTCAAGAAGTACGTCTACGAGGGCTTCGTCGACTGGGCGCGTCGCAACCCGGGACGCGCCTGCCCCGACCGCTTGCAGGAGGTCTCCGAGCAGATGGGCCGCAGCGACTCGAAGGACACCTGGGGCCGCGAGCTGATCTGGTACTGCCGGTCGCTGCCGGCCGCTGCCGAGCGCGACGGCTTCGCGGTGGCGTCGCTCGGCGAGGACGGGCTGCTCGACACCGCCGACGACATCCGGTCGTGGGAGTGAAGGCCGTGGCGCGCGCGAACGATCGAGGCGTCGGTGTCGGCCGATGCCGGGACTGACTCAGCCGGGCTCCGGCACCGACGACATCCGCTCGAGCAGGAAGTCCCAGACCGCGGCGACCCGCGGCACGTGGCGCAGCGGGCGGTGGCCGACCAGCCACAGCGCCTCGGCCGGCAGCTCGGCCCACGCCGCGGTCAGCGCGCGTCCCGGCGGCACCGGCACCAGGCCGGTGAGGCGGTACGGCTCCGACGCCAGCACCAGGCCGAGGCCGGCGCGCGCCGCCGCCAGGGCGCTGGCGAAGTGGCTGGTCCGCAGCACCGGCACGACGTCGGGGCCGTGCTTGCGCAGCCACCGCGCCGACGGCAGGTGCGCGAGGTCGGCGCCCCAGTCGATCCAGCGGGCGTCGGCGAGCCGGCGCAGCCGGCCCAGCTCGGCGGCGTAGGCCGGCGACGTCATCGGCATCGACCGGGTCTCGACCAGCCGGGTCACGATCAGATCGCCGCTGGTGGGGCGGGTCGTGCGCAGCGCGACGTCGGCCTCGCGCCGGGTCAGGTCGGCGTACGAGATGCTGGCGTCGAGCTCGATCAGGAGCCGCGGGTGGCGCGCGTGCAGCTCGGGCAACAGCGGCGCGATGAAGGCGTCGGCGACGCCGGGCGGCACGGTCAGGCGCACCACGCCCTCGACCTCGGTCTCGACCTGGGCGCCGGCGGCGGCGAAGCGGGCCAGCCCCAGCTCCATCTCCTCGGCGTGGGGCAGCATCTGCTCGGCGGCGGCGGTGGCGACCGCGCCGTCGCGGCCACGGTCGAACAGGTGGATGCCGAGGTCGTCCTCGAGGCGATCGAGGCGGCGGCTGACGGTCGAGACGTCGAGGCCGAGCCGGGTCGCGGCGGCGGCCAGGGTGCCGCCGCGCGCCACCGCCAGGAACAGCCGGACCTGGTCCCAGGCCAGCGCGCCGGCGCCGGCCGCCGCGCTGGCGACCGGCCGGGCGGTCGAGGCGGGCAGAGCGGGGGGCGGCCGGCGCGACGCGGTCACCGGTCGAGATTGCACACACGCAACGTGACCTTGCAATAGTCGCGATTGTCTTGCGCCAGAGCAATAGGCACGCTGGGCTCATGCAAGCCACGCCTCTCCACGTCGTCCTCGGTGCCGGCCAGGTCGGCCCCCTGATCGCCGCCGATCTGGCGGCCCGCGGCCTGCGGGTCCGCATCGTCCGCCGCGGCGCCTTCGCCGCGCCGACGCCTGGCATCGAGCAGGTCTCGACCGACGTCTCCGACCCGGCGCAGGCCGTCGAGGCCTGCCGCGGCGCCGCCGTCGTCTACCACTGCGTCAACCCGCTCTACACTCAGTGGCCGACCCACCTCTTGCCGCTGACCCGCGGCGCCCTGGCCGGCGCCACCGCCGCCGGCGCCCGCCTGGTCGTGCTGGACAACCTCTACATGTACGGCGACACCTCGCACATGCACGAGGACGCGCCGGTGGCGCCGCGGTCGCGCAAGGGCGAGCTGCGGGTCCAGGCCGCCGCCGAGCTGCTCGCCGCCGACCAGCGCGGCGACGTCCGGGTCGCGATCGGCCGCGCCGCCGACTTCTTCGGCCCCGGCGCCCTCCAGGCCACGGTGTTCGGCGAGCGCTTCTTCGCGCGGGTCCTCGCCGGCAAGTCGGCCGAGGCGTTCGGCGATCCCGACCAGCCGCACAGCTACGCCTACATCCCCGACGTCGCCGCCGGGCTGGTCGCGCTCGGCCTCGCCGCCGACGCCGCCGGGGTGTGGATGCTGCCGGCCAACCCGGCCGAGTCGACCCGCGCGGTGATCGCGCGGTTCGGCCGGGCGCTGGGCCGCGACCTCGAGGTGTCGCGGCTGCCGACCTGGCTGCTGCGCACGATCGGCGTGGTGTCGCCGCTTCTGCGCGAGGTCGCCGAGATGACCTACCAGTGGCAGCAGCCGTACGTCGTCGACGACGCCCGCATCCGGGCCCGCTTCGGCCTGGCGCCGACGCCGTGGGACGACGCCATCGCCGCGACCGTGGCCTGGGCCACGTCGCGCTACGCGCCGGCGCGCGCCGCGGCCTGAAGATCGCCGGCGCGGCGGCGATCTGCTTCCCGTCGAGGCCCGCGCCGCGGTACCGTGGCGCAGGTCTTCGGGGGAGGAACCATGACCGCACGCCGTGTGATCCATCAGCTGTCCCGCGCCGCCGCCCTGGCCGCGCTCACCTTCCTGGTCGCGTGCGGCCCGGCCAGCCGTGGCAACGGCGACGGCGGCGGCGACGACATCGACGGCGGCGGCACCGTCGACGCCTACCGGTGGGGCGACGGTCGGATCTGCGAGAACGTGTGCTCCGCGGACCTCCACCAGGTCCTCGACTGCGACGGCAACGTGGTCCAGACCTGCCCGGCCGACATGGGCTGCGGCGCCGGCGGCTGCGTCCCGGCCTGCGACGCCGCCGACGACAACAAGAGCACGATCGGCTGCGACTACTACTCGGTGTCGCCCGACGTCATCGCCGAGGGCGCCGGCGCCTGCTTCGCCGCGTTCATCGCCAACACCTGGGGCTCGCCGGTGACGATCAACGTCGATCGCGACGGCACCAGCTTCCCGCTCGACGGCTTCGCGCGGATCCCGTCGGGCAGCGGCCAGGGCCTGACCTACGCGCCGCTGACCAACGGCACGCTGCAGCCCGGCGAGGTCGCGATCCTGTTCCTGGCCCGCTACGGCTCGGTCCTGACCAACTGCCCGGCCGGCATCACCCCGGCCTACACCACCACCGACGCCGCGGTGCACGGCACCGGCTACGGCGCGGCGTTCCACATCACGACCTCGGCGCCGGTGGTGGCGTACGACATCTTCCCGTACGGCGGCGGCCCGTCGGCGGCGACCAGCGCGACGCTGCTGGTGCCGACCTCGGCCTGGGACGTCAACTACGTCGCGGTCGACGCCTTCCGCAAGAGCACGGTGGTGACCCAGGCCCAGCCGTCGGTCGCCCTGGTCGGCGCCGAGGACAACACCACCGTGACGATCCGGCCCAGCGCGGCGATCGTCGGCGGCGCCGGCGTCGCCGCCGCGCCGGCGAACACGCCCACCAGCTACACCCTCAACCGCGGCCAGATCCTGCAGTTCACCCAGGACGCCGAGCTGATCGGCAGCCCGATCCAGACCGACAAGCCGGTCGGCCTGTGGGCCGGCGCGACCTGCCTCAGCGTCGACGTCGCCGACGTCGCCTGCGACTCGGCGCACCAGCAGATCCCGCCGGTGGCCGCGCTCGGCCACCGCTACGCGTCGGTGCGCTACCGCAACCGCTTCGCCGGGCAGGAGGAGTCGGTGCCGTGGCGCCTGGTCGGCGCCGTCGACGGCACGACGCTGAGCTACTCGCCGACGGCGCCGGCCGGCGCGCCCACGACGCTGGCGGTCGGGCAGGTCGCCGAGTTCTGGGCGCCGGGGCCGTTCGTGGTCGAGAGCCAGGACGCCGATCACCCGTTCTACCTGTCGGCGCACATGACCGGGTGCCTGCGCGTCGACACCAGCGGCGGCTTCGACTGCCGCGGCGACCCCGAGTTCGTCAACGTCATCCCCACCGAGCAGTACCTGGCGAAGTACACGTTCTTCACCGACCCGACCTACCCGGAGACCAACCTGGTGCTGGTCCGCGAGAAGAAGAACGGCGCGTTCGCCGACGTCAACCTCGACTGCCTCGGCACCGTCGGCGGCTGGCAGCCGCTCGACGGCACCGGCGACATCGAGTACACGCGCGTCGACCTGGTCACCGGCAACTTCGCGCCGGTGGGCGGCTGTGACAACGGCCGCCACGAGGCCAGCAGCGACAACCCGTTCGGGCTGGTGGTGTGGGGCTGGGGCAGCGCGGCGTCGACCGGGTTCTTGACCCAGGCGGTCAGCTACGCCTACCCGGCGGGCGCCAGCGTCAAGCCGATCAACACCGTCGTCGTCGTCGTCGACCACGAGCTCGGCGGCGGCAACTGACCGGCGCCGCCGCCGTCGCGATCAGCCGGGACGCTGGCGATCGCGGCGGCGATCGCCGACGACGTGCAGCGCCAGCAGCGCGGCCGCGGTGACCAGCAGGCCGACCGCGGTGGTGCCGTGGCGGTCGGCGATCAGCAGCGCGGTGCCGGCGCCGACCAGCGCGGCGACCAGGATCGCGGTGAACAGGCGGCGGCCGAGCCGGTCGGTGGCGGCGGCGAGGCCGGGATCGCGGCTGACCACGGTGAGCTGGCCGGCGCGTAGATCATCGAGGACGTCGGTGATCTGGCCGGGCAGGGCGGTCGCGCTGGTGCCGAGCTGGCGGGCGGCGCGCAGCAGGTCGCGGCCGATCCGCTGCGGGCTGTAGCGGTCGCGGACGATGCGGGTGAGGATCGGCTGCAGCTCGGCCCAGACGTCGAGGTCGGGATCGAGCTGGCGGCCGATGCCCTCGACGGTCATCAGCGCCTTGCCGACCATGAGCATCTCGGGCGGCATCTCGATGTCGTACTTGACCGCGCCCTGGACCAGGTCGCGGATCACCGCGGACAGCTCGATCTCGGCGAGCGGCCGGCCCAGGTACTTGCCGGCCAGGGTCGCGACCTCGCTGCGGAAGGCGTTGCGATCGACCTGGCGGCGCGCGGTGCCCATCGCCAGCAGGCCGTCGGCGAGCGCGCCGGTGTCGCCGGTGACCGCCGAGATCATGACGTCGATCATGCGGTCGCGGGTCTCGGCGGTGAGCTGGCCGACCAGGCCGAGATCGATCAGCCCGACCACCGGCGCCGCCGGCGTGCCCAGCATGATGATGTTGCCGGGGTGCGGATCGGCGTGGAAGAAGCCGTCCTCGAAGATCATCTTGGCGATCACCGCCAGGGCCTGGCGGGCGATGCGTGGCCCGGCGTCGTTGCCGGCGACGAAGTCCTCGAGCCGGGCGCCGCGCAGGCGCTCCATCACCAGCGCCCGCTTGCCCGACGCCTCGCGGTACGGCACCGGGAACCGCACCGTGGTCCAGCCGTCGAAGTTCTTGGCGAACCGCCGCGCGTTGTCGGCCTCGAGGCCGTAGTCGAGCTCGGCGGTGATCGCGCGGTCGAACTCGCGGACCAGGGCCAGCGGCGCGTAGACCCGCGACTCGGGCACGTAGCGCTCGACCAGCCGGGCGAACATGTACAGCAGCTCGAGGTCGCGCTCGACCACGGCCCGCGCGGTCGGGCGCTGCAGCTTGACGACGACGTCGAGGTCGGCGTCGCCGTCGTCGGCCACGGTGACCTCGGGCGCGTCGGCGCCGGCGGCGGCGCGGCGCAGCCGGGCCGGGTGGACCTGGCCGATCGACGCCGACGCCAGCGGCGTGCGGTCGAAGCTGGCGAACACCGCGTCGAGGCCGGCGCCGCCGTCGGCGACCTCGGGCCAGCTCTCGGCGACGATCTCCTCGATCTCCTCGGGCTTCATCGGCGGCACCCGGTCCTGCAGGCGGGCCAGCTCGGCGATGACGTCGGCGGGGATCAGGTCGGGGCGGGTCGAGACGATCTGGCCCAGCTTGACGAACGACGGGCCCAGCTCCTCGAGGACCTCGCGCAGCCGCACCGCGAAGGTCTTGCGCTCGTCGCCGGCGGCGGCGGCGGTCGGGCGCGACAGCCCGGGCAGGCGCGACACCAGCTCGCCGAAGCCGTGCTTGATCAGCACGGTCGCGATGCGGGCCAGGCGCTCGGTGTTGCGGGCGGCGTTGACGATCGAGACCAAGGGAGCCCGATCGTACCAGCTGCCCGGACCGCGCGGCGTCAGCCCTTGCGCAGCTCGGCGAGGCGCCGGGTGTAGCCCAGCATGATGTCGCTGCGGTCGACGACGCCGAGCAGCCGGCCCTCCTCGTCGACCACCGGCAGCTCGTCGAGCTGCCGGATCGTCAGCAGGTCGAGCGCGCGCTGGACGGTGTCGTCGGGGCCGACCGTCGGGGCGTCGCTGGTCGCCAGATCCTGGGCGACGATCAGATCGCGGACGACGTCCTGCTCCTGCAGGACCTGGCGGACCTCGTCGAGCGAGAACGTGCCGACCAGGCGGCCCTCGGCGTCGACCAGCGGGAAGCTGTGCTGGGTGGTCTCGCTGACCAGCTGCAGGACGTCGTCGAGCGGGGTCGCCGGCGACAGGCTGCGGGTGGCCCGCTTGGCGTCGTAGACCGAGGCGATCCGCAGGTCCGACAGGACGTCGTGCAGGAACTCGCCCTTGTGGGCCGGCGAGTCGGCGCGGGTCGCGACCGCCTCCGGGTAGATCGTCCAGCGGTGGACCATGATCATCGAGATGCCGACGACCAGCATCGACGGCAGCAGCAGCGAGTAGTTGCCGGTGAGGTCGCCGACCATCAGCAGGGTCGAGATCGGCGCCTTGGCGACGCCGGCGAAGAACCCGGCCATGCCGACGATCGTGAACGGGCCGACGTTGGGCACGACGTCGGGGAACCAGGCGTGGAACATCGTGCCGACGACGGCGCCCAGGCAGCCGCCGATCACCATCGACGGGCCGAAGACGCCGCCCGAGCCGCCGGAGCCGATCGTCAGCGACGACGTCACCATCTTGCCGAACGCGACGAACGACAGGATGCCCAGCGACGGGCCGAGCGCGCTCATCTCGCTGACCCCGCCCTGCAGCATGCCGTAGCCCGAGCCCATGACCGCGAGGGCGCCGGTGTCGCGGCTGATCAGGTAGCCGGCCAGGCCGATCATGCCGGTCAGCGCGCCGCCGATCGCCGGCTTGGCGTAGTTGGTGATCTTCCAGCGCTTGAACAGCGCGGTGGTGCCGTCGAAGATCTTGACGAAGGTGATGCCGCCGAACGCCGCGACCAGGCCGAGCACGGCGTAGCAGAGCAGGGCGCGCGGGTCGTGGAAGGTGAAGCTCTCGGTGCCGGTGAACAGGTGGCCGAAGCCGTGGACCGCGCAGTAGATGCTGTAGCTGACGATCGACGACAAGAGCGCCGGGACCACGACCTCGGCCTCGATGTCGGGCTCGCGGTAGAGGACCTCGGCGGCGAAGATCGCGCCGGCCAGCGGGGCGCGGAAGATGGCGCCGATGCCGGCCGAGACGCCGGCGGCGAGCAGGATGCGGCGCTCGCGGTCCGACAGCTTGAGCGTGGTGCCGAGCAGGCTGCCGAAGCCGGCGCCGATCTGGGCGATCGGGCCCTCGCGGCCGGCGCTGCCGCCGGAGCCCAGGGTCAGGGCCGAGGCCAGGATCTTGACGATCGGGATGCGGGCCCGGATGACGCCGCGGTTGCGGTGGTAGGCGCGGATCGCCGCGTCGGTGCCGTGGCCCTCGGCCTCGGGCGCGAACCGGTAGACCAGCAGCGCCGACAGGAGGCCGCCGATGGCCGGGGCCAGGATCAGCGCCCAGGTGCGGAGGTCGCCGTGGACCGTGATCTCGGAGGGTTCGCCGCCCGCGGTGGCCGGGGCGTGGCCGATGAAGAGGCCCCAGAACAGCTCCAGGACCTGGTCGGTGAGCCACTTGAAGCCCAGCGCGCCCAGGCCGCCCACGACGCCGACCAGGCCGGCCAGCAGCAGCCAGTAGTAGACCCTGCGGAGGTTGAAGCGTTCGACGATGTCGGTGATGTCACCCAGGCCGGCGAACGGGTCGAACCGGCGAGGACTGCGCTGAGCGGGCACGTTGCGGCGCACAATACACCCCTCGTCGTCGCAGACAACCCGGGGCCCCGGGGTTCTCCCGGCGCCGGCGGCCCGGCGGCGCCGTCAGCGTGCTTCACGCCACGCGCGGGCCAGATCCTCGCGATCGTCGGGGTCGGCGATCGCGATCAGGGCCCGGGCCCGCTCGGCCAGGGTCTTGCCGTACAGGTCGGCGACGCCGTGCTCGGTGACCACGTAGTGGACGTGGGCCCGGGTCGTGACCACGCCGGCGCCGTGGCGCAGCCGCGACACGATCCGGGCCTGGCCCCGGCTGGTCCGGCTGGGCAGCGCGATGATCGGCTTGCCGCCCTTGGACAGCGCGGCGCCGCGGATGAAGTCCATCTGGCCGCCGACCCCGGAGATGATGCGCTCGCCGATCGAGTCGGCGCAGACCTGGCCGGTCAGGTCGACCTCGACCGCCGAGTTGATCGCCGTGACCTTGGGGTTGCGCGCGATGACGTCGACCCGGTTGACGTAGGCGATGTCGAGCTGCATGACCGTCGGGTTGTCGTCGACGTAGTCGTACAGGGCGCGGGTGCCCATGACGAAGCCGGAGATCGTGCGGCCGGGGTGGATCGTCTTGTGCTGGTTGTCGACGACGCCGCTCTCGAGCAGCGGCAGCAGGCCGTCGGAGAACATCTCGGTGTGGACGCCGAGGTGGCGGTGGCGCCCCAGCTCGGCCAGGACCGCGTTGGGGATCGCGCCGATGCCCATCTGCAGGGTCGCGCCGTCCTCGACCAGGCCGGCGACGTTGCGGCCGATCGCGCGCTCGACCTCGCCGAGCGGCTCGGGCGGGTGCTCGGGCAGCTCGGCGGTCTCCTCGTACCAGTGGTGGATCTGTTCGAGGCGGAGGATGCCGTCGCCGTGGATGCGGGGCATGCGCGGGTTGACCTGGGCGATCACCACCGGCGCGACCTCGACCGCGGCGTGGGCGACGTCGACGCTGGTGCCCAGCGACACGAAGCCGTGGCGATCCGGCGGCGACACCTGGATCAGCGCGACGTCGAGGCGGCGCCGGCCCGACCGGAACAGCGCCGGGATCTCGGACAGGAACGCGGGCAGGTAGTCGACCCGGTCGTGATCGAGGCGGCCGCGCAGGTTGCCGCCGACGAACAGGTTGGCGACCCGGAAGCTGTCGGCGTACTTCGGATCGGCGTAGGTGGCGGGCCCGGTGGTGTGCAGGTGGATCAGCTCGACGTCGCGCAGGCGGTCGGCCTGGGCGACGAGGGCGTCGAGCAGGCCGTGCGGGGTCGCGACCCCGCCGTGGACGAAGACGCGCTGGCCGCTCTGCACCGCGAGCACTGCGTCGTGGGCGCTGTCGTGGCGTGGCACGCGGGCAGCCTACACCGTGATCGCGGTTCATCGCGCCACGCCTTCATCCGGTCTTAATGATGTCACCGCGGCGGGCGCGTCACGATGCGGCATGCGCGTGCCAGCGCCCCTCCTCGCCGCCGTGGTCGTCAGCGCGCTCGCCGTGGCGGCCGTGGCCCGCCCGGTCGCCGCCGCGCCCCGGGCGGTCACCCTCGACGACGTCCGCGCCGCCGCGGCCGACGCGCCGGCGCGGATCGCCGCGCACCGGCGGACCCTCGCCGCCGGCGCCGACGCCGACGCCGCCGGCGGCTGGCCGGCGACCAGCGTGCAGGTCGGGACCGCGCGGTCGACCAACCGGCTGATCGCGATCGCCGGGGTGCCGCTGCCGGTCTTGGGCCGGGGCCGGGCCGCGCGCGGCGTCGCCCGCGCCGAGGCCGACGTCGCGCGCGCCGAGGAGACGGTCGGCGCGGTGGACCTGCGCCTGGCGGTGACGCTGGCGTGGCTGGCGCTGTACCGGGCCGAGCAGGCGGCGACGCTGGCGGCCGACGGCGCCGAGCGCATGCGCGCGCTGGTCGACGTCGCGGCCGCGCGCCGCGACGCCGGCGACGCCTCGGAGGCCGACGTCGTCAACGCGACCGCGCAGGCGGCGCGGGCTCGGCTGGGCCGCCGACGACGCCACCCGCGCCGTCGCGATCGCGGGCGCCGACCTCGCCGGGCTGCTGGGCTGGGACGCCGACGAGGCCCTGGCCACCGCCGGCGGGCTGCCCGGCGGCGACGTCGACGCCGCCGACGCCGGCGAGGTCCCCGAGCTGCGGGCCCAGCGCCGTCGAGTCGCCGCCGCCGCCGCCGCGGTCGATCAGGCCCGGGTCGAGGGCCGCCCCGAGCTGCGCCTCGAGGTCGAGGTCGACGCGTTCGAGGCCACGGGCGCCCCGACCGACGTGCTGGTGTCGCTCGCCGTCGATCTGCCGCTGTTCGGGCGCGGCGCGCGGCGGGTCGCGGCGGCGCGGGCCCGGGTCGCCGCCGAGGAGGCGACCGCGACCGCGCTGGCGCGCCAGGTCAGCGCCGAGGTCACGGCGGCGCGCCGGCGCTGGGACGCGGCGACCCGGCGGGTCCGCGGCCTCACCGACGAGCTGGTGCCGGCGCAGGAGCGCGCCGCGGCGCTGACCCGCGAGGCCTACCGCGAGGGCGAGGCCGATCTGGTGACGGTGATCCAGACCGAGCGCGATCTGCTCGAGGTCCGCGGCGAGCAGGTCGACGCCGAGGTCGACGCCGCCGAGGCCTGGGCCGACCTCGAGCGGGTCGCCGGAGGGGCGCCGTGAGCCGCGCCGCCCGGGCCGCGCTGGCCCTCGCCGCGCTGGTCGCCGCGTGCAACCGCGGCGGCGGCGAGACCGAGGACGAGACGCCGCGGCCGGCGGTGCGGGTCGCGTGCCTGCCGGTCGCGACGACGTCGCTGGCCGAGCCGCTGGTGCTGCGCGGCGTGGTCGCGCCGCCGCCGCGCGCCGAGGCGGTGATCGCCGCGACGGTGTCGGGTCGGATCACCAAGATCGCGGTCGAGGAGGGCGACGTCGTCGCCGCCGGCGCGCTGATCGCGGTGATCGAGGACCCGTCGCTGGGCGCGACCGCCGCCGAGAGCGGCGCCGAGCTGGCGGCGGCCCAGGCCGAGCTGCGGGTCGCGACCGCCGACCGGGCCCGGCGCGAGAGCCTGGTCGCCAAGGGCATCTCGCCGCAGAAGGAGCTCGACGCCGCGATCGCGCGCGAGGAGGCGGCGCGCGCCGCGGTCGACGCCGCGACCGCGCGGCGGCAGCTGGCCCGGGGACGCCTGGCCCGCACCGAGCTGCGGTCGCCGCGCGCCGGCACCGTCCTGCACGTCCACCGCCGCGCCGGCGAGGTCGTCGACGGCGCCGACACCGCGATCGCCGAGGTCGCGGACCTGTCGGTGCTCGAGCTGCGGACCCAGGTCACCGGCGCCGAGCTGATCGGCCTGGTCGCGGGCGGCGCCGCCGACGTCGTGCTCGACGCCCGGCCCGGCGTCGTCATCCCCGGCGAGGTCGTCGTCGTCGCGCCGGCGCTCGATCCCGGCACCGCGCTGGGCACGGTGCGGATCCGCCTGCAGCTCCCCGACGGCGTCCACCCCGCGGTCGGGCTGCCGGGGCAGGCGACGGTGCGGCGCGCGCCGCACCCGGCGATCCTGATCCCGTCGGCGGCGGTGCGGCGGTCGATCGCCGGCCACGACGAGGTCCTGGTGTGCGCCGGCGGCGTCGAGGATCACGTCGAGGTCCGCGACGTCACCGTCGGCAGCCGCGGCGACGGCACGCTCGAGATCGCCGCCGGGCTGACCGCGGGCGAGCGGATCGTCGTCGACCACGTGCTCGGCCTCGAGGACGGCCAGGCGATCGAGGTCGCGGCGCCGTGACCCTGGCGAGCTGGCTGCACCGCCGCGCCAGCCTGGTGTGGCTGATCGCGCTGGGCCTGGCGGCCGCCGGGGCGCTGGCGCTGTTCCGCCTGCCCACCGGCATCTACCCCGAGATGGAGTTCCCGCGGGTCGTCGTGGTCGCGCACCGCGCCCAGCAGCCGCCCGACCTGCTCGAGCTGCAGGTGACGCGGCCGCTCGAGGAGGCGCTGGCGGTGGTGCCCGGGGTCCGCTACGTCCGGGCCCGCACGATCCGCGGCGCCGCCGAGGTCAACGTCCTGCTGGCGCCCGGCGTCGATCCGATGCGGGCCGAGCAGATGTGCAACGCCGCGGTCGCCGGCGCGGCGCTGCCCGACGGCACCGAGACCCACGTCGAGCGCGTCCTGCCCACCGCGGTCCCGGTGATCACGTTCAACCTCACCGGCGCCGATCCGCGGATCCTGCGCGAGCTGGCCGAGCGGGTGGTGCGGCCCCAGCTGGTGCGGGTCGCCGGCGTCGGCGCGGTCGAGGTCGGCGGCGGTCGCGAGCGCGAGCTCGAGGTCGAGCTGCGGCCGCAGGCGCTGGCCGACCTGCACCTCACGCCGGCGGCGGTCGCCGACCGCCTGGCCCGGGAGGATCGCTTCGACGGCGTCGGCCGGGTCCTCGACGCCTACCAGACCCTGCCGGTCGTGATCGACGCCCGGCCGGTCGATCTCGCCGGCATCGCCGCGCTGCCGGTGGCGGACGGCCCGGCCGGCACCGTGCCGCTGTCGGCGGTCGCCGACGTCCGCGAGGGCTGGGCGGATCCCGACGTCATCGTGACCAGCCCCGACGGCGACAGCGTCGTGATCGCGGTGGCGCGGATGCCGGGGTCGAGCACGGTCGAGGTCGTCGACGGCGCCCGCGCCGCGGTCGCCGAGCTGACCGCGAGCGGGGCGCTGCCCGCCGGGGTCCGGATCGAGCCGGTCTACGACCAGGCGGCGCTGGTGGTCGAGTCGATGGCCAGCGTGCGCGACGCGATCCTGGTCGGCGTCGTGCTGTCGCTGCTGGTGATCGGCCTGTTCCTGCGCGACGTCCGCGCCGGCCTGGTCGCGGCGGTGCCGGTGCCGCTGACCCTGCTGTCGACGTTCGCGCTGATGCGGTGGGCCGGCATGACCCTCGATCTGATGTCGCTGGGTGGCCTCGCGATCTCGATCGGCCTGGTCGTCGACGACGCGATCGTCGTCACCGAGGGCATCGTGCGGCGGCTCGAGGAGGGCCTGCCCGCCGCGGCCGCCGCCGATCGCGGCGCCGCCGATCTGTTCGCCGCGGTGGTCGGCACCACCGCGACGACGGTGGTCGTGTTCGCGCCGCTGGCGCTGCTGTCGGGGGTCACCGGCAGCTTCCTGCGGTCGCTGGCCGGCACGCTGTGCATCGCGGTCGTGCTGTCGCTGGTGCTGTCGCTGACGGTGGCGCCGATCCTGGCGGCCCGGCTGCTGCGCCAGCGCCGCGCCAGCGCGATCGGCGCGCGCGGCGGCGCCCGGCTCGAGACCGCGATGCGGTGGCTGATCCGGCGCCGGATCATCGCGTTCGCCGTGCTGCTGGCGCTGGCCGGGCTCGGCGCGTGGCTGGCCACCCGGGTCCAGACCGGCTTCCTGCCGCCGATGGACGAGGGCGCGTTCGTGATCGACTTCCGGCTGCCGCCGGGGACCTCGCTCGAGGAGACCGACCGCGCCGCCCGCGGCCTCGACCACGTCCTGTCGACGATGCCCGGCGTCGTGACGTTCACCCGCCGCACCGGCTCGGAGATGGGGCCGGCGACCGCGACGCTGCAGAACGAGGGCGACATCATGGTGCGGCTGGTGGCCCGCGGCCGCCGCGGCAGCATCGACGACATCATCGACGAGGTCCGCGAGCGCTGCGCCGCCGAGGTCCCCGAGATCCAGGTCGAGTTCGTCCAGATGTTGCAGGACGTGCTCGGCGACCTCGAGGGCAACCCGTCGCCGATCGAGGTCCGGTTCCTGGGCGACGATCCGCGGGTCCTCGAGGACGTCGCGCGGCAGGCCGGCGAGCGGCTGGCCGAGCTGCCCGAGCTCGAGGACCTGTTCGACGGCGTCGAGGGCGACGTCCCGGTGCTGCGCGCGACGATCGATCGCCCGGTCGCCGCCGCGCTCGGCGTCGATCCCCAGGGCATCGCCGACGACCTCGACGTCGCGCTCGACGGCCGGGTCGTCGCCGAGCTGCCGCGTGCCGGCCAGCCCATCGACGTGCGGGTCCGGCTCCCGGACCGGATCCGCCTCGACGCCGCGGCGCTGGCGGCGATGCCGATCCGGTGGGGCCCCGTGCCGGTGACGCTGGGCGCGGTCGTCCACTTCGATCGCCCGGCGTCGCCGTCGGTGCTGCGCCGCGAGGGCCTGCGCGGCGCGGTGGTCCTGACCGCGGCGGTGCCCGGCCACGATCTCGGCGGCGCCGAGGCCGCGGTGCGCAAGGTCCTCGCCGGCCTCGACCTGCCACCCGGGGTCCGCTACGAGATCGGCGGCCAGGCGGCCTCGGCGCGGGACGCGCGCGGCGAGCTGGTGCTGGTCGGCGCGCTGGGCGCCGCGCTGGTGCTGATCGTCCTGGTCGTGCAGCTGCGGTCGCTGCGGCTGGCGGTGGTCGTGCTGCTGGGCGCGCCGCTGGCGGTGGTCGGCGCGCTGGCGGTGCTGGTCGCGACCGGCGTCGAGCTCGACGTGTCGTCGCTGACCGGCTGCATCCTGCTGGTCGGGCTGGTGGTCAAGAACGGCATCCTGCTGCTCGAGCACGCGCTCGGGCTCATCGACGACGGCGTCGGCGTCGACGACGCGCTGGCGGCGGCGGCGCGGCGGCGGACCCGGCCGATCCTGATGACGACGTTCGCGACGATCGCCGGCCTGGCGCCGCTGGCCGCCGGCATCGGCGCCGGCTCCGAGCTGCAGCGGCCGCTGGCGATCGCGGTGATCGGCGGGCTGGTGCTGTCGACCGCGGTGACGATCGTGATCATGCCGGCGCTGGCGCGGGTCGTGCTCGGGCGCGGCCACGGCCCCGCGGCCGGCGGCGCGGCGGTCGCGCCGGCCGCGGCGGAGCGTACAGTCGAGCCATGAAGGTGCTGCTCGTCGAGGACAACCGCCGCCTGGTCGACGCGCTGGTCCGCGGCCTGGCCGAGGAGCAGGTCGAGGTCACCGCCGCCCACGACGGCGGCGCCGCGCTGGTCGAGGTGCGCCGCGGTGACGCCGACGTCGTGATCCTCGATCTCGGCTTGCCCGACCTCGACGGCGTCGACGTCCTGCGCCGGCTGCGCGCCGAGGGCCGCGCGGTCCCGGTGCTGGTCTTGACCGCGCGCGACGCGGTCGAGGCCCGGGTCGACGCGCTCGAGGCCGGCGCCGACGACTACCTGGTCAAGCCGTTCGCGTTCGCCGAGCTGCTGGCGCGGCTGCGCGCGCTGGCCCGCCGGGCCGCGGCGCCGCGGTGGGCGTCGCTCGACGCCGGGCCGCTGGTGCTCGAGCCCGATCTGACGCTGCGGATCGGGACGCGGCGGGTCGCGCTGTCGCCGCGCGAGCACGCGCTGCTGGGCTACCTGCTGCGGCGCCGCGGCGAGGTCGTGCCGCGCGCCGACATCCACCGCGAGGTCTTCGACTACGGCTTCGATCCCGGCACCAACGTCGTCGACGTCCACCTGGCGCACCTGCGCAAGAAGCTCGCCGGCGCGCCGGTGACGATCGAGACCATCCGCGGCGCCGGCATCCGCCTGGCGCTGACCGAGGGCGCGACGTGAGCGCGCCGGCGCGCACGACCGGGCCCGGCGGCGGGCGCGCCCGCTCGCTCGGCGGTCGGCTCGCCGGCTGGACCGCGATCGCCACGGCGATCGCGGTGCTGGTGTTCGCGCTGGCCGCGGCCGCGGCGCTGTGGCTGCACGAGCGCGCCGAGCAGGCCGTCGGCGAGGCCGAGGAGGGCGAGCCCACCGCCGAGGTCGTCGAGCAGCTCACGATCGCGCTGGCGGTGACGACGCCGGTGATCCTGCTGCTGGCGGTGGTCGCGACCCGGCGCCTGGCCCGCCGCGTCACCGACCGGCTCGACGGCGTCGTCGCCGCGGCCGCGGCGATGACCGAGGACCGGCTCGCCGAGCGGCTGCCGGTGTCGCCGGCCGACGACGAGGTCGACCGCCTGGCGGTCGCGCTCAACGGCCTGTTCGGCCGGCTCGACCACGGCATCGCGGCGCAGCGCCAGTTCGTCGCCGACGCCTCGCACGAGCTGCGCACGCCGCTGACCGTGCTGCGCTCCGAGCTCGAGGTGGCGCGGCGCCGGCCGCGCACCGTCCCCGAGTGGGAGGCGATCGCCGACCGGGTCGCCGCCGAGGTCGCGCGCATGACCGCGATGGCCGACGCGCTGCTGCGCCTGGCCCGGGCCGGCGCGGTGGCGCCGACCGCGCGGCCGGTCGACCTCCGGACCCTGGTCGACGACGTCGTCGCGCGCTGGTCCGCGGCGGCGGCGGCGGCCGGCGTGACGCTGCGGGCCACCAGGGGCGGCCGCGGCGCCCGCGGTCGCCGGCGACGGTGACGCCCTCGCGGTCGCGCTCGGCAACCTGGTCGGCAACGCGATCGCGCACTCGCCGGCGGCCGGCGTCGTCGCGATCGCCGTCGCCGCCGACGGCGACGCGGTCACGCTGTGCGTCGACGATCAGGGGCCCGGCGTGGCGGCCGCCGATCGCGAGCGCATCTTCCTGCCGTTCGCGCGCGGCGGCCACGGCGCCGATCGCGCCGGCGACGAGCCCGACGACGGCGTCGGCCTCGGGCTGTCGGTGGCGCGGCGGATCGTCGAGGCCCACCGCGGCCGGATCGCGGCGACCGACGCGCCCGGCGGCGGCGCGCGCTTCGTCGTGCGCCTGCCCGCGGCCTGAGCGGCGGCTACGCCGCCAGGGTCGGGCAGCGCTCGATCCGCGACTTCATGCCCGCGATCAGCGCGTCGCGCAGCAGGGCGACGCGGCGGGGCAGGTGGCGCATCGGCGGGTGGACCAGCCACAGCCCGCCGCCGCTGGTGGTCCAGCCGGGCAGCACCGCGACCAGCCGCCCGGCGTGGACCGCCGCCGCCACCGCGCTGTACGGCAAGAGGCCGATGCCGAGCGCCTGCTCGGCGCCGTAGACGACGAAGCTCAGCTCGTCGCAGCTCAGCGGCCCGGCGACGTCGACCGACGCGGTCGCGCCGCGCGGCCCCTGCAGCGACCACCGCGCGCCGCCGCGGTAGACGATGCAGGCGTGGCGGCGCAGGTCGTCGACCTTGCGAGGGTGGCCGCGGCGCGACAGGTACGCCGGCGACGCGAACAGGCCCAGCGCGCCGTCGGCGATGCGCCGCGCGATCAGCGTCGAGTCCTGGAGCCGACCGGCGCGCAGCGCCAGGTCGACGCCCTCGGCGACGAGGTCGACGGTGCGGGCGGTCAGGATCAGGTCGATCCGGATCTGCGGGTGCTCGCCGAGGAACCCCGCGATGACCTCGGCGAGGCCGCCGGAGAGATCGACCGGCGCGGTGAGCCGGACCAGGCCGCGCGGCTCGTCGCCGGCGTCGCTGGCGGCGTCGCCGGCCTCGAGCAGCTCCTGCAGGGCGAGCCGGGCCCGCTCGACGTAGGCCTTGCCGCTGTCGGTCAGGGTCAGCTGGCGGGTGGTCCGGCGCAGCAGCGTGACCCCGAGATCCTCCTCGAGGGCGGCGACGCCGCGGCTGACCGACGACTTGGGCAGGCCGAGCGCGGCGGCCGCGGCGGTGAAGCTGCCGCGGTCGACGACCTCGACGAAGAGCCGGACCCGGTTGAGATCCATGGGGGCGCGAGCGGAGTTGCTCATGGGACAACAATCCTTCCCGATCTCCGTATCTAGTGCAACTGGAGCAACAATCTACAGTGGGTCTCGTCGAAAGGAGACTCCCCATGCGTTCCCGTCTGCCCCGTGTCAGCACCGTCGCCCGCTACGTCCTCGGCCTGATCTTCTTCGTGTTCGGGCTCAACGGCTTCCTGCACTTCATCCCGCAGCCGCCGCCCGAGGGCGCCGCCGCCACCTTCATGGGCGGGCTGGCCGCCACCGGCTACTTCTTCCCGCTGCTCAAGGGCACCGAGGTCGTCGCCGGCGCGCTGCTCTTGTCCAACCGGCTGGTGCCGCTGGCGCTGACCGTGCTGGCGCCGATCGTCGTCAACATCGTCGCGTTCCATGTCGCCCTGGCGCCCGCGGCACTGCCGATGGCGATCCTGGTGCTGGTGCTCGAGATCGGCCTGGCCTGGGCCTACCGCGACGTCTTCGCCCCGATCCTGCGGTCGCAAGCGGCGCCGGCGTCGGCGCCGGCGCGGGCGCGGCTCACCGATCGCTCGCACGCGCCCGTGGCGTGACCAGGGAGGCGCGCCCCGCGGCGCGGCGGCCGGCGGGCCGGGTCGCGGCCGGGTCGGTCGACCGGCAGGTCGACCGGCCATGTCGCTGTCGGCGACACCGGCGGGCCCGGCGGCGACCGAGATCCGGACGCCGGAGTGGCGCTGACCGCCTGCCGGACGGCGGACGGCGCGGCGTCCGGCCGGATCCCGGACACCGGCACGGGGCCTGCAAAACCGCCGGCCCATGCGGTCCTCGTGCTTTCGTTTCGCGGCCTTCGGCATCCTGGTGGCCACCGCGGCCGCCGGCTGCGCCACCGACGACCTCGACGTCGAGGACGGCATCGCCGACCGGTTCCCGGACGGCAAGGCGGACGGCGGCATCAGCGACGGCTCGCCCGAGGCCCGGGCGGTCCTGGCCCTGGTCAACGACCGCGCGGTCGATCTCGCCGAGCTCGACGTCGCCGCCGGCCTGTCGTCGCGCGCGGCCCGCAACATCATCGGTCACCGCGACGGCGCCGACGGCGTCGCCGGCACCGCCGACGACGACGCCTACGACGACCTCGCCGAGCTCGACGACATCCCGTACGTCGGCCCCGCCACGCTGAACCAGCTGCTGGCCTACGCCGAGGCCACCGGGCGGCTGCGGCCGGTGCCGCACGTCACCGCGGTGTTCTCGCCGCAGCCGGTCGGCGCCACCCACACCCACCAGGTCGCCGCGTGGATCCGCGGCGCGCAGCGCTCGGTCGACGTCGCGATGTACAGCCTGTCGGACGCCGAGATCCAGGACGCCCTGGCCGACGCGGTCCAGCGCGGCGTCGCGGTCCGCTTCCTGTTCGACACCGCGTCCGAGGACCGCAAGCTCGACCTCGCCGCCCGCGCCGGCACCAAGTCGGGCCGGCTCGAGCGCGCCGGCGTCGACGTCCGCTGGGTCAACAAGATCCTCCACCACAAGCTGGCGATCATCGACGGCGCCCGGTTCGACGTCGCCGACGCCGCCGGCGCCAAGATCGTCACCGGCAGCGCCAACTGGTCCTACGGCGGCGCCCAGGTCTACGACGAGAACACGCTGTTCATCGACGGCGCCGGCGAGCTCGGCGTCAGCTACCAGCGCGAGTTCGACCGGCTGTGGGAGCACTCCAAGGACTTCAGCCTGGGCGCCGACCAGGCCGCCGAGCCCGCGACCCTCGACCTCGCCGCCGCCGGCCTCGACGACGCCGACCCCGACGCCGACGCGTTCTTCACCTCCGCCAACTTCACGGTCCAGCAGGGCAGCACCTCGTTCCGCATCGATCGCTCCAGCACCGTCGTCGCCGATCAGCTGGTCGCCGCGATCGGCCGCGCCGAGCGCTCGATCCACATCGCGTCGGGCCACCTGCGGCTGCGGCCGGTCGCCGAGGCGGTGATCGCCGCCAAGCAGGCGAACCCAGCGCTCGACGTCCGGGTCTACCTCGACCAGCAAGAGTACATCAGCGCGTCGGGCCACGCCGCCCAGGTCCACGACGTCGAGGCCTGCCTCGACGGCGCCACCACCGACACCCAGCGCTTCAACTGCACCGCGCGCGACTTCCTGTTCAGCAAGGAGGTCGCCGACGCCGGCGTCGAGCTGCGGTTCAAGACCTACGCGTACCGCTGGGACTACAGCTACGCGGCGCAGATGCACGACAAGTACACGATCATCGACGGCGACGAGCTGTTCACCGGCAGCTACAACCTGTCGATGAACTCGGAGCAGGGCACGTTCGAGAACGTCCTGCACCTGCGCGGCGCCACCTACGCGCCGGTGATCGCCGCGTTCGAGGCCGACTTCGAGCGGCTGTGGACCACCGGCCACGATCCCGAGCTGCTCGAGGCGCTGCGCGCGCGGATCACCGACGAGACTGCGTCGTCGATCCCGCTGGTCTTCGACAGCATGGCGCTGAGCTGGGACCAGCTGACCGAGCTCAAGAGCCTGATCCGGGCGGCGTGCCCGGCGGTCGACTCCGCGGCGTACCGCGACGATCCCGCCGGTCACCGTTACTGCCAGCGGTAGCCGCGCGGCGGCGCGGCGGCGCGGGCGCGCGCGGCGCGGCGCGCCGCGGCGCGGTGCGGGCGGCGCGGGCGGGCGCGCGCGGGCCTGCGCGGCGCGGCGCGTGGGGCGGCGCGGGCGGCGCGGGCGGCGCGGGCGGCGCGGGGCGCGGGCGGGTGCGGCGAGAGGCTTCGCACGGGCGGATCCCAGAGGCCCTCACGGAGGCCGAGGAGGACGATCCGGAGGCGCGCGGGCCGCGGCGACGCGGCCGCGCCGCGGCGTGAGCGTCGTCGGGCCGTGGCTCACCGGAACGCGAGCCGTGCGGCCCCGACGCAGCCGGCCTGCTGGCTCCCCCGATGAGCGTGGGTGCGCGCGCGGGCGTCGGCGTCGCGGCGCCAGCACCGGCGCCGGGCCAAGCAAGCGGGGCACGACGTGCGCGTGGTGCCGGCGACGCTGGTGAAGACGCTCCGCGGGTGCGACTGGCGGGACGCTCGGCGGGGCGCGGGCGTCGCCGGCGCGGTTCCTCTGGGCCGCGACGTTCACCTCGGTGAGGTCTCACGCATCGCGCGCCGCAGCGCGACCTCCAGCGACCGGCGCCCCGGTGGGTCGCGTCGTTCGCGTCGTCGACGTGAGTCGCGACGTGGCCGTGGCGGCACTCGACGTGGGCCATGACCTCCGTCCTACCTGGGGGCCGCCCCGTACCGTCGCCCGTCGGCGTGGGTGAACACGGTCTCGCCCGACGCCGCCCGCTCGATCCGCAGCCGGCCCACGTGGACCGCGTCGTGGTGGCCGCCGCACAGACAGATCAGGTTGTCCATGGTGTGTGGCCGCCGTGCGCCCGCGGTCGCACGTCGTGCACCTCGATCCATCGCGACGACCGACAGCCCGGCACCCGGCAGCGTCCGTGGTCGCGCGCGATCACCGCGGCGCGCACCCGCGGCGGGATCGTCGCCGTCGCCTTCTCGACCCGATCGCCATCGACCCGTCCGACCACACGCGCGTCACACCGCGCCCGCGCCGCCACCCGCGCCGGGACCTCGACGGCGGCGCCGCCGCCATCTTGCGTGGCGCGCTCGCACGTCGGGCAGACCATCAACGCGATCTGATACGCGGCGCGCCCGGCGGTGCGACCGCGGGCACCGGCGCCGGCCAGCCGGTCGAGGCACAGCGTGCGCAGGACCTCGTCGTCGGACACCGGCTCGCCGCGCTCGAGCTCCAGCGCCAGCCGGGCGTCGCGCCACACCGCGAAGGTCTCCGCCGAGACCTCGAACGACAGCGTCTTCCGCACCTCCTCGGGATCGACGGGACCGCCCGGCAGGTCACCCGGCTTGCGCCCGGCGACCATGGCCTCGATCTCGTGCACGGTCTTGCCGGCGACCGCATCCAGCCACGCGCGCTCGGTGTCCTGCCGGCACACCCGGGTCAGCTCGCGCACCGCCGAGTAGGCGTGGTCGCCGCGGGCCAGCGCCGCCGCGGTCGCCGGCAAGACTTGCAGCGCGGACGCGACCCGCAGCCGCTCGCGGGCCGCACGCGGCCCGTAGCCGAGCGTGCGCTCCAGGTACTCGAGCAAGGTCGCGTAGCCGAAGCGCCGGTGCAGCTCCGTCTGCTGCGCGAGCATCAGCCAGCGCGCCTCCTCGGCGTCGAGCGCGGCACGGCGCCGGGCGATGCCGCGCAGCTGGCGGTCGAGTTGCCGCCAGTCGGGTGACCTCGTCGGGCTCGTGCCCGTGTCCGTGAACCCAGACTCCTCCACGACTCGCTCGTCCTCGCGATCGAACATCTCCACTCCTCCCTGCGCACGCGCGCATTCCTTCTCTACCACGGGGTATTCGGACCGCGTCTTTGCCCCGCTGCGCGACGAAGACGAGGTCGACCCTTCGCGTCGACCCGGCGCCTGGCTTCGCGGCGCCTCGGTGAGCTGCGCGCCTCTGGTGGACGATCGTCTTCAGGCTCGCGCTCGGACCCCGATGGTCGCCGCTGGAAGCGTCAAGCGGAATGACGTCTTCTTCGATCCCGCGTGTCGATTTCTGTCCGGCATCCGGACAGTCTGGCGACGCCCGCGCCCGCGCCGAGGCGCCGGGCCCCGTCTTCGGGCCCGGCGCCGGAGGTGGTGCCCGGCGCCGACGTCCGCGCGAGCACCGCGCTCATCGGGGAGTCAGCGGCCGGCTGCGCCAGGCCCGCGGCCCACGCGGCCCACGCGGTCCACCGCGACCTCCGACCCGCCGGGGCGCGCCGCGCCGCGCCGCGCCGCGCCGCATCCCGACCATCCCCCGTCGCCTCTCCGGAGCCTCCGGGAGCCGGCACCGACGCGACGTCTCTTCGCCCTGGCGCCCTGGCGCCCGGGCGTACGCCGCCGCGCCGCGCCGCGCGCCGCCGCCGCGCGACCTAGATCGATCGCTTCTTGCCGTCCTCGGTCCAGTTCACGGCGTACAGGTCGGTGCGCCGGTCGAGCATCGGCCGCACCGTGCCGGTGCGCCGGCTGCGCCGCAGCACCTCGAGGTCGAGCTCGTGGATCACCATGGTCTCGACGTTGGGCGTCGCCTCCTCGGCGACGCCGTCGCGGGCGAACGGCAGATCCGACGGGGTCAGGATGCAGGCCTGGCCGTAGTGGATGTCGGCGCCCTCGACGAACGGCAGGTTGCCGACCGGGCCGGCGAGCACCGCGTAGACCCCGTTCTCGATGCAGCGGGCCGCCGCGCACGAGCGCACCCGCTGGTAGCCCGACCGGATGTCGGTGTTGAACGGGATGAACAGGATGTTGGCGCCCTTCGACGCCGCGATCCGCGCCACCTCCGGGAACTCGGTGTCGTAGCAGATCATGATCGCGATCTTGCCGCGGTCGGTGTCGAAGACCTCGATGTTGTCGCCGGCCGAGACCCCCCACCAGTGGGCCTCCGACGGCGTGATGTGCAGCTTGTACTGCTTGGCGACCGAGCCGTCGCGGCCGAACAGGTAGGCGATGTTGTAGAGGTTGCCGTTCTCGACGGTGAGGTGGCTGCCGCCGATGATGTTGACCGCGTACTTGATGGCCAGGCTGGTGAACATCTCGACGTAGCGGGGCGTGAACTCGTTGAGCCGCCGCGCGGTCAGGCCGGGGCGCGCGGCGGTGACCAGGGCCTGGAGCTGGTTGGTGACCATCTCGGGGAACAAGAGGAAGTCGACCCGGTACTCCGACGCGGTGTCGACGAAGAACTCGCACTGCTGGGCGAACTCCTCGAACGAGTGGATCGGGCGCATCTGGTACTGGACCGCCGCGACCCGCACCGTGCGCACCGCGGCGCCGCCGTCGGCGGGCTGGTGGTTGGGGTTGAGCCACTCCATGAAGACCGCGTAGCCGCACGACTCGCGATCCGAGGGCAGGTAGTCCCGCAACACCTCGCGGACCGCGAAGCCGTTGGCGTGCTGGGCGGTCAGCACCGGATCCTTGAGCTTCTTGGCCAGGACCCGGCGGACGTACTCCTCGGCGCTCATCTCCCGGGAGTGGACGTGGTAGCCGGGGATGCGGCCGGCGATCAGGATGGCGCGCAGGTTGTGCCGCATGCACAGCTCCTTGCGCACCTCGTAGAGCCGGCGGGCCAGGCGCATGCCGCGGTTGGCGGGGTCGACCGCGATGTCGATGCCGTAGAGCGTGTCGCCCTCGGGATCGTGGCTGCGGATGTAGCCGCCGTCGGAGACCTGCTTGAGGCTGTGCCAGGACCCGAAGTCCTCCTCGTCGACGATCAGCGAGCTCGAGGTCGCGACCAGCTTGCCGTCGAGCTCGATGCAGAGCTGGCCCTCGGGGAAGATCGCGAGCTGGCTCTCCATCTGGGCCGCGGTCCACGGCTCGATGTCGGGGAAGCAGCGGCGCTGCAGCGCCTGCACCGCCTTGATGTCGCTCTTGCGCAAGGGGCGGACGACGAGGCGCTTCTCGGTCGGCTGGCTCATGCAGGCACGGTAGCACCCGCGAGCGCGGGGCGTCGGCGACGGCCGTCAGCTCGCCGACGCGGCGCGACGCCGGTGCAGCCGGACCGCCAGCACCGAGCACGGCGCGGTGTGCGCGATCTCCTCGGCGACGCTGCCCAGCAGCAGCCGGCCGAGGCCGTCGCGGCCGACCGAGCCGACGACGATCTGCCGGGCGTCGAGGCGGCGGGCCGCCGCGACCACGCGCTCGGCGGGCAGGCCCTCGTCGATCAGCGCCTCGCCCTGGATCTCGAGCCGTGCCATGACCTCCTCGAGCTCGCGCGCGCCGTCGGCGAGGGCGCGCTGCCGGACCGCCTCGTGGGCGGTGAGGTCGAGCGGGATCGGGGTCGCCATGACGACCAGCGCGCGCAGGCCGTCGACGACGTGGATCGCGACCATCCCGGAGGTGGCGCGGCGCGCCTCGGCGGCGCCGGCGACCAGCGCCGGGAACGCGGGATCCGAGAAGTCGGTGGCGACCAGGATCGGGCCGGCGTGGGCGCCGGCGCGCGCGATCAGCACCGGGCACGGCGCGTGGCGGACGACCTGGGCGGCGACCCGGCCCAGGCCGCCGGTCCGGGCGCCGACCACGACCAGCTCCGCGTGCAGGCGCTCGGCGCGCTCGATGATGCGGTCGGCGGCGGAGCCCTCGTCGACGAAGGCGCGGCCGTGGGTGGCGCCGTCGCCGCCCTCGGCGGCGAGGCGGCGGGCCAGCTCGTCGGCGAGATCGGCGTGCCAGCGGGCCAGATCGACCGCGGCGCTGGCCTGCACCTGGGGGAACAGCGGCGCGACCCGCTGCAGATCCGGCACGACGTGGACGCCGACCAGGCGCGCGCCGTCGGCGCGCGCCCGCGCGGCGGCGCAGCGGATGGCCTCGTCGCCGGTCTCGCTGAGATCGGTCGCGACCAGGATCGTCTTGGGCTCCATCTCGACGCCTCCTCGGCACCAGGCTACCGCTACTTGGTGCCGGCGTCGATCCGGTTGGCGAGGTTCGCCAGGTACGTGATCGCGGCGCGCGCGTCGTCGGCGAGGCAGCTGTTGATCTTCTTGCCGCGCGACTTGCCGGACTTGCCCTTGCGGGTGATCGCCTGCTCGAGCGACGGGATCGCGCGCGGATCGCCGAGCGTGCGCAGCTTGGCCACCGCCTGCTTGCGGACCGTGCAGGTCTCGCCCTGATCGAGATCGAAGCGATAGCTGGCCAGCCAGTCGACCTCGTCCTGCAGGCCGAGGCGGTCGACCAGCGCGACCGCGGCGCGCCGCCGCGCCAGATCCTCGCCGGCCGCGACCGCGGCGAGGCGGGGCAGGGCGTCGGGGTCCTTGGTCATCGTGACCGCGAGCTCGAACGCGGCCATCGCGGCCGCGAGATCGGGGTCCTTCGACATCGCGGCCAGGTTGGCGCGCAGCTGGGCGTCCCGCTCGAGGCCGGGCTGCAGCTCGAGCGCGCGCTTGTACGCCAGCAGCGCCGGCGCGTGCTCGCGCTTGGCGGCGTGGGCGTGGCCGAGCTGCAGCTGCGCGCCCGGATCGTCGGCGATCTCGGCGCGGCGGGTCTCGAGCCCCTTGATCGCGGCGCTGGGATCGCCCCGCTCGAGCTTCTCCGCGGCCTCGGTGGCGGCGGCGCTGCGCGGCGCCGGCGCGTCGTCCTCGCCGGCGAGCACCGCGGCCAGGATGCCCGCGATCAGCAGCAGCGCGACGCCGATCGCGATCGCCTGGTTGCGCGGCTCGCGGGCCAGCGCTCGCAGCCGGCCCGACGGCAGCGACGTCGGCCGGACCTCGGTGCCGGTGCCGTCGAACAGCGGCGGCGCGGCGCCGCCCGGGGTCACCGCGCCGGGCACCAGCGACGGCGACCGCGCCAGCTCGATCGGCTCCGACAGCGCCGGGCCCGGCGTCGGGGTCAGGCCGGCGCCGCGCGACGAGATCAGCGAGCGCCCGGCCTCGGTGATCAGCGGCCGCGCGCCGGTGCCCTCGGTGAGCTCGTCGGCGTCCAGCGCCAGCCCGACCAGCAGCTCGTCGATGGCGTCGCAGTAGGCGCGCGCGGTCTGCCAGCGCTCCTCGGGCCGCTTGGCCAGGCCGCGCAGGATCAGGCGCTCGACCCCGACCGGCAGCGGATGGACGGTGTCACCGAGGACGCGCCGCCGCATGTCGTCCATCGACGGCACCGGCCGCGCGGTGTGCATCGACAGCACCTCGAGCTTGTCGTCGCTGTAGAACGGCGGCCGCCCGCACAGCATCTCGTAGGCCAGGACCGAGGCGGCGTAGAGGTCGGCGCGCGGATCGACCGGGTTGCCCAGCGCCTGCTCCGGCGACATGTAGACCGGCGTGCCGAAGGCGACCCCGGCCTGGGTCAGCTTGACGCCGTCGTCGACGTGCATCGCCAGCAGCTTGGCGATGCCGAAGTCGAGGATCTTGGCGAACTCGGCGTCGCCGCCCTGACGGACCAGGAAGACGTTCTCCGGCTTGACGTCGCGGTGGACGATGCCGACGTCGTGGGCGTGGCCGAGGCCGAGCAGGACGTGGCGCAGGATCCGCAGCGCGCGCCGCGGCGGCAGCGCCCGCTCGGCGTCGAGGACGTCGCCGAGCGAGCGACCCTCGAGGTACTCCATGACCAGGTACAGCGAGCCGTCGGGCAGCTCGCCGAAGTCGGTGACGTCGACGCAGTTGGGGTGCGAGATGACGCCGATGGCGCGGGCCTCGCGCTCGAAGCGGCCGCGCAGCTCGGGGACCCCGGCCAGGCTCGAGTGCAGGAGCTTGAGCGCGCAGGTCCGCCGGATGCCGACGTGCTCGGCCTTGTAGACCACGCCCATGCCGCCGCGTCCGAGCAGCGCATCGAGGCGGTAGCGGCCGTCGATCACCTCGCCGACCCGCGCCTCGTCGGCGGAGATCAGCTCGGCCCCGGTGACGGGATCGGGCCGCCCGTGAGAATTCGGACGTGACATGCGCGGTGCCAGCCTATCGTAGACGAGCCGCGGGTCGAGGCGAAGCCTCGTCGACCCGCACATGTACGTGATCCTCCAGCTATTTCGGAGGAATCCTGTTGCACGCGGGATCGCGCCCGGTGGTCAGTCCACCAGCGGCAGCTCGGCAACGAAGGTCGCGCCGCCGCCGGGTGTGTCCTCGACCCACAGCCGGCCGCCGACGTCGGCCACGATCTGCCGGCTGATCGCCAGGCCCAGGCCGGTGCCGCCCTCGGACTTGGTCGTGAAGAACGGATCGAAGATCTTCTCGCGCAGGTCGGCGGGGACGCCGGGGCCGGAGTCTGCGACCTCGAGCCGGGCGACGCCGGCGTCGCGGCGCAGCCGGGTGGCGATCGCGGCGCTCTCGGGGTTGGAGTCGGGCGGCAGCGCCTGCAGCGCGTTGATCAGGAGGTTGAGCACGATCTGGCTCAGGGGCGTCGGCCCGACCGCGACCCGCAGGCCGCGCGTCGACGTCAGCGTCGCGGCGGCGCGGTAACGCAGGTCGCGCTGCACCAGCTTGTAGGTGGTCTCGACGACCTCGCCGAGATCCGTGGCGCGGTTGCTGGCGCGGCGCTGGGTCGCCATCTCGACGCCGCGGGTGATGTCGCTCATGCGGACGATCGCCTCGAGCGAGGTCGCGAGGTGGTCGCGGAGCTCCTCGACCAGGGCGGCGCCGGCGGGGCCGGCCAGCTCGGCGAGGTGGTCGAGGTCGGTGCGCGCCAGCTCGACGTGGCCGGCGATCACGCTCATCGGGTTGCGCAGCTCGTGGACGATGCTGCCGGCGACCACGCCGAGCGAGTAGACCCGCTCGACGTCGCGCATGCGGCGCTCGAGGTCGCGGAGCCGGCGGGTCGTGTCGTACTGGGCGAGGCCCTCGCGCAACACGACGCGCAGCTCCTGGGGATCCCACGGCTTGCGCAGGTAGCGGTGGACCTGGCCCAGGTTGATCGCGTCGACCGCGGCGCCGAGGTCGGCGTAGGCGGTGACCAGGAACCGGATCACGTCGGGGTGATCGCGGCGGACCCGCTCGGCCAGCTCGGTGCCGCTCATCCCGGGCATGCGCTGGTCGGTGAGCAGCACCGCGATGTCGTCGCGGCTCGCCAGCAGCGCCAGGGCCTCGTCGCCGCTGCTCGCGGTCAGGGCCGGGAGCTCGTCGCCGAAGGCGGCCTCGAACACGGCGAGGTTGGCTCGATCGTCGTCGACGTAGAGGATCGAGTGGCTCATGCCAGGGTACGCACGTCGAAAGAAATCCCGCCGGCATCGTACGCGAGCGCGTGGTGATCACGCCAGGGCGTGCGGCGATTTCACCCTGGCGGGAGGAGTCGGTCGGCGTCGCGCGCGCGGTACGATGGCGTGCCGATGCCGACCGACGCTCCTGGCGAGGCGACCCCGACCGCGCCCGCCGGCGCCGCCGCGCCGGACCTCGACGCGTTCCACGACGAGCTGCGCCGCAAGAACCTCGGCATCCTGTTCTGGTCGTCGATCGTCTTCTGCGCGACCTACGTCGGCTGGACCGTCTTCGACCACGTCCTGGCGCCGGCGCGGGCCGACGAGTTCCTGGCCCTGCGCGTCACCGCCGCGGCGATCAACGGCGGCATCGCCGTCGCGGTGCACCGGCCACGTCTGCGCCGTTACACGTTCGAGGCGTTCTGGTTGTGGCTGCTGGTGTTCGGCGGCTTCATCGCGCCGATGCTCCCGGTGGTCGGCACCGCGTTCGCGCCGTACGTCCTCGGCTTCACGCTGATCATCTTCGGCGCCGGGCTGCTGCCGTTCTGGCCGCCGCGCTGGGCGATCAGCGTCGTCGCGACCGTCGTCGCCAGCGGCCTGATCGCGCTCGCGGTCGGGCCGCCGGTGCCGGCGTCGGATCTGGTGACCGGGGCGTCGTTCGTGGGCACCGCGGTCGGCCTCGCGCTGGTCATGGCCTACTACAAGTACGACTTCTCGCGCCGCGACTTCTTCCAGCGTGCCGAGCTGGCGGCGGTGGCGGCGCGGGAGCGCCTGGCCCGCGGCGAGGCGGCGCGCACCGGCGGCGCGCTGCAGCGGGCGCTGGCGCGGCTGCGCCGCCTCGACGAGCGCAAGAACGACTTCTTCGCCAACATCTCGCACGAGCTGCGCACGCCGCTCACCCTGATCCTGGCGCCGGTCGACGACATGCTGGCGACGCCCGACGCCGATCCGACGCGGGCCGCGCGGCTGGCGGTGATCCGGCGCAACGCGCAGCGGCTGCTGCGGCTGATCGACGATCTGCTCGACCTGTCGCGCCTCGACCAGGGCGGCCTGCGCCTCAACCTCGCCGACCTCGACGTCCGCACCGTGGTCCAGACCGTGGTCGACGCCAGCACGCCCGCCGCCGAGGCCCGGCGGATCGAGCTGCGCCTCGACGCCGACGCTCCGGGCGCGCCGATCTTCGCCGACGCCCACCGCCTCGAGATCATCCTGACCAACCTGATCGGCAACGCCCTCAAGTACACGCCGGAGGGTGGCACCGTCGCGGTCACGGTCCGGCGTGACGGCGACGCCGAGGTCGTGGAGGTCCGGGACGACGGCCCGGGCATCCCCGCGGCCGACCTGCCGCGCATCTTCGATCGCTTCTACCAGGTCGGCCGCAGCGACCGCCGCCACCCCGGCGGCGTCGGCATCGGCCTGTCGCTGGCGCGCGAGCTGACCAAGCTGCACGGCGGCCAGCTCACCGCCCACAGCGACGGTCCGGGCGCGACGTTCCGGCTGCGCCTGCCGTTCGGGCGCGACCACATCAAGCCCGACGCGATCGAGCGCCGGCAGCGGCTCGACGACGGCGGCCGCCAGCGGCGCCGCGCCGGCGACCCCCGGCCGGTGACCGGCCCGGTGATGATCGAGGGCGTCGCGGTCGACGACGTCGCGACCGGCCCGGTGCGGGTCGGCTCGGGGCCGACGCCGGCGCCGGTCGGCGGCCCGCCCCGGCGCCGCGCCCGGATCGTCGTCGCCGAGGACAACGACGAGCTGCGCCGGTTCATCGCCGAGCTGCTCGGCGCCGAGCACGAGGTCATCGAGGCCCGCGACGGCGACGAGGGCCTCGACAAGGTGCGCGCCGAGCGCCCCGACCTGCTGGTGTCGGACGTCATGATGCCCGGCCGCGACGGCGGCGAGCTGTGCCACGCGATCAAGACCGATCCCGAGCTGCGCAACACGCCGGTGATCCTGCTGACCGCGCGGGTCGGCTCCGAGGCCACCCTCGAGGGCTACGCCCGCGGCGCCGACGACTTCGTCGCCAAGCCGTTCCACCCGCGGGTCCTGCTGGCCCGCGTCGCCGCCCAGCTGCGGCTGCGTCATCTCGCCGCGCAGCTCGCCGAGCGCGAGAAGCTGGCGGCGATCGGCACGCTCGCCGCGGGCGTGCTGCACGAGGTCCGCAACCCGGTCAACGCGATCCTCAACGGCGCGCGGGTGCTGGACGCCGGCGCCACCGGCGACCGCGCGGCCCGGATGATCGAGGTCATCGTCGAGGCCGCCGGGCGGATCCAGGGCATCACCGAGGCGCTCGATCAGCACGTCCGCCCCGCCGACGGCGGCGCCGCCCAGGCCCGGCCGCGCCAGGGCCTGGCGTCGACGCTGCGCCTGCTCGAGCACCGCCTCGACGGCGTCACCGTCCACTGGGAGGGCGACGCCGATCCGGTGGTCGACGCGCCGGCCGGACCGGTCAACCAGGTGCTGATGAACCTGCTCGACAACGCGCTGGCGCTCGGCGCCCGCACGCTGTGGCTCGGGATCGCCGTCGACGCCGATCGGGTCCGGATCACCGTCGACGACGACGGCCCCGGTGTGCCACCGTCGAAGCGCGACCGCATCTTCGATCCCTTCGTCAGCGGCCGCGGCAGCTCCGGGCTGGGGCTCTACGTGTCCCGGCGCATCGTCGAGGAGCACCACGGCTCGCTGACCTGCGAGGCGCGCCCCGGCGGCGGCGCCCGCTTCGTCGTCGAGCTCCACGCCGCCACCTGAGGTAGCACCATGGCACGTTCCTACGAAGAGCTGATGGGCGCGATCGGCCGGGCGATGTTCTTCCGGCCCGAGCGCAAGCGGGTCCGCGACCTGTGGTCGCGCGAGGCCAACCCGGCGCTGCTGATCGGCGGCGTCGAGCACGCCCTGTTCGACGTCTCGATGAACGGGGTCTCGTTCGTGACCCGCGAGGGGACGTGGGAGATCGGGCGGCCGGTCGAGATCGAGCTGCGCCTGCACGACGCCGCGGTCTACGAGGGCGCGGCGCGGGTCGCGCGCTGCGAGCCGGTGCCCGGCGGCAACCGGGTCGCGCTGGCGCTGGCCGGCGGCTTCCTCGATCTGCCCGAGGTCATGCGCCGCGACGAGGAGGCCCGGCTCGAGCGCGAGCTGTGGGGCGGCCCGGCCGCGACGTGGTCGCTGGTGCCGGCGGGCTACGCCGACGCGCTGATGCAGATCGTCCACTTCGTCCAGTTCTACCGGGCGTCGCTGGCCCGCCACGAGGCCCGCTACCGCGCCGAGGGCAACGCCAGCGCCCGCCAGCTCGACGAGCTGGCGGCGCGCGCCGCCGACGCGATGCGCGGGCCGTGGAACGAGCTCGAGCGGACCGCGTCGCGCGCGGCGATGGAGTGCCTGACCCGCCCCGAGGTGCTGCGCGCCAGCAAGGCGGTCACCGAGACCGTCCTGACCCCGCTGCTGATCGAGGCGCCGATGATCCGGCGCTCCTACCACAAGCCGCTGGGCTACCCCGGCGACTACCAGGTGATGCTCTACTACTACGACAACACCTTCGAGGGCGAGAGCGTGGTCGCCAGGGTGTTCCACAAGTTCTTCGTCGAGCACCCGCTGTCCAACGGGGTCCGGACCCGCGAGCAGTACGTCGTCGAGCTGATGGGGCGCGAGATGGAGCGGGTCCAGGCGGCGCGGGTCGCCGACCCGGCGCGGGGCTTCGCGGTGACCAGCCTCGGCTGCGGCCCCGCGCGCGAGGTCGCCGACTTCGTCACGACGCGCGGCGCCTGGGACGGCGAGGCCCACTGGATCCTGATCGACCAGGAGGAGGAGACCCTCAGCGTCGCGTACCGCGGCGCGCAGCGCGCGATCGCCTCGACCGGCGCGCTGGGCTCGCTGCACTGCCTCAACCTGTCGTTCGCGCAGCTGCTGCAGGAGCCGGCGCTGATGAAGTCGGTCGAGCGCCAGGACTTCATCTACTCGACCGGGCTGTTCGACTACCTGCGCGAGGGCCGCGCCCAGGCCCTGATCGCCGGGCTCTACGAGCGCCTCGCACCCGGCGGGCTGCTCGCGATCGGCAACGCGCTGGCGCCCAACGAGTGGTTCTGGTCGCCCGAGTTCGTCCTCGACTGGACGCTGCTGTACCGGACCCGCGACGAGATGCTGCGGCTGGCCGCCAAGGTGGCCGGCGAGCCCGAGGTCGAGGTCACGGTCGAGCCCGGCGGCGCGTACTTCTTCCTGTTGCTGCGCAAGCCGGCGTCCGCGGCGTAGGCTCGCCGGGTAGCGCGCCGGCGCGCCGGCGCGCGCCCCGGATTGCGCGGGATCGCGCCGGCGGTAGTATGCAGCGTCGATGCGCTTCGGTCCGTCCATCCACCGGCGCGGGTCCGGGTCGGTCGCGGTGGCGGCCACGCTCGCGCTGGCGCTCGCCGGCGCGGTCGCGGCGGCCGGCTGTGGCGATCGCCCGGCGCCGCCGCTGCGCATCGGGCTGTCGGTGTGGCCGCCGTACGAGATGCCGTTCCTGGCCCGCGAGCTGGGCTACCTGCCGGATCTCGACCTCGACCTCGTCGACATGCGCACCCCCGACGGCGTCATGCGGGCGTACCGCAACGGCATGATCGACGGCGTCGCGCTGACCGCCGAGTACGCGGTCGACTTCGCGACCTTCGGCGGCGACGACCGCATCATCCTGGCCATCGACGTCTCCAACGGCGCCGACGCGCTGGTGGCGCGCGCCGACGTCCCCGATCTGGCCGCGCTGCGCGGCAAGCGGATCGGCGCCGAGAACGAGGCGCTCGGCCTCCACGTCCTGACCCGGGCGCTGGCCACCGCCGGGCTGACCCGCGCCGACGTCACGATCGTCCCGATCGACCTGGCCAGCCAGCGCGCCGCGTTCGAGGCCGGCGAGGTCGACGCGGTCGTCACCTACGAGCCGACGCGGACCCAGCTGCTGCGCACCGGCGCCCACGAGCTGTTCAGCAGCCGGCAGATGCCCGACGAGATCGTCGACGTCCTGGTCATGCGCCAGGCCGTGCTCGACCAGCGCCCGGCCGCGGTGCGCGCGCTGATCGACGGCTGGCTGCGCGCGGTCGACTACGCCCGCGCTCACCCGGCGGACGCGGCGCGACGGATGGCGGCGCGCGAGGGCATGACGCCGGAGGAGGTGGCGGCGTCGTTCGACGGCGTCGTCCTGCTCGACCGGGCGGCCAACCTGCGCCTGCTCGGCGGCCCGGCGCCGGCGCTGGTGCCGACGCTGCGGCGCCTGGCCGCGACGATGGTCGAGTTCCGCCTGATCGACGCCGTGCCGCCGGTCGAGACGCTGGTGACCGACGCGATGGTGCGCGAGCGATGAGGCGGCTGCGCCTGCCGATGCGGGTGTGGATCCCGGGCCTGCTGCTGGTCGCCGGGATCGCGGTGCAGCTGATCCTGCTCCGCGTCGAGGTCGGGCGCGGCGAGGCCCGCGCCGAGCAGGCCACCGTCGACGAGGCGACGCTGATCGGCACGATGGTGTCGGAGCGCATCGACGCCGCGTACCGCGGCGAGCGGCCCGACGACGTCGCCGGCCTGCTCGGCATGCTGGCCGCCGAGCCCCGGGTCCGCCACGCCGCGCTGGCCCGCGGCGACGGCACCATCCTGTACGCCACCGAGATCGTCAACGAGGGCAAGACCCTCGACGAGGCCGGCTTCGGACGCGCCCGGCCCGCGCTGGCCCGCGCCCTCGCCACCGACCGGCTCCAGGTCGAGGTCCTGCGCGATCCGCCGCTGGTGGTCGCGGTGGCGCCGGTGCGGCTGGCGGCGCGGCCCGGCGAGCTGCCACGGCTGGGCGCCCTGGTCGCCAACCACGAGCTGGCGCGGCCGCTGGCCCGGGCCCGGGTCGAGGCGATCCGCCGCGCCCTGCTGCAGGGCGCGATCTTCCTGGGCGCCAGCCTGATCCTGTACCTCCTGCTGCACGTCGCGGTGCTGCGCCGGCTGTCGCGGCTGCGGCGCGCCAGCGAGCGCATCGCCGGCGGCGCCTACGACGCCCGGTCGCGGATCGGCGGCGACGACGAGCTGGCCGCGCTCGGCCACGCCTTCGATCGCATGGCCGCCGACATCGAGGCCCGCGACGCCGCGCTGCGCGCCGGCGCGCGCCGCATCGAGAGCCTGCTCGCCAACCTCGACGACGCCGTGCTGGTGGTCGAGCCCGACGACGTCATCGGCCAGGTCACCGGCGGCGCCGCGCGCGCGCTCGGCGGCGGCAGCGCCGGGCTGGTCGGCGCCCACCTCGGCGCGCTGGTCGCGCCCGACGACCGGCCGCGGCTGGCCGCCGCCCTCGCCGACGCCGCCGCCGCGGTCGGCGTCACCGTCGCGCTCGACGTCCGCGCCGTCGACGACGGCCCGGCGGCGCCCCGGTTCCTGGAGCTGCGCCTGGTGGCGCCGCCGGATCGCGACGCCGTGGGCGGCACGGTCGTCACCGTCCGCGACATCACCGAGCGGCGGCGCCTGCGCGCCGAGATCGAGCTGCGCCAGAAGATGGAGCTGGTGTCGCAGCTGGCCGGCGGCGTCGCCCACGACTTCAACAACCTGCTCAGCGCGATCATGCTCAGCGCCGAGGCCATGCTCGCCCACGAGCCGCCCGACTGGCCGCAGCGCCCGCTGCTCACCGAGATCTACGAGACCTCGATCCGTGGCGGCGCGCTGACCCGCCAGCTCCTGAGCCTGGGGCGGCGCGATCTGTCGAAGACCGGCCCGGTCGACGTCAACGTCGTGATCGGCGAGCTGGCGTCGCTGCTGCAGCGCCTGATCCCGAGCAACGCCAGCCTGGAGCTGGACCTCGCCGCCGCGCCGTGCTGGATCCGCGGCAACCAGGGCCTGCTCGAGCAGGTGCTGGTCAACCTGGTCGTGAACGCGCGCGACGCGATGCCGGACGGCGGCCACGTGCGGATCCGGACCCGCGTCGCCGGCGACGCGGCGGCCGGCCCCGCCGCCGTGACGCTGGAGGTCGAGGACACCGGCGTCGGCATCGACCCCGCGGTGCGGGCGCGGATCTTCGAGCCGCTGGTGTCGACCAAGGCCGCTGGCACCGGCACCGGGCTCGGCCTGACCACCGTCCACAGCATCGTCCGCGACCTCGACGGCGAGATCGGCGTCGACTCGACGGTCGGGCAGGGCACGACCTTCCGGCTCCGCTTCCGGGCGTCGCCGCGCCGGCGCGGGCGCCCGGCGAGCCGCCGCCGCGCGGCGCCGCCGCCCACGCCGGCCGCGCCGAGCGCGTGCTGTACGTCGAGGACGATCCGTCGATCCGCGCCGGCGTCGAGCGGGCGCTGACCAGCTACGGCTACCGGGTCGTGGCGTGCGGCTCGGCCGAGGCGGCGCTGCAGCGGCTGCCCGAGCTGGCCGACGATCTGGCGGCGCTCGCCACCGACCTGATGCTGCCGGGGATCAGCGGCCTCGAGCTGTGGCGCCGCGCCAGCGCGGTGGTGCCGGGCCTGCCGGTGCTGTTCATGTCCGGCTACGCCGAGCTGTCGATGCGCGACGAGCTGGTGCGCGGCGAGCTGCGGGTGCTGCAGAAGCCGCTCGACGGCCGCGGCGTCGCGACCGCGCTGCGCGCGGTGATCGACCAGGCCCGGGGCGAGGCGCCCGCGGCGTCGGCCGCGCCTGGCCGCGTCGGCGGCGCCGACGCCGCGGCCGCGGCGTCCGGGCCGGCGGCGGCGCCCGGGTCGTCGTCGCCGCTGATCCTGGTGGCCGACGACGAGGACCTGGTGCGGCGCACCGTCGCGACGATCCTCGAGGACTGCGGCTACCGGGTCGTCACCGCGTGCGACGGCGTCGAGGCGATCGAGCAGGTCGAGCGGCACGGCGACGACCTGGCGGTGGTGCTCCTCGACATGTCGATGCCGCGCAAGCGCGGCCTCGAGGTCGTCGACGAGCTGGCGCGCCGCGGCGTCACCGTGCCGGTGATCGCCAGCAGCGGCCTCGGCAGCGCCGCGATCGACGCCGCGGTCGCGGCCGGCCGGCTCGCCGGCTTCGTCGCCAAGCCCTACGCCTTCGAGGAGCTGCTGGCGGCCATCGAGGCGGCCCGGGCACGCCCCCGGCCGGGCGCCGTGGCGGCCGCCGAAACCGGCGCGGACCCGGTGGACGACCCGGCGCCGGCCGTGTAGTTTCTCGACCTGTCGCCCAGTTAGCTCAGCTGGTAGAGCAGCGGACTGAAAATCCGCGTGTCCCTGGTTCGATTCCGGGACTGGGCACCGACGCGAGCGCCCGTGATCGATGGTCACGGGCGCTTCGTCGTTTCGGCGCGCGCTCAGCCGGCGAGCAGCGCGCGCAGCCGATCGAGCGCGTGGCGCTCGCCGTCGCCGGGCGACGGCGTCAACGACAGCTGGACGAACAGCGTGAACAGCAGGTTGCGCGCGTTGCGCTGGGCCGCGAACAGCGCCGGATCGAAGTCGGCGGTGCCGGGCTCGCGCAGCGGCGCGACGATCGCGTCGAGCCAGGCGTCGACGCCGGCCGCGGCGACGCCGCGGCGCAGCACCTCGAGCACGGGCAGGGCGAGGCGGCCGTCCTCGCCGTGGTGGAAGTCGAAGCCGTGGCGGCGCACCACCAGGGCCGCGACCGCATCGAGGACCACCGCGCGATCGTCGTCGGTGAAGGCCGGCTCGCGGGCCAGGAACTTCAGCAGGTCGGCGGTGTGGGCGGCGGCGTGGGCCCAGCCGCGGACGCCGGTGTGGCCGCGCAGATCGGGCTCGCGCCCGGCGTAGGCGCGGGCCGCGGCGAGCAGGTCGCGGCGCTCGGCGTCGGTGAAGAACGGGTCGTCGAGGTCGCGCTTGACGATCAACGACAGGACCAGGGCCGAGAACGAGCGCCGGAACACGCCGTCGGGGACGTCGAGCGGACCGTCGAGGGCGGCGACCAGCTCGCCGGCCAGCGGGCGGAGCTCCGCCGGCGTCAGCCGGGGCGCGCGGACGATCCACGCCACCAGCACCTCGTAGGCGATGCCGTCGCGGCGTTCCGGATCCGGCGAGCCCAGGTACCCGACCAGCTCGGGCAGCAGCGCCGCCGCCGTCGTGCCGGCGGGGGGCTGGTCGTCGTCGGCGTGGATCGCGCGCCACCGGCGCAGCTGATCGTCCTCGGCGGGCAGGGGCGCGGCGTCGGCGTCGTCGGCGGTGGCGGCGCCCGGCGCGCCAGGCGGGCACGCCACCCGGCGGGGCGCGGTGCACGCGGCCGCGCCGGCGACCGCGAGCAAGGTCGCGGCGAGCGCGGCGACGGCGGGGACGGAGGGCAGGGGCATCCGGGGATTGTCGCGGAACCTGCCCCGCTTGCCAGCGCCCGCCGCCGGCGGTGACGCGGCCTCGGCCGGCGCGCGCCCGCCCGGGGATCCGCGCGCCGGCGCCGCCGCGCCCGACCTCTTGCCAACCGACCCCCGCCCGTGTAGCTTGCTCGCCCCTACCACGCCCAGATAGCTCAGCTGGTAGAGCAGCGGACTGAAAATCCGCGTGTCCCTGGTTCGATTCCGGGTCTGGGCACCACACGAGGTCGGCGAGGTCGGTGGCGGCGGCGAGGTGGCGGTCGCGCGGCGGGCCGCCCCGCCGCGCGCGACGCGACCGCGCTCAGCGCGACCGCAGGTCGAAGCGGTCGCGCTGGCCGACCTTCGCCCACGCGGCGACGACGTCGCGCACGAACCGCTCCTGCAGGCCGGCCTCGGCGTAGGCCTCGGCGACCGCGCGGAGCTCGCTGTTCGAGCCGAAGATCAGATCGACCGGGGGCGCGGTCCGACGAGTCACGGTCGTGCGCCGGGGCCTCCGCCGCGAGCGACACGGCCGGCTCAGCTACTCACCCGATCCGGACAGGCTGTGCAATGTCGGGGCAGCGTCCCAGCATGACTCGCCGTCGCCTGTCGTCGCGCAGATGTGATCTCGCTCCAGCCGCAGATGCGAGGCACCCTCGACGACACGGCGCGGCGTGTGTGGCGTGCCCACGTCAGCGTCCCCCCAGCACCACACCTCACCATGCTCGGTGCGCGCACAGGCCTGATCCACGGAGGCGACGACTTCGACCGCCGGTGGTATGCCGTCGACCGCGACCGGGGTTGGCACGGTGGCGGGAGACATCGCCGCGACCTGTCCGAACTCGTTGCGACCCCAGCACCAGATGCCGCCGACCGCGTCCAGTGCGCAGAAGAAGAGCTGACCGGCAGCGACATCCACGACCGGCGGTAGATCGTGGGGGGCCTCCGGCCCCGAGATCTCGAGCACCGCCTCACCAGGCGTGGGTGCCCGGCCCCGGCCGAGTGCGCCCCAGCTGTTGACCCCCCAGCAACGCAGTGTTCGGTCGGCTCGCACGACGCAGGCGGTGCTACCGGTGAGATCCACGATCAGCTTCAGCGCCGGGAACACGCCGGGAACGACGCGCCGTTCCGCCGGCGTGTCCATGCTGCCGGGGACCGCCAACACCGTGTCACAGGACACCAAGCCGAGTTGAAGGGAGCAACTCGCTCCTGCAGCGTACGGTTGCAGGACAAGAGGGCGCCCGAGCAGCACCATGGTGGGGGCTTCGCGACAGCCCGCGATGCCGAAGACCATTGCCCGGAGGGTGAGCAGCTGGAGTGCTCGCGTACCGGTGACCCTTCGCATCGGCCTCGCCGCTCCCCTATCCACGATCGAGCGTGGCCAGCGTCGACGCGCGGACGACGCGGTCGCGGCCGGCGCGCTTGGCGGCGTACATGGCGCGATCGGTGCGGGCGAGGGCGGCCTCGAGGGGCTCGGCGTCGGCGGCGCCGAGCTCGCCGACACCGAAGCTGGCGGTGACGTGGATCGTGGCGCCGCCGCTGGTCACGGCGTCGGCGGCGATCGCGGCGCGCAGGGCGTCGGCGAGGTCGGCGGCGGCGGCCTCGGTCATGCCGGGCAGCACGAGCGCGAACTCCTCGCCGCCGAGGCGGGCGACCAGGTCGTCGGTGCGGACGGCGGCGCGGGCCTGGCGCGCGATCATGCGCAGGACGTCGTCGCCGGCGCCGTGGCCGTGGCGGTCGTTGATGGTCTTGAAGTGATCGGCGTCGGCCAGGACGATCGCGGTGGGCAGGCCGCGGTCGCGGGCGTCGCGGACCAGCTCGGCGCCGCGGCTCACGAAGGCGCGGCGGTTGGCGAGGCCGGTCAGCTCGTCCTGCGCCGACAGCGCCGCGAGCTCGCGGTTGGCGTCGGCGAGGCGCGCGGCCTGCTCCTCGATGGTCAGCCGCTGCGCCAGCTCGTGGACGCGGCCGACCTCGAGGACGCGGGCCACCGCCCAGCCCAGCGCCGCGATCGACACCGCGTTGACCAGGTTGGAGCTGACGGCCTCGGGGCGGCCCGGTCCGGCGAGCAGCATCGTCAGCGCGACCGCGAGCTGCGCGGTGTACGCGACGGTGGCCACGGCGGTCGACAGGCGCAGGCCGATCGCGATGCCGAAGCCGGTGACGATCAGCGGGGTGACGTTGCTGGTGACGAGCTGGTCGACGCCGGCCAGCCAGGCGCCGAACACCGGGTAGGCGATCGCCGCCGCCGCGGTCAGCGCGGTGGCGGCGGCGACGGCGCGGTCGGGGCCGCGCCGCAGCGCCAGCCGCGCCGCGATCCACAGGATCAGCGCCACCGCGCCCATCGTGGCGTGGCCGGCGACGATCAGCTGGCGCCAGCGCGCGCCGGTGGCGTCGGTGACGGTGGCGTGGCCGATCCACGCGACGTGGACGGCGTGGACCACCGCGGCGATCCACAGGAGCGAGCCCAGGCGGCGCAGGTTGACCTCGGCGCGGGCCCGCTGGATCCGCGCCGCGGGTGGGGCCGGCGGACGCGCGCGGGGCGACGGGGCGGCGGTCACGGCAGGCTCAGCAGAGCACGTCGGCGCGGCGGGCGCACGGCGTCGCTCAGAAGTCGCCGGCGCCGGCGCGGGCGACGCCGACGGTCAGGCTCGACCACTCGACGACCTTCCAGCCGCCGGCGTCGTTGCGCGCCAGCGTGAGCGGCCGCGGCGTCGCGGCGCCGCCGCACGCGACGAAGAACTTGCCGCGCCCCGGCGACGGGTAGTCGACGCCCTGGGTGCGCGCCGAGTAGGCGCGGTCGAGCGCGACCTTGGCGAGGTCGGCGTCCTGGTAGGCCGCGGCGGTGGTGCCGCCGGCCAGCGACCGCGCGATCGCCGGGCTGGCGGCCAGCCGGTTCAGCGTCTGATCGGGCCGGGGCAGGCGGTGGCCGCTCGGCGTGCCCGGGGCCGCGGTCAAGAGGTTCCGCGCGATCACCACGCAGAACAGCTGCTCGGCGAGATCGCGGTCGGTCTCGACCGTGAGCATCGCCTCGACGAACAGCCGGATGACCTGCTCGGGGTCGGTCATGCCGGCCTGGAAGCGGCGGGTGAAGTCCTCGAAGGCGGCGGTGTCCATGCCGCGACGGTACCGCGCCGCCCGCGCGGCCGCGACCGCGGCACGCCGCGAGGCGGCGTGCCGCCGCGATCCGGCCCGCGCGTCGTGGCTGCGACAAGCGCTGACGGCGCGGCCGGGTCGCCGGGGGTCACGGGTGCGCGATCGCCCAGTCCTCGAGGCGCGGCGTCGCGCCGACCATCGTGGTGGCGAGCGTCGCGCGCAGCTCGATCGTGTTGATGCCGGCGACCGCCGGGATCGTGGTGAGGGCGGTCCCCGACGCGACGTCGGTGGCGACGACGTTGCCGAGGTCGTCGAGGATGTCGACCACGACGCTGGTGCCGGCGGGGGTGTCGGCGGTGAAGGTCAGCGTGCCCCACGGGCAGCTGGTGGCGAGCAGGCCGCTGCGCACCGTGCCCGCGCGGCTCGCGATCGGGGTGCCCGGCGGCGTCCCGGTGATCGTCGTGGCGTCGACGCGGAACCGGCCCTCGCCGCCGGCGGCGCCGACGCCGAAGTACGGCGAGCCGCCGATCGTGCTGGTGCCGCCGGCGCCGCCGGCGACGTCGACCGCGGCGCCGCCGCCGAAGGTGACCGCCGGCGCCGCCAGCCACACCGCGCCGCCCGAGCCGCCGCCGCCGCCGCCGCAGTTGCCGGTGCCGTCGGAGCCGCCGTTGCCGCCGCTGGCGATGATCGCGCCGTTGACGGTGATGCTGGCGGCCTGGATGCGGATCGCGCCGCCGCCGCCGCCGCCGCCGCCGCTGCCGCAGTTGTTGCCGCCGCTGCCGCCGCCGCCGCCGGAGCCGCCGGCGAGGACGCCGACGTCGAGGCTGGCGTAGGTCGGGCCCGCGGTGCCGCCGCTGGTCGCGCCCGAGGCCGCGCCCAGGGTGGCGTGGCTGGCGCCGCCGCCGCCGCCCCAGCCGCCGCCCGCGACGCCGGCACCGGCGCCGCCGCCGTTGACGCCGGGCAGGGGGCCCGCGGACGGGTCGAACGCGCCGTCACCGCCGTTGGCGCCGCCGGCGACGCCGACGCCGTGGGCGCCGAGGTTGCTGAAGGTCACGCCCGGCTGGCCGTCGCCGCCGCGCGCGGTGAGCGTGCCGTCGATCGTGACCGCGCCGGTGGCGCGCAGCTGCAGCGGCTCGGCGCCGGTCACGGTGATCACGACGCCGGCCGGGATCGAGACGGTCGTGAAGTCGTAGACGCCGCCGGCGAGGGTGCCGCTGCTGGTCGGCGCGTAGGCGCCGTCGCTGCCGTCGCCGCCGTCGTAGCCGCCGAGCGCGACGCCGTCGCCCTCGACGCTGGTGCCGTCGAAGACGTCGCCGGCGAAGTCGCCGGCCAGGGTCTGGGCGAACGACAGCTCGCCGGGGAGCAGCACCTCGACGGTGGCCGGCGCCGAGGTGCACTGGTTGACGGTCACGGTCACGGTGTAGGTGCCGGGCACCGCGGCGGTGAGCGCGACGCGGTCGGCGGAGGTGAAGCCGCCCGGCCCGGTCCACGCGTAGGTGCCGCCGGCGACGTCGGTCGCGGTCAGGGTCAGGGTGTCGCCGACGCAGGTCGCGCCGCTGGCGCTGGCCGACGGCGGCGCCGGGATCTCGTCGACGACGGTGGTCGACTCGCCGGGCGCCGAGGTGACGCCGTCGACGACGGCCTGGACGCTCCACGTCCAGGTCCCCGCGGTCAGCCCGCCGGGCGGCGCGTACGAGGTGACGCCGACCGCGAGCTCGATCGTGGTCGGCGCGCCGCCGTCCTGGGCGTACGCCAGCACGTAGCTGGCGCCGGCGACCTCGCTCCACGCGAACGTGAAGGCGTCGCCGCGACACTGGTGGGCGACGTCGACCGGCGTCGGGACGTCGGTCGCGTTGGCGTCGACGTCGTCACCGACGCCGGCGTCGCCGCCGTTGCCGCTGGACGACGAGCAGGCCGCCGCGGCGGCCAAGGATGACAGGCACAGCACTGCGAGCACACGTGTACGCATGTGGAGACCCCCGTTTGAACCGCCAGGATCGCACGGCCACCGTCGCGTCGCAACGCGGGCGGCGCTCCCGCGGTCAGGCCGTGCCGATCGCGGCGCGCGCGCTCACCAGGTGCGCCGGGCCTCGGCGAGACCGGCGCCGGTCGCGGCGCGCAGCCGGTAGAAGGTGCCGGGGCCGCGGTGCGCGTATTGCCCGCTCTGGGCGATCCGCGCGTCGATCTCGGCCTGGGTCACGACCTCGACCTCGAGCCAGCCCGAGGCCTCGGCCTCCTGCTCGGGCGCGGCGTCGCCGCCATCGCCGTCGACGTCGACGCCCAGGATCGTCGGCATGCGGGTCCGGCTCAGCGGGCCACGCACCGTCACCAGCGCGCCGACCGCGTCGGCGAGGTCGGCCGCGTCGGTGATCAGGCGCGGGGTCGCGACCGCGACCGCGCCGCCGGCGTGCGGCACCCGGACCGCCGCGTAGGCGCCGACGCCGTCGGGGCGGGCCGCGGGCGGCTGCGGCGCGACGACGACGTCGACGACCAGGCGGTCGCCGTCGCGCGTGACCCGGGCGATCTCCGCCGGCTGCAGGGTCTCGGCGCGGACCGCCACGATCAGCATGTCGCGGGTGAAGTCGATCGCCGGCCCGGCGCGCAGCGGATCGCGGCTCGGCGGCGCCGGCTGCTTCATCTGGATCCGTCGCTCCGGCAGGCGCGCCACGAACGCGCGGTAGGCGTCGGCGTCGCGGATCGCGTGCACCTCCAGGCCCGGCGCGTCGGCGTCGGTGTGGATCGCGCCCGCCCAGCGCTGCGCGATGGTCAGCTCGTCGGTGGCCACGGGCTCCTCCAGGTTGTGCACAGCGGGCGGCGCGGGGGTGGCGCCGCCGCCGCAGCCGGGGGCGGCGCCGGCGACCGCCAGCGCGAGCGCCAGCGCCAGCGCGGCGCGCGACGGCCGCGACCACGCCGCGGTCCCCGAGCCTGGGCGACGTCGGTGCATCTGCGACGATCATACCCGCGCCGCCGGCGCCGCGGCGAGGCATCATCGGCGGATGTTCGAGGCCGCCGAGATCGGGCGCTCCGTCGCCAAGGAGGACTACGACCGCGAGGCGGTGACGCTACGCGAGGAGCTGCTCGAGCTGCAGCTCGAGCTGCGGCGCGCCGACTTCCCCGTCATCATCGTGATCGGCGGCGTCGACGGCGCCGGCAAGGGCGAGACCGTCAACACGCTGCTGGCGTGGCTCGATCCGCGCCACGTCGAGACCTTCGCGCTGGGCGCGATGACCGAGGAGGAGCGCGAGCGGCCGACGTACTGGCGGTTCTGGCGGGCGCTGCCGCCGCGCGGCAAGATCGGCATCTTCTTCGGCGGCTGGCACTCGGCGCCGATCGTCGAGCGCGCCTACAAGCAGATCAAGGACGCCGAGCTGGATCGCCAGCTCGGCGAGGTCGTCCGCTTCGAGCGCCTGCTCGCCGCCGAGGGCGTGCTGCTGCTGAAGTTCTGGATGCACCTGTCGAAGGCGCGCCAGCGCAAGCGGCTGCGCGCGCTCGAGAAGGACAAGCGGACCCGCTGGCGGGTGACGCCCACCGACTGGGACCACTTCGCGATCTACGACCGGTTCGCGCGGATCTCGTCGCACGCGCTGCGCCGGACCTCGACCGCCGAGGCGCCGTGGACGATCGTCGAGGCCACCGATCGCCGCTACCAGATCCTGACCGTGGCGCGCGAGCTGCGCGACCGGCTGCGCGCCCACCTGGCGGCGCGGGTCGCGCCGGCGGCGCGGATCGAGGCCGGCACGGCGGCGGCACCGCCGGGCGCGGCGCCGGCGCCGGGCGAGGCGCGGACGATCCTGTCGAGCCTCGACATGACCCGGACCCTCGACGACGACGCCTACGCGCGTCGCCTCGAGGCCTGCCAGGGCCGGCTCAACCTGCTGTGCCGCGAGGCCAAGCGCGACGGCGTGTCGACGGTGATCGTCTACGAGGGCGTCGACGCCGCCGGCAAGGGCGGCAACATCCGGCGCGTCACCGGCGCCCTCGACGCGCGCATGTACACGATCGTCCCGATCGCGGCGCCGACGGCGGAGGAGCGACGCTACCCGTACCTGTGGCGGTTCTGGCGCCACCTGCCGCGGGCCGGCCGGATCACGATCTTCGACCGATCCTGGTACGGGCGAGTCCTGGTCGAGCGGGTCGAGGGCTTCTGCAGCCCGGCCGACTGGGCGCGGGCCTACACCGAGATCAACGACTTCGAGGAGCAGCTGGCGCGGCGCGGCACGGTGATCGTCAAGCTCTGGCTGCACATCACCCAGGACGAGCAGCTGCGTCGGTTCGAGGAGCGCGCCGCGACGCCGTTCAAGCGGTTCAAGATCACCGACGAGGACTGGCGTAACCGCGACAAGTGGCCGGCGTACGCCGCCGCGATCAACGAGATGGTCGAGCGGACGTCGACCGAGCTGGCGCCGTGGACGCTGGTCGAGGGCAACTGCAAGCGCCACGCGCGGATCAAGACCCTCGAGACCATCGCCGACGCGGTGGCGGCCCGGCTGTAGCCGCCGCCGCCACGGCGTCGCCCGGGCGCGGCGTCGCCGTGGCAGGCTGAGGGCATGGCCCGCCACCCGCTCGCCACGTCCGTCGCGCTCGCGCTCGCCAGCGCCGCGCTCGCCGCCTGTCCGCGCTCGTCGTCGCCGGCCGCGTCGCCGGCCGCGCCGCCGGCCGCGTCGCCGGCCGCGCCGGCCGGGGCCCGAGGCGCGGCCCACGACGGACCCGCCGCCGCGGATCCACCCGGGCCGCCGCTCGAGACCGTGGCCTGCGCGGTCGACGCCGACTGCGAGCTGCGGCCGTCGGAGAGCTGCTGCGGCGACTGCGACGGCCACCGTACGAGGCGGTGACCCGGGCCGAGGCCGACGCCCTGCTGATCGAGACCGAGCAGCGGTGCTCGATCGAGGAGTGGGACTGCGACGCGGATCCCGGCTGCGAGCCGGCGCCGCCGGGTGCACCGCGCGCGCCGCCTGCGTCGACGGGCGGTGCGCCGCGGTGACCTCGGGCTGCGACGGCTGAGCGGATCCAGGCTACGCCGGCGGCGCGCACCGCGCCGCGACCTCGGCCACCGCGGCGGCGATCGCGACGACGCGCCGGCCGTCGCGATCGCGCAGCGCGACGGTGCCGGCGGCGGCCTCGCGCGCGCCGATCACCGCGACCACCGGGACGCCGTCGTGGTGGGCGCGCGCGATCCGGCGGGCCACGGTCGCGTCGCCGCCGTCGACGCGGCCGCGCACGCCGGCCGCCGCGAGCGCCTCGGCCACCGCGGCGGCGGCCGCGCCGTGGGCCGGCGCCACCGGGACCACCGCGACCTGCTCGGGCGCCAGCCACGCCGGCAGCGCCGCGCCGTGGTGCTCGAGCAGCACGCCGAGGAAGCGCTCGATCGAGCCGTACAGGGCGCGGTGCAGCATGACGACGTGGCGGCGCGCGCCGCCGGCGTCGACGTAGCGGAGGTCGAAGCGGCGCGGCAGCACCAGGTCGAGCTGGATCGTGCCGCACTGCCAGGCCCGGCCGCGGCGGTCGTGCAGCACGAACTCGAGCTTGGGGCCGTAGAACGCGCCGGCGCCGGGCTGGATCACGTACGGCACGCCGAGGTCGCGCACGACGGCCTCGAGCTCGCGCTCGGCGCGATCCCACCAGGCGTCGTCGCCGGCGCGATCGTCGGGCCGGGTCGACAGCGCCACCGAGACGTCGGCGAAGCCGAAGCCGCGGTAGAAGCCGGGCAGGTCGCGGCAGAACCGCGCGACCTCGTCGGCGACCTGGTCGTCGGCGCAGAAGACGTGGCCGTCGTCCTGGGTGAACTGGCGCAGCCGCATCAGCCCGTGCAGCGTGCCGCCGGGCTCGTCGCGGTGGCACAGCCCCATCTCGGCGAGGCGCAGCGGCAGGTCGCGCCACGACGGCGCGGCGCGGCGCACCAGCTGGATGTGGCCCGGGCAGCTCACCGGCTTGAGCGCGGCGGCGGTGCCGCCGGCGCCGCAGCCGAACATGTGGGCCTGGAAGTGATCCCAGTGGCCGCTCTGCTGCCACACCGGCACCCGCAAGAGCTGCGGGGTGCGGACCTCGCGGTAGCCGCCGCGCGCGAGCTGGCGGCGCGCGGCATCCTCGAGGGCGCGGTACAGGGTGAGGCCGCGCGGGTGCCAGAACACCATGCCGGGCGCCTCGTCCTGGAAGTGCAGCAGGTCGAGGCGCGCGGCGACGGCGCGGTGGTCGTCGGGGTCGAGCGCGGCGGGCGCGGCGGGCGCCGGCGCGGCGAGGGCAGGGTCGGGTGCGGGCATGGGCGTCTCCTGGGTGCGTCGGGGTCGAGGCACGGACGGAGCGACGCCACCACGACGCCCCGGCCGGTGCGGCGGGCGTCGGGGTTCGTGGGGAGCGGGTTCAGCGCGCGCGCACGACCATCGACCCGCCGGTGGCGGTCGTGGTGGTCGTGGTGGTCAGCGCGCGCGACACGATGAGGTCACGCTAGCGAGCCGCGGGGCGGCGCGCAAGCCCCGTCGTGCAAGCCGGCGCGCCGGCTCCGAAAGCACGACGCCGGGGCGGCGCGAGGCCGCCCCGGCGCGGGGACGAACGGGCGGCCGGCGCGGCGCCGGCCGCGGGCTCACATCGGGGTCAGCGTCTGCGAGGTCGACGCCATGATGACCGGCGCGTTGTTGCCGATCTGGTGGCCGAACGAGCCCGCCATGTTCTCGGCGCCGATCGCGGCGCCCGGGTTGCCGAAGCTCGACGCCTCGTCACCGTTGGCGACCTGGTTGGCGCCGTAGATGAAGTCGATGACGCCGTCGCTGTGCAGCACGACCTGCATCTCGACGGTCTCGGCGTCCTGGTTGTAGAGGTTGCCGGTCCACTGGAACGTCACGGTGTCGGCGCCGTCGAGCCGGCAGCCGTCGACCGCGACGAGGTCGTCCCAGAACGGGGCGATCAGGCCGTCGGGCACGCCCGCGGTCGGGATCGGCAGGTTCGAGTAGCCCGACGCGGTGCCGGGGTTGAACGCCAGCCAGCCGTTGCTCGAGATCCGGTAGGGCGTGGCGCCGACCGGCTCGCCGAACAGCTCGAACCCGGCGAACGCCGCCGGCAGGGTCGCGGCGGGCGCGAGGTAGTCGTCGTCGCCGGCGAAGATCTCGACCGCGTTGGCGTCGGCGCAGACGTCGGTGAACGCCAGCGTGCCGGCGGTGATGACGTAGGGCCGCGGCGCCCGCGACGTCATCTCGAGGTCGAACGTCGAGTCGGAGCTGTTGAAGTTGCCGACCGTGAACGCGACCCAGTCGGTCGGCGCGGCGGCGAAGGTCGTGGCCAGGGTCTCCGGATCGCCGTCGAAGCCTTCGTCGACGCTCACCGCGACCGACTCGTCGGCGTTGCGGCGCCGGAGGATCGGGTCGGCATCGGCGGCGGGGGTCACCACCGCGGTCAGCGAGTTGCCGGCGGTGCCGCGGACCAGGTAGCGGGTCACGCCCTGCGAGGTGGCGCCGTTGCTGGAGGCGGCGAGGGCCTCGCCGGTGCGCGTGATCGGCGTGCCCGGCTCGATGGTGCCGAGATCGACGAACGCGCGATCGCCGATGGTCAGATCGTACGTCGGCGCGGCGCCCACGGTGCCGGTGGCCGAGACCCGGATCAGGAAGTCGCGGCTGTCGCCGATCATGATGCGGCCGACCGGCGCCGCGCCGGTGGCGGGCTGGGTGCTGGTCAGCACGGCCGGGTAGTCGTGATCGAGCCAGCCGTAGCCGGTGAGGTCGTAGGCCTGGACGCGGACGTTGCCGCCCCAGTCGGTGCCGGTGGCCGCCAGCTCGATCCACACCGGGTCGGTGAAGTCGATCGTGTGGAAGCCCGAGCCGCCGGCCGGCAGCGCGGTGGCGCCCAGCGCGGTGCCGTAGGTCAGCGCGGTCGGCGTGACCACGGTCAGCGTCGAGGTCAGCGTGAACGTGTCGCCCGAGGTGCCCGCCGGATCCTGGGTCGCCAGGTAGTAGCGGCCCGGCTCGAGGAACTTGATGAACTGGCCGGTGAAGGCCGAGACGCCGGCGTTGCCGAAGGCGTCGATGTTGGCGACGACGTCGAAGTAGCCGTCGGGGGTGAAGATGTCCTGGCGGACGATCACCATGTTGACCGGGACCGACGCGGTGACGTCGAACTGGACCAGCTCGCCCGCGCCGCCGACGTCGAAGTACAGGTAGTTGAGGTCGACGTAGCCGATGCCGGTGTCACCGTTCTGCTCGGTGACGGTGACGTCGCTGCCGTCGGTGGGCAGCGCCTGGGCGCCGATGTCGTAGGCGTCGAGCTCGAAGTGCTGCGGCGTGAGGCCGTAGTTGTACTCGTTGTCGACGACGATCTGGACGGTGTCGCCGGTCGGCGCCAGGTTGCCGATCGTCCAGTACGGGCCGCCCGAGGCCGCCGAGCCGTAGAGCGCGTCGTCGCGCAGGACGATGAAGCCCGGGCTCAGCGTCGAGCTGGTGGTGTACTCGGAGACGTCGAGGATGCTGCCCGCGGTGGTCGCGTCGTACTTGTAGACGTGGACGTCGTTGGCGTCCTGGCCGGTGGTGACGGGCAGCACCAGGGAGGTCGCGGCCGGGGTCGGCACCGCCGCGAGGGTGACGAAGTAGCAGGCGTCCGGGCCGCCCGCGGCGTCGAGGAACAGCGACCGGCTGTCGGTCATCAGCAGCGCGTAGCTGCCGGCGGCGGGCAGGTAGACCTGGCGGTGCGAGGTGTCGCCGGTCAGGTTGACGCCGAAGCGCTGCCAGTTGTCGAGGGTCGGCGAGTGGCCGGCGTCGGCGCTGATCATGACGAAGCCGGCCGCCAGGCCGTCGATGCCGTCGGCGGTGACGTCGATGACGGTCGGGCCGCTGGCGGTGACGATCCAGGTGTCGTAGTCGGCGTCGAGGTTGCCGTCGCCGTCGAGGTCGACGCGCGGCGTGACGCAGCCGTAGAACGTGGTGCTGCTGCCGACCGCGGGCACGTCGAACGCGCCGGCGACGTTGGGGTCGCCCGGATCGTTGGGCTCGGCGCCCTCGGTGTAGTCGGCCATGCCGGGCAGCGTGTCGTCCTCGGGGACGCAGGCGCCGTCGACGTAGACCGTGCCGGCGGCGCACGCCGACGGGTCGACGACGCAGGTGCTGGTCGCCGCATCGAAGACGGTGCCCTGGTCGCAGATCACCGAGCCGTCGGGGACGCACTCGCCGCCGGAGGCGACGGTGCCGGGACCGCAGTTGACGTCGGCGACGCACTGGCCGCCTTCTTCGACGGTGCCCGAACCGCATTCAAGGCCGTTGTTGTCGCCGCAGGCGGGCAGCATGGTCGCTGCGGCCGCGGCGCTTGCGAGGGAAAGCGCGATGATGGGGAGGCTTCGCATGGGTCGGGCTTTTCCCTTGCCATGACCTGTGAGTCAACTCGAATTGACACCGACTCACGTATCGCCTGCCACGTTCCGCCGATCGCGCGATCTGCGCCACACGTCGACGATCGAAGCTGTACGGGCCGGCACGTCGTCGTCGATTGGAGTTCCGCGAATCGGTCTGACCCGTTCACGGTGCCTGGTTCAGCGCGGCGACCGCCTCGAACAGATCGCCGACGTCGTAGTAGTCGACGGTGACGAAGTTGGGGAGCGCGCCGGACGCCGCCATGCACGCGCGCGCGCGATCGAGCAGGAACGGATCGGCGTTGGTGGTCGCGGCCTCGTCGGGCACGCCGAACGTGCGGGTGAGGAAGTGGTTGAAGATGAACAGCGGGTTGCCGGCGGTGCCGCGGCCCGGGTCGCAGGTGAAGTCGTCGGTGGTGCGCGCCGCGAACGGCGTCTCCCACGCGTGCGCCCACACGTCCATGTACCAGGGGTAGGCGCCGCCGCCGTCGTCGTCGGTGAAGACGATCAGCCGCTCGTCGGCGTCGATCAGCTCGCGCAGCGTCGGCCACGGCGTCCCCGGCGTCTGGGCGTGGACGTAGCGCGCCGCGCCGCTGGCCTCGAACGCGGCCGCGGTGTCGTCGGCGGTGACGTAGCTCTCGAAGATGATCGTCACGACCTCGCCGCGGTGGTCGTCGAGGAACGCGCGGATGATCGCCAGGCCGTCGGCCAGCGGCAGGTTGCCGGCCTCGCAGAAGGCGTGGCACAGGTAGATGCCGCCGTCCCAGGCGTGGGTGTCGAGCATCAGGCCGCGGACGCCGTCCTCGAGCTGGTGGGCGAGGTCGCGGTTCTGGTTGGGGTAGATCCAGCCGTCCTCGCCGTTGGACATCGCGTTGTGCGTCGTCGGGTACGCGACCTCGTCGTAGCGACGATCGCACAGCGCGACGTCGCCGTTGCACTCCGGCGGGATCGGCAGCGGCGCCGGATCGCCGGCGCAGCCGAGCACGCCGCCGGTCACCGCCAGCGTCGTCAGCAGCCGGAGGGTGCGGGCCATCGCCCCAGCGTATCAGCCGCCGCGACGGCCGCGGTAGCCCATCATCCCCTGGATGACGGACTCGCTCTCGCGCGCGACCTCGTGCTCCTCGCGGGCGCGATCGGCGCAGTCCTCGCACAGCTTCTGGCGCTTGCCGCCGATCGTCACCGAGACCAGCGCGTCGACGTCTTCCTTGCAGCCACGGCAGGTGGGCATGCGGCGATCATGGCACGACCGCGCCCGGCGAGCCTACGGGCGCCTACTCGCGATCGAGCGTGAAGGGGCGCTCGCGGTGGCGGTACAGGTAGATGCCGAACGCGGTGATGCCGGCGCCCAGGACCGCCAGCCCGATGCCGGGGACCACGTCCCGGCGCTCGTTCTCGCACAGGTCGTGGCCGCCGAGCCCGTCGGTGCAGCTGTGGGCGTTGAGCGCGACGACCGCGCCCGCGGCGGCGGTGGTGACGCCGAGGGCGGTGACCGAGATGGCGTTGCCCCGCGACACGCGACACGCCGGCTGCGCCGCGGCGAAGGCGATCAGGAGGCCGAAGGCAGCGGCGCGGCGGGTGAGACGGCGAGACATCGTGGGCAGTGTCACCGGCCGCGGCCGCGGCGTCCACGGCAACGGGTGGCACAGCGCGGTCGCGGCCAGGCGGCTCGCCCCGGCGGGGTGAGCCGGGATCGGTGGGGCGGCTACTGCGGCACCGGCAGGCCGAAGCGATCGAGGCAGCCCTTGGCGCGGATGCCGGCGCGCATCACCGCCTTGGCGTCGGCGGGGCGCAGCGCGGCGCCCGACGCCTCGAGGTCGGCGGCCCAGGCGCTGAACCGCTTGCTGACCCGCTGGCCGCACGCCTTGTCGGCACAGGCGCAGACGTCGTCGACCAGGCCGCGGTACGCGATGATCACCGGGTCGAGCTCGGCGAGGCAGGCGTCGAGCCGGGCCTGGGTCTCCTGCAGGGCGGGCCGGTCCCGGTCGTCGACGTGGGTCGTGCCGTCGGCGAGCTGCTGCAGGCGCTTGCTGACGTCCGCGGCGCACGCCGCGTCCTTGCACGCGCAGCCGTCGTCGGCGAGGGCGCCGAGCCGGGTGACCAGCTCGCTCGGCGGTCGAGCGGCGCCGGCCGCGTCGTCCTTCGTGCACGACGCGAGGAGGCCCGCCAGCAGCAGGCATGATCCGAGCACCACGGTGCGCATGGCGGGTGGAGGGTGGATCGGCCGTCTGTGACGCGGCGTCGTGGCTCGCCGCCGCGGCCGGGACCGCTATGCTGGGGCATGCCCTCCCGCTCGCTCGTCGCCGCCCTGGGGATCGTGCTGTCGACCGCGGCGTGCGGTGGCGGCGCCGGCGGCGACGGCGGCGATGGCGGGGCCCCGCCCGGCGACGGCGCCGGCGCGGTCGACGGCGGGGGTGGCGGCGAGCCGGTGTACCGCGGCGTCAACCTGTCGAGCGCGGAGTGGGGCGAGGGCAACCTGCCCGGCACCTACGGCACCGACTACACCTACCCGACGACCGACGAGGTCGACTACTTCGCGGCCACCGGCATGAACGTGGTGCGGGTCGCGTTCCGCTGGGAGCGCCTGCAGCAGAGCCTCGACGGCGCGTTCGACGCCGCCGAGCTGGCGCGGCTCGACGCGCTGGTCGGCCACGCCACCGGTCGCGGCGTCCACGTCGTGCTCGATCCCCACAACTACGCGCGCTATCGCGGCGACGTCATCGGCTCCGCGGCGGTGCCGCGCGCCGCCTACGCCGATCTGTGGCGGCGCCTGGCCGAGCACTACGGCGGCGACCCCCGCGTCATCTTCGGCCTGATGAACGAGCCCAACACGATGCCGACCGAGGACTGGCTCGCCGCCGCCAACGCGGCGATCGCAGCGATCCGCGACGCCGGCGCCGGCAACCTGATCCTGGTGCCGGGCAACGCGTGGACCGGCGCGCACAGCTGGCTGCAGGACTGGTACGGCACGCCCAACGGCACGGTCATGACCGGCGTCGTCGATCCTGCCGATCGCTACGCGATCGAGGTCCACCAGTACCTCGACGGCGACTTCTCCGGGACCAGCGCGACCTACCAGAGCGCGACGGTTGGCGTCGAGCAGCTGGCGCCGTTCACGGCCTGGGCGCGGGACCACGGCGTGCGCGCGTTCCTCGGCGAGCTCGGCGGCGCCGCCAACGACACCTGCCTGCAGGCGATCGACGCCATGCTCGATCACGTCGACGGCAACCCTGACGTGTGGATCGGCTGGACGTGGTGGGCGGCGGGGCCGTGGTGGGGGGACTACATCTACTCGCTCGAGCCGGTCGGCGGCGTCGACCGGCCGCAGCTCGCGGTGCTCCGCGAGCACCTGCCGTAGCGAGCCTGGCCCGCCGCGTCGAGCCCGAGATCGGCGCCGCCGCGCCGCGTCGCGACGTGATGAGCGTGGGCGCCGCTACCACACGCGCGACGCACCGTGGCGCGATCGGCCCCGTGTTCTCATCCCCTGAGGATCGTTCTTGACCACACATACCTCAGCCGGGACGATGCGCACGCCCCCCAGCACCCCTCATCACCTCGCGGCACCTCCACGGAGACTCACACCAGATGCGCACACGTTGGACGTCCACTTTCGCCACGAGCCTGCTCCTCGCCATCTCCGCCTGCGCCGTCGACGGCGAGCCCGAGGACCTGAACCCGGCCCCGACCGGCGACGTCGCCACCGAGCGGGCGATCGCCGTCGCCCAGACCCAGCTGCCCGGCGTGCTCTCGCTGGGCGCCGCCGACGACGTCGCGCCCCTGTCGGTGGTCCACGATGGCCGCGGCCAGGCTCACGTCCGCTTCCAGCAGGAGCACCAGGGCCTGCCGGTGTTCATGGGCCAGGCGATCGCGCACGTCGACATCGCGACCTCCAAGCTCGCCACGATCACCGACGCCCGCATGGCGGTCAGCGACGTCGACGTCGATCCCACGGTGCGCATCGAGGACGCGATCGTCACTACCAGCGCGGTGGCCGGCGCCCGCGACGGCGTCGCCAGCGCCGACCTGATGATCTACGTGGCGCCCGACGGCACGTCGCACCTGGTGTGGCACGTCGAGCTGGTCCGCGACGACGGCGATCCGGTGGATCGCGTCGCGCTGGTCGACGCCCACGACGGCTCGGTGATCTTCACCTACGACAACCTGCAGACCGGCAAGGGCAGCAAGGGGCGCCCGGGCGGCGGCGGCGGCGGCGGCGGCGGCGGCAGCACGGCCGCGGTCGGCATCGGCCACGCGCTCTACGCCGGCACGGTCTCGGTCGGCACCGACTACGACGGCAGCAGCACCTACACGCTGCGCGACCTGACCCGGGGAGCGTTCTACACGATCGACATGAAGGGCCGCCAGAGCGGCGGCACCGTCTACACCGACAGCGACAACGTCTGGGGCGACGGCAGCGCGTCGTCCTCGGCGACGGTCGCGGTCGACGCTCACTACGGCCAGGCGATGACGTTCGACTACTACCAGAACGTCCACGGCCGCAGCGGCATCGACGGCGCCGGCAACGCCGGCTACAGCCGCGTCCACTACGGGCGCCGCTACAACAACGCGTACTGGTCGGATTCGTGCTTCTGCATGACCTACGGCGACGGTGACGGCAGCGTGCTGTCGCCGCTGGCCTCGCTCGACGTCGCCGGCCACGAGATGACCCACGGCGTGACGTCGCGGACCGCCGGCCTGGTCTACTCGGGCGAGTCGGGCGGCCTCAACGAGGCGATGTCGGACATCTTCGGCACCGCGGTCGAGTTCTACGCCAACAACCCGGCCGAGCCGGGCGACTGGCTGATCGGCGCCCAGGTCTACACGCCGAACAAGGCCGGCGACGCGCTCCGCTACATGGACCACCCGACGCGCGACGGCGCCTCGATCGATCACTACTCGAACTACTCGAGCGGTCTCGACGTCCACTACTCGTCCGGCCTGGCCAACAACGCGTTCTACCTGCTGGCCCAGGGCGGCACCAACGACACCTCGGGCCAGTCGGTGACCGGCATCGGCCGCACCAAGGCCGAGCAGATCTTCTATCGCGCGCTGACGGTGTACATGACGCCGGGCACGACGTTCGCGGGCGCGCGCGCTGCGACCCTGAGCGCCGCGGCCGATCTGTACGGCGCGAGCTCGGCGGAGCGCAACGCGGTCGCCACCGCGTGGTCCGCCTGCGGCGTCAACTGAGCGCCGGCTGACCGCGTGACCGGGGCGCGCGGCGCGCCGGTCGCGTGCTAGCGTCGCCTCGATGTCGTCGGACTCGACGAGGTCGTGGCGGCGCCGCGCCGGGCGACCGGCGTGGATCGCCGCCGCGGTCGTCGCGGCGGCGGCCGGGATCGCCGGCGTCGCCGGCTGCGGCCGCGGCGCCGCCGGCGGGCCGTGCCTGCTGGTGCTGACCGGCGACGGTGACCCGCGGCTGGTCGCGGTGCCCGTGGCCGGCGGCCCCGCCCGCGACGTCTTGCCCGACGTGCCGGGCCGCGTCGTCGACGCGCTCGCGCTCGCTCGCGGCACCGCGGCGCTGGTCGCGATCGAGCCGCCCGGCGGCGGCGGTCGCGCGCTGTGGCGGATCGACGCCGGCGCCGCCGCGGCGCCGCCGCGCCACGTCTTCGACGGCCCGCCGACGCTGACCCTGCAGGCGGCCAGTCGCGACGGCGCGCTGGTGCTGGTCGGCCACGGCCTGCTGCTGCACCTCGACGGCGCGCCGCGACTCGAGGATCTCGACGCGCCCGGCGCCGAGGTCGTCGGCGCCGGCGATCTGTCCGAGGACGGCGGCCACGTCGTGGTCGCGTTCGGCGCCGGCTGCGCCCGCGACGACGCCGCCTGCCGCCTCGAGATCTGGGGCTTCGATCGCGCCGCGCCGGACCGCGGCTGGCAGGTCGTCGCCCGCGACGCCACCCGCTCCGTCGACGCGCCGTGGTTCGTGCCCGGCACCGCCGGGGCCCGGCTCGGCTACCGGCGCGCCGTCCTCGATCCCGCGTGTCCGGGGCCGCGCGGCTGCGGTGCCGCCGATCTGATGGAGGTCGGCTTCGCCACCCCCGCGACCCGGGTCACCGAGGCCGGCGTGACCTCGGCGCGGCCCAGCCCCGACGGTCGCCAGGTCGCCGCCGTCGGCGACGGCCACCTCGTCGTCGGCAAGCCGGGCGTCGCGCTGGCGCCGATCGCCGACGGCGCGGTCGCCGTCGTCGGCTGGAGCCCGGATCGGCGCTGGCTCGGCTTCGCCGGCGCCGACCACCACGTCGTCGCGATCCGCGCCGACGGCGGCGGCCGCCGCGACCTCGGCGCCGGGCGCGGCGTCGCCTGGCTGGCGCGGCTGCCGACCGGCGCGCGGCCGGCGCCGTGACCGTCACCAGCGCCGTTGCAGCCGCGCCGCCTGGGCCGCGCGCACCGCCGGCGCCGCCAGCGGATCGTACTCGGTGACGTCGAGCCGGCGGCCCAGCGCGTCCTCGATCGCGAACAGGATCCACATGCGCGCGAACGCCACCGGATCGTCGAGCGCGGCGACCAGGCGGGGCAGGGCGGCGCGCCGCGCCGGCGACCGCGCGTAGGCGGCGGCGGCCAGGATCCGGTAGGTGCGCACCGGCGAGCCCAGCCACGCCGGCCCGACCGGCGCGTCGGCGCTGCCGGCGTAGTAGGGCAGCCACGCCGGCTCGGGCGCGATCCGCACGCCCCAGCCGTCGGCGAGGGCGTCGAGGGTCCAGCGCAGCGACCGGTCGAGGTGGCACAGGTTGCACGCGTTGGGGCCGCCGATCGCGAGCATCGCGGGCTCGACCGGGCGCGCGACGCGGTGGGTGCGCACGAACGCGCTGACGCCCTGGACGATCCGCGGCATGTGGCAGTCGAGGCAGGTGACGGTGCCGTCGGGGTGGTGGGCGTGGGCGCGCGCCGCCGCGGGCGCGGCGAGCGCGTCGTGGCAGCCGACGCAGGCCGCGAGGTGGCGGGGCGCGTCGGCGGCGCCGGGGCCGGGGCCGGCGGTGTGCGGGTCGTGGCAGTCGGTGCACTTGATCGCCGGTGCGCACGCCGAGGCCAGCAGATCGAGCGCCTCGGTCGAGTTGCGCACCGCGCCGCCGCCGGGGAACCGCGGCGCCGGCGTCGAGTGGCACTGCGCGCAGATCGCGTCGATCACGACCGGGTTGTCGCGGCCGCCGGCCAGCGACGGCGCGTCGGCGCGCGGCCGCAGCGCCGGGCTCGCCGGCACGAAGCGGATCGGCTCGTCGTCGACGGCGTGGGCGCGGCCGCCGAGGTGGCAGCTCTCGCACGAGATGCCGATCGTGACCAGGCGATCGACCGGCAGCAGGTTGTCGCGACCGAGCGCGACCGGATCGAGCTCGGCGCCGAAACCGTCGCCGGCGCCCGCCGCGCCGGGGACGACCTCGACCAGCTGCTGCGGGCCGTGGCCGACGGCGCCGCCGGCGGCGGCGCGGGCCAGCTTGATCTCGAACGGGTAGGTGTTGTGGCACCACGCGCACCGGCTGGCCCACGGCGTCGGATCGGGCGCGAAGGCGTCGAACGTGGCGACGCCGGCGTCGTCGTACTCGGCGTCGAACCAGGCGTCGAAGTACGGCTGCGGGTACCACGCGGCGCGACGCACCCACCAGCCGAACGGCAGCCGGATCTCGGTGGCGGCGCGCCCGTCGGTCGCGGCGGCGGGCCCGTCGACCGCCACGCCGACGTACTCCTGCAGGTAGCGCGAGCCGATCGTGCGCGTGACCCGGAACCGCCGCGGCGCCCCGCGCGCCGGCGTCAGCGTCATCGTCAGCGCGTCGCCGTCGCGATCGAACGCCGCGACGCCGCCGGCGTAGGCGACGCGCGCGCCGTCGAAGTCGCCGCGCAGCGCCGGATCGCCGGCCGGGGTCGGATCGCCGGCGCGCCGGTTCATCGCGGCGTGCAGGCTGTGGCTCCAGCGATCGTGGTTGTCGTCGTGGCAGGCGCCGCACGCGTCGGGGCCGACGTAGTCGGCGGCGCGCACGTTGCTGTACGGATCGGCGGGCGCGGCGGGCGCGGACGGCGCGGCCGGCGCGGCGCGCATCGCGTCGTCGAGGCGGCGGCCGGCGGCGCCGGCGCCGTCCTGGGCCAGCACCCCAGCGCCGCCACCGTCGCGATCACGACGGCGGCGCCGGCGAGCGCGGCGCGGCGACGGCGGTGGCGACGAGCGGGCAGGCGCGGCATGCCGGCGCCGACTCTACCGCGCGCGGCGGCGGCCGCCCCCGCTCACAGGCTGGCGAGCAGCAGCGCCAGGCCGGCGAGGGTCACGACCAGGGGCTCCCACAGGCTGTCGTACAGGTCCATGGCGCGTCGCCACGAGCACGGGCCGTGCCCGACGCCGGCGCGCGTGACCTCGCGCGGTTGCGGCGCGCCGCGGCGCCGCGCCGGGTCACCGGGCACCCACGTCGGGAGCGGGCCTGGGTCCTCGGTGCCCCGCCGCGGCCGGTGGACGCTGGCGACCACGCGTCGTACGGTGCGACCTCACCCCAGGGAGGACTCATGTCGGATCAGACGGAACTGCGCAAGCTCGACAGCGGCAAGGACTTCGGCACCGGCGGCGGCGGCGTGCAGGGCAAGGGCGAGGGCGTCGCGGTGCTGCGCGGGCTCCAGGCGGACCTCAACCGCTTCGCGGCCGCCTGCGGCTACGACCACGTCAAGGTCGACGGCGTCGTCGGCCCGCGCGCCGCGGAGGCGGTCAAGAAGGTCTACGCCGCGGTGATCGCCAAGAACCCGGGCCTGGCCGCGACCCCGTTCCCGCCGCCGGAGACCGCCGAGGTGGTCGCCGAGTTCGCGATGTACGTCCGGTTCTGGCTGGCCGGCGTCGCCGCCGACGCGCTCGGCGTCGGCAAGCTGCGCCGCTACGTCCGGGGCGCGGGCAAGGACTGGAACACCAAGGACACGATCGCCTACGGCGCCGGCGAGGTGCACAAGGACTTCGTGGCGCTGCAGCAGGACCTCAACCGGTTCGCTGGCGCCGCCGGCTTCGGCGCGCTCGGCACCGACGGCTTCCTCGGCCCCAAGACCGCCGACGCGGTCAAGAAGGTGTACGCCGCGGTGATCGCCAAGAACCCGGGCCTGGCCGCGACCCCGTTCCCGCCGCCGGACACCAAGGAAGAGGCCGCCGAGTACTGCGCGTTCATCCGCGACTGGCTGAACGGCCCGGCCGGCCAGGCGCTCGGCGTCGCGGTCGCCTGAGCCGCGCGTCTGCGCGAGGCGGTCTCTGAGCCGCGCCGGCGGCCCGTCCCCGACCCGCACGACGATCGTAGCGCAGGTCGCCCGGCGAGATCGAGCTGGTTTCGTCGGGCGCACTCGGGCATCCATGGCGCCATGGCCACGCCTTCCCGCCCGCCATCGCAGATCCTCGAGCTCGAGGCGCTGATCGACCGCCTGGCCGCGGCCGGCGCCGCGCCGGCGGTGTGGGCGCACCTGCGGGTCCGCGTCGGGGCCCGGGTCCGCGACCTGCTCCTCGGCAGCCGCACCCAGATCGCCGGCGACCTCACGGTCCTGGACTGGCGGACCGCGCCGCTGGCCGAGGTCTACTTCCGCAACCGGGTCGGCGACGACTACGAGGTCGCCGTCGACGATCACGAGGTCACCGGCACGGTGCTGGGGCGGCACCGCCTGGCGGTGGTCGGCGGCCGGCTGCGCGAGGTCGCCGACGACGACGCGACCTGGCGCCGCGACGACGACGGCTGGACCCGGTGGCCGGCGGACGCCGCCGACGCCGCGGTGCCGGCGACCCTGCAGGGGCCGCGGCCGTCGCGGTCGCTCTTGCCCGAGCTCGACGCCGAGCAGCGCGCCGCGGTCGAGCTGGCGCCGGGGCGGTCGCTCGCGGTCGACGGCGAGGCCGGCGTCGGCAAGACCCTGGTCGCGCTGTACCGGCTGGCGTGGCTCAAGCGCCGCGCCGACGACGCCGGCCGCCCGCTGCGGGCGCTGGTGCTGGTGCCGACCGAGGGCCTGCGGCGCCTGGCCCGGCGCCTGCTCGAGCGCATGGAGCTCGATCGCGCCGGCATCGAGGTCGCGGTGGTCGACGCCTGGCTGGTCGAGCGCGCCCAGCAGGCGTTCCGCGGCCTGCCGTCGCGCCTGAGCGAGGGCGCGTCGGCGCAGGTCATCGCGCTCAAGCGTCACCCCGCGGTGCGGGTCGCGATCGACGAGCTGATCGGGGTCCGCGCCCCGGTCGATCCCGAGCTGCGGCTGTCCAAGGTGCGCGCCGACCTGCTGCACCTGTTCGGCGATCGCCACCGGCTCGAGCGGGTCGTCGCGGCGGCGCGCGGCGCGCTGCCGGCGGCGGCGGTCGGCGCGGTGGCGCGCCACACCCGCATCCAGTTCACCGACACCACCGAGCAGGCGCACCGCGACGTCGACGCCGACCGCCTGGTCGCGATCGACGGCCGCGCGCTCGACGCCGGGACCCCGCTCGAGGACGCGGGCACGTTCGATCGCGAGGACGTGCCGGTGCTGTTCGAGCTGGCGCGGCGGCGCGCGGCCAGCCACCGCGGCGCCGATCCGGCGGCCAAGCTGCCCCGCTACGATCACGTCGTCGTCGACGAGGCCCAGCTGCTGGCGCCGCTCGAGCTGGCCGCGATCGGCGCCGCGCTGGCGCCCCGCGGCACGGTCACGATCTCGGGCGATCACCGCCAGGCCACCGACGACACCGCGTGCTTCCGCGGCTGGGCGCTGGCCGCCGAGGAGCTCGGCGTCGACGCCGAGCCGGTGACGCTGACCACGACCTACCGGTCGGGGCCGGCGATCACCGCGTTCGCGCGGGCGCTCGCGGCCGGGCCGGCGACGCCGACGCCGGGCGACGAGATCCGGGTCTCGACGTTCGCCTCCGAGCTCCACGCCATCGATCAGATCGGCGGCGCGCTGGCGGCGCTGCGGCCGCGCGATCGCGGCGTCACCGTGGCGGTGGTCGCGCGCAACGACGCCCACGCCCGTCGCGTCCACCGCGAGCTCGAGCGCGCCGTCGAGGCGACGCTGGTGCAGGGCGGCGCGTTCACGTTCCTGCCCGGCGTCGTGGTCACCAGCTGCGCCGAGGTCGCCGGCCTCGAGTTCGACGCCGTCGTGATCGCGGAGCTGACCCCGGGCTTCTACCCCGACACCGACGAGGCGCGCCGCGCGCTCTACGTCGCGTGCACCCGGGCCCGCGACTGGCTGTGGCTGACCACGGTCGGGCCGTGGTCGCCGCTGCTGGGGCCGACGACGTGACCGCCGCCGGCGACGCGACTCGCGCCGGCGCGTGATCCGCGCGACGGGCGGCGCCGCGACCCGGACCGCGTGATACGGCGGTCGCGGGCGCGTCCTTCCCGGTGGATCCGCGCAATCTTTTCAGTGGCTTACGCAAATTTGGTTCCGGATACTGCGAGCATGCCTGGACCTGCTCCTCAGATCGTCGGCCCCGGACCCAACGACCCCGAGATGCTCGAGTCCGACAACTGGTACTCGAACGCGATCAACAGCGGCGTCGACTACGTCATGGGCCTCGGCGGCTACGACACGACCCGCCGCGGCTACCAGGGCAACGGCGACGCCACCGGCCGCGCCCCCGGCGACAACTCGTTCTACCGCGACAACGCCGACTGGATGCCGGGCTGGGGCAACACCTTCGGCCTCGACTTCCTCGATCCCAACGGCCACCCCAGCGGCGCGACCGCGCAGGATCGCGCGACCAACTACGTCGGCCACAGCGACCCCACCGGCATCTGGACCGACGTCCGCGCCAACCTGGTGACCAACGAGTCCGCCGCGATCGGGCGGGCGGCCGCCGCCGGCGAGGACCACATCGGCTTCACCGACGTCTACGACGCCCACGTCCACGCCTACGCCGACGCCCAGGCCGCGCACCCGTCGGCGGGCGCCGGCAACACGTTCATCGACCCGGCGAGCTTCGGCCTCGCGGTCTACGGCGCGCCCCTGATGGAGCACTTCGGCATCAACGCCGGGCCGATCACCGGCGCGTCGATCGACGCCTTCAACGATCCGACCGACAGCGTCGGCGACGGCTGGGCCAAGCGGATGGGCCTGTCGGCGATGGAGATCGGCGGCGGCGGCGCGCTGCTCGGGGCCGCCGGCATGGACGCGATGGAGGGTGACCTCGGCACCGCCGCGCTCGAGGGCGCCGCCGGCCTGGGCTCGATCGGGCTGGGCCTGTTCAGCGGCGCGTGGAACACCGGCACCGCGGTGGCCAACGGCATGAGCGTCGGCGACGCGGCCAGCGGTCTGGTCAACGTCGGCGGCAGCCTCCTCGACGCCGGCGCGACCGCCGCTGGCGACGCCGTCGACGGCCTGGCCAGCCTGGGCGGCAGCGCGATCGACGGCGTGTCGAGCCTGGGCAGCAGCGCCGCGTCGATCGGCGGCGGCCTGCTCGACGACGCGGGCAGCGCGATCTCGAGCCTCTGGGACTGATCGAGCGCACCGACCCCGCCCCCGCCCATGACCGAGCCCGTCACCTATCCGACCCTGGTCCCGCCGCCCGGCTGGAACCGCCACGTCGTCGGCACCCAGCTGCGCTACCTGCCGCCGGGGACGACGCCGGCCACCGCCCGGGTCGCGATCGTGGTGTCGCCGCGGATCCCGCGGCTGCCGCGGCTGCCCGCGCCGGCGACGCTGATCGCGCAGACGCTCGACGCCGAGCGCGCGCGCGCCGGCTTCACCGTCGTGGCGCAGTCGGCGCCGCGCGAGGTCCACACCGCCACCGGCCTCACCGGCGTCGAGGTCACCGCGCGACTGCGGATGGGCGACGGCGTCGAGCGCCGCATCTACGATCTGTTCGAGGGCCCGACCTGCTACCAGGGCATCAGCTACCTCGCCGCCGAGGGCGAGCACGACGTCCACGAGGCCGCGTTCCGCGCCGCCGCCGCGACGATCGAGCCGGCGCCGGCGTCCGGCGACGTGTCGGCGCTCGCGCACTGGACCGAGTGAGCCGGCGCGGCGGCGTGCGGCGTGCGGCGGATCAGGCCTGGTGCCGGACCACCTTGCCCATCGCGACGTACTCGAGCGCCGCGGCCCGGGTCAGGTGGGCGGTCGTGATCGCGGAGCCAGCGTCGGCCGCGAAGAACGCCGCGCGCAGCACCGCGTTGCGGATGTAGCCGCCGCTCATCGCGTAGGTCTCGGCGAGGTCGCTGACGTCCAGCCCGGGCGCGACGTCGGCCTCGTCGGGTAGCAGCCGCCGCCACAGGTCCGCGCGCTCCTCCGCCTCGGGGAGCGCGAAGCCGATCCGGTACGACAGTCGACGGCGGAACGCCTCGTCGATCGCGGCGTCGTGGTTGGTGGTCAGGATCGTGATCCCGGTGAACGACTCCATGCGCTGCAGGAGGTAGTTGACCTCGAGGTTGGCGTAGCGGTCGGTCGCCGAGCCGACCTGGGTGCGGCGCGCGAACAGCGCGTCGGCCTCGTCGAACAGCAGCACCGCGTGGCCTGACTCGGCGGCTTCGAACAGCGCGGCGAGGTGCTTCTCGGTCTCGCCGACCCACTTCGAGACGACCCGCGACAGGTCGACCTGGTAGAGATCGAGGCCGAGCTCGCGGGCGATCAGGCCGGCGACCATGGTCTTGCCGGTGCCCGGCGGGCCGTGGAACAGCGCCGACAGGCCGAGGCCGCGCGCCAGCTTGCGGCGGAACCCCCACTCGTCGTAGACGCGACGCTGGTGGGCGACGCGCGCGATCAGCTCGCGGATCTCGGCGCGCGTGTCGTCCGGTAGGACGATGTCGTCCCAGCGCTGGGCGCACGGCACGCGGACGCCGACGCCGGCGATCCGCGCGTCGAGCGCGCCGCGCAGCGCCTCGTGCAGGGCGGCGCCGTCGAGCGTCGCGCCTCCGTCGAGGTGGCGGGCCCGCGCCGCGGCGGCGGCCTGCAGGATGACGCCGCCGGTGACCGGGTAGCGGCGGGCGACCGCGTCGACGACGTCGGGCGCGGTGGCGTCGCCGAGGCCTCGACGCCACAGCGCGGCCCGCACCGCCTCGGGCGGGACGCCGAGCTCGTGGATCGAGACGCCGCGTGTCATCGACCAGCCTGCCGACGCGGCGCCGCACGTGGCCAGCACCGGGCCGGCGTGGTCGGCGAGCGGGCCGGCGTCGAGCCAGCCGCGGCGGTCGTCGTGATCGCGGCCGTCGTCGTCGGCGAGCGCGTCGACGTCCTCGAGCACGATCGCGGCCTCGAACAGCGCCGCGTCGCGCACGGTCGCGGCGAGCGCCGCGTTGAAGCCGGCGAGCTGCGCGGGGAGATCTCGGCAACGCACCGCCAGCACGCGCAGGCCGCACGCGGCGGCCGCCGCGCTGGCCAGCGACCGCCGGCCGCTGCCGGCCCGGCCGGCGAGCACCACCACCGGCGCGGGCGCCGCGGCGCCGGTCGCAGCGGCGACCCCGGCGACGACCGCCGTCCGCGTCGCGTCGGGGACCAGCAGGTGCTCGAGCGGCATCGCCGGTTCGACGAGCCGGGCGACGCGCGCGACCTCGGGATCGAGCCGGACGAGGCCGTGCGCGAGCTCGAGGACGCGGTCGGCGATGGTCAGGCGGCGCCGGCTGAACGGCGCGTCGGCGTCCTCGGCGACGGCGTGGACCAGCCGGTGTCGCGCCAGCGCCCCCGCAGGGCCGAGCTCGGCGAGAGCGAGGCCGAGCGGCAGGTCGGGCTGATAGAGCAGCGCGACGAGCACGCCGGTGGTCACCGCGGTGGTCGGCTCGGTGGCCAGGCAGCGGAGCAAGTGGCGCAGGCGCGGATCCTGCTCGTGGCCGACCAGCGCCCACAGGATCCGCTGCTCGGTCATCGACAGGCCGAGCCGGGTCCGCAGGGTGTCGAACGGGACCGCGCGCCCGGCGCGACGTGCCGCCGCGAGCCGCGCCTCGATGTGGCCGTAGACCGCGCGGATCTCGGCGTCGACGGCGGCGGCGTCCTCGGAGATGCCGGAGGTCCCGGCGACCCAGCCCTCGCGGCGCCCGCGCGCCATCGCGCGGCGCAGGAACAGGCCGGTCAGCGCGAGCTCGTCGCGGGCGTGGTCGTCGGCCGAGGCGTAGGGGCGGGCCTCAGCGTCGTCGGGAGGCGCCGCCGCGGTGGTCGTGGTCGTGGTGGTCATCGCGACTCCTGGGGCTCGCGGAACGCGGGCGTGTAGCCGTCCGGCAGGGGCGCCAGGTGCGGCGGCGTCGGGCCGGGGCGCGACCGGGCGCAGCGGATGCCGGCGACGTAGGTCTCGAGGACCGAGCCGTCGGCGCGCACGGTGGTGTCTGGCTCGAACATCCAGCCGCCTCGCTCGAAGATCGCCGGCGCGTAGGGCATGCCCTTGACGAGGTGTCGTCGGCCCGGCTCGAGCAGCGGGTCCGGGACCATCGGGCCGTGGGGATCGACGACGAGGCGATCGAGGTAGACGACGTCGTGCAGGCTGGCCCAGTCGACCCGCATCACCGGACCATCGGGACCCTCGGTGCGGCGCAGCCGGATGGGGCGCGAGCCGACGCTGCCGCGCGGCGCGGCGAAGTCCTGGACCCATTCGGCGGCGTTGCCGGCGAGATCCTGTGCGCCGTAGGGGCTGGCGTCGCCGACCCGGGTCCCGACCGCGGTCAGCGCGGGGCGGCACCCCAGCGCGACGTCGTTGGTGAGATCGCGCAGGATCGTCGCACGGCGGCAGGTCGGGCGCGCGTCACCCCACGGGTAGATGCGCTCGTCGGTGCCACGGGCGGTCTTCTCCCATTCGTGCTCGTACGGCAGGCGCTTGCCCCGCCACCGGCAGTACGCCGCCGCGTCGTCCCAGCGGACCCGCACCGGAAGCTCGTCGTCGTCGGTCGCCTCCTCGGTCGCCTCGGGTGTGGAGCCCGAGGGCGGCGCCGTACAGGCGCCGGCTGCGACACAGCGCGCATAGGCCGCCCGCGTCGTCTCGAGCCGGTCGATCGCGAACGACGACACCCATCGTCGACTGGGAGGACTGTCGTTGACGCACCGGTCCACTCGCGGGCCGCTCGATACCTCCAGCACGACCGGGTCGTCCGGGGTCGCGAGCACGCCGGTGCAGCCGGCGGTGAACCAGCCGGCCGGCACGTCGACCATGTCGTCGACCGGGGGCGTGGCCTGGCCACCGTCCGAGGGCGCGGGGGATGGGCCGTCGTGACGGCCGCCGTCTCGGCAGCCGCCCCCGATCAGCAGCAGCAGGATCCATGAAGCGCGCACCGGCCGCCTCATCCGCCGCGGCCCGTGGCGTCGTCGGTGCTGACGGTGGTCATCGCGACTCCTCGGCCTCGCGGAACGCCGGCGTGTAGCCTTCCGGCAGGGGCGCCAGGTGCGGTGGCGTCGGACCGGGGCGCGACCGGGCGCAGCGGATGCCAGCGACGGGGCGGACGCCAGGGGTCGGGCGTGAACGAGCGGCGATGCTCGGGTCGTCGGGCAAGCCCTTCATGACGTGCTCCCAGCCGGTCGGCGTGCCGTCGCCGGGCCGCTCGGGCCCCTGCGGATCGACGATGGCGCGATCGGCGTACGCGACGGCGTCCAGCGTCTCCCAGTCGAGCCGGAGTACGGGGCCGTCGACCTCCTCGGCGCGGAGCAACCGCACGCTTGGTGAGCCGACGACGCCGCGACGGTCGTCGAAGTCATGCACCCACTCGGGCGCGTTGCCGGCGGCGTCCTGCAGGCCGTACGGGCTGGCGTCGCCCTCGCGTGTGCCGACCGGGGTTCGCGGCGGGGCGCAGTGTGGCGCCACGTCGTTGGTGCGATCGCGCTGGATCGTGGCGCGACGGCACGTGGGTCGCGCGTCGCCCCACGGGTAGATCCGCTGATCCGTGCCGCGCGCCGCCTTCTCCCACTCGTGCTCGGTCGGAAGCCGCTTGCCCGTCCACCGGCAGTAGCTCGTCGCGGCTTCCCACGACGCCTCGATCGGCAGCCTCGGATCGCCTCCGGCCGCCTCGGCCGGCGCCGCCGGGCACTGACCGGCGCTCGCGCACCTGGCGTATGCGGCGCGCGTGGTCTCCAATCGATCGATCGCAAACGCCGAGAGCCAGCGCCGGCTCGGCGGATTGTCGCCGATACAGCGGACGAAGATCGGATCGTGATCGCGCAGCAGCACACGATCGCCGGCGTCGCTGGGGGCGAGCACGCCGGTGCAGCCGGCGGTGAACCAGCCGGCCGGCACGTCGACCATGTCGTCGACCGGGGACGTGGCCTGGCCACCGTCCGAGGGCGCGGGGGATGGGACGTCGTGACGGCCGCCGTCTCGGCAGCCGCACCCGAGCAGCAGCAGCAGGATCCACGAAGCGCGCACCGGCCGCCTCATCCGCCGCGGCCCGTGGCGTCGTCGGTGGTGATCCCGATACCCCAGTCGCTGAGCGACCGCGACAGCACGCGCTCGATCAGGGCCTCGGCGCCACCCTCGGCCTGGGCCTCGTCGTGGGCGGCGTGCTCGGGCCCGGCCTGGGCGGCGAGCAGGGCGAAGTCCCCGGTGGACCGGATCCTGCCGGCTTCGTCACGGGTCACCACCGCCGGGTGCTAGTTGTTCGGGCCCAGGACCAGGCGCAGCGGCACCGGGACGTCGCGCAGCGGGATCCGGGCGATGCGATCGGCGATCTCCTGCGACACGCCCTCGAGGCTCGCATAGGTTGGCTTCGCCCACCGCGCGCCTTGGTCACCGATTCCGACCCAGACGCCGATGTCGAGCAGGCCGCGCGGCGACGACATGAGGCTCGCCGGGTCCTCGGGACGCACGGTGTCGAGCTTGGTCGCGGTCTGCGGCGCGGGCTCCTCGCCGTTCTCGATGATGTTCTGCCTCGGCACGTCCTCCACGCCGAACGACGCGCGTGCGACGTAGCTCACCCACTGGACCGCCGTAGCGTCATGCTGGGCCTGCTCGGCGTCGGTGGCCGCCGCGGCGAACGCGTCGCCGACGGCGCTCATCGCAGCGACCGCAGTAGCCGCATGCTCGGTGCGCAGCAGGGGCTTGAGCGCTGCGCGTCGGTCCTCGATCAGCTGCTCGCGCTCTGCCGTCGCGGCGTCGAGGATGGCTACTTGCTCGGCAAAGAAGTCGATTCGCTGGTTCGTCGAGTGATCACGACGGCCGCTCTCGACGTGCTCGGTAGCATCCCCTCCGCCCCCTCCGCCCGTCATCGCCATCGCGCGCTTCGATCCGGTCTTGATCCCTTCCTTGATCATGTCACCGATCGCCGCGATCCCGGGGGCACCTTTGGCGTCCAGGTACGCCTCGGTCCAGTTCACGAAGTTCTTGGCGACGGCGCCGGCGACGCCCGCTGTCCCCACGCTGATCGCGATCTCCAGCAGGTCCCACCAGAGCGATCGCGCCGGCGGTTGCACGGTGCGGTGGTAGGCCGCCGCTTCGTCGCCGGCGGTCTTGGCGCCGAGGAGCTGACCGGCGGCAAGCCGGCGGCCTGCGCCACCCGCGGCACGGGCCGCGGCCTCGAACGCGTCCGCTTGGTGCTGCGGGTAGGGCTCGTCGATCTTGTCGTTGGCCGCGATCCGGGCCTGCTCGTCGGCGTGCTCCTGCGCCAGCCGCGCGTCCTCGGCCTGCGCCGCGGCGACCTCGTCGGGCGAGCGCTCGTGCGACGGCGCCTGGTCGAGCTCGCGGCCGCGCCCGCGAAGATCCATGGACTGGGTCTCGACCTGGCCGTCTGCCCACGTCGCGGTGACCACCAGCGTGCCGCGGTAGATCGCATTGCGCGTGGGTCGGAAGGTCACCGCGAGCGGGTGAGCCAGCAGGTACGAGACCTGCGCCTGGGTCGCGTGGCCGCTGGAGAACAGCTCGGTGGCATAGGCGCCCAGCTCGAACCCGTCGTTGCGTGGGCCGCGTCGATGCTCGGTCGGGCCCGACGCCGGCGCGCTCAGCGGGCGGCCGGGCCGTCGAGCACGACCTCGACGCCGCCCTTGGGGGCCATGAAGACGTTCCACCGGACCGCGGGGATCGGGCGGTCGTGGGCCAGGCGCAGCGGGAAGCCGGCGAGCAGCGTGGCGAGCACGATCTTCATCTCGTAGAGCGCGAACGCGGCGCCCAGGCAGCGCCGGTGGCCGCCGCCGAACGGCACGAACTCGTGCGGCGCGAAGCGGCGCTCGAGGAAGCGCTCGGGGCGGAACTGCTCCGGCTCGGGGAACAGCTCGGGGCGGCGGTGCAGCAGCGGGATGCACACGTTGATGCCGGTGCCCGCCGGCAGGTCGTAGTCGAGCACGCGCATCGGGCGGTTGAGCTGCCGCATGATGTCGGTCCCGGGGTGGGTCAGGCGCAGCGTCTCCATGCACACGGCGTCGAGGTAGGGCAGGCGGGCCAGGTCGTCGGGCCGCGGCGCCTCGCCCAGCGTCGCGATCTCGGCGAGCAGGCGGGCGCGCGCGGCCGGGTCCCGCAGCAGCCAGGACGTCGCCCACGCCAGCGAGATCGCGGTGGTCTCGTGGCCGGCCACCGCCATCGTCACCAGCTCGTCGCAGATCGCGCGGTCGCTCATCGGCGCGCCGTCGTCGTAGCGGGCGGCGAGCAGCTGCGCCAGGACGTCGGTGCGGGTCGGATCCGGCGCCGCCCGGCGCGCCGCGAGCTCGTCGCGGAACAGCGCGTCGAGGTGATCGGCGGCGCGGCGGAAGCGCGCCCATGGACCCAGGCCGCCGAACGACCGCCGCAGCCCCTTGAAGAAGACGATCGCCGGCGTCGTCGCCCGGTCGCGGGCGAGCACCGCGTCGCGGAACGCGACGACGCGGGCCGGATCGTGGACGCCGAAGATCAGCTCGATGATGACGTCGAGCGAGATCGTCATCAGCGTGTCGTGCAGGGCGAAGCGCCGGCCAGGCCGCCAGGCCGCGGCGTGGCGCCGCGTGATCTCGCGGATGCGGTCGCCGTGGGCGCGCATCCGCTCGCCGTGGAAGTGCGGCATCAGGAGCTTGCGCTCGGCGCGGTGGCGGTCGCCGGCGATGACGGCGAGCGAGTCGCGGCCGGCGATGTCGGACAGCATGTCGACCAGGAACGAATCGAACGCGGTCGGCTCGGCGGCGAAGATCGTGCGGATCGCGTCGGGGTGGCCGGTCACGAACCAGGTGCCGAACATCGTCGGCATCAGGAACGGATCGCCGTGGCGGTCCGCCATCGCGCGGAAGTAGCGCACCGGGTTGCGCGCGTAGCCGAGCGTCGCGCCGAGCCGGCGGGCCGGACCGGGCGGCAGGCGCGGTGCGGTCGCCGTGGACGTGGGCGTGGGCGTGGGCGTGGGCGTGGGCGTGGGCGTGTCGCGATCCGGATGCATCGATCACCTCCGTGGCGGCGTGCATGTCCCACGGATCGATCCGGAGCGACAACCGCGAACCGCCGCGGCGCCGGCGTGAGCTTGGCGCGCGTGATGCACACGGGGCGTGGCGTGTGTCGTCGCATCACCCAGAGGCGCATGAACGCTGCGTCGGGCGCCGTCGGTGTCGTCAGGTTTGGCAACAGCACCTACGTGATCCCTGACGGCTCACCCTTGTCGGGTGACGTCGATGACGCGCGATCGAAGGAGAGTAGCCATGTCGAAGTTCGATGAAGCACCGCGACGTCGTCATCGGCGACGGTCGCTCGGAAGAATCGTCGTTGAAGGGTCGAGCGGGGACGGTATAAGGCGGCCCTCCGTGGGGTGTGCCTCCCCACAGCAAGAGGGGCCCGTGCTCGAACCTCATCGCTCGTACCGCATCGTGCCGTCGGTGGCCGCCCGCCAGCGGGTGCTCATCGTCGACGACGACAACGCTCACCTGCGCGCGCTCGGCCGCCTGCTCAAGCGCTACAAGGACCGCATCGAGCTCACCGTCGTCGACAACGGGATCGACGCGCTCATCCAGGTCGGCGTCGCGCGTCCGCACCTGGTCCTGCTCGACGTCTTCATGCCCGGCCTCGACGGCCTCGAGGTGTGCCGACGCCTCAAGGCCAACCCGGAGACCGCGGGCGTCGAGGTCATCCTCACCAGCGCCGGGATGACGCCCGAGCTCGAGGCCGAGGCGCTCGCCGCCGGCGCGTCGCGCGCGGTCGGCAAGCCGTACGACGTCACGGCCATCCTCGACGAGCTCGCCGCCTCGGTGGTGGCGCCGACGGTGGCCGCGCCGGTGGCGATCGCGGTCAGCGAGCCAGGGCCGACGCGCCGCGCCGCCGACGTCCTGGTCGACGTCCTCGCCGACGCCGGCGTCGACGTCCTGTTCGGGCTGCCCGGCGGCCCGATCTCGCCGGTCCACGACGCGCTGCTCGACAGCGACGTCCGGGTCGTCACGACCCGCCACGAGAGCGGCGCGCTGTTCGCCGCCGCCGGCTACGCGCACACCACCGGCAACCTCGGCGTCGCGGTCGTGACGTCGGGGCCCGGCGTCATGAACTCGATGACCGGCCTGGCGTCGGCGTGGTGCGACGGGCTGCCGCTGCTGCTGCTGGTCGGCGAGGCGCCGCGGCCGCTGCACGGCAAGGGCGTCCTGCAGGACGGCTCGGCGTACGGCCTCAACATCGTCGGGATGGCCAGCCACATCACCAAGCTCGCCGCCGAGATCCCGGCCGCCAACCAGCTGCCGCACCTGCTCAAGCGCGCGATCGCGACGGCGCGCTCGGGGCGCCGCGGCCCGGTGCTGCTGACCCTGCCCATGGACGTCACGACCGCGCAGATCGCGCCGCCGCGGGTCGCCGGCGTCGTCCACGTCGACGTCGCGGTGCCGTCGGCGATGCTCGACGACGTCGCCGCGCTGTTCGCGACCGCGACCCGGCCGCTGATCCTCGCCGGCAGCGGCGTCCGCGGCGGCGACGCGCCGGCGCGGTTGCGCCGGGTCGCCGAGCGCCTGGGCTGCCCGGTGGCGACCACGCCCAAGGGCAAGGGCGTGTTCTCCGAGGCCCACCCGCTGGCCCTCGGCGTCATGGGGCTGGGCGGCCACCCGTCGGTGCGCGCGTACCTCGACGGCGGCGTCGATCTGCTGGTCGCGATCGGCACCAGCCTCGGCGATCTGTCGACCGACGGCTTCTCGCCGGCGCTGCAGGGCGTGGGCGCGTTCGTCCACGTCGACATCGACGCCCGGCAGATCGGCAAGAGCTACGCGCCGACCCACGCGGTGGTCGCGCCCGCCGAGGACTTCCTCGGCGGCCTCGAGACCCGGCTGCGCAGCACCGGGAGGCGCCACCGCGTCGCGCCCGCCGGCGGCGTCGTCCGCCACGAGCTGGCGCCGAGCCTGTCGCGGACCACGATCGCGCCGGACCAGGCGCTGCGCGAGCTGCAGCAGCTCCTGCCCGCCGACACGATCGTCACGGTCGACTCCGGCGAGCACTTCCTGTTCGCGACCCACTACCTGCGGATGACCCACCCCGACGCCTGGGTGGTCATGACCGGCCTGGGCTCGATGGGGCAGTCGATCGGCGCCGCGATCGGCGCCCAGCTCGGGCACCCCGACCGCACCGTCGCGGCGATCTGCGGCGACGGCTGCTTCGCGATGAACGCCTTCGAGGTCGCGACCGCGGTGGCCGAGCGGCTGCCGATCCGGGTCTTCGTCTTCGACGACCAGCGCCTCGGCATGGTCGAGAACGGTCACGAGACCGTCTACGGCCGCCGGCCGCACTATCCGATCACGATGGACGTCACCGCGCTGGCCGCCGGGCTCGGCGCCGCGACCGTGCGGATCGATCAACCCGGGCAGCTCGCGCAGCACGCCGCGCTGCTGCGGGACCACCCCGGGCCGGTGGTGGTCGACGTCCTCGTCGATCCCGACGTCCGGCTGCCCAAGAAGGACCGCATGGGCGCGTTCGCGCCGAAGGATCCGCCGTCGCAGTCGCGGGTCGTCAACTGAACGAGCAACGGAGAAGACTCATGATCACAGCCGGCATCTGGTCGGTCGGGACCTACCTGCCCCCGATCATCCGCAAGAACGACTACTGGCCCGAGGAGATCGTCGCGGGGTGGCGCGCCAGGCAGCAGCGCAACCTCACGCGCAGCGCGGGCGACGACGACGGCGCCCTCGATCCGGGGGCGATGACCATCATCAAGCACATGATGCGCTTCAAGGCCGATCCGTTCGAGGGCGTCGAGGAGCGCCGGATCATGCCGGACGACATGCGGTCGTCCGACATGGAGATGGTGGCCGCGAAGGACGCGATGGAGCGCGCCGGCGTCGCGCCCGGCGACGTCGACATGTTGCTGTGCCAGACCACGACGCCGGACTGGCTGCACGTCCCGACGGCGTGCCGCCTGCACCACGAGCTGGGGTTGAAGTGGTCCTGCCACACGCTCCAGACCGACGGCATGTGCAACGCGTTCATGCAGCAGCTCATCATGGCCGACGCGATGATCCGGACCGGCCAGATCAAGATCGCGGTGATCGTGCAGGCGTGCGCGATGAACCGCTTCCTGCGCCAGGAGGATCAGTTCTCGGCGTGGTTCGGCGACGGCGCGACCGCGGTCGTGGTCGGCCCGGTGGCCGAGGGCCAGGGCATCCTGTCGGTCAAGCACGCCACCGAAGGCAGCGTCTACGGGGGCTGCGTCACGGGTGTGCCCGGCAAGCGCTGGTACGACGACGGCCGCACCGTCATCTACCTCGACAACCCGCGCGGGGCGCGCGATCAGTTCCTGCGCATCGGCGACACCGCGCGGCCCCTGATGGACGCCGCGCTCGAGGCCGCCGGCTACGCCCACGATCAGGTCGACGTCCTGGCCTGCCACCAGGCGTCGGCGTGGCTGCCCCCCGCGGTGCAGGAGCACACTGGGTTGACCAAGGCGAGGCGCGTCGACACGTTCCGATGGGCGGCGAGCCTGTCGGGCGCGAACCTGCCGCTGGTGATGGCGGCGGCGCAGCGCGACAGCCAGCTCCGCGATGGCGATCTGCTCGCGATGTACTCGGGCGCCGCCGGGATGACCGCCTCGGCGATGCTGCTGCGGTGGGGGAGATGATCTAGACTGGGCCGGTGAACGAGGTCTCCTGCAAGGTTCTGGACCCGTTCCTGCGCGCGGCGGAGCGTCGCGGCATCGCCCGCGCCGACCTGCTGGCTGGGGTCGGCTACTCGCGGGTCCATCTCGAGGATCGCCACGAGCGGATCGACTACGAGGCCTTCGAGCAGGTGATGGCCAACGCGCGGCGGTGGTTCACGGACGACGACATCGTCGCGATCGGCGCCGCCGGGATCGAGTCGCCGCTGGTCCGCTCGTTTGTGACGATCGGGCGGACGTTGATGAGCCCGGTGGGCTTCTACCGCTGGATGCTCTCGTCGGGCGGCCTCGGCAACCAGATGTTCAACAACATCGTGCCGACCTTCCGCGAGGTCGCGCCCGGGCAGTTCCAGGTCGAGCTGCGGACCGCGCCCGGCTACCGCCCGAGTCGCGAGTTCCTCCTCATGGCGCGCGGCGGCATGGAGGCGGTGTCGCGGGTGCTCGGGCTCGGCAGCGATGCCCACGTCGAGATGACCTTCACCGACGTCGGCGGGCGCTACGACATCCGCGTCCCGGTCGGGCGGTCGGCGCGTGCGCGGCTGGCGCGCTGGCTGACCGTGCCCATGACCGTGCGCAACGCCGCCGCCGATCTCGACGACGCGATGCGCGCCCTCGAGGCCAGGTACGCCGAGCTCGACGACGCCAAGCGCACGGTCGAGCGCCAGCGTCACCAGCTCGACACCGCGTACCGCATGGGGCATCAGATCTGGCGGGCGCGCACCCCAGAGCGGGTCGGTGGCGCCGTCGTCCGGGGCCTGGTCGACGTCGCCGGCGTCCGCGGCGCCCGGCTCGCGGCGGTGGCCGGGGCCGCCGGTGCGGTCGAGGCCGAGGCCGGCGAGCTCGGCGCCGACGCCGCCGCGGTCGGGATCGACCTCAAGGGCGCGGGCTTCCGCGGCCGGCTCGCGGTCTGGCCGCCCGCCGAGGCGGCCACGCCCGCCGCCGACGTCGCCAGCCTGCTCGAGCTGCTGGCGCCGACCGTGGCGCTGGCGCTCGACAACGCGCTGGCCAACCGCGAGCTCGAGGCCTACCAGGTCGACCTCGAGCGCCTGGTCGACGCCCGCACCGCCGAGCTGACGGTCGCGCGCGACGATCTGGCCGCGACCGTCGACCAGCTGCGCGTGGCCCAGGCCAGCCGCGAGCGCATCTTCGGCAACATCAGCCACGAGATCCGGACCCCGCTGTCGCTGATCCTGCTGGCGATCGCGGACGTCGAGCGGCGCGCCGGCGCCGAGCTCGACGAGCGCGCCCGCGCCGATCTCGCCGGCGTCGTCGACAGCGCGCGACGGCTGCTGCGCCTGGTCGACGAGCTGCTGCTGCTGGCCGCCGGCCGCGAGACCGCCCTCGCGGTCGTCCCCGAGTCGGTCGACGTCGGCGTCCTGGTCCGCAACCTGGTGGCGACCTGGGTGCCGGCGGCGGAGCAGGCCGGGCTCACCCTGCGCTGCCTGGGGCCGACCACGCTGGGCGCCGAGGTCGACGCGGTCGCGTTCGAGCGCGTGCTGTCGAACCTGCTGTCGAACGCGGTCAAGTTCACGCCGGCCGGCGGCCAGATCGCGGTCGAGCTCGGCGGCGACGACGACCGGCTCCGGCTGTCGGTGCGCGACACCGGCGTCGGCATCGACGACGAGCTGCTGACCCGGCTGTTCGGTCGGTTCGAGCGCGGCCGCGGCGCCGCCACCGGCAAGAGCGGCAGCGGCATCGGCCTGTCGCTGGTCAAGCAGCTGGTCGAGGCCCACGGCGGCGCGATCCACGTCGAGCGGCTGCGCGCCGGCGGCACCGAGTTCCGGGTCGAGCTGCCGCGCGGCACGCCGGGCGCGATGCTCACCGACGCGGCGCCGCAGCTGCGGCCCAGCGACTACGGCCTGGCCGCCGCCACCGTGTCCTCGGGCGAGATCCTGTCGCCGCCCGGGACCGTGAAGGGCTCGATCCTGGTGGCCGAGGACAACCCGCGGCTGGCCGCCCAGGTGGCGCGGCTGCTCGCCGAGGACCACGTCGTGATCGTCGCGCTCGACGGCCTCGCCGCGCAGGATCTGGCGGCGCGACACCGGCCCCACCTGCTGGTCACCGACGTCGACATGCCCGGCATGGACGGCATCGAGCTGGCGCGCCGCTTCCGCGAGCTCACCGGCGACGCGCTGGCGCCGGTGGTGATCCTGTCGGCGCTCGCCGATCCCGGGACCCGGCTCGCCGGCCTCGACGCCGGCGCCGTCGACTACGTGGTCAAGCCGTTCGATCCGCGCGAGCTGCTGGCCCGGGTCCGCGCCCAGTTCCGCGGCCGCGAGCTGGCGGCGCGGCTGCAGCGCGCCGAGCAGCTGTCGGCGCTGGGCACGCTGTCGTCGGGGCTGGCCCACGAGCTGCGCAACCCTGCCAACGCGATCGTCAACGCGGTCGGGCCGCTGCGGCGGCTGCTGCCGGCCGAGGTGATCCGCAGCGACACCCCGGCCGGCCAGCTGTTCGACGTGCTGGCGGGCTGCGCCGAGCAGATCGCCTTCATCTCGCGCCACCTGCTCGGCTTCCGCCGCGGCGGTGACCTCGAGCTCCGCGGCGCCGCGGTCGGCGACGTCGTGCGGCGCGCGATCACGCTGGCCCAGCCGGCGCTGGCCGGCGTCGACGTCCGCGAGGCGTACGATCCACTGCTGCCGGTGTGGTGCGCGCCGCCGCTGCTGGTCCAGGTGCTGGTCAACCTGATCGGCAACGCCGGCCAGGCGGTCGGCGCCGGCGGCTGGGTCGAGGTCGGGGCCCGCGAGGTCGACGATCGCCTCGTGATCGAGGTCGCCGACAGCGGGGCCGGCGTGCCGCCGGAGCTGCGCGAGCGCATCTTCGAGCCGTTCTTCACCACCAAGGACCCCGGCAAGGGCACCGGCCTGGGCCTGGCGCTGGCGCGCGATATCGTCCACCGCCACCACGGCGTGCTCGAGCTGCGCGAGCGCGGCGGTCGCAGCGTCTTCGCGATCGACCTGCCTGGACGCGCGGCGGCGGAGGCGGCGTCGTGACCGCCGTCGCCGAGGCGCCGGTCGTGCTGTACGTCGACGACGAGCTGCCCAACCGGATCGTCTTCGAGCAGGCGCTCGCCGGCGAGGCCGACGTCGTCGTCGCCGCCGACGGGCCGGCCGCGCTGGAGGTCCTGGAGGCGCGCGAGATCGCGGTCCTGGTCACCGACATGCGCATGCCCGCGATGGGCGGTGACGAGCTGCTGCGGATCGTCAAGGCGCGGTGGCCGACCACGGTGCGCATGGTCATGACCGCGTACTCCGACGTCGATCCCATCCTCACGGCGATCAACGAGGGCCTGGTCGCGCGGTACATCGTCAAGCCGTGGGAGCGCGACGAGCTGCTGCAGCTGGTGCAGTGGGGGCTCGAGGCGTGGTCGTTCGGGCGCGAGTCGGCGACGTTGCAGCACCGGCTGCTCGAGACCGAGCGGCTGGCGACCCTGGGCAGCATCGCGGGCGCGGTGCTGCACGACCTCAACCAGCCGCTGGCCGGCGTCGTGATCAACGCCGAGCGCCTGGTCGACCTCGCCGAGGCCACCGAAGGCATCCAGAAGCTGCACGCCGGCGAGCCCATCGACGCCGACGAGCGCGCGCTGATCGACGAGGTCATCGAGGAGCTGCCCGGCCTGGCGCGCGATCTGCGGACCAGCGCGATCCACATGCGCGGCGTCACGATGGGGCTGGCCAGCTTCCTGTCGGCGCGGCCGCCCCGCGCCGACGCCGCGGTGGCGCCGATCCCGGTGATCCGCCACGCCATGGTGGCGTGCCACGACCTGGCGGCGCGCAGCCGCGCCACGATCGGCTACGACGGCCCGGCGACGCTGCCGGCGATCCGCTTCGACGCCACCGAGCTGACCCAGGTGCTGATCAACCTGATCGCCAACGGCACGCAGGCGGTCGAGGCGCGGCACCGCCCGGGCGGCCGGGTCACGGTCGCGGCGCGGGTCGAGGGCCGGACGCTGGCGCTCGAGGTCCGCGACGACGGCGTCGGCATGGCGCCGGAGGTCCTGGCCCGGGTCGGCAAGCCGTTCTTCACCACCCGCGACAGCGGCGTCGGCCTCGGCATGGCGCAGTGCCAGCGGCTGGTCGGCAAGTGGGGCGGGACCGTCAAGGTGACCAGCCAGGTCGGGCTCGGCACCACCGTGGCGCTCGCGCTCGCCATCGCGTCGTGATCGCGCCGCCGCGTCGGTGATCGCGACGGTGGGCGCGACGGTGGGCGCGCCGGTGGGCCAGCGCACGTCGGTTGCGTCGGGCGATCGCGTGAAGCGGCGTCGCGTTGCCACCGTCGACGCCGGCGTGGCAGGTTGGTCGACATGATCACGGCGCTCGTCCTGGCCGTGCTGGTGGTGATCGCGCTGGCGCTCGGTCGCGCCACCTGGATCGTCACCGGCTGGGCCGACGTGGCGGCGACGCCGGGGCACGCGCACGACGACGCCGGGGCGGTGACGGCGGCGGGCGACGACGACGCGCCCGACGCCGGGCCTGCGCGCGGCGCGCCGGCGCTGATCCGGCGCGGCGGCCGGCCCGCGGTGGTGCTGGTCCACGGCATCCTCGGCTTCGACGCCGTCGGCGTCGGCCCGGTCCGGGTCGAGTACTTCCGGCGGGTCGCGGCGCGGCTCGACGCCGTCGGCTTCGACGTGATCACCGCGCGGCTGCCGCCGCTGGGGCCGGTGCCGGCGCGCGCCGCGGCGCTGGCGGCGCGGATCGCCGCGCTGCCGCACGATCGCGTCCGCCTGATCGCGCACAGCATGGGCGGCCTCGACGCCCGCTGGGCGCTCACCGATCCGGCGATCGCCGCGCGCGTCGACGAGCTGGTGACGATCGGCACGCCGCACCACGGCACGCCGATCGCCGACCTGCTCACTCGCGGCGCGCCCGACCTCGCCCGCGCCGTCGTCGGCAAGCTCGGCTTGCCCAGCCCGGCGGTCGAGTGGCTCACGACCGCGCGGCTGGCGTCGTTCAACCGCGACGTTCGCGACGCGCCCGGCGTCCGCTACGCCAGCATCGTCACCGCCACCGCCGATCGCGGCCGCGTCCACCCGCTGCTGTGGCTGCCCCACGCCTACCTGGCGCGGGTCGCCGGACCCAGCGACGGCCTGGTGCCGGCGGCGTCGCAGCGGTGGGGCGCGCTGCGCGCCGAGACCGAGCGCGACCACTGGGCCCAGGTCGGCTGGTCGGGCGGCCACGACGCCGCCGAGCTGTTGCTGACCGCGCTCGGCCACGGCGCCACGGCGCTGCCGGCGGCGTCGACGGGCTGAGTCGTCTCGCGGCGCCGAGACCGCCTCGGGCCGCCGCGCGGCTCAGGCCAGCATCAGCAGCGCGGCGATGCCGACCAGCAGCAGCAGCAGCGAGGCCACGACGATCCACACGCCTTCGCGGCCGCGCGGCACGTCGAGGCCCGCGGACAGGGCGCGGTCGGCGCGGCGGCGCACCGCGCGGGTGCGCATCGTCGAGTGCGCGCGCGGCGTCGCGCGCTCGAGCTGGTGGGTGAACGACGGCAGCGTCACGACCTCGATCGCGCGCGCCGGGGCCACCGGCGGCGCGGTCGGGAGCCTGACCGGGAACTCGCCGCTGGTGGAGGCGCGGCGGCGGCGCGGCGCGTCGGTCGCGTCGGTCGCGTCGGTCGCGCCGGGCGCGGTGGGCGCGGTGGGCGCGCGCGGCGCCGGCGTCGGCTCGGGGCGACCGACCACGAACGGCACGGTCGGGGCGCGGCGCGCCACCGGCCAGCCCTCGATGTCGAGGTCGAGCGGCGGCGCCGCGATCCGGAAGCGGGCGTCGGGCCAGGCCAGGATCTGGGGCAGGGCGTCGTCGTCGAAGAAGCCGTTGAGCTCGACGCGCGCGATGTCGCCGGCGCGGTACTCGATGCACGCCCGGTCGAAGCCGCTGATGACGGTGATCGTGCAGGTCAGCGCGTTGTCCTCGCAGTGCCGCATCAGGACGATCAGCGGGACGTGGTCGATCTCGCCGATCAGCTGGGCGGCGGCGCCGAGATCGCCGCCGAGATCCGGCAGCCGCTGCGACACCTCGTACCAGCCGTCCTGGGCGGCGCACAGCGTCGCCATCGCCGCCGGGCCCGACGCGTCGCCGAGCTGGGCGCGATCGACGTAGCCGGCGCGGAGCTCGACGACGCCGTCCTGGCCGGCGACGTGGACCCGGACCACGCCGGTGACCAGGTGCCGCTTGCACGCGGCGAGGACGCGCTCGAGCGGGGCGTCGCACAGCGAACCTTCGAGGTGGTTGCGCGACACGTACAGCGGCTCGGAGGACGCACGGGCCATGGGCCCCACGACAGAGCAGGTCGCGTGCCAGATCGCGCCGGCGTGGCGACGCACACTTGCCGGGTGATGCGGCGTCGAACCGAGGGGCCGACGCAACAGATCCGCCCCCGGTGGCGACTCCCCTAGCCGCCGCGACGGTTCGTCGCGGCGAACCTTGGTCGTGGGTGGCAGTGCACTGGCGCGCTGCGAACATCCCCTCGCCCGTGCGCGGTGAGGTTCACCCGTCGTGGGTGGCGCGCGCCGATCCGCGAGCGTCCGGTGCACCGGACATTCCGCGTTCGCCAACTGTGAGCGTTGCTCCGAAAATCAAGCCGGCTTGATCGACGCGCGCGAACTCTCCAAGATGCAGGCGCACCAACGTTCCAGGCGAAGGGGAGGCATGCTGACCGAGGCGCACAAACAAGCGATCCGGAGGTCGTGGCAGCTGGTCGAGCCGATCGGCGAGACCGCGGCCGACCTGTTCTACAAGCGGCTCTTCGAGCTCGCGCCGGCGTACCGACGGCTGTTCCCGGACGACCTCGCGCCGCAGAAGCGCAAGCTCCTGGCGATGCTCAAGTTCATCGTCCGCGCGATGGACTGGTCCGACGACGCCTGGCGCGACACCGTCGACGTCGACGAGGATCTGTTCCTGGTCGTGCTCGCGCTGGGCCGCCGCCACGTCGACCTCTACCACGTGCCCGACGCCTCCTACGACGCGGTCGGCGCCGCGCTGCTGTGGACGCTCGACTACGGCCTCGGCGAGGCCTTCACCACCGAGACCCGGGACGCATGGGCGCGCGTCTACGGGCTGCTCGCCCAGACCATGAAGATGGGTCGTTGCGCCCGCGGGGAGGGCAGCGCCACCGCGCTGCGCGCCAACGATGGCTGAGACCAAGCGTTCGACGACGGACCACACGCTGGTGATGACCGGCCGCCTCGAGGAGTTCAAGCTCGCCGACGTCCTGCAGGTCGTCGGCCTCAGCCGCCAGTTCACCGCGGTCGAGCTGCGGCGCCAGGACGGTCGCGTCCACGGCACCGTCTGGGTCAAGGCCGGCCGGGTCATCGGCGCCCGCTGCGGCGGCGCCGACGGACGCGACGCGTTCTACGAGCTGTTCGGGCCGACCCCGGTGGTGTTCGTGGTGTCGCGGCTGCCCGAGCCCAACGCGTACCCGGCGCCGCTGGGCTCGCTGGCCGGGCTGCTCATGGACGCGGTCGCCGAGGCGCGCCAGGCGGCCCCGGCCCCGGCGCCGGCCGCGGCCCCGGCGGCGCCGGCGCGCGTGGCGTCGCCCGCGGCCCTGGCGTCGTCGGTCGCGCTGGCGCGCGAGGGCCCGCCGGCGCCGCCCAAGCGGCCGAGCAAGACCATCGCCGGCGTGCCGCCGCTGCGCGCGGTGCCGTCGCCGGTGCGCGCCGACGTCAGCCAGCCGCGGTCGGTGCGCGGCTCGGCGCCGCCGGCGCCGGCGGCGCCGTCGGAGCTCGACGCCGAGTGGGAGGCGTCGCCGGCGACCCGGCCGGGCGCCGGCGTCGCCGCGACCGGCGCGCCGCTGGGCGTCGCGGTCGCGCTGGCCAGCCCCAAGGGCGGGGTCGGCAAGACCACGATCGCCCTCAACCTGGCGTGCAGCGTCGCGCAGCGCGGCCTGCGCACGATCCTGATCGACGCCGACATCAACGGCGATCTGCTGTCGGCGCTGGCGTCACGCGAGCGGGTCGAGCGCGGCGTCTACGACGTCCTCGGCACGCCCGCGGGGCTCGACGCGGTGATCCGCGCGACCTCGGTGCCGCGGCTCGAGCTGGTGCCGGCGGCGGGGGCGACCCTGCCGGCGGCGGCGACCGCGCGCCGCAGCATGGCGGCCGAGTGGCGGGCGCTGATCGAGCAGGCGCGGCAGCGCGCTGACCTGGTGCTGATCGACTGCCCGGCGGGCATGTTCGACGTCACCGCCGACGTCCTGGCCGCGTGCACCCACGTGGTCGGGGTCCTGCAGTCCGACATGATCGCCAGCCGCTCGGCGTCGATGCTCGAGCGCGGCCTCGCGGCGCTGGCGCCGGAGGCGCGGCCGCGGCTGGTCGGCACCGTCGTCAACATGTTCCAGGGCCGCTCGGCGTCGTCGATGGAGGCGTTCCACCGCATCGCGCTCGGCGACAGCGGCACGCTGCTGTTCGAGACCACGATCCCGCGGTCGGACGCGTTCACCTCGGCGAGCCTGGTCGGCCTGCCGGTCGGCCTGGCCGGGCGCGGCGGCGCGCCGGCGCCGGTGGCGTGGCTGTTCGACATGCTCGCGACCGAGGTCTGCGACCGCACCGGCATCGCCGAGATCGGGACGCCGGCGCCGCCGTCGACGTTCCTGCGGTAGGGCCGGGCCGCCCGGTCAGTCGGCCGGCGTCGTCACGAAGCGCAGCTCGTGGGCGCCGGCCAGCTGGGCGTGGCTGAGGTAGGGGCCGTCGACCGCGACGCCGTCGAGCAGGATCGCGTCGACGCCGATCGCGCCGTCGATCCAGCCGTCGGCGACGATGTCGAGGGCGTGGCCGTCGACCTCGACGTGGGCGGCGGGGAACGCCGGGACGCCGAGGATCCAGCGGTCGGTGCCGGCGACCGGGTAGACGCCGAGCGAGGCCAGGACGTACCAGGCGCCGAGGGTGCCGCCGTCGTCGTTGCCGACCAGGCCCTCGGGGGTGTCGGCGTAGTGGGTGTCGAGGATCCAGCGCACCCAGCGGCGGGTCGCCTCGGGGTGACCGGCCTGCGCGTACAGGAACGCGGCGGTGAGGTCGGGCGCGTTGCCGTGCCAGTAGTACGGGCGCGGGAAGTTCGCGGCCGCCGGATCGGCGGTGTCCCAGTCGCGCGCGGCCTCGTCGAAGAAGGTGTCGAGCCGGTCGACGAAGCCGGCGTCGCCGCCGAGTAGCTCGACCAGGCCGTCGGGATCGTGGAGGCCGGCCATCCACAGCGAGTGCCAGGCGTTGGCCTCGGCGTAGTCGTCGGAGAGCTCGAGCGGGTCGAAGTCGGCGGCGGGCGCGAAGCTGCCGTCGGCGGCGCGCGCCCGCAGGAACCCCACCGCGGGGTCGTAGAGCTGGCGCCAGCCGTGGCTGCGGGTGCGCAGCGCCGCGGCGTCCGCGTCGGCGCCGACCGCGTCGGCGAGGGTCGCCAGCGCGACGTCGTCGTGGGCGTACTCGGTGGTGCAGCTGACCGAGCGGCCGCGCGACGACGGCACGTAGCCCAGGGTCAGGTACTCGTCGACGTCGTCGCGGCCGCCGCGGCCGCCGGCCGGCGGCGTCGCGTCCATCGCGGCGGCGCGCAGCCGTGGCCACGCCGCGGCGGCGTCGACGCCGCGGACGCCGCGCGCGACCGCGTCGGCGACGACGATCTCCGCCGACGCGCCCAGCATCGTGCCGCTCTCGCCGATCGCGATCGGCCACCGCGGGTAGGCACCGAGGCCGTCGCCGAGCGCGATCAGCGAGCGCGCGGCGTCGCGCGCCGAGGCCGGCGCCAGCCACGCGTACAGCGGGTGGACCGTGCGGTAGGTGTCCCACAGCGACATGTCGCTGAGCTGGGTCCAGCCGTCGGCGGTCAGCGGCGTGTCGACGCCGGCGAGCCGGTAGCGGCCGTCGACGTCCTGGATCTCGGTGGGCATGAGGAACGCGTGGTACAGGCTGGTGTAGAAGGTGCGCCGCGCCGCCTCGCTGCCGCCGGTGACGCGGACGACGCCGAGGCGGTCGCGCCACGCGGCCTCGGCGGCGGCGCGGGTGGCGTCGAGGTCCCAGGCCGGCAGCTCGGCGTCGAGGTTGGCGCGGGCGCCGTCGGCCGACACCAGCGACACCCCGACCTGGAGCTCGACCGGCTCGGCGCCGTCGAAGCCGAGCGCGGCCCCGACGCCGGTCCCGGCCGCGTCCTCGCCGGTGGCGGCGTCGGCCCCGCCCGACCACACCTGGTGCGAGGTCCACGCCTGGCGGGTCCGCGCCACGAACCACAGGTCGAAGCCGCCGTAGGCGCGGCTCATCGAGCCGGCGACGTGGAGCCGTCCGGTGGCCTCGCGCGCGGCCGGGTCGAGGTGGACCTCGGCGTCGGCGTCGCCGTCGCCGCCCAGCGCCTTGGCGAGATCGAGGACGAGGTGGCCGGGGCCGGGCAGGGCGTAGCGGTGGTGGGCGCCGTGCGCGGTGGCGACCAGCTCGACGGCGGTGCCGTCGGCGAGGGTGACCTGGTAGCTGCCGGCGCGGGCGTGCTCGTCGGCCTTGGTGAACCGCGCCTCGTAGTCGACGACCGAGGTCTTCGTCGGATCGAAGGCGGTGGTCGGCATCACGGCGAGGACGCCGAGGTCGGAGGCGCCGGCGCCGTGCAGGTGGAGGTGGCTGAACGCCTGGATGCGATCGTCGCCGTACCAGTAGCCGGAGAAGTGCTGGAAGCCGACGGTGCCGAAGAAGCCGTTGGTGTCGGGCGCCAGCTTGACCAGGCCGTGGGGGACGGCGGCGCCGACGAAGACGGCGCCGTGGGCGTAGCCGAGGCCGCCGCTGCCGATCGTGGGGTCGACGTAGGGCAGCGGGTCGGTGACCTCGGTGGGCGGGCCGCCGTCGTCGTCGTCGTCGCCACCGCCGCAGGCGCCGGCCGCAGCGGTGGCGAGGGTGGTGCTCACGATGACCGCGAACGACAGCGTGCCTCCCCGCATGGGCGGCAGCCTAGCCCAGGCGGAGGGCGGCGGATCTGTCGTCGCCTGTCGTGGAGCGTCCGCGGTCGGCGGCGGCGGTGGCGGTGGCGGTGGCGGTGGCGGTGGCGGTGGCGGTGGCGCGGTGGCGCGGTGGCGCGGTGGCGCGGTGGCTTCCGGATCCTGGGGTGGGTCGTCCGGGAGACCGCGAGCGCGCCGGCCCGGGTCCTGCCGCGCGCGTGGGGGGATCCTCCGCCGGCTCGAACAGTCCTCGCGGTGACGAGACCGCGGGCGTGGGTGGTGGCGCGGGCGGTGACGCCGTCGCGTGCTCGCGTGGGCCCGCTGCGGAACTCGCCGGCGGAGGACCCCCGCACGCGCGCGTCACCCGGGCCGGCGTGACGTC